>NZ_LMOA01000019.1:0-1033 GCF_001423155.1 Pseudomonas sp. Leaf127 | reverse complement strand
GGCATTTATTGCCCATCGAGACCGGCGTCGAACACCCCGCCGAAATCAGGCCCTGTTTCTCGCCCTTGATGGTCATATAGCCGCAGTTCGCCATGACGGTCCTCCTTGATAAATGGAGGACCAGTCTATTTTCGAGCTTCCCGGCGATATGTAGGACGCGTCCGAAATGAACGCTGCCGATGGCTATTGCTTCATCGGCTCAGAATCATGAACGGCCCGACACGACACAGTGCTATCGCACCGCAGGCACCGAGCTGATGTGGGAGGGAGCTCTGCCCGCGATGAGGCCAGCAGGGATGGTACATAGGCCACGGCTGTAAACCAGTCATCGGATAGCCAGCCCAGAGGGAATCTGTCCATGGAACCGTAGAAAGGGATGTGGCCCTTTTCCAGGAAGTACATATGAAGTGATCCGGCATAAGTGTTATAGGTGATTCGCTATGTTCTACGCCTAAACCAGCAGGGCGAGCAGTGTGGTGTTCATTCTCGTTTCCAGAAAGAAAGGATAGACTTTCTTGGCTGTGCCAGTCGATAACGATCAAAGGTCAGTTTGTGCTTGCGGATTTTCGGGTCGAAGATTTTTCGTGAGCGCCCAGGTCTCCTTTTCCACTCCGTAGGGATGGCAGAAATATGTAGGCATATCATCGCTACGGATAGCCAGCCCAAGAGGTAATTTTCCATAGGGCCATAAAAAGGGATGTGACTCTTTTCCACAAAGTACATATGAAAGCACATGAAGTAAAAGTTGTAAGCTGTCCAAATCCAGAATCTCGTCTTTGTGAAGCCTCTTCCTGAACATGCAAATTTTGCCCAGCGGGCCGGTTGGTAAATGGTGATTGCAATTAAGGTTAGGATGGTGTAGCTGAATAATTCATTCATTTTTCTCTTTTCGCTCCTGATACATACTGCCTGACGTTATTGCGTCGCCTGCAGCTTCAAGGCCGAGTGCATATTTTGATGCGCTTTTATATGCTCTGACTTTGTCGCTCTCTGTATATCGCCAAAGCCGCCAAGCGTCAGGTTTTTTTATAAG
>NZ_LMOA01000018.1:0-1111 GCF_001423155.1 Pseudomonas sp. Leaf127 | reverse complement strand
TATTGAAACGTCTGGTCCTCGACCGCGTCGGGGCCGATTTCCATGTAGCAACGAATGCACTCCCATAACGCCATGGCTGCTTCACCGCCGCCACAGCCGAAGGCCATGGTGAAGTGTTGGTTGTCTTTAGTGGCGTTTGGGTCAGGGTTTTCAAGGCTGACAACCAGCATGCCATGAGTGATTTTTCCGCCCTGACTGGTTGAGGAGAATTGGGTAGCGGCGGCCACGACGCTTTCCCAGGGAACGATCCAGTATTCACCGCTTCTTTTCAAAAAACAGGCCTCGCGTCGTTGCCGATTGAAGCGAATGGGAAGGGGAGTAGGGCGAAAGAGTGAATAGATCAGCATAAGGCCAGGTAAACCTGTTACGACAGCCCCCATCATCAGGACGATGACATCGTTCATCATATAAGCCAAGCTGCAATAAATGATAACAAGAGGCCAGAGCATCATGATGCCCGATCCGATGCTGTAGTTGCTGATGTCCATGAAGACATCATTTTTACGCCAGATGATCCGCATACCGTCGCTGGGTTTTTGTCCTGTCGGTAAAGGCAGGGGTGCCAGATAATCCTGCCTGGAAAAAAAGCCTTTTTTACAGGTGCCAGCTGCCGGTGTATTCATATCTTAACTTCCGCTTCCAGACCCATTTCAGCCAGGGCCGCTTGCAGTTCGGCGGAGGGTTTGGCCCATTGTTCGGGGGGCAGGGGTTTGGACCATTCGATGATGTCGGGGTGGTCGAGGTCGGGCGGTGGGGAAATTTTCAACTTTACAACGGCATAGATTAATAACGAATTGAAGATGAACAGGNTGGACCATTCGATGATGTCGGGGTGGTCGAGGTCGGGCGGTGGGGAAATTTTCAACTTTACAACGGCATAGATTAATAACGAATTGAAGATGAACAGGCCCACCAGGCCCTCCCATAGAAAGGCGAGCACCCAGCCACGTCTGTGTGCGAACTCGATAAAGTCCTCTTTGTAACAGGTGAATATATTTTTGCCTGGCCGATTGTATTGAAACGTCTGGTCCTCGACCGCGTCGGGGCCGATTTCCATGTAGCAACGAATGCACTCCCATAACGCCATGGCTGCTTCACCGCCGCCACAGCC
>NZ_LMOA01000017.1:0-1369 GCF_001423155.1 Pseudomonas sp. Leaf127 | reverse complement strand
GTTGGCCCGCCGGTTCAGCTCGGCATAGCTCAGCGACTGCTCGCCAAGCACCAGGGCCGTGGCCTGTGGCGTCCTGGCCACTTGCTGTTCGATCAGTTGGTGCAGGCACTGCCCGGCCGGGTAGCGGGCCTCGGTGGGGTTCCATGCGCGGACGATCTGTTGATATTCATCGGTACTCAGCAGGGGTAACCCGGCCAAGGGTTTATCAAACGACTTGACCACGCCTTGCAGCAAGAACTTCCAGTGCCTGGCCAGGCGCTCGATGGTCGTGGCATCGAACAACGCCGTCACATACGTCAACGAGGCCCCGACACCCGCTTCATGCTCGAAGGTATTGAGGGTCAGGTCGAACTGCGCCGATACGCCTTCCCACGACAACCCCTCCACCTGCAAGCCCGGGATGGCCTTGAAGGCGCCTCTGGCCTGGGTCTGGTGGTTGAACATCACCTGGAACAAYGGGCTGTGGCTCAGGCTGCGATCCGGCTGCAAGGCCTCCACCAGTTGCTCGAACGGCAGTTCCTGGTAGGCCTGTGCTTCCAGCACGGTCTGGCGAACCTGCTGCAGCAATTGCTCGAATGTGGTGGTCAGCTCGAACGTTGCCTTGAGCACCTGGGTGTTGACGAAAAAGCCGATCAGCCGCTCGGTTTCAACTCGCGTACGGTTGGCCACCGGCACCCCGATACGAATGTCGTTTTGTCCCGAATAGCGCTGCAGCACACTCTGGAAGCTGGCCAGCAGCACCATGAACAGCGTGCARCCCTGACGCTGGGCCAGCGCCTTGAGTGCGCTCACCAGCCCGGCGTCCAGCAGCACTTCCAGSCGGGCCCCGCGCTGATCCGGCACGGATGGACGTGGCCGGTCGGTGGGCAACTCCAGCACCGGCTGTTCACCGCCCAGCTGTGCCTGCCAGTAGGCCAGTTGCCGCTCCTGTTCACCGGCCTCCATCCAGTTGCGCTGCCAGATCGCATAGTCGGCGTACTGGATGGGCAAGGCCGGCAGACTGACCTCGGCGAGTCCCTGGCTGTAGCCTTCGTACAATTGCACCAGCTCATCGACCAGCACCGGCATCGACCAGCCATCGGAGACGATATGGTGCAGGGTCACCACCAGGACATGTGCGTCCTCTGCCAGGCCCAGCAGCCTGACGCGCAGCAACGGGCCGTGTTCCAGATCGAACGGCCGGCGTACTTCTTCCTCGACCCAGGCCTGGGCGGTCTGGCCAGGCCTCAACCGGTCAACCGCCAGGAGGAAGGGCTGGACCGCATGGATAATCTGAATCGACTGCCCGGCGTCCTGGCCAAAGGTGGTGCGCARGGTTTCGTCTGTCCATATATGAAGGCAACGCCTGAACCGGCATGGGCTGCGCGCC
>NZ_LMOA01000016.1:0-3113 GCF_001423155.1 Pseudomonas sp. Leaf127 | reverse complement strand
CCACCAGGGCCAGGGCCTGCACCGTCTGATGCTGGAACAGGTCCTTGGGGGTGAACTGAATCCCGGCCTGGCGGGCGCGGCTGACCACTTGCAGGGAAATGATCGAATCGCCGCCCAGCTCGAAGAAGTTGTCGGTCAGGCCTACGCGCTCAAGTTTGAGGACGTCCTGCCAGAGGCCTGCAATCTGTTGCTCCAGAGTGCTCTGTGGCGCCAGATAGTGCGGCTGCACATGACCTTCCGGTGCTGGCAGTGCCTTGCGGTCCAGCTTGCCATTGGGCGTCAGCGGCAGGAGATCAAGGAACATCAGGTGCGCCGGCACCATGTAGTCCGGCAGACTGCTCTTGAGTGCACCGCGCAAGGTCTCGCGCAGTGCAGAAGAAGAGTCGGCACCTTCAACCGTTCGGGCAGGCACCACATACGCCACCAGTTGCGGGCCATTCGGTCCCTCGTGCGCCAACACCACGGCATCGCGTACGGCGGCCTGTTCCTGCAGGCGCGCTTCGATTTCACCCAGTTCGATACGGAAACCGCGGATCTTTACCTGATGGTCGACGCGACCGGCGTATTCGATCACACCGTCGTCGAAGTAGCGCGCCAGGTCACCGCTGCGGTACAGGCGCCCGCCGCCCTGCTCGTCGAACGGGTCGGGAATGAAGCGTTCGGCCGTCAGCGCGGGACGTGCATGGTAGCCACGGGCAAGCAGGTCGCCACCGATCACCAGCTCACCAATCGCCGCCTGGGTCACGATGTCGCCCACCGTGTCCAGCACATAGATTGAGCGCCCGTCCAGCACTTGCCCGATGGGCACCAGGGTCGGCAACGACTTACTGCCCTCCAGGTAGGTCTGGCAGTCGTGCGCGGTGACCGTGACCGTCGCCTCGGTCGGACCGTAGGTATTGAGCAGGCGAATATGCGCAAGACCGGCTTCTTTCCACGCGGCAATGCCTTCTGGCGGCATCGCTTCACCACCGGAATGCACCTGACGCAGCCGGCCATAATCACGGCCTTTCTTGCCCTGGAAGTCCTTGGCCAACATGAACCAGTAGGCGGTGGTCAAGTCGACAACGCTGATGTCCTTGTCGATCAGTACCTGATAGAACGTGTCGCTGTCCCAGACGTCCTTGCCACGAATCACCACTGAAGCACCGCAAATCAGCGCCGGGTACAACTGTTCGACGAACCCATCGAAGTTGAAGGTCGCAAACTGCAGAATACGATCCTGCGGCGTCAGCTTGAAGAAGCCGATCGACACCCACGCATGCCGTGTCAAGGAACCCTGCTGAATGCCCACACCTTTGGGCCGTCCGGTGGAACCTGAGGTGTACATCACATAGGCGAGGTTCTGCTGTGCGGTACGGTTGTGCGGATTGGCCTCGCTGTACTCTGCCAGCCAGTGCCCGGAGGCCTCCATTTCCAGGCTTTCGATGCCGTCAGGCACAGGCAGTCGATCCCTGAACTGCGCTTGTGTCAGCAATAACCGGGCACCACTGTTCTCCAGCATGTAAGCCAGGCGATCACGTGGATATTCGGGGTCCAGCGGCACGTAGGCGCCACCGGCCTTGAGAATGCCCAACAGGCCCACGACCATCTCCAGGCCACGCTCCACGGCAATACCGACCGGCACGTCCGGGCCTGCGCCCAGCTCGATCAATCGGTGCGCCAGACGGTTGGCCCGGCGATTGAGTTCGCGGTAGCTCAGTTGCTGATCACCGAACAATAACGCCGTGTCATCTGGCGTACGCTCGACCTGCTCCTCGATCAACTGGTGGATACAGCGCTCGCTTGGGTAAACGGACGGCTTGCGGCTCCACTTATCGACCCATTGACGTTGCGTGTCGTGGCTGTGGATCGACAGCTCACCGATGGGCGTCTCGGCATTGACGATCAGCGCCTCAAGCAACGTGCAAAAGTGTACGGCCACTTGCCCGACCGCTTGTGCATCGAAGTGCTGACGGTCATAGCTGTAGTGAACAGCCAGCGCGTCTTCCAGGCTGACGGTCAACGTCAATGGGTAGTGGGTCTGCTCCAGGCTGGCCGTCGAGCTGAACGAAAGTCCCGCCGGTGAGCCTTGTTGCAGGGCCTGTGCCACCGGATAGTTTTCAAACACCAGAATGTTGTCGAACAGCCCGTCAGTGCCCCAACCGGCCCAGCGCTGTACATCGTACAGCGGCGTGTGCTCGTACTCGCGCACCTGCAGGTTCTGCGCCTGGACCTGAGCGATCCAGTCGCGTACCGGTTGCTCGGCTCGCGGACTGGCGATGACCGGCAGGGTATTGATGAACAAGCCGATCTGATCTTCGACGCCGGCCAGTTCAGCCGGACGCCCGGCGACCGTTGCACCGAAGCACACGCCCGTATGCCCGGTATAGCGTTGCAGCAAGAGCAACCAGGCCGATTGCACCAGCGTATTGACCGTCACCTTGTGCTGCTGGGCAAAGGCTTTCAGCTTCTGCGTCGATGCGGCGCCAAAATCCTGATGATGATCGCCATAGCCTGATTCGCCCGGCGTCAGGCTACGGGTGGCCAGAACCAGTTGCACTGGCCCCTCCAGCTCAGCCAGCCGCGCTTTCCAGAACGTCTCGCTGGCCGTCGCGTCCTGACGCTGCAACCAGGCAATGTAATCGCGATAACGCCCTGCCGGCAGCGCCACGGATTGACCGGTGTAGCGTTGCAGCACCTCGCCCAGCAATCGCGAGTTACTCCAGCCATCCATAAGAATGTGGTGGTTGGTGTAGATCAAGTGATGCCGGCCTTCGCCGGTACGCACGACCACCAGACGCAACAGCGGCGCCTGGCTCAGCTCGAAGCCTTGTTGACGCTCCTCGGTGGCCAGCCTGTCCAGCTTCGCCTGTACATCGGCTTGAGTGCTCAGGTCATGGCTGGCAAACGGCAGTTGCACCTGTTTGTAGACCACCTGCACCGGATGCTCCAGGTCGCCCTGCAAGACAATCGCACTGCGCAGGCTGTCATGGGCCTCCACGGTCTGCTGCCAGGCCCGGCGGAACGACTCGACGTCCAGCCCTTCGACATCCACCCGCATCTGGTTGATGTAGTCGCCCGCTTCCTGCTCGTACAGGCTGTGGAACAACATGCCCTGCTGCATCGGCGACAGC
>NZ_LMOA01000015.1:0-3199 GCF_001423155.1 Pseudomonas sp. Leaf127 | reverse complement strand
CAGGTTATCGTCACCCATCGCACGATGCTGAATCTGGGCTTCGAAGCCCGCTTCCCCAACAAAGAACTGTTCGAGCAATACCTCGCCTTCCTGCGCACAGCCCTCCCACCCTCCGCCATATTCACTGAAACGGTCTGGAAGTGGTGAGAAAAAATAATACAGACTTGGCGATTGAAACGAAACCAATCATAAAGACCTCAAGGTTCACATACAGGTTTACCAACCTTCTCCAACAGACACCCATCGACCCGGAAAAACATAAACTCACACTCAAAGATCCGACAATGAAGACATCAAATATAAACACCGAAAACATTGAAGCACCAGACATCTCCAACCCCCACCACAGCATCATGAAATGGTCTATAAAAACATCCACCCTCCCTCCAACAACCAAGCGAGATATATACATTATCTTCTTAGGCATACCATTAGCGATTGGCGCCTATATCACATGGAGAATGCGAAATAGCCTCATTGAAGATTTCGATCTATGGCTAAGCCTTTGCTTATCCTTGACAATCCTAGGAATAATCCCTGTTGCCATGTTCATGCAAAAAACCGCTTTTGATTACATCATTCATCCTGACCGGGGCGAAGTTGAACATCAACTTTACTTCCCCAATTTTGCAGAGGGCCTTTTTAAAGGAGTCGCAACAGTCGCTATTCTTATGTTCGTCGGCGCTGCCATTCTCACAGGTTCCTTGCTCTTCCTGTTTGGTCCTGCCGCCGTTGCAGTCGGCTCAGCCATGAAGCTGATGAACTGGGAAAAACCTCCTGTCGAGAAAGAAAAGAGCATGCCATGGCGCAACCACCACTTTGTGACAGTTGATCGAAAATACCTGATCATCGTGGTACATACCACTGACATTACTACCGGATTCAAAGCCCGCTTCCCCAACACAGAGCTGTTTGAGCAATACCTTGCCTTTTTATATACCGCTGTCGCGCCAAACGCAGAATTTACTGAAAAAGTCTGGGAGTGGTGAGATGCACAACAATAAAGAAAAAACCCCTCATTGCGACGCCGTACGCTTTTGCTGGTCCATCAAGGTATCAAGAGCCACCCCTTCAGACAGGCAGATGATATATGGACTTTTCTGGGGCATCCCCTTGATTGTATGCCTTATAACAACCTGGAACATGTGGGGATCCATCGCTGAAAACCTGGACACTTGGTTAATGATCTGCGTCTCCATGATGCTCATAGGGCTATCCTTCGTGGCCATGATGCTGCAAAAAACCGCCTTCAACTATAAAATTTATGCCCATCAAGGCGAGGTTGATTATCAGCTGTATTTCCCCGACTTCGCAGGCGGTCTTTTCAAAGGAATCGCAACAGTCATTATTCTCATGTTCGTCGGCGCTGCCCTGCTCACAGGCTCCTTGCTCTTCCTGTTTGGCCCCGCCGCCGTTGCAGTCGGCTCAGCCATAAAACTAATGAATTGGGAAAAGCCCGCTCCAACGCATGAGGTAAGCATGCCATGGAGCGATCACTATTTCGTTACCGTCGACCGTACATACCTGATAAGCGCAGCCGAGGCCGGCGNTTGCTCTTCCTGTTTGGTCCTGCCGCCGTTGCAGTCGGCTCAGCCATAAAACTAATGAATTGGGAAAAGCCCGCTCCAACGCATGAGGTAAGCATGCCATGGAGCGATCACTATTTCGTTACCGTCGACCGTAAATACCTGATCATCGTTGCACACCACACAGACACCACCATTGGTTTCAAGGCACGCTTTTCTGATAAGGCGCTCTTTGACCAGTACCTGGCCTTTTTACGTACTGTCGTCGCCCCGCATGCAGAGTTCACTGAAAAAGTCTGGGAGTGGTGAGATGAACTAAAAAACTGAAATCTGGCGATTGAAACGAAACCAATCATAAAGACCTCAAGGTTCACATACAGGTTTACCAACCTTCTCCAACAGACACCCATCGACCCGGAAAAACATAAACTCACACTCAAAGATCCGACAATGAAGACANCCTCAAGGTTCACATACAGGTTTACCAACCTTCTCCAACAGACACCCATCGACCCGGAAAAACATAAACTCACACTCAAAGATCCGACAATGAAGACACCAAATATAAACACCGAAAACATTGAAGCACCAGACATCTCCAACACCCACCACAGCATCATGAAGTGGTCTATAAAAACATCCACCCACCCCCCTCAACCAAGCGTGAAATATACATTATCTTCTTAGGGATACCATTGGCGACTTGCATCTATATCACATGGAGAATGCGAAACAGCCTCGTTGAAGACTTCAACCTATGGCTAACCCTTTGCTTATCCCTAATGATTCTTGGCTCACTTCCTGTCGCCCTACTAATGCAAAAAACCGCTTTTGATTACATCATTTATCCTGACCGGGGCGAGGTTGAACACCAACTTTACTTCCCCAATTTTGCAGGGGGCCTTTTTAAAGGAGTCGCAACAATCGCTATTCTTATGTTCGTCGGCGCTGCCCTGCTCACAGGCTCCTTGCTCTTCCTGTTTGGCCCCGCCGCCGTTGCAGTCGGCTCAGCCATAAAACTAATGAATTGGGAAAAGCCCGCTCCAACGCATGAGGTAAGCATGCCATGGAGCGATCACTATTTCGTTACCGTCGACCGTACATACCTGATCATCGTTGCACACCACACAGACACCACCATTGGTTTCAAGGCACGCTTTCCTGACAAGGCGCTCTTTGAGCAGTACCTGGCCTTTTTACGTACCGTCGTCGCCCCGCATGCAGAGTTCACTGAAAAAGTCTGGGAGTGGTGAGATGCGCAGTACCCAGCATAAAGAAAAAAACCACAAAATACATATATTCCAATGGACTACAAAAACCATTAACCAACCACGAAGTGATATTCATGGTGCATTTTACTTCTGTTTCGGCACACCCATAATTTGCATAAGCGGTCTGACGTGGTGGCTGTGGCCCGAAATGGAAATCATGTTTGGTTTTTGGTTAGGCCTGTGCATGGCAACCATCGTTTTCCCTATGATATTCCTGGCCATTCTCCGACAAAAAACTGTGTTCCACTATAAAATCCAACTCGACTACGGTGAGGTGGAACATCAACTCTACTTCCCTGACTTTGCCAGCGATCTGTTTCAGGGCATTGCCGCTTTTGCCATTCTGATCTTCGTCGGCGTCGCCCTGCTCACAGGCTCTCTGCTCTTCTTGTTCGGTCCCGC
>NZ_LMOA01000014.1:0-8194 GCF_001423155.1 Pseudomonas sp. Leaf127 | reverse complement strand
GCCTGCGGCACCTGCAAGTGCTTTGCCGAGGCCGGCACCTACGACCTGGGCCAGGAATACATCGAGGATGCCCTGACCGAGGAAGAGGCCGAACAAGGCTATGTGCTGACCTGCCAGATGCGCGCCGCCAGCGATTGCGTGGTGCGCGTGCCGGCTTCATCGGATGTGTGCAAGACCCGCCAGGTGACTTACCAGGCGGCCATCAGTGCGGTCGAGCACCTGTCCGACAGCACCATCGCCTTGAAAATCAAGGGCGAGTCCCTGAGCCAGCTGGCGTTCCTGCCGGGCCAGTACGTCAACCTGCAAGTGCCGGGCAGCGAACAGACCCGTGCCTACTCGTTCAGCTCGTTGCAGAAAAACGGCGAGGTCAGCTTTCTGATCCGCAATGTACCCGGCGGGCTGATGAGCCGCTTTCTGGTGGGCATGGCCAAGGCCGGCGACAGCATGACTCTGGCCGGTCCCCTGGGCAGCTTTTACCTGCGTGACATCAAGCGGCCGCTGTTGCTGCTGGCCGGTGGCACTGGTCTTGCGCCATTTACCGCGATGCTGGAAAAAATTGCCGAGCAGGGCAGTGCCCATCCGCTGCACCTGATTTATGGGGTGAGCAACGATTTCGACCTGGTCGAGATGGACGCACTGGCCGACTTTGCCGCCCGTATTCCCAACTTCACCTACAGCGCCTGCGTGTCCAGCCCGGACAGCGGCTACCCGCAAAAAGGCTTCGTCACCCATCACATCGAGCCTGGCCATCTCAATGAAGGCGACGTCGACGTCTACCTGTGCGGGCCGCCGCCGATGGTCGAGGCGGTCAGCCAGTTCATTCGTGAGCAGGGCATTACACCGGCGAACTTCTACTTCGAGAAATTCGCCGCCAGCGCCGCCTGACATAGCGCTCGACCGTTTCATCTACAACAAAAACAAAAGAGAGATGCCATGCGAAACATTGACGTACACGCGGTTATCGATAACGCGCGCTTCGGCCGCTTCCACTGGATGGTCATGAGCTGGTGCGCCCTGCTGCTGATCTTCGACGGCTATGACCTGTTCATCTACGGCGTGGTGTTGCCGGTGATCATGAAGGAGTGGGGCCTGACCCCGCTGCAGGCCGGGGCACTGGGCAGCTATGCGCTGTTCGGCATGATGTTCGGCGCACTGGTGTTCGGCAGCCTGGCCGACCGCATCGGGCGCAAGAAAGGCATCGCCATCTGCTTTGCGCTGTTCAGCGGCGCCACCATCATCAATGGCTTTGCCAGCAGCCCGACCGAGTTTGGCATCTGTCGTTTCATCGCCGGTCTCGGCTGTGGCGGGTTGATGCCCAATGCCGTGGCGCTGATGAATGAATACGCCCCCAAGCGTATGCGCAGCACCCTGGTGGCGGTGATGTTCAGCGGTTACTCGCTGGGCGGCATGCTGTCGGCCGGGGTCGGCATCGTGATGCTGCCGCGCTTTGGCTGGGAATCGATGTTCTTTGCCGCCGCCTTGCCGCTGTTGCTGCTGCCGGCGATTCTCTACTACCTGCCGGAGTCCGTCGGCTTCCTGGTGCGCCAGGGCCGGACTGCAGAAGCGCGCAAGCTGCTCAACCAGATGGATGACACCCAGAAGCTGACCGCTGACGACGTGCTGACCGTGGGGGAAGTCAAGGGCAAGGGCGTGCCGGTGCTGGACCTGTTCAGCGAAGGTCGCCTGGTTCGCACCCTGGCGTTGTGGGTGGCGTTCTTCTGCTGCCTGTTGATGGTCTACGCACTCAGCTCCTGGCTGCCCAAACTCATGGCCAACGCCGGCTACAGCCTGGGGTCGAGCCTGTCGTTCCTGCTGGCGCTCAACTTCGGTGGCATGTTCGGCGCCATCTTCGGCGGCTGGCTGGGCGACCGCATGAACCTGACCAAGGTCACGGTGGTGTTCTTCCTGGTCGGCGCGGTGTCGATCAGCCTGCTGGGCTTCAAGAGCCCGATGCCGGTGCTGTACCTGCTGATCTTCCTGGCCGGTGCCACCACCATCGGCACGCAGATCCTGCTGTACGCCGGGGCCGCGCAACTCTACGGCCTGTCGATGCGCTCCACGGGCCTGGGCTGGGCCTCGGGGATCGGCCGCAACGGCGCCATCGTCGGTCCGCTGCTGGGCGGCGCGCTGATGGGCATCAACCTGCCGCTGCAACTGAACTTCATGGCCTTTGCCGTGCCCGGCGCCATCGCCGCGGTGGCCATGACCGTGTTCGCCATCAGTGCACAGCGCGGCAGTGCCGCAGCGGCCCTGGGCGCCAACCACAGCGCCAAGGTGGCCGGCTGAAGCGGGTCGGCGCTCTGCTGCGGGCGACGATCCGACGATGAGGCCGGTAACACAGGCACATCTGCTGTGCCTGCACCGCCGCATTCGCCAGCAGAGCTGCCTCCCACAGGTCCGCGTCGAGACTTGACTGATCGGCATCAATCTTACGAACCGCAGCGTCATTCATACAGGTGAGGTCCCATGAAAGACCTGTTCAAGGATGTTTCCCTGTCGGCCGTGGTGGCCGGGTGCATCGCCACGGTGATTTCCTACGCCGGTCCGTTGGTGATCATTTTCCAGGCCGCCGATGCTGCGCAGCTGTCGCACGCGCAGTTGTCGTCCTGGATCTGGGCCATCTCCATCGGCAGTGCGCTGCTGGGTGTGCTGCTGAGCCTGCGCTACAAGGTGCCGGTGGTGATCGCCTGGTCAATTCCGGGCTCGGCGCTGCTGGTGTCGCAACTGCCGCAGATCGGCCTCAACCAGGCGGTGGGCGCCTACCTGGTGGCCAGCCTGGTGCTGCTGCTGATTGGTCTGAGCGGGGCATTCGACCGCATCATTGCCCGCTTGCCCGGCTCGATTGCCGCCGGCATGCAGGCCGGCATCCTGTTCAGCTTTGGCGTGGCGCTATTTGAGTCGCTGCCGGCCAGGCCGGTATTGGTGCTGGCGATGTTTGCCAGCTATGTGCTGATGCGTCGCCTGGTGCCGCGTTATGCGGTGATGGCCGTGCTGATTGTCGGCACCGGCATTACTGTGCTGGGCGGTGACTTCAAGGCCGATGCGCTGGTCTTCGGCCTGGCCACGCCGACCCTGATCGTGCCGCAGTTCAGCCTGGAGGCCACGTTGAACCTCGCCTTGCCGCTGGTGCTGGTGGCCCTGACCGGGCAGTTCATGCCGGGCATGGCGGTGCTGCGCGGCGCCGGTTACGCGACGCCGGCCAGCCCCTTGATCAGCGCCAGTGCCCTGATGGGGGCGGTGCTGGCGCCGTTCGGTTGCCACGGCCTGAACCTGGCGGCGGTCACCGCCAGCCTGTGCACCGGACGCGAGGCGCATGAAAACCCACGGCGACGCTACATCGCTGCGCTATCCGGGAGCCTGTTGTACCTGATCTTCGGGATTGCCGGTGCGACCCTGGTGTCGCTGTTCGCCGCCTTTCCCAGGGAACTGATCGCCGCGCTGGCGGGGCTGGCACTGTTCGGTGCCATCAGCGAGGCCTTGAGTCGCAGCACGTTGCACATCGAGGAGCGCGATGCGGGGCTGTTCACCTTTCTGGTGACCGCTTCGGGGGTGTCGTTTCTCGGCCTGTCGGCGGCCTTCTGGGGGCTGTTGTCCGGGCTGATCGTACACGCCGCAATGAAAGCCCGGCGTCTGCCGGCAGCGGCACCAACCTTGGGGGACAAGGCGTCGCGTTGATCCGTTTTGCATCATTAAAAAAGACATAACAACAAGAGAGCAACCATGAGCCAGCATCCGATCGCCAAGCGTCATTTCCGTGTCATGGGCCAGCGCCTGGGCCTGTCCTTCACCGCCGTGGCCGCCACCAGCGCCCTGGCCGCCGGCGAGCCGCCCAAGGAAGGCTTCATCGAAGGCGCCAGCGCCACCCTGCAAGCCCGCAATTACTATTTCAGCCGCGACTTCTCCGACATCGTCGGCGCCAACCAGCAGTCGAAGCAGGAGGAGTGGGCGCAAGGCTTCATTCTCAACGTCAAGTCCGGCTATACCCAGGGTGTGGTGGGTTTTGGCCTGGACGTGAGCGGGGTACTGGGCATCAAGCTCGACAGCAGCCCGGACCGGGTCAACAGCGGCCTGTTACCGACCCACGGCGATGGCCGCGCCGCCGACGAGTACAGTCGCCTGGGGGCGACCTTCAAGGCGCGCTTTTCGAAGACCGAACTGAAGGTCGGCGAGTTGCAGCCCAACCTGCCGGTGCTGACGTTCAGCGATATTCGCCTGCTGCCGCCCAGTTATCAGGGCGTGGGCATCAGCTCCAGCGAAATCACCGGCCTGACCCTGCAGGCCGGGCACCTCAACAGCACTCACCTGCGCAACGAGGCCGGTGACGACAAGATGCTTGCCATGCTTGGCCACGTGCCGCAGCGCCAGGCGGTCAGCGATGGCTTCAATTACGCCGGCGGTGACTACAGCTTCAACGACAAGCGCACCTCGGTCAGTGTCTTTTACGGGCAACTGGAAGACATCTACGAGCAAGGCTTTATCGGCCTCAAGCACAGTCAGCCGGTGGGCAACTGGGTGCTGGGCGCCAACCTCGGTTATTACGATGCACAGGAAGACGGCGACCGCTTGTTGGGCAAGATCGACAACCAGGCGTTCTTTTCCTTACTGTCGGCCAAGCGTGGCGGGCACACCTTTTATGTCGGCTACCAGGCCATGTACGGCGACAGCCCGTTTCCACGAGTCTTTGCCAACGTCACCCCACTGGGCAACGAAGTGCCGACCTATGAGTTTGCCTACACCGACGAGCGCTCCTGGCAGGCACGCTACGACTATGACTTCACCGCGCTGGGCATTCCGGGCCTGACCACCACCGTGCGCTACATCACCGGCGACAACGTTACCACCGGTGCCGGCTACGAAGGCAAGGACCGCGAGCGCGACCTGGACATCGGCTATGTGGTGCAGAGCGGCACGCTGCAAGGGCTGGGTGTGCGCGTGCGCAACGTTGCGGCTCGCTCGAACTACCGCAGCGACATCGACGAGAACCGCCTGATCTTCAGCTATACATGGAAGTTGCTGTAGGCCAGTGCAGCAATAGCGCCCGGCCCGGTTCAGGAGCGCTTGCGCTCGCTGACCGGCACCGGCCGGCCAAACAGATAGCCCTGCAAGTGCGAGCAGCCTTCGGCCTTGAGGCGGGCGAACTGTTCCTGGGTTTCCACGCCTTCGGCGGTGGTTTTGATCAAAAGGCTGCTGCTGATGCCGGTGATGGCGCGGATGATCGACATGGCCTCGCGGCTATGGTCCATTTCATGGACGAAGGACTTGTCGATCTTGATCCGGTCGAACGGAAACGAGCGCAGATAACCCAGCGACGAATAGCCGGTGCCGAAATCATCCAGGGCGATGCCCACGCCCAGCGCCTTGAGGGCACGCAGGGTCTGGATGTTTTCTTCGCTGTTTTCCAGCAGCACCGATTCGGTGATTTCCAGTTCCAGGCGATGCGGTGCCAGGCCTGAGTCGTTCAGGGCCAGCTGGATGATATTGACCAGCTCGCGATTCTTGAACTGCGCCGGTGACAGGTTGACCGCCACGCTTTGCTCGGTGTCCCAGGTACAGGCTTCCTGGCACGCCAGGTTCAGGGCGCGGGTGCCGACCTCATGGATCAGCCCCGTTTCCTCGGCCAGCGCAATGAAATCCAGTGGCATGATCAGGCCCTTGCTCGGGTGCTGCCAGCGCATCAGTGCTTCGTAGCCGGTAATGCGCGTATCGTCGATGCCGACGATAGGCTGGTAATAAAGCTGCAATTGCCCCAGGTGCAACGCCTTGCGCAGGTCGATTTCCATGGTGCGTCGGCGCTGGGCAGCCTCGGCCATGTTCTGGTGGAACACTTCATAGCGGTTGCGGCCATTGCGCTTGGCTTCATACAGGGCCATGTCGGCATGGATCAGCAATTGGTCGCCGGACAGTTGTGCGTCACCCGTGAAGGCGATGCCGATGCTGACCCCGATCAGGAAGGTATGGCCGTCCATCAGGAAGGCCGGCGCAATGCAGTCGATGATCCTGCGTGCGGTGCGGTAGGCGTCGTCGGCCTGTTCCAGGCGTGGCAACACAATCGCGAACTCGTCGCCACCCAGGCGCGCCAGAGTGTCTTCTTCACGCAGCACGCCGCGCAGCCGTTCGGCCACGGCGCGCAGCAGTTTGTCGCCAAAGGCATGACCGAAGGCGTCGTTGATGTTCTTGAACTTGTCCAGGTCCAGGCACAGGGTCGCGACCCGGCGCGAATGCGAGGCGCTGTCCTTGAGCGCGGTCCCCAGTTGTTCGTGCAACAGGGTGCGGTTGGCCAGGCCGGTCAGCGCGTCATGGTGGGCCATGTGGTGAATCTGCTCGCGGGCGGCAATTTCATCGGTGACGTCTTCGGCGATCAACAACACGTAGTCGGCCTGCGCCTCTTGATCGACGCGGCGCAGGGTCTTGGTGCGCAGCACCCGGGGGCCGATGGTGGTGCGCAGGCGATCCTCGGTCTGGCGCAGGCCCGAATGGCTCAGGCATTGCCGGGTCTGCTCGTCGATATAGCCGGCCAGCACCGGCGACATGCAGTCCTGCGCCTGGCGGCCGATCATGGGCTGGTCGTGCAGGCCGAACAGCCGTTGTGCCTGTTCATTGACCAGCAGGATTTCACGGGTGCCGGCGTCCTGGACAATCACGCTGGCCGGAATACTGCCGATCACCGAGTCGAGAAAGCGTGACAGGCCGGCCATTTTTTCGCTGTAGCGCTCGGCCAGTTCCTTGGCCTTGAGCACTTCGAGTTCGGCGGCGCGGCGCTCGGTGATGTCGCGGGTAACCTTGGAAAAGCCGATCAACTGACCGTCATCATCGTGAATGGGCATGATCACGACATGGGTCCAGAAGTGGGTGCCGTCCTTGCGCAGGCGAATGCCCTCGGCCTCGAAGCGGCCCTCACGGCGCGCCGTGGCAAGCCCTTGCTGGGGCAGGCCATGAGTACGGTCGTCAGGGGTGTAGAACACCGAGAAATGCTGGCCGACAATTTCGGCAGCCTGGTAGCCTTTGGCGCGTTCGGCACCGGCGTTCCAGTTCACTACATGGCCGTCGACGTCGAGCATGTAGATGGCGTAGTCGGTCACGCCCTGCACCAGCAGGCGGAAGTGCCGTTCCTGCTCGTGCTGGGCCAGTTCGGCCTGGCGCTGGCGCGTGCAGTCGCGGGTAATCTTGGCAAAGCCGATCAGCTCGCCCTGGTCGTCATGAACCGCATCGATGACCACATCGGCCCAGAACACGCTGCCGTCCTTGCGCACCCGCCAGCCCTGGGCCTCGAAGCGCCCGGTGGCGCGTGCGGTCTCAAGCCCGCTCATCGGTACATGGCGGGCACGTTCCTCGGCGCAGTAGAACACCGAGAAATGCTGACCGACGATTTCCTCGGCCCGGTACTGCTTGGCCCGCTGGGCGCCACTGTTCCAGTTGGCCACGATCCCTTCGGGGGTCAGCATGTAGATGGCGTAATCCACCACACTCTGCACCAGCAGGCGGTACATCACATCCGGGTTTTCAGCTACCAAAGTCATCGTTTAACCGCACCGTCCTGAAATAAAGACCCATCCAAGCATTTGCCGCACGCATGAGACAGAGCGCTGCGTCTCTGTCTATGGCTGATTGCCATTATTTCATGTGGGGGTATTGCTGTGTGACCGGCAGGTCATTTATTTCTGGCGGTATTGCATCAATAAACGCGTTTGGGCATTCCGGCAAGCGCGCGCTCATCAAACATAAAATAACTTATTGATTTTATTGGCTATAAAATTCACACCTGTAGGAGCGCGCTCTGCCCGCGACCGAGTGCGCAGCGCTCGCAGAAATCTGTGAAACGCCACAATTTTACGACTGCTAACGCAGCCGGTCGCGGTGGTCCGGCATTCCGGCAAGCGCGCGCTCATCAAAAAATAACTTATTGATTTTATTGGCAATAAAGCTCACAGCTGTAGGAGCGCGCTCTGCCCGCGACCGAGTGCGCAGCGCTCGCAAGATCTCGGAAACGCCGCAAATTTACGACTGCTAACGCAGCCGGTCGCGGTGGTCCGGCATTCCGGCAAGCGCGCGCTCATCAAAAAATAACTTATTGATTTTATTGGCAATAAAGCTCATAGCTGTAGGAGCGCGCTCTGCCCGCGACCGAGTGCGCAGCGCTCGCAGAAATCTGTGAAACGCCACAATTTTACGACTGCTACGCAGCCGGTCGCGGGCA
>NZ_LMOA01000013.1:0-9885 GCF_001423155.1 Pseudomonas sp. Leaf127 | reverse complement strand
GGTGAAGGTTAAGTCCGCAAACTCAACATTAGCCAAGAACCACGATGACCCTCCTCTTTCGCCCACAGGGCGCCTTCGGCTGGTTCAGTTACACCACTTCCTGGGACACGATCCGTTTCGTAGATTTAAGGTCGTAAATTTTCAGCGTTTCGTAGATTTACGGTCGTAAATTTGTGGCGTTTCGTAGATTTACGGTCGTAAATTTGTGGCGTTTCATCAATTTTGCGAGCGCTGCGCACTCGGTCGCGGGCAAGCGCGCTCCTACAAGCGGCGAATGTAATATCCAATAAATGAGTAGGTTTTTTTGATAAGCGCGCGGCGGCCGCCAGGCCGTCCGGTGTTTGCCAGGCGACAGCGCTGTGGTTACTGCACCAGGCTCGAATTGCTCTGGCCGACCGCCAGGCCGGCGCGGATTGCGGCCAGGGCGGCCTGGTAGTAGGCACGGCCTTCGGCGGACTCGGCGAAGCTGGCGAATTCTTCCAGCTCCGGGTTCGACAGGTCACGGTACACGTACAGCAAGGTGTTATGCAGGTCGGCTTCGATCTGGGTCATCAGCCGTTCGCGCTGGCCTTCGAGCATGCCCTGGGCCTGGCCGCCGCCGAGCAGGCCGGGAATCATCTGGCTCAGGCTGTCGGCCGCCACACCCGCCAGCGCCAGGCTGACTTCGGCACCGGCCTGCTTGGCCGGCAGCGCCTGGGCCAGGTGGCCGATCAGCAACTGGCGGGTGGCATCGGCCCCGATCACCGGCAAGCCTTGGGTGTGCCTGGCCAACTGGTCGGCACGCGTAGCAGTCAGCTCGGCCTCGACGATCTTGCGGCCCAGCGGCGACTGGAAGAATTGCAGCGCCGGGGCCGGGTCCTTGAGGCTTTCGCGCAGGCGCTGTTCGGCGCGCTGGTCGACCGCCTGCGGGGCAAAACGCTGGTTGCTGTTATTGACCAGAGCCTGGAACACCGCCGGTGGCAGGTTGGCGCTATAGCGCTGCTGCGCCGCCTTCAGGGCGTCGTTGAAGTGCGCCCGTTGCTGTTGCCAGCCGGCGGCCTTGTATAACTGGTCGAAGCCATCTGCCCAGGCAGGCAGCGCGCACAACATCAACAGCACAACACACAAACGACGCATTCGGGACTCCTGTCGGCAGAGTGCTATTGTCCGGGTGTTGGCGGGGCTTTGTCGAGGCGTGACTGCCTTGAACAATAAAGCAGTCATCCACGCAGGCGCCGCTGTCGGTCCGTCAGGCTTGTGGATACTATGCACGCCATGCAAATGACCCCTGATCACCCCGTATTGCTGCGCATTGTTGACGACCTGGTCGCCCACGGCTGGTCGCAGCAGAGCGTCTTCGTGCCCGATGCGCTGACCGGCGCCCTGGCGGCCGAGTGCCGCAGGCGCGCGGCTGCCGGTGAGCTGGAGCCGGCCGCCGTCGGCCGGGGCCCGGCCCAGGAAGTGCGCGAAAAGGTCCGTGGCGACCGCATCCAGTGGCTGGAACCGGGTCAGGTCGAGGTCTGCGACCAGTACCTGTCGATCATGGACAGCCTGCGCATGGCGCTCAATCGCGGGCTGTTCCTGGGGCTGGAAGATTTCGAAAGCCATTTTGCCCAGTACCCGCCGGGGGCGTTTTACCGTCGCCACCTGGACCGCTTTCGCGATGACGACCGGCGCATGGTCTCGGCAGTGCTGTACCTCAACCCCGACTGGCAGGCCGGGCAGGGTGGGCAGCTGCGCATGTACCTGGGCAATGACCAGCCCCATGACGTAGACCCGGTCGGCGGTTGCCTGGTGGTGTTTCTCTCCGGCGAAGTCCCCCATGAGGTGCTGCCTGCGTGCCGCGACCGCCTGTCCCTGACCGGCTGGTTCCGGCGTCGGGGCGATGATCCGTTTCCTTAGCGTGTGCTGCCTGCTTGCGTTTTGTAGGCAAAGACATGAAACAGCGCGTCATTGAAATGAAACTGCGCCACTGCGCGCATGCCCATCTTGCGATGTGCCTGCAGAGACGCCGGATTGTCGTCGCGGATGAACAACACGCCCTGGCGATCAGGTGCGTATTGCAACAGAGCTTCGAACAGCCGTTGTGCCAGTCCTTGACCGCGCTGGCAGGCACCGACGCAGATCGGGCCATAGATATAGGCGTCCGACTCCATGGCCGGGAAGGCCTCAAGGGTTTTTTCCACCACCATGACCGGGTGTCGACGGTTGACCGCCTGTGAGGTCGTCAGCAAGAAACCGACCACTTCTTCGCCCTGCATCGCCACGACCTGTGGCATGTCTTCGAGCATTTCGGCGATCCGTGCCGCTGGCAGTTCGCCGGACAAACTGCCGCCCTGGGCCTGCTGGTTGGCTTTTTGCAGCTCGACGATGCCTGCAATATCGGCAGGCTCGGCTTTGCGGATAATCAAACGGGCGCTGTTCATGGGCTTTTCTGTCATCTCGGTTCGGCTGCGAATACGCATTATACGCCCCGGCCATAACCGGTCTTGCAGACACAAAAAAGGAGACCCGAAGGTTAATACCGATCAGTCAAGGGCGACGCGGTATGGGGTGGGAGGGGACTTGCCGGCGATGAGGCCAGCAAGGTCCATACACCTGCTGCGCCTGACACATAGCCATCGCCGGCAAGCCGCCTCCCACAGTCTGGTGCCAGGCACGAAATCCTGGGCAACATCAATCCTGTGGGAGGGGGCTTTGCTCCGGGCGGCGATCCGACGATGAGGCCAGCAAGACCCATACACCTGCTGCGCCTGACACATAGCCATCGCCGGCAAGCCGCCTCCCACAGTCTGGTGCCAGGCCCGAGACCTTGGGCAACATCAATCCTGTGGGAGGCGGCTTGCCGGCGATCGAGTGCGAAGCGCTCGCAGAAATCTGTGAAACGCCACAATTTACGACTGCTGCGCAGCCGGTCGCGGTGGTCCGGCACTCCGGCAAGCGCGCTACACCGGTCCCATGTTTGCTGCGCGATACAGGGCGACCTCCCACAGTGGACCGTGCCGCCCACAAAAAAGGAGACCCGAAGGTCTCCTTTTCATTGCAGCCGCGAGGCTTAGAACAGCACGCGGCTACGGATGGTGCCTTTGACCTGTTGCAGTTTTTCCTGCGCCAGGTCCGAGTACTCGGCGTCGACGTCGATCACCACGTAGCCAACCTTCTCGTTGGTCTGCAGGAACTGACCGGAGATGTTGATGCCGTTTTCGGCGAAGACCTTGTTGATCTCGCTGAGCACGCCAGGGATGTTTTCGTGGATGTGCAGCAGGCGGTGCTTGCCCGGGTGGGCCGGCAGGGCCACTTCAGGGAAGTTGACCGACGACACGGAGGTACCGTTGTCGCTGTACTTGACCAGCTTCTCGGCCACTTCCAGGCCGATGTTGGCCTGGGCCTCGGCGGTGGAGCCACCGATGTGCGGGGTCAGGATCACGTTGTCCAGGCCGCGCAGCGGGCTTTCGAAGATGTCGTCGTTCGAGCGCGGCTCGACCGGGAACACGTCGATGGCCGCGCCGATCAGGTGCTTGTCCTTGATGGCCTCGGCCAGGGCATCCAGCTCGACCACGGTGCCGCGGGCGGCGTTGATCAGGATGCCGCCCTTCTTGATGGCGCGGATTTCCTTCTCGCCGATCATCCACTGGGTGGCAGCGGTTTCCGGCACGTGCAGGGTGACGATGTCGGACATGCCCAGCAGTTCGTTCAGGTTGTTGACCTGAGTGGCGTTGCCCAGCGGCAGCTTGGTCACGGTGTCGTAGAAGTACACCTGCATGCCCAGGCCTTCGGCCAGGACCGACAGTTGCGTGCCGATCGAGCCGTAGCCGATGATGCCCAGCTTCTTGCCACGGATCTCGAAGGAGTTGGCCGCGCTCTTGATCCAGCCACCACGGTGGCACGAGGCGTTCTTCTCGGGGATGCCGCGCAGCAGCAGGATGGCTTCGGCCAGCACCAGTTCGGCCACCGAACGGGTGTTGGAGTACGGGGCGTTGAACACGGCGATACCGCGCTCGCGGGCGGCGTCCAGGTCAACCTGGTTGGTGCCGATGCAGAAGCAGCCCACCGCGACCAGTTTTTTCGCGCAATCGAAAAGTTCTTCGGTCAGTTGGGTGCGCGAGCGGATGCCGATGAAATGGGCATCGGCGATCTTTTCCTTGAGCTCGGCTTCCGGCAGTGACTTGGTGTGGTACTCGATGCTGGTGTAACCAGCGGCCTTGAGTACGTCGACTGCGGACTGGTGGACACCTTCGAGAAGAAGGAACTTGATCTTGCTCTTGTCGAGGGAAGTCTTGCTCATCTGCGTAAACCTGTATCCCGGAAAAATGGCATGGGGGCATCATTGACCATGGATGGACCCGCTGTGGGCGCGTCGCATAATGGCAACTGGGCGTCGTATGCTAGCATAAGCACCCCGCGAAACCCCATTTCACAACGTGAATGGTTCTCAGGATTGCCATGAAATCTGCGAGAGTTCAGTGATGACCCAGCGTGCCCTTATCGATGAACTGGCAGCGCTTGTCGCGCCCGCCAGAGTGCTGACCGACGCCCCCTCGCTTGAAACCTACGGCAAGGACTGGACCAGGCAGTTTATTCCTGCGCCACTGGCCGTCGTGCTGCCCCGCACCGTCGAGCACGTCCAGGCCATCGTGCGCTGGGCCAATGAACACCGTGTGGCGCTGGTGCCGTCGGGCGGGCGCACCGGGTTGTCGGCAGCGGCGGTGGCGGCCAATGGCGAGCTGGTGGTGTCATTCGACGCCATGAACCAGGTGCTGGACGTCAATCTGACCGACCGCACCGTGGTCTGCCAGCCGGGGGTGATCACCCGCCAGTTGCAGGACCTGGCGGCCGAGCACGGGTTGTATTACCCGGTGGACTTCGCCTCGTCCGGTTCCAGCCAGATAGGCGGCAATATCGGCACCAATGCCGGCGGGATCAAGGTCATTCGCTATGGCATGACCCGCAACTGGGTGGCGGGCCTGAAAGTGGTCACCGGCAAGGGCGACCTGCTGGAGTTGAACAAGGACCTGCTCAAGAACGCCACCGGCTACGACCTGCGCCAGCTGTTCATCGGCGCCGAAGGCACGCTGGGCTTTGTGGTCGAGGCCACGATGCGCCTGGACCGGGCACCGAAGAACCTGACCGCGATGGTGCTGGGCGCGGCCGACGTGGCCTCGATCATGCCGGTGCTGCATGCCTTCCACGGCAAGCTGGACCTGACCGCCTTCGAATTCTTTTCCCATGCCTCGATGGCCAAGGTGCTGGCTCGCGGCGATGTGCCGGCGCCCTTCGCTACGCCGTGCCCGTTCTATGCGCTGCTGGAGTTCGAAGCGGTCAATGAAGCGCTTGCCGACCAGGCGCTGGCCCTCTTCGAGCACTGTGTCGAGCAGGGCTGGGTGCTTGACGGGGTGATGAGCCAGAGCGAGCAACAGCTGCGCAACCTGTGGAAGCTGCGCGAGTACATCTCCGAAACCATCTCGCACTACACCCCGTACAAAAACGATATTTCCGTGACCGTCGCCAAAGTGCCGGCCTTCCTGGCTGAAATCGATGCCATCGTGGCCGCGCACTACCCTGATTTCGAGGTGCTGTGGTACGGCCATATCGGCGACGGCAACCTGCATCTGAACATCCTCAAGCCCCGGCACATGGACAACGCGGTGTTCTTCGAGACCTGCGCGAAGGTCAATACCTGGGTGTTCGAGATCGTGCAGAAGTACAACGGCTCGATCTCCGCCGAGCACGGCGTGGGGATGACCAAGCGCGATTATCTGGCGTACAGTCGTTCGCCGGCCGAAATCGAGTACATGAAAGCCATCAAGGCCGTGTTTGACCCCAATGGCATCATGAATCCCGGCAAAATCTTCGCCCCTCAAGGGTGAATGCCTGCCCCCTCAGACCTCAGGAGCCCCCATGAGCTACCAGCATAAATATGTCGACGGAACGAATATCCACTTTCCCCTGGGCAAAGTGGTCTGCATCGGCCGCAACTACGCCGAACACGCCAAGGAACTGGGCAACCCGGTGCCGACCGAGCCGCTGCTGTTCATGAAACCGGGCAGTTGCGTGGTGCCGCTGGAAGACAGCTTCAGCATCCCTGCCGACCGTGGCAGCGTGCACTATGAAGCCGAGATCGTGGTGCTGCTGGGCAAGTCGCTGAGCAAGAACCCGTCGGTCGAAGAAGTGCTGGACGCCATCAGTGGCTTTGCCCCCGGCCTGGACCTGACCCTGCGCGACGTGCAGACCCGCCTGCGCGAGAAAGGCCTGCCGTGGGAACTGGCCAAGTGCTTCGACGGGGCAGCGGTGATCGCGCCGTTCGTCTCGGCTGACACCTTCCCGGACCTGACCGACATCGGCATTCGCCTGACCATCAACGACAAGATCGTGCAGGACGGCAACAGCAGCCTGATGCTCAACCCGATCGTGCCGATGTTGCAGCACATGGCCGCCAATTTCTCGCTGCAGGCCGGCGACATCATCATGACCGGCACGCCGGCCGGTGTCGGTCCGTTCGAAGCCGGCGACCGCATCGCTCTGGAACTGGTGGGGCAGGCGCGTTACGAAAGTACCGTGCGCTAGGGGCTGTTGCCGTTTCAGCACGGCCGTGATGAAACGGCAACAGACCCTAAACCTCCCCTGTTCTACAAGAACCGCCCCACTGACCATCGGGCGGTTTTTTGCGTCTGGGGGGAACTATTTCTGGTCACTGCATTTTTTTCACAATCGATCCGGATACTCTTGGCCTGCCCCATGGATCGGGGCACCGACTTGACTCGTCCTTCCCGATCAGGAGCGTGCACATGGCCATCCCTTCATCTTCCTCTTCCTTGCCGGCTTCGCCTGCGCTGACACGCCGCTGGGGCATGCACTGGTACGCCTGGCTGGCCTTGGTGCTGGCGGGTGGCTATGGCCTGGCGTTTGCGATGCATTGGGATGACCGTGCGCGGCTGTTCATCCAGGAGACCCTGGAAAGCAAGGCCGACCGCAAGGCCAGTGTCTGGCTGCCCGACTACAAGGTCACCATCGATGCCAAGGTGTTGCCGGGCATGGCCGGCGACGAGGCCAGCGACCTGGCCTACAACCCGCAGACCCGTACCCTGTTCGCGGTGATGGGCAAGAATCCGTTTCTGGTCGAGCTGAGCCTGACGGGCGATGTGCTGCGTAAGATCGCGCTCAATGGCTGGAGCAATCCCGAGGGCGTGGCGGTGCTGGAAAATGGCCTGGTGGCCATTACCGATGAGCGCCAGCATAACCTGAGCATCATCAAGGTCGACGCCAACACCACGGAGCTGAACATGGCCGATGCGCGCCAGTATGATCTGGGCACCTCGGAGAAAAAGAACAAGGGTTTCGAAGGCATAGCCTGGGACCCGGCACGCCAACAATTGTTGCTGGGCGAAGAGCGCCCTGCCAAGCTGTCGGCCTGGAGCGGTGACGGCAGCGAGCACCTCAAGGGCGACAGAAGGGCGCTCGACAGTGGCGCGCTGGACATGCGCAACCTGTCGGCGCTGGCGATCGATCCACGTACCGGCCATACCCTGGCGCTGTCGGCCGATTCTCACCTGCTGCTGGAGATGGACGAGAAGGGCCAGCAGGTCAGCTTCATGACCTTGCTCGGTGGTGTGAACGGGCTGAAAAGCACCATCCCGCGTGCCGAAGGCGTAACCGTGGATGAAAAGGGCACGCTGTACATGGTCAGCGAGCCGGACCTGTTTTACGTCTTTGAAAAGAAATAGAAATCATCTGGTGCGGTTGATTTGATGGCATAAGGCTATTGTTAAGCCTGGCTTCAGATTGGCGTGCTATTAATGCTGCCCCCCCTTCCTGTGTCGAGCTGCTGGAATGCGTCGCTTTATTCGTCTGCAACTGTTGGTCCTGGTGCTGCTGCTGTCGATTGCCCTGCTGTTTTTCGCCAATCGCGAGTTTCGTCTGATCGAGCGTGCCGCGTTCAACTGGACAATGTTCTGGCAATCGCAATCGGCGTCTGTCATGGGCCTGGACGAGTACCGGGTGACGATCGAAGGGCAAGTGATCGACGGGCTTGACGACGATGTGTCGGCCCTGAGCTACGACCCGGACCGCAAGAGCCTGTTCACCGTCACCAACCAGAACAGCGAAATGGTCGAGCTGAGCCTGGACGGTCGCATCCTGCGCCGTATCGCGCTGGTCGGCTTTGGCGACGCGGAAGCGGTGGAATACATCAGCCCCGGCGTCTATGTGATCAGCGACGAACGCCGCCAGCGCCTGATCCAGGTGCATGTCGATGACAACACCCAAAGCCTGGACGCCGAACACGCCGAACAGTTGACCCTCAACTTCGATGCCGGCAACAACAAGGGCTTCGAGGGCCTGGCCTACGACACCAAGGGCAAGCGCCTGTTCGTGGCCAAGGAGCGCGACCCGGTGCAGATCATCGAGGTGCATGGCTTTCCAAAGCTCAACAGCGCCACACCCAATGCCCTGGAAGTGATCTCCAACCGCAAGCGCGATGCCGGCATCTTCGTGCGTGATCTTTCCAGCCTGCAATTTGACGAACGCAGCGGTCATTTACTGGCACTGTCCGACGAGTCCCGGCAGATTCTGGAACTGGACACCGAAGGCCGCCCGGTGGGCAGCGCTTCGCTGAAAAAGGGCGACATGGGCCTGAGCAAGACCGTGCCCCAAGCCGAAGGCATCGCCATGGACGACGACGGCGTGCTGTACCTGGTGAGCGAACCGAACCTGTTTTATGTGTTCAAGAAGCCTTGATACACCTTGTCAGGTGTAAGTGCTGATGAACACCTGGCACGTTTGCCTTGAACAGGCAGAGCATTTTTGCTGATGGTGTGGCCACTGAGCCGATCCAGGAGCGGCTTCAGCCGCGAATGGCTGAAGCGAAATCCTGTGGCTTTGCCATTCCCGGCTAAAGCCGGTCCTGCACGGGCCAGTTCAGGCGGTGTTCAGCGGGTCAGCGTTTTCACCCCTTCGGCGGTGCCCAGCAGCAGCAGGTCGGCCGGGCGGGCGGCGAACAGGCCGTTGGTGACCACGCCGACGATGGCATTGATCTGGCTTTCCAGTTGCACCGGGTCGGTGATGCTCAGGTTGTGCACGTCCAGAATGATATTGCCGTTGTCGGTCAGCACGCCTTCGCGATAGACCGGGTCGCCGCCCAGTTTCACCAGTTGCCGGGCCACGTGGCTGCGGGCCATTGGGATGACTTCGACCGGCAGCGGGAAGGCGCCCAGTACCGGCACCAGCTTGCTGCCGTCGGCGATGCAGATGAAGGTCCTGGCCACGGCGGCGACGATCTTCTCGCGGGTCAGGGCGGCGCCGCCGCCCTTGATCAGGTTCAGGTGCTCGTCGCTTTCGTCGGCGCCGTCGACGTAGAACTCAAGGTCGCTGACCGTGTTGAGCTCATACACCGCAATGCCATGGCCCTTGAGGCGTGCGGCGGTGGCTTCGGAGCTGGCGACTGCGCCGTCGAAGGCACCCTTGTGCGCGGCCAGCGCATCGATGAAGCAGTTGGCGGTAGAGCCGGTGCCGACGCCAACGATGCTCTTGTCGTCGAGCTTGGGAAGGATGAAGTCGACAGCGGCCTGGGCGACGGCCTGTTTGAGTTGATCCTGAGTCATGCGGGCTCCACGGTGCCAAGGGATGCGAAAGGGCGGCCATTATAGCGGCCACTGGCGTCTAAAGGCGGGTCATTCGTATGGTCGTGCCTCGGGGCACGGGTTAGACTTTCGGCCCTTGCTCCTTCCGCCAGTGATGTCGCCACGATGCTTGAACAGTACGTCAAGAAGATCCTCACCTCGCGCGTCTACGACGTCGCCATCGAAACCCCGCTGCACGGTGCCCGGCAACTGTCCGAGCGCCTGGGCAACCAGGTGCTGCTCAAGCGCGAAGACCTGCAGCCGGTGTTTTCCTTCAAGATCCGTGGCGCCT
>NZ_LMOA01000012.1:2500-595066 GCF_001423155.1 Pseudomonas sp. Leaf127 | reverse complement strand
CCCTCGGGCGACTGGTCGACGATCATGTCGATGATCTTGGCCGACTCGCCCAGGTGCTCGACCAGTGGCAGCACGTCGGCGTTCAGGCTGCCGAACAGAAAGCCGCGGTACGACTCGAAACGCGCCACGCGGGTCAGGTCATGGGAGCCTTCACAGTTGAAGCTGTCCGGATAGCCGGCGTCCACCGGGTCCTTGACCTTGAGCAGCTTGCCGCTGTTGTTGAAGGTCCAGCCATGGAACGGACAGGTGTAGGACGACTTGTTGCCGGTCTTGTGCCGGCACAGCATCGCGCCGCGATGGCTGCAGGCGTTGAGGAAGGCGTTGAGCACTCCGTCCTTGTTGCGGGCGATGAAGATCGGCTGACGGCCGATCTGGGTGGTCAGGAAGTCGTTCTTGCCGGGGATCTGGCTTTCGTGGGCCAGGTAGATCCAGTTGCCTTCGAAGATGTGCTTCATCTCCAGGTCGAACAGGCGCGGATCGGTGAACATCTCCCGCTTGCAGCGGTAGATGCCCTGCTCCTTGTCTTCCTGGAGCAGCGAGTTCAGATAATCAGAGCCGAGGGACATGACCTGGAGCCTCCATTGTTATTGTTCAGGCCAGGTCAGGTTAGGGCGATGGAGGGGCGGGCAATATCCGCTTTATGCAGATCACTATCCGTTTCTTGCAAACGGGCAATAACACCTGCGGATGGCAAGTAGGAGCGCGCTCTGCCCGCGACCGAGTGCGAAGCGCTCGCAAAATCTGCCAGACGCCACAAATGCTGAACTGTGGACGCACTCAAAATTTATGAAACGCCACAAATTTACGACTGCTAACGCAGCCGGTCGCGGGCAGAGCGCGCTCCTACAAAGGTTCAGTTCATTCCTGCAGCGACTCGACCCCCAGTTCGTTCCACACGTCTTCGGCCAGGTGGAAGGTGGCGTTGGCCGCCGGGATGCCACAGTAGATCGCGCTCTGCATCAGCACTTCCTTGATCTCGTCGCGGGTCACGCCGTTGTTTTTCGCGGCGCGCAGGTGCAGGCGCAGCTCGCCTTCGCGGTTCATGCCGATCAGCATGGCGATGGTGATCAGGCTGCGGGTGTGGCGTGGCAGGCCCGGGCGGGTCCAGATATCACCCCAGGCGTGGCGGGTGATCATTTCCTGGAATTCTTCGTTGAACGGCGTGAGTTTTTTCAGGCTGTTGTCGACGTGGGTGTCGCCCAGTACGGCGCGACGCACCTGCATGCCGGCGTCATAGCGTTCTTTTTCGTTCATGGATCACTCCTGGGTGAAATGGGTGTGTTCAGCCACGGCGCGCTCGACCCAGCGCCGGGCCTGGCCCAGGTAATGGGCCGGGTCCAGCAGGCGGTCCAGCTCGTCGGCTGACAAATGTTCGGTGACCTGAGTGTTAGCGCCCAATACCTGGCGCAGGTGCGCGCCCTGCTCCACTGCGCGACGGCAGCTTTGTTCGATCAGATGGTGCGCGGCATCGCGGCCAACACAGCGCGACAAGGCAATGCTTACGGCTTCGGCCAGCACCAGCCCCTGGGTCGATTCGAGGTTGGCGCGCAGGCGTTGCGCGTCCACCTCCAGCCCCGGCACCACCAGCAAGGCCTGTTGCAAGGCCCCGGAGACCAGGCAGCACAGCTCAGGCAGGGTTTCCCACTCGGCATGCCACAGGCCCAGGCTGCGCTCGTGCTCTTGCGGCATGGCCGCCAGCATCGTCGCCACCAGCCCCGGCGCCCGGGTGGCGGCGCTGATCAGCACGGCGGCGCCCACCGGGTTGCGCTTGTGCGGCATGGTCGAGGAGCCGCCCTTGCCTGGCGCCGACGGTTCGAACACCTCGCCCACTTCGGTCTGCATCAGCAGGCTGATGTCGCGGCCCAGCTTGCCCAGGCTGCCGGCCAGCAGGCCCAGCAGGCTGGCGAACTCCACCAGCCGGTCGCGCTGGGTGTGCCAGGGTTGTTCAGGCAGGGTCAGGTCAAGCTCATCGGCCAGGGCCTGGGCCACGTCGAACGCTTGCTCGCCCAGCGCCGCCAGGCTGCCCGACGCACCGCCAAACTGCAGGCTCAACAGGCGTGGCTTGAGTTCGACCAGGCGCTGGCGGTGACGGGTTACGGCGCCCAGCCAGCCGGCGATTTTCATCCCCAGCGTGACCGGCGTGGCCTGTTGCAGCCAGGTGCGCCCGGCCAGCGGGGTGTCGGCATAACGCTGCGCCTGAGCGGCCAGGTGCCCGGCCAGTTGCTCAAGGTCACGTTCAAGCAACACGATGGCCTGCCGCAGTTGCAGCACCAGCCCCGAGTCCATGACGTCCTGGCTGGTCGCGCCCATGTGCACATAGCGCTCGGCCTCAGGGTTGTGCGCGGCAATGCGCTTGCCCAGTGCCTTGACCAGCGGAATCGCCGAATTGCCGGCGCTGCCGATGGCGATGGCCAGTTCGTCGAAGTCGAACAAGGCCGCCTGGCACTGCTGCTCGATATCGGCCACTACGGCGTGCGGAATCAGGCCGACCCGCGCCTCGGCCCGGCTCAGGGCTGCCTCGAAGTCGAGCATGCCTTGCACCCGGCCGGCGTCAGAGAACACCTGACGCATGGCAGGCTGGGTGAAATAGGCGTCAAACAGGTGATTGCTGGGTGTACTCACAAAAAGGCTCCTGTGGAAGGCATCATGTCGCATCGGCATGGCTGACCCGCCCCTTGAGCAGGATCGCCAGCGCCGCCAGGGCCGCCGGGACCATCAGCGCGGTCAGGACCTGCTCGAAGCTCCAGCCCAGGCCCAGCAAGGTGGCCCCGGCCCAGGCACCGAGGATCGCACCGAAGCGGCCGATGCCCAGCATCCACGACACGCCGGTGGCGCGGCCCTGGGTCGGGTAGAAGCGCGCCGCCAGCGAGGGCATGGCCGATTGCGCACCATTGATGCACATGCCGGCCACCAGCACCAGGCTGGCCAGCAGCATGACGTTGTCCAGGCTCTGCCCGACCAGCCAGGCAAACGCCCCGGCCAGCGCGTAGGCGCCGCCGATCACCCAGTGCGGGTTGTAGCGATCCATGGCCCAGCCTACGCCCACGGCACTGAGCACGCCGCCCAACTGGAACAGCGCGCCGATCACCGCCGATTGCTCAAGGCTGGCGCCGCTGTCGCGCAGCAGGGTCGGCAGCCAGCTGGTCAGCAAATAGACAATCACCAGGCCCATGAAGTAGGTCAGCCACAGCAGCAAGGTGCCGACGCTGTAGGTGCCGGAAAACACCACTTTCAAGACATTGCGGCTGCCGACGCTGGCCTGCTCGGGCACGCTGAAATCCGTGACACCGACCAGCGCCTGTGGGGCGATGGGTTCCAGCACCTTGCGCACCCGTGCAGCACCGCGATTGCGCACCACCAGAAAGCGCGCCGACTCGGGCAGCCACAGCGCCAACGCCAGGGCCAGGACCAACGGCAGGACACCGCCAAGCAGCAACAGGCTTTCCCAGCCCAGGGCCGGGATCATCTTGGCCGAGATAAACCCGCCGCTGGCCATGCCCAGGTTGAAGCCACAGAACATGCTGGTCACCAGCATCGACTTGAGGCGTTCAGGGGTGTATTCGGACAACAGCGTGGTGGCATTGGGCATCGCCGCGCCCAGGCCGATACCGGTCAGCAGGCGCAGCACCAACAGTTGATCCAGGCTGGTACTCCAGGCCGACAGCAGGCTGAACAGCCCGAACAGAAACACCGCCACCACCAGCACCAGCTTGCGGCCGAAACGGTCGGCCAGCGGGCCGGAGCCCAGGGCGCCAAAGACCATGCCGATCAGCGCGGCACTCATCACCGGCCCCAGGCTGGCGCGGGCAATGCCCCACTTCTGGCTCAGCGCAGGAGCGATAAAGCCCATGGCGGCGGTGTCCAGCCCGTCGAGAAAGACAATCAGAAAGCACAAGGCAACCACACGCCATTGAAACGCCGACAGCGGTTGTTCATTGATGAAACGCTGCACATCGAGGGTTCGCCCCCCGGCCGCAGTAGCAGAAAGCGTCATGGCTTATCCCTTTTATTGTTATGCAGGAAAGCCTGCGCACCGGGCAGTGCGCAGGCCTGGGTCACGCAGCAGCGTTAGAAATCGAAGAACACCGTTTCGCCTTCACCCTGTACGCGGATGTCGAAGCGATAGGCCAACTGGCCGTCCACCGTGCAGCGTTTGGCGACCAGGGTCTCGCGGCGCTGGACCTGCTCGACCAGGTTCAGCACCGGGTCAGTGGCATTGGCCGCGCTTTCATCGTCGAAATACAACCGCGTGTGCAGGTGAATGTTGATGCCCCGGGCAAACAGCGAGACGTTGATGTGCGGGGCCATCGGCACGCCGGCGCCATTGGTGACCACCCCGGGCTTGACGGTCTTGACCGTCCACACGCCCTCGTCGTCGGTGGCGGTGCGGCCGAAGCCGTTGAAGGGCCGGGCCGGGTCGTAGGTGGGGTCGTAAACGCCCTGGTGATCGGCCTGCCACAACTCCAGGTACGAGTCGCGCATCAGTTGGCCGTTACCGTCATAGACCGAGCCCAGCAACAGGATGGGCTCGCCGGCAGCCCCCGGCCGGGCCATCTGGTTCCAGATTTCCAGCTCGCGGGTCGGGTTACCGGCCACTTGCAGCGCAAGACCGATATGAACGTACGGGCCGGCTGTCTGTGAAGGGGTTTCCGGCAGCAATTGAACGGGCATGGCAACCTCCTCAGCGGTTTTCGAAGTGGGTCTGGCGCTGGCCGCGCAAAACGATGTCGAAGCGGTAGGCCAGGCAATCCATCGGATTGGCCAGGCCCATGTCGAGCCGCGCGATGAGGCTCTGCACCGCCTCAGGGTTGGTGATCGACTTGACGATCGGGCACAGCGGGATCAACGGGTCGCCTTCGAAATACAACTGGGTGATCAGGCGCGTGGCAATCGACGGGCCGCTGACCGATACATGGATGTGCGCCGGGCGCCAGTCATTGGGGCCGTTGCGCCACGGGTACGGGCCGGGCTTGATGGTGCGGAAGCTGTAGTTGCCGTCACGGTCGGTCAGGGTCCGGCCTACGCCACCGAAGTTCGGGTCGATGGGTGCCAGGTACTGGTCACGCTTGTGGCGATAACGGCCACCGGCGTTGGCTTGCCACATTTCCACCAGGGTGTGCGGCACCGGCTTGCCGTACTGGTCGACGACCCGCCCGGCCACCAGGATACGCTCGCCGATCGGCAGGCCACCGTGATCGAAATTGAGCAACAGGTCGTTGTCGAAGCGCCCCAGCACCAGATGGGAAAAATCGGGACCGGTGGTTTCCGAGATCGACTGCGGGATGCTGACCAGCGCCTGGCGCGGCGAGCGCAGCACGGAGGTCTTGTAGTCGGGCGTGAGGGCTTTGGGGTGCCAGTTTCGATCACGAATGACGAAGCGGCTGTTGTCGGCAACAGACATGGCTTGGGTCCTTGGCGTTGTTGTTATGAGGCAGGCTGTACCGCCGGCGCATCGGGCTGGCCGCAGTGTCACGCGCCAAGGATTTTTCTAAAATTGAAAAAAAAGCCACCATCCATAACCAAATGGTTATGGATCAAGCCCGTAGGCACCGTTGCGGTAGGCTTCGCCAACCTGGCGCAGTTCATCCACGCACCACAGCGCCGCCCGTGACAAGGGCACCGCCGGGTTGCTGCACAGCCCCACCGAGCCGCCTGGCTCGCGAATGCCCATGTCGAGTTCGACCAGGCTGGCGTCCTGCACCTCTTGCAATACTGCATCGAGCGGCGCGATCCAGATGGCGTTGCTGCGTTGCACATAACGCCGGCTGAGGGTCAACGACAGGGTTTCCAGACGCTGGCGTGGCGGCTGGATGCCGTACTGCACGAACAGGCTGTCGGCAAAGGCGCGGATGGTGGTGCCGGCCAGCGGCAGCACCAGCGGGTAGTCCTGCAGGCTTTCACGGCGCAGGGGCGCGGCCAGCAACGGATGATCACGGCGCGCTACCAGGGTCATCGACTCGTTATAGAGATGCTCGAAGCTCAGGCCGTGGATCTGCGGGCTGTCGGTCATGCGCCCGACCACCAGGTCCACTTCGCCGACGCGCAACTGGGCCAGCAGGTAGGCACTGGGGCCGGTCATCACGCTGACGATCAGCGCCGGGTGACGTTCATGCAGACGGGTGAGCACCTCGGGCATCAGCAGGCTTTCGGCGGTGGACAGTACGCCAAGGCGCACCGTGGCCGTCTCGTGCTCACCCGAGCGCAGGCTGTTGACGCCCTCGCGCAGGGCCTGGACGCTGGGCCCGGCAAAGCGCATGAAGGCCACGCCCGCCCCGGACAATTGGGCGCCGTGCTTGCCGCGCAGAAACAGTACGGCGCCCAGCAGGCCTTCGAGTTCCTTGAGCGCCTTGGACAAGGCCGGCTGGCTGATCGCCAACTGATCGGCGGCCTTGGCCAGGCTGCCCTGGCGCGCGACTTCGAGAAAGCACACCAGGTGGCGGTATTTGATCCGCGTATCGATATTCAACGGCTGCAGGGCCAACTGAGGAAACTGGCCACCTGATCGACATCGAACGGCCAGTCCAGCTCGGCACCGGTGTCGACCCGGCGCAACACCGGGATACGCAGGTCGTAATACTCAAGCAGCAACGGGTCGTCGGCGATGTCAACCAGCTCGACCATCAACCCGTACTCGACCAGTGGCAGCAGCAGCCCTTCGGCCACCTCGCACAGGTGACAGCCGGGCTTGCTGAGCAATTGGCATTCGGGTGGCATGGGAACGGGCTCGCAGTAACAGGTGAATGGGGCCAGTGACCCGTTCATTCTAGGCGCAGTGGCGTAGAGCGTCGAGGCCCGACACCCTGACGTCTACGCACTGCCCAACAAATGGGATCACATTATTCAAGGCCGAATTTGAAACAAGGCATTTTCCTACACACTGCGCCTGCTGGCCTGGCTTGAAAACAAGCCGATCCAGCGCATACTTTGATTGCACACCAAGTCACACCGTCACGCCACGCCCCATTACACCCCTGCTTGTTGCACGTACTCTGCACAGCCGCTTTCAACACAGTGACTGCACGCGCACACGCTTGATGAATTGTTATTAAACCCATGGACAGTCAACAACAATAAAACGGAGATAACGGATGACGATAACAGCCCCCCCTGCACTCACAACTTCGCCCCTTGTATCAGACTGGCCGATGTTCATGACAGCGGCCGCGCAACAAAACTATCTGTCAGCCGAAACCGGCCTGCTGGCGGCCCGCGAAGAAGGCTATTCCCACTGGTACATCGATGGCAGCCTGGAGGGCGAACGGCCCGATGACTTCAAGACCGAGCGTCTCGCAGCCCTGATCGAGCTGATGCAGGTCACCGGCATGCAGCCCATCTACCATGGCAACTTCAAGGCGCCTCTGGGCAGCGATGTCAAAGCCCTGGCCAGCAGCGCGCTGGACTACGTCAAGCAGGAAGTCGACCTGTGCCAGGCCCTGGGCGGCGTTCCGCTGATCGTCCATGGTGGCGGCATCGTAGAGCCACGCCTGGTGCGCGAGGCGTGTGGCATCGGGCTGCGCCACCTGATCGACAACCTGCAACAACTGGTCGCCTATGGCCGGGCGCGGGGGGTCGAAATCTGGCTGGAGAACCTGTGCAACTACACCCGGTTCCACCCTTTCTATTACATCTGCACCACCGAGGACGAAGTCGAAGCGGTACTGGCTGACGTGCCTGACCTGCACTTGTTCCTCGATGTTTCCCACGCCTACGTCAACCAGGGCGATCCCCTGTCCTTTTTCAACAAGTTCAATGCGCGTGTCAGGGGCATGTCGTTCAGCGACAACAAGGGTGACCGCGATGCTCACTCTCCCCTGGGTCGCGGCACGCTCGACTTTCCGGCGCTGCTGACCGCGATTGAACGCACCGGCTGGCACGGCACGATCGGCTTTGAAACACGTGGCGCCACGTTACTTAAAAGCGTGAACTTCCTGAACAGCCTTGCGCACCATTAAAGTTCAATAAGCATTACATTGCCGGCGATTGATAGTCGCCGGCAATCCGAGGATTTATTCATGAGTGACAACACTGAAACATCACTTATAAATACGCCCATGACGTGCCGAAAGAGGCCGGCGTTTATTGAAGGGTGCATTGATGCTTCGCCGGTCAGCCTGACCTTTGTGTTTCTGTTTTTTTCCATTGGTGCCGCCAGCAGCGAAGCAGGCTTCAGTGCCTTGCAGGCCATGGTGATGACCTTGACCGTACATGCCGCGCCCTTGCAGGTGTTCCTGACCCAGCACGGCGTCAGCCTGACAGTGATGTCCATCCTGCTCACGACCCTGGTGGTCAACTTCCGCTTTGTCATCATGTCGTCGGTGCTGGCAGAGCACTTCAAGGGCGTGCCGCTGTGGAAATCACTGCTCTGCGCGCAGTTGCTGTCGATCTCGACCTTTACTCTCTCCACAGGCAAGAAAGACAAGATCGACAACCTGCACGGCTATTACCTGGGCTGCGGGGTCAGCACCCTGAGCGTGGCCGTGATCGCCACGGTCGCCGGCTTCTGGATCAGTACCGAGCAGGGCCCGTACCTCAAGGCCGTGATCGGCATCATCCTGCCCGTGCATTTCACGGCACTGGCCGCGCTGAGCTGGCCAAAACTCAAGCCCCTGCTGGTCACCATGGCCGGTTTTGCCCTGACCCCGGTGGCCGGGCGCTTCCTGCAGGAGTACCAGATCTTCGTGGTGCCCTTTGTGCTGGCCGGCCTGATGCTGGCATTCGATGTGCTCAAGGCAAGGCATGCACCATGAGCCACTGGACCCTGATTTTGATCGCCGCACTGGGCTCCTATGCGCTGCGCGCGCTGCCGATCCTGTTCTTTCACCGGTTTCCACTGACCGAGCAAAGCCTTGCCTGGCGTTTTCTGAGCTATGCGGCCTTTGCCGTGATGGGCGGGATCATTTACTCGGCACTGCTGGGAGACGCCTGGTACAGCGACTGGCAAGGGCATTTCGATGATGCCTCGACCCTGATTCGCCTGGCGACGCTGGCGGTGGCCGTGATCGTGGCTGCCCGCTACCGCGGTGTATTCCGCACGCTGTTCGTGTCCCTGACGTTCTTCATGCTGATCACCGCGCTGACAGGAGTCTGATATGCCGCCCCTTACCTGCCTGAACACCTTGCGCGCACGTCATGCCGCACTCTGTGCACAACCGCCATCGCTGAACATGACCCGTGGCCTGCCCTCTGCCGAACAGGTGGCGCTGTCACGGCCCTTTCTCAGCCTGCCGGGCGAGCAGGCCTTCTGTGCCGCCGATGGCCAGGACTGGCTCAATTATGGCGGGCTGCAGGGGCTGCGCGAGGTCCGGGACCTGTTTGGCCCGCTGCTGCTGGGCCTGCCTGGCGAGCAGGTGGCGGTAGGTGAGAACTCGAGCCTGGCGCTGATGCATGAGACCCTCGGGCACGCCTGGGTACGCGGTTTTCCCGCAAGCCCCGCCTGGGGCCGGGCTGACAGGGTGCGGTTCATCTGTCCGGAGCCTGGCTACGACCGGCACTTTTCCATCTGCGAGTATTACGGGATTGACATGGTGCCAGTGGCGATGACCGAACACGGGCCCGACATGAACGAAGTCGAACGCCTGGTCGCCAGCGATCCGACGATCAAGGGCATGTGGTGCGTTCCCCGGCACGCCAACCCCAACGGCGCCGTCTACACCTCGCAGGTGGTCACACGCCTTGCCGCCATGCCGGCGGCAGCCAGGGACTTCAGGCTGTTCTGGGACAACGCCTATGCCATGCACGACTTTGCCGGGCCATCGCCCGCTGACGACAACAGCGCTATCCACACAGCCTGTGCACAGGCCGGCCACCCGGACCGGGTCCTGGCCTTTGCCTCGACCTCGAAGATGCTGATTCCCGGTGCGGGCCTTGCCTTTTTCGGTGCCAGCCAGGCGATGCTGCGCTGGTGGCTCGAATGTCGCACGCACAAGACCATCGGCCCCGACAAGGTCAATCAGGTGCGTCATCTGCTGTTCTTCAAGGACCCTGACACCGTGCGCCGGCACATGCAGCAACAGGGGCACCTGTTGCAGGAAAAGTTCGCACAGGTCGAGCGCATCTTCGACCAGCATCTGAGCGGGATCGAACAGGTCAGTTGGTCAAGCCCCGGTGGCGGCTATTTCATTGCCTTGCAGGTGCCGCACGGGCGCGCTGCACAGGTGGTGGAGCTGGCCGGCCAGGCCGGTGTGAGCATGACCCCTGCCGGTGCCACCCATTGTCATGGTATTGATAGACAGGGCCGTCACTTGCGGATCGCCCCGTCCCACCTGTCGCTTGAACAGGTGGTGACGGCGGCCAGAATCATTGCCCATGCCGTTCAACTTGCCTGCGCAGCCCCGGCTGCCGAACACTGAGGTCAATCGCCATGATGGTCTACGATGCTGAACGCCTGGTCCGCGAGGCGCAGGAGCCGCTGGCGCACAACCTCGCTTGCGTATGTCTGGAACGCGACCTGACCGGCTGGAGTGGCTGGCCGGCCACCTACCACGAAGATCAGTTCATGCGGGTAGGCACCCTGGCCCAGGAGCTCAAAGACGAGTCCACCCTTGATGAATATCACCCGGCCGGGACGTCCTACTGGTCGCCCCACGCACCGATCGCCCCGCGCTACTACCCCTACAATCAGTGCGGTGTGTGGACCTGCGTCACCTGCGGCCGGTTTTACCTGCGACACAACGATGAAGGGGCCTATCATTTGGAGCGACGTATACGCCGCGTGTTGCCCGAACATGTTGTGGAGGTGCCGCTCAGCGGTGATGCACCGCCGGCCTGACACTTGAACGAAAGCGCCACTTGCAAAAGGCATTGGCCCGGTCGAGCACCGGCTTTTCAAAGAGCCGGTAGCCGACCCAGCCATAAACCAGTACGGCAGCCATCATCAGCACGGCAAAGACCAGGTTATCCAGGTAACTGCCAGGCCAGGGCCCCAGCCATGTCCACACCCGTCCGATCACCCCCAGCACCAGCAAGTGCGACAGGTAAAGGGTGTAGGACATGTCACCCACCGCCACCAGCGCCGGACTTATCCGCACCCGACCACGACGCTCCAGCAGCGCCAGGCTCAGTACCAGGCCACCGAAGGTCACGCCCACCACCAGCATGCGCGCCAAACCATGCCCTTCGAACAGCTGGAAAAAGCCGATCAGCGGCATGCCCACCAGTGTGGTCAGCCATAGCAGGGCCCACACGGTACGGTCAGGGATCCTGGCGCTGTAGGGGCTGTGGAACAACAGCGCCAAGGCCGCGCCACCGATGAACTCCAGCGCATAGGGATGCACGATGATCTGCACCAGAGGCGAATAGTCCTGCCAGGACTGCAGGGTGTTGAACACCAGCAGCAGCAAGGCCCAGACCGCCAGCAAGCCCGGTAGCCAGCGCTCGCGCCACGGCAGAAAGCCACTGAACACCAGGTAGAACCACAATTCGAACACCAGTGACCAGGCGACCATCACCAGCAACACCTTGTCGCTGGGCAGCAGCAGGAACGAGCGCAGCAAGTTGGAATCACCATGACCGCTGTTGACCATGCCCGGTTGCACCAGGTACACCGCCAGGGTGATGAAGAAGTACAGCCAATAGGTGGGGTAGATGCGCGAGACCCGGTTGAACACAAAGCGCTGCGCCTGGACGCTGTCCTGAAAGCGGCCGCGACTGACGATCACCATCACAAAACCGCTGATGACGAAAAACAGGTCGACGCCCAACTGGAAGAAATCCAGAAACCCCGGCAGCAGCCGGTCGCCGCCTGAGTATCGGGCCTCGACCGAAGTCATGTGAAACAGCACCACGCCCAGTACCGCCAGGCCCCTGAGCCCCTGTAGGGCAAACAGTCGCTCCATGCACCACGCCCCATCACTGACCGACGCTGTGCCGGTACTGCCAGATTCATGAGCCCTGAGCATAGCCAAAGGCTACGATCCTGCCGCACTCAACGCTGCCGGGGAATGTTTCGTCAAACGCAGATCATGTTGTGGGAGGCGGCTTGCCGRCGATGACGGTCTGACAAGCCCCGCGCCTGTACCGCCGCATTCGCCAGAGCGGCCGATTTCCAAGCCTTACACAATCCTGTGGGAGCGACCAGCGGTCGCGAAAGGGCCGGTAGATTCACTATCTTCAGTGCCTGACAGCCTGCATTCGCGACCGYTGGTCGCTCCTACGGGATAAGGCCAGTCAGTTAGCTGRGTTTCRTCRAACKCAGGKCGCTGTTGTGGGAGGCGGCTTGCCGRCGATGACGGTCTGACAAGCCCCGCGYCTGKACCGCCGCATTCGCCAGAGCGGCCGATTTCCAAGCCTTACACAATCCTGTGGGAGCGACCAGCGGTCGCGAAAGGGCCGGTAGATTCAACCTCTTCAGTGCCTGACAGCCTGCATTCGCGACCGGTGGTCGCTCCTACGGGGGTAGGGCCAGTCAGCACAGACGCAGCAGATGTATTGCCTAGCTGGCCTCATCGCCGGCAAGCCGCCTCCCACAGGTTTGATGTGACCCTGAATTTCGGGCTTGGCACCAGACTGTGGGAGGCGGCCTCCCACAATTGTGTGTCAGACGCAAAAACGGGTGAAAACCGGCCTGACTGATCGGCATTACCAGTACGTGGCGGTTCAATTGACCGAAATGTTGCGCTGGCGGCCTTCATCGATATTGAGATGACTGAACCGCCCCTCGCCATCAAAAAGCAACCAGTCATCCCCGCAACTGCGCACGATCACCTCATACAGGTCATGCTGCGGCCATTGCAGACGGGCACACAGGCGGTCACTGTCGCGGTGAATCATATGCCAGGCACTCTGCCGATCGCCGTTGACATAAGCCACCAGCAGCCAGTGCGTGGAGGCCTTGAGGAGAACGGCATCGCTGTCATGCTCGGCGCTGGTTTCGTCCAGGCCCGGGAGGCGATAGCCCTTGCGGTCGCGGCCCTCCTCCAGCAAGAGGATGGGGGCCCCGGTGTCGACGTGCTTGAGGCGGTACTCCAGGAACTGGCCATCGAAGCAGAACACCTGGTCGCTGTCTTCATAGATCCGCGCCGGCATCGGTTCGCGTCCGGTCAGCCGACGCTCGGGCAGCGTGTAGTGCCAGAACTGGTTATCGCCATCGGGGTTGTACAGCCACCAATGCTCATGCTTTGTGTCCTCGCGCAGGCAGATAATCTTCCCCGGCAGGTCGCTGACATGCCAGAGCGTGGCAAAGCCGTGGTCCACATCCACCACCCGCACCTGCTTGTCGCGACCGATGGTCCAGGCCGTGCCATCGAACGAGCGGGCATGGACATTGAACATCAGCACGCCCAGGTCTTTGGCGGTGCGATTGACCAGGTCCAGCTTGCTGATGCGCCACACGCCATCGTGCCGGGCCAGCGCCAGGGCCACTTGCCGGCTGTGGGCAATGACCAGTTCCTGCGCCGGCACCGAGAAATGAAACAGTGTCTTGCCGCTGGCATCGATCACCGAGGCCCCCGCCTCACCCAAGGCCAGCAGGTAACGGTCATCATCCAGCACGGCAGCGTCCAGGATCGCCCGGCTGCCCGCTTGCGGCGCGGTCCATTCCAGCGTGTCCGCCACCTTGTCCAGCGACGTGCGGGCCGCCGGCATCAGCAGCCTGGCCGGCAGGTCGGCCTGCAACAACGGGTCCTGGCTCATTTTCATCAACGTCTGCAACTGGCTCTGGGTCAGGCGCGTATGGCCGCAGGACTGGTCGGCCAGGATCGCGTGGACCGTCGCACCACTGAGCCAGGCCAGCGCAGCCTGTTGGTCCTGATGCTGCAACAACGCCTCGGCCAGCGCGGCGCGCTCGGTGTAGCGCTGCGGATCATCGCGCAGTTGCTCGACCCAGGTACCATAACTGGCCAGGGTGTCGGGTAGCAGGATGGCGCGCTTGACCAACGCGCCGATGGCCAGGCGTCCACCGGCCGCCTCGGCATCGAGCAGCCATTGCGCCGCACGCGGGCGCTCGGCCGGCAGAGGCCAGACCACGTCCACCGCTTGCAGCCACAAGCCCTTGCCGATCAAGGCCTGCGCCCACTCCAGGCGCAGGCGGTCGGCCTGCTCGGGCCACTTGTCCTGCAGCATCGGCACGGCCTCGGCAAAGGCATCGTCGCGCCGGGCCACCAGCAAGGCCCGCTGCCAGTCGCCGGCCAGGCACAGCAGGCGCACGATCATCGCCGCCGGCATGTCCCAGCCCAGCGCCAGCTCGGCCGCCTGTTGATGGCGCCCGTGCTTTTCCAGGTAATCCAGCGCTTCCTGACGCACCTTGAGCAGCTCAGCCAGGACAAACACGGCCTCCTCGACCCGGCCTTCGCGGTCCAGGCGCTCGAAGGCCTGGCGGTACAACTGCTTGAGGTGCGCCTCCATGTCTTCTTCGAACAGCATCGCGCGACCGGGGCCGGTGTGCTGGCTGAGCTTCAGTTCATCGCGGCGCTGCGGCGTGCCGAAGGATTGCTCGGTGGCGCCCTGCCCGCTGCCGATGGGGATGGCATGACGCAAGGCTTCCTGCAGGTCGCCGTCCTCGAACATGGCTAGCATGCGCTGTACGTAGGCTGCCTGGCGCTTGCCGTACAGGTCAGACAAGCGCGAATGCCGGGTCAGGCGCGTCAGCCAGCGCCGCCAGGTGGCCGGTTTGTGCCAGCCTCGACGCGCGCGTGGCGCCAGCGCCGGCGGCGCCTTGCCCGGAGGCGCCGAATCATTGGCAGCCGCCTGTTGCGGGGCCTGGCGCCGGGCCTGCTGTGCAGCCTTGGCCGAGCCTGGTGCACCGCCCTGGCGGACCGGCACGTCACGCTGGCGCAGCAGTTTGCGCAGGCCCATCAGCAACAGCGTGAACAGCACGACCCCGATGAGCAGGCTGATCAGCACCGCGCCGATGTTCACGGAACCGGAGGGACGTGCTTGATCGAACTGCGCGGCCAGCGCGGACATCAGCATCACCAGCCCGAGAAACACGGCCATCTTCAGCCAGTCGGGATACGGGCCACTCGGCGCACGCCAGGGGTCACTGCGCGCAGCGGTTGCAGGCTGGGCGGACGGCGACTTATCTACCGCCTGGCGCTGACGCGCCTGCAAGGCCTGCATTACCCCTTCGCGCTCGGGGCTGGCCGGGCCCACGGCATCGCCCAGGATGTCACGTACATCGCTGGCGATTCCCAAGGGTTCCAGTTCCGGTTCGGGCAGGGTGCTGCGGCAATCGAAGGTCTCATGCAAGGGGTAATCGCTGATCGCCAGCCAGTCACCCGGCGCCAGCGCCGTGGCGTCACGCAGGTGCAAGGCGCTGACCTGGCTGCCGCGCACCAGCCACAGGTCGGCGGTCGGCAGGTGCGCCCGCTCCTGCTCGGTCAACGGCGCTGAACACAAGCCGCGCCCCTGGCGGATCAACGGCCAGCCGGCCAGGGTGTCGCAGTGCAGCGACAGCGGCTGGCGCCAGCACAACAGGTGGCCGTCGGCGAAGCGAAAGGCACGGGCGCCGGTCTGCCAGTGCTGCACGATCAGGCGCGCGCATTGCTGCTCGGTGAAGCGTTCGGCCGGCCACCACAGGCCCTCGACCTGCTGCTGGCCGGTCAGCACCGGACGGCGGATCAGTGTGGCGTCATGCTCAGGCATCGGTGCGTTCCTTGTGTTCATCCTTGAGCTGGTTGCACATCACCTGCAGGACCAGGGTGCGGCCCGAGACCGAATACACCAGCAGCTCCCGGGCCGTGGTCAGCACGGCGACCAGGCCGCTGAGGCTGCAAAAGCTCACGCGGGCAATCGGTTGGGTCGTGGTGAACAGCACCTGTTGCTGACCCTGGCTCCAGAGCCCGATGCTGTGTTTGTCCGGCGCCATCATCACCAGCGCGTAGTGGCGGCGGCCTGGTTGCAACACCAGGCCCAGCCCTTTCCAGCCGGGGGCCAAGTGAATGTGTTCGCTGTCCATTTGCAGGCTGTGGGCCGGCACCACCTTCCAGCTCTGGCGACCATTGTCGACGCGGCCCAATGCACAGCCGCCGAAATGCTTGCGCCACAAAGGGTTGGCGGCAAACAGCACCTCGGTGACGCCATCGGCATCGCCGAGCATGCCGACACAGGTTGTGGTGCCATCGACAGTGACCGTGTAGGCATACAAATGCCCGGCCTTGTTGTGCACATAGCCCATCCAGTGCGGGTCGACCATCGACAGGCCCAGCACGTTGTCAGCCAGGTAGCAGGTCTTGCCCGCCTCCGGCGGTGCTGGCGCCTTGCCGCTGTGGGCGACCCAGTACGCCAGATGCCCTTGGGTGTCGAGCACAAACAACCGGCCACCCTGACGGCTCGGCAACCAGGCCACCGGCAACCAGTTGGCCGTGCCCGGCGGCAGTTGCAACTGCTCGCGCTCGGGCTTGTCGACCGGCCTCAGACCACGCACGTTCCAGAACCACAGCCAGTCGCTGTCGCTCAGGACGGCCGTCACGGTACGGCTCATGAAGGTCACGGCCAATGGCGTGCGCGCCCCGTTCCAGAAACTGTGGTGCACTTGCAGGTTCAGTTGCTGCTCCGAGGCCGGCAGGCGGATGACCACCATGCCTGGCTCGTCGAGCAGGCGCAGGGCAATGTGCTTGCCGGTTATCGAAATCACCGGCGGCAGGGTCAGCGACACCCGCGATACGGTCCCTTTGAGCACGGACCTGACCACCTCGCCCTCGAACTGGCCCTTGAGCAGTGGCACGGCCAGGCGCGCGTCCGGTATCGGCAGCGTCACCTGCCGGGTACTGCCGGCCTGCAGTTCGACACTCAGGCGCTGGCCGTCCAGGTGGCGCTGCACCTGGACCAGGTGGGTAAAGGGCGCCACCGGCGACCTGGGCAGGCGCAGCCCCACCCCCCAGCATTCCCCGGCGCGCTGCGGCTGGTCGGCCAGAAAGGCACGCCAGGCCTGCCAGTGCCCGTCATTGACCACCGTCCAGGTCGCGGCATCCAGCAACTGACGCAGGTGCGCGACGCTGTCGAATGCATGCAGCGTCGGTGTTGCATCCTGGAGGATGCCCCAGCGCAACTCGGCACCGGCCTGCCGGGCACGGCGCGCCAGCAGCATCAACAGCGCCAGGTGCACCAGCCGCGCCGCGCCCAGTTGCAGGGGGCCGGCATCGAACAGCACGACCATCAGCCGATTGGCCTGGCGGGCCCGGTACTGTGGCGCCAGGAACACATGCTCGCCCTCCACCGCCCGGCGCAGAAACTCGTCGGGCAGTTCTTCAGCCAGCAGCCATTCGCTGGACAGCAGGCGCTCATAAGGACCACGGCGTTGCAGGTCGCCCAGCCCGTCCGGTTCCGGCACACCGCCTTGCTGGCGGCCATGCAGCGGCCCGAGCAAGGGATTGAGGCGCCCCAGCAGGTCGGCAAACAGCGGCAGGTAGTCGGGCGCGAACCATTCCAGCCATTGGCGCCAGGGGTGCAGCGATTCAGGCAATTGCATCAGCGGTCCGCCCAGTGACTGGCGATGCGCTGCAGCAGCGCTGCGCTCAAGGGTAACTGCCGGTCCAGCGGCACCGCCGCCCTGGGCGCATGCCAGAGCAGCAGCGGCGAGCGGGCCAGGGCCTTGGCCAGCGCCTGCCCCAGCAGATCGACGGGCACCACGGGCTCCCAACGGGTCGGCAGCCACAAGCCGGGCGCACGCTCATCGGTGCAGGCGTATTCGATGCCATCGACCCACGGCAGGTCGGCAGCCGCACCGGTAACAATCAGCCCGTCGCGATGCGCGGTGGCATGCAGGCGGCGGTCAGCCCCGTCAGCGTTCAGCAACAGACGGGCATGCAGACGCCGGGCCACCTCGCCCCAGGCCACGGCCGCCTGAGGCTTGGCCGGGTGCAGGCGCGGCTGCCAGTCCCAGGCCATCGCCGGGGCCGGACTCATGACTTGCCCGGTCATACCGCGAACGTCAACAGGCGGGTCAATTGGCCACGCGCCTCCTGCAACGGCGCCGGCATCGTCTGGCTGTCGAAGTTGGAGTCGATTTCGCGCAGCAGGCTTTCCAGTTGTTCATTGGAAGGCGGCTCGCTGCTTTGCAGGTAGGCCTGGGCGCTTTCCAGCAGGCGATTGAGCCGCGACATCGGCTGCAGGGTCGCCTCCTCCACAGCGCTGAACAGATGGCTGTTGCTCGACTGCGCCAGCAGTTCACCGAGGATCTCACGCCCGTGCTGCTGGGTTTCCTGGGTCGGCAGCACGTACAGCAGCGGCCACAGGTCGGCCTCGCTGGCCTCGACACGTCCACCGAGCAAGGCGGCGGCGGCAATCAGCCGCTGCGACTTGACGATGCGTCGGTCGGACAATGCGATGCCGGCTTCACGCAGGCGACGAATCGCCTGGGCCAGCAGCGGCCGCACCACCGTAAGGTCGACCTCGCCCAGCGCCTGGCTGAGCGTGTCGAGTTGACCCAGGTCGAGCAACGCCTGTACGCGGCGCTGCTCGCTCTGCCAGCCACCGGCCAGCATGGCTTCGAGCTGGTTGTCCGGCACCGAGTCGACAAACAGGTGCAGCAGGAAGCGATCACCGAACGCCTGCAAGGCTTCGTCGTCGGGCAGGCCGTTGGAGGCGGCGACGCAGACACGCAGCGGACACTGGATCTGGGTGTGACCGCGCCGGAAGCGCCGTTCGTTGAGTACACCCAGCAAGGTGTTGAGAATGGCCGTCGAGCCCAGGAACACTTCGTCGAGAAAGACGATATCGGCTTCGGGAAGCATGCCGCTGACGTCGGTTTCTACCGTGCCTTCACGCAGCTTTTTCAGGTCGACCGTGCCGAACAGTTCCGAAGGCTCGGTAAAACGCCCCAGCAGGTATTCGAAATAACGCCCGCCCATCGATTGCGCCACACGCCGCACCACCGCGCTCTTGGCGGTGCCGGGCGGGCCGATGACCAGGATGTGCTCCTGGGCGACGGCGGCCAGCACGATCAGTTCGGCCAGTTGTTCACGCCCGATCAGGCCCTCGGTGGCGGTCCGCACGACCTGACGGATTTGCGCGGCCGCGCTGTGCAATTGAGCGTTCATAACATCCTTTCCTGAACGGGAGTGGCTCTGAAGAGGCCTTATGGACCGGTAAAAAACCGAAAAGATCCGTAACAGAGCTGACACGCCAGTCCCGCAGCGTGCCGCTTCACTCGCCCCCCCCTCGATACAGCGCCTGCAAACCCGACATTTACATTTCAGGATGTGTTATCCAGCATAAGTTGGCATGACCCACTCCGCCGCCTGGGAACCGTTCCATGACCCTGTCTCGCTCGACAAAGATCGCCCTGCTGGTCGCCGCCACCTTCTTCATGGAAAACCTCGACGCCACTGTGATCGTCACCGCCCTGCCGGAAATGGCGCGCAGTCTTGGCGTGGCGGCGGTCGACCTCAATGTGGCCATCAGCAGTTACCTGATCGCGCTGGCGGCGTTCATTCCCATCAGTGGCTGGCTGGCCGATCGCTTCGGCGCCCGCCGGGTGTTTGCCAGCGCCATTGCCATGTTCAGCTTCGCGTCGTTGTTGTGCGGGCTGAGCAGCAGCCTTGAAGCGTTTATCGCCGCACGGGTCCTGCAAGGCATCAGCGGCGCGATGATGGTGCCGGTCGGGCGCCTGGCGGTGCTGCGCGCCACCGAGAAAAAAGACCTGGTCAAGGCCATCGGCTACATCACCGCGCCCGCCCTCATCGCCCCGGTGCTCGGCCCGCCACTGGGCGGCCTGATGGTGACCTACGCGAGCTGGCCGTGGATTTTCTACATCAACCTGCCACTGGGCATGCTGGCCTTTATCGCCACATTTTCATTGATTTCCGATGAGCGCACCGAGCGCCGCCGGCCCTTCGACTGGCTGGGCTTCATCCTGCTGGGCAGCACCTGTGCCGCGTTGCTCTATGGCTTTGAATGGCTGGGTCAGGACTTGAAGCACTTCTGGCCAGCCAGCCTGCTGTGCCTGGGCGCACTGCTGCTGGGCGTCTGTTCGGTCTGGCACATGCGCCGCAGTCCGCATCCGTTGCTCGACCTGAGCGTGCTGGGCATCCCGACCTACAAGGCCAGCCTGATCGGCGCCTCGCTGTTTCGCGCCTGCATCACTGCGCTGCCATTCTTGCTGCCGCTGATGTTCCAGCTGGCGTTCGGGCTGCCGGCCATGACCGCAGGCTTGCTGGTGATCGCGGTGTTTGCCGGCAACCTGGCCATGAAAGCCTGCACCACCTGGGTGATCAACCGCTGGGGCTTTCGCCAGGTGCTGCTGGTCAACGGCGCGCTGGGCGTGGCGGCCATTGCCGTCTGCGCCAGCTTCACGGCGGCGATGGACCACCGGCTGATCATGGTGCTGCTGTTTCTGGGCGGCCTGTCGCGGTCACTGCAATTCACCGCCTACAACACCCTGGGCTTTGCCGACGTGCCGCAACCGCAGATGAGCAATGCCTCGACGCTGTTCAGCATGATCTTTCAACTGAGCATGGGTCTGGGCGTGGCCCTGGCCGCCCTGCTGCTGCGCGGCGCGATGCTGCTGCATGGCAACGCCGGCACGGCCGATACAGCAGATTTCCAGCTGGCCTTCGTGCTGCTGAGTGTCATGGCGCTGGTGGCGATGTATGACAGCCTGCGCCTTGAGCCGCAGGCGGGTGCAGCGATTCTGAAGCGGCCTTGAATTGCTCATTAATACTGGACTGCCCGCGACGGGCCCATTTCAGTCCATGCAAGTCCAGTATTGGCCGCACAAGGTTGATGTCTAAACCGGCTTCAGGGCATCAACCCATCCTGCAGCCGTTCCCTGAAACTTTCTTCATAAAAAGTGCGAACCCGTGCGCGTCACTCAACTCAGACCCTGAGTAACCCACGCAAACGGGAGGCAACATGCACTATCGACAACTCGGCCACTCGGGCCTGCTGGTCTCGGAACTGGTGTTTGGCACCGTGCCCTTTGGGGGCCGCGACAGTTTCGAGAAATGCGGCAGCGTTGACGTGCCGATGGCCAGGCGCCTGTTCGACATCGCGTTCGAGGCCGGGGTCAACCTGATCGACACCGCTGACCTGTATTCTCACGGCCTGGCCGAGGAAATCACCGGCAAGGCACTGGGCAGCAAGCGCAATGACATTCTGTTGGCGTCCAAGGCGCGCAGTCCGCTGGACGACAACCCCAATAACTCCGGAGCCTCGCGCTACCACTTGATCCGTGCCTGCGAAGCCAGCCTCAAGCGGCTGAACACCGACCATCTGGACCTGTACCAATTGCACAACTGGGATGGCCTGACGCCCATCGAGGAAACCCTCGAAGCATTGGATCATCTGGTCAAGTCCGGCAAGATCCGTTATTTCGGCACCAGCAATTTCACTGCCTGGCAGATGATGAAAACGCTGGGCAAGGCCGAGCTGCACGGCACGGTCAAGCCCATCACCCAGCAGATCTACTACACCCCCGAATCGCGCGAGGCCGAGTACGAATTGCTGCCGCTGGGTATTGATCAGTCAGTCGGTACACTGGTCTGGGGTCCGATGGGCGAAGGCCTGCTGACCGGCTCCACCCGCCGCGGCCAACAGCCACCGGCCGGCACCCGACAAGGCAATGACTGGCCGGAGCCCTACGTGCACGACCGCGAGCGCGCGCTGGACATCATCGAAACGATGGCCGAGGTCGGCGAGCAACACGGGGTGTCGGTGGCACGGGTGTGCCTGGCCTGGCTCAAGGATCGACCGGGGATTACCTCGCTGATCGTCGGTGCCCGCAATGAACAACAGCTGCAAGACAGCCTGGCCGCCGCCGACCTGCAACTGACGCCCGAACAGACCCAACGCATTGAAAACGTGTCGCGGCGCCAGCCGTTGTACCCGTACTGGCACCGGGTGATCGCCGGCATGGACCGTATCGACCCGGCCGAGCAGCCGTTCCTGGATGAGCAGCGCCAGACCCTGGAAGCACGCAAGGACAAACCCCGCGCCTGAACAAACGGGCCGGTGCCGATCACGTCACCGGCCAGCAGGGTCATCACTCTTTGCTCAGGTCCACCAACGGCGCTTGCCGCACCTCTGTCACACGCCCGTCCTGAATCGATGAGACCTGCTGCAGGGCCTTGTCCACCGCGGGTTTGTCGGCCAGCAAGGCGTAGCTGATGCTGAACTGACGCTGTTGTTTGGGGCCAATGGTCGGCACCAGGTTCAGCGGCCGCTGGTAACGGCGGTTGTAGGAAAAGCTGGTGCCCGGCTCCAGCCCGGTGACATAGCCCTGACCGAGCGTATCGGTGTTTTTCCACAACGAGAACACCGGCAACTGCTGGACATTGAAGCCCACTGCAACGCCGAGGCTGGCCGCTTTGTTGTGCAACACGGTCAAGGTATCGCCTTTGGCGTCGCCATAGGGCACCACGTTGTAGACGGTTTCATCGTAGTCCGGCGTCGGTGCGCGATAGGTCTGCCAGTCGCCCAGGTCAGCCTTGGCCTTGTCGTTGAAGGGCGACACCTGTTTGACCGGTGCCGCAAAGCGGGCGCCCTCTTCCAGAAACGGTGTGCTGAAGTTGCTGTGGTACAGCGCCTGGTATTCCTTGGAGTAATCGCCGTTGTTGGTCAATGTGTCATTGAGCACAAAACGCGCCGCCCCAGGTTCGGTGACCAGTTCGGTTTGCACGCTGAAATCGACTTTCTTGAACGCCTGCTCTTTCAGCTCGCCACGTACATGAATGGCATACGGCGGGGTTTGGTCGATATGCACGGTCACCTTGCTGGCCGGGATGTTCGCCGCGCGACCGTGCAAGGTCAGCAACTCGCCGTTGTCCATGCCCGGATGGCCGACCCACTCATAACCACAGCGGGTCACCAGCTCGTTGAAGCCTTCAAGCCAGCCCAGGCCGCCACGACCGTTAAGTTCTATGAACGCCGGGTTGACCACTTCCTTGACCGGCGAATCCCAGCCCATGCGCGCGTTGCCAACCTGGGCGCTGAGCACGTTCATGCCCCGCGTCGGCACCAGTGTCAGTTTCATCGTGCCGTTATCGATATCGATCAGGCTCACGCCTTCCTGACGGCCGCCGTGCAAGGTGCGCATACTGATTGAAAAGGGTTTGTCGACCTTGACGCCAAGCTGCTCGCTGGTAATAAGCACATCGCTGGCGGGCTTGTCGCTGTCGAGCAGCACAAAGTCCCAGGCAACCGCGTGAGCACTGAGGGAAAAGGCGGCAATGGCCGAGGCAACAGAAAGCAGTTTCATGGGCGGATCCTTTCTTGGAATTATGATTTGCCGAAGAAGGTGAATCGATTCAGCGAAAAAGCAGTCTAGCGCCATTTTCAGCGGCGGTGTAGCCGGCAGACGCCACTTCACGGCACAAAAACGAAGCCCACCTTGCGGTGGGCTTCGTTTGTAGAGACCTGTAGCGTCTTTGGGCCTGAGCCGGCAAACCGCTGAGTCGACACCGGCCTTCGATCTGGATGTGCCACCGCTATCGCCGGCAAGCCGCCTCCCACAGGGTCCAGGGTGCCTGTCAGGCCCGTGGGCGCCTTACAACCAGCCCTTGATCTGCCGGCACACCGCCTCGGTGGAAATCCCGTAGCGATCGTGCAGGGTCGGCAAGGCGCCGGCATCCAGGAAGGCGTCGGGCAAGGCGATCTGGCGGAAGGTCGGGGTCACGCCGCTGCGCAACAGCACGCCGGCCACCGCCTCGCCCAGGCCACCGATGATCGAGTGGTTTTCCGCCGTGACCACCAGGCGTCCCGACTTGCGCGCTTCGGCCAGAATGGTCTGTTCGTCCAGCGGCTTGATGGTCGGCACGTGCAGCACCGCGACATCCACGCCATCGGCGCGCAGTTGCTCGGCTGCCTCCAGGGCGCGCATGGTCATCAGGCCGCTGGCGATCACCAGCACGTCGTTGCCGGGGCGAATGACCTGGGCCTTGCCGATCTGGAACTTATAATCGTAGCGGTCCAGCACCAGCGGCACATTCCCGCGCAGCAGGCGCATGTACACCGGGCCCTGGTGGGCGGCGATGGCCGGCACGGCCTGTTCGATTTCCAGGGCATCGCACGGGTCGACGATCATCAGGTTGGGCATGGCGCGGAAGATCGCCAGGTCGTCGGTGGCCTGGTGGCTGGGGCCGTAGCCGGTGGTCAGGCCCGGCAGGCCGCAGACGATCTTGACGTTGAGGTTCTCCTCGGCAATCGCCATGCAGATGAAGTCATAGGCGCGCCGTGAGGCGAACACCGCGTAGGTGGTGGCGAACGGCACAAAGCCTTCGCGGGCCATGCCGGCAGCGGCGCTCATCAACAGTTGCTCGGCCATGCCCATCTGGTAGAAGCGATCCGGATGGGCCTTGGCGAAGATGTGCAGATCGGTGTACTTGGACAGGTCTGCCGACAGGCCGACGATCTCCGGGCGCTGCTCGGCCAGCGCAGCCAGGGCATGACCGAACGGTGCCGAACGGGTGGCCTGCCCTTCGCTGGCAATGGAGGCGATCATCGCCGAGGTGGTCAGGCGTTTCTTGCCCGGTTCGGCGGCGGTGTGCTTAACGGTGCTCATACGGTTCTCCCGGCTTGAAACCCGGCATCAAGGTTGTCCAGTGCGATGTCCCATTCGTTTTCGTCGACGCGGATGAAGTGGGTTTTCTCGCGGCTTTCCAGAAACGGCACGCCCTTGCCCATGCGCGTGTCGCAGATGATCACCCGCGGCTGGGCGCCAGGGTGGTCGCGGGCGGCGTCGAAGGCCTTGACCAGAGCGTCCAGGTCGTTGCCGTCCACCCGCTGGGTGAACCAGCCGAACGCCTGCCAGCGGTCGACGATGGGCTCGAAGGCCAGCACTTCGCTGGAGTGACCGTCGGCCTGCTGGTTATTCACATCGACGATGGCGATCAGGTTGTCGAGCTTCCAGTGCGAGGCGGACATCACCGCCTCCCAGGTCGAGCCTTCGTTCAGCTCGCCATCGGACAGCAGGTTGTAGACGAACGAATGGCTGGCCTTGCGCTTGAGCCCCAGGCACGCCCCCACCGCAATGCCCAGGCCCTGCCCCAGCGAGCCGCCGGTGATTTCCATGCCCGGCGTGTAGGCGGCCATGCCCGACATCGGCAGGCGGCTGTCATCGGCACCGTAGGTGTCCAGCTCATCCAGGGGGATGATCCGGGCCTCGATCAGCGCCGCATATAAGGCAATGGCGTAGTGGCCGATGGACAGATAAAAGCGGTCGCGGCCTTCCCATTCCGGGTCGTGCGGGCGCAGGTTCATGGCATGGAAGTAGGCTACGGCCAGCAGGTCGGCGGCGCCCAGCGCCTGGCCGACGTAGCCCTGGCCCTGGACCTGGCCCATCAGCAAGGCATGGCGGCGAATGTTATGGGCCCGTTCGGCCAGGCTTACCACGGTGTTGGATGACATTTCAGCGCTCATTGCAGTGAACTCCTCGAATTAGCGATTGACCAGCGCCGCCGGGACCCGCAGCACCAGCGTGGCGCCGAACACCAGCACACCGGTGATCAGGTACATGCCGATGGCACTGGAGCCGGTCTGGGTGGTAATCCAGCCGATCAGGTATGGCGAGCAGAACCCCGCCAGGTTGGCAAAGCTGTTGACGGCGGCGATACCGGCGGCGGCCGACACACCGCCAAGCAAGGTGGTGGGCAGCATCCAGAACAAGGAAGACGCTGAAAGGATGCCGGCCGCAGCCAGGCACAGGCTCATGATCGAGAACAACAGGTTGCCGCCCAAGGCGGCCGCCAGGCTCAGGCCGGCAGCACCCAGGATCATCGGGATCACCAGGTGCCAGCGCCGCTCCTGATGCTTGTCGCCGCTGCGCCCGGCCAGCAGCATGGCGACGATGGCGCACATGTACGGCAGGCTGGTGAGCATGCCGATCTTCAGCGGGTCGGAAACACCGGCGTTGCGCACCAGGGTCGGCAGCCAGAAGGTGATGGCGTACTGGCCCATGACCACGCAGAAGTAGATCCCGGCCAGCAACCATAGGCGACGATCACGGATGAACTCGCCGACCGAGGCGTGGGTGACCTTCTGCCGGTTGTCTTCTTCGAGCTCTTTGTTGACCAGCTCTTTTTCTTCGGCGGTCAGCCAGGTGGCCTGGTGCACGCCGTCCTTGAGGTAGCCCAGCACCATCAGGCCGACCACCACGGTGGGAATGGCCTCGATGACGAACATCCACTGCCAGCCGGCCCAGCCATGCACGCCGGCAAAGGCGTTCATGATCCAGCCCGACAGCGGCCCGCCGACCATGCCCGACAGCGGAATGGCGACAAACCACAGCACGGTCATCTTGGCGCGGCGATACGACGGGAACCAGTAGGTGAGGTACAGCAACAGGCCAGGCGCCAGGCCGGCTTCGGCAACGCCGAGCAGAAAGCGCAGCACATAGAACTGCCAGGCGGTTTCGACAAAGGCGAACAGGGCCGAAATGAGGCCCCAGGTGATCATGATCCGGGCGATCCAGATGCGTGCGCCGACCCGGTGCAGGATGATGTTGCTGGGCACCTCGCACAGAAAATAACCGATGAAGAACATGCCGGCGCCCAGGCCGTAGACCGCCTCGCTCAGGGCCAGGTCGTTCATCATCTGCAGCTTGGCGAAGCCGACGTTGACCCGGTCCAGATAGGCACACAGGTAACACAGCATCAGAAACGGCATCAGCCGCCAGGCGGTCTTGCGGTAGGCGTTGGTACGCACGGACGCCGCCGCTTCAAGGGACAGGGTAGTCATGAGGGTCTGCTCTATTTGTTGTTATGGACCGCCGTATCCTGGCCGGCGCGTATGACAGGAATCGTCACCGGGCCGGTCGGCTACGGCTGGAGCTTCATGCTTATCAGTGGATCAACATGCCGCCGTTGACGTCCAGCGTAATGCCCGTCAGGTATGACGACAGGTCGCTGGCCAGGAACAGCGCCGCATTGGCCACATCCTGGGCCTGGCCCAGGCGACCCAGCGGGATGCCGTCGATGATCGCGTGACGGCGCTCATCCTGCATCAGGCCGCCGGTGATGTCGGTGTGGATCAGGCCGGGGGCGATGGAGTTGACCCGCACGTTGTCCGGGCCCAGTTCACGCGCCATGGCCTTGCCCAGGCCCAGCACGCCGGCCTTGGCGGCGCTGTAGTGCGGGCCGCCAAAAATGCCGCCGCCACGCTGGGCCGACACTGACGACATGCACACGATGCTGCCCGATTGCTGCTGGCGCATGGTCGGGATCACCGCCTGGGACATGAGCAAGGTGCCGCGCAGGCTGACGTCCAGCACCTTGTCGTAGTCGCTGTGGCCGATGTCGAGCAGTTTGAGCGGCTGGGTGATGCCGGCATTGTTGACCAGCACATCGATGCGCCCGAAGCGTTCAAGCACGGCGGCCACGGCAGCCTGCACCTGCGCCTGGTCGGCGACGTTGGCGGCCAGGCCCAGGTGACCTTCGCCCAGGGAAGCGGCGGCGTCGCGGGCAGCAGCCTGGTCGAGGTCGAGAATGACCACGCGGGCGCCCTGGCGGGCAAAGGTTTCAGCGGTGGCGCGGCCAATGCCGCGGGCCGAGGCGGCGCCGGTGATGATGGCGACTTTATCTTGCAGAAGCATGGGGGCATTCTCCCGATTGTTTTTATAGGGTCGACTCGCTTCGAATCGTGGACACAGCTTGTGCCCCGCCCCAGGCCTGAGCAATATCGTGCCTTTCAGCAAGTGCTGAAAAAAATTCAGCACTCGCTGCCCGGCCATGGCGATCATTCACCTCGCACCGAACCTGATGCAGGAGCGGCTTTAGCCGCGAAGCGCGACCGTGACAAAGCGGCGTCTGTTTCCCGGCGCAAGCGGATCGCCGCCCAGCCGGTCCTGCAGGCCCATGAAAACCACAAGGAAAACACCCCCATGCCCACCCCCTCCGACGCCGTCTTCAACCTGCCGCCGCTCAAGGCCATCCAGGCGTTCGAGCAGACTGCGCGGTTTGGCAATGTCGCCCGCGCCGCCGAGCAACTGAACCTCACGCCATCGGCGGTCAGCCATCAACTGGCCAATCTCGAGGCGCTGATCGGTCGTCAGTTATTCCTGCGCAATGCCCGGGGCGTAACCCTGACCCCGGTGGGCGAGCAGTACCTGGCGGAGATTTCCGGCATCCTGCACAGCTTTGCCGTGGCCACCGAGCGCGCCAGCAGCGACGTCAGCCTGGACTGCCTGCGCCTGCACGCCTCGCCCAGCTTCGGGTTTATGTGGCTGATGCCACGCATCGAAAGCTTTCGCCAGAGCCACCCGGACATTCAGATCAACCTGTCGTGCTCCTACGAATCGCTGCACTTCAGCCGCGACAAGATCGACGTCGACATCCGCCACGGCCAGCCGAACTGGCCGACGCTGGAAGTGCGCAGCGTGCGCAACGAGCACCTGGCGGTCATGGCCTCCCCCGCCTTACTGGCCAGGCGCCCGGTGCATGAAGCCGCCGACCTGCTGGGTTCGCCGCTGATCCTGTCCGAAGCCACGCTGATCAACTGGCCGCAATGGTTCGCCATGCATGGTCTGTCGCGCCCCGACAGCCCGTACTCGTTAAGCTTCGACCGCTCGTACATGTCGATGGAAGCGGCGCGCCTGGGCCTGGGTTTTGCGCTGGAAAGCACCTTGCTGGCCCGCGCCTTTATCGAGCGCGGCGAGCTGGTGGTGGTCGAGCCGCAGCGCCTGAGCGTGCCGATCAGCGCACACCACCTGGTGTTCCCCAAGGCCCATGCCGGATTTCCGCGGGTCAAGCGCTTTCTGGAATGGATGAAGACCGAACTGGGCGGTGATTTCAGTTATTGAGCCGGCGCCGGGCGGTACAGCAGCACGCGATAGCACGCCAGGCAGATCAGCCAGTCCAACAGCAGGGTCCAGACGTTGTGCGACAGAAAGTGGGCGCCTTGCAGCATGCGCCCAAAGGAAAACACTGCACCCAGTCCCAAGGCCAGCGCCAGGGCCCAACGTGCAGCGCGGGGATGGCGGTCACGCAGGGCGAAGAACAGCGCCAGCAAGGAAAACCCGGTGGACGCATGCCCGCCCGGCCAGCACAGCCCGGGCTTGAGGCTGGGCGCCCGCGGGCTGAGCAGCGGCGTGTGGGTCTCGACACCGCCGAACTCGGTCAGGCTCCAGGGGCATTGCACCTGGGTCAGGGCCTTGAGCGGGGTGACAATCGCCGTCGACAACCCCATGGCCAGCACCACATAGCCCAGAGGTCGACGCCATACGCGCAATGCCGCCACCCGCCAGCTCAGTACAAAGCCCAGCGCCACCAGCAGCACCAGTGCTATCACCGCCTGTTTCGCACGGTCATGCAGCACGTTTTCCAGCCAGTAACTGTGTGCGCCGACAAACCCCTGGCCCGGCACATAGAAGTGCCGGGTGATCGCGAAGTCCAGTGCCGTGGGGTCAAAGATCAGCAAAAGCACCATCAGGGCCACGGCAAGGCCCGCCCCCAGATGAAAGTTGAAAGGCCGTGAAGCCGTAACCGGAACTGTTTCAGTCATGCATGAAGCTCCGCAATGTCGCGTAGGAAATTTTTTAACAGCCATCGTTCAGGATTGCTGTGCAAACTCTACGCATGACATCCTGAAGCCTGAGTGAACGAGATGTGAGAAAAGTGTCCGCGCACGACCGACAAGACCCGTTCCAGAGTAAATGACATTTTTCTCACATTTCATTGACACGGCCCGCACGCCGTTTTGACTAATCTCCAGCCTGACCGATCGTTCGCCGACGCCTGCACACGACATTAACGATAATGAAAATACTTGTGATTGAAGATAACCGTGATATTCACGACAACCTCGTGGAGTTCTTTCAGCTCCGGGGGCACGAAGTCGAAGGCGCACTGGATGGCTTGAGCGGATTGCACCTGGCCGCCACCCGGCCGTTCGACGCCATCGTGCTGGATATCATGTTGCCCGGCATCGACGGCAACAAGATCTGCCACGGCCTGCGCCAGCACTCACGCTCTGAGGTTGCCATCCTGATGCTCAGCGCCCGCGACACCCTGGAAGATCGCCTGGTGGGGTTCGATGTGGGGGCCGATGACTATGTCACCAAGCCGTTTGCCATGACCGAGGTCCTGGCCCGGCTTGAAGCCATCGTCGCCCGGCGCCTGGGTCAGCGCGGTCATCGCGTGCTGCAGGTGGCAGACCTGCGCATGGACCTGGACACCCTTGAAGTGCATCGGGCCGGCACCGCGATCAAGCTCAACCCTTCGCACCTGAAACTGCTGGAACTGCTGATGCGCAAGAGCCCGCACCTGGTCAGGCGCCAGGAACTGGAGCACGCCTTGTGGGGCGACGACCGTCCCAAGAGCGCCAGCCTGCGCAGCAACATTCATATCCTGAGGCGCGCCCTGGATGGCACGACCGAATGCGGGCTGCTGCACACCGTGCACGGGCTGGGCTACAAGCTGGGTGCAGCTTGAGGTATCGCACGGACCGGTAGGAGCGCGCTCTGCCCGCGACCGAGTGCGCTAGCGCTCGCAAAATCTCGGAAACGCTGAAAATCTACAGCGAATGACCGCAAAATCTCGGAAACGCTGAAAATTTACGACTGCTACGCAGCCGGTCGCGGGCAAGACGGATGGCCGCCCCCGCGCTCCTACTACAGGGAGCAACAGCGTGGTGTCATTCCGGCACCGGCCCCACCTGCACTAACGCTCATGTTTCATTCGTACGAACCTGATAACACCGCACTACGTTCAACACCATAGCCACCCTCTTGCGCAGTATTCCATCATGTTGAATATCAAGCCCGTTCGTCCCGAGTTTGTCACCGTACTCGCCAGTCTTTTTTTGCTGACCGGTTTCAATACAACGTTGTGGCACCACCTGCTCAGTATTACCGGCACCGACAGCAACGGTTATTTATTGCCCTTGGTATTCGCTGCCCTGCTGTTTATTGTGTTTAACCTGCTGTTGACCGTCGTCGCCTTTAAACACGTGTTGAAACCGGTGCTGGTGGTGTTATTCATGCTGGCCTCGGGCGTGCTTTATTTCATGAACCAGTACGGTGTCATGCTCGACGCCGGCATGTTTCGCAACCTGATCGAAACCAACACCACCGAAGTGCTCGACCTGCTCTCGTTCAAGTTGTTCATGTACCTGGGCCTGCTGGGCGTACTGCCGTCCTGGCTGGTGTGGAAAATGCCGATCCGCTACCGCCGCTGGCCGGCCGAGCTCCTCAGCAAGGGGCTGATCGGTGTCACCTGCGCGGCGCTGATGGCCGGGGTGGCCTTGCTCAACTACCAGGGACTGTCATCGCTGCTGCGCAATCACCACGAACTGCGCCTGATGATCGTACCCAGCAATTTCGTGGGCGCCGCCATCAGCTATGCCCACGAACAAATCGTGTCGGCCAAGGCACCGTTCAACACGCTGGGCGCCGATGCCCGGCGCAGTGCCGATGCCCTGGCGCACCCGCGCAAATCCCTGACCGTGCTGGTGATCGGCGAAAGCGCACGGGCCGAGAACGTCGGCCTGCTGGGCTACGCCCGTGATACCACGCCCGAGCTGGCCCGCGAGGGCGATGTGATTGCCTTTGGCAACGTGTACTCGTGTGGCACCGAAACCGCCGTCTCGGTGCCCTGCATGTTTTCCAACATGGGTCGCAAGCACTATGACGCGGCCACGGCGCGCCGCCAGGAAGGGTTGCTCGATGTGCTCAAGCGTGCCGGCTACGACGTGATCTGGCGTGACAACCAGTCAGGCTGCAAGGGCACCTGCGACCGGGTCACCGTGCAGGATGTCAGCAACGAGAAGGATACCGGCCTGTGCGCCGGCCACGAATGCCGGGATGCCATTCTGCTGCGTGACCTGCAAGCCGACATTGATCACCTGCAGCACGACACCGTGCTGGTGCTGCACCAGATGGGCAGCCACGGTCCGGACTACTTCAAGCGCTACCCGAGCGAGTTCGAACGCTTTACCCCGGTATGCAAGAGCAACGCCCTGAACGATTGCTCGCGCGACAGCATCGTCAATGCCTATGACAACACGTTGCTGTACACCGACCATGTGCTGGCCAGCCTGATCGACATCCTGCGCAAGAACCAGGGTACGGTCGACACGGCCATGCTGTACCTGTCGGACCACGGGGAATCGCTGGGGGAATACAACCTGTTCCTGCATGGCACGCCATACATGCTGGCGCCGGAACAGCAGCGCCATGTGCCGATGCTGGCGTGGTTTTCCGACAGCTACCGGCAGTCGTTCGGCATCGACACCGACTGCCTGCTCAAGACCCGCAACGACGCCTTGAGCCAGGACAACCTCTTTCACTCGATGCTCGGGTTGCTCAGCGTCACCACCGACGTCTACAGCCAGCCGCTGGACATGTTTGCCCAGTGCCGCAACGTCAAGGCAAAGGGCTGATCACCCCCGTCAGCGGCTCGGCTTGCGTGCTGGCAGGCCGGGCCGGCGCTTGCAAGGCCGGGCGTCCGTAAAAGAGCAAGGCCACCAGCAGCGTACCGAGCCAGACGAAAATCCCCGACCACAGCGTGTGCGAGACATAGTGCCAGCCTTGCAACACGCGTGTGGTGCCATACACCCAGCCCAGCACCATCACGATGACCAGCACGGTATTGGCCCGTTGCCAGCGATGCCGGCGGGCCACGAAGTACAGCGCAAACAGACTGAATGCGCTGGACGCATGCCCGCCCGGCCAGCAGCGGCCGGCACCGGCCTCTGCAAACCACCGGAAGTTGTCGAACCAGGCCCTGTGCAGCTCGGCACCGCCATAAAGCGTGGTTTCGACCGGGCAATACACACTGGTGTGGCTTTTCAGGTAATGGATGAGCCCGGTGCTCAGCGCAAAGGCCACAACAATGAAAAGGAAGTCGCGTCGATGCAGGAAAAACCACTGCAACGTACCTGATACACGCACCGGCCATTGATTGCTGTGGGCTTTAAGCCGCGGCCAGGCAAACGACAACAGCGCACCGATGAGCGCAAACTCCCCTGTCCAGTCAGGCAGGATCCTGGCCCAGCGGTGGGTGATGTTTTCAAACAAGCGGTTGTGTTCCAGTACAAAACCGCTGACCGGGTCGTACAACCGGTCACTGATGGAGCGGTCCAGAGCGGTCAGGTCGAAGACGAAAAAGACTGCCAGGGCCAGCAACAGCGCAAGCCCCAGGTACGTGCGATAAAACGCCCAGCGCGCTGTAGAGACGTTCATCAGTTGATGCTCCCGCCCGTGACCCGGGCCCACTGCGCAGCATCGAGCTCACCGAGAATGCTCGGTGCATGCACGCCGTCCACTTGCACAAACACGGCCTGGGCATAGTCACTGGAGCGCTGGCCGGCACGCACGCCCATCTTGCGCTCGAATTGATCGATGCAACCGCTGTGGGTCATGAGCACCAGGTTTTCATGGGCCTTCTTGTGCACCAGCACAGCGTCCTTGAAGTCGGACTCGCATTTGCCTACCCAGACCTGGGCCGCCACATGCCGGCCGCCAATCAGGTCGGCGGTCTGGCGTGTACGGGTCATGGGGCTGGCCAGCAGGCGGGCGTGGTCAAGGCCCAGCGCCTGCAAGCCTGCGCCGACCGCCTGGGCGGCGTATTGGCCATTGATCGTGATGCCATCGAGCGGGCCCAGACAGGCATCGGCAGAGCGGTCGCAACGCTCGGCGTGGCGGATCATCACCACCACACGACCTTGTTGCCATTGTTTCTCAAGCCCTGACCAGGCCGCACCGTCGGCGCTCAGGTCGATCACGTCGGTCGAGGCCAGCCACCCACTGAGCACGGCCGCCAGCGTGACTGCCGCAAGCAGCGCCAGCGAAAATCGACCGGGACGCCAGGTGCGTGGCTCGGGAGAAGAAGACAAGGCACGGGTGGCCATGGAAATGAGCATCGAACGACTCCTGTTCAAGGGCGAACAGTGGCCGATTCGGGAGGGGGTGGTTTTGCCACTGCTGGAGGGTTCGCACGTTAAGTCGCGCCCTGTTTCACCCCAGTCAACAGCGTGTGAAAAAAAGGTCAGCGCTCATGGGTGGCCCGGGCACCAGGCCACACCGTGTCGCGTGCTGCGATGCCGGGCCTGCAGGGGCAGGCCCGGTTTTACCCGATCTGTAACGTCTTGCCGGTCTCAGGCTTCCAGCGCGCGAACCCGTTCGCGGCGGCTTTCTTCTTCGGTCTGCTCGGTCGGTTGCAGCTCGAAGTCGAACTCGATCTCGGCAAAGCGCCCTTCTACGCCGCGTGCGGCGCTGCGCTGGGCATCGTCGATGAAGTCGATCTTGGCAATCAGCTCATCACGGGTGGCGTAGGCGAAGTCGTCATGCAGGTACGGGTCGCCGTCCAGGTTGATCTGGGTGGTCAGGTGACGGTGGCCCGGTGCCGAGATGAAGAAGTGGATGTGCGCCGGACGCTGGCCATGACGGCCCAGTTGATCGAGCAGGCTCTGGGTCGGACCGTCCGGCGGGCAGCCGTAGCCGGACGGCACGATGCTCTGGAAGCGATAGCGGCCCTGGTCGTCGGTCTGGATGCGGCGGCGCAGGTTGAATTCGGACTGCGAAGGGTCGAAGTACGAGTAGGTGCCGCCGGTGTTGGCGTGCCAGACGTCAACGATGGCGTTGGCCAACGGCTGGCCGTTGACGTCACGGACCTGGCCTTGCATGAACAGCAGGGTGCCGGCGTCGGTGCCATCGTCCAGGCGCGCTTCATGCAGGCTCAGCGGAGCGCCGGCCACATACAGCGGGCCTTCAATGGTGCGCGGGGTGCCGCCGACATGGCCGGCCTGTTCGTCTTCGGCGTCCAGCAGCAGGTCCAGGTAGTGCTCCAGGCCCAGGCCGGCGACCAGCAGGCCGGCTTCCTGGCGCGAGCCCAGTTCGTTGAAATAGTTGACCGCTTTCCAGAACTCTTCCGGGGTGATCTGCAGGTCTTCGATGATCTTGATCGAGTCGGTGAGGATGCGGTGAACCACGGTTTTCATCCGCTGGTTGCCGGCTTCCTGGTCAAAACCCGAAGCGTTTTCGAAGAACTTCTGCACTTCTGCGGTGTGGGCAATGCGTACGGTCATGATGGCTTTTCCTCGTCATTATTCTTGTTCAGGCGTTGTGCGTAATCGCGGCTGGAGCGGTTTGCGGCTGGCGCGGTTCGCCGCCCGGCCGCTCCTGCAAACGAAGCCTTATCAACGGTCGTCGTCGTGGACCGAAGACGGATGCCGGCACAGCGGCGTGACTTCGATGTCCATGTACGGGTACAGCGGCAATTGCATCAGGGTGTCGTGCAGCGCCTGGTTGTCCGGCACGTCGAAGACACTGAAGTTGGCATACAGCCCGGCAATGCGCCACAGGTGACGCCAGGTGCCTTCGCGCTGCAGGCGCTGGGCCAGTTCCTTCTCATCGGCCTTGAGGCGGGCAGCCTGCTCGGCGGGCATGTCGGCCGGCAGTTTGACGGTCATGCGCACGTGAAAAAGCATGGTGAGGTTCCTTTTCGTTCAGGTTCAACGACGCGCAAAGCGCGCCAGGCGTTGTTCGTCGATTTCAAGGCCCAGGCCCGGTGTGGTCGGGATCAGCAACTGGAAGTCGCGGTACACCGGCGACTCGACCAGGATGTCCTCGGTCAGCAGTAAAGGCCCGAACAGTTCGGTGTGCCATTCCAGCTTGTCGAGGGTGGCAAAGGCATGGGCCGAGGCCAGGGTGCCGATGCTGCCTTCGAGCATGGTGCCGCCGTACAGGCCGATACCGGCTGCCTCGGCAATCGCGGCGGTGCGCAGGACGGCACGCGGGCCACCGGTCTTGGCGATCTTGAGGGCGAAGATCGGCGCGACGCCCTGTTGTGCCAGGGCGAAGCTGTCCTGGACCGATTCGATGGCTTCGTCGGCCATCAGCGGGATCGGGCTGTGGGCGTTGAGGCGCACCATGCCGGCACGGTCAAAACGCGACAGCGGTTGTTCGATCAGCTCGACACCGGCGTCGGCCAGGCGGCGGCTGGCGGCAATGGCCACCGCTTCGCTCCAGGCCTGGTTGATGTCGACCCGCACGCTGGCGCGGTCGCCCAGGGCTTTCTTGATCGCGGCCACATGGGCGATGTCGCGGCTGACATCGCCAGCGCCGATCTTGAGCTTGAAGTGCCGGTGACGACGGCGGTCGAGCATCTGCTCGGCTTCGTCGATGTCGCGTTCGGTGTCGCCGCTGGCCAGGGTCCAGGCCACTTCGACGCCATCACGCACCCGACCGCCGAGCACTTCGGCCACCGGCAGGCCCAGGCGTTTGCCCAAGGCATCGAGCAAGGCGGTTTCCACGGCGCTGCGGGCGAAGGTATTGCAGCGAATGCCACGGTCGACCCGTTGCATGGCGGCATTGAGGTTGCTGGCGTCCTGGCCGATCAGCAGGGGCGCGAACCAGGTGTCGAGGTTGACCTTGATGCTTTCCGGGCTTTCGCCGGCATACGCCAGGCCGCCGATGGTGGTGGCCTCGCCGACGCCGACGATGCCGTCACTGCAACGGATGCGCAGGATCACCAGGGTCTGGCCGTGCATGGTGTGCATGGCCAGCTTGTGCGGGCGGATGGTCGGCAGGTCGACAATCAGGGTTTCAAAGCTTTCTATTGTTATCGCGGCGGTCATGGGGCTGTCCGGATCGTCAGGGTGATCATGGCTGCATGATTGACGCTGCCGGCGCACAGGGTCCAATATTGATTAAGTCTTGCTTCATACCCAGGAGGTATCGTGGAGCTGCGTCATTTGCGTTACTTCAGAGTCGTGGCCCAGACCCTGAATTTCACCCGCGCCGCCGAGCAGTTAAACATCGCCCAGCCGCCGCTGAGCCGGCAGATCCAACAACTGGAAGAAGAACTGGGCGTGGAACTGCTGGAGCGCTCCAGGCCGCTGCGCCTGACCGAGGCCGGGCGGTTTTTCCACGAGCACTCGGCGCAGTTGCTTGAGCAGCTCAAGCGCATCAGCGACGATACCCGCCGGGTTGCCAGCGGCAGCAAGCGCTGGCTGGGCATCGGCTTTGCACCCTCGACCCTGTACGGCCAGTTGCCGGAGCTGATCCGTCGCCTGCGCGGCTTTGGCGACGTGGAACTGGGCTTGTCGGAGCTGATCACCTTGCAGCAGGTCGAAGCGCTGAAAAGCGGCCGCATCGACATCGGCTTCGGGCGCATGCTGTTCGACGACCCGGCCATCACCCAGGAAGTGCTGCGCGAAGACCCACTGGTGGCCGCCCTGCCCGCCGGCCACCCGCTGCTGGCCGGCCCGGTCAGCCTGGAACGCCTGGCCGCCGAGCCGTTCGTGCTCTACCCCGGCAACCCACGGCCCAGCTACGCCGACCATGTGCTGGGCATCTTCAATCGCCAGGGCCTGAAGATTCGCGTGGTGCAGACGGTCAATGAATTGCAGACGGCCATCGGGCTGGTGGCGGCCGGCATCGGCATCACCCTGGTGCCCGCCTCGGTGCAGCGCTTGCACCGCGATGACATTGGCTACAGCGAGCTGCTCGACAGCAGCGCGACCTCGCCGATCGTGATCAGCTGGCGCGCCGGGGATGGGTCAGAGTTATTGAGGCAGTGTTTGCGCGAGGTCAAGGAAATGTAGCAGGCAGGCATGAGCCGGGTACAGTCGGATGCCAAGCACAAAATCCTGAGTGACATCAAACCTGTGGGAGGGGGCTCTGCCCGCGATGAGGCCAGCAAGCCCAACACCCTACTGCGCCTGACACATCGCCATCGCCGGCAAGCCGCCTCCCACAGTAGATGCCAGGCACAAAATCCTGAGTGACATCAAACCTGTGGGAGGGGGCTCTGCCCGCGATGAGGCGAGCAAGCCCAACACACCTGCTGCATCTGTCACATCGCCATCGCCGGCAAGCCGCCTCCCACAAGGTCGGTGGCGCCTGGCAGGGCTGGGGGCCAGTCCTTCTCTACGCCAACCCCGCCTGTTTACTGTTCAGATCACAAGGTCCACTTCAGTGACACCATCAGGTTGCGCGGGTCGCCATATACGCCGCTGCCGGAACCGGTAGGAATGCCCTGCCAGTATTTCTCGTCGGTGACGTTATTGAGATTGATACGGCCGTCCCAGTGCTCGTTGAAGCGGTAGCCGGCCATCAGCCCCAGCACGGCATACGCGTCCTGCGTGGCGTAACCGCTGCCGACCACGTTGAAGGTTTCGCTCTGGGCAAACACGTCGGCTCCCACGCGCCACTTTTCCAGGCCGCCGCTCAGGTTGTAGCTCGTGGCGGCCTTGAACAGGTGCTTGGGCTGGTTGGGCGCGAACAGGCGGCCTTCATTACGCTCGTTGGCGTCCTTGACGTACTGGCTCAGCACGTAGGTGTAGGACGCGGAAAACTGCCAGTCCGGGTTCAGGGCGCCGGTCAGTTCGGCGTCGATGCCACGGCTGCGCACTTCGCCAGCGGCTTCGTAGCAGGTGCGGTTCTGCGCCTGGCAAGCGGCAGGCTGCGAGGTCAAGGCATAAGCGCGGTTTTCCTGGGTCATATCGAACAAGGCCAGCGAGGCGTTGAGGCCACCGTTGAAGTATTCGCCCTTGATACCGATTTCGTAGCTTTCGCCGGTCATCGGGTCGAGCACCGAGCCGGCGCTGTTCTGCTCGCTTTGCGGCTTGAAGATCTCGGTGTAGCTGGCGTACACCGAGTAGGTGTCGTTCAGGTCGTAGATCACGCCGGCGTAGGGGGTGACTTCCTGGGTGACCTTATAGGCATCGCCGCTGACGCGGTCTTCGTAGTCAAACCAGGTCAGGCGGCTGCCGATGATCACGTGCAACGGATCGATCGGGTTCAGGCGCACGGCGCCATAAACGCTTTTCTCGGTGCTGGTGTTACGCGTCGCGTAAGGCGTGCGATCGCTCAGGGAAGGCTTGCCGATTGCGCTATGGCTGAAGTTGTAGGGGTCGATACGCGTACCGGCGTTCCAGAAGCCGCCGACCTGGTCGAATTTCTCCTGCCGGCGGCTGGTGCCCAGCACCAACTCATGTTCGCGACCGAACAGCTGTAAAGGCCCGGACAACGTAGCATCAATGTTGGTCTGGGTGTCGTTGTTCTGGTACTGGCCAGAGTACTGGGAAAGATCGCTGCCGGAGTACAACAGGTAATTGGAAAACGTATCCGCCTCGGCCCAGATCTTCTGCGCCGCCACCTTGGCGGTCCAGCCGTTATCAAAGCGGTGGGTGATGTCGGAGAACAGGCTGTAGTTGTCCTTGTCCCAGTACGACCAGTCGTTGCTCAGGAAGGTCGAGCGCGACAGGCCCAGGTCTTCGCCGTTCGGGCCGCTGGGCAGGCTGCCCCAGTCGGAGGTGTTGTCATCACGCTGCTTGGAAGCGCCAAGGGTCCAGGTGGTGCGGTCGCTCAGGTCGGCCTCGACAATGCCGAAAAAGGTCTGGCGGTCATTCTCGCGCACATCCTGGAAGCTCTTGTCGCTCTGCCCGGCCGCCACGACGCGGCCACGCAGGGTGCCGGACTCATTGAGCTTGTTCGAGGCATCGACTTCAAGGCGATAACGGTCCCAACTGCCGGCGCTGGTGGTCACGCTGACCCGGGGCGTGGCGGTCGGTCGCTTGCGCACCAGGTTGAGGGTGGCCGCCGGGCTGCCGGCGCCGGTCATCAGGCCGGTGGCACCGCGCACCACCTCGACCCGGTCATACATCGCAAGGTCGGCGCCGGAAATGGTGTCCTGGGTAAAGCTGCCCACCGTGGTCGGCAGGCCGTCGTACATCAGGTTGTCGATCTTGAAGCCGCGCGACAGGTATTCCAGGCGGTCCGAGCCGTACTTGCGCAAGGTGATGCCGGGGGCGTACTTGACCAGGTCGTTGAGGTCGTTCATGCCCTGGTCTTCGATGCGCTGGCGGGTGATCACGCTGACCGACTGCGGGGTTTCGCGAATCGACAGCGGCAGCCTGGTCGCCGTGCTCATGGCACCCGTGGTGTACGACTGCGTGCCTTCGGTGGTCGCAGCACCCGTGAGACTGCCCTGCGCATTGATGTTCACGCTGTCCAGGTTCACGGTGCCGGTCACCGGCTCGGTGGTCATGGCCGGGGCGGCGAAGGCATGGGCAGAAAGGCCCAGCGCAAGGGCGCCAGGCAGCATGGGCAAGAAGGAACGGGGCATCGTGGTTTCCTACAGTGAGCGGTGCAAGGGCTTGCGAAAGGCGGCGAGGTTAACATCCTTTAACAACAGCAAATAGCAACGATTAGCAATTACATGCGCATCTTTTCGGATTAATCGTTACAAGTTGTACGACATCCCTCCTCCGCTGAAACCATTGAGCCAGAGCCTTTATCTTCGATGCCTTTGATTAAAAACCACGGGGCTTGTATCGCGCCGTCCTCCCTGACGGGCCAGGACCTATCCAGAACCCCACCCATCACCCAGCCTCTTAATCAATTTTTTGCATAAACAATGACTTTATAATTATTTATTTTCACTATTAGGTTATTCCTAAAAAGAATTTCCAAGACGTTTTTTATAAATATACGATTCAATCCAGACCACCGGGACACGCTGCAAAGCGTTCATCCCGTCCCCTAACCGGCCACCGCCGGACAGTGCGCAACACCCGAGCGACTTCACCACCACCGCATCGCTCCAGAACCCTCAGACACGCGCTGCATCGCTCATACCAGCGGGCAGGCACCAAAGCCAAACAGGCCATGCCGCCACACAGCGGTATCGTCAACGCTGTCATCTGGAAATGCACCCATGAACCATCCGCTCTCAAGCCCTGCGCGCCCCCTGCTCCGAACCGCCCCGGCCCGCGCCGGCCTGGCCTTGTCGAGCCTGACCCTGGCCTGCCTGCTGGCACCGGCGGCGCAGGCCGAAACCGACGGTGAGGCGCGCCTGGACACTGTCACGGTGATCTCTACCGGCGTGCGCGGGGCACAACGGACCGTGGCCGACAGCCCGACGCCCATCGACATCATCAACGCAGACCAACTGCTCAAGACCGGACGGGCCGAGTTGTCGGAGGCCATCTCCAAGCTGCTGCCGTCGTTCAACTTCGGCGCCAATACCTCGGGCTTTCAGTCCACCACCCGGCCGCTGACCAACCGGGGCCTGGGACCGGCCTACACCCTGGTGCTGGTCAACGGCAAGCGGCGGCACAACGGGGCGATGCCGGCGGGCGGCAATATCGACACCAGCGGCGCCAACGCCGTGGACCTGGACCTGATTCCGGTCAGTGCCGTGGAACGTATCGAGGTGCTCAAGGACAGCGCGGCGGCGCAGTACGGTTCCGATGCGGTGGCCGGGGTCATTAACGTGATTCTCAAATCCGGCGCTTCGGGCGGGCATTTCGAGACCAGTTACGGCCAGTTGACCGACGGCCAGGGCGAGAACATCAAGCTGGCCGGCAACAAGGGCTTCGCCATTGGCGACGGCGGCTTTGTGCAACTGTCGGGCGATGCGCGCAAGCGTAACCAGGCGTTTTTGTATGACAAGGCCGACGCCAACTACCGTGGCTATGCGCCCGGCGATGCCCGCCAGGACAGCTGGGACCACCGCGCCCTGAAAAACGGCGACCCGGACCTGGAAGCCTTCAACCTGGGCTACAACGCCGAGCTGCCGGTCAGCGACAGCACCCGGCTGTACTCCTACGCCACCTATGGCGAGCGCAAGGCGCAGATCTACAACAACAAGCGCCTGGCCTACAGCACCGCGTCCATCCCCGAGCTGTACCCGGACGGCTACGACCCGCTGAACAACATCAAGGACACCGACTGGCAGTTCCTGATCGGCGGCAAGGGCGAGATCGGCGAATGGAACTGGGACCTGTCGACCACCTACGGGCGCAACAAGAACCACCACTCCAGCGACCTGACCATCAACCCCACTTACGGCCCGGAATCACCCACGTCGTTCAATGACCTGGCCACGCTGCAGTTTGATCAGTGGGTCAATAACCTGGACATCACCCGTCACTTCGACAGCCTGCCGCTGCTGCCGTTTGCCGTGCAGGTCTCGGCCGGCCTGGAGCATCGCTGGGAGCGTTTCCAGACCTTTGCCGGCAGCGCCGATGCCTACACGGTGGGCAGCTACACTTACCCGCAGTTCCTGGCCGACGGCAGCCGTAATCCGCTCTATACCCTGAGCACCAACAGTGGCCTGAGCGGCGGCCCCAGCCGGGGTGCGCAATCGGCATTGGTGATCCGCCCGGAAGACGAAGCGGACCTGGACCGCAACAACTATGCCGCCTACCTGGACTTCGGCCTGAACCCCAGCGATCGCTGGTACGTGGGCCTGGCCGGGCGGGTCGAGCACTATGACGACATCAAGAAGAACACTTTCGCCCTCAAGCTCAACTCGCGCTATGAACTGACCGACACCGTGGCGGTACGCGGCACCCTGGGCACCGGTTTCCGCGCCCCGTCGCTGACCCAACTGGGCTATTCGGTGGCCGACAACCGCACCGGGGTCAACGCCGACGGCGTGGTGGTGCCGGCGCTGCGCTACACCGCCACCCCCGGCAGTGCGCTGGCCAAGGCCTTCGGTGCCAGTGAACTGGACCCGGAAAAGACCCGCAACATCGGCCTGGGCTTGACCTGGCAACCGGCGCGGCACACCAGCGTGACCCTGGACGGTTACGTGGTCGACATCGATGACCGCATCGTGCTGTCGCAGGACATCTATGACCGGGGCGATGGCGCGGTCAACAGCACGCTGCGCGGGCTGGGCGTGGCTGAAGGGTCGTGGGTCACCTACTACACCAATGCCTACGACACCCGCACCCGGGGCCTGGACCTGGTGCTGGACCACAGGACCGCGCTGGGGGGCTTTGGCGACGTGCGCTGGAGCGCGGCCTTCAACTGGAACAAGACCACGATCCAGGACCAGCGCAACACCCCGGCCGACCTCAGTGCTTCAGGCATCTCGGTGGTCGGGCATGCCGCCGAAGGCAACCTGGTGGCCGCCTCGCCCAAGACCAAATGGGTGCTGGGCGCCAACTGGAGCATTGATCGCTTTGTGATCAACCTGCAAACCACCCGCTACGGCAAGGTCGAGACCTGGGCGCAGAACGCCAGCGCCGACCGCAGCTTCGATGCCAAGTGGATCACCGACCTGGACATCGCCTATTCGCTCACCGACAACCTGACCGCCAGCGTCGGCGGCACCAATATCTTCAACGTCTACCCCGAACGCAACGGCGTGGTCGCCAGCCCTTCCAACGGCGGCCAGGGCATCTACGGCAACCCCTCGTTCAGCCCGAACGGCGGGTTCTGGTACACCAAACTGGCGTATGACTTTTAAGGGTGCCTGACGGGCGCATACAGCCCATACAACTGTAGCGCGCTGCCATCGCTATCGCCGGCAGAGCCGCCTCCCACAGGGTCGCGGGTGGCTGTCGGACCTGTGCTGCCTCAATAAACAGACTTGATACAAGGACACAACCATGACCAACGCTGTTTTCCCCGGCCGCCTGCTGGCCTCTTTCGCCCTGACGCTGGCCCTGGCCGGTTGCTCGCCAGCGGGTGACGAGGCCGCCAGCAAGACCCTGAACATCGCCTTCTGGGGCGACAACACCACACTGGTCAGCGTCGACCCATTCCAGGTCTACTGGCTGGAACACCGGGTGCTGCTGCGCAATGTCGCCGAATCGCTGACCGACCAGGACCCGGAAACCGGCACCCTCATTCCCTGGCTGGCCAAAAGCTGGACGGTCAGCGACGACGCCCTGAGCTACACCTTCAAACTGCGCGACGACGTGACCTTCAGCAACGGCGAACGCTTCGATGCCAAGGCGGTCAAGACCGCCTTCGACAGCAACAAGGCCTTTGCCACCGAGCTGCCGGCGGTGTTCGGTGCCACGTACCTGGCCGGTTTCGACCATGCCGAAGTGGTCGACGACTTCACCGTCAAGCTGGTGCTGAACAAGCCCAACGCCGGCTTCTTGCAGGCCACCTCCACCACCAACCTGTCGATCCTGGCGCCGGCCTCCTACCAACTGACGGCCAAGGAGCGGTCGCTGGGCAAAATCATCGGCACCGGCCCCTTTACGCTGGAGCATTACACCCCGGAAACCGGTGCCCGGCTGGTCAAGCGCAAGGGCTATCACTGGGCCTCGGCCAATATGAAAAACCAGGGAGAAGCGCATCTGGACAGGGTCGAAATCAGTTACATCCCCGAAGAAAGCGTGCGCAACGGCCTGTTCCTGCAAGGCAAGGCTGACATCCTCTGGCCGCGCAACCCGTTTTCGGAAGTCGACCTCAAGCTGTTCCAGTCCAGGGGCGCGACCATCCAGAGCCGTTCGCTGCCGGGACCTGCGCTCAATCTGTTTCCCAATACCCGTGGCGAACGCCTGCTCGGCGACAAGCAGGTTCGCCTGGCGCTGCAAAAGGCCATCGACCGCAAGAGCTACGCCAGCACTGTCTACAACGCGCAATTTCCGGTGGTCAGCGGCCTGTTCGATGTCACCACGCCGTACTTCAAGGACCAGAGCGCCAAGCTGGTCTACGACCCGGCCGGTGCCGAGCGCCTGCTCGACAGTGCCGGCTGGGCCAAGGGCACTGATGGCTACCGCTACAAGGACGGCAAGCGCCTGAGCCTGAGCTACAACATCAGCCCGGCCGAAAGCGCCGGCGACGTGCTGATCCAGGACCAACTGCGCAAGGTCGGCATTGACCTCAAGCTCAGCGTCGTCACCCGCGCCGAGTGGGTGGCCAACAACTCAGCGGGCAACTACGACCTGAGCACCAACTACATGACCCGCGCCGACCCGATCATCCTGCAGACGATCCTTGACCCGCGTGCGGCCAACAGCGCGGCCCTGGCCACCAATATCTATGCGCCGCAGACCCTGGAAAAAGCCAAGGCGCTGTTCGACGCCGGCATCACCGCCACACAAAGCGCACAGCGCGCCCAGGCCTACGGCGAACTGCAAGACCTGCTGATCGACGAAGGCTCGGCGCTGCCGGTCTACGAGCGTGTGTGGCAGGCCGCCACCTCGGCCAAGGTGCAGAATTTCCGCTGGACCGCCGAAGGTTTCGCGCTCTTGGGCGACATCGAACTGGGTGGCAACAAAGAGGCCGCCAAGCCATGAACCGCTACCTGATCGGCCGCGTCGCCCAGGCCCTGCTGGTGTTGTGGGGGGCCTACACCATCACCTACTTCATCCTCTACATGCTGCCGGGCGACACGCTGTCGATCATGCTCAGTGCCTCGGGTCTGGAGGCCGATGCGCTGTCGCCTGAAGACCTGGCCCGCGCCCGCGCCTACTACGGTCTGGACAAGGGCATTTTCGAGCAGTATTTCGACCTGGTCTGGCGTGCGCTGCAGGGCGATTTTGGCCAGTCGCTGTCGCTCAACCGCCCGGTGGCCGAGTTGCTGGGCGAGCGCCTGCCGCAAACCCTGGCGCTGGCCGGCATGGCCATCGCGCTGTCACTGGTCGGCGGCGTGGGCCTGGCCTACCTGACGTCCTACGTGCGCTTTGCACCGCTGAAAGTCGCCCTGGCACGCCTGCCATCGCTGGGCTTCTCGGTCCCGGTGTTCTGGATGGGCCTGCTGCTGATCCAGGTCTTCGCCTTCAGCCTGGGCTGGTTTCCGGCCACCGGCAGCCAGGGCTTCGACAGCCTGATCCTGCCGGCGGTGACCCTGGCGATTCCCAGCGCGGCAGTGTATGCGCAGGTGCTGCAACGTGGCTTTCAGGGTGTCTGGAACGAGCCCTACATCGCCACCGCCTACGCCAAGGGCCTGAGCCGCGCCCAGGTGCAACTGCGCCACGGCTTCAAGAACGCCGCCCTGCCGATCCTGACCCTGATCGGCCTGCAGGTCGGCAATACGGTGTCGGGCGCGGTGCTGGTCGAAACCATCTTCGCTCGCTCCGGCGTCGGTCGCCTGGCCCAGGAAGCGGTGTTGCGCCAGGACATTCCGGTGGTGCTGGGCATCGTCGCGGTGTCGGCGGCCGCCTTTGTGCTGGTCAACCTGATCGTCGACCTGCTCTATCCCTGCCTCGACCCCCGAATCACCCACACGCCCAAGGTGTCGTAACCATGATCCCCACCGATACCCGCTTGCTGCATGACCACACGCCAACCCTCACACCGGCCGCCAGAACCCAGACCTGGCACCGACGCAGCCGTCTGCAACGCCTGAGCGCCACACTGCTGCCGCTGCTGCGCCGCCCAGGCTTCAGCGCCGCCGTGCTGATCATTGCCTTTGCGCTGGTGGCGGCGCTGGTGCCGGCCTGGCTGACCGGCTTCGACCCTTACGCCACCTCCCCGGTCGACAAGCTTACCGCGCCCAACCTGACCCACTGGTTCGGCACCGATGAACTGGGCCGCGACCTGTTTACCCGTGTGGTGTACGGCGCCCGCCTGTCGGTGCAGGCCGCCTTGCTGGCGGTCGGCATCGCGCTGGTGGGCGGCCTGGGGCTGGGGGTGCTCTCCGGCTTTGCCGGCGGGCGAGTGGATGCGCTGATCATGCGTTTTGTCGACGTACTGCTGGCCCTGCCCGGCCTGCTGCTGGCGCTGGCCATCGTCACCGCCATCGGCTTTGGCACCGTGCCGGTGGCCATCGCCGTGGGTGTCGGCATCATTCCAGGCTTTGCCCGCACCACCCGCGCCGAAGTGCTGCGGGTCAAGACCCTGCCCTATGTCGAAGCCGCGCGCCTGGGCGGTGCCAGTTGGGGCCGCACGCTGCTGCGGCACATTCTGCCCAACGCCTGGGGCCCGGTGGCGGTGTTGGCGACCCTGGATTTTGGCGCGGCGATCCTGGCCACGGCCGGCCTGAGCTTTCTCGGTTTTGGCGCCGCGCCGCCGGCCGCCGAATGGGGCACGCTGATCGCCAATGGCCGGCACTTTCTGATCACCGCCCCCTGGGTGTCGCTGCTGCCGGGCCTGTTCGTCGTGGCGGTGGTGTTCAGCCTCAACCATATCGCCCGCACCCTTGAGGAGAACCCACGATGAGCCTGCAACCGGCCCTGATCGATGTCCGCCAACTCGCCGTGACCTACGGCAACGCCGCGCAGCCGACCCAGGCGGTGAATCAGGTCAGCTTTACCGTCGCCCAGGGCGAGACCGTGGCTATCGTCGGTGAGTCCGGCTCGGGCAAGTCGACCCTGGCCAATGCCCTCCTTGGCCTGCTGCCGGACAACGCCCGCATCACCGGCGGCCAGCTGTGGGTCGACGGCACCGACCTGAGCCACGCCAGCGAGCGCCAGAAGCGCCAGTTGCGCGGCCGCACCATCGGCCTGGTGCCGCAAGACCCGATGGTCAGCCTCAACCCGACCCAGCGCATCGGCCAGCAGATCGCCGAAGCGTTGATCCTGGCTCATGGCCGCCGCTACCCTGCGGTCGACGCCGACATTCTGGCGCTGCTGCAACAGGTCGGCCTCGACAAACCGGTGCTGCGTGCACGCCAGTACCCGCACGAATTATCCGGTGGCATGCGCCAGCGCGTGCTGATCGCCATCGCCCTGGCCGGCAACCCGCGCCTGATCATTGCCGACGAACCGACCAGCGCCCTGGACGTGACCGTACAACGCAAGATCCTCGACCACCTGCAAGGCCTGGTGCGCGAGCGCGGCATCTCACTGCTGATCATCACTCACGACCTGGGCGTGGCCACCGACCGCGCCGACCGTATTCTGGTGATGAAGCAAGGGCAACTGGTGGAACAAGGCCCGCCCCGGCAAATTGTCAGGCACCCGCAACACGACTATACCCGCGCCCTGCTCGCCGCCGCACCGGCGTTCGGCCAGCGCCGCCAGGCGCCATTGCCGCTACCGTCCGCATCATCCCCGGGCCCGATCCTGAGCCTGCAAGGCGTAGGCAAGGTCTTCGACCTGCCCCGGGTCAAGGGTGAAGACCACCAGTTCGTGGCCTTGCACGACCTGAATCTTGCAGTCTATCCGGGCCAGACCCTGGCCATCGTCGGCGAATCCGGCTCGGGCAAAAGCACCGCCCTGCGCATCGCCCTGGGCCTGGAAAAACCTACGCAAGGCCGGGTACTGTTCGAGCAACAGGATGTCACCGGGCTGAGCTGGCGCCAGTTCCGCCCGCTGCGCCGACGTATCCAGCTGGTGCAGCAAAACCCCTTCGCTGCCCTGGACCCACGCTTCACCATTTTCGACAGCATCGTGGAACCGCTGGTGTCGTTCGGGCTGCTCAAGGGCCAGGCGCTGGAGCAGGCGGCACGCGAGTTGATCGCACGGGTGCATCTGCCGGTGAGCTACCTGGACCGGTTGCCCCGGGAACTGTCCGGCGGCCAGCGCCAGCGCGTGGCCATTGCCCGCGCCCTGGCGTTGAAGCCGGACTTGCTGTTGCTGGACGAACCGGTGAGCGCACTGGACGTGTCGGTGCAAGCGCAGATTCTGGACCTGCTGGAAGAGCTGCAGCGCGAACTGGGGATTGCCTATGTGCTGGTCTCGCACGACTTGTCAGTGGTGGCCAGCGTCGCGCACCAGGTGCTGGTGCTGCGCAATGGCCAGGTGGTGGAACAGGGCGATGTGGACCGGGTGTTCAATGCACCAGAGAGTGAGTATACGAAAGAGCTGATTGCGGCGATTCCGGGACGTGGGATGGAGGGTGTGGCAGCGTGAGGCACGCTATAAAATAACTTATTCATTTTATTGAATATCAAACTCACCGCTCGTAGGAGCGCGCTTGCCCGCGACCGGCTGCGTTAGCAGTCGTAAAATTTCAGCGTTTCACAAATTTTTGCGAGCGCTTCGCACTCGGTCGCGGGCAAGCGCNCTTGCCCGCGACCGGCTGCGTTAGCAGTCGTAAAATTTCAGCGTTTCACAAATTTTTGCGAGCGCTTCGCACTCGGTCGCGGGCAAGCGCGCTCCTACCGCACCTGTCGCTATGGGAACACAGCGTGCGCGCCCGGCTAGATCAAGGTCGCAAATACCGGGCGCCGGCACGTGCGCTCTCGGTAGACTCGGTGCACCAACCCGGAGAATGCCCATGCTTCGACAGGCGTGCACCACGCTACTGCTGACCTTTCTGGCCTCTGCCGCCCAGGCCGCGCCAACCTACGATCACCTGTATGCCTTCGGCGGCAGCTACTCGGATAACGGCGCCGGTGAGGCCTTTACCCGCACGCTGGTCAGCCAGAACATCAAGGAGGCCCAGGCCCTGCCGGGTGAGCTGTACTGGCAAGGTCGCTGGAGTAACGGCCCCACCGCTGTGGAAGGCCTGGCGCTAGCGCTGAAAGTGCCCTTGACCGACTATGCCATCGGCGGCGCGAAAAGCGGCCACGGCAATTACTACACCTGGATGTTGCCCGCACGCGACACCGGTGTACTGGGCCAGGTCGATGCTTATTTGAAAGCGACGCCCGGCAACAAGGCCAATCCCGAGTCGCTGTATTTCCTGTTTGTTTCAGCCAACGATTTCTTCGAGTGGGCGGATTTTTCGCACACCCAATCCATAGAGCAACTGAGCAGCACCGCCACGGGCAATATCCGCCAGGCCGTCGAGACCCTGGCGAGTGCCGGAGCACAGCAGTTCATGGTGGTCGGGACCACGGACCTGAGCCGTGTACCAGCGGTGGTGCAAGGCAAGCAGGTTGAACAGGCCACCCGATTCCAGCAGGCGCTGGAACGCGATGTGCCTGCCATGCTTGAGACGCTGGCGAAAACGCAGGATGTGAAGATCGTTTATTTCGATCACCTGGCGTTCAGCACCGCGGTTCGGGCGACACCGCAGGCGTCAGGCTTTCGGGATCTGGACACGCCATGCCAGGCCACCTACCCGCAGGTCAAGCCGGTGTGCAGCGCCCCGGATACGCATTACTACTGGGACGAATGGCACCCGACGCGCAAGGTGCATGCGCTGGCAGCGGATGCCATGTTCAAGGCGCTGCAAGCGCGTCAGTGACATCAGCTCGGCGTCACCCCCTCAGGACGGGCTGACCACGCCCGTGTCGGGTTACTGATCGATAGCTCAGCGACAAGGTCGATCCCGTGCGCTTGCCTGTCCGACCCGCCATTCAAGCGGGCCGCGACGTGAACACCAGGCGAACCGCAAGCAGCACCAAGACGCCGGCAAGGCCCCACGACTGCCATTTGGCAGATTCACCTTTGCCGGACGCGTACCCCCGGATGACGCCTCCCACCAGGCCCAGCGCAATGTGGAAAAAGGTGGCGATCAGGGTCAACACCAGCCCCAGCGTCACGATTTGCCGGGCGACCGACGAACTGCCGGGCACCACAAACTGCGGCAAGAACACCATGAAGAACAGCAGCGCTTTCGGGTTGAGCAGAGAGTTGAGCATCGCGCGCATGAACACTGACATCAGCGAGGCCTGGAGGGCGGTGTGCAGGGGACCTGTGGCGCGAACCCGCAGGGCCTTCCAGGCCATCCACAGCAGATAGAACACGCCGGCCCAGCGGATCAGGTCGAACGACGGTGGCCACTGTGCGATGGCGGCCGTAACACCGGCGGCGGTCAGCGCTGTCAATACCAGGTCAGCGGCGCTGATACCCAACGCCGCCGCGACGCCGCCACGCCAGCCGTAGCTGGCGCCGTGTGCAAGCACAAAGGCCATGTTGGGGCCAGGAGACATCAGCAGCAGCAACACCGCTCCCGCAAACAGCAATAGCGTCGATGGCTCTACCATACGGGCTCCAGATCGCCGCGATGGACGATATGCAGCTTGTTGCCATCAGGGTCTCGGAGGTAGGCGCCGTAATAGCCCTCGCCATACCAGGGCCGCTCACCCGGAGCGCCTTCATCCGTACCACCCTTGAGCATTCCTGCGGCGTAGGCGGCGCGTACGATGTCAGGCGTCTGGGCATGAAACGCAAGCATGCTGCCATTGCCCGGCGTGGCCACAAGGCCATTGCGCGGCAAGTAGACGTAGAACCTGGGCAGTGTGTGCGTCGGGTGGACCCAGCACGCCGAGGCGGGACCGCCATCCGGGATCACCACGCGGCGGATCAGCCCAAGGGGCGCAAGCACGGCGTCATAAAAGGCCGCTGCGCTGTCGAGGTCGGTGCATCCCACGGTAACGTGACTGAACATGTCTCAATCGATTCGACGTCACTGAACGGTTACGTCCTGCGCGTCGAACTCGCCTCCTTGCCTTGTGTGGCATCGGAGACTACGCTCGCCACCTGATACACACAAAGAATTGTTCTAGATACATTCAATGACAACGCCACGGTACAAAACCATTGCTGACCAGCTCGCGGAAAACATTCGCAGCGGGCGTTTGCGCCCTGGCACCCAGCTGCCGACAGTACGCGCGTTGATGAGCGAACATGGCATCGCGCTTGCCACCGCCGCTCGCGTTTACCGCACGCTGGAATCAATGGGCCTGGTGGTGGGTGAAACGGGACGCGGCACCTTCGTGCGCGACACGTCGCTGCCACGCGACCTCGGCCTGCAACCTGCCTGCGCAGCCGGAGTCATTGACCTGACCTTCAACAGTCCAGCGGTTCCAGGGCAGGCAGAGCTGCTCAGGCAGGCGCTGCGCAGCATTGCCTTGTCGGGGGATCTGGACGCCTTGCTGCACAGCGCCCCCCATGGTGGGCGGACGCATGAGCGCGAAATCGCGGCAAAACACCTGCGCAATCGAGGGGTTCGGGTGCCCGGCTCGCAGGTGTTGATCGTCAATGGCGCGCAGCAAGGGCTGGCACTGGCACTGACGGCGCAGCTTAAACCGGGCGATGTACTGGCGGTCGACGCGCTCACCTACCCAGGCATCAAAGCGCTGGCGGTCGCCCATCACCTTGAGCTTGTGCCCATACCCCTGATAGATGGCAAAACCGGGCTCGACGCGCTGGCGGCCAGTTGCAGGCGGCGCCCGGTACGGGCGTTCTATACGATGCCAACCCTGCACAACCCCTTGGGATCGATCATGCCGGCCGCCGACCGTCAGCGCCTGGTCGCCCTGGCAGAAGAACATGACTTTGCGCTGATCGAAGACGGCGCCTATGCGTTTCTGGCCGAGCCGGCCCCCAAGCCGCTGTTCATGCTCGCGCCGGATCGCACGATCTACGTCTGCGGCCTTTCCAAAAGCGTCGCCTCAGGCTTGCGAATCGGATTCATCGCCGCGCCTGTAGCGCTCATTCCTGCGCTGGAACAAGCCGTGCGCGCCTCGACATGGAGTTCGCCATCGATCACCGTCGAACTGGCCTGTCGCTGGATCGAAGACGGCGTGGTGGATGAGCTGGAAGCATTGAAGCGCAAGGATGCCGCCATGCGGCAACAACTGGCCCGGCGCATTTTCGACGGCATCAATCTGATTGCGCATCCGAACGCGTATTTTCTGTGGCTGCCGTTGCCTGAAGACATGCGGGCCGAGAGCGTGGCAGCGGCATTGCGGCGCGACAACATCATGGTAACGACAGCCAAACCCTTTTCGGCGGCCTCCAATGCCCCTAATGCACTGCGCGTGGCACTGGGGTCGATACCGGTTGCAACGCTTGAGCTGGCCTTGAAAAAAGTGAGAACGGCCTGCGGTTATCAGGACTGACAGGCGCCTGGCGTATCGATCAGCGTGATCACTTTCTAACAGAATTGTCATCCTCCCCTCACCTTCGCGTCAGCCATGGCCGCGTAATGTGGGTTTCAACGCTTGAGGTGCCGATTGGCTCAGCAGGTGCTGCCACCCACTTGAATGGTAATCCCATGAATTCGATCAAATCGCTGGTTCTGATCATCGTCGCGCTGTCCTCCACATCGGCACTGGCCCATGACGGCAGTGAGCGCGCCAGTCCGGCCGCGCAGAAAATGCGCATCGCGCAGGAAGAACGCTTCAATCAGCAAAACCGCGACGCCGCCGCCGAATATGTTCGCGCTGACGAGCAGCCGCGTGCTGACCAGCCGAAGAAATCGGAAGGCTGAGGCCTGTCGATGACCTGATTCACCTTTTGGAAGCACTCACGCTCCTTTGGTCAAGGTGAACCCTTGGCGCCCTTGCGGGCGCCTTTTTTGCTGTTGATCATGAGCCGCAGGCGTGGCGGCAGCCGCTATAGCAACTGCCCGCCCGAAATGTCAAAGGTCGTGCCGTTGGCCCAGGCCATGTCATCGGACAGGATGGCGGCGACCGCAGCGCCGATATCGTCCGGCAGACCGACACGCCCCAAGGCGATGCCTCGGGCGACGAAAGCGTTTACATCCTGATTGTCACGCACCACACCACCCCCAAAGTCCGTGGCGATGGCGCCCGGGACAATGGCATTTACCCGAATCTGCCTCGAACCCAGCTCTACGGCCATGTACCGGGTCAGGACCTCGACGGCCGCCTTTACAGCGGCATAAAGGCTGTAGCCCGGCAGGGTGAAACGCACAAAGCCGGATGAAACGTTGAGGATACGCCCGCCGTCCTGCATGAGTGGCAGCAGCCTTTGCGTGAGAAACACCGGGCCTTGAAGATGCGTCGCGACGAGTGAACCAAACTGTTCCTCGGTCGCATCGATAAAGTTCGAAAACAGGCCATTGCCGGCGTTATTGACGAGAAAATCGAATCGCTCGCGACCAAAGTCGGTCAGCAGCGTACGCGTCACGGCTTCTGAAAACGCCTGGAAGCTGGCGGTGTCAGTGATGTCGAGTGCCAGCATCGTGGCTTTGCCGCCTTGTGCCTCGATCTGTTGTTTGAGCGCCAGCGCTTGTGCCGCGCCGCTGCGGTAGGTGCCAATGATATGAATGCCACGCCTGGAGAGGTGAAGGGCCATGTGACGACCAAGGCCGCGGCTGGCGCCGGTGATGAGTGCAATCGGGTGAGTCATGGTTATCCCTGCTGGATGAAGTGCGCTTTGCAGCGTTTTCTTGAACTGCCCACGATAAGCAACGGGTGTTATTCAACCCACGCCCGATCAACTCAATTCATTGCCTGATTGTCTCAATCGACTTGTGCCATGACTTTTGGCTGACATACTCAGCCCATGAACGATGACCTTGTCCAGCACCTGGATATAGCCCTGCGCCATGCGCCACCGGGTCTGACCGCAACGCCGATCCCGCGTATGGACCTTTGCGTCGGGCAAGGCTCTGGCAACCAGGCGCCTTGCCTGTATCGCTCGATGATCTGCTTCATCCTGCAAGGCTCCAAACGCATTGCGATCAACGATCAGTTGCTCAGTTACGACCGGGAGCACTACCTCATCAGCGCCCTCGACCTGCCCTTGACCGGCCAGATCCTCGATGCTGAAGGGGGGCGCCCTTACGTGGCCGTCTCACTTGTACTGGACCCGGCCCTGCTGGCGCAATTGGCCGCGAGCATGCCGCCGGTTCGTGAATGTGCGCCCAAGGGGGTGGGCATCGCGATCAATCCGATGACCGCTGCGCTGCGCGATACTGTGTTGCGCTTACTGTCATTGCTTGACACCCCTGTCGACATCCCGGTGCTCGGCCCGATGATCGAACGCGAATTGCTTTATCGTCTCCTGCAAGGTCCGCAGGGACGATTGTTGCGTCAGATTGCCCAACCCGAGGGGGCCTTGGGCAGTATCCGGCGGGCCGTGGCCTGGATCAGGGATCACGCCAACAGCCGGCTTCGTATCGACGCCTTGTGCGAGGCCAGCGGCATGAGCCGGGCCAGCCTGCACCGTCATTTCCAGGCCATGACCGGCCTGAGCCCTGTGCAGTATCAGAAGCTGCTCAGGTTGCAGCAGGCTCGCCAGCTTTTGCTGGCCGGCGAGCATCGTGCGGCTGATGTGGCGTTCGCGGTCGGTTATGAAAGCGCCTCACAGTTCAGCCGCGAATATGCCCGGCAATTCGGGGCGCCGCCTGCGCGCGATGTGCGCAAGATACGGCAGGCGATCGGCAATCCAATCCGTGCAGCCCTCGACTAAGGCTGGGCCCTCAATGCCTTGATGATGAACGCATGAAGGCTATTGACCGCTTTCGACCCACGCGACGCCTTGCTGCGCAGAATCGAGACCTGCATGGGTTCGATGCTGGCAAGCCCATGTTCGCCGCTCAGTACCTGCAACGAGGCCTGCACGCTGCACTGGGTGATGGCGGCAATCGCCAGCCCGCCTTCGACGGCGGCCACCTGGCCCGCCAGGCTGGAACTGTTGTAGACCACCTTGAACTGGCGTCCTTGCTGGGTCAGGGAGTGCACCGCGTAGTGTCGGGCCAGGCTTTCGCTTTCATAGACGGCAATCGGCTGATTTTCAGCTATTGCAGGCAGACGCCTGTTCCAGCCATTACCCTAGCGCCTCGACAAATGAACTCAGGGTGTGAGGGGCATTGCGTGAACAGAGAAACACTTGAACAGAACCAGATCCCCGTTTACTTCGCGGCGGTCGGTGTCGCTGCGCTGGGCGGGTTGACCGCACCCGTAGCGGCTCAGGCACTGAGCGCCTGGGTCACGCCAGCCATTGCGGTCTTGATGTACGCCATGTTCCTGCAGATTCCGTTTCTGGACCTGCGCGCCAGCTTAAGCAACAAGCGCTTCATGGCCGCCTTGCTCGTGGCCAATTTCGTGGTAATTCCGCTGCTGGTCTGGGGACTGACACGCGGCCTGCTCGATCATCCGGCGATTCTGGCCGGGGCCTTGCTGGTGCTGCTGACGCCCTGTATCGACTACGTGGTGGTATTTACCCATATCGGCAAGGGCGACTCGAAGCTGATGCTGGCGGCCACACCCGTCCTGTTATTGCTGCAACTGGCGCTGCTGCCCCTGTATCTGATCTTGATGCTCGATGCCAGCAGTACGGTAGTTATCGCGGCCGGGCCGTTTGTCGAGGCCTTCCTGGTGCTGATCGTGCTGCCTCTGGTGCTGGCGGTGCTGACCTCGGCCGGGGTCAAACGAGCCTTGTGGGTACAGCGCTGGAACCAGGCCTGGACGTGGGTGCCGGTGCCGGCCATGGCGGCGGTACTGATGGTGGTGATTGGCTCGCAGATTGCGTATGTGGTGCAGGCATTTGACCGGTTATGGCCGGTCGTTCCGGTCTACCTGGGGTTCATGCTGCTGGCGCCGGTGGCCGGTGCCCTGGTGAGCAAGGTGTTTGGATTGGCAGCAACGCCGGCCAGGTCGGTGGTGTTCAGCAGTTCGACGCGCAATTCGCTGGTGGTTTTGCCCCTGGCGCTGGCGTTGCCAGAGGAGATTCGCGGGTTGGCGGCGGCGGCCGTGATCACTCAGACGCTGGTCGAGCTGATGAGTGAACTGGTCTATATCCGGGCGATTCCGGCCTGGGTGTGGCGACGGTCCTGAAAACAGGCATGGCCGACCGGCACCCGTTGAACCGGCGGCCATCGGCATCGTCTGATCAGGTGCACCGCCTGCCCGCCCCTGAGGATGAACCGATGAAATTCGTGACCGCTGTCCTGTTATCCAGCCTGAGCCTGGGCGCCCTGGCAGCGCGACCGCCGCTGGACCTGCCCAGTTGTAATTTGTCCGCGCAACGCGCGCTGCAAGGCCAGGTCGACGAGCACGTGACCGACCCCGGACAAGCGCACATTTACGTGCGCGCCGATGCGCTGGTGGGTGATATCAATGCCTTGCACCTGGACCGTCGATTGACTGAACAACAAGCCAGCAAATTGTTAGGCCGGGTCAACGATGTCCGGGCGCAGACCGATGGCTTCGTAAAAGAGCAAGGATTCCTGAGTGCAGCCGAGCGGGAGAGCTTTGATCGTGAGTTCGATGCTGTTACCAAGGGCATGTGCCCCAGGACATAGCATTGAATAGCATCAATCACTTAAGGCTGGATCCATGAGGGCCTTTATGGATCCAGCCAAAAGCGCTTCATTTGATTTGTCCGATAATCGAACGAAATAAAAGAGCCCCTATACTCAATATAACTCTTTGTTTTTAATAGAAAATCTACTAAAAACAAGCTTTCAAAGCGCTTATATCCGCCTGTTTCCTTCACGCTTGCTGATTGCCACTGGATCCACAACTTGGTTGACTGACGACTGCGGCGTTTCATGCAGTGCCGACCGTCGAAAACAATAACAAGGGTGTGGTCATGAATGACTTCTCGATCGGATGCAGGCTGCGGCGTGCATCCACCTCCGTATGGCTGTCCCGCCATTGCTGCAACCCCTGCCGCGCCGAGGTGCGACCATGAATGTCGATCTCAAGGCAATGGTGGATCAACGCCCCATGGTGCCCATGCAGTGGCTGGCCATCGGGATTTGTATCGTGCTGAACATGATCGATGGCTTCGATGTGCTGGTGATGGCTTTCACGGCGGCTTCGGTGTCGGCCGAATGGAGCCTGAACGGCGCCCAGATTGGCTTGCTATTGAGTGCCGGGCTATTCGGCATGGCCGCCGGCTCTTTGTTTATCGCCCCGTGGGCAGACCGCTTCGGACGTCGGCCCTTGATTCTGTTCTGCCTCACCCTTTCAGGCATTGGCATGCTGCTGTCGGCGTTCAGCCAGACGGCCACGCAACTGGCGCTGTTGCGAGCGTTTACCGGCCTGGGTATTGGCGGAATCCTGGCCAGCAGCAATGTGATTGCCAGTGAATACGCCAACCAGCGCTGGCGCGGGCTGGCGGTCAGTCTGCAATCGACCGGTTATGCCCTGGGCGCGACGCTGGGCGGATTGTTATCGGTGTGGCTGCTGACCCGCTTCGGCTGGCGTTCCGTATTTCTCTTTGGTGGCGCGGTGACACTGGCGGTGATTCCGCTGGTGCTGCTGTGGCTGCCCGAGTCGCTGGATTTTCTGATTGCCCGCCGTCCGGTCAATGCGCTGGCACGGGTCAACCGCCTGGCCTCGCGCCTGGCCCTGCCGACCCTGGCTCAATTGCCGCTCGTGCATACGGCACCGGCTTCAAACCGCGACCGCCTGGTGCAGTTGCTGAGCCCGGCAGCACGGCGCACCACCCTGCTGATCTGGCTGCTGTTCTTCTTGGTGATGTTCGGGTTCTATTTCGTGATGAGCTGGACACCGAAGCTGCTGGTGGCCGCCGGGCTTTCAGCACAGCAAGGCATCAGCGGCGGCGTGCTGCTGAGCGTGGGCGGCATCTTTGGCGCCGCCCTGATTGGCGCGCTGGCTTCACGCTGGCCGCTGACACGGGTGCTGTCGCTGTTCATGCTGATTTCGGCAGGCTTGCTGGTGCTGTTCACGCTCGGCGCATCTTCGGTGACGATCGCGCTGGGCCTGGGCTTGCTGATCGGCCTGTTCGTCAACGGCTGCGTGGCCGGGCTGTATGCGCTGTCGCCCATCGTCTACGACGCCTCGGTACGCGCCACCGGCGTGGGCTGGGGCATCGGCATCGGGCGCATCGGCGCGATCGTGTCACCAACAGTCGCCGGCCTGCTGCTTGATGGCGGCTGGCAACCACTGCACTTGTATGGCGTGTTTGCCGGTGTGTTTGTGCTCGCGGCGGCGGTGTTGTTGCTGCTCAAGCCAGGCACGCCCAAGGGGGCGGTGCGAACGGAGGTGCGCGTCGGTCAGGCTTGAAGAAGTCACTGGCTACCCCTTCCAGGCCACGTGCCCAGGGTGAGTTAGCCCGTTGGAAAATTGACTTCATATCGCTATCGCTGAGCTTATGCTGTTGCCTTGTGATTAGCACTCTGAATGACACTCAGTGGAGTTTCTAAATGGCATTTCACATTCTGGCAGAGGTAGCCACCTCGGTCACCTGCACTGCAGCTCCAGTTAGCCAAGAAGCTTAAAGAATGTCTCGAACTGCCTCGATTCGAGGCGGACCGTCTACATAGCCTGCAGGATTGCTACAAAATCAAACTGCGCTTTTTAGGCTACCGCCTCGTCTATCAGGTAGTGGACAACCGGTTGGTGGTTACTGTGATCACTGTCGGCAAGCGTGAACGATCAGACGTTTACGAAGCTGCTCGCAAACGAATAGTGCTTCAATGAACAGTGTTTACGCTCACGCCAGTACCTTGCTGATCCACTGCACTTCGCGCTGAAGCGTCTGCAACTGCACTTCAGGCACCACCTGTGCTTTTTGCAGGGTGCCCAGGACCTTGTGTTTCTGTCGCAACCGGGTTTGCCACTTGAGCACAAAGGCCGGACTGCGGGTCTGCATCAACAGCGGGCCGAAGTACAGTTCCTGTGCGCTGTAGACCACCGGTCCCGTGGGCTCGGCAACGATGATTTCGTAATCGAAGCGGTGTTCGCGCAGCACCGCTTCGGCGGTGATCCGGTAGCCGTTGTCCATCAGCCACTGGCGCAACGGCGGCTCGCCGCCGTTGGGTTGCAGCACCAGGCATTCACGGCCATTCAGACGCGGCTTGCCGCTGTCGAGGATGTCGCGGATGGTTTCGCCGCCCATGCCGCACAGGCTGATGGCGGTGATGGCATCATCCGCTTCGATGGCGGCCAGGCCATTGGCCTGGCGCACGGTGATGCAGTGCTCCAGACCGTTATCACGCACGGTGCGCCGGGCAGCCTGGAACGGCGTCAGGGCCAGTTCGCCGGCCACGGCTGCGGTGATCAAGCCTCGATGCATCAGCGCCACCGGCAGGTAGGCGTGGTCGGAACCGATGTCGGCCAGGCGTGCCCCGGCGGGCACCTGCGACGCCACACATTCCAGGCGTTGGGACAATGTCTGCGGGTTCACCTGGGCTCCTTTGCACCTTGTTCAGCCAGCGCCTGTGGCCGGATCGGGTCGCGACTTTGGTTCGGGGCGCGACTGTAGCGGGCCATGCCGGATCTTTCAAATGCCGGCACAGCCTGGCCGCTTCATCACCGAACCTTGAACATCGACACCTTGTCGCTCAGGCGGCTGGCCAGTTGCGCCAGTTCGTCGCTGGCCGCCGCCACCTGTGACGAGCCGGTGGCGGTGTGTACGGTCAGTTCATGGATGCGACCGATGTTCCTGGCCACATCGTCGGCGACGCTGCTTTGTTGTACCGAAGCGCTGGCAATCTGGGCATTCATGTCGTTGATGGCGCCGACTTCGTGGCGCACCTTGTCCAGCGCCGCCTGGGCATTACGGGTCTGGGTCACCGTGTGGGCAGCCCGCTCGCAGCTGTCGCGCATGGTCTGCGCAGCGGCTTCGGTGCCGCTTTGCAGGGTGCCGATCATGTCGCGGATTTCCTGGGTCGACTGCTGGGTGCGATTGGCCAGCGAGCGCACCTCATCGGCCACCACTGCAAAACCGCGACCATGTTCGCCGGCGCGGGCAGCCTCGATGGCGGCGTTGAGCGCCAACAGGTTGGTTTGCGCCGCAATCGAATTGATGACATCAATCACCGTGCCGATCTGCTCGCTGTCGCGTGATACCTGCTCGACGGTGGCCGTGGTCTGGGTCAGGGTGAGCGCCAGGGTTTCGATCGACTGCGAGGTCTCGACCACCATGCGATTGCCGCTGGCCACTTCGGTGTCGGCCAGTTGCGTGGCATCGGCGGCCTTCAGGGCGTAGCCGGACACTTCGTTGACGGTGGAGGCCATTTGCGCGATGGCCGTGGCCACTTGCTCGGCCTCGCGGCTCTGGCGACCAATGTGCTCGTTATTGAGCGCCGAGGTGGCGGTCAGGCGCGTGGAGGCCTGACTGACTTCCTGGGCGGCCATCCGCACTTGGGTGATGGTGTCCGACAGTTGCCCCAGCGCGGCCTTGAGTACGCCCATCACACTGGCCGGGTGGCGCGTGGTCAGGGTCTGTTGCAGGTCGCCGGCGGCCAGGCGCTCGATGGCCTGGGCCACCTCGGTCGGCTCGGCACCCAGGGTCGAGTTGACGAAACGAATGATCTGCATCGCCAACAGGATACTCAGCAACAAGGCCACGCCGGTGGCCAGCAGCATCAGGCCGCGAAAGGCGCTGGCGGTGGCCTGTACATCGTTGAGCTGGGCCTTGATCGAGGCCTCTTCGGCGTCAATCAAGGCATTGATGCGCTTGAGCCATTCGCTGTACAGCCCTGAGGTACGCTGCAACAGCAGGGCCTGGCTACCGGCAATATCGCCCGCCTGACGCTGGTCGATCAGCGTTTTTGAAGAGGCCAACGTCTGTTGCTCAATGTCCTTGATCGACGCCAGCAGGGTGCGCTCTTCAGCGCTCACTTGCCGGGAACCGAACAACCGGTCCATGGGCGCAGCCGAATCGGCATAGTCTTTTTCCAGACGATTGATCTCGGCCAGGTGCCGGGTCAGGTCCTGGGGATTATCGACCAATACGGCATCACGGATGGCAATGGCGCGGTTGTGCACGCTGCCGCGAAAGTTGATGGCATAGCGCTGCACCATGGCGGCGTTGTCGCTGACGTTGGCCAGCGTGCTGTCGATGTAGCCGACCCGCTGGATGCCGACGGCAGTGATCAGCACCAACAGCGAGACGATGGCCGCAAAGCCGAGGCCGATGCGGGTCGAGAGGGCAAGCGGTTTTTTCATGGGCGGGACTCGGCGGGGTCGAGGGCCAAAGCCACCCGACATCAAAATGACATCAGCTTTGGCGGCGACGTTAACCGAAGCCGGCAACAGTGCCTAATTAAAATTGCAGGGCACAGGGATAGTTATTGGTAATGAATCCTTGGCCTTGTACGCGGTCGCGATTGCGCGCTGCCTTTATGCACCGTCGTCATTGAACCTCTATAGCCCTGGCTACGTCCTATCGCCTGCAAGTGCGATTGCCTGGCTGCCCGGCGCAGCAGCGACGCCTTGCCTGCATCGCGCAGAGGCTGTCTCTGTCGCGGGCTTGTCATGTATTTCTGGAGACCCTGCCGACATGAACGTCTCGTTCCGCCCCCAATGGCTACTCGCCCTCGCACTTCCCCTGGTTCTTGCCGCCTGCGGCAACGACGAACCCGAACAGCGCGCAGCGTTCACGCAGTTCCTGCAGACCCGCATCGTCGACAAACCCGGCGTGCGCGTGCCGCAACTGACCCCGGAAGAATCCAAGTCGTTTGGCGACTACACCCGCCACTACGCGGTGATTACCGACTTCAACGGCGCGATGGACACCACGGTCAAGCCCTTGGGCGAACTGGTGCAGAAAGGTGCGATGCGCTCGGTGGCCGATGTGATTGCCCGCCGCGACGACATCAAGGCGATCCAGACCGGCCTCAACGACATGGGCGTGCAGCTCAAGGCGCAGCAAGCCAAGGCCGACACGGCCCATGCCCAGCTCAAGCAGCCGGATGACCTGAAAGGCGTGTATGACAAGGCTTATGACAAGACCGTCAGCGTGCCGGCCAACACCCTGCTCGACGTGCTGCCGCAAATCAACGGCACCCTGGATGGCAGCCTGAAAGTGGCTGACTACATCAATGCCCACAAGGACCAGATCGACATCAACGGTCCGGTAGTGACCGTCAAGGACCCGAAAGTGCAGGCAGAACTGAACACCCTGCTGCAAAACCTGAATGAACAGGCCAAGACCGTGCAGCAGGCTCAGGTTCGCTTGCAATCGGTAATGCTCGGCAAGTAAGCCGCGTTTACCCGGTGCAGCGCCTTGCAGCGCTCACCGGGTATCTGGCGGGCGCTGGGCCTGCACCAGGGCCAGGAAATGCGCCAGGACCGGCGATTGATTGTGCGGGCTGTACGCCACCGCAATACCGCTCGACAATCCATCGTCCGCCCCCTTGAGCGGTCTGAACACCACCCCTTTGCGCCTGACTTGCGTCAGCGACGCCGGGATCAGCGCCAGCCCCTGCCCTTCGGCAATCAAGCCCAACAGAATGTGATGATCGTCAGGCTCGGGCAGTGTCCGGGGCTTGAAGTCGATACGCTCGAAGAACGCCTGGCAGTGGTCATGAAAGCCCGGATTGAGCCGCCGTTCGAAGCGAAACAGCACTTGCTCGCGAAGATCAAAGAACCCCAGCGTACGCTTGCGCGCCAGTGGATGGTGCGCGGGCAAGGCGACGCGTAGCGGCTCTTGCCGCAGGGTCTGGACCGTGAGCCCCTTGGCCTCGGTGTGCAGCCCGATAAAGGCCACGTCCATCGAGCCGTTATTGATCTCGCGCACCAGGCGGATCGAGTGTTTGCCCTGGGTGACAATCGCGCAGTCGGCAAACCGCTGCCTTAAAGGCTCGAGCACATCAGGGATCACGCTGCGATCGAACACGGTGGTGTAGCCAATGCAGAAGTGTCCGCCCTTGCCGGCGCGTGCCGCCTGGGCGGCGGCGATGGCTTTTTCAGCCTGAGTCAGGGTGCGCCTGACCTCCGGCAAAAATGCAGCGCCCGCCGCGGTCAATGTCACCCCGGTACGTGTGCGCTGGAACAGCTCGACACCCAACAGGTTTTCCAACTGACGGATCTGCCGGCTCAAGGGTGGCTGGGAAATATGCAGGCGCGCCGCTGCCCGGCCGAAATTGAGCGTTTCGCTCACCGCCAGAAAATAACGGAATTGTCGCAGGTCGATGGCTTCGTTCATGCCGAAAAGGTATCACTAAAAGGGTATTGGCTGAACCGTCGAGACCGGGCCTACAGTCGCCTTCTCCATCACTACGAGGCGCAGACCATGGACAACGAACGGTATATCAGGGGTTGGGCAAAACTGCAGGAAGTGGATGGCCTGGCGGGGGAGCGTGTCATTGACAGCCTCAAGGATATTGCCCCGGACTTTGCCCGGTTGCTGATCGAGTTTCCGTTTGGCGATATCTACTCGCGACCAGGGCTCGACCTGCAGACCCGTGAACTGGCGGTTGTGGCCGCGCTGACCGCCATGGGCAATGCCACGCCACAACTGAAAGTGCACATCCACGGCGCCCTGAATGTCGGCTGCTCGCGTGAGCAGGTGGTGGAAGTGATCATGCAGATGGCGGTATATGCCGGCTTTCCCGCAGCGCTCAATGGCCTGTTCGCCGCCAAAGAAGTCTTCAACGCCGAAGCCTTGTAGGAGCGCGCTTGCCCGCGACCGGCTGCGTTAGCAGTCGTAAAATTGTGGCGTTTCATAGATCCCTGACGGGTTAGCAATCGTAAATCTGTGGCGTTTCGCAGATTTTGCGAGCGCTACGCRCTCGGTCGCSGGCAAGCGCGCTCCTACCGGGGTTCTTCAGCGTGCCGCTTTGGCGCGTTGTCAGTGAAACAGGGTAGGTTCTCATCAAACACAAAATAACTTGTTGATGCATTGGATATTACATTGACCCCTTGTAGGAGCGCGCTTGCCCGCGACCGGCTGCGTTAGCAGTCGTAAAATTGTGGCGTTTCATAGATCCCTGACGGGTTAGCAATCGTAAATCTGTGACGTTTCGCAGATTTTGCGAGCGCTACGCACTCGGTCGCGGTGGTCAGGCATTCCGGCAAGCGCGCTCCTACCGGGGTTCTTCAGTGCGTGGGTTGGGCGCAATCAGCCGCATGCCCAGTCCATCTCCATTTTTTCCAGGTCGATCTGCCCGTTGCCGCTGCCAAAATTGAAGCCGCCGAAGTCTTCTTCGAATTCCAGGTAGCGCGGCCCGAACTCGGGATAACCCTGCACCGGGAACATCGTGCCACCGAAGTGGTTGCGGCCGTGGAAACGCTCCAGCTCAAGGGCAACGCCCTCATCACTGAAGCCCGGGACATAACCGCTGTCCTGGCATTCATCTTCCCACTCACGGGGTGGCTTGCCGACGTTCGGATCACCTTCACGTTCCTGCGCACGCACGGGGAACGCCGTGTCGAGCCCGGCGGCGCGGCCCTCGCCTTGCAGCCACTCATAGGCCGGCTCGCCCGGGTTGCGCACTTGCTCGTAGCCGTAATATTCACGGTAGCTCTTGTCCAGCCAGCCGGGTGCCTGGCCCAGCAACGGATTGCCACGCAGGTCGGGGGACGGGCACAGTGCCGCCTCGAACTCGGCCTGGGTCAACCAGATGGCCGCGTAGCGGGTGCCAAGAATGTCCTCCATGTCGAACTGCCGGGGGTGGCGCGCCTGGCGATGTTGCCAGAATGGCAGCAGATGCACATCGGCCGGCGGCTCGCTGGACAAAGGCGCGGCAAAGAACGCCTCCACGACACTGCTCGAAGGAAGCTCTTCGAACTGGTCATCGACAAACAGGCTGAACGCCACGAATTGCGCACCCTGCGCGCGGTACTGGCTGGGCACATGCAGGGTAAAGGCATGGCGCAGCGGATGACCGTTCGACGGGCTCAGGGGCCACTGTACGGGCGTGATGCCAGGTGGCAGGCCAAGGTTCCAGCCGCCGGCCCATTCTTCGCCGCGGCCCGTTGCCGGCAGCGGACGCTGCGGATCACGCAGCAGGTCATAGACCGTGTTCAGACGGGTGTCGGCCAGCAGTTTGTCGGGCTCGGGGTAGACCGCATCTGGCTGGCTGATTTCCAGGGCCAGGATCGCACCGCCACGAAAACGCACGATCAGGTCATGGCCATCGTCGGTGCGGTCCCGGTATTGGGTCCATTCCAGCGGGTCCTTTGGACCGTTTTCGAACATCTGCAAGTTCGGCCGGGCGTGCAGCGCGGCTTCCAGCGGCATGCCAATGTGCAGGCCTTCGATCAGTTGCGTATCGGAAAAGGACTTGTAGAAGCCCACCTTGCCCAGTTTGCCACCCACCTCCACCTGCGCTCCGAAACCATGGTTATGCGTGTCAGGCACATAACCGTGCGCATCAGGCGGCGACCAATGCTTGCCCATGATACTGGCCAGCACATCGACGGGCATCAGCGGACGCAACGCAGCAATTCGGGCACTGTTCATCGGTGGACCTCCTTGGTAATCGAATGCATGTGGCAATAAGACCCGATTATCCCGGGCAAATTCCCGCCAGCATGGTTTGCCTGCTCCGACGCGGGTGCCGGCGGCCGCTCAAGACCGATTATGTGAAGACACGGCGCCACCCGCCCGCTTGCGCTTGCAAGGCCTCATGCAACTGCGCCGCACTCGGCCGGCAGGCGGGATCGAAGGACAAGGCCCGGCGCAACGCCGGCCAGCCGTGTCGCGGCAACCGGGCCGGCCTCTGCAGTGTACGGTCAAGCCGGGCTGCGCGAGCCTGGTCGCCGGGCAGGCGGCGAAACGGGTGTCGACCGCACGCCAGCTCGTAGATCAGGCACGCCACTGCATAGAGGTCCGACGCTTCGGATAACGCCCCGCCCTCGTGCAGCTCCGGGGCGGCATACGCCGGCGTCCAGGCCTTGAAGGTGTCACGCCGCAATTGCGGCAGCCCGGGCAGAATCCCGGGCTGTGCCTGTCCCAGACCGAAATCAAACAACCGCACCCCCCACTCGCCGAGCATGACATTGCCCGGTTTCAGGTCGCCATGCAGCACGCCCCGGGCATGGCTGTGGGCCAGGGCCTGCAGCAAAGGCAGTACCACGTCGAACAACTCATTCACCGGCATGCCGGTGGGGCATTCGCACAGCACATGATCCAGGGTCAGCCCCTGCAGCAGCTCCAGGGTCATGAAGGCACAGGGTCGCCGGGTGTCGACCTCGAAGCTGTAGCAGCGCACCACGCCGGGATGGTGCAAATGACGGGTCAGGGCAAATTCACCGTACAGCAGCGACGCCGCATCCGGCACCTGGTCGAAGGCTTCGCCCAGCATTTTGAGGGCAATGTCTGGTTGAGGGTCGCCGTACTGCTCATGCAGCAGGTCACGGGCGCGCCATACCAGACCCATGCCGCCGACACCGAGCAGGCGGTCAAGTCGATAGCGTCCGCACAGCACCTGCGGCGGCGATGGCAAATCACTCATGTGCGCACCACCACACCGGTCAGGTTATCCGTCGCCGGACCTTGCATGGCGTGGCCGAACACGCAGGCCAGGGCCGTGGCCGCCGTGGGCTGGCTCAAGCCCTGGCCCAGTGTCTCGCTGTCCAGCGCCTGATACAGGCCATCACTGCACAGCAGGTAGGTGTCGCCCGGCTGCACACGCCATTGCAGCAGCTCTAGGCGCAAGGGGTGACAGGCGCCTATCGCCCGGGTCAGGCCATGGGCGTGCGCGTGGTCGTGGGTCAACTGGTACAAGCGCTGGCCGCGCCACAGGTAGCAACGGCTGTCACCTGCCCAGCAGCAGGCGCCCTGCTCGCCCTGCAACAAGAGCGCCACCAGGGTGCTGCCGATGATGCGCGGCGGCTGTCCCTGGCTTTGCGTCAAGGTCAGGCAAAGCTGGCGATTCAACCCCTGCAGGCGTTGGCGCAGTTGCACGAGCCGGGCCTCCAGCGGCAGCTCGGCAGGCAGTTGCGCCAGGGTATCGACGATCAGGCGGCTGGCGATATGCCCGCCATGATGCCCACCCATGCCATCGGCCACCGCCCACACCCTTTGCCCGGTGGCTTCGAGAAACGCGTCCTCGTTGCGCGCCCGCACCTTGCCACACTCGCTGCGGGCGGCGCTGTCCAGCACCGGATCAGGCTTGTTCATAGCTGTGCCGGCAGACGAAAGCTGCGCAGAGCACTGACGTCGAACGGATTGGGCATGCGCTGGCTGGTCAGCAAGTAGTTGGCGCGCAGGCCGCCCAGGTCGGCCTTGAGCACCAGCACATCGCGGCCGCTCAATGGTTCGACCTGCATCAGGTCGAGCAGGCGGAACAACGACCAGGACCCGAGGTTTTTCTCGATGCCCACGGGCCGTCCATCCCGGCGCTCGGCCACCAGGCTGGCACCACCCTGCCCGGTGTCGTCGGGCCAGGTGAAGACCATCTGCACAATAGGGCCGTGACGGTACTCCAGCAGGCGCTCGCCCAGGCGGAATTCGGCGCGGTTGACGGCACTGTCCAGGCTGTAGGGCTCCAGCGTGAAGCGCACTTGCGGCAGGTTGGGATCCTCGGCGAAAAAGCCCTGGCGGATTCGCTGGGCGGCGCTCATTTGCTCCAACAGCGCACGGGACATCGGCAGGCTGTGGCCGTCGATGCTGCGCAGACGGTAGCTGCCCGGATGACCGCTGACGAACGCCTTGAGGTGTTGCTCGAAAAAGCTTTCGAGAACCCCCTGGGTCTTGAAGAACTCGCGAAAGTCATTGAGCGCCACATCGCTGGTGCTGTGGGCGCTGAACGGATAGCGCTGCGCAATGGCCTTGGTGTAGAAGCCATACAGCTCGCTCTGGTAACGCTGGTTGAGGTGCTGATAGGCATTGCCGAGCACCAGCCGCCAGGCGTCTTCCGCCATCAGGTTGAACCAGCCGCTGACCGGGCGCGGCAGGCGTGCAGCGGTGTTGCGTAACTGGCTCAAGGCATCGCGCTGGCCGCCCATGCGCGCCCTGGCCATGTCGAAGGCGAACTGTTCGGGCTGGCTGGCCCGTGCCAGGCTGGCCAGTTGCTGTTGCACGGCATCCAGGCCTTGCAAGGCCACGGCCAGGTCGGCGCTCGGCGCGTCCTGGTCGTCTAGCAAGCGGTGCAAGGGCTCGAAACGCTGCTGCAGGGCCCGGCGGGCATTATCCGGCAAGGCAACCGCCTGGCTCGCCACGGCCGTGGCCGCCTTGCCGAGCCCGGCGGCCGGGGCAGGGCCAGATTCGGTCGCCGCCTCAAGCGCCTCGGAAGGCAGCGCAAAGCGGGTGTTGTCGCGAATCTGCAACAGCAATTGCACCACCGGCGAACCCGACGACAGCAGCCCTGCGGCCAGGTCGGCGCCCTCGCCGGCATCGCTGAACGGCAGCAACCCGAGCTGCGCCACCGCTTCGCTCCAGTGGCTGGCATAGTCGCGAAAGTACAACTGCTCCAGCTCTACCAGCAACTGGCGCAGGTCCCTACCGCTGATGTCGCTGCCCTCGCCGAGCACCCAGTTGTCACGCAGCAGTTCACTGACGCGGGCGGTGCCTTGCACCGAGAAGAACTGGCGGTAGCCCTGACGGGTGTACAGCCCCGGAATCGCCCGGTCAGCGCCGACGAACAGGTCGCGCTGCGGCCCCAGGTGCTGACTGAGCCGGTAATCGGGCAGGCTGCGGGCCTGTTCGCGCAGGGTGCGATACACCACGCTGGCGAGCGATTCGCTGCGCAGGGTCTGGCGCGCCTGCAGCACCAGGCTGTCGTTGAGCGGCTGGCTGAACGTCAGGCCCAGCAACTGCTCGAAATGCCGGTTCAGGTCGTTCTGCACGTCGTTGTGACCCTGATACAGACGCGACCACTCGGCCGCCAGCCAGTCCTTGAGCCACGACGCATCGCGACGGGCCGGCAGGTTGAGCATCAGGTAAGCGCGCAGGTGGCCCAGCAAGGCTTCGCGGTCATGCAGGCTGGCGGCGATTCGCGCCTCCAGCAAATGCGTCACTTGCGGCAACAGGTGGCTGAGCAGTTCGCGCTCATAGGCCTCACGCAGCACCGGCTGGCTGGCCTGGCCCTGATACAGCCCGTTGCGCTCGTGCCAGGCCACGTCGCCGGCCGGCGCGAAGACCTGGCTGGCCTGCGCGCTGGTCTGCAGCACCTTGAGCAAGGCCATGTCATCGTCGTCGGGATTGAGCATCTGGTGCTGTTGCTGCCATTGGCCTGCCAGCACCCGTAGCGTTTCCAGGCGCTCGTGATTGGCAGAAAAGCCACGGGCCCACAGCACCCCGCCCAGCACCAGCATGGCCAGGCCGCCGATCAGCCATGCGCGCTGGCCCCAGTGAATGCGGCGGCGCTCGCGAGGATCGAGGCCGACCAGCCCGGCTTCGGCAAAGATCACCCGGCTGAACAGATCATGAATGAAGCGTGCCCGACCGCTTGCACCCGTCACTGTCAGGGCCCGGCCTGGCGTCTGGACCTGCGCGTCTGAAGACACCGGCTCAGGGTGCGGTGCCGAGGTCAGGTAAAAGCCGCGCAGTCGATGGCTGCGCTGATAACGGTGATGATTGAAGACGCTGTCGATCACCTGGCACAGGTGGCCACCCAGCACACCCAACCGGTGCGGAAAACCAAGCATCAGGCTGCGGCGACCGGTGTCACGCTCCTGGTGCAGGCGGCCGATGAGCTGACTGTCGAGATGACGCAACAGCGCTTCAATCTCCTGGCGCACCACGCCCGCCTCATGGGCCGCCTTGTCCCGGCTGAAGCTGGCACCAAGCACCTGACGGTTCTGCTCAAGACTCAAGGCATCGAAGAATGCCTCGAAGCCCGGCACCTTATCGGCCTGGCTCAGGATGAGGTACACCGGCACCTGCACATGCAGCACCCGGCTCAGCTCCTGCAGACGCGCGCGCAACTGCCTGGCCAGTGCCAGGCGCTCGGCGTCCTGGCCTTCAAGCAGCAGGGGGACGGGAATCGTGACCAGCACGCCATTGAGCGGCAAGGCCCGGCGGCGTTTGCGCAACAGGCCCAGCAAGGTCATCCACGCCTGACCGTCGAGGCTCGACCGGGGCTGGGTCAGGTAGCGTCCGGGCGTGTCGAGCAGGACGGCCTGCTCGGCAAAATACCAGTCACAGTGCTCGGTGGCGCTGTCGGCCCCAGTGTGCAGGGATTCAGGGCGGTTGAGCGGAAATTCCAGCCCTGAGCCTTCCAGCAGGCGGGTCTTGCCACTGCCCGGCGGGCCGATCAGCAGGTACCAGGGCAGTTCGTCACGCACCCGCTGGGGGTGATTACGGTACAGGCTGGACTGGGCGAGCGTGCGCACGGCGTCATTGAAACGCTGGTGCAAGCCTTGCCGCTCAGTGTCCAGGCGCGCGTCGTGGTGCTCCTTGGCCTGGCCTTGTTCAGGTGCTTCAGCGCCCGGTTGCCGACGGCTGGCACGCCAGCCGGCGAACGCCAGCCCCAGCCCCCAGAGCAGAAGCAGCACACAGAAAGTTGCCAACCGCGCATTCACCGGCGCCCAGGGACGCCATTCATGGATGGCCAGCATCGGCCCGATCCACCACACCAGCGCCGCGCCGGCCAGCACCAGAGCGAGGCTCCAGACCCAGGTCTGGACCAGCACCGACAGGCTTTTTTTCATCGTCATGTTCATGGAGGGGGTCTCACGAGCGGGTCGGGATCAGGCTCGTTTCGAGCTGTTGCCAGGGCTGCAGAACGGTCTGGCGCTGTTCGCCAAGCACCCAGGCAAAGCCCGAATACAGGATGGCCAGCCCGACCGCGGTAAACAGCACCACCAGCCACCAGGGCACGATGCCCGGCACGTCGCAACGTGGATCATCCAGCCCCTGCCAACGCGGTGACAGCTCACTGCTGGCCTCACCGCGCAGTTGCCGGATCTGCCGGTACAGTGCGTCGCGGACCTCTTCGAGCGCGACGGTGCCGCGATTGCCACGTCGATACTTGCCTTCGAATCCCAGTGCCAGGCACAGGTACATCAGCTCCAGCAGGGGCAGGTGTCGCAACGGATTCCTGGACAGTTGCTCCAGCAGGCTGAAGAATTTTTCGCCGCCAAAGGTTTCGTTGTGAAAGCGGCTGAGCAGGCTGTTCTGCGCCCAGTCACTCTGCCCGCCCCACGCGGTGGTCACCACCGCCTCATCGAGCACCGTGCACAGTAGATAACGCGCGATGCCCACCTGATCGCTGTCGATGCCGTCGCGCAAGGCCTGGTGTTCAAACTGCTGGACCTGGCCGCGCAACTGGTCGTTGAGCCGCGCGATGTCCGGTGCGTCCGTGTGGTACTTGATCTGCCGGATGCTCGACAGCAACGGCGATGCAGCCGCCACCAGGACATTCAGGCCCAGGCTGAAGTGTGGGGTGGCCGGCACGTGCGCGGCATAGACCATGCGTTCTTCAAGCAGGCCGAAGCGTGGTGCATCGCGGGCATCGGTCACCGGTGCCTGCTCGGGGCCCAGACCGGCATGGTCGAGCAGAACGGTTGTGTCGACCTGCCCGGAAAAGTCTTGCGTGTTCATGTCGTTCAATTCCTGATCGCCCAGAAAGTCAGTTCCAGCCCGGCGAAATCACCGGACAGGTGGAAGGCGAAGCCGCCGGAGCGTTCCAGCACAGCCAGGTCGTCAGGGACGGGCTCCAGAATGAAATAGGTCTTGTTGGCGTGAAACGGAATCTGCCGGGGTGCTACAGGCAGAGGCTTGAGGCGGATCCCCGGCAGGTGCAGGTTGACCAGGTCGCGGATGTGCTCCACGGCACCGGCCTTCAAGTGCGCGGGCAGGCGCTGGCGCAGTTCTTCGGCGTCACACTGGGCACTGACAGCCAGTACGAAACTGCACGAGGCCAGCAGCGTGTGGTCATGCAGCGTGGCAACGCGCACCCCGTACTGACGCAGCTCCAGCGGCAGCTCGATGGCATGCTGCTCCAGCACCATCGACAGCACCTGGCGCAGTTCGTCAAGCAAGGGCCGCAGGCTCGCGCCTTGATCGCTGTGCTGATAGGCCCCGCTGAAAGCAGGCCGCTTGCTGTCGCTGCCAAAGGTGGCCAGCTCACCCAGCAGGCCCAGCAACAGGCAATACAAGGCCTCGGGGTGGACGTGCGCCTGATCCAGGCAATGGCGCAGCAGCAGTTCGTTGCGATTGATCAGTTGCAGCATCATGAAATCGCCGATCTGCGCACTGCCAACGGTGCCGCTGGAGCGAATGCGTCCGGCAATGGTGTCGCCACGATGAGCCAGCAGGCTGATGACTTCCTTGAGGCACGAGAGCATCCAGGCACAGGACTTGACGTGCAGGAAGCTGGGCACGAAGTCCGGCGCCAGGGTAATGGCCCCGCCGGCACCGGCTTCAAGGATCTGGCACAGCTTCAACCTGACCCAGGCCTGTTCGCCGGAGTCCTCGCCCAGCATCAGGCGCAGGTCGGGACGACCGCAATTGACCTGGCTGCTGGCGTCCTCGCCGGCATTGGAGTCGGCCACGTCGGCCTGGTAGACGGTGTAGCGCGCCAGGACATCGGCCTGCTCGGCACGCCGGGCTTCGACATGGTTGCCGGTCACCAGGGGCAAGGCCAGGTACACGGCGGTGTGGGTGGTGTTGGGCGGCACGTCCACGGCCAGGGGGTGCGGGGCACCCGCCAGGTCGAACAGGCTGCCGTCGGGCAGGATGCCACGGGCCTGGCTGATCACCAGCTTGCCCATGGAGAGAAACTGCACGTCGATGTCCAGGCTGACAAAGCCCCATTGATGGCTGCCCAGCATCAGGGTGCGGGTCTTGAGCTGGTGATCGTAATAACGGTCGTTGTGCTGCAGGTGCTGGGGGCGCAGCAGCATGCCTTCCTGCCAGATGACCTTGTGCGTGTTCATCGCCCACCCTCCTCGTCAGCCAGGGACGCACGATCGGCGGTGATACCGTCTTCATCCAGAATCAGGCCCGCCTGCGTGCGCTGGCCCGGGCTGACCGTCAGCACATGCTGCCAGCGCGTCTCGTTGAGGTCGCGGTAGGCCGCCAGGACCCCCACATGACGGCCTTGTTCGACGCGCAGCTTGAGCTGGCGGGTTTCACCGGGACGCAGTTCCAGCTCCTCGCTGACAATCAGGTCAGGGGCCAGGGTGTCGCGCGCACGTTCATAGAGGCTGAAGAAGTCAGCCGTTTCAAATGCCACCGGATGGTGCAACTCGAACAAGCGCACCACGATCGGTGAAGGGCGGCCGTGCAGGTCCGGATTGAGACGGTCACTGGCGGCCAGGGTCAGGTCCAGCTTGGTCAGGCTGGAATAGGGCGACAGCGCTGAGCAACCGGCCAACAGCAAGGGGGTACAGGCCAGCCACAGCAATGGCCGGCAGGTGGGTCGAAGCTTGAAACGGGGCATGAGGTCATCCCTGAACCGGGCTGTAGAGAGGGGCAATCAGGCGGACCTGTTCGGCGTAGGCACGGGCAAAATCCCGGGCCAGCAGTCGCTCGGTCCAGTCGTCATCACCACTGAGTGCTTGATGGTGACGAACATAGGCGCGCCAGCGCCGGCCGTCGGAAGTCAGCCAGGTGCGGTGGTCACGCTCCATCTGCGCGATCAGACGCTGCGGCGCCACTTGCTCCAGCGCACTGCGCAAGACCGCACGGCTGGCATTGAGCAATGCCACTTGATGCGCTTGCAGGGTCTGCACGGCCTGGCTGAGCGCCACCTGCGCCGCGCCCGGCTGCCCCGAGGCACCCGGACGGCGCAGCAGGGCCAGCCACCCGGCACGATCCAGATCACGCTTAAGCGGATTCTGGCCGGTGCCAAAGGCATCGCTCAACCCCAGGCGCAGCTCGTTTTTCAATTCGCTGCGAAGACGCAGGCTGTGTTGCAGGCCCTCCAGCCCCTGGCGCAACAGCGTGGCCACGGTCATCGCCAGTTGCTCACGCTCGGGGGCTGCCAGGTCATCCAGCGACACACCCAGTGCCTCGGCAAACCCCTGCCAGAAGGCTTCATCGAGACCGACGACGGCCTCGGTCACCTGCACCGCTGGCGCTTCAGGCGAAGTCGCGGTGGCCGCGATCAAGCGCGGTACGGTCAGGTTTTCCGTATCGATACCCGGGCTTTCCAGCGCCGCAGGCGAGACAGGCACCTCAGGCGGCCTGGCGTTCAACAGATGCTCTAGCAGGCCTTCGGTTTTGTCCTGTAACGCATTGAGCGGATCAGGCTGGATAAAGGCGTCGTCAGGAATGACACGGCCCGCTGCGGCAGGCTGGCCCATGGCAGTGTCGATACCTTGCCGGGTGTTTTCCAGGCGGGCATGAATGCGCAAGCGACCCAATAAAAAATGGCTGCCCTGCTCGATGACCTGCGCCACGCCCAGGGGCAGGCGCTGACCGGTCAAGCCGTCATGCGTGCCGTTGCGGCTGGTGTCGATCAATATGAACCTGCCGTCCTGATAGCCGATGACCGCATGATGATTCGACACATGGCGTTGCGGATCCGCCAGGATCCAGTCGCAGGCCGGGTGACGCCCCAGCACCCCGCCCCGCTCGACGAAACGCTTGGTCGGGGTGGCGGCCCAGCCACGCTGCTCGGGATCACGAATTTCCAGTACCAATTGCATGCTGTTGCTCCTTACAGACCGCGCTTGAGGGCCTTGGCGTCGCCCAGCGGACGGTACTCGTGGTCATCGAAGGTGTAATTGCCGCGGCAACCGGCCAGGCCGCCGAAAACGGCCAGGGCCAGCAAGGCTGCGTACCAATGGCGTGCAGACATGAAGAGGTCTCCATAAAAAGAATTGACGGTGCCGGGTGTGGCGCGTAGGTGCATCGATGGCGTGCGGCGCTAGCCGTAGCCATGATCGGACGGGATGTTCAGGCGCTGCAGGCGATACAGCAGCGTGCGCCTGGCGACCCCCAGTTCGCGGGCGGTCCGGGTGCGGTTGCCGCCATTGTTGTTGAGGCTCTCGATCAACAGGGCACGCTCGACCTGCTCCATGCGCTCGCGCAGTACGGTCGGGCCTGGCGCCGGCTGTACACCGCCGTGGCGGGTGAAATGCTCGATCCGCAGCAGCGTGTCATCGCACAGCAGTACCGCACGCTCGACCAGCGCCTTGAGTTCACGCACATTGCCAGGCAGGTCAAGGCCATTGAGGTAGTGCAGCGCCGCCGCCGACCACTGCGGCGGCGGGCGTTGCAGGCCGGTGCTGGCCTGCGTGGCGAAATGGCGGGCCAGGCGCGCAATATCGCCTTCACGATGGCGCAAGGCCGGCAAGTGCAGGGGGAACTGCGCCAGCCGGTAATACAGGTCTTCGCGAAAGCGCCCGGTGCTGACCTGCTTGCGCAGGTCGTGGTGGGTGGCGGCAATGATGCGCACATCGATCCTGTGGGTCCTGTTGGCGCCCAAGGGCCGGATTTCGCCTTCTTGCAGGACCCGCAGCAATTTGGCCTGTAAGGCCAGGGGCATGTCACCGATCTCATCGAGCAGCAAGGTGCCGCCATTGGCCGCATCGAACAGCCCGGCGCGGTCTTTGGCCGCCCCGGTAAACGCTCCCTTGCGGTAGCCAAACAGCTCGCTCTCCAGCAGGCTTTCCGGAAAGGCGGCGCAGTTTTGCACCACGAACGGTCGCCCTCGCCTGACGCCATGGTCATGAATGGCACGCGCCACCACTTCCTTGCCGGTGCCGGTTTCACCTTCGAGCAACACCGTGCAAGGGCTGCGCAGCACCTTGCCGATCAAGTGGCGCACCTGCTCGATGGCCGGACTGTTGCCGATCAGCCCATAGCCCTGGGCCGTTGCCAGCGCCTCAGGCCCCCTCGATACGGCAATGGCAGGCTGCGCGTGCAGGGTTTCGAGACGCGCCTGCATCAATGCGCCCAGGTGCTCCAATGGCCCGGCCAGAGGTTGCAAATCGCGACGTTGAGCGGTGGCGCACAGCAGCAGGCCGATGACCCGCTGCGCGACATTGCGCAGCGGCACGCACAGCAAGGCGTGCCAGGGCCGTGAGGGTTCGGGCAGAAAGCGTGTGTCGTGCACGGCAGGATCCAGCCCGGACAGGGCCATTGGCTGCCCCTGGCGCAGGATGAATTGCAGCAAGGGGTGGTCCTGATAGTCCACTGCCAGCCGGCTGTTTTCAGGCGGCGTACGTGCACCCGCCAGGCTTTCCCCTGCCAGGCGCAGGCCGGGACCGGCGCTGTCGAGCCGGTAGACCTGGGCCAGTTCGCAACCACTGACCGCTTGCGTGGCATGCAGCAGGCGCTCGAACAGCGTCTGTTCGCACGTGGCCCGCGCCAGTTGCACGCAATGGCTCAACAAGGTATCGGTGTGTTGGGCAAGCGCGGCCATGTCAGGCGAACCCGCAGACGATACGGGACTGGCCGTCGAGGCTGACATGCACGTTCGCAAAAGCGTCGCCCCCGGCCATGGCGTCGAGCAACCGATCGACCAGTGGTGGCATCACTCGGGTGTCGAGCAGGTGATCGATGAAGCGTGCCCCGCCGGGGCTTTGCTGGCAGCTGTCAGCCAGGTGTTCGATCAGTTCCGGCGTATAGCTGAGCGTCAGTTGCCGCAGACGCAGGCGTTCGGCCAACCGCTCAAGCCGGAGCACGACCAGTTCCGCCAGCACCGCACCGCTGACGGGGTAGTACGGCACCACCTGCATGCGCGCCAGCAGCGCCGGGCGGAAATGCCGGCTCAGCAGCGGCCTTATGTGCGCTTCGAGCACTGGCGCAGCGGGTCGCTCACCTTGGGCGCACAGGGCCTCGATCTGTGCGCTGGCCAGGTTGGAGGTCAACACGATCAGGGTGTTGCGAAAGTCGATCTCGCGACCCTCGCCATCATTGGCGATGCCCTTGTCAAATACTTGATAGAACAGGTTCAGGACATCCGGATCGGCCTTTTCGACCTCGTCAAGCAGCACCACCGAATAGGGTTTTTGCCTGACCGCCTCGGTGAGCACGCCGCCTTCGCCATAGCCCACGTAGCCCGGAGGCGAACCGATCAGTCGTGACAGGCTGTGTTTCTCCTGGAATTCCGACATATTGAGGGTGGTCAGGAACCGCTCGCCGCCGTACAGCAGGTCAGCCAGCACCCGTGCGGTTTCGGTCTTGCCGACACCGCTGGGACCGACCAGCAGAAACACCCCGACAGGCGCGTCGGCCCGGTTGAGTCCGGCCGCCGCAGCGCGCACGGCGCGGTCCAGGGCCTGCACGGCCTGTTGCTGGCCGCGAATACGCGTTTGCAGGTCGGTGGCGAAGCGGGCGATGCGGGCATTGTGCTCACCGGCCAGCTGCGCCAGCGGTATGCCGGTCCAGGCGGCGACCACCTCGGCCACCAGCCGTGGGCAGACTTCAAAGCTGACCAGCCGATGGACCGCCTGGGCCTGTTCCAGGGTGCGCCGGAGCTCACCAGCCTCGGCTTCCAGGCTGGCAAGGTCCGGGCCCGGTGCCTCATCGCTGGTTTCAGCGGTCTTCTGCTGGCGCGCCGCGGCCAACTGACTGCGCAGGCCCAGCAGACGCTCGGCCAGCCCCCGCTGGAGATGCCATTCGGTGTCCAGCGTATCGAGTTCACGCTCGACATCGATCAGGCGTGCCTGCCGTGTGGCCAGGGCAGCGGTGTCGATGCTCAGGCCCGATTGTTCGTCGCGGCTCAGCGCCTGCAACTGGCGATACCCTTCGGCCCGTTCGCCACGCAGCTGCTCCAGGCTGTGCGGCGCGCAAGCCAGGCTGATGCGCACCCGGGCACAGGCGGTGTCGAGCACATCGACGGCCTTGTCCGGCAACTGGCGACCGGCCAGGTAACGGGCCGACAGCCCGGCGGCGGCAACCAGTGCATCATCACGCACGTAAATGCCATGACTCTGTTCATAGACCGGCGCCAGCCCGCGCAGGATCGCCACGGCCTGGGCCAGGCCGGGCTCATGCACCTGCACCGGCTGGAAGCGGCGCGCCAGGGCGGCATCTTTCTCGAAGTACTTCTTGTACTCGGCCCAGGTCGTGGCCGCAATGGTGCGCAGCTCGCCACGGGCCAGGGCCGGCTTGAGCAGGTTGGCCGCGTCCGAGCCACCGGCATTGGCGCCGGCGCCGATCAGGGTGTGGGCTTCGTCGATAAACAGAATGACCGGCTGAGGGGCGGCCTTGACCTCGTCGATGATCCCGGTCAGGCGTCGCTCAAATTCGCCCTTGACGCTGGCACCGGCCTGCAACAGACCAAGGTCCAGGCTCAGGATCCGTACATCGCCCAATACCGGCGGCACCTCGCCGGCCGCAATGCGCAGGGCCAGCCCCTCGACCAGCGCGGTCTTGCCGACCCCGGCCTCGCCCACCACAATGGGGTTGTTCTTGCGCCGCCGGGCCAGGATATCGATCATCTGGGCGATTTCGGCATCGCGGCACAGGACCGGATCAATCCGGCCTGCACGCGCCTGTGCGGTCAGGTCGTGGGTAAAGCGCTGCAGCATGGACTCATCGCCCGACACGGATTGCGGCACAGCGAGGCCGTGCTGGCGCGACAGGGCAAAGTCCTTGAGCCGCTCGATGTTCAAGGTCGCCAGCAAGGGCTGGTAGCGGCTGCCGGCATGCCCCAGGGGGTTGCGCAGCAGGGCCAGCAACAGCGCAGCATCGCCGACCCGGGCCTGGCCCAGGTCGAGCGTGGCGGCCAGGAGGGCTTCCTGCAACCATTGCATCAGGGCCTGGGCGAACACCGGATGGCGCGAAGTGCTCTGCCCGCTCAACGGTTGCAAGGCGCTGCGCAACTGGACCGGATCGACTCCGGCATCGTGCAGACCGCGTTCGAGCACGCCGTCCGGACGCTCCAGCAGGCACAACAGCAGGTCCTCCACCAGCACCTCGCTGGCCCCGCGGATCACACAGCGTTCGGCACACGACTCCAGGTCGCGGCGCGTCTCGGCATCCAGCGCCTGGATGAGTTTTTGCAGGTCGAGATTGATCATGTCTTTAAGTCCCTTGATGAAGCGTGCTGCCCAGCGTGACCAGGCCATCGGCACGTTCGTGGCCCAGCCAGCTGGTCCAGCCCAGACGGCATTCGCTGGCCACGCCCAGGCGCAACGCGCGTCGTTCGTCATGCCGCAGTTGCAGACGCAGGTCGTAGTCCAGCGGGTCGCGCAGGGTGAAGCGCACCAGTGCACAGAGCGGCCGGTAACCGGCCCCGATGGGCAAGAATTCGTGAAAGCGCTGCCAGCTCAACTGGCAGACATGAATGCGGAACTTGCCGCTGCAATCGGGCACGTGTTCACCCAGCACCAGGTTTTCGCCCAGCCGGCTGTTGCCCACCCCCAGGCGGTTGCGTTGTTGCGCCAGGATGGTCACGCGCCGTTTTACGCATTGCTCGATATGCAGCCCTGGATGTTTGAAGTAATAACGCAACACCGCTTCGATCAGCGCCGCCGAGTGGGCACGCAGGCTGAGCAGGCCCAGGTAGGGCAGCAGGCGTTTCCAGTTCAGGGACTGCGACTGGCGAATGGTTTCGCCACGCAGGCCGATCAGGGCAAACAGCTGTTCGGAAAAGCTGTCCAGCGCGCCCTTCCTGAAGCTGGCGTGGTAGCGGTAACGCGACCAGATGGGCAATAACAGGCGTTGCAGGCGGTGGTGGAACAGGTCGAGAAATACCCGTGTCGGATTGCCCTCCTCGCTGTCGCCCAGCGCCTGCTCGACATAAAAGGCCGGCAACGGTGAGCTGGCACCGGCCAGGCCGATCAGGTTCAGGCGCAAGCGGGCTCGCAGCCGGCCCTGCTCTTCAAAGAACTCCACGCGATCGACATCGCTGCCCGGAAAGCCCAGGCCGGGATTGGCCTGGAACTCCAACTGGTCATGGAGCGTTTCTTCATCCAGCTCAGGGTGGTGCTCGCGCAGCCGCTCGATGACCAGGCGCACCGCCTGGAACAGCGAATACTCGCGAATCGTGCCGGCCAGCCGGCTCAAAGCAGGGGCTGCTGGCCCATGCGGGGCGTCCATCGGTAGACGTCTCCTTGTGTGGTTTCAACGCGCAACTGGTGGTAGGAGTTGAGGCTGGCGTAGAGGGCGAAGAACTCATTGAGGACCGAAGCGAACACAAACAGGTCGCCGTCCCCGGTGAAGTGGCGTGAATCGATGCCCAGCACCGTGCGCAGGCCACGCAGCGGCAACCCGCGGTGCAAGCGGTCGACCTGTTCATGGCGCACCGACTGCAACCCGCCGAGCAGGCGCTTGCTGACTTTTTCGGCATGTGGGTCGTGGTAGCGCGGCAGGTCATAGGTTTCGAGGATGACCTTGAGCGCCTCGACATTGGCCAGCGACAGGTAGTTGAGCGACATGTTGCTGATCAGCTTCCACAGGAAGCCGCGATTGATCGGCGGCGCATGACTGGCGGTGGCCGGCACGATATTGCGAAAGCGGGCAAACTCGGGCGTGCCTTCGCAGGACTGGTCGATATGGCCGACCTGCAAGCGGCGCGGCAGGTTCTGGTTGGTGCATGTCAATTCCAGCGACAGCGTGTCGCTGCTGTGTTCGTCGGTCTGCCGGCAGGGCTGGCTGTCGACACCGCCGAAGCTCATCCAGCTGTCCAGCCCGTCATGCAGCAGCGACGGGCGCTGGCGCAGACTGTAATGCGGCTGGCTGTGGGCAATATCGAAACTGGGGTCATGTTCGAAGGATTCGAACGGCACATAGCGGCGGTGCCCGATGCCCCCGCTGTTCCAGCCGGTCACCGAATCCACCGAGAATACGGCGCAGTGTTCAGGTCCCTGGTTGCCGGGCAGCAACAGGTATTCATCCTGGCGGCCATCGACGCGGATCGGGATGGCATCCTGCTTGAACAGATTGACGATGGGGGTGCAGTACAGCTTGATGTTGTCCAGTGTCGGGCGCAGGCGCTGGATGGTCTGGCTGCGGATATCAAACCGTAATTCGAACCCGTGCATGGCGCCCAGCACGGCTTCCGGCAACTGGTGGACGGCGTGCAGGCCGTCGATGTCGAGGAACAGGAATTTATCCTGAAAGGCGAAATACTCCTGCAGGAAGCGGTAGCCGCGAAAGGTATTGAGCGGATAGGGAATCAGGGCCTGCTCTTCGGCAAAGCCGACCGGCAGCACCTGCTGCGCATCGAGCTTGAGCGCCAGGGCAGCCCCGCTGGCATCGCACAGGGGCGCGCCGTCCTGGCCCAGCGGTACCAGCACGAGACCGACCAGGTGGCGCAACAGGCTCAGGTACAGCATCTGGCTGACATAGCGCTCTCCGGCCAGGTGCAGGCGCATCCGCGTCAGCGCCAACTGACCGATATGGCCGCTGCAGTTCATCTGCAGGTGCAGGCTGAGCAAGGCGCCCTCGCCTTTGACCGAGAAATTCAGGGCGCGCAGTTCCAGGGCCAGCAGGTCGGTGTCGTAGCAGGTGCGAAAACGACAGCGCACCCCCTCCAGCGGCCGACTTTCCATCGGCGTATCGCGTGCCACGCACTGGGCAGGACCGGCCTGCTGCAGTGGCTCGAATTGCACGAGGCTGAACGAGGGCAGTGGCCGCATGTAGTTGGGCCACAGCAAGTGCATGAGCGAGTGGGTCAGCTCGGGCAACTCGTCATCGAGTTTCTGTCGCAAGCGACCGGTCAGGAAGGCGAACCCCTCAAGCAGGCGCTCGACATCCGGGTCGCTCCCGGTCTGGCCCAGGTAAGGCGCCATGGCCGGATTACGCTCGGCAAAGCGCTGCCCCAACTGGCGCAGCGCACTCAGCTCGCTTTGGTAGTAATGATTGAAGGACACGGCATTTACCTGTGGGTTAAAGCGCAAGGCTTCATGACTCGATCCGCACGCGCCCACCGCCCTCGAGGCTGGCATGCAACTTCACCTGGCAGCGCACGCCCGGCACCTGCAGCAGGCCTTCGATACTGAAGGCCAGCCGCAGCGGGTTGTGATCGCGGGGCAGCGCCACGACCCGCACCCCGGACAGGCGCGGCTCGAAGTCGGTGATAAAACGCTCGATGGCTTCGCGCGTCTGGCTCAGGGCATCGTGCAGGCTCAGGCGCAGGTCATTGAGATCCGGCAGGCCGTAGTCGACCTGGATCTGTGCACTGCCGGCGCGGGTGCCGAGCATCCGCGACAAATGCCTGGCCACCGACTGCGTGGCGCTGGCCTCAGGGCCCAGCCCCGTTCGCCGGTCGGCCTCGCCGGCCAGGCGCTCGAAAAGACTGCCGTAGCCTGTCATGACCTGCAGGCCCTCACTCTTTGTCCAGCTTGCCGACCAGCGACAGCGTGAAGTCGGCGCCCATGTACTTGAAGTGCGGGCGTACATTGAGGCTGACCCGGTACCAGCCCGGCTCGCCATCGACATCACTGACCACGATCTGCGCCGCGCGCAGCGGACGGCGGCCACGCACTTCGGCGCTGGGGTTTTCCTGGTCGGCGATGTACTGGCGGATCCACTTGTTCAGTTCCAGCTCAAGGTCGGTGCGTTCCTTCCACGAGCCCAGTTGCTCGCGCTGCAAGACCTTGAGGTAATGCGCCAGGCGGTTGACGATCATCATGTAGGGCAACTGGGTGCCGAGCTTGTAGTTGAGTTCGGCGGTCTTGCCTTCGGCGCTGTTGCCAAAGAGCCTGGGCTTTTGCACGGAGCTGGCCGAGAAAAAGGCGGCGTTGTCACTGCCCTTGCGCATGGTCAGGGAAATGAAGCCCTCCTCGGCCAGCTCGTATTCACGCCGGTCCGAGACCAGCACCTCAGTGGGAATCTTGGTCTCGATCTCGCCCATGCTCTGGAAGTGGTGCAACGGCAGGTCTTCCAGCGCGCCGCCGCTTTGCGGGCCGATGATGTTCGGGCACCAGCGGAACCGGGCAAAGCTCTCGGTCAGGCGCGTGGCGAAGGCATAGGCCGTGTTGCCCCAGAGGTAATGCTCATGGCTGCCCGCCACGTGCTCTTTATAGACAAAGGACTTGACCGGGTTTTCTTCAGGGTCGTACGGGGTGCGCAGCAAGAAGCGTGGCAGGGTCAGGCCCAGGTAACGCGCATCCTCGGATTGGCGCAGGCTTTGCCATTTGGCAAATTGTGGACCGTCGAAGTGATCTTTGAGGTCCTTGAGGTCCGGCAGCCCGGTGAAGCTCTCCAGGCCGAAAAAACCTGGTGCGGCTGCAGCGATGAATGGCGCGTGGGCCATGCACGATACGCTGGCGACGTACTGCATCAGCTTGACGTCCGGCGCGCTGGGCGACAGGTAGTAATTGGCGATGACCGCCGCGACCGGCTGACCGCCGAACTGGCCGTATTCGGCGGTGTAAATGTGTTTGTACAGGCCTGACTGCATGACTTCGGGCGAGTCTTCGAAATCGTCCAGCAGGTCGTCACGCGAAACATTGAGAAGCTCGATCTTGATGTTCTCGCGAAAATCGGTGCGCTCGACCAGCAGCTTGAGGCCGCGCCAGGCCGATTCCAGTGCCTGGAAATCCGGGTGGTGCAACACCTCATCCATCTGCTGGCTGAGGCGACTGTCGATCTCGGCGATCATGCGGTCGACCAGCGCCTTCTTGACCGGCTCGGCGCTGTTGTGTGGCTTGAGCAGTTCTTCGATGAACGCCGAGACACCGCGCCGGGCAATGCCGTAGGCTTCGTCTTCGGGGTTCAGGCGGGTCTGGGCAATGATGCTGTCAAGAATGCTGCCCTGGTGGTGATCCGGAGGGTTCTGGCTGGCGGCTTGGGTATTCATTGATGGCTTTCCTTTGCAGAGGATTCAGGCGTCGGTGGACACAGCGGCAGTCAGTCCCAGTTCCTTCAGGACCTGGGCGCGGGACTGTTCGTCGGCCAGCGCGCCTTCGATGGCCTTGCGAAAGGCCGGCGCATTGCCCAACGGACCCTTGAGCGCAACCAGCGCGTCACGCAGTTCCATCAGCTTTCTCAGTTCAGGCACTTGCTCGACCAAACTGGCCGGGTTGAAGTCCTTCATCGAGTTGAAACGCAGGCCGATCGCCAGCGCCTCGCTTTCATTGCCATCCTGCAGCCGGTTCGGCACGCTCAGGGTCAGCGCCAGTTCCTGCTTGGCCAGTACCTCATCGAAAGCGTGCTTGTCGATGTTGATCGGCTTGCGGTCCTCGACCTTGCGCTCATCGGGACGACGGGTGTAATCGCCAATGGCAAGCAGCTTGAGCGGCAGTTCGATTTCTTCCTGCGCCCCGCCGGTGGCAGGTTTGAACGTGACATTGATGCGTTCCTTGGGGGCTACCGAGCCTTCTTTGGCCATGGTGTTTTTCCTGTACTGACGGCCCTTGGGCCTATTCGAGTACCACCTCGAGATCGAGGTGGCACAACCTGCGGTAAATCTCTTCCTTGCGCTCGCGCACGGCGTGGTTTTGCGGCAACAGCTGGCAGCACTCATGCAGCAGGCGCAGCACCTGCAAGAGCAGCTCAGGCTCCCAGGCCTGCTGGCCGGCCTGGAGCAGCAGCTGGTCAAGGTTTTCAAGCTGGATCCTGGCCAGTTCGTACTGCTTGGCCGCGATGCACAGCCGGGCCAGGTTCAACTGCCAGAAAAACCGGTTGCGCCCGCCCTGCGCACTGTCCAGGCCCGACCTGAACTGCTGCACAGCCGCTTTCAGGCCGTCCTTGAGCAGCACCGGCCTGGCGGCTTCAAGAGCCCGGTCCCAGGCCGGCAGAACCTCGTCTTGTGCTTCAACCGCCGGCACAGGCGCGGCGGCCGGCGCTTGCACATGGATCAGGACATGCGCGTCGATCCAGGCACGGGTGGCCGGATCGGCAAACGGGGTGCCGTCGTGAAAGCGCAGTTCTGCCAGGCCAGGCAGACGCTGCAATAACAGGGCAAAGTGCAATTCGACCTCACGCATGGCGTGCTCGGCGTCGAGGTGTTGCAGGCAGTCCCAGACCATGCGCTGGCCGTCGAACCAGAACGGTGCCTTTGCCAGGCTGGCTTCGAGCTCGACCAGCAAATCGGCGTAATGACCTGCGGCCAGGCGCTCCTGATACTGTTTGAGCTTGTCGGCGGGCGGCGCCCGCAAGGCAGTGATCTGGTCGGCATTGCGCTCGGGCAACACCTCGACTGGCAGCCACAGCAGCGTGCGGTTCAGGCGCAGCGCACGCAGGTCGGTGGCCTGGCGTTTAAGCCACCAGGCGCACAGCGGCCGGGCGTTGTCCTCCAGCAGGCGCTGGGTTTTGCGGGCCTCCTTGTCGTTGTCGATGACCGTGACCGGGGCCAGCAACTGAGTGGCGACCTGACGCACCTGCGCGGCCACGGCCTCCACCCTGCCCGGAGACGGCTGATCGTCATGGGCACGCCGGATCATATTGGCCAGGCGCCGGCATAACGGCAGCAGCAAGGGTGCGTCATCGCCCAGATGAGCACTGAAAAGCGTGTCCAGCGCTTCAAGCTGTTGCAGCAGGCGGCGAAACAGTGCGAGCTGCTCCTTGATGGCCAGGTTTTCGTTGAGCAATGGATCGATACGCGCCAGCAACCAGGCCATGGCGGCCATCCGCGTGCGCAGTTTGCGCGGATGCAGCCCGGCCCAATGATGGCTGCACAACTGCAGGATGACCCCCAGCCCGGCCACCAGCCCGGCAAAGGACTCGCGCTGGTACAAGGCCCAGGTCATCCAGGCCGCCACACGCAGGTCCTTGGACTGATTGCGTAACAAGGCCTCGCTGGCTTGCAGCACTTTCAGCCAGTCGACGGTGCTACTGACGTGCAGGGAATGGCCTTTGGCCAACTCCTGTTCAAGCGCTTCGTACTCACTGGAAAAGCGTACGTCCACACCCGTGAAGTGCGGATCGCCAATGGCGCACAGCGCAACTTCAAGGTAATGATCGGACAACTTCTTGAAATAGGGCATCGGTGATCCGGCGGCAACTAACGAAGGACTTGAGCGGCGGCGCGCAGGATATATCGAGGATCCAAAATCAAAAAAGATTATGCGTAACCCGTTATTTCAATAGTAAAAAAACAATTAAAATCAAATAGATAAATAAAACAAGACTCATCAAGAGCGCACTGACAAGCCGCTTAAAAAATAGCACCTACATACCCACACTCAACATTCAATCGCTGACAACCAACAAACCCTGTAGGAATATTCAACAAAAAGCCTACATGGCCGCTGACGATCAAATATTTTCATACACTTATTGTTTAATTCCTTACTCCATCATGAGACCACCTTCCTGCAAATCCGGTGTAACCGGGAACGACCGCCATGCTTCACGCGCTGGTGCCTGCCCACCCGGCACACGGTTCGTAGGTCTACAAAGACCGTATAACCTGACAAACGGCCCTTTCCCCTCCAGTCCCTTTTCAACCCGCATTACAGAAGGCTTGGCAACAGCCCGGCATGCACGCTGCAGCCTGGGACTCACGATCATGGAACCCCGCAAGTCGTACGACATCCTATGTTGTGCTTAGCTATTCACGTCCGATTACAAAAACAAACCGGAGACTCCTGCCATGGCCAACAGCCAACCCGTCGCAGATAAAACCGCCGCCGCTGCACAACCCCGCTTCAGACGCATTACCAAACTGCTGGGCCCCGGCATCATTGCCGTGCTGTCGTGGCTGGGTGCCGGCGACCTGATCACCTCGTCGGTGGCCGGTGCCAACTATGGCTACGCCATGATGTGGGTACTGGCGGTCTCGCTGTTGTTGCGCTTTCTGATCGTCAACATCATTGCCCGCTTCCAGCTGTGCAATAACCAGGGCATGACCATCCTGCAGGGCTACGCCCAGCTGCACCCGTTCTTTGCCTGGTTCATGCTTGGGTACGCCTTGCTGATGGGCCACCTGATCAACGCCTACATGATCAAGGGCGCCGGTGAGGCGCTGGCCATGCTGGTGCATGTCAACCAGCCGCTGCTGTGCTCGCTGCTGGTGGTAATCGCCGTGTGGCTGCTGGTGGGACGCAATATCTACAGCATGATCGAGGGCGTGATGAAGGTTCTGCTGGCGATCATGACCCTGGCCTTCCTGGCGCTGGCGATCATGTCGGGGCCGGACCTGGCGGGCATCGTCAAGGGCACCATCGGCTTCAGCATTCCGCCGGACCAGGGCGTGCATGGCGCGCTGCTGGTAGCGGTGTCGGTAATCGGTGCGGTGGCCGGGTCCGTGGCCAACTTCGTACACCCCTATGTAATGCGCGAAAAGGGCTGGACCGGGCCAGAGCACAAGCGCATTCAGCGTAACGACCTGCTGTTTGCGGTGTTCGTCGGCATCGTGATCAACCTGGCCATCTGGGTGGTAGGCGTGGAAATCCTGCGGCCCAACGGCTTGCAGGTGCGCACCCTCGGCGACCTGGGCCAGGCGCTGGAGCTGTTTTTCGGTGCGGCAGGCTGGTACATCTTCTTCGTCGGCGTGTTCGCCACCCTGTTTGCCAGCATTGCCGGCAAGACCACGGCATTCCCGATGCTGATCACCGATGCGTTCCAGCACATCCGGCCCGAGCGCCGCGAGAAGTACGGCAAGGAATTCCACAAGGACCCGATGCACAAGTGGTTCATGCTGTTCATCCTGGTGACGCCCATTGTCTGGTCGCTGCCGGGTATGCCGGACTTCGTGACCCTGACCCTGGGCGTGAATGCCTTGAACATCGTCGGCCTGCCGATCATTTCGCTGGGCCTGCTGATCATGTCCAACCAGAAGTCGCTGCTGAGCAAGGAGTACCGCAATAACGGGTTCGAGAACATCGCCCTGGCCTTCGCCACTGGACTGGCCATCTGGGTCGCGTTCCAGTTGGGGATCGAGATGCTGGGTTAAGGCGGGCCAAAAGCCGGTGAACAAGTGGGCCACCTGTACGACACACAAGGCTCGTGCCGGCTTGAAAGGCTGGCAAGCGCGCTCCCTGGGCCCATGTTTGCTGCGCGAAAGCGCGCCCCTGTGCTTGCCGCGAGGCAAGGCAGGCGCCGCGAAGTCTGGTCATTCCAGATGAGTGGCGAGTAACGCAGTCTGGACTTGAAAAGGGAGTGACCCTTTTCTGCGTCCTCCGCCTGGCCTGGCGAGATTGGGCCCAGCAACGCGGCTCGTGCTGAAACGGCAACAGACCCTAAAGATCCTGCCCCTGCGTCCGATAGCGTCAGGTTAGCCCTTGGATTTCGCGCTGGCCGCTTGGGCCGGTTGCGCCTTCAAGGGGCCTCCCTCCTCCATCCTCTGCCATGCAGACAATCGCCATCGAGCACAGGAGCGCCGGGTCATGGGACGATTCACCCTTATCAACAACACGCCTGAGGTGGCCGCATGAGCGGGTCGTTCATCCACTTTCTGGTGCCGTCGCTGGACAGCGCGCTGGAACTGACATTTTTCACCCTGATCGTGGGCGGCATGCTGGCCTCGCTGATCTGCGCCGAACGCTATGGCCGTACCGCCACCTGGGAGCGCAACTGGCAAGGCGGTACGCACAAGGGCGCACTGGATCTGGAGCACGGCTCGATCAGTGAGCTGAGCCATGCGCTGGCGTCGCTGCCCGAGCGCATTGTCAGCAACATGCCAGGGCTGCTGCTGATTTTCGGCCTGCTGGGCACCTTTCTGGGCCTGGGCATGGCGCTGGACAAGGCCTCGGGCGTGCTGCAAGGCAGTGCTGAATCCCTGGATGCCATGAGTGATTCGCTGGCGCAACTGACCGGCATGATGAAAGACCTGGGGTCGAAGTTCAAAACCTCGACCTGGGGCATCATCGCCTTCATCGTACTCAAGCTCTGGGAGTCTTCGCGCTGGTCAGCCGAAAGCCGGCGCAGCGACTGGTGCGTGCGGCAGATGAAGCAGGCCATGGACCAGGGCCGCAAGGAACTGCGCGCCTACAGCGACGTGCGTGACCGTCAGGCCCGCGAAGCGCTGGAACAGGTGGGCGAGCGGCTGGTGCAGTCCATCAACGCGCAATCGCAGCTGCTGGCCGCCGAATTCAAGGGACTCAAGCTGTTGAACATGCAGATGGCCAAACAGGCCCAGGGCCAGCACGAAGCGCTGGTCGAGCAGTTCACCGCCCTGAGCAACCAGATCGGCGAAGGCAATCATTGCCTGGCCAGCCTGGACCGCCACGCCGCGACCGCAGGCGAGCACCTTGAGCAGCTCAAGACCCTGGCCGGGCAAGAGAACCCGCAGGCGCAGGAGCAGCATCAATTGCTGATTGATCACCTGACAACGCTGGCCACCCTCACCGAAGAAAGCAACCTGTCGCTGGACAGCCTTGATCACCGCGCCGAGCGCGCCACCGCGCAACTGGATGAGCTGCAGAACCTGGAACGGCAACTGGCACAACAGGCCCAGGGGCATCACGGGATTCTGATCAAGCAATTGATGACCCTCAGCACCCAGGCCGGCGATGGCAATCGCTCGCTGGCCAGCCTCGATGAGCGCAGCGAACAGAGCGTGCATCACTGGAGCGTGGCGGCGGCGCAGTTACAGGCCTCGGTCGACGGCATTGCCGGTGACCTGCAGCAAGCCACCGGGACGATCACCACCGCGGTGGGCGGGCTGGCCAGCGAGGTCGAGGGTCTGACCGCCCAGGCCCGCGATGCCAGCGAGCCCGCTGACGCTCCCGAGCCGGTGTAACAGGCGATGAAAGAAAAGCCCAATGAATGGGTGTCCATCTCGGACCTGATGGCCGGCGTCATGGCGGTGATCATGCTGATGCTGGTGGTGTCGGTGTTGCAGAACAAGGCCGGCGAAGCCGCTGCCAAGGCCGAGCAGCAGATGCAGGAACTGGCGCGCAGCCAGGGCAATGCCGCACAACAGGCGCGCTTGCAGAGTCTGCTGACCGAGATGCAGGCGGACCTGGAGCGTACCGGTGAGGCGCAACTGGTCGAGATCGACATCGCCAACCGGCGCCTGACCCTGCCCGATGATGCCTTCGCCCGTGGCAGCGCCTGCATCACCCCGGCCACACGCGCCGTGCTGGGCAAGTTGAGTGTGCGGGTGGCGACCTTCATGACCGAGTCGGCGCAGGCACAGGTGCTGGTCGAAGGCCACACCGACAACCTGGCAGTCAATCGTCCGGTGACTGACTTTGCCCGCTACTGCACGGTGTACGACGACAACTACACCTTGTCGGCGGCCCGCGCCCGCGAGGCGCGCAAGCTGCTGATTCAGGCACTCGATGCGCAACAGGCCTTGCGCGTGGGGGTGGCCGGCTACGGTGACTCGCGCCCCAAACCCGGGATCGACCCGGCCAGTGCCTTGAACCGGCGGGTGGAGATCCAGCTGGTGGTCGGCCGCCAGGTGACCGCCGAGTTGTAACCCTGACGGGGCCTGGGCCGTGCGATCGCGCATGGCCTGTGGCATCTGTATTTGACGCCGCCGTTCATCGGTGGTCTTATCCCGCCCCAGTTTCAGGTGTCTCATGCCGCCGTGCATGAGGTGAAACGGGAAGCCGGTGCGTCACCTTGGTGATCAGTCCGGCGCTGCCCCCGCAACGGTAAGCGAGCGACCCCTTCGACACACCACTGTGCCCTGGCATGGGAAGGTGAAGGGATCGTGATCCTCGCAAGCCCGGAGACCGGCCTGAAACCTCAGTGTGGTGCCTCACCACACGCGTTGGCAATCCCGCGGTGGGCGGGCGCAGGCCGGTATCCGTGCGCCTGCGCGTGCGGTCCCCTATGCGTTATTCCCTCCGGGTTCATTCTTTCCTGATCGAGTTGGAATAGCATGTCCCGCTTCTACCCTTTGCACCTGAGCCTGTTGCCCTTGCTGGGCTTTTCCGGCACAGCCCTGGCCGACCCTGGCCCCCTGAACCTGCCGGCCACCTCGGTCAGCGACGTCGCCGCACACGTCCGGCCAGACCTGAACACGCCCATGGCCACCGGTTCACGGCTTGAACTGACGCCCTTGCAGACCCCGGCCAGTCTCAGCCGTCTCGACAGCAAGATGATCGAGCAGCGCAACAACCAGAGCGTGCAGGAAGCAGTCAGCCGCGCGCCGGGCATTTCCAGCATCGTCGCGCCCGGCAACGGCAATACCGCGCTGTCGGCGCGGGGGTTTACCGGACACACGTCGGTGATGACGCTGTTCGACGGCGTACGGTTTTACACCGGGTTCGGCACCCAGACCTTTCCGGTCGACCCCTGGATGGTCGAGCACATCGATGTGCTCAACGGTCCGGCCTCCGTGCTGTACGGCGAAGGCGCCACCGGTGCAACGATCAATGTGATGTCGAAAAAACCGTTCGACGGGCCGATCCGCAATCGCCTGCGCGTCGGCTATGGCTCGTACGATCGCCAGCAGGCCGCCCTGGACAGCGGCGGCTCGCTGAGCGAGCGCCTGAGCTACCGCCTGACCCTCAACCAGCAGCAAAGCAACGGCTGGGTCGCTCACGGTGATTCGCGCAGCGAGGCCTTGAGCGCTGCCCTGCGCTGGCAGGCCAGCGATGACCTGAGTGTCACCCTTGCTCATGAGCGCGGCGACAGCGAGCCGGTGACCTGGTTCGGCACACCGCTGATCGACGGCCATTACCGTGACAACCTGCGTGACAAGAACCACAACATCCGCAATGCCGTGCAGCGCTACAGCGACGAATGGACCCGTCTCAACACCGACTGGCAGATCAGCGATGCGCTCAGCGCCAGCAACCAGGTGTACTGGATCAAGAGCCGCCGCCACTGGCGCAATGCCGAGGTCTATGACTGGCGCGCCAGCCAGGGCCAGTTGCTGCGTGGCGAGTACCTGGAGATCAAGCACGACCAGGAGCAGATCGGCGACCGCCAGACCTTTACGTTGCAGCATTCATTGCTGGGACTGGACAGCCGCACGGTGGTCGGCGCCGAGTACAACAAGATCCGCTTTGCGGTCGGTAACAATTCGCCGTACACGGATGTCGGCGGCGACTACATCGACCCGTGGCAACCGGCCGCCAGCGACTTCCAGAGCCAGTCGCCGTACCGGCCGCTGGCCGATACGCAGACCCGCACCTTGGCCCTGTTTGCCGAAAACCGCCTGCAACTGTCCGAGCGCTGGTCGCTGGTGACCGGCGTGCGCCGTGACCAGAACCAGCTTGAGCGCAACGACAAGCGCACCGACACCCGTAGCGACCGCCGCCTGACCGGCGGCAACTGGCGCGCCGGGCTGGTGTTCGCGGTCACCGATCAACTGTCGTTGTATGGCCAGTACTCGACCAGCGAAGACGGGGTCAGCAACCTGATCACCCTCAGCCCCAGCCAGCAACAGATGGACTTGACCGAGGCCAGGCAGACCGAGCTGGGCTTGAAGCAGGCGTTCCGGGACGGCCGTGGTGAGTGGACCCTGGCGGCGTACCACATCGTCAAGAACAAGGTGCTGACCTTCGACCCGGTCAGCCGCCTCAGCCAGCAGGCCGGCCAGCAGTCGTCCGATGGCCTGGAAGCCAGCCTCGACCTGCAACTGGGGTACGGCTGGCAGGTGGCGGCCAACGCCTCGGTGGTGCGCGCCAAATACGATGATTTCGACGAAAACGTCGATGGCATCAGCGTGTCACGCGCCGGCAATCGGCCGACTGACGTGCCCCGGCGCACGGCCAACCTGTGGCTGAACAAGGCCCTGACCGAGGAACTGGACGCCGGCGTGGGCCTGCGTTATGTCGATGCGCGTTATGCCAATACTGCCAATACCGCCCAAGTGCCGGGCTACACCGTGGTGGACGCCAACCTTGACTGGCAGGTGCTGCCCGAGGTGAGTCTGGGGCTGCAACTGTATAACCTGCTGGACCGGCGCTATGCGGTGACGGCGCAGAACAGCGCCCGGCAATGGCTGATGGGCCAGCCGCGCTCGCTGTTCGTCACCGCTGACTACCGTTTCTGATGCACATGGCGCAGGCACTGAGCCTGCGCCCTCGACAAGGAGTGTTTATGCCCCGTCTGAGCCTTGAAGGGCTGGCATGGGAGGCCGGGCGGGCGTTCCGGCTGGCCGACATCGACCTGCAGGTCGGTGCGCAGGAATTCGTCGGCCTGATCGGTCCCAATGGCAGCGGCAAGAGCAGCCTGCTGCACTGTGCCTGGCGCTTGCATCAACCCACCGCCGGCCAGGTGCGGCTCGATGGCCAGGACCTGTGGCAGCAGTCGGCCCGCTGGAGCGCGCGGCGCATGGCCGTGGTGCAGCAGGAGTTCCCCCAGGACTTCGGCCTGCGGGTGCTGGATGTCGTGCACCTGGGCCGGGCGCCGCACAAGGGTCTGTTCGAAGGGCACAGCGCGGCGGACCTGGCGCTGGTCGAGCAGGCCCTGCAGCGCACCGGCCTGCATGAGTATGGCGTGCGCCTGTTCGCCAGCCTGTCGGGCGGTGAGAAGCAACGCGTGCTGCTGGCCCGCGCCCTGGTGCAGCAACCCGAGCTGTTGATTCTCGACGAGCCGACCAATCATCTGGACCCGCGCTATCAACTGCAATTGCTGCAATTGCTGCGGCGCCTGAAACTCGCCACCCTGGCCAGCTTTCATGACCTGAACCTGGCCGCGGCGTTCTGCGACCGCCTGTATGTGCTGTGCGACGGTCGCTTGATCGCCAGCGGCACGCCCACCGAGGTGCTGACCGCCGAACTGTTGCTTGATGTATTCGGCGTGCAGGCCCTGGTCGACACCCACCCGCGGGCCCCTCATCCACGCATTACCTGGATAACCCACGCATGATCCGTCCCCTTTTCCTGTACCTGGCGCTGGCCTGTGCGGCTGTCGCCGAGGCCAGCGACTACCCACTGACCGTGCGCAGTTGCGAGCGCGACGTGACCTTCACCCAGGCGCCGCAACGTGCTGTCAGCCATGACCTGAACATGACCGACATGCTGCTGGCGCTGGGCCTGCGCGAACGCATGGTCGGCTTTACCGGCATCAGCGGCTGGAAAACCCTCGACCCCGCGCTGCGGGCCCAACTGGCCGGCCTGCCGGAAATCGCCCCCCGCCACCCGTCGGTGGAAAACCTGCTGGCGGTCGGCGCCGACCTGTACGTGGCCGGCTGGAACTACGGCATGCGCGTCGGTGGCCCGGTGACCCCACAGACCCTGGCGCCGTTGGGCATTGCGGTGTACGAATTGAGCGAATCGTGTTCGTTCGTCATGGGACAGCATGAGGCACGCTTTGCCGACCTGTACAACGACCTGCGCAACCTGGGCCGGATCTTTTCCGTCGAGGCCCGCGCCCAGGTGCTGATCGATCAGACCCGGCAGCGGGTGCAGCGCGTGCAGGCAGCCTTGGGCGACAACCCGGTGCGTCCCCGGGTGTTTCTGTATGACAGTGGCGAGGATCGAGCACTGACCTCGGGCCGGCTGGGCATGCCCCAGGCGCTGATCCAGGGCGCCGGCGGGCATAACGTGATGGACGATGTCAGCGGCAGCTGGGTCTCGGTCAACTGGGAAAGCGTGGTGGAGCGTAACCCCGAGGTCATGGTGATCGTCGATTACGGCCCGACGTCCTGGCAGGCCAAGCGTGACTTTCTGCTGCAGCACCCGGCCCTGCAAAGCGTCGATGCCATCCGCCATCAGCGCTTTGTGGTGCTGAGCTATATCCAGGCCACGCCGTCGCTGCACAACGCGCAGGCCTTGGAAATCCTCGCCCAGGCGCTGCATCCGGAACGGTTTGCCGAGGCCGCGCGGTGAAAGGCCGGGTGAGTCGTCGCGGCTACGGCGCCTTGGTCTTATTGCTGCTGGTGTTGCTGGTGCTCTCATGCCTGCTGGCGCTGGGCTTTGGGCCGGCGCACCTGTCGCCGATGCAGGTGGGCGGCATCGTGCTGCAACAGCTGGGTTTTGCCATCGACGGTCCCTGGAGCCGGGGTCAGGAGCAGATCGTCTGGCTGATCCGCGCACCCCGGGTGCTGCTGGGCGCGCTGGTGGGGGCCGGGCTGGCGATGGTCGGCACGGCCTTGCAGGCGGTGACCCGCAACCCGCTGGCCGACCCGCATTTATTGGGGGTCAGTGCCGGGGCGGCGCTGGGTGCGGTGCTGGTGGTGATGCACCTGGGCGCGTTCGCCGGCGCCTTGAGCCTGCCACTGGCGGCGTTCGTCGGAGCGCTGGGCAGCATGCTGCTGGTGCTCAGCCTGGCCAGCCGGCAGGGGCGGCTGGAAAGCGACCGGCTGCTGCTGGCCGGCGTGGCGGTGTCGTTTGTGCTGATGGCCGTGGTCAACCTGCTGCTGTATATCGGCGATCCGCATGCGGCCGGCTCGGTGATGTTCTGGATGCTCGGCGGCCTGGGCCTGGCGCGCTGGGACATGCTTGGCCTGCCGGCGCTGTGTGTACTGGCGGGCCTGATCGCCCTGCTCGCCCTGGCCCGCCCGCTCAATGCCCTGATGAGCGGCGAACACACCGCCGTCAGCCTGGGCTTTGACACGCGTCGGGTGCGCTGGCAAGTGTTTATCAGCACCTCGCTGCTGACCGGGGTGCTGGTGTCGTTGTCCGGGGCCATTGGTTTTGTCGGGCTGATGCTGCCGCACATGGCGCGCTACCTAGTCGGCGCCGAGCACCGACGGCTGATCCCGGTCAGCGCCCTGCTCGGCGCGCTGTTTCTGGTCTGGGTCGATGTGGCAGCACGTACCCTGATCGCGCCGCAGGACCTGCCGATCGGTATTGCCACAGCCGCATTGGGCGGGGTGTTTTTCGTGCTGCTGTTGCGCAGGCGCTGAATCCGGGCGGTGGACAGCTCTGGATCAAGGCGGCACAGTGTGCGGCGCTGTGCACACAGCCCCCAGACTGCCCCCGATGACCCGAATGGAAGCCCCCATGGAGTTCGAGATTCTCACCCGCGTCCTGTTTCAGATCGGCATTGCCGGCCTGGGTTATGTCGCCGGTCGCCAGTTGCAGATCAAGGCCCAGGACCTGGCCACGCTGCTGATCTATGTCATTTCTCCGGTGGCGATTTTCCAGGCCATCTACCTGTCGCCGGCCGACTGGTCGTACCTGACCTATTCGCTGGGCACCTACCTGGTGGCCTCCAGCGCCGGGGTGCTGGCACTGTTCAGTGCCCGGCTGTTCTGGAAGGACGCCCGCGCCAACCTGCTGGGCTTTGCCGGCGGCACCGGCAACACCGGCTATTTCGCCTTGCCGATTCTGTTCGCGCTGTTTGCCCCACCGCAGATCGCCATCGGCATTTTCATCATCATTGGCTGCGCGCTGTATGAATTCACCGTGGGCTACTTCATCGTCGCCCGCGGGGTGATGACCGCCCGTCAATGCCTGCTGCGCATCGCCCGCCTGCCGATCCTGTATGCCGCTGCACTGGCCATGGGCCTGAAAACCTTCGGGATCACGATCAGCCCGATCCTGATCAGCGGCATGGACACTTTCAAGGGCGCCTACAGCGTGCTGGGCATGATGGCCATCGGCATCACGCTGTCGAGCTTTCGCAAGCTGGAAATCGACTGGAAGTTCATGGCCTTTGCCCTGGGCTGGAAGCACCTGGCCTACCCGCTGTTCGGCGGGCTGGTGTGCTACCTGTTGCTCGACCTGCCGACCACCACCCTGGCGGTGGTGGCGCTGATGCTGTCCACGCCCATGGCCAGCAACACCGTACTGATTGCCAATAACCTGGGCGTGCACCCGGAAAAGGCCGCGATGGCGGTGATGGCCAGTACCCTGATGGCGCTGGTGTCAGTGCCGCTGGCGGTGACCCTGATCACTTGATCGGGCCCTTTCAGGTCGCCCTGGCGCTGCGTGCCTGCTGCACGGTGGTACGGATGAACGCGCCGATGAACAGCATCGTGTACAACAGCACGATGGTCGGCGCCGGGGCGCTGTCGATGAAAAACGCCAAGTACACCCCCAGAAACGCCGCTGCGACGGCAATCGCCATGGCCATCAGCAACATGGCCTTGAAGGTACGGGTCAGCAGCAGGGCAATGGCCCCCGGGGCGATCAACAGGGAAATCGCCAGGATGATGCCGGCGGCCTTGAGCGCACCGACGATGGTCAGCGAGATCAGGCTGAGCAGCCCGTAGTGCAACAGCCGCACCCGCAGCCCGACCGCCCGGGCATGGGCCGGATCGAAGGCGTGCAGCAGCAGGTCCTTCCATTTCAGGCCAATGATTAACAGTGTCAGTGCCGCAATCGCGGCCGAGCCCAGGATGTCTTGCCGGCCGACGCCCAGAATGTCACCGAACAGGATGTGGTCCAGGTGCACGCTGGACTCGATCTTCACGTACAGCACCAGGCCCAGGCCGAACATGCCCGAGTACACCACGCCCATCACCGTGTCCTGTTTGATACGGCTGTTGTCCTTGAGAAAACCCGAGGCGATGGCGCAGCCCATGCCGGCGACAAAGGCACCGATGGCGTAGGGAATGTTGATGATGTAGGCAATGACCACGCCGGGAAACACTGCGTGGGACACTGCATCGCCCATCAGCGCCCAGCCGCGCAGCACCAGAAAGCACGACAACAAGGCCATCGGCAGCGAGACCAGCACCGCGACGATCAGCGCATTGACCATGAAGTCGAACTGCAACGGACTGAGCAGCCATTCCAGCAGGCTCATGGCGTCACCTCCAGGGCCGCGCGACCCCGCCGGCGCGACGCCAGCATGCCGTGCTTGGGGGCCAGGAAGAACGCGCCGAGGAAGATCAGCGTCTGCAACACGACAATGATGCCGCCGGTGGCGCCGTCGAGAAAGTAGCTCAGGTAGGCGCCGCAAAAACTGGTCAATGCGCCGATGCTCACCGCAATGATCAGCAGCCGCTCGAAGCGGTCGGTGAGCAGGTAGGCCGTGGCCCCCGGCGTGATGACCATGCAGATCACCAGAAAGGCCCCGACGGTCTGCAAGGCCGCGACCGTACAGGCCGACAGCAAGGTAAAGAAAACGCCCTTGAGCAGGGTCGGGTTCAGGCCGATGGAGCGCGCATGGCTTTCATCGAAGAAGGTCACCATCAGGTCTTTCCATTTGGCGGTCAGGATCAGCAGCGACACCACGCCGATGATCACCAGTTGCAGCGTGTCGGTGGGGCTGATGGCGAGGATATTGCCTTGCACGATGGTCTGGATGTTCACCGAGGTGGGCGACAGCGAGACCATGAACAGCCCAAGGCCAAAGAACGAGGTGAAGATCAGGCCGATGATCACATCCTCCTTGAGCTTGCTGCGCTGGTTGAGAAACAGCATGCACGCCGCCGCCAGCCCGCCGGAAAAAAAGGCGCCGATCGAGAACGGCAGGCCGAGCATGTAGGCACCAGCCACACCGGGCACGATCGAGTGCGACAGTGCATCGCCGATCAGCGACCAGCCGCGCAGCATCAGGTAGCACGACAGAAAGGCGCACACCCCGCCGACCAGGGCCGAGACCCACATGGCGTTGCGCATGTATTCGTAAGCGAACGGATCGAGCAGGCTGGCAATCACGATGGCGAGGCTCCGTCGCCCCGGCGGCTGGCCACACCGTCGCGGATCACCAGCGGCCGCTCATCGTCGGTGAAGATGCCGACCCGCTGCCCGGCATCGCCCAAGGCATGGTTGATCATGAAGTGCCGCAGCACGCCGCCGAAGGCCTGTTCCAGGTTGCCCTGGGTGAACACCTCTTCGGTCAGGCCGTAGGCCAGCACGGTGTTTTTCACCAGCACGGTGCGGTCGCAGAACTCCGGCACCGAGCCCAGGTTGTGGGTCGAGACCAGCATTACCCGCCCCTCATCACGCAACTCACGCAGCAGCGCGATGATCTGGTCTTCGGTATTGACGTCGACCCCGGTGAACGGTTCGTCGAGCAGAATGACCCGACCGTCCTGGGCCAGCGCCCGGGCGAGGAACACACGCTTTTTCTGCCCACCGGACAGTTCGCCGATCTGGCGCCTGGCCAGTTCGGTCATGCCCACCCGCGCCAGCGCGGCCGCCACGGCCTCGCGGTCCTGCTTGCGGGCGATGCGCAACATGCCCATGTGGCCATAACGGCCCATCATCACCACGTCTTCGACCAGCACCGGAAAGCTCCAGTCAACCTCCTCGGCCTGCGGCACATAGGCCACCAGGTTGCGCTTGAGCACCTCGCGCACCGACAGCCCCAGCACGCGGATGTCGCCCCGGGCCAGGCCGACAAAGCCCATCAAGGCCTTGAACAAGGTCGATTTGCCGGCGCCATTGACACCCACCAGGGCGGTGATGGTGCCGGCCGGGATGCTGAAGCTGGCCTCGCGCAGGGCGGTGTGGCCATTGCGGTAGGTCACCGTGACATCGGCCACGTCAATGCCGGGTCCGCCCAGGTGCCCGGTTGCGATCGTCGAATCAGTCATGGGGCTGTCCAGCCTGCAGGCCTTTGGCCAGGGTTTCGAGGGTTACGCGCAGCAGGTCGATGTAGGTCGGCACCGGGCCCTCGGGCTCGCTGAGCGAGTCGACATACAGGACACCACCGTAATGCGCGCCGGTTTCGCGGGCAACCTGGCGGGCCGGTTTATCCGACACGGTGCTTTCGCTGAACACCGTGGCAATGTGCTGCGCCCTGACCTTGTCGATGACCTTGCGCACTTGCTGCGGCGTGCCTTGCTGGTCGGCGTTGATCGGCCACAGGTACAGTTCCTTGAGCGCCAGGTCGCGGGCCAGGTAAGAAAAGGCTCCTTCACTGGTGACCAGCCAGCGCTGATCCGGCGCGAGCTGTTGCAACTGTTCACGCAACGGCGTGATCGCCGCCTGGATCCGTGCCTTGTAGGCCTCGGCATTGCGGCGGTAGGTGTCGGCATTGGCCGGGTCGTACTGGATGAAGGCGTCGCGGATGTTATCGATGTAGATCAGCGCATTGGCCGAGGACATCCAGGCATGCGGGTTGGGCTTGCCGGTGTACGGCCCCTCGCCGATGCTCATGGGCTCGATGCCCTGGGACACCACCACGCTGGGGACATTCTTGAGATTCTGGAAGAATTTTTCGAACCACAGTTCCAGGTTCAGGCCGTTCCACAGGATCAGTTGTGCGCCCTGGGCACGGCGCAGGTCGCCCGGTGTGGGCGAGTAGTTGTGGATTTCGGCACCGGGCCTGGTGATTGATTCCACCGTAGCGGCTTCGCCTGCGACATTGCGCGCCATGTCGGCAATGACGGTAAAGGTGGTGACCACCTTGAGTTTGTCCTGGGCCTGCGCCGCAAGCGTCGTGGTCAGGGCCAGTACGGCGAGCACGGCGCCGGCGGCCAGGCGTGTCCATCCCTTGTCGCGATTGAGCATGTGCAGCACCTCTTGGCGGGTAGACCTCAGATAGATTGAATCACCACGCGAGCGCTGCGATGCCAAGACAAATCAATGACCTGCAAAAGCGGGCAACCTTGATGGGATTGATTTTCATTATGATTTCTTATGCCGCATCCAGCAAGGCGGCTTTGCTATCACGGCCGATGGTGATTATCTATAGCCTTGATGTACATGCATCGACAGGCGCTTCATCGGGGCTGCCCATCCGGCACAACCTGCGCCATGATGGCGTCTGTCCAGACCGACATACGGCCTGATTCTGACCCTTAGAATACCGTCGCGCCTTGCTCAGCCATCGGCGGCGACCCCCAGGAGATTTTCCGGCATGACCCAACCCGTTTACGTTCCGCCCAAGGTATGGACCCACGAAGCCCCGTCCGGCGGCAACTTTGCCAGCATCAACCGGCCAGTCGCCGGCCCTACCCATGACAAGACCCTGCCGGTCGGCAAGCACCCGCTGCAACTGCACTCGCTGGCCACGCCCAATGGCGTGAAAGTGACCATCCTGCTTGAAGAGCTGTTGGCCCTGGGGCACACCGGCGCGGAATACGATGCCTGGCTGATCCGCATCGGTGAAGGCGAGCAGTTTTCCAGTGGCTTTGTCGAGATCAACCCCAATTCGAAGATTCCGGCCCTGCTGGACCGCAGCGTCGAGCCACCGATTCGCTTGTTCGAGTCGGGCTCGATTCTGCTGTATCTGGCAGAGAAGTTCGGTGAATTCCTGCCCAAGGACCCGGCCGGCCGTGCCGAAACCCTGAACTGGCTGTTCTGGCAAATGGGCGCGGCGCCCTACCTGGGCGGCGGCTTCGGGCATTTCTATGCCTATGCACCCGAAAAACTGGAGTACCCGATCAATCGCTTCGCCATGGAAGCCAAGCGCCAGCTGGATGTGCTTGATCGGCGCCTGGCCGAAAGCCCGTACCTGGGCGGCGACACCTATAGCATTGCCGACATTGCGGTCTGGCCGTGGTACGGCCAACTGGTGCGTGGCCACCTGTACTCGGCGGCCGAATTCCTGTCGGTGCAGGACTACACCCACGTGCAGCGCTGGGCCGAGGACATTGCCAAACGCCCGGCCGTGCAGCGCGGTCAGCGGGTCAACCGCACCTGGGGCGATGAAGCCAGCCAGGTGGCCGAGCGTCACGAAGCAGCCGACCTGGACTGAGGTCAAAGCGTGCCCAGGCTTCAAGCCTGGGCACGCCGTGTGGCGCACCGTGCAGCGATCCATCCAAAGCGTTGCTATTCTCTGGATAAGCAATATCGACATTCGATGTGGAGCGCTCCTATCAGGCCCCTGAAACCCTGCTGTCAGCGCTCATCGACAATGAGGTGCTGGACATGGCGGTTCATATCATCAATTTCACGGCCCCGATCAACTCGGCCACCTGCGGCAAACTGATTGAAAAAGCCTCGTTGGCTGCACAACAGCAAGCCACCCGCCTGGTGATCAACCTGGCAACCATGGGCGGCGAATGCAGTTATGGCTTCAGCCTGTACAACTTTCTCCTGACCTTACCCATGCCGGTGCACACCCATAACCTGGGCACGATCGAATCGATGGGCAATGTCATCTTCATGGCCGGCGAGCATCGCACCGCCTCCCCGCACAGCAAGTTTCTGTTCCACCCCTTTCACTGGCACCTCAGTGGCGCGGTGGACCACTCACGGATGTCCGAATACACCATGAGCCTGGACTACGACATGCACCTGTACTGCCGCATCCTGGCCGAGCGCACCCAGGGCGCGCAGGAAACCCTTGAAACCGAAAAGTACCTGACGGCCGCCCCGCGCATCCTCGACCCGCAACAGGCCCTGGCGTGCGGGGTGATCCATGCCATCGACGCGCCGCTGCTCAAGGAGGACCATGTGAGTCACTGCGTTCATAACTAACGCGCGAACAGGGCGAACAGTTGGCTGCGAAAGTTTATCCCCAGCCGCTGGAATGCCCGGTTGCGGTAGGTTTTCACGGTGCTTTCCTTGATGCCCAGGTCGGCGGCGATCCCGGCGTGGGTCATGCCCTGCAGCAGACGGCTGCAGATGTTCAGTTCTTGCACGGTAAGGTCGGGACAGCGCTGCAGCAACGGCTGGCGGTGATCCTTGGCCGGCTGAAGACCGACCAGGGCCAGGTGCCCCCGCACCAGCTGCAACAGCGCCGGATTGAGCGCTTCGCACATCTGCAACTCACGGTCGTTGAAGAATCCCTGATCCTGATGCCTGTAGAGGTTGAACTGCACGGGACGGGCCTGTTCATCCAGATAGATGCTCGACACCCGCTCAATCATGTCATGGCGCACATAAATCGCTTCGCGATAAGGCAGATGGCGGATGTCCCGGGCCAGCAGATGGCCCACCTGCCCCGGCGCGGCCTTCATGGGCTCGAACAAGGGATCATGGCGATGGTAGTGCTCGATATAGGCCTGACCGCAGCGCAGCACCAGGCTTGGGTCATGATGACGGGTGCCGGCAGCCAAAAGCTGTGGCCGGGCACCGTCCATGCGCAGCACGGAAAAATGCTGACAGGCCGCCCATTGCCCCAGGTACTCCAGCAGTGCGACCGGAAAGTTTGCGGTGCCCAGAGCGCACGTCAGGTCGCTGAAAAGACGCACGTCTAGAGGCAGGGCCGATGCCTGGGGAGTGCTGAGCCGGATCATGCCGCCCTCGGACAATTATTGTTATGGGGCACCCTGTAGGGTCGGACCACCAGATAGTTAACCTGTTAATCATCAGTCTGCTGGCAATCCCCGGCCTTGTCCACTTCAGGGATGACAGCCCTGCCCCGCCCTCACCCGTAAGCTGGCGCCGACAACAACAATGAGCGGAACCGCTGATGAACCTTCATCCCTTGAACCTGCGCGTCACCCACTACGCGGCTGAAGCCAAGGACGTGGTGCTGATCGAACTGCGTGCAGTCGATGACCAGCCTCTTGCGCCCTTCACTGCAGGCGCGCACCTGGAACTGCTCATCGCCGGCCACTTGCCTCGGCATTATTCACTGCTCAACGACCCTCGGGAACGCGATCGTTATGTCATCGCCGTGGGCCTGCCCCCTGAAAGCCGCGGCGGATCACGCGTTGTGCATCAGCAATTGCGCCTGGGCGATACGCTGGCCAGCAGCCTTCCACGTAACCATTTTGCGCTGGACGAACGCTTGCAGCGCTACTGCCTGGTGGCCGGCGGCATCGGTATTACCCCCATCCTGGCGATGCTGCGCTGGTGCCAGGCCAACGACAAGGACTGGCGGCTGGTGTACTGCGTGCGTAACCGACAGCGCGCCGCGTTCTACGAAGTCCTGCGCGACCTGGACCCTGACCGGGTGCACCTGCACGTCACCGACGAGGCGGGATGTCATCTCGACGTTGCGGCTCTGCTTGATTCGCTGCACGAAGACGAGCACCTGTACGCCTGCGGCCCGGCCCCCATGCTCGACGCCCTGAATGCTGCGGCCGGGCCTCGCCGCGAGCGCGTGCACGTCGAACGGTTCAACGCAGCACCACCGGGCACAGAGCCGGGCAGCCCTGAAGCCGACAGCGGTTTTACCCTGCACTTGCAGCGCAGTGACCGCAGCCTCTGGGTGGCCCCCGGCCAAAGCATTCTCGAGGCCCTTGAGGCCGATGGCATCAATCTGCCGTTCTCGTGCCGGGCAGGCCTCTGCGGCAGTTGCGAGACGCCCGTCTGCGCAGGGATACCGGACCACCGTGACCTGATCCTCTCGGAAACCGACAAGGCCGAAGGCCGCAGCCTGATGATCTGTGTTTCCAGGGCCCTGAGCGAACGCCTGGTGCTGGATCTCTGAACCGTTTCAATTGCCCTGAAGGAACCCGCTCATGTCATTACCCACCCCCACCCTTATTGCGCATGCCCGCAAGGCCAGCGAATCCATGGCCAACCGCGATACGCCGTTCATCTATAACGAATGGTATGTCGCCGCCTTTGACAACGAGGTAGGCCGTCACTTGCTGGCCCGCCGCCTGCTCGACCGCCGGGTGGTCATGTACCGCACCGAGGCGGGCGAACCGATTGCCCTGGAGGATCGCTGCGCCCATCGCTCGTTCCCGCTCTCGCGCAGCCACCTGGAGGGCGACACCATTGTGTGTGGCTACCACGGCTTTCGCTATGACGCCTCGGGTGACCTGGCCCAGGTGCCCTCGCAGAAGAACTGCCCGCGCGGCATTGGCGTACGTCGCTATCCCTTGGTGCGCCAGGGACCGTTACTCTGGATCTGGCTGGGCGAACAGGCCCTGGCCGATGCCACGCAGATTCCGCAGCAGGCATGGATCGAGGACCCGGACTGGGCCTGTTCCTCAGGCTATTTTCATCACCCGGGCAACTACGTCAGCTTGCACGAAAACCTCATGGACCTGACGCACCTGAGCTTTCTGCATGCCAACACCATCGGCACGCCGGACTATGCCAGCGCACCGTACAAACTCGATCTCAAGGAAGGCCACTACACCCTGATCCGCGAAGTGGTGCCCACGACCCTGTCGCCGGTATGGGGCAAGACGACAGGTCTGGAAGGCTGTGCCAGTGCTGCGCGCATTGCCACCTCGGAATTTTTATCGCCGGCCCTGCACCGGGTCAGCGTGACCTTCTACGACAGCGCCCAACCCGTCGGGCAGCGCCAGGAATACCGCATTCGTACCGCACACATCCTGACCCCGGAAACCGCCAACAGCCTGCATTACTTCATTGTCCACGGTCGCGACTTTGCCCGGCACGACGAGGCCCTGGGCGAGTACATGCACGAGCAACTGTTCGCGGCCTTCAATGAGGATGTCGAGGGACTCGGCGCCCTGGAAGCGGTGCTCGGCGAGCGTGACGAGCACCATTACGAAATTTCCGTGGCCAGTGACGCGCCCGCCGTTGCCACACGTATCTACCTGAAAAAACGGGCCGATGCCGAACGTCAGCACGGCCACTGAAAATTTCTGCCGTTCCGGGTCATGAAAAGGCACTCATCTGTCGCCTGTGAAGCATGCTTTTCACGCTGTTCATGAGTGACCGCACGACCAGGCCGTACTGCGCAGGCCAAGGCAGTATTTCTGCGTTCGATTGAATGCTTTTGCATGCGCAACACAGCGTTTTTGGCCACTTTCTGATACCGTGCACAAGACAGATCCTGCGCCAGAGCCTCCGGCCTCGATAGAACGGACACTCCAGGAGAATCTCTCTTGTCTACTGCCGACACCGCATTGAATCAAGCCATTGAGCGTTGCAGCCAGGAACCGATCCAGATTCCCGGCAGCATCCAGCCGCATGGCTTTGTGCTGGTGGTCGATGAAGCCAGCCTGCAGATCCTGCAGGCCAGCGAAAATGCCGAACACTGGCTGGGGATGCCTGCTATCCAGCTGCCAGGGCGTCATTTCGCCGAACTGGTGAGCGAAGACTTCGACCTGAACCAGCACCTGGACCGCCTGCCCGACCAGGAAATATATCCCTTTCATATTGGTGACGTGCGTCTGCGCCATGGATCGCCAGATGCGCCGCGCCTGACCGTACTGGTGCATCGCCACGATCAGGTGCTGATCGTCGAGCTCGAGCCGGTCCGCGCTGATCACGGGCCTGTCCGTGGCGATTTCTACCCCTTGGTGCGTGCTTTCGTCAGCGGCCTGCAGCAGCTTTCGAGTCTTGAAGCCCTGCTGCAAAGCTCGGTGCAACAGATCAAGCGCATCACCGGTTTCGGCCGGGTCAAGGCCTACCGTTTCGACGCCGACGGCAACGGCCTGGTGCTGGCCGAGCAAGCCGATCCCGGTTATCCCAACTACCTGGGCCTGAGCTTTCCGGCGTCCGACATCCCCGCGCAGGCGCGCGAACTGTACCGCATCAACCGGATTCGCCTGATCCAGGATGCCAACTACCAGCCCTCGCCGCTGGTGCCGACACTCAACCCGCACACCGGCAAACCGCTGGACATGACCTTCACGTCGCTGCGCAGCGTCTCGCCGGTGCACCTGCAATACATGCGCAACATGGGCACGATGGCGTCGATGTCGCTGTCGATCGTGGTCGGCGGCAAGCTCTGGGGGCTGATTTCCTGCCACCACGAGCAGCCACGCCCGGTCGACTTCCAGACCCGTACCGCGTGTGAATTGCTCGGCAGCGTGCTGTCGCTGCAGATCGAATCGTACGAATCGCATGCCAGCACCCGGCAGTTGCTCGACCAGCGTCAGCGCATCGTGCAGATGTTGTCCTCGATGGCCGACCACGACAGTGTCAGCGAAGGCTTGCTGCAATTGCCGCAGGTGCTGCTGGCGTTTGCCGACGCCCAGGGGGCCGCGATCATTTCCGCCGACCGCTGCGACCTGATCGGCAGCACCCCGCCTGCCTCTCTGGTCAATGCGCTGGTGCACTGGCTGGCACATCGCAGCGACGAGACGATCTTCCACACCGACAATGTGCAGCGCGACATCGAAGAACTGCCGGAGCTGGCGCGCCACGCCGCCGGTGTGCTGGCGGTGGCCATTTCCCAGATCCACTCGCACTACCTGGTGTGGTTCCGCCCTGAGCAGGCGCGTACGGTGAACTGGGCCGGCCGCCCCGAGAAAGACATCAACGCCCAGGGCAGCCTCAGTCCGCGGCACAGCTTCGACACCTGGCAACAGGAAGTGCGCGGCTACTCGGCGCCCTGGCACCCCTGGATCATCGAAGGCGCGACCGAATTGCGCGGCGCGGTGCTGGGCATCGTGCTGCGCAAGGCCGAAGAGCTGGCGCAACTGACCGGCGAGCTGTTGCGTTCGAACAAGGAGCTTGAGGCGTTCTCCTACAGCGTCTCCCACGACCTGCGCGCACCGCTGCGGCATATTGCCGGTTACACCGAGCTGCTGAGCGAGATCGAAGGCTCGGCGCTGTCCGAGCGTGGGCTGCGCTTTTTGAAACATATAGAAGATGCGGCACGTTTTGCCGGCACGCTGGTCGACAACCTGCTCAATTTTTCGCAGATGGGTCGTTCGGCGCTGCACATGTCCGATGTCGACCTCAATGCGCTGGTCGAATCCATACGACTCGATCTGAAGCCCGACTACGAGGGTCGGGACATTGTCTGGGAAGTGGCCGCCCTGCCCAAAGTGATCGCCGACCCGGCCTTTATCAACCTGGCCCTGCAGAATCTGATTGCCAATGCCATCAAGTACACCCGTGACCGCGCCCCGGCACGCATCGAAATCGGCGCCGACAAGACCCGCGATGAAACCGTGGTGTACATTCGCGACAACGGTGTCGGGTTCGACATGGCCTATGCCAACAAGCTGTTCGGGGTGTTCCAGCGCCTGCACCGGATGGAAGATTTCGAAGGCACCGGTATTGGCCTTGCCAGTGTCCGGCGTATCATTGAGCGGCACGACGGCAGGGTCTGGGCCGAAGGCCAGATCGACCAGGGCGCGACGTTCTACTTTGCCCTGCCCCGCCACATTTCACATGATTGATGGAAACCGTTGAAGATGCTCAAACCCATTCTGTTGGTCGAAGACAACCCCAGGGACCTGGAGTTGACGCTTGTCGCGCTGGAGCGCAGCCAGTTGGCCAACGAAGTCATCGTGCTGCGCGACGGTGCCGACGCCCTGGACTACCTGCTGCGCCGCAATGCCTTCGCCGCCCGCGACGACGGTAACCCGGCCGTGCTGCTGCTGGACCTCAAGCTGCCCAAGGTCGATGGCCTGGAGGTGCTCAAGGTGGTGCGCGACACCCCGGAGCTGCGCAGCATCCCCACGGTGATGCTGACCTCCTCGCGCGAGGAGCCCGACCTGTTGCGCGCCTACGAGCTGGGCGTCAATGCCTACGTGGTCAAGCCTGTAGAGTTCAAGGAGTTCGTGGCGGCGATTTCCGACCTGGGTATTTTCTGGGCCGTGCTTAATGAACCTCCGCCGGGGTCGTTGCGTCTGAATCGTCGACGCAATAACTGACGGAGCCTGGAAGTTGTCCAAGCCGATAAAACTCTTGATAGTCGAAGACAGCTCGATGGACGCCGAGCTGACCCTGTTGCGCCTGGAACGCGGCGATCTGCTGATCCAGGCCCGACAGGTCTACGACCATGTCGGCGCACAACAGGCCCTGCAAGAACACCGCTTTGACCTGATCCTGTGCGACTGCGTGCTGCCCGGCTCGTCGGGCAGCGATGTGCTGGCCATTGCCCAGTGCCTGGCGCCCGACACGCCGTTCATCTTCCTGTCCGGCGTGTATGGCGAAGAGCACGCCGTGGAGATGATCCGCCTGGGCGCCACCGACTACATTCTGAAAAAGAATCTGTCGCTGCTGCCCAAGGCCGTCAAGCGCGCCCTGACCGAGGTCCAGGAACGCCAGCGCCGGCGCCGTGCCGAAGAAGCCCTGGCCGATGTCGAGGCCCGCGCCCGCATCGCCATCGATGCCGCCGGCATGGGCACCTGGGATTATCGGCCCACAGAAGACCTGCTGATCTGGGATGGCCGGTGCAAGGCCCTGTTCGGTTTGCCGTCAGACACCGAGATGCACATCGAGCTGTTCTACGCCGGCATCCATGCCGATGACGAGCCGACCGTGCGCCAGGCCGTGGAGCGCGCCATGGCGCCCGACAGTGATGGCCGCTACCGCATGGAGTTTCGCTGTGTGACCGCAGGCCAGGAACCGCGCTGGTTGCTCAGCAGCGGCCAGGCCCGGGTGGTCGATGGCCGGTGCGTGCGCTTTTCCGGGGTGTTGCAGGACATCCATCAGCAACGCCAGGCCACCCAGGCGCTCAGGCAGCTCAACGAAATGCTTGGTGAGCGGGTCGAGCGCCGCACCCGCGAACGCGACCGCGCCTGGGAGTTGTCCCAGGACCTGCTGGGCGTGCTCAACAAGGATCTGACGCCGGTGGCTCTCAACCCGGCCTGGGAGAATGCCCTGGGCTTTACCCGCCAGGCCCTGGCCCAGACCTCGTTGATGGAACTGCTGCCCGACGAGGACCGTGACGCCTTCCTGGCTGAACTGGCGATCCTGGCCCGCAACCACAGCAGCGTGCGTTTTACCGGCCGCATTCGTCACGCCAGTGGCAGCCAGCGCTGGCTGTCCTGGGTGGTGGTGCCTGAAGACACCCTGCTGTATGTGGTGGCACGCGACATCACCAGTGAGCGCGAGGCTACCCAGGGGCTGGCCGAAGCCAACACCCGCCTGCGCGACCAGATTGCCGAGCGCGAGCGCATCGAGGCGGCGCTGCAACAGATGCAACGCCTGGAAGCGGTCGGCCAGTTGACCGCCGGCGTTGCCCACGACTTCAACAACCTGCTGACCGTGATCATCACCGGCTCCAGTTTTCTCGAGCGCGACCTGAGCAAACAGGACCTGGAAAAAGCCACCCGGCGTCTCAAGCACATTCGCGAAGCCGGTGAGCGTGGCGCCAAGCTCACTTCGCAGTTGCTGGCGTTCTCGCGACGCCAGCGCCTGGAACCGGTGGCATTGCACCTCAATGAGACCCTGCGCGGGCTGGAAGAGCTGCTGCGCCGCACCCTGGGCGGCAACATCCTGGTGCGTCTGGACCTGTCCGAGGACCTCTGGCAGGCGCTGACCGACCCGACCCAGACCGAGATGATCATTCTCAACCTGGCGATCAACGCCCGCGACGCCATGCCCAACGGCGGGCAACTGACCCTGTGCACGCGCAACACCCATGTCGACACCCCACCACAACGCCCGGAAGATCCCGACTGCGGCGATTACGTAGTGCTGTCGATTCGCGACACCGGCTCAGGCATGAGTCAGGACGTGCTGGCCAAGGTGTTCGAGCCCTTTTTCACCACCAAGGACATCGGCAAGGGCTCAGGCCTGGGCCTGGCCCAGGTCTTTGGCTTCGCCAAGCAGTCGGGCGGCGGCGTGAGCATCGACACCGCACCGGGGCGCGGCACGCAAGTGAGCGTTTACCTGCCGGCAGTGCCACACACGCCCGAAACACTCGTGCAGCAGCAGTGCCAGCCACAGGCCTCGGGCCGCGTCCCGCTGGCACCGGCCGGCAATGGCCATGACCGCGCCATTCTGCTGGTGGACGACGATGATCCGGTGCGCGATCTGGTCGGTGACATGCTGCGGATGCAAGGTTTCAAGGTGCGCGAGGCCAGCAGCGGCGAGCAGGCATTGGAGATGCTCGACGAAAACGTCGACCTGCTGCTCACCGATTTTGCCATGCCAGGCTTCAACGGCGCACAAATGGCCCATGCGGCGCGCGAACGCTTTGCGCACCTGCCCGTGGTGTTCCTGACCGGCTACGCCGAGCTGCAGGGCCTGGACCTGCCCGGCAGCCTGGTACTGCAGAAACCGGTAAATGCCGAGGACCTGTTCCAGGCCCTGAGCCAGTTACTGGAGTTGCCGTAAGCGCACATCTGATTCACGTCTTGTAGGAGCGCGCTTGCCCGCGACCGGCTGCGTTAGCAGTCGTAAAATTGTGGCGTTTCATAGATCCCGGATGGGGTAGCAGTCGTAAATTTGTGGCGTTTCATAGATTTTGAACGCGTCCACAGTCCAGCATTTGTGGCGTTGCACAAATTTTGCGAGCGCTACGCACTCGGTCGCGGGCAAGCGCGCTCCTACATCTGGTGCGGCGTCAAGGCGGTGCCTGGCGTCACGCAGGATCAGCCTTTGGCCGCCATGGCTGTCACTTCCACGCGCATGCCTTCGAAGGCCAGCGATGCCACGCCTACGGCGGCACGCACCGGCCACGGCTGGCGGAAGAAGCGCTGGTACACCTCGTTGAAGGCGGCGCGGTCAGCCATGTCGGTGAGGTAGATGGTCAGGTGCAGGACCCGGTCCAGCGAACTGCCGGCCTTTTCCAGGGCTACTTTGAGCGCCTGCAAGGTGCATTCGCTCTGTTCGACGATGCCGCCCAGTTCCAGGCTGCCGTCGGCACGGGTCGGGATCTGGGTCGACACCAGCAGGCCGCCAAAGCCTGCAACGTCAGAAGAGATGGAATCGGCGTCAGGATCGGGAATGAAGGTGATGTCTGGGTTAGCCATGAAAATCTCGTGTCCGGTGAATGAACAGGCACTGGCCTGGGGCCGGACAGTGTAGCGCTCCTCACCTGCATTCCCCAGACCTAGGGTCTGTTGCCGTTTCAGCACGAGCCGCGTTGCTGGGCCAAATCTCGCCAGGCCAGGCGGAGGACGCAGAAAAGGGGAACGCCCTTTTCAAGTCCTNCGTTACTCGCCACTCATCTGGAATGACCAGACTTCGCGGCGCCTGCCTTGCCTCGCGGCAAAACGGGCGCCGGCGCGGCCGTGATGAAACGGCAACAGCCCCTAGTATGTCCACGCCAGCAGCAGTTGCGCGTAGGTATTGGTGCGCGTGTTGCCTATCTGGCTGCCGCCTTCCTGTACGCTGTGCTGCGGCTTGTAGAACCCCACCAGTGGCAACACGGTCCAGTGCTCATCGATCGCCCATTCAGCGTAGATATCCAGCTCACGGGCATCGCGGTTGCCCAGGCGGGTCTCGAGGGTGTCGAACTGGTAGAACAGCGCCCCCACCTTCAACTGCTCGGTCACCGACGCTTTCAGCCCTATGTGATTGACGGCAGTGTTGCTGTTGAAGGGCCCGGCGTAGTTGGAGGCCACCTCGCCCTGGAACCAGGTGCCCAGTGCCCGGCCGTTGCCATAGAACAGTGGGTCGTAGCCCTCTGAAAAGCGGCTGTAGCGGTAATTGATGCTGGGTTTTCCCGGCCATTGCGCAAAGGTCCAGCCCGCTTCCAGGTACCAGGCGTTTTCGGCACCTGAGTCCTTGCGCTCCCAGGCGTGTTCGCCAGCCAGCAACAGGTTGGCCACGCCGGCACTGCCCTGGGCGCGCAGGCTGTACAGCTGCATGCCCTTGCGCTCGGGGAACAGTGGCTCGGCCAGGGCACGGTCGGTGTCGGTGACCTTGATGTAAGTCAGGCCCAGCGTGCCAGGTTCGGCAACCTGTTCAAGGGTCGCCACGGCCAGCTCGGGGCTGGCCTGCGCCGGGTTGTCAGATTTGAGCCACATCAGGTCGCCACGCCAGCCCTGGGTGCCGCCCAGGCGCAGAATGGCGGTGCGATCAAACGCCCGGCGACCGGTCAGGTAATAAGCGCCGCCGCGATTGGTTTCGCCATCGAGCAGGCCGTTGCCGATGTTCAAGGCATCGCCGGCAATCAGAAAGCCGTCGCCCACCACCACCGTCTGCCGCCCGGTGGAAAGGTCGACTCCGTTCTCGCCCAAGGCGCTGAACAGCTCGCCCGAGCGCCAGCCGACATAGGCATTTTCGATCTTGGTGGTGCGCTCGTTACCCAGGCTCCAGCCCGCGGCATCACCCTCGCCGAAGCTGGCACTGCTGACCCAGTCCAGCGCGCCATAGGTCTCACCCCCGCCCTGGAGGCGGTGCTTGAGGTCGAGGCCATACTGCAAGGTCGCCTCCTGCCAGTCGGCACGCCCCTGATCACGCACACCCGTCTGGTTGTAGCTTTGCCCGCTGTGAAACACACCCGCCGCGCCTTGCAGCCGGGCCTTGATGCTCGTATGAGCGTCCTCGTACAAGGCGGCAGCGCCCGCCCAGGGCGAGGCGATCAGCAACACTGAACAGGATGCCTTGAAGTAGTGTTTTTGCATCGCGAGAATCTCTGCAGGTAGGAGCGACGACCCGGAGGGGTCCCGGAGTCAATCAGAGGTTGATCTGCCCTTCGGCGTACATGTCGGCCACGATGCGCCAACCCGCCTCGGTGAGCTGCCAGACAAACAGGCTTTTCATCGCAAAGGCCTCGCCCTGGACCGGCAGGACGTGCCAGGTCACCCAGGTGTATGCCGCGCATTCACCCAGTGTACGCAGCCGGTCGATGCGAATCGAAGCCCCACGCGAGCCCTCGACCATTTCAGTCATCAGGGCCTGCAAGGCTGCAGGCCCCTGAAACAATGCGTCGTTGCCAGCGCCGGTGATTTCGGTGCGCTCGGTATACAGCTCGGCCACGATGCCGGCGGCATCACCAAGGGCCCACAAGGTTTGCAACAGGTCCAGGCGCGCTTGCAGCGCCAGATTCAGGGCAGCAGTGGTCATGATCGAATCCTTGAGATCGATGGGTTGTCATAGCCCCACAGCGGGGCGAAAGAATAAAGCCGGAGGGTTCAGCGTCGACCGTTGCGATAGCCCGCCAGTTGATGGGCCACCTTGCCCAGGGTGCAGATCAGGTTGCGCAGGCGGTCCTTGCCCGGGATCGGCGTGCGCGGGATGGCGCTCATTACGTCCCAGTGCCGGGAGCCGGTGGTCATGCCGTCGGCCACCACCTGGCTGACCACATGGCTGGGCGTGACGCCAAACCCGGAGTAGCCCTGAACAAACCAGGCATTGGGCCGCCCTGGCAAGGTGCCGACCTGCGGAAACAGGTTGGCCGAGCACTCCATCGGCCCGCCCCAGGCCAGGTCGACCTTGACGTGCGCCAGGTAGGGAAAGACCTTGAGCATCAACTGCCGGTTCCAGGCCTTGAGGTCGGCCGGAATGTACTCCAGCAGGCGCGTGGCCGAGCCGAACAGCAGGCGGTTCTCGTTGGTCACCCGGTAGTACTCGATGACCGGGCGAATGTCGCTGAAGGCACCGCGGATCGGGCTGATCTGCTCGATCAGTGAATCGGGCAAGGGCTCGGTCACCAGCTGGAAGGCATAGGTGTTGATCATGCTCTTGTGCAGCTCAGGCTCCAGGCGATCCAGAAAGGCGCCGCAGGACCAGAGAATCTTTTTGGCACGCACCGAGCCCTTGGCGGTGCGTACGCGAATGGTGTCGCCATAAGTCACTTCCAGCACCGGCGTGTCTTCAAAAATCCGCCCGCCCAGGCCGACCAGTGCCCCGGCCGAACCCAGCAGCATGTTCAGCGAGTGCAGATGGCCGTTACCCATATGCTTCAAGGCACAGCTGTAGAGATCGGAGCCGACGATATCGCGCACTGCGCTGCCTTCGAGGTAGGCGATTTCATGCTCGGGGTTCAGTTGCCGAAACTCCTTTTCCCAGGCTTGCAGCAATTTGCCCTGGCGCGGGTTGAAACCCAGATAGCCATAGCCGTGGCGAAAGTCGGCATCGATACCGTACCTGGCAATACGCGACTGGATGATCGACGACCCCAGGTCACTGATCTCGAAGATCGCCTGCAAGCCGGCATCACCGACATCCTTGCGAATCTTTTCCAGGTCATGGCCAATACCGGCCATCACATGCCCGCCATTGCGCCCGGAGCCGCCGAAGCCCAGGTAGCGGGCCTCCAGCAGGACAATGTCGGTCACCCCGCGCTCGGCCAGCTCCAGGGCGGTATTGATCCCTGAAAAACCACCGCCGATGACCACGACCTCGGCTTCAAGGTCCTGCTCCAGGTCCGGGAACCTGAGGTCATATTTGCGGGTGGCGGTGTAATACGTGGTGGGCGTTTCAAGAGACAACATAAGGTTTACCTTGCACGGATTATCAGTACGCGATCAGCGGGAAACGGCGTTGCGGCCTGGCACACGGTCCTGAAAGCGCCGCACGGCGTACAGCACCAGCGACAACAACAGGATGCCGATACCGGTGGCCACTTCACGCCAGCCGCCATAGCCGGTGAGCTCGGCCGAGAGGGTGCCAACGATCACCACCAACGCGGTGAACAGGCTCAGCACCCAGGCCACCGGCACCCAGCCACGTCCCAGCCGCACCGGGCGCGGGTGATCCGGCGCATCGTGGCGCAGCCACAGGAAACCCGACAGGGCAAAGAAGATGGCCACCAGATAGCCGATATTGGCCGTGACCAGCATGGCCAGTGGTGACGACAGGACGAAGATCATCACCAGATTCAGGACCACCGCTGCGGTCATGCAGCGGCCCGGCACCTGATGCTTGTTGAGCACGCCCAACTGGCGGATGGTCAGGCCTTCGAGGGCCATGCCATACAGCGCTCGCGAACCGTCGGCCAGGGCGGCATTGAGGCCCATGAACAGCCCGGCCAACAAGGCCGCGACGAAGAAATCGCTGAAGCCGCTGCCCAGCACGGCGTTGAAGGCGTCGATGTAGAAGCCACCGGGGTTGGCCAGCGCCGTTTCACGGTCGACCATGCCACCCAACCCGAAAGCCACGGCCGCGAACACTGCCACGGTGTAGCCGCCGGAGGTCAGCAGCGCCAGGCGCATGTCGCGCTGGCTGCGGTATTCAGGGCCGAAAGCGGCACACATTTCAGTGCCGTAGGCGCTCCAGCTGACCAGAAACAGCCACACCAGCGCCGTGCGCAGGGCGCTCCAGTCCAGGCTCAACGGTTGCTCGACCAAGGCGTGCTGAAAGCGCGCCAGGCTCCAGCCGTCGCCGAACAATGGAGAAACCGCCAGCACCAGGATCGGCACCAACAACAGCGCCCCCATGTAGCGGGACACCGAGGCGGCCATGTGCACGCCCAGCCGGTTGAACTGCCAGAACAGCACCAGCAGGCCAGCGCCGATCAATTGCGCCAGCCCCACGGTCAACGGTCCCAGCGTGAGGGTCCAGGTCTGGGTGGCGAACCATTGCGCCTGGATCAGCGCCCCGGCACTGACACTGACGATCGACAGCACCGCCGACCAACCCAGCCAGTAGCCAAAGGACGCCAGCGGGCCGACCAGGGTGCAGCGTCGCCGCCAGCCTTGGGTGGCGATCATGGCGATGCCGCCGGGTTTGTCGGGGAACATGGCCGCCACTTCGAGAAAGATCCAGTTCTGGCAGGCACCGATGGCGGCCGACCCCACCCAGAGCAACAACGCGCTCACCGGGCCGAGTACGCCCAGGGCAAAGCCGAACGAGGCGAAGATCGACCCCGACACGGCCATCGACAGAGCAAAGGCATCTGTCCAGCGCAGGTTTTTTTGCAGGTGCGGATCGGAATGATTGTTTTGCATGGAAGGACCTGCACATCAATGAATATGAGCCCCGATTAGATGCCTTGTGTGGCGGGCCGACCACTGTTGAGCGCGCCAACCGCTTGGCTCAACGTGCCATGGGGCGGCCCTGATGAATAATCTTGATACAAACATTAAGATGTTAGTAAATTAACCGCCTGCGCTCGGCTCATACGACCATTCGCTACTTCTAATAAGAAAAACCAGACCCATTGCCGGTCCGAGGTGAATCATGAATCACGCATTGCAGCACGAGCAGCTCTTTCTGGGGCGCGAAGGGTTCGAGGTCTGGCACGGCAGCCTGGCCTCAAGCTGCGGAATCTTTCATGTCGAACCGCCTTGCCACTCGGACATCACCACCTTTCAGGGCGCGGTGACCGCTGTCGACAGCGAATCGTGCGCGCTGCAAGGCGCACGCATTACCAGCAACTGCTCGCAGGTGTATCGCCGGGCCAGCGACATCCGCCGCGACGACCAGGATTTTTTCTATCTGGTGATGCAGCTCGGTGGCGAGGCCGTCATTTGCCAGTCCGAGACCCAGACCCGCCTACAACGCGGTGACCTGGTGCTGCTCGACGTGGCCCGGCCCAGCGACTTTCACTTTCAGGGCCTGAGCGACCAGGTGTCGTTCATCCTGCCGCGCGATGAGCTGCTGCAGCGCTTCAAGACCCGGCACGTGCGGCTGAACCAGCGTATCGAGGCCACCTCGTCCATCGGCGCCATGAGCGCCATGCTGGTCAACCAGTTGATGAACAACACGACGCTGGCCCGACAAGAGTCCCTGGCGGTGCTGGAGGCGATTCTGGCGCTGCTCAGGCCGGCCCTGGCCACGGATGACAGCAGTGAGCCGGCTGACAGCCCTGCCCTGCTGGTCAAGGCCCGCACACTGATCGAGCGCCATCTCGACGACGAGGCCCTGTGCCCGGAGCAGATCGCCTCGGCCATCGGCACGTCGGTGCGCAGTCTGCACCGCCTGTTTACCCGGTCCGGCATGAGCGTGGGCCGCTACATTCTTGAACGTCGCCTGCAGCGCTGCGCCCAGGCCATCGCCCACAGCGATCTGAAAATCAGCCATATAGCCATACGCTGGGGCTTCAAGGACCTGGGGCACTTTTCCCGGGCCTTCAGAAATGCCTATGGCATGTCACCCAGCGACTATCGACACAGCGTATTGCAAACCGCCATGGCGGCGGTATGACCCCGTTGCTACCGGCCTTTTAATATGTGTTTATTCAACCACGGCGTAGTCAGACTTCACCGGCAATACTCCTTAGTGGCTATAACCATAACGGCGCTGCCGGCAGGAAAATGAGCCTTAACAGTGCATGTTTTTCTGCCGTTGAAAGTGCGCGGCTTCCTATCGCCTTTCTGCACTGATCACATAATCGGTTGCCCGCCGCTTCAAAGCGTGCCCGCGTCGACAACACGCGGTTCAGACTTGTTATACAGAGACACTGGCAAGCTAATTGCTATTCCCAACAGGAAAATAAATTACCCGAAAGGAATGAATACTTTCATCCTTCCGGCGTAGTTCAGCGCGTCGTCATGCCTTGGCCTGCCTGGGCATTACCGGCACCTATTCAGACCGTTGGAGATTATCAGCCATGATCCGCCTCGCACGCCCAGGCCGCACCCTATGCGGCCTCCCCCTTGTTATGGCTTGCTCTTCAGGGTACGCCGATGAAGTCGCACCGGTCATCAATAGCGGCGACACCGCCTTTGTGGCGCTGTGTTCGCTGATTGTGTTGTTGATGACCTTGCCCGGTCTTGCGCTGTTCTATGGCGGCATGGCCAGGACCAAGAATGTGCTCTCGGTCATGATGCAGGTGTTCTGCACCGCCGCCTTGATGTCGATCATCTTTGCCGTATACGGCTACAGCCTGGTGTTTGGCGATGGCGGTTCGATGAATGCCGTGATCGGCAATCTGGATAAAGTGTTCTTGCAAGGCGTGACCATTCATACCGTGGTGGGAACCATTCCTGAATATTTGTACTTTCTGTTCATGCTGCTGTTTGCCGCCATTACCCCGGCCATCATTGTCGGAGCGTTTGCCGAGCGCATGAAGTTTGCCGCGGTGATGGTGTTCATGGCGCTGTGGATCACCCTTAACTATATCCCGATGGCGCACATGGCCTGGGGTGGCGGCTGGGTGTTTAACCTGGGCGTGCAGGACTTTGCCGGGGGCAACGTGGTGCACCTGAACGTCGGCATCGCTTCGCTGGTCGGCGCCTGGCTGATCGGCCGGCGTCGCGGCTTCGGTACCTCGGCGCTGGCGCCGCACAACATGACCATGACCATGACCGGCGGCTCGCTGCTGTGGGTCGGCTGGCTGGGTTTCTGTGGCGGTTGCGTGCTGGCGGTCAACGGCTTTGCCATGCTGGTGATGGTCAACACCATGCTGGCCAGTTGCGCCGGTGCGCTGGGCTGGATGCTGGTGGAGTGGAAACACCGTGGCCGGCCGAGCCTGTTCGGGGCGGTGTCGGGCTCCATTGCCGGGTTGGTGGCGATCACCCCCGCGTGTGGTTTTGTCGGGCCCATGGGCGCCATCGTGCTGGGCTTCATTGCAGGCCCCTTGTGCGTCTGGTCGGTGGAAAAGCTCAAGCCGATGCTGGGCCTGGACGACGCCTTCGATGTGTTTGGCGTGCATGGCGTGGCCGGTATCCTGGGCGGGCTGCTGACCCCGGTGTTCGCAATGACCGCCCTGGGTGGCCAGGGCTTTGCCGAAGGCCGCGACCTGGTCAGCCAGTTGCTGGTCAATGGCGGGGCGCTATTGTTCAGCATCCTGTTCTCGGCGCTCAGCAGCCTGGTGGCGTTCAAGATCACGGCGATGCTGTGCGGTGGGCTGCGCGTCGATGAAGACGCCGAGGTCGACGGGCTGGACCTGTCTGCGCATGGCGAGGTGGGCTACAAGTATTCCAATTGAGGGGGTCACTATGCCCATCAGGCACACTGCCCGCGACCGGCTGCGTTAGCAGTCGTAAATTTTCAGCGTCTACACAATTTTTGCGAGCGCTACGCACTCGGTCGCGGGCAAGCGCGCTCCTACACACCGGTCCCATGTTTGTTGCGTGACGGCGTGCCGCCTTGGCGGCAGGTATGGCTTACCGCTGTTGCAGCATGGACTGGATCTGCTGCACCGACTCCTGGGTACGCTGGGCCAGGTTGCGCACTTCATCGGCGACCACGGCAAAGCCCCTGCCTTGTTCACCGGCGCGGGCCGCTTCGATGGCGGCGTTGAGTGCCAGCAGGTTGGTCTGCTCGGCGATGCCGCGAATCACCGCCGCAATGCGCGCAATGTTTTCGTAGGTGGCCTGGATACCGGCCTGCTCGCGTGCGTGCAGGCTGGCGGCGGTCTTTTCGTCGCTGATTTCGCGCACCGCGCCGGCCACATGCAACAGCCGCCCCTGGCTGTCGCGCAGACTGCGGCCACGCTCGCGGAACCACAGCTCGCCCCGGGTCTTGTGGCGCATGCGGTATTCGACGACATAACCGTCATCGCCGCCCGGCGCCTTCATCGAGGTGTCGAAGGCGTGCATGACCTGCTTGAGGTCGTCGCTGTTGACCACGGCAAAGTAGCTGTCCCAGCCATCGGGAAACGAGCGGGCGTCGTGGCCGATCAACTGGCGAAACTGCTCTGACCAACGAATAACGTTGTGCGGATGATCCGGATTGCCATCCACCACGTTCATCGACCAGCAGCCTTCGGTGAGGCTGCTGCGGGTGACTTCCCAGACCTGGCGCTCCTGCTCCCAGCCGGCCTGCTCGGCGCTCAACTGCGCCAGCCGGGCGGCGTCGCTGTGCTGCCGGGCCTGAAGATCAGCAATGTGGGCCAGGCCTTGCGCCACCTGGCGTTGCAGCTCAGCGTACTGGGCCTCGGTGCAGGGCGGTGCCGGGCGCGCCTGGGCCTCCTGGCGAATGTGCTGCAGTTCGGCCCAGCGCTGGTGCAGGCGCTGCAGGCGGCCCTGCAAGTGCGGGTGCTCGCGCAGCGGCGCAGCGGCCGGTGCGGGGCTGCCCTGTTCGTCCAGCAGGCGATCCAGCCACAGGCCAAGTTCATTGGCCAGGCCACGAGAAGCGTTGGAAAACCACATCGGCCAATCTCCTATCCATGAAACGACAAAGGCGCCGTGCAAGACATATGCCGTCCTGCACAGGCGCCTGTGGATGACACTGAGGTGTCAGCTGCGAACCCGGCTCTTCTGAGGATCATAAGCCACGGTGCTGGCGGCCACGTGGGCACGAATACGCTTTTGCTGGCCGTCGAGCTTGCCGATTTCCAGCGCCGTGCCCGGTGCGCAATACGCGATGTCCAGCCGGCACAGGGCGATGTTGCGGCCCAGCACCGCCGAGCGAGTGGCACTGGTGATGACCCCGACCTGGGCCCGCCCCATGCGTACGCAGTCGCCGTGCGCCGCCACTTCGTTGCCTTCCAGCACCAGCCCCACCAGTTGCTGGCGGGGCTGGGCACTGCGGCGCAGCAAGGCCTCACGCCCGATGAAATCGGCCGCCTTGCTCTTGAGCGGTACACAAAAGCCAATGCCCGCCTCGAACGGGTCGGTCTGATCGTCGAACTCGTAGCCGGCAAACACCAGCCCGGCCTCGATGCGCAGCATGTCCAGGGCTTCAAGGCCCAGCGGCACCAGCCCCAGCGGCTGGCCGAGCTGCCAGAGCCGCTCCCAGACCTGCACGGCGTCATCGGGGTGGCACCACACCTCAAAGCCCAGTTCACCGGTGTAGCCGGTGCGCGAGACCATCAGTGCCGGGCCGTTGTGATCGTCCAGGCGCCCGGTCAGAAAGCGGAACCAGCCAAGATCGGCCAGGGCCGGCTGGGTGCCGGGGCTCCAGACCATCTGCCCGAGCAGTTCGCGACTCAACGGGCCTTGCACGGCGATGTTGTGGATCTGATCGCTGGCGCTCTTGATCCACACCTTCATGCCGAGCCTTTCGGCCTGCTCGCGTAGCCAGATGCCGGCATGGTCTTCGCCGCCGATCCAGCGAAAGGCATCCTGGCCCAGGCGCAGCAAGGTACCGTCGTCGAGCATGCCGCCGTGCTCATAGCACATGGCCGAATACACCACCTGGCCGATGGCGAGCTTGCGCACGTCGCGGGTCAGGCAATGGTCGAGCAAGGCTTCGGCGTCGGGGCCCAGCACCTCGAACTTGCGCAGGGCCGACAAGTCCATGACCGCCACCCGCTCGCGGCAGCCATGGTACTCCTCCAGGGTGCCGTAGCCATCGAAGCGGGTCGGGGTCCAGAACCCGCGGTAATCGACGAACTGCCGGGTCAGGCGTGAGGTGGCCGGATGAAAGCCGCTTTCGCGGGTCAGCACCGGGTCGGCATCGGCGGTCTGTCGTGTGCTCATGGCGATACTGAAGCGCTCCTTTTCTGAATACACGCGAATGTGAATATCGGTGGGCTGCCAGCCATTGGCCGGGTCGATGTCGTCCGGGCAACTGCTGTTGGCGCACACCAGGTCGGTCAGCGCTTTCATCAGCACATAGTCGCCGGGGCGTGACCAGGGCTCGTCGAGGGTCAGGTGCTGGTGGGCATCAATGCCTGTGTTGTAGAAAAAGTTGATCGCCGGCCACCCCGGCCGACCCTGCACGCCATGGGCGGCCATGGCGCGGCTGAGGTTGTCGCTGCAGTTGGCATGGCCGAAATAGCCCTGGGACTCGTAGTAGCGTGCGGTGCAGGCCAGGGCGAAGGTGTCGTGGCGGCCCACCGTGTCGCGCACCACTTCCAGCATCGGCTGCATGTGGCGGTCGTAAAACCGGCTGAACAGGCCCGGCCCCGGATAGGCGCTGCCGTTGAGGGTACGGGTTACGGTCGGGTCCAGGTCGATCTCGCGCCCGGCATCCAGCCCGCGCCGGTCAAAGGCAATGAAGTCCGAGCACTGGCGCCCGGCAACATCGAGCACCTGAATGAACTGCCCGGCGCGCACGCTGTAGTCGCGTGCGGTGCCAGGAGTGAGGGTGAACTCGTCGATCACCTCGCCCAGCGGTGCCGGCAAGGGTGGCACCCAGAGCGCGGTGGGATGGGCCCGTTCGATCACCAGGCGCAACTCGCTGGCCCTGCCCTGCCCGTCCACCGCCGTGCGCCCGCCCGGGGCGGCGACGATGACCAACACGTCGCTACAGGCGGTCATCGCGTGACGGAAACCGGCCGGCATGCCCGCCGGCCACAGGCTCGCCGCATCGGGTAGATGCCGACTGTCCACGCCACGCCGGGCCAGGCCGTCGACGACGTGTCGTGCTTCGCGGCTGGACGGGCGCAGTTGCTTGCCGATAAAGTCCGCGCCGCGCGTGCCTTGCAGGCCCAGGGCTGACAGGGCTTCGCGGCCATCGTCGAGGAAGGCCAGCAACTGCGCGGGCTGGTCGCCCTCCAGGTCGATGACCTGCAAACGGTCGCCGGCCTGCAAGGCGACCACCGTCAGCCCGCCCGGCGCGACCCGGTGCCGCTCGACACCCCGCGTGCGGGCAAACAGGGCCGGCTCAAGCGGCCGGCTGGTGACAGGTGCAATCATGGGTAACCTCGTGGCAGATACATAACGGTCCATTGGCTGGCCCCACCGACGCGACCTGCCAGAGATCCTCAGTCAAGGTGGGGGGCTCTGCTCGCGACAGGACCCGTAAAAACGACACCTCTGTTGCATCCGGGCTGCAGCCATCGCGGGCAACCCCCCTCCCACACGGGGTGTCGATACGGTGCTACGCGGACCTGAGGCGGTCGAAACCGTCGTCGCCCAGGTAGGCGGCCAGCGAGTCGTCCAGGGCATCGAGCCATGGGGTGTGGTGCACGGTGGCCAGGGTGCCGGTGATCAGCGAGCGGTAGCAGTGGTTGCGATAGCCCATGATGTCCTCGTACTTGTCCTTCTTCCATTGCAGGAAGGTCTGGTTTACCTGGGCGATGTCGAAGCTGGGGTAGTCGGTGGCGTCGATCAGCTGGCGGATGTACTCGCCCTGGAACTCGAACATCTGCTGCGCGGTTTCCAGGGTTTCTTCTTCCTGGCGCCAGGCCAGGTTCTCGGCGCGCCGGCGTCCGGCATCCGGTAGATCAATGCGCCCCAGGATCACGTCGCGGGCGTACCAGGCCTGGGCATCGAACATATTGAAGCTGTACCACTGATCCTGCATGCCCAGGTAGATCAGCCGCGGGTTGGCTTCCCAGAACACGCCTTTGTACAGGTTCAGCGGCCACAAGCGGTTGCCGGTCTTGAGCCGCAGGGCTTCGGGCAGGAATGGAAAATGATGCTTGTAGCCGGTGCACAGGATCACCGCGTCGACCGGCTTGCTGGTGCCATCGATGAAGAACGCCCGATTGCCCTGCACGTGGGTGAGCAGCGGCTTTTCTTCCCAGTTGGCCGGCCATTTGTAGCCCATCGGGGCGCTGCGGTAGCAACTGGTGATCGAGCGTGCGCCGTACTTGTAGCACTGCGAACCGATGTCTTCGGCCGAGTAGCTGCTGCCGACGATCAGCACGTCCTTGTCCTTGAATTCCAGGGCATCGCGAAAATCGTGGGCGTGCAGCACCCGCCCGGCAAAGGTCTCGAAACCCGGAAAGTGCGGCACCTGGGGCGTGGAAAAATGCCCGCTGGCCACCACCACATAGTCGAAGACTTCGCTGTAGGTCAGGTCCTTGCCGTGATCATGGACAGTGACCGTGAACTGCGCCTGCGCTTCATCGAAGGTCACGTCGCGCACCACGGTGTTGAAGCGGATGTGGTCGCGCACCCCGGCCTTCTCGACCCGGCCCTTGATGTAGTCCCAGAGCACCTCGCGCGGTGGATACGAACCAATCGGCCGGCCGAAGTGCTCGTCGAAACTGTAGTCGGCGAACTCCAGGCACTCCTTGGGGCCGTTGGACCACAGGTAACGGTACATGCTGCCGTGCACCGGCTCGCCGTGCTCGTCAAGGCCCGTGCGCCAGGTGTAGTTCCACATGCCGCCCCAGTCGGCCTGCTTCTCGAAGCACACCAACTCGGGAATCGGGGTGCCGGCCGCGCCCGCCGATTGAAAAGCCCGTAGCTGCGCCAGGCCACAAGGGCCGGCGCCAATGATGGCCACACGTGTGCTCATGTTCGATTCTCCGCAGTCAGAAAGGAAGCTCATCGAAAGATCACCGTCTTGTCGTGATTGATGAACACGCGGTGCTCCAGGTGGTACTTGAGCGCCCGCGACAGCGCCACGGTCTCGGTGTCGCGACCGATGGCGACCAGGTCGTCCGGGCTGTGGTCATGCTCGACCCGCTGCACCTGCTGCTCGATGATCGGGCCTTCGTCCAGGTCGCCGGTAACGTAATGGGCGGTGGCGCCGATCAGCTTCACACCACGCTCGTACGCCTGGTGATAAGGCCGCGCGCCCTTGAAACCGGGCAGGAACGAGTGATGGATATTGATCGCCCGGCCGGCCAGCTTCTGGCACAGGTCGTCGGAGAGAATCTGCATGTAGCGCGCCAGCACCACCAGGTCCGTGCCGGTCTGCTCGACGATGCTCATCAGTTCGGCTTCCTGTTGCGCCTTGGTGTCCCGGGTCACCGGCAGGTAGACGAAGCGGATGCCTTCGCGCTCGGCCATTGGACGCAGGTCCAGGTGATTGGAGACGATGGCGGTGATGTGCATGTTCAGCTCGCCCTTGTGATGGCGATACAACAGGTCGGCCAGGCAATGGTCGAACTTGCTGACCATCAACAACACGCGCAGCGGCTGGTCACCGGCGTGCAGCGCCCAGCGCATGTCGAAGGGCACCGCGATGTCTTCGAAGCCCTGGCGCAGCGCCTGCATATCGTCGGCGGCGCCGGCATTGAAGCGAAACACCGCGCGCATGAAAAAGCGCCCGGTGTGCTCGTCGTCGAACTGCGCCAGCTCGCTCAGGTAACAATCACGCCCGGCCAGGTAGGTGGTCACGGCGCTGACAATGCCCGAGGTGGCCGGGCAACTGACGTTGAGGATGTAATGCGGGGTGGTCATGGCATGGGCTCTCTTGTGGCACTCAGGTCTTGAAGCCGCTCAGCCCTTGGCCGTGCGCTTTTTCTTCTCGGGATCATCAAAAGGCAGGCGGTGGCTGATGGCGCGGGTGTGCAGGCTGCCGCGCACTTCGAGGGCCACGCCCTGCTCGGCCAGCGACGGCTCGACCCGGGCAATGGCCATGGACTGGCCGGTCAGGCGCGAGAACATGGCGCAGGTGATCAGCCCGACCTGGCGACCTTCGAACCACAGGCTGTCGCCTGCCTGGGCCGCCACTTCACCGTCGAGCAGCACGCCAAAGATCTTGAAGCGCTCGCGGCCCTGATGCCGGTAATGCTCCTCGCTGCCGCGGAACCCCTGCTTGCCGGGCGACACGGTGAAATCCAGGCCCAGCTCCCAGAGGCTGTCGCCGGCTTTCTGGTCGGCGAAGGGGTACATCTGCGAATTGTCGTACGGGAAGAACAGCAAGGCACTTTCGACGCGCAGCCAGTCCAGCGCGGTGAAGGCACACGGGATGATCCCCAGGTCCCGGCCTTTTTCCAGAATGCCGTCCCAGATCAAGGGCGCGTCGGCGGCCTTGCAGAAGATCTCGTAGCCGCGCTCGCCGGTGTAGCCGGTGCGCGAGATCATCACCGGGCGGTCGAACAGCCGGGTCTGCAGGTGGTGGAAATAAGGCAGGTCGCGAATGCCAGGCACATGCTCGGCGAGAAAATCCACCGCCCGCGGCCCTTGCAGCGACAGGTCATGCAGGTCGTCGTCGAACAGCACCGCCACCTGCCGGCCTTGCGCCGAGCGCACCAGCAGTTCATGGCCGCTGCCGGCGCCATGGACCACCATGAAGGCATTGGGGCCGGTGCGGTAGACAATGCAGTCGTCGGCAAAATGCCCGTCGTCGTCGAGCATGCAGGCGTACACCGATTTGCCGGGGTACAGCTTGGCGATGTCGCGGGTGGTGGCCTGCTGCAGCAGGCTTTCGGCATGCGGACCGACGTAATGGACTTTCTTGAGGCCCGAGACATCCATCAGCCCGGCGCGGGTGCGAATGGCCTCATGGTGATCGGCCAGGTCGCTGGCGTAGGTCCAGGCGGTGGGCATGCCGTTCCAGTCTTCCAGGTTCGAGCCCAGGGCCAGGTGGCGTTCGCGAAGCGCAGGGGTGCGCCATGAATGAGTCATGGGAAAAATCCTCTTGGGGAGTCGGCGTTCAAACAGGGTCGAAACGGCGCAACCAGTCGATCAGGGTCTGTCGGTAGCGGGTCATGCCCTTGTAGTCGGCGATGGCGTCGGGCAGGTCGCGGATCACCCGGTGCAGGCGCTGCGCCCAGGCCGGTCGGGTGGCCAGTTCGTCCAGGCTGATCAGGTAGGTGCGGATACCGAACATCAAGGCATTGGAGCGCGGCAGGCGCATCATCAGTTGCAACTCGACACGCAGGTGCACCAGGCGCCCGACGTTCTCGGCGGTGACCTTGCCCCGGTCGCTGCCCCATTCATGAAAGGTTTCCGGCGAGGAATCCAGGCGCGGGTTGAGGGTCAGGGTCCAGTTCAGCCGGCGCACCGGCTGGCCGACCTGCACGTTCAGCAGGTATTTCAGGGCCCGGTCGAAAATGCCCATCTGGTGTGCCATCGGCACCGGCGCATGCCACTGCTTGAAGCTCATGCCGGCATCGAAACGCAGTGACCAGTCGGCTGGACAGGTCACCATGCCGGCGTCCATGAACAGGTCGCCATCACGTTGGTCGAGCACGGCGAAATCGCCTTGTACCTGGCGGGTGATGTACTCCAGCGGCTCGCACGGCAGGGTCTGCGCATTGCCAAAGGTAAAGTGCTGGTCGATGCCCATGGCCAGGTTCTGCCAGTGCCAGGCCGTACCGTCGCGCTGCAGGCGAAAGTGCTGCGGGTAGTCGGTGGACAGGTGCTCCATCAGCACCTGCAGCAGGTCCCAGGCGGCCTGGGTCATGTGCGGCATGACCAGGCAGCGCCCCGGATCGCGGGCCAGCACCCGGGCCCGCTCGGCGGTCTCGGACAGGTAATGCTCGTCGATGTCGAAGCTGTGCTCGTAGATCGAGCCTGGGTCACGCGACAGCGCAGGCTCAATGTTCACCGAGTACATGTACTGGTCTTCAGGAAACGGAAACGGAAAGCGCGCGATGGCCTGCGGGCTGTTGCGAAAGCTGAAATCGTCGCAGTAGGTTTGCGGCGTCTTGAAGGCAAGGGTCATGGGCACATCTCCGCAATCAGATATCGAGCACCAGTGCGTCGCCGCAACTGCGCGACACACAGGGCATCAAGTGGGTGGCGCGTTCGCTGTCGCTCAGAAACAGGTCGCGGTGCTCGACCGCGCCTTGTACATAGGCGGTCTGGCACTGGCCGCAGACCCCGCCGCGGCACAGGTTGGGCACCTCGACGCCGGCGGCCTCCAGCGCTTCGAGCAGGCTGTCTTCGGCGCCGACCTTTACCTGCCGGCCGCTGCGCGCCAGGTGCACGGCAAAGGGCAACCCCGGCGCCGGCGCGGTGAAGGCTTCCCAGTGCACCCGGCCGGCCGGCCAGCCCAGCGCCTGGCTGTGTTCGCGCAGGGTGTCGATCAGGGTTTGCGGGCCGCAGGCATAGACATGCGTGCCCAAGGGGCGATTGCCCAGCACGGTGGCCAGGTCCAGGCGTCGGGTGGGGCTGGCGTAGACATGCAGGCGTGCGCCCAGTTGATCGCGCAGGGTGTCGAGGTAGGCATCACTGAAGCCTTGGCGGCAAGCGTAGTGCAGCTCGAACGCCTGGCCCTGGCGCAGCAGTTCGGCGCAATAGGCCATGAACGGCGTAATGCCGATGCCGACGGCAATCAGCAGGTGCAGGCGCGCCTGGCTGTGCAGGGCGAACAGGTTCGCGGGCGGTGAAATCTCTAGCCGGTCACCGACCTGCACCTGATCGTGGATGTAGTGCGAACCGCCGCGCGACTGTGGCTGACGCCGTACCGCAATGCGGTAATGACTCGGCTGGGCCGGATCGCTGAGCAGCGAGTAGGCGTTGCGCCGGCCATTGGGCAGGTGCACCTGCACATGGCTGCCGGCTGAAAAGGCCGGCAAGGCGCCGCTGACAGGCTCCAGCAGCAACTCGCGCACCACCGGCGTCAGCAGATGGGTTTCGGCCACCCGTACGGCAAGGGTCTGACTCATGGACGCACCTCCCCACAGGGCTGGTCGGCGTCGGCACAGACGCCGATATAAGCGCCCAGGCGCCGGGAGAAATGCGCCCGTACTTCAAGCACCACCGCGCACTGGCAGCAGGTGTGCCGGTCGGCCTCGGTGGCCGATTGCACATGCGCGCAGTGCACGCAAAACACCGACCGGGCAGTGGCCGTTTCCAGGTGCAGGGTGATTTCCTCACTCAGCAGTCCGGCATCGGCCGCCACCGTGCGCAAGGCCCAGAGAAACGCCTCGTCGCCCTGCACATGCAGGTGCGTACCCACATGGCTGTGGTGCAGGTGTGCGGCCAGGGCCTGCTGCAAGGTGACCAGGTCCCGGTGGCCGGGCAGGCTGAAGTGCGTCAGGCCGGTGGTGCAACCGGCCTGCAGGGTGGCGGCTAACGCGGCGCCCTGCCCTTGCGTCACCAGTACGCGCTGAAGGGGCCGCTGCTCGCCGGACGGCAGGTCGTAATACGGCAGGCTGGTATGGCGCGGCGCTGCAGTGTCGTTCATGTCGAGCCTCGTAATGGCGAGGGCGGGATTGCCCGGATATGTTTCTCCATGAGCAAGATAATTTCCTATCAGGCATTTACGCTCAATCCTCCAGACGAGCTACTCCCAAAGGCGTAGTGCGCAATACAGGGCATGGAATTTGCTGCGTCTGATGACTCATAAGACGGGAGGACACACGTGCACATGACCCGCCCCGCACCCTTGCCGCTGTCGGCGCTTGATTCGCTGACCGAACGAGAAAAACAGACCCTGGGTTTGATCACCGCCGGGCACAACAACAAGCAGATCGCCCGGGAACTGGGCATCAGTGATGCGACCGTGAAGATTTATGTGCGCAACCTGCTGCGCAAATTCGATCTGCATTCACGCCTGGAGCTGGCGTCATGGATGCATCGTCATGAAGCGCAGCAGCAGGACCATGAACCGATAACGCTCACCGAGCGGCCTGCCGCTGTCAGTGTCAGCGGGCTGGTCAACGATTTGCCGGCCCTGATCTACAAGGGCGACAACGTGCGCGCCTGGCGCATGCAGTACGTCAGCGAAGGCTGCCTGCACCTGACCGGCTACTCGGCCGAGCAACTGATGCGCGAGCACAGCTTTGGCTCGTTGATCCTGGAGGAATACGCCGATTACGTCTGGTACTGCGTGCAATGCGCACTGCTCAAGCATGAGCCGTTTCAGTTGCGGTACCGGATCTGCTGCGCCGACGGGCGCATCAAGGACGTCTGCGAGACGGGTGTGGGGCTGTATTCGAACAGTGGGGAGATCGTAGGCGTTGAAGGGGTGATCTTCGAGGTGGGCGCCTAGACCCGGGTTTTTGCGTCATGCCGCTGATCTGTGGGAGCGACCAGCGGTCGCGAATGCAGGCTGGCAGGCGCTGAACAGGTTGAATGCACCGGCCCTTTCGCGACCATCGGTCGCTCCTACGGAGGTTGCGTCGTGCCGCTGATCTGTGGGAGCGACCAACGGTCGCGAATGCAGGCTGGCAGGCACTGAACAGGTTGAATGTAACGGCCCTTTCGCGACCATCGGTCGCTCCTACGGAGGTTGCGTCGTGCCTCTCATGTGGGAGCGACCAGCGGTCGCGAATGCAGGCTGCCAGGCGCTGAACAGGTTGAATGCACCGGCCCTTTCGCGACCATCGGTCGCTCCTACGGAGGTTGCGTCGTGCCTCTCATGTGGGAGCGACCAGCGGTCGCGAATGCAGGCGCTCATTCGCCAGGCACGTACCGGCTCAATAGCCCAGCGACAACCCGGTGTTGCGCCGCGGATCGTTGGCGCCGTAGTACTTGTTGTCGCCCACCGGCTGGCCGTTCAGCGTCGGCGCGCCGACCAGAATGGCGGCCATGTGGTTGGGGTCTTGCGGCCCGCTGAACTTATGCCCCCAGCCTTCGAGGATCTTGCGGGTGTCGGGGCTGATGGCGAAGGTTTCCAGGTTGGTTTCTTCCGGCAGCCATTGCTGGTGGAACTTGGGCGCGTCCACGGCTTCCTGGATGTTCATGCCATAGTCGATGACATTGAGCATGGTCAACAAGGTGGCAGTGATGATCCGGCTGCCGCCAGGGGTGCCGACCACCATGACCGGCTTGCCATCCTTGGTGACGATGGTCGGGCTCATCGACGACAACGGCGTCTTGCCGGGCGCGATGGCGTTGGCCTCGCCCTGCACCAGGCCGTACATGTTGGGCACCCCGACCTTGACGGTGAAGTCGTCCATTTCGTCGTTGAGCAGTACGCCGGTGGTGCTGGCCATGACCCCGGCACCGAACCAGTCGTTGAGGGTGTAGGTCACCGACACCGCATTGCCCCACTTGTCGACGATTGAATAATGCGTGGTGTTGTTGCCTTCATGCGGCACGATGCCCGGTGCCAGGTCCTTGGACATGGCGGCTTTCTGCGGGTCGATGGCCTTGCGCAGCGTGTCCGCATAGCCCTTGTCGAGCAGGCGCTCGACCGGATTTTTCACGAAGTCCGGGTCACCCAGGTAACTGTTGCGGTCGACATAGGCGTGGCGCATGGCTTCGATCTGGTAGTGCATGCCCTGGGCCGAGCGGAAACCCAGTTCCTGCATCGGGTAGCCTTCGAGGATGTTAAGGATTTCGCAGATCACCACCCCGCCTGAACTGGGCGGCGGCGCGGACACCACATGGTAGCCGCGGTAGTCGCACTCGACCGGAGCCAGTTCACGGGTCTTGTAGCGGTCAAGGTCGGCCTGGGCAATGATGCCCTTGCCCGCCTTGCTGGAATTGACGATGGCCTCGGCCACCCAGCCCTTGTAGAAGCCGTCCTGGCCTTTGCTGGAAATTTCACGCAGGGTTTTGGCCAGGTCTTTCTGCACCAGTTTCTGGCCCACCTGCATCGGCTTGCCATCGGAGAGAAAGATGGAACCAGAGTCCTTTATGTCTTTCTTGAAGTCTTCGGTGGCGGTCCACAGCAGGTCGACGTCGCCCTGCTCCAGCACAAAGCCTTCTTCAGCCAGCTTGACGGCCGGCGCGATCAGTTCGCTGCGCGGCTTGCTGCCGTACTTTTCGCGGGCGTATTCCATGCCCGAGACGGTGCCCGGCACGCCCACCGCCAGATGGCCGCGCGAACTCAGGCCGGGGATCACGTTGCCGTCCTTGTCCAGGTACATGTTGGCCGTGGCCGCCAGAGGCGCCTTTTCGCGGAAGTCGAGAAAGGTTTTCTTGCCGTCGGCCATCTGCACGGTCATGAAGCCGCCGCCGCCCAGGTTGCCGGCTGCCGGGTAGACCACGGCCAGCGCGTAGCCCACCGCCACCGCCGCATCCACGGCATTGCCGCCGGCCTTGAGTACGTCCACCCCGACATGGCTGGCCAGGTGCTGGGCGGTCACCACCATGCCGTTCTCGGCGGCAACCGGGGCGGTGGAGGCGCCGTGGACGAAGGGCGCTTCGCCCAGCGCAAACGAGACAACGACAAGTGCGGTCAACTTCCTGTAGATCATGGACAACGTCATCCTTTGCAAAGGTCTGAGGGGTGTAGCACTGCCTGAGCATAGCGGCAAAATGCAAACAGCCCAGGCCTTTGGCTATCGGTCAGGCAGCCGACCCGGTGGACACCTCCTGTGATACGGACGTGTTGGCGGTTTCGGGCATCAGCAGCAGGTACAGCACAAAGCCCAGGCCGGCGATGCCGGCCAGCACCATGAAGGCGTGGGCGTAGCTGAAGTTGACGATGATCAGCCCTGCAATCGTGGCGCTGATGGCCGCACCCACGCCTTGCGCGGTGGCAATGGCGCCCTGGCTGACATTGAAGCGACCGGTGCCACGGGTCAGGTCGGCCACGATCACCGGAATCAGCGCGCCGTAGATGCCGGCGCCGACGCCGTCCAGGCATTGCACGGCCACCAGGTAGTACGGGTTATCGGAAAAGGTGTAGAGCACACCGCGCAGCGCCAGCACTGCAAAGGCCACCAGGAAGATCGGCTTGCGCCCGAAGCGGTCGGCGCTGCGGCCGGTCAGGATTGCCACCGGCACCATCACGCACTGGGCCGCCACGATACACAGCGCCACCAGTGAGGTGGCGCTGTCCTTGCCGACGATGTAGGTCAGTTGCTGGCCGATGGAGGTCAGCATGGCCGCGTTGGCCAGGTGAAAGATCGCCGCCAGCAGCGCCAGCAGCATCAGGTGCCGGTTCGACAGCAGCGCCTGCCAGGCCGAGACCGGCGCATGCGCATGCGGCGCGGCGTTGCTCTCCAGGCCCCGGGCCAGGTTGTCGTCGATTTCATGGGCCGGCACGCGCCACAGGGCGGCAATGGACGTCACCGCCATGATGCCCATGAGCCAGAACACCACCATGGGCCCGAAGGCATAGCCTAGCATCGCCGCCAGTGCCGCTGAAAACGCATTGCCGGCATGGTTGAAGCCTTCGTTGCGGCCAATGTGCCGGGTAAAGGCCGCCGGGCCGACGATGCCCAGGGTGATGGCCGCCAGTGCCGGGGCAAAGACCGCCGCTGCGATTTGCGCCAGCGATTGCGTGGCGGCAACCATATAGACGTTCGACACCAGTGGCAGCACCACGCAGCACAGGGTGACCACCAGCGCGGCGATGCCGATCATGGCGCGCTTGTTGGGGGTTCGGTCGATCAGCGCGCCCATTGGTGTTTGCGCCAGCAGGCCGGCAAAACCGGCCAGGGTCATGACAAAGCCGACCGTGGCCTCGTTCCAGCCCTCACCGGGGCCGCGCACCGCAATCAGGTAGATGGCCAGGTACGGCCCCAGGCCGTCACGTACATCGGCCAGGGTGAAATTGAGCGCGTCCAGGCCGCGACGGGTACGGCGCGAAGGACCGCCGCGTGAAGCGGCGCCAGAGGATGGGGTGGCTGACATGGCAAGCTTCCGCACGAAGGAAATGAAAGCCCCCTGCGCAACGCCGCCGTGCACCGCCGGCCGGGGTTACGGTTATGACCCAAGCGAAACGGCACAGTGCCAGTAGCCCTGTAAAGAAATCGCGGCCCTGTCGCGTGAACGGTGAATGGCGATCAGCGCTTGCGCCAGGTCATCTGCGAAAACACCCCGTCGCGCAACACCCAGGCATGCAGCAGCGCGGCCGACAAGTGCGCCAGCACCGTGGCGAACAGGGTCCAGGCCAGCCAGCCGTGGGCATCGCGCAACCAGGCATAGGCCTGCGGGCTGGCCGGGACAATGGCCGGCAGGCTCCAGCCGGTCACCACCGTGACCGGATAACCACCGGCCGACAGCAAAGCCCAGCCCAGCACGGGCAGCACCAGCATCAAGGCGTACAGCAGCCAGTGCGAGGCCTTGGCCACGAAGGCCTGCCAGCCCGGCACACTGGCTGGCAACGGCGGCGGTGTATGGGTCAGGCGATTGAGCAGGCGGACCAAGGCCAGCAGCAGGATGGCCAGGCCCAGCGGGCGATGCAGGTCGATCAGAAACAGGCGGTGATGCACCGAGCTGACCATGCCCACGCCGATAAACAACATGGCCAGGATCATCAAGGCCATCAGCCAGTGCAGCAGTCGCGCCAGGGTGTTGAAGTGCCGTGGCGCTGGAGGGTTGGATGGCTTCATGGAACGCTCCTGGGTTCGACCGGACGGCCAACGGCCTCGGTGGCCTGGCCATAACCGATTTCCCGCTCACGCTGGTTGAACGAGCGTGAATAGGCGGCTGACCGGGCACTGAGAATCGGATCGTTTGACACCTCGACGCCGGCCGGCAGGATCGTGGGGTCGAAATTGACGTCGCGGCAGGCGCCGGTGGCCTGGTCGGAGACGGCCGTGACTTCAACCGTACCGGCCACCACATGCTGGCGATCCTCTGGCCAGGGCTGGGACGGGTCGTCAACCGGATCGCCCGGCTGCGCCACTTGCAGCACAAAGTCCCAGTACAAAGGCGTATTGGCCAGTTTGTCTTTCAGGTCCTGGAACAGGTAGTCGGGGCCGGCCTGGGGGTCACGTTCTTTAAAACTGTCGTGGGCGCGCAAGGACCAGCGCACAGGCACGCGGTTGCCGTGTTCGGATGTCAGGTAAAAGGCATTGATGCCGTTGAAGTTCACCCCGGCATAGCTGCCAGGTGCTGGTGCCTGTCGGGCCCGTTCAAGGAATTTCTTCGCTTCGGGGTACTGGGTCAGAAACTGCGCCAGACGCTCAGGGTCCGGCTTGCCGGTGGCCGGATCCGGCGCGGTGGCCTTTTGCAGGGCCAGGAAACCTTCGGCGTCATGGGTGGCAAAGAACGGCTGATTGTTCATCGCCATGCGCCACTGCTGTTGGTCGTCGGTGGTCATCAGCAGCGCCATGCTGATGACCTTGCTCGAGTCATCGGTGGCAAACGGGTTGCCCGAACCGACCGAAAAGCGCCCCACCACCGGCACCTCGGCCTGGGAAAAGGCCCGGGCCCTGGACAGCGCCCGGCCCGCCTCGGTCGGGCGGAAGGTGGCCGCATAGCACAGCCCCTTACCGTGCGCGCGGCGAAAGCCTGGCGGGAAGGTCGGCGAGGCATTGACGAAGGCCTTGGCGGTGACCCGGTCGCCGACCCAGCCGGCGCTCCAGGCAAAGGCCAGCAGCAGCGATCCGGCAATGGCGCCGATCACAGGCACCGGCCACCACTTGCGGATGAAGGTATTACGAGTGTCGGGCATAAGATAAACGCTTCCTGATGATGAAGGCCGTGATGCCCGCGGCAGGCTGTGGCGCGACGGGTAAAGATCATCGGCAAGTCAAGGGAGTTCAATACTTCAGCGCAACTGAACCGCCGCTGTATCAGAAGCAAACATTTGTTGGGGAACTTGAGCCATCATGCGACTCAAACAGTCATAACGACATCGATGTGCCCGAGGCGCCAATCACCAAAGGCCCAACCCCCTGGAACGAGGCAAGAGACATGAAAGTATTGATGGTCCTGACATCCCACGACCAACTGGGCAATACCGGCAAGAAAACCGGCTTCTGGCTGGAAGAGTTTGCAGCGCCCTACTACGTCTTCAAGGATGCCGGTGCCGAGGTGGTCCTGGCCTCCCCTGCCGGTGGCCAGCCGCCGCTGGATCCCAAGAGCGACGAGCCCGATGCACAGACCGAAGCCACCGAGCGCTACAAGGCCGATGACGCGGCCCAGCAGGCCCTGGCTCATACGGTCAAGCTCGATACCGTCAAGGTCGAGGACTTTGACACCGTGTTCTATCCCGGCGGTCATGGGCCGTTGTGGGACCTGGCCGAATCGCAGACCTCAATCAACCTGATCGAAGCGTACTTGCGCACCGGTCGGCCGATCGGGTTTGTCTGCCATGCGCCAGGCGTGCTGCGCCATGTCAAGGCCGCCAATGGCGCGCTGCTGATCGAAGGCCGCCGGGTCACCGGCTTTACCAACAGCGAAGAAGAGGCTGTGGGCCTGACCGACGTGGTGCCGTTTCTGATCGAGACCGAATTTGAAAAAGCCGGGGCGCTGTACGAAAAAGGCCCGGACTGGGGCCCGTTCGTGGTCGAAGACGACCGCCTGATCACCGGCCAGAACCCCGCCAGCTCCGAAGGCGTGGCCAGGACACTGATCGAACTGGTTCGCGGCTGAATGGCTTGTAGGAGCGCGCTCTGCCCGCGACCGAGTGCGCAGCGCTCGCAAAATCTCGGAAACCCTGAAAACTTATAATTGTGAACGTTCAAGATGTATGAAACGCCGCAAATTTACGACTGCTAACGCAGCCGGTCGCGGGCAGAGCGCGCTCCTACACAGGGGCGCGCAGGTCAGAAAGTGGTTATCACTGTCACCCCGGCCGTTTCAAACCGGTCCATGTTCATCAGTGCATCGATCGATTGTTCCAGGCTGATGGTCTTGCCCACCAGTTTTTCAGGCGCCAGCTTGCCTGAGGTGATCATGTCCAGCATCGCGCCATAGCGATGCGCCTGCATCCCGTGACTGCCGACAATTTCCAGTTCGTGGGCAATGACCTTGCTCATCGGTACGATCGGGGTGCTGTGATCGGCGAGCATCAGCCCGACTTGCACATGCCGGCCACGACGCCTCAGGTTGCTGATGGAGTTGAAGCAAGTGGTCGGGTGCCCCAGCGCATCCAGAGACACATGTGCCCCGCCCTGGGTGATGTCCTGCACCGCCTCGACCACATTGGCGACCTGGCTGGCATTGACCGTCGCCACGGCCCCCAGTGAACGCGCCAGCTGCAGTTTGTCCTCGGCAATGTCGATGGCGATCACGTTTGCACCGACCGCCTGGGCAATCATCACCGCTGACAGGCCAACGCCACCACAGCCATGCACCGCCACCCACTGCCCCGCGCTGACCCGGCCCTGGTCGACCACGGCGCGAAACGAGGTGACAAACCGGCAGCCCAGGCTGGCCGCCGTGGCGTAATCCATGTGTTCCGGCAGCGCCACCAGATTCAGGTCGGCCTGGTGAATGCCCACATATTGCGCAAACGAGCCCCAATGGGTGAAGCCCGGCTGAAACTGGGTGTGGCAGACCTGTTGCTGGCCGCTGTTGCACTCAGGGCAAGCCCCGCACCCGCCCACGAACGGCACAGTGATGCGATCCCCGACCTTCCACTTGCGCACGTCCCTGCCAACAGCCGCGACCACGCCTGCCAGTTCATGGCCTGGCACGTGCGGCAACTGGATGTCCGGATCATGCCCCTTCCAGCCATGCCAGTCGCTGCGACACACACCCGTGCCCAGCACCTCGACGACAACGCCATGCGGCTCGGGCGCAGGATCCTCAACACTCATCAGCCTGGGGGGCCGGGAAAAGGCTTCGTACACAACTGCTTTCATGAAGTCACCTCTGTCTGGAAAACGCACGGACCGCGCTGTGAAAATTATGAATCAACGGCCTGAAATTACTTTTCAGATTGCAAGGAACGTCTTCGGCACTGTGAAATAAAGCTTCATAAAACCACCCTGAACTGAAGGATTCTTTCATGAGCATGGTCATGGACAAGCTGGACATCGCACTTTCGGAGTGCTTGCAGCGTGATGGCAGGCTGTCGAACGTGAAGCTCGCCGAGCAATTGTCACTCAGCGAGGCGTCCTGCTGGCGCCGGCAGAAGCGACTCGAGGACAGCGGTATCATCGAAGGCTACCAGGCGGTGTTGAACCGCAAGCAACTCGGGCTTGGGGTCATGGCGTTCGTGCAGATTTCCTGCCATGAACACGGCGAAGAGGCGACCGCGCATTTCGAGCGCATCATCGAGTCCGCCCCGCAGGTGCTCAGTTGCCACAACACCACAGGCGAGGCCGACTACTTGCTGCAAGTGGTCGCCAAGGATCTGGATGGCTACAGCCGGTTTGTCGAAAAGGTCCTGCGTAAGCTGCCGGGGGTTACCAGCATCCGCTCCAACCTTTCCCTGCGCGAGCTGAAAACCACCCACCGACTGCCGGTGGGCGAGTTGTTGGGGATGGGATGACAAAACCAGAGCAACCGGAAAATGACCGGTAGCAAGTCCCGCTCAGGTCTGAAAGCGCGACACCAGGGCACTGAGTATCTGTGCCTGCGAGGCCAGGTCCCGGCTGGCCTGGCGTGTCTGGCTGACGCCTTCGGATGCATCCTGAAAGCGTCCTTGAATCACCTGCAGGCTCTGATTGACATGGCTCATCATGCCGGCCTGTTCGCTTGCCGCACCGGAAATCACCTGGCTGCGCGCACTGATGGTTTCTATCGATTCACGGATGTCCTTGAGCGCCTGGTCGGCATGCCCGGCAAGACTCAAGGTGGCCGTAGCGCTCTGCGAACTGCGCTGCATGGACTGGACGGCACGGCCTGTCACCGCCTGGATACGTCCGATCAGCACTTCGATTTCCTGCGTAGAATCCTTGGTCCTGTGCGCCAGGGCCCTTACCTCATCGGCCACGACGGCAAAACCACGCCCGGCCTCGCCGGCGCGTGCAGCTTCGATGGCCGCATTGAGCGCCAGCAGGTTGGTCTGCTCGGCGACCGTGCGAATGACTTCGATGATCCGGGTAACCGAGGCAATGCTGGTGGCCAGCTCATGAATCTGCTGGTTGGTCAGTTCCACTTCGCTGGACAACGCCACGATGGCGTCGACCATTTTCTCGACCTGCTCACAGCCGGCCCGCACATTGAGATCCGAACGGTGCGAGGCTTCGGCAGTCCAGGCGGCGTTGCGGGCGACTTCGTCAATGGCCTGGCTGGCCACCTGCACAACCGAAACAGCGCCGGTCACTTCCTCGTCCTGCCGGTGCATGCTGCGGGTGGAGGACTCGGACACCGTGTCCAGCGCCTGCACCGAGGTCGCAATGCGCAGCGAAGCACCGGCGATCTCGTCCATCACGGCCCTGAGCGCCGTCTGCATGAGCTTGAGCGAGCGCAGCACCAAGGCCGGTTCATCGTGGTCTGACACACTGATTTCCCGGGTCAGGTCGCCCTTGCTCACCAGATCGAGGACTTCTACGGCATGACTCAATGGTTGCACGATGCTGCGGGTGTACAGGACCGCCAGGCCGATCGTCATGATCGCCGCGGCCAACACCGCAAACAGCACGCCTTTGCGGGCGCTGTCGCGGGCCACGAACAGGTCTTCGGACGCGCGCTCATACCCCTGGACATTGAGCTTCATCAAATGGTCTGTCGCCATGCCAAGCTTGATGCCGTAGGCCATGGCATTGCCTTTGAGGCCAAGTACGGCGTCGCTCAGGTTGCCGGCTGCAAGCTGGGCGATGATCTGTTGCTGTTCGGCGCCATACACCTGGTCAGCCGCTATCAACTGCTCGAATGCGGCTCGCTCGGCGGCGTCGCTCAGACCTGGCGCCAGGGCGTCACGCAAAACCCGCGCATCGGCAATCATGCGTTGCAGGTTGTCCAGCCCTTCCTGCCTGGCCACAGGATCGACCACGGCGGCCATCTGTGCCATCACGGCATGGTTACGCAACTGGGCCTTGACCAGGTCGCTCAAGCGCATGATGTTGGGCAGCCATTTTTCACTGATCACCATCGACTGATCAGACATTTCCTGAATCTTGACCACTGAAAAGCCGCCCAGCAGTACGACGACCAGGGCTATGGCCCCGAAGCTCAGAACAGAGCGCGGTGCCAACTTCAGATTTCGCAGCATAAGAGTCATCCGGGAACGCGAAGGGTCCTGCCTCTTTTTCAGGCGACCCATCGTTCATGTCGGGCACGAACGATGGCTCGCCTGAAGATCATCGGCAGGCGGGTTATCTGTCAGTGGGCCGCGTGCAGTTTCCTGAGCACGACAAAGACACCGACAAAACCGCTGAACAAGCCACTGAACAGCCCGCTGATGCCATTGCCTATGGAGTTTTCAAGCGCATCGCCCGGAAAGGGCACGAGGTAGTAGGCCACGACAAAAGCCACGATGGCCGAGACGACGCCGCCGATCAGGCCGGCGGTTACAGACTCTTTCAAGGTAAGGTTCATAGCTGCTGATCGCTCTTGTTGTTATTGGAAAACCCTGAGATGTCGATAACGCGTCTTTAAATCGGCTGCCCCAGAAACTGATAAGTGGACAACAACAAGGCCGCCGATTTTTCCCGATTGCCCAGGGGGTCTTGCTGTTCATTGCGGCACAGCTGCAAGGAGGCGTCACAGATGGTCTTGCACCGCTCGTAACGACGATTGGAATACAGCTCGAGCGCCGCCTGGCCCGATTGTGTGGCGGCGATGCAGTCGGCCAGGACCACGGCATCCTCGATGGCCATGCCCCCGCCCGAGGTCATGTGCGGCGTCGGGGCATGGGCGGCATCGCCCAGTAATACAACCCGCTCACGGTGCCAGGGAGCAGGCACCAGGGTGATGTCCAGGGGCCGGAAAATGACCTGCCTGGGCTGGGTCACGCATTCCAGCGACGCACGGATCGCCGGTGCCGTGAACTCGGACAATCGCTCGCGAATCAGCAGGTGTGCCTCCGCCTCCGGAACACGCAGCGGCTCCGGGCTGTTTTCCAGGTAAAAGATGTAGCAGCTTTCCTGGGAGGTCGGGAACGAACCCACGGTTCTGCCCGAGGCGGTGCGAAACAGGCAGAACGCGTCGACTTCGGCAGGCCGTGGGGCGTTGAAGCGCCACACGCTCTGGCCGGCAAAACGTGGCGAGCAGTCGGTGCCGAACAGTTGCTGGCGCAGCCTGGAATAGACCCCATCTGCCGCCACGACCAGATCGTAGGTGGCCTCACGGCCATCAGAGAAGCGGACATCGACGCCCTCTGCCCGGTTGACCAGGCTTTGCACCGTGAGCCCTCTGTCGAAGATCGCCCCGGCGCCCTCGGCGGCCGTCTCCAGGATGCGTGCCAGCTCAGGCCGGCGGATGCCGCAACTGGGCGGCGCCGGGTTGGTGCGCAGCAGTTGCCCTGCCGAGTCGAACTGGCGGAACGCATCGAAGTGATAGCCGCTGTCGAGACAGGCCTGGGCCAGGTCAAGGCTGGCCATGGCCCGCATGGCATTGTGCAGCATGCAGATGCCAGACCCGACCATAGGGGTCTCAGTCTTGATATCGATGCAATGGACATCGACGCCGACCCTGCGCAGAGCGTAGGCGGCGGTGGCGCCACCGATGCCGCTGCCGACGATCAGGACGCGTTTGATTTCGTTCATTTCTTGTCTCCTCTCCGCTTCTGTGGCGGGTGGTAGCTGCAAAAACACACGTGTTGCGTGCGATCACCTACCCGGCGACCGTTCAAGGCCTGGCAATGTAAGCAACCGCGCTGATGCTACGGTATTACCAGGCCCTGCTGCACATGGCCTACATGAAGGCTTCGCGACGAGCCGGCCACCAGGCATCGGCCGGACGCTGGCCGATACGGTTACGCAGGACGCCCACGCCGGACACCTCCAGTTCGACGACATCGCCCGGATTCAGGCTGCGGCCCAGCTCCAGCGCAGAGCCATTGCCCATGGTGCCGGAACCGATGACATCGCCTGGCTGGACATGATCGCCGATCGAGACATAGGCAATCAGCTCTTCAGGCGTCCAGAGCATTTCGGAGGAGTCACCTTCACCCCAGGTTTCGCCATTGACGCGCACGGACATCTTGATGTCGTTGAGGTTGGTGAACTCATCGATGGTGGTGATCCATGGACCAATGCCATAGGCAAAGTCCTTGCTCTTGGTCGGTCCCATGCCGATGGCGAACTCGTTGGCTTGCAGGTCACGCGCGCTGAAGTCGTTGAAAATGGTCAGCCCGAAAATATGCGAGCGGGCGTCTTCGGGAAGAATGTTGTGCGCGCGCTGGCCGATAACCCAGCCGATTTCCAGCTCGTAATCGACCCGCTGTCCCTTGGCAGGCCAGGGCACTTCGGCGTCGTGGCCGATCACGGTCCAGGGCGAGCCCTTGAAGTAGCCGGGAATATCCAGCAAGGCCGGGGTGGGCGTAATGTTCATCCGCTCGTGAAATTGGCGGATGTGCTTGGTGAACGTCAAGCCATCACGGACCACCGAGGGATCACAGGCGGGGCCCCATTGCAGTGTGTCGATGCTGCGCGAGGCATCGTCGCCAAACGCGTGCGCGGCCTGGTGTGCCGTATCGAGAAATTGCTGACCCAGGGCGATGGCTGCCGACATGCTTTCGGGAAAGACCGTTGAGGCATAGCGCAACGCCGCTTCGCGGGTAGCACCTTGCGACTGCAGCCGCAGTGCTTCGGCCGCACGCAGGTCAATGACCCGACCTTGTTCAGGCAAGACCATGCAGATGCGCTGCACCGGACCGTCCAACCCTTCAACCACAAACCGACCCAATTTCATTGTTTTCTCCTGAGGCGCTGTATGAACACAAAACAAACTATACGTATCGTTTCGATATTTCAAGCATCCCTGCTTTTCAAATCAGGCATTTTTTCATTCACTCAACTGGCTTGTAGAGAATATTGATTTTAGATACGCTCCGTATCGTTTATAAGAATCTTCTTTGCGATATGGAGCCCTGCGTCATGACTGCCAACACTCACTCACCGGTTTTCGTTTCCAGCCATACGGCACGCGCTGTATTTCGCTGGGAAGATGCCATTGCCGCCCTGCAGCGCGCTTACGCCCATGACATCCCTGCCAAGGCCACCCCACCGCGCACGGTGGCGGTGCTGGAAAAGACCTGGCTGCGCAACCTGCCGGCCATTCCGCCGGGCAGCCGCTATTACGGCGCCAAGCTGATGGGCTCGAACATGGGTGATGCACCGCCCGGCATCGAGTACGTCATTGTGTTGTTCGATCGCACCACCAACCGGATTGCAGCCTTTGTCGACGGCAATCTGGTCACCGGCCTGCGGACCGCAGCCACGTCGGCGGCGGCACTGGATCGCCTGGCGCCCAAGCGCCCGTTGCGCCTGGCAGTTCTGGGAAGCGGGCTGGAAGCGACCATGCACACCCGAGCGTTCGCCAGCGTGCGCGAACTCATCGAAGTGACCGTCTTCAGCCCGACCCCGGAAAAACGGACCGCCTTTGCCGAGGCCGTCACCCAGGACCTGGGCATACCGGCCAAAGGCGCAGCCACCGCCCGGGAGGCCGTCGAAGGCGCAGACCTGGTACTGACTGCAGCCCGTTCACGCGATGAACAACCCATTCTGTTCGGTGACTGGCTCAAGCCTGGCGCCACCGTGGTATCGATCGGCTCCACCATCCCGGAACAACGGGAAATCGATGTGTCGGTGGTCGAGCGTAGCGACCTGATCATTTGCGACATGCGCGAAGAAGTGCTGGAAGAAACCGGTGACATGCTGGCGGCCCAGGCCGCCGGTATCGATGTGCACAGCAAGACCTACAGTCTGGCGGACCTGATGAGCGGTGCCTGCGATGAGGCCCTCGCCCGGGCCCGCACACCGATGTACAAGTCGGTCGGTGGCGGCCTGCAGGACATCGTGGTGGCCGAGCTGATCCTGACCAAAGCCCTTGAGGCCGGCCTCGCCACCGCCTTGCCAATCGAATTCGAGACAAAACGCTGATCTGTACACCCACTTACCCCCAAGGAGCCTTGTAAATGGCCAATTACAACAAGAAAGACGCCCGCGAATGGGCTCGCGAACACCTCAAGGGCGTTGCCAACGTCACCATCCCGACCATGACCTCGGACTTCAGGCGCATCAATGAAAAGGCGGTGCGCCACGATGTCGAGCTGGCCATCCAGCACGGATTCGTCGGTTCACTGTCCTGCTCGGAAGTGGCGATCACGCAGGAACAGTACGGTGAGTTCTGCCGGATCATGGCCGACCAGGCCGCAGGCCGCCTGGTGATTGTTCACCACGCGGTGTTCAACACCCTGGAAGACAACATCGAAGCGGTGAAGCGCGCCGAAGAGGCCGGCGCCGACCTGGTGCTGCTGGGCTACCCGCCGTATTTCTACCCGAAGGATTACGAAGAGGTCTTCGCCTACACCAAGGCCATTTGCGACGCCACCCGGCTGGGCGTGATCATTTTCCCGTTGCCGGCCTGGGGCTTCAGCCGCCTGCACCCGGCCGACATTCCGCTGGCTGTGCTGCGACGCATGGTCGATGAGATTCCCAACGTGGTGGCCATCAAGGCCGAGGGCGGCCTGCCCTACATCATGTCGGCCATCGAGGTGCATCGCGAGTTTCATCAAGAGGTGGTGATCTCGTCACCGCTGGAATATGAATACGTGCCGTTGGCACAGGTGATGGATATTCCCTTTTGCGGCACTAACTATTCGGCCTATTACGGTCCGCTGCTGCCACAGATCCATACCCTGATCCGCGCCGGCCAGTACGACGAAGCCACGCAGCTCTGGTACAAGATGGACCCTGCGCGCAAGGCCTTCGCCAGCCTGCCGATGGCCGCCAACGGCTTGCTCAACCGCATGATGTGGAAATACCAGGGATGGTTGCAGGGCTACAACGGCGGGCCCATGCCGCACCCCACCCAACGCGTGTACCAGCGTGACATGGCGGTGCTGCGCAAAGGCCTGGAAGTGGCCGGCCTGAATCCTACCCGCGATCTCGACGAAGCCTTTTTCGTCGGCCGCCATCCGGTGTGAGGACCACGACCATGACCAACACCAAGACAGTCACGCTGCCCCTCAAGGACCCGGACCTGCTGCGCCAGGCCATGCTGATCGACGGACAATGGGTACAGGCCGACAGCGGCCAGACCCTCGAAGTGAGAAACCCGGCCACCGGCGAGTTGGTGGCACGCGTGCCCAAGGGTGGCGCGGACGAAACCCGCCGGGCCATCGAAGCGGCCGAGCGCGCCATGCAGGGATGGCGCAAGACACTGCCCAAGGAGCGGGCCAGGGTGCTGCGCACGCTTTACGACCTGATGCTGGAAAACCTGGACGACCTGGCCACGATCATGACGGCCGAGCAAGGCAAGCCCCTGGTCGAGTCGCGGGGTGAAATCCTCTATGCCGCAGGCTTCATCGAGTGGTTTGCCGAAGAGGCCAAGCGGGTCTACGGCGACATCATTCCGCAGAATGCGCACGGCCGGCAGATTCTGGTGCAGAAGGCCCCGATCGGCGTCTTTGCCGCCATCACGCCGTGGAACTTCCCGGCGGCAATGATCACTCGCAAGGCGGGTCCCGGCTGGGCCGTGGGCTGCGCAGGGGTGATCAAGCCGGCCAGCCAGACCCCGTTGTCAGCCTTGGCACTTGCCGTGCTGGCCGAGCGTGCCGGTCTGCCGGCAGGCGTCTGTAATGTGGTCACCGGCTCGGCGCAGGCGATCGGCGGCGAGCTTACAGCCCATCCGGCCGTACGCAAGCTGTCGTTCACCGGTTCGACCGAGGTGGGCGCTCAGTTGCTCGCCCAGTGCGCGCCGACCATCAAGAAGACCAGCATGGAGCTGGGCGGTAACGCGCCCTTTATCGTCTTCGATGACGCCGATGTCGATGCCGCCGTCAAGGGCGCACTGGCCGCCAAATACCGCAATACCGGCCAGGCCTGTGTCGCGGCCAACCGGATCCTGGTCCAGGCCGGCATTTACGACGCATTTGCCAGCAAGCTGGCTGAAGCCACCGCAGCCCTCAAGGTTGGCGATGGCATGCACGAAGGCGTGGTGCAGGGACCGCTGATCAATGAAGCGGCCGTATTGAAGGTGGAAGAACACATTGCCGATGCCGTGAGCAAGGGCGCCCGGGTCATTGCCGGCGGCCAGCGGCATGCCTTGGGTGGCAGTTTCTTCGAGCCGACCGTGCTGATTGATGTGCCACGCGAAGCTCTGGTGTTCAGTGACGAAACCTTCGGTCCGGTGGCACCGCTGTTTCGCTTCACATCAGAGCAGGAGGCGCTGACCATGGCCAACGACACGCCCTTTGGCCTGGCGGCCTATGTCTATGCGCGCGATGTCGGGACCATCTTCCGCGTCATCGAGGGCCTGGAAGTGGGCATGATCGGCGTTAATGAAGGCATCATTTCTACGGAAGTTGCTCCCTTTGGCGGCGTCAAGGCGTCCGGCCTGGGCCGTGAAGGCTCCCTGTACGGTATCGAGGACTACCTGGAAATCAAATACGTGGCACTTGGAGGGCTCTGACCTCCCGGCCCGGCAGTGTTCTGCTGCCGGGCCATTTGCTGCACCTTCTTCTGTGCCGCCCCCTTCCCTATTGCTACACGGACATGGCGAGCCACCGGAACACTATTGTTCAGGCATGACAAAAAACGCCTGGCCATAAGGCCAGGCGTTTCGGACCGTTCAAACCTAGAACTTGACGAACCCATTGAGCATCAGGGTATCGCCACCCGAGGTATTACGGGCATACACATCTTTCTGGTACGCCGCGACAAACCCCCAGTCCCGACTGCCATACCCGACTTGCGGACCTATTTTGGTCGAGCGGGTGCGATTACCGATGTCCTGCCCATTGGACTGATCATCGTTCAATTGAGTCGCCACGTAACCGCCAATACCCGCCAGCCAGTTCTGACCGATCCGGTAGTTGAGGCCGTAGTCGGCAACGACCTGGATACCGGATTGGTAGTCAGTGGCCTTGTTCTCAAAACTGTAGTTGGCACTGATCTTGGAACTCAGCTCCAGTTTTTCGGCAGCAAACCAGGTAAAGGCGTACCCCACATAAAGTGCGCGCGTATTGTTGCCGGGATTGACCAGTTCATGTTCATCGTACTTGCCCCATGGCTGGATAAGTTCAATGTCGATGTTCTGCAAGTACCGCGGTGACGCCCAACTGAGCAGAAAACCAAACATCGGGTCGCCCATGCCGTCCGAAGAGCCGCGCCCATACGGGCCGAGCGCCGGAATGTCGATATGCCCGTCTACATAGGGCAGAGCCGCCTGCAGCGAAACATTGGCACCCAGAAACTGCGGCCCGTCGAGGGTATGCACCAACCGCAGCGCATGCGCGTGAATCTTGCCGCTGGCCTTGGGAAAGACCTTGTCGCCCTGACCGTCGCGAACCGAGTTGATATCGATCAGTTTGTTGTAACTGTACAGGTGGGTTTCACCGGGCGCGCCAATGGCCCCGCTCATGACGGTCACGACACCCGACGGGTAACTGGACGTTCCCCCTTCGAGGGCCTGCGCACGAGCAGCCACCACTGCACTGATGAGACAAACAGCGAGTTTGAAGACACCGGTATTGTTCATGAGGCACATCCTTTATTGTTTTTGTTTTCATGCAGGTTGAAGCGGCGCCGGCACACGGTTGTGCGCCTGCGCAGGACAGAACATTCAGAGCGATGCAGTATGTGTGAGAATAAAAACAGTGCCCGACTGATCGACTTCAATGGTCAAGGGCGTCAGCCGCTCGCCCAGGCAAGGTCCGCTGATACACCGCCCTGTTTCAATTTCAAACAGGGCGTTATGTCCGTGGCACACGATGTAGCGAGCCGACTCATCCAGGTAGTCACCTTTTTTCAGTGGCAGGGTCGCGCCGGGCCAGTGCGGGCACGAGTTGCGATAGCCATGGATCACACCGGCCTGATTGACCAGGAAAAAGTCATCCGGCCCAAAGGCAGACAATCGGAATCCTTTTGACTGCCCTTCTGGAAGATCGCTGATAGAGCAAACGCTGTAGCGGGTCGATGATGCGTGCATGGCATCGATCAGCCGGGCTTGCCACCGGGCGCCCATTGTTCACGCCAATGGAACAGGAAGATCTGCGAGTTATCGATGACGCCAGGGGCCACACGGGGTGTCCATTCATCATCGTGTTGGTCCATGTCGGCGTCGTACTCGATATGGCAGCCCAGCGGCGTATTGAAGTACCAGAACCAGTTCGAGCCAAAGCGATGGCGTCCGGGGCCCCAGAAGGATTCATAGCCTTTGTTGACGAACGCATAGCCGGCGCTGAGCACCTCGGTAGGCCCCCCCATGTGGAAGGTGAAATGTTCGCACCCTTGCAGGTGGGGCGGGGTCTGGATAAAGAACAGCGTGTGATGATCGAACGTCCCGGCAGGACGCAGGAACGGCCCCATCCCGACGAACTTGTCGGTCAGCTTGAAGCCCAGGCGGCGGGTGTAGAACGCTTCGGCCTTTTCGGAATCGGGCACGAAATACACCACGTGCGACAGTGTGCGCGGGCGCGCCACCAGGGGCGTGGCAACATCCGAAGGCACGCCGGTGGTGTTGGCAGGACGACGAATGTCACCCGGCGCATTGATGGCCTCGGCAGGAAGATTGATCGGTCTGCGCACCGTCACCTGAAAGCCCAGGGCAAAACCCAGGTCGTCCACCAGCTCCAGCGAGCCGTCAGCCAGCACCTTGACCTCACGCTCGCCTTCGAATTCACGTTTGATCTGTTCAAGCACTGAAGCATCACTGACGCCATAGACGGTCTTGCGCAGCATATTGCTGGTGGGCAGTTCCCACGCTGGCAAGTCAGGGTCGTTGCGATGCCTGATTTCCACGCCCGTGCCATCGAGCGCCTCGAAGCGCCCGTTGCCGACGGCCTGCAAGCCATAATCCACCAGGAAGCGCTCGCAAAGCGCCACATCATCTACACCAAAGACCAGCCTGTCCGGACCTACGATATTCATTCGATCACCTTTGTTATTGTGTTCATCTTGCCGGGTGCCGTTTTCGGCCCGGTGGTACGCGCTGGATCACTGAAGCTCAGCACGGGAAGACTGAAACCAAATCTAAACGGGCCGTATCGTTTTGTAAAGGGGTTTGCTACACTGCTTTTGTTGCTTATTTCAGCAACCGCCTCTGTTCTTCCACAGAGCCTACAGATCAGGAATGATTGGCAGCGCCCATGGCACTGTCATAGCAAGTTTCTGGCATTGAAAATATACTGACCGACACGTTTCGTATGCACCCTGCCCCAGGCTGCCGTAACGAACAGGTGCAGAACAGTCAACGTGAAAGGATCCGTCATGCAGGTTAACAAGATGGCATCGAACGAAAAATCAGCCGTCGGCCGTCCTCGCAGCGAAGCGACGCGTCGCCAGATACTCGACGCGACCATATTGCTTCTTCAGGAAAAGTCGATCCAGGCCATCTCGATCGAAGCAATCGCACGCGAAGCCGGCGTCAGCAAGGCGACCATTTATCGATGGTGGGATTCCAAGGCGCTGATTGTCATCGACGCGTTCATGGAGAACCACCTGGTCAAGACCACGGTGCCCCGTGAACTGGCGCCCAAGGACGCGCTGGCCTACCACTTTCGCTCGCTGGTCGAGCAATACGCAGGCTGGCCGGGACGCCTGGTGGCCCAGATCATTGCCGAGGGCCAGTCGGACCCTTCGATCCTGCGCGCCTTCCGTGAGCGCTTTCACTACGGCCGCCGCGCCGTGGTGCGTGAGATTCTCGAAGACTGGAAAGCGACGGGCGAGATCGCAGCCGATACCAACATAGAAATCCTCATGGACGTGATCTATGGCGCGGTCTACATGAGGCTCATGCTCGGCCATGCACCGCTGGACGAGCAATTTGCCACGTCGCATATCGCCTATGTCTATCATTTGCTCGGTATTCCTGACTCACAGGCTTGAAAGCGCCGGCCCTCAGGGCCGGCAATAAACCGGTCGGCAGCACGCCCGTCAAAAAGCAGTATTGTCTCGCCCTTTGAGCGCAAGCATTTCACGCGCCTCGGCAGGGGTCGCAATTTCGATGCCCAGCCCTTCGAGAATCTCGCGAATCTTGCGCACCTGGGCAGCGTTGGATACAGCCAGCTCGCCACGACCGATATAAAGGCTGTCTTCGAGCCCCACCCGCACATTGCCGCCCAGCAGCGCACTGAGGGTCGCCAGGGGAATCTGATCCTTGCCGGCGCCCAGCACCGACCAGTGATACTGATCGCCAAACAGCCTGTCGGCTGTGCGCTTCTGATGCAGGACGTCTTCGGCATGCGAACCAATGGCCCCGCGCAGCCCGAAAATGGTCTGGATGAACAGCGGCGGCTTCACCAGGCCCTGATCGAGAAAGTACTTCAGCGTATACAGATGGCTGACGTCGTAGCATTCAAACTCGAAGCGTGTGCCGGTACTGCCAATGGTTTCAAGGATCCACTCGATGTCGGCATAGGTGTTCTTGAACACCAAGTCCTTGGTGGCTTCCAGGTGTTGCACTTCCCAGTCGTATTTCCAGTCCCTTTCCTTCCTGGCCATCTCGGAAAGGTTGAGGTTGATAGACCCCATGTTCAATGAGCACATCTCCGGCTGCAGATCGATGCCGGCGGCCGCGCGCTCATGGATCGGCATGCCGGGGCCACCGCCGCCGGTGGAGATGTTCACGATGGCATCGGTCTGCTGCTTGATACGGCTGACGAACTGCCTGAACATCTCAGGGCTGCCGGTCGGGCGCCCGTCTTCAGGGTTGCGGGCATGCAGATGGACAATGGCCGCCCCGGCGTGCACGGCATCGATGGCCTGTTGCGCGATCTCATCGGGCGTGACGGGCAAGTAAGGCGACATCGAGGGCGTGTGGGCACCACCGGTAATGGCCGCAGTGATAATTGCCTTTCTCATAATGCCTCTCCTTCCTGCAAGGCCATCAGCACAAACAGCATGCGACAGTTTTTTCCCGATTTATTGGACCAGCTATGGTTCGTGGCGCGCTGGATAAGCACGTCCCCGGCCTGCATCAGGGTTTCGCCCTGATCCAGCAAGGCATGGATTTCGCCTTCGAGCACCACGGCATAATCGAGCGACTCCGTCTTGTGAAACCAGAAGTGCCTGGGCTGAGCGGTGTCTCGCACGCCTTCCTGATCCAGAAATTCGAGCAGCTTTTCCTGGTCGTAGGTTTCATCGGCCGGAAAATCCACGATGCGCAGCAATGACCCGCCTTCAGAGTGAAAGGCAAACTTGTGCCCGGCCGGTGCAGGCTCACCGCCCGGCGCCCGTCCTTGTCCGGTCGCCCATAGCACCTGGGCAATCGGCTTGCCTGGCTCGGCCACGACATTCAGTGCAACGCCATCGCTTTCGATGATGGATTCACCTTGTGCGTTATGACCGGTCACGATCCGGCGGACCGGACGGTAGGGCGCAGAAGCGGTTATATTCATACCAGCACTCCATATAAACGATACGTATCGTTCAGTATATAGTTAAAATTTTTTGGCTTTTTATCGGCATTCCAGCACGGCGAAGGTCGCACACGCATTGGCCACGCGCTTGTTGCTTTCGGGGTCAAGCAACTCGGCACGGGCAAAAGCGACTTGCCGCCCCACCCGGTCCACCTGCCCGATGACCTTGAGCCGCGCAGGACCGGCAGCGGACTGCATATTGACGGTGATACTGGTCGTGGCACAGGTACGACCGGCCGGCAGTTGGCTGAGCACGGCAAAGGCCATGGCGTAATCGAGCATGGTCATCAGCGTGCCGCCCGCCACGACGTTATTGCCTTGCAAGTCTGCTCCCGATGCCCTGAAGCTGAGTTCCAGATACCCTGGCGATCCTTTCACCAGGCGCACATCCAGTTGCCTGAGATGCTCGGTCATCTCCAGCGCCACATCGGACGCTTCTTCGCCGAGCAGGCGCTCCAGCAAGGCGCGGTCAGGGTTATCGATCAGTGTGTGCATGGCAGGCCCCGGCGCGTTCACACAACGCACTTCTGTCGTTGATGCCCCAGGCCTGTGATGGTGCCCTCCATGACATCGCCGGCTTCAAGGAAGCGATTGTAGTGAGTGCCATTTCCGGCCGGCGAACCGGTGCAGATAATGTCACCGGGCAACAGGCGTGCATAACGGGTGATATAAGCGATCTGCTTTTCGATATTGAACAGCATGTCGGCGGTCGTCTCGTCCTGCATCACAGCACCCGAAACCGTCAGTTTCATCGACAGCTCATAAGGGTTTTCAATGAAGCACCTGGGCACCAGATAAGGACCGATCGGCAGGAACCCTGGCTGACCTTTGGAGCGCAGCCAGTCGGTCCCCAGCATCTTGTAGTCTGTCCTGGGGATAAGGTCGCGGGCTGAAATATCGTTGACGATGGTATAACCGGCCACGTAATTCATGGCGTCGGCTTCGCTGACGTTATAAGCCTCCTGACCGATCACCACGGCCAGCTCGAGCTCCCAGTCAGGCTTGCGGGTGGTGGGCGGCAGTACCAGATCGTCGTAGGCACCGGAAATGGCCGAGACCGGTTTGGTAAAGACGTACGGCTCCCCATGGGCCACGCGCTTGTCCATCATGTCCTCGGCCCATGCCCGCAGCTCATCGTCGTTGAGTCCTTCAGGACCCACCTTGGAGTCAACGGTCAGGTCCACGACATGCTTGCGGTAGTTGGCGCCGGTGCAAAAGACCTGACGCGGCAGATCCACAGGCGAATGGAAGCGCAACTCGCGCTCATCGGTCCAGTCATGCGCAGACGCCTGGTGCACCAGTTGTTGTAAATCTTCAAGGCTGCGCGGCCAGTCATCGAGCAGCGACAGCACGGTTTTGTCGATCAGCCCTGCAAATCCATACTCTTTTGCCAGGTCGCCAAGGTTGGCCACTTTGTGGTCAACCACCACCCCGGCAAACTTGCGCGAGGGATCCTGGGCCGTTGAAAAGGTGCCGAGTGCAAATGTTTTCATTCATATCCTCCGGGGGTAGTCACTTGAGCAGAGAGGTATCGACGAGCGACGCGTAAGAGGCCTCTGCCCCCAACAGGCCCAGTTGCTTTCTGTGGGCGATCAACAGTTCGATGCCCTGTACGCTGGGCACCAGGGTCGTCGGAAAGGTGTCGATCATCGCCTTGACGGCGCTGGCGGGCATGGACTGGCTGGCCAATGCCGATTCAAGCTTGTTCAGGTTGCCCCCGATGCCGCGTACGGCCTGCGCGAGCAAGGCGATCCAGGCTTTGAGGGCCGGATTGTTGAGCAGTGTGGTGCGCCTGACGACCACGCCCTGCCCGGGAAACAGTGGGTAAGCAGCTTGAATGCCGGCAATGGTCACGAGCCCTTGGGCAAGGGCGAGTGAATCGAATGGCGGGCCCAATAACGTGGCGTCCCCTTGTCCGTCGACCAACGCCTGAAAGCGCTCCTTGACGCCCCCGACAGGCACCAGGGAATAAGCATCCCTGGCCAGGCCCGCCTCACCCAGCAGAGCCCTGAGTGCAATGACGAAACCATTTTCGGGTGCATCGACGAGGATGCTGGCACCTTCCAGGTCCTGAAGCGCTTGTACCTTCGATCGGCCGATCAAGCTCAAAGGTGTGGTGCTCTCGATCTGCGCCACAATGACAAAGTCCTGCGGCCCGGGACGCAGGTTCCAGTGCAGCACGTTATCCATCGATGTTACAGCCGCGTCCATTGCACCGCTGGACAGGGCTTCGAACTGCTCATCGGAAGACAGGGTCTGCCTTGATTGCAGTTCGACACGATCAGAGGCTTCCCAGGAGGCCGCAATGGACACGGCAGGCGGTACAAACCAGATGACACGAAGCATATTGTTATTCATTGTTATGACTCGCAGATGTGGCACCAAATATAATACTGAACGTATCGTATCGTCAATCTGTCTGACCGAGTGAAATGCTGCCGGGTGGCAGGCAGTGGCCCGGATATCGCCAGTCATTACCTGGCGGGATTGACCTGGTGCTTCGGCAGTGCAAATACGACCACGCTGCCGATCAGGATCAGGGCGCTGAGCAGAAGCAGGGCAAGACTTGCACTGCCACTGCTGTCTTTCATCCAGCCAACCAGCGCCGGAGAGAGAAATGAAGCCACGCTGCCGCATGAGCTGACAAAGGCAATGCCTATGGCAAGATCCCGGCTCGAGATAATGCCTGCAGGCAGTTGCCAGAACATGGCAAGCGCCGTCGTGGCGCCCGCGCAGGCCAGCACCATGCCCAGCATGACAAGCAACAGACTTTGAGGCGCCAGGGCGGTCAGCGCGATACCGATAGCCGTCGCCAGCAGAGGAATGAATACGTGCCATCGGCGTTCACGCCGACGATCCGAAGAGCGCCCTGTCAACACCATGCAAAAACAGCCGACGAGGTAAGGAACGGCACTCAGCACACCGATCTGATGGCTGTGAGCGACACCGGCACCCGAAATCAAGGTCGGCATCCAGAAGGCAACAACCCCCATGCCGAGCATCACGGCCGAATAGATGACAATCAATAACGCGACCTGTGGGTTACGCAGCAGCGTGCCGAAGCGACCCCGTTCATCGATTGATGCCTGCCCGCCCACGAGTTGCCCCAAGGCAATGCGCTCATGCTCGGCAAGCCAGCGCGCTTCGTTGAAGTTGTCCGGTAGCACGCTCAACACAACCAGCCCCAGCAACACCACTGGCAAGCCCTCGAGCAGGAACATCCATTGCCAGCCACGCAAGGTGCTGCTGTCAGAAAAAGCCTCAAGAATCCAGCCAGAAACGGGGGCGCCCACCACACCTGCCATAGGGACGGCGATGGCAAACCAGGCGGTCACCTGAGCGCGTCGGTTTGTGGCAAACCAGCGATTGATAAACAGCAGAATGCCAGGGAAGAACCCTGCTTCTGCGACCCCCAGAAGAAATCGCAAGACATAAAACGCCAGAGGCGTTTCCACCCCCATCATGCCGGCAGACATCAAGCCCCACGACACCATGAGAAACGCAATCCAGCGACGCGGGCCGACTTTATCAAGCACCATGTTGCTCGGCACACCGAACAGCATGTAGGACACAAAGAACAACCCGGCGCCGAGCCCGTAGACACTATTGCTGAACTGCAAGTCAGCACTCATCTGGATTTTGGCGAAACCGATATTGATACGGTCCAGGTGCGCAAACAGATAGCAGATAAAGAGCAGCGGAATGAGCCTGACGGCATTCTTGCGGTGAATCAGATCAGGCAACGCCTCATTATCAGGCTTCACTGTTTGTGTGTGGGCGTCGATCAAAGACATGCCGGTCTACCTTATTATTGGATTTATCAGGGCTTTGTTTGATACCCGCGCCTCAAGCGACCACGGGCGTGGCCATGCAAGACTCGTTGCACAGCCATTGAAAGGAACCGCTGGACACGACCTGTGTGGTCATCGCTGGAATGCGACGTTTAAATATCCAGTACCAGGCGCGAGGACTTGCTACCGGAGCAACAGACGAACATCGACTTGCCTGCCTGGCGCTCGTCATCGCTGAGGATAGAGTCACGATGGTCAGGCTCGCCTTCCAGCACAGCGACTTCGCACGCGCCGCAGATACCTTCTCTGCACGAATTCATGACCTCGATGCCGCTGGCAAGCATCGCCTCCAGAAGGCTCTGGCCTTTGTCAACCGCAAGGGTTTTCCCTGACCGGGCCAGGTGCACCTCATAACCCCCTTCGCTGGCCATTTCGTGAGTGGGCACAAAACTTTCAAAGTGCACGCGTGTGGAATCCACCTCGGCGGCGGCCTCCTTGTAGGCCTTGAGCATGCCGGCCGGACCACAACAGTAGTAGTGCCGCTGGCTGGCGTCGGCAGCGAAGATCCCGCGCAGCGTTGCCATCGTTTGCTCGGGCGTCAGGGCGTAGAGCAACTCGACATTGTTTCGCGACGCCGCATCGATCCGCTCAAGCAATGCCGCATGCCTGGATTCACGGGCGAAGTAATAAAGTGTCCACGGCTTGCCCTGCGACTCCAGTTGCTGGGCCATGCTCCACAGTGGCGTGATACCGATACCGCCGGCGATCAATACCGTTGCGCAGGCAGCCGGGTCCAGCGCAAACAGGTTTCTCGGCGCGCCAACCTGCAACGTGGCACCGCATCGCAACCGTTCGTGCAAGTACCTTGAGCCGCCGCGACTGGCGGGATCTCTGGCCACGGCAATCACATAGCGGTTTTTATCGTCGGGATGATTGAGCAGGGAATAACTGCGGGTCGGCATGCCTTCAATGACCACATCGATGTGCGCACCGGCCGTAAATGGAGGCAGTTCAATGCCAGAGACTGGCCGCAGATCAAAGGCCAGTACCTGTTCGGCCTCATGGGTAATCGATTTCACATAAACCGGATAAAGCATGGAAGCTTGCATGATGACCTCAAGCGGCAGTGCACAGAACAGCGCCGGCCTGGCCGGCGCCAGCGCAAATCAGGCAGAGAACGCTTTTCGACGCTCATCTTGCTGTCTGTCGGTAAATACCCGGATATCGGTCTGTACCGGAATCATCGCTGCCAGCGCACGCAGTGCACGGTAGTCGGACTGCTCGGCCTTTAGACAGTCCTCACCCGCTTCGCTCAGGCGTATCCGCTCCATCAACTCACGCCGCAGGCGCACGATGGCCAGATCGCCACTGCCCAGAAACTCACGGGTACGGTCGACAATCGGAATGCTCTCGGCCACGGCGTAGTCTTCGAAAATCACGCCAGGGATGCCGCTCCAGCTTTCACCGGCACGCATGGCCGCCCGGTCCTGCCCATAGTTCGGCGTGCCCTGGCGTGAAGCGGCGAAGTTGTCGTCGGATTCATCAGTGCCCAGCAAGGCGAAATCCGGCAGGTTCTGGTCGATCGGTTGACGAGTGTCCCAGTAGACGTACCACTGCAGGCTGCGCGTGTTATTGACCGGCACGACGATAATGACGAAGCCGGCTTCCGCGTCGGTGGTGCCAATGAAGGCGGTGCCTGGTGCCACGAATTCGGTCACGCGCAGGTAGTCCTGCTCGCCGCCGCTGGTGCGCAGGGAGTAGGAACGAAGGCCGTAAGGTCGGCTTTCCAGGGTGTATTTCGGCGTGTCATTGCCCGACACCAGTTGCAGCCCGGCTTGAGGAAGGCGCTTGTCTGCCGTGGTGTCGGCATGCAGCAGGCCAATGTGGGCCGAGTCCAGCAGCGTCTCGAGATTCTGCAGCCAGTTGGCCTCGTTGTAGGACGCTCGTGGCCGGCAATGCTCGCGGCCCAGGTAGGTGAAGGCGTAATCGGTGAACGCGGGCGGCTCACCCTCACCCAGATAGACCCATACGATCGCGCCCCCCTCTCGCACCCGGAAACCCTGACCTTTTACCTTGTCGCAAAAACCCTGGTCTTTCTCGGTGGGCATCTTCACGCAACGGCCTTCGGCATTGAAGCTCCAGCCATGAAAAATGCAGGTGAGGCGATTGTTCTCGTTACGCCCCAGCGCCAGCGAGACACCGCGATGGGGACACGCCTCGCGCAGAAAACCGGCCTCACCGTTGTCGCCACGAAAAGCCACATAGTGCTCGCCCAGCAGTTCGACTTTGACCGGTGCTCCCCCCGGCTCCAGGGCGGCGCTGCGCAACGCCGGAATCCACTGTCGTTTCCAGTAGCGGTTCAGAGGCGTGCCTGGAGAGACATCGGTTAACAGACGGTTCTGTTCAGCAGTGAGCATGGTCGGGTCCTTTTTATTTTTCAGGCTTTCAGGGCTTTTACCTTAACCAAGAAGAATCTTAACAATTAAGGTATATCTACGCTAAGCCTGCCCGATCATGCTGTCAAGCCAAACCGTTAACCTATTAACGTTATCGTCGTAAGTCCGTTTGCCGTCGCTACAGAATGTGGATCCTTAAGGTATGATCGAGGCTCTGCACCCTCGAGCCGCCCATGAACAAGCTCTTTTCCCCTTCCGTCAGCCCTGAAGCCGTGGCCAATGCGTGGCGCCGGGAGCGTCCCGATCTTGAGCATGACGGCCTGTCACTGTTGATCCGTATTCGCAGCCTGGCCTTGCTGATCGATCAGCATGTCACCGACATCGCCGAACACATGGGCCTTGATTACAAGGAGCTGATGCTGCTGTTCGCCCTGAGGCGCAGCGGTGAGCCCTATTGCATGCGGCCTACCGACGTCTTCCGGTTGCTGAAAGTGACGTCGGGCGCGGCCACCTACCGCGCCGACAAGATGGTCGAAAAAGGCGTGGTCCTGCGCATTCCTGACCCGCTGGACCGGCGCGGGCAATTGATCAAGCTCAGCCCGTCCGGCATGGCCCTGGCGGACGCGGCCATCGACCGGCTGGCACAGGCCGGCAACGAGGCCATCCACGGCTTTGAGGGCAAACCGCACGCTATCGAACAACTGGGTGAACTGCTGCAGGTGCTTGAAGGTGGCTGGCTGAGCATCACACCTGACAGCAAAAACCCGCTGGCACGCAATGAGCCTTGAAGGCTGCACTGCCCGTCAGGACGCTGTTTTTCGAGTCAGGTTACCGGCCAGCATCAGTTCCAGATTCTGCACCGCCGCCCCGGCCGCGCCCTTGCCCAGGTTGTCGAACACTGCCGCCAGCAAGACCTGGCTGCCATTGTCGAACACCATCAATTGCAGATCATCGGTGCCGTTCATGCTCTGTGGGTCAATGGCCGTCAAGGCCTTGGCCTGCTGCATCGGCATGACCTGCACAGTCCCGGTGCCGGCGTAATGCTGCTCCAGGCATGCCTGCAGCCGCTGTGCATCGACACCGGGCGCCAGCAAACGCATATGCAGGGGGATGGTCAGCACGATGCCTTGGCGAAAATTGCCGTAGGACGGCACGAACAGCGGCCGCTCGCTCAGGCCGCTGTGTTGCTGGATCTCCGGGACATGCTTGTGCGCCAGCCCCAATCCATAGACCTGAAACGCCAGCGCCTGCGACGCCTTGGCGCCTTCATGCGCCTCGACGGCCGCGCGACCGCCCCCGGAATAGCCGGACACGGCATGAATGCTGGCCGGATAATCCCGGGGCAATAATCCCGCCTCCAGCAACGGATGCAACAGGCCCACAGCGCCGGTGGGGTAGCAGCCGGGGTTGCTGACCCGCTGTGCGCCGGCAATACGCTGCGCCTGCTGCGCGCTCAACTGGGCAAACCCGTAGGTCCAGTCTGGATGGGTACGGTGGGCCGAGCTGGCATCAATCACCCGCACCGCCGGATTGTTGATGCTCGCCACCGCCTCGCGCGCGGCGTCATCAGGCAGGCACAGCAGCGCGATGTCGCAGGCATTGATGGCCTCACGCCGGTGTTTGGGATCCTTGCGCTGCTCGGGTGCCAGCGTAAGCACGCGCAAATCGGTACGCCCCTGCAACCGCTGCTGGATCTGCAAGCCGGTGGTACCTTGGTCGCCGTCGATAAAAACCAGGGGTATTGCCATGAGAAGGTGCTCGCAAGAAAAGTCAGTGACTGTGATCTTGCGTACCGCCATGGAATAATAAAAGTTGAATTTTAAAACGGTTTTATTCAGTTTTTCTGAACGAGGAATCTCCATGCGTGAAATCAGCCTGGACCGCCTGCGCACGCTGGTGGCCATCGCCGACCTGGGTTCGTTTGCCGAGGCGGCTCGTGAATTGAACCTGGCGCCGCCCACGGTCAGCCTGCACATTACCGATCTTGAAGCGCGGGTTGGCGGGTTGCTGCTGTCGCGCACCCGCGGCCGGGTCCAGCCAACCGCGCTGGGCGACACACTGATCGAACGCGCCAGGCGGCTCTTGGCCGATGCCGAGCAAGCACTGGAGGATGTACAGCGCCAGGTGCAGGGCCTGGCCGGCCGGGTGCGCCTGGGCGCTTCAACCGGAGCCATCGCGCAGCTGTTGCCGCAGGCACTGGAAACCCTGGGGCGGGAGCACCCGGCCATCGATGTGCAGGTCGCGGTGCTCACGTCCCGGGAAACCCTGAAAAAACTGGTCGAGGGCACGCTGGACATCGGCCTGGTGGCATTGCCCCAGGCGCCGTTGAAAGGCTTGACGATCAAGGCGTGGCGGCGCGATCCGGTCATGGCCTTCCTGCCGGCACGCTGGGCATGCCCGGACCTGATCACCCCCGGCTGGCTGGCCGACCGGGCGCTGATTCTGAACGACAGCACCACCCGGCTTTCGCGTCAGACCTCAGAATGGTTTGCCAGCGCAGGCCAGCACCCTGTACCGCGTATCCAGCTCAATTACAACGATGCGATCAAAAGCCTGGTGGCCGCCGGTTATGGTGCGACCCTGCTACCTCATGAGGCCGATACGCCACTGCCCGACACCCGTATCGTCATGCGCCCCTTGCAGCCTGCCCTCTGGCGGCAACTGGGCATTGCCCATCGCGCCGGCAACGTCGAGCGCTCGACACAGCATGTGCTGGATGTCCTGTGGCAGTTGAGTGCCGATTGAGACGGGGGTTGTTTCGAGGTTCTTTATTCATACAGGTGTGTGCCAACCTGGGGCTGGCGGCGCTGCAGACCGAGTGGGGTGAATGTGCCAACGCCTCTGGAAACGCCCGACCCGGTCGGGCGTGACAGCCCTCAGCGCACTGGCGCCGCGTACTGAATACCGCCCTGGTTCCACAGCGCGTTCAAACCGCGCTTGATCTTCAGGTCGCTGCCCTCACCCAGGTTTCGATCAAAGGCCTCGCCATAATTGCCGACCTGAGAAACCACCTGCACCACCCAGTCACCCGGCAGGTTCAGGTCCTTGCCCAAAGCGCCTTCGCTGCCCAGCAAGCGCGCCACATCAGGGTTGGTGGTGTTCTTTTTCAGGTCGGTCACGTTTCTGGAGGTCACGCCCAGCTCTTCGGCGTTGAGCATGGCATTGAGTGTCCAGCGCACTATGGCGAACCATTCTTCGTCGCCACGGCGCACGGCGGGCGTCAGTGGTTCCTTGGAGATCACCTCTGGCAGCACTGAGTAATGTTGCGGCGTGGCCAGCTTCAAGCGCTGCCCGTAGAGTTGTGACTGGTCGGAGGTGAGCACATCACAGCGACCGGATTCCAGCGCCTTGAAGCTTTCATCGGAAGTGTCGAAGGTGATGGGCATGTATTTCATGTTGTTGGCGCGGAAATAATCGGCCAGGTTGAGTTCGGTCACGGTGCCGGCCTGGATGCAGAACGTGGCGCCGTCCAGCTCCCTGGCGCTTTTGACGCCCAGCTTGTTGTTGACCAGAAACCCCTGGCCGTCGTAATAGGCCACGCCGGTAAACAGAATGCCCATCGAAGCATCGCGTGAGGACGTCCAGGTGGTACTTCGCGACAGCATGTCGACTTCACCGGACTGCAACGCGGTAAAGCGCTCCTTGGCCGTCAGCTGTGAGTACCTGACCTTTTTCGCATCGCCAAATACGGCCGCTGCCACCGCTCGGCAGACATCCACATCAAAGCCGATGAACGCGCCCTTGGCATCGACATAGGAAAAGCCCGGCAAACCATCGCTGACGCCACATTGGACAAAGCCTTTTTTCTTGACCGTGTCCAGTGTGGAACCCGCACTGGCGCTGAGCGAAAACAGCGAGGCGAGGGTGATGCCGAGCAATACGGCACCTGACTTGAGCGGCTTGTTTTCAGGTTTCATTTAGAGGCTCTCTAGGATAACGGGACGAGTAGATCCAGGCCGCCCGATGCCGATGCACCTGTACGGGCAGAACGCTGAACAACCAATTGGTGCTCGTGCCGGACTAACCTAGAGGCCGTGCCCGATCAGAAAAAGCGACTATTTTTTCAACATAGCGTAAGCGCAACTTACGAATGAGCTTGCAGTTGCACAACTTCAGGAAAATGCGGCCACTTGCTCGAACAGCGCCTGCACCAGCGCCTGGAGGGCGGGACTCTTTTTCTCACCTTTGCGAAAAGCCACGAAGATGCGCCGTCTGATTTGCGGCACCAGCCGGCACACGCGGGCATCCTGAAGATCGAAACGAGCCCTGAGTTCCGGAAAGATGGCAATGGCACAGCCTTCGCGGATCAACGCCAGGGTGACCTCGAAGCCTTTGCACCGGGCAATGATATGAGGGCTGTAGCCGGCTTGCTGGCAGGCCTGGGTCAAGACATGGGTGTAGGGCACAGAAGCGGTGTCGATCACCCAGCGCTCACCATTGAGTTCTTCCAGGGCCACCTCTTCGCGATGGGCGAGCGGGTGATCCGGCGACATCATGACGTTGAACACATCTTCAATCAGCGGGATGACCTCCACACTTGGGTCCAGCAGACTGTGTGGCACGTTCAGGTCATCGATCAGGGCGATATCTGTCTGCCAGCTCCTGAGGGCGTTGATGCCCTCCTCCGGCTCCATTTCGTCGAACAGCACTTCCAGCTGAGGATGGCTGGCCTGCAAGCGCCGAATGGTTTTCGGCAACAGTGCTGCGGCCACCGAGGGAAACGCCGCCACGCGCAATTCACCGGCCACCACCTCTTTCAGCTCGGCCATATCCGCCCGGGCCGACTCCAGTTCAGCGAAGATCCGGTTCGCGCGCTCGACCAGCCTGAGCCCGGCAATGGTGAGGTTGACACCGCGGCCACGGCGCTCGACCAGGTCGATGCCGACCTCCTCCTCCAGCAAGGCGATTTGCTGGGACACCGCTGAGGGCGACACATGCAGCGCCTCGGCCACCGCAGCCATGGTCTTGCGGACTGCCAGTTCTCGAAGCGCGCGTAATCTGCCGATGTCCATGAAACCTCCCGGGCTGCGCCCACCTATTCGTAAGCAACGCTAATGTAATATTGAAATATTATTCGCTTTTTCTAAATTTCAACAACGGCTAGGTTACGGAAAAACCCGCACCGGAGCCTTGCACCATGACCCACGCCTACTTCAACGATCCCCTGGAACATCGCGACCCGTTGATCTTCAATGCGCTGGAAAACGAGAAAAAGCGCCAGCAGAGCCAGATCGAGCTGATCGCCTCCGAAAACTCGGTCAGCCAGGCCAGCCTGGAGGCCATCGGCTCGCTCATCACCAACAAGACCGTGGAAGGCTACCCGGGCAAGCGCTTCCACGGCGGTGCCGATTTTGCCGACATCGTCGAGCAGGCGGCGATCGATCGGGCGAAAGCGCTGTTCGGCTGCGAGTACGCCAACGTACAACCGCACTCCGGCACCCAGGCCAACCAGGCGGTGTTCTTCTCGCTGCTGCAACCGGGTGATGTGGTCCTGAGCCTGGACCTGGCGGCGGGAGGTCATTTGAGCCATGGTGCCAAGCCCAACCAGTCGGGTCGCTGGTTCACCATCGTGTCTTACGGCGTGGACCGCGAGACCGGTCGTATCGATTACGACAACGTTGCAAAACTTGCGCTTGAGCACAGGCCCAAGCTGATCATTTCCGGCGGCTCTTCGTATCCGCGCGAGATCGATTTTGTACGCATGCGTGAAATCGCCAACACGGTCAATGCGACCTACTTGGTGGACATGGCGCATTTTGCAGGATTGGTGGCAGCCGGCGTGCACCCCACGCCGGTTCCGCACGCCGACATCGTGACCTGCACCACCACCAAGACCCTGCGGGGCTCGCGTGGCGGCCTGATCCTGACCAACCGCGAGGACTTGTTCAAGAAGCTGCAACCGGCTGTCTTCCCGGGGGTTCAAGGCAGCGCACACCTGGCCACCATCGCCGGCAAGGCGGTCTGCCTGGGCGAAGCGCTGACCGATGAATTCAAGGCCTATGGCGCCAATGTCAAGGCCAACGCCCGCCTGCTGGCCGAGGTACTGCAAGCACGTGGCGTGCGCATTGTCAGCGGCGGCACGGACACCCACGTGGTGCTGGTCGATGTGTCGTCCATCAACCTGACCGGCCAGGCGGCCCAGGATGCCCTGTCGACGATCAATATCACCTCGAACAAGAACCCGATTCCGTTCGACAGCGCCAGACCCTCGGAATGGAAAGGCCTGCGCCTGGGCTCCTCGGCCGGCACCACGCGCGGCTTTGGCGCGAAGGCGTTCGAGACCATCGGTCATCTGATCGCCGACATCTTCGCTGCACAGGCCGCTGACGAAGCGACCCGAACCGCAGTGATCGAAAAGAGCCAGGCGATCGTCACCCGGCTGTGCGCCGATTTTCCGATCTATGCCTGAGCGCACCGGTGCGGGTCAGGCATCCCTGCCCCGCCACACTTTCAAGGTTTCAGGAAAACAACCATGAGCGTTCAACTCCCCGACGATCCTGCGCGTGAGGCGGTCCTGGCCGGTCGCCCGACGCTGTGGCTCAACCCCGGCCTGCAAGCCAATGGCATCGCGGATCCTGCGCTGCCGGTGCGCCCTGCCCAAGTCCGGGACGCGCAAGCGAACTGGCAGCAACTGGCACCGGTGCTGCAACACTGCTTCCCCGAACTGGCAGAATCGGCAGGCGCCATCCAGTCACGGCTGATCGAGGCGCACAGCCTGCGTCACGCGCTGGGCTACGAAGGCACCGAGTACGGCCGGGTGTTCGTCAAGGCCGACGGTGACCTGCCGGTGGCCGGCTCGATCAAGGCACGCGGTGGCGTGTATGAAGTGTTCATGCATGCCAAAGGCATGGCCGAACAGCGCGGCCTCCTGACGCCCGGTGGTGACATTACCGTACTGGCCGGCGATCAGGCCCGCGCCTTGTTTGCGCGCCACACCATTGCCGTGGGCAGCACCGGCAACCTGGGATTGAGCGTCGGGATTGCCGCACGGGCGCTGGGTTTTCGCGCCGTCGTACACATGTCGGCGGATGCCAAGCCGTGGAAGGTCGAGCGCCTGGCGCGCCTGGGTGTCGAGGTGGTCCGGCACCCGGCGGACTACACCACCGCCGTCGAACAGGCGCGCCTGGCCGCCGAGGCTGACCCGAGCATGTACTTCGTGGATGACGAACGCTCCGAGTTGCTGTTTTTTGGCTACAGCGCTGCGGCGGGCGAACTGGCTACCCAATTGGAAAGGGCTGGTATTACGGTTGACGAAGGGCACCCGCTGTTCATCTACCTGCCCTGCGGGATTGGCGGTGCGCCGGGCGGCGTGGCCTATGGCCTGAAAGCTGTGTTCGGCGACGCGGCCCATGCGTTTTTCGTGGAGCCGGTGCAGTCGCCTTGCGCTCTGGTGCACATGATGAGCGGTTCGAAAGAACCGGTCTCGGTCTATGACGTGGGCCTGAGCAATCGTACCGAAGCCGATGGGATGGCGGTCGCACGCATGTCGGCCTTCGTGGCCGAGGTCATGAGGCCTCTGCTCTCGGGCGTGTTCACCGTGGCAGACGATGACCTGTTGCGCTGGCTGTGGATGGCCGGCAAGACCCAGTCCATTCGCCTGGAACCCTCCGCCGCCGCAGGCTTTGCCGGTCCGCGTTTCATCGTGGACAGCCCCCGGGGCCAGGCCTGCCTGAAGGCTCATGGGCTGGCCGACAAAATGGCGCAGGCGACGCATGTGGTCTGGACCACCGGCGGCGCGTTCGTGCCTGAGGCTCAGTACCAGCAGTTTCTCAAGCGTGGCGGCGCCCTGATCGAAAGCGCCTGAGGACACCTTCCAAGCCTGCACGCAGGCGAGTTCAAGAGTTGAGGTAACGCTTGATGAATAAACCATTGCCGGCCCAGCGTATCGACGGCAAAAGCTTCGCCGCCGGGCTTGTCGAGCAGCTCGCGCAAGAAGTCAAAGACATCACATCGCACACCGGACTGACGCCAGGGCTTGCCGTGGTGTTGGTAGGTGAAGACCCGGCCAGTGGCGTGTATGTCAGTGCCAAACATCGCCAGACCCAGGCGTGCGCAATGCACTCGTTCGTGCACCGCTTGCCGGCTGACACCCCGCCAGCCGAATTGATGGCATTGCTGGCCAGGTTGAATGCCGACGCGCAGGTCAATGGCATTCTGGTGCAGTTGCCCTTGCCCGCGCACCTGGACACCCATGCGGTGATCAATGCGATCGACCCGGACAAGGATGTCGACGGCTTCCATATCCTCAACGCCGGGCGCCTGGCCACCGGTCAAGAGGCGCTGGTGCCCTGCACGCCCTTGGGCTGCCTGCTGCTGCTCAAGGACCGCCTGGGCACTCTCGCCGGCCTCAACGCCGTGGTCGTGGGTAAATCGAACATCGTCGGCAAGCCCATGGCGCAACTGCTGATGGGCGAACACTGCACCGTGACCGTTGCCCACTCCAGGACCCGGGACGTGGCGGCGCTGTGTCGCAGTGCCGATATTCTGATCGTCGCGGTCGGTCGCCCGGAGCTTATAAAAGGCGACTGGATCAAACCGGGAGCGGTGGTCATCGATGTCGGTATCAATCGCGTCGAGCGCGACGGGCGCTCCAGAATCGTCGGCGACGTCGCCTTCGATGAAGCCGGCCACGCCCAGGCGATCACGCCCGTACCAGGCGGTGTCGGCCCCATGACCATTGCCTGCCTGCTGGCCAATACCATCACGGCGTTCAAGCGCCAGCATCCTCCCGTAACCCTCCAGGCAATTGCTGCCGCTCAAGGTGAATGAAATGAACAAGACTGCACACAACGGCGTGCTGCGCGTCACCTGTCCATCGGTTCGCGGCGTCACGGCTGACATTACGGCGTTCTTGTCCAGACTCGGCTGCAACATCCGCGACAGCGCCCAGTTCGATGATGAAAGCACGCAGCATTACTTCATGCGCATCACCTTTCGCTCCGAGGAAGGTCGCTCGCTGCAGGAACTGGAAGAAGCCTTTGCGCCGCTGGTGGCAAAGTACAAGATGGACCACGCGTTTTTCGACGAGCGCACCCAGCGCAAAGTGATCCTGATGGTGTCGCGCTTCGGCCACTGCCTGAACGACCTGCTGTATCGCTGGAAAATCGGGGCACTGCCCATCGATATCGTCGGGGTGATCTCCAACCACCTTGACTTCCAGAAGGTCGTGGAAGACCACGGCATCGCCTATCACCACATTCGCGTGACCCCGCAGAACAAGGCCGAGGCGGAGGCCGAACAGATGCGCATCGTGCGCGCCGCCGGTGCCGAACTCATCGTGCTGGCGCGCTACATGCAAATCCTGTCGGATGAGATGTGCCAGCAGATGTCAGGCCGCATCATCAATATCCACCATTCGTTCCTGCCCTCCTTCAAGGGCGGCAACCCTTACAGGCAGGCTTTTGACCGTGGCGTGAAGCTGATTGGCGCCACGTCGCACTTCGTCACCGCCGACCTGGACGAGGGGCCGATCATCGAGCAGGACATCGTGCGCATCACCCATGCCCAGAGCGCCGATGACTATGTCGCCCTGGGTCGCGACGTCGAGAGCCAGGTACTGGCACGCGCCATCCACGCGTATGTGCATGGGCGGGTGTTCATGAACGACAACAAGACCATCGTGTTCCCGCCTTCGCCGGATTCGTATTCGGCCGAGGTGCCGGGCTGAGCGAAATCCGGGCTGCCATGCATCATTTGATCGTGCATGACACTGGCCATGAGAATGAAGCGGTTGCCACTAAGGCCCGGAAGAACACTACGGTCTTGCCAGCGGTCACCGCGAAATCGCCATCCACCCGGCACACCCGGCCATGACGCCAGCGGATGTACGGTTCAACTGCTTCATGGCGGCCGATGAGCGAATCACGCGTTTGATGCGCGAAGCTGTGAGTAAGTAGACCATTTGGATCGACAGATCGATGCCAATACCCAGCGCCATGATCAACACCACTTCGGCAGTACTCAGACGCGTCAGATCGAATGCATGCGGCAGGACGGCACCAAAAAAAACCACGGCCTTCGGATTACCCAGCGTCAACAGGGCACCGGATAACAGACCCCGCGCGGCTGAGCGCTGGACAGGCGCCTGAGGCTGCCCGGTATTGTTCGACCAGAGGTTCCAGGCGATAAACAGGATGAAAGCAATGCCCAGCCACTTGATTGCCACGAAAGCCTGTTCAAACTGCAAGGCCAGTGCAGCCAGGCCAAGGATCGCCACCAGCAGCCAGAGGGCATTGCCCAGCACCATGCCGACGATGAATGGCAAGGTCGACCTGGCTCCCCTGGACACCACCTGGCCGAGTAACGCGCCTTGTGCAGGTCCGGGAATGGCCGCGGCGATGGCAAACGGAACCACAAAAAACCACAGTGACGATTGAGTCAGCATGGCGACACTCCCTGTGCTTGAGAAAAGACCAGATCGTCGCATCAAGGGGCAGACCCGGCAAGTGGGTACCGTGCTGCCGCATGAGCCGGACATTGATCCATTGCACGTGCCCTGCGGGTCAGGCAGAACACATGCCTGGCGCCAAAGGCTGTTCCCAGGGGGCACACGGCGACCAGGCCTGCACGAGCTTATCGATGAAGAGCCGAATTTTTGGCGAGAGGTGCCGCTTACTGGGATAGATTACCCGGACAGGCTCTGCGGCCTCTGCATACTCTGCAAGCACTTGCACAAGCTTGCCGCTGCGCAAATCGTCATTGACGACATATGACGGCAGCGTCGCGATACCCAGGCCTGCGACCGCTGACTGGTGCAAGGACTCGGCACTGTCCATCTGCAGCCTGCCGCCCTGCGTAAAGGGCCAGGGGCGCCCATCGACTCGAAAATGCCAGGGAAGCAGTCTTCCACCGCTGACAAAATGCAGGCACTGGTGAGCGGAGAGATCTTCGGGTGTTTCAGGCCGAGCGTGTTCAGCCAGATACCTGGGTGAAGCGCAACTGATCATTTGCTGGTAGGCCACGGTGCGCGTCAGCAATCGGGAATCCTCCCTGGGAGGCCCGATACGTATGGCCAGGTCGAATCCCTCATCAATCAGGTCGACCAGCCTGTCGGAAAAGACGATGTCGATACTGAGCGATGGCCACTCCCTCAGACAACTCTCTACATGCTGGAGGATGTGGAGCCTGCCCAGTGCAACCGGCAGGCTGATACGCAGTCGTCCACTGGGCGTGGCGCGCCGAAACGCAAGGGCCTCCTCCACCTCATCCAGATCCTGAAGGACGCCCACGCAGCGGTCATAAAGCACCTGTCCGTCATCGGTCATGCTCAGGCTACGCGTGGTGCGATTGAGCAGTCTCACCTGCAGACGCGCTTCGAGCCTGACAATCGACTTGCCCACCGCCGAGCGCGTCAGGCCCAGTTGCTTTGCCGCTGCCGTGAAGCTTCCGGCATTCACCGAGCTTACAAAAGCTGCAATGTCGTTCAGGTTGTGGAGTTCCATAAGCCTTGAGATCTCGATGTTCGGGCGGTTTTACGCCTTCTATAGGGAACCCTATTCCCCAATGACAAGCATATTATCTCGATTAGACACTAAAAAACCCCAAACTAATTGAGATCATGATGAATATTGAAGTAAAAATGGCTGTACACGCCTGGGCCAACAGCCTTGGCGACCTGGTGCCTGTTCTCAAGGGAATCGATACCACCACACGCATGAGCGACATCCGCGACGCCTATGCCCACATGCTTGCGCAGAATCCAGCGCCTGCCGGTGTCAGGTTTGAAACCGTCGACATGGGCGGCGTGCCAGGCACACTGGTCACTCCGGACATAATCAAGACCGACGCTGTATTGATGTATATCCATGGCGGCGCCTACATCGTCGGACGTCCGGATGGCTACCATGGCATCGGCGGCAACTATGCAAACAGGCTGGGTGCCCGGGTGTACATGCCCGATTACCGCCTTGCCCCCGAGCACAGGTTCCCGGCTTCCATCAACGACACACTGCGCGCCTATGAATGGTTGCTCGAACAGAACGTGCCAGCCAGAAGGATTGCATTCGCTGGCGAGTCAGCGGGTGGTGCGATGGTTGTCAGCGTGATGGTGGCGGCCAAATCACAAGGGCTGGCATTGCCTGCGGTTGGCTCGTCCATTTCGCCATGGGCCAACCTTGAACACACCGGTGCGTCCATGAGCAATCGCGAAGGCCTGGACCCTCTGAACGCCAAGCCTGTTCTGGATATTCTTGCCAGAGCGTTCCTGGGCGACACCTTGGCCAATCACCCCCTGGCCTCGCCCGTATTCGCAGACGTCACTGGACTTCCGCCGATCCTGGTGCAGATCGGCGAGAACGAGTTGATGCTCAGTGATGCGATGCGTCTTGCCACTCACCTGGCTGACAACCGCGTTCGCGTCAACCTGGAAGTATGGCCGGCGATGTTCCACGCCTGGCACTTCTACGCCACCCGGCTGCCAGAAGCTCAGCAGGCCATGGAAAGCTCGGTGCGCTTCATTGAGGCGGGGCTGGCCGACGCTGATCGCTCACAGGCTGCGTGCACGTGAGATCAATCAGTGGCTGCCACCTGACTTCATATGGTGAACTGTGCGATCACTTCTTCCGATGACATGACATCGGCATACTCGTTACCGAGAATCGCCAAGGTCAATTCATGCACGGTCGTGGCGCTCCAGGATGCTCCATTCGTCCCTGACACGGGCACGGCGGTCGTGGCATCTGAAGGAAGAATGATGCCATAGCCGAGCGCCTTGCCCGCACGAACCGTCGCATCCATGCTGTTATGAATGACCACCCCGGTCAGCACCAGACGCGTCGCCTGCAGGTGTTTGAGCGCAGCGTCCAGTTCAGTGCCGATAAAGGCGCAGTTTTCCTGTTTGCTGACAACGATTTCTCCCGCTACAGGGGCCACCTCTTTCTTTATGCCGTTCCACGGGCCATGGACGTAGTAACTGGATGCAGGCGTTCGCTCATTGTGCTTTACATGAATAACCGGCCAATCGTTTGACCGCCAGTGTTCAAGAAGGCGTTGAATCACAGCCAGATACCCAGGGTTACTTTTGCCCTCCCAGTTCGGCTGATCAATCGCTTCCTGAACGTCAAGGATGACCAGGGGGATGGGGCCGGATTGATCCTTCATCATTTCATCGCCTCAAGATACGCTGAAGGTCAGTGTGCTGAAGCGAACCGCTGCCAGCAACTGCCAGCGTGCAATTACAGTGCGGGTCACACGCACAGCGGCCTGATCGTGAACAGCTTGTCTACCGTTGATTCGACAGAACAAGGGTTGACTGCACCATCATGCAGCTCAGGTTGCGTGCTACCTGCCAAGAAGAAAAATCATCAAGGCCGCTTGTGGCTGACTGACTTCATATGCGGTCATCAACTCAACCATCTTGTACGATGTCTTATCACAAGGTATTACTACGTCTCTCAAAAAAACAAGACCAAGGAGACCGCTACATGAACTCATTCCTGTCCGCCGCGCCTGCAGACCTTGACCAGGCCGAGGGCAATACCCGACGCAACTTTCTCAAGAAGTCCCTCGCCGTTTCCGCGACCCTGGCGACTGTTGGCAGCGCTGCCCTGCCCCGACTCTCCGAGGCGGCCGAGCCCTTGAGTCAACGCTACCCGGATCCGCTGATTCAGGTCCTCGACGACAGCTTCCTGGAGTTGCGTGTCTTTAACGCCAGTGTTGAAAAACTGGCCACCGGCATGCGTTGGGCCGAAGGACCGGTCTGGGTCGGCGATGGCCGCTATTTGCTGGTCAGCGACATCCCCAACAATCGCATCATGCGCTGGGACGAAATCACCGACACCTTCTCGGTGTACCGCGAACACGCCAACTTCTCCAATGGCATGTGCCGGGATCGCCAAGGGCGCCTGATCGTCTGCGAAGGCTCAACCACAACCCGTGAAGGCCGCCGCATCACACGCACCGAATACAATGGCGCGATCACCGTGCTGGCCGACAGCTTCGACGGCAAGCCCTTCAACTCGCCCAACGATGTCGTCTGCAAAAAAGACGGATCCATCTGGTTCACTGACCCACCCTTCCAGACCGGCAACAACTACGAAGGCCACAAAATCACCCCCGTCCAACCTCACGCGGTTTACCGCATCGACGGCGAGACCCAGAAAGTCACCCGGGTCATCGAAGATCTAAATGGTCCTAACGGGCTGTGTTTTTCACTCGATGAAAAAACGCTGTTTGTCGTCGAAGGTCGTGCCAAGCCCAATCGATTGATCTGGGCGATCACTGTGAAAGACGACGGCACACTGGGCGAACGTCGCAAGCACATCGAGGGGCTGGACTACGCGGCGATCGACGGCATCAAGTGCGACGAAGCGGGCAACATCTGGTGCGGCTGGGGTGGTAATGGCGATGCCAGGGCCGACCTGGAAAAACTCGACGGCGTGCGCGTGTTCAATCCGCAGGGCAAAGCCATCGGGCATATCTCGCTGCCAGAACGCTGCGCGAACCTGTGCTTTGGGGGACGCGAAGGGAATCGACTGTTCATGGCCAGCAGCCACTCGGTTTATTCACTGTTTGTGAATACGCGTGGGGCGACGTTGGCGGTGTAAAAATGACGCTGTCCTGTCGTGCATCGAAGGGTGCGCGACAGTCATGCGCCTTTACTGGCGCCCATCATCATCGCGCCTCACCTTCCGGGCAGCGCGCTAGGCCCGGTTCGAGGGCGAATGCAGATTGCCAGGCATGCAGCGCCCGCAAAGATGGCGCAGAACGCGCCTAGATTAGGTGTGACCGTGGTTTTGCCCAGTCCGCCCTTGATTGAAACGATGGCGATGCGCCTTTGCAAGCGGGCATAAAAAAGGCCTTGCGCTACTCTCATTCCGAGGACCAAATGACGTACACGCTGTCATTTGGTCTCATTTTCGGTGAAAGCTGCGCAAGACCTTGATTTACATCTAAAAAAACTGGCTCCACGACCTGGACTCGAACCAGGGACCCAGTGATTAACAGTCACTTGCTCTACCAACTGAGCTATCGCGGAATGAGGGCTATCTTACTGATTTAAATACGGTAGTCAAGCACCGCCCCTAAAAAAACCGAAAAAAACCCAGGCGAATCAACGACCTCAGGTTTCATCGGTCATGGCAGGTGGCGTAGTGTGTTCAAAGCCGTCTTTCCAACCCATCACAGTGAGGTGAGTTCATGCCACAGGGTAATCGTCTTGAATCCTTGTTCCCCAACGCCGACCAGATTCCTGACATCTGGCGCCCGGGCCCTGCCATCGAGCAGCGCGAGTATCTGGTCGATGGCCTTCTGGAGTCCTGGCCAGGCGCCCTGGCCCCGGTGCGCAGCCCGATCAGCTTGCGCCATGGCGACACGCTGGAGCCGGTGATACTGGGCAGTACGCCGCTGATGGACGCCGAGACCGCAATGACCGCCCTGGATGCGGCCGTGCGGGCCTATGACCGTGGCCAGGGTGCCTGGCCGACACTGCGGGTGGTCGAGCGTATCCAGCACGTCGAGACGTTCCTCAAGCGCATGCGCGAGCAGCGCCAGGCGGTTGTCAAGCTATTGATGTGGGAGATCGGCAAGAACCTCAAGGACTCGGAGAAGGAGTTCGATCGCACCTGCGACTACATCGTCGACACCATCAATGCCCTCAAGGAGCTGGACCGGCGCTCCAGCCGTTTCGAGCTGGAACAGGACACCCTGGGCCAGATCCGCCGTGTACCGCTGGGCGTGACCTTGTGCATGGGGCCGTACAACTACCCGCTCAACGAAACCTTCACGACGCTGATTCCGGCGCTGATCATGGGCAACACCGTGGTGTTCAAGCCGGCCAAGTTCGGCGTGCTGCTGATCCGGCCGTTGCTCGAAGCCTTCCGCGACAGCTTTCCGGCCGGGGTGATCAACGTGATCTACGGCCGTGGCCGCGAGACGGTCAGTGCCCTGATGGCCACCGGCAAGATCGATGTGTTTGCCTTCATCGGCACCAACAAGGCCGCCAGTGACCTGAAGAAACTGCACCCCCGCCCGCACCGCCTGCGTGCCGCCCTGGGCCTGGATGCCAAGAACCCTGGCATCGTGCTGCCGGATGTCGACCTGGACAATGCCGTCAGCGAGTCGGTCACCGGCGCCCTGTCGTTCAATGGCCAGCGCTGCACGGCGCTGAAGATCCTGTTCGTGCATGAGGAGGTGGTCGAGCCGTTCCTGGAAAAATTCCAGGCCCGGCTGGCGCAGCTCAAGCCCGGCATGCCGTGGGAGCCAGGGGTGTCGCTGACGCCGCTGCCGGAACCGGGCAAGATCGATTACCTGCAAGGCCTGGTGGCCGATGCCGTGGAAAAAGGCGCTCGCGTGGTCAATGAAGGCGGCGCAGAGGTACTGGAGAACTTCTTCTACCCGGCCGTGCTGTACCCGGTGACCGCCGACATGCGCGTCTATCACGAGGAACAGTTTGGCCCTGTGGTGCCGGTGGTGGCCTACCGTGACCTGCAGACGGTCATCGACTACGTGCTGGACTCCGACTTTGGCCAGCAACTGAGTATTTTCGGCAACGATTCGGCGCAGGTAGGCCGGCTGGTGGACGCCTTTGCCAATCAGGTCGGGCGCATCAATATCAATGCCCAGTGCCAGCGTGGCCCGGACCAGTATCCGTTCAACGGGCGCAAGAACTCCGCTGAAGGCACCCTTTCGGTCCACGATGCGCTACGGGTGTTTTCGATCCGGACCCTGGTGGCCACCAAGTTCCAAGAAGGCAACAAGGCGCTGATCAGCGAGATCATTCGTAATCGTGAGTCGAGCTTTTTGACCACTGATTATATTTTCTGAGTGAGACGGCAACACCGGCGCCCGGCGGGTGGGCGCAGGTGTTGCCGGTCAGAATCCGTAGAGCTGCGCCGGATTGTCCACCAGGATCTGCTTGATCAGCGCATCATCGTTATCGGCCCAGTCGAACAGCATCTCCAGCAGGTCGGCATCATTGGGCATCGGCACCGGTATGCACGGGTGCGGCCAGTCACTGGCCCACAGCACCCGCTGCGGATTGGCCGCAATAAGCGCCCTGGCATACGGGGTCACGTCATCGTAGGGAAGATCGTTGCAGGCCGTGAAGCGATAAGCCCCGGAGAGCTTCACCCAGGCACGTCCCTCCTCCAGCAAACGCACAAGGTCCATGAAGCCCGGATGCTCAAGCCCGGTACTGGTCGGCATATGACCCATATGATCGATCACCACATCGACCGGCAGGCTTTTCACGGTTTCATACAGGTCAGCGAACTCGGTGATGTCGATCAGCAGTTGCAGATGCCAGCCGAGCACGGCCACCTTTTCGGCCAGGGCGGCGACATCCGACACTTCTACGCCACTCTTGAAGATCAGGTTCACCCGCACGCCTCGCACGCCCAGCCGGTGCATCTCCTGCAACGCGTCAGGATCGGCATCGGCGTCGATCACCACCACGCCACGAAAATCGCTGCCCGCCTCTTTCAGTGCGGTCAGGGTCGTGGTGTTGTCCGCACCGTACACGCTTGGCTGCACGATCACGCCACGGCTCAGCCCCAGCGTCTGCTGCACCTTGCGAAAGGCCTGCAGCGAGGCCGGCGGTGGCGTGTACGAGCGATGCGGTGTGAAGGGCTGGCCGTGCTCGTCACCGAACACATGGAAATGACAGTCACAGGCCCCGGCAGGTAATGCCCGAGGCAGGGTCCGCGGTGCCGGATCAGGGCCTGGGCACTGCGGAGCATAGGTCTCGCCCAGCGAACTCATGCGCGTGACTTCCCAGCCTTGCAGGCCGCGCAAACCGTTGCGCTCGGCCGAGTTGATGATCTGCTGCCAGGTCGCGCGCCGGGCAAGGTCAGGATCGCCCAGCTTGATGGCATCGAAGACAGCCTGGTGCTCGGCCAGCAGCACCTCGCCCAGGTCCCTGGCGCTGACCAGGCGACGCTCGAGCGAAGCCGCCTCGAACACATGGCCGCACAGAAAAATAATGAAGTTGCGGAAATACTCGTTGCCGGTGGCATCGGCAATGGCGCGCTTGAACTGCAAACTGTGCTCGACAATGGACTCGGCGCTGTGGATACCGGCGCGCAGGGTGTCGAGGGCGGCCGCAATACTGGCCAACTGACTGAGGGACCGACGCCTGGCGGCCATGCTCGCCGCCGCCACCTCCAGGTCCAGGCGCAACTCGTACAGTTGACGCAGCTTGGACGTGTCGCCCAGTTCTTCCTGGGTGATGCGAAACGTGCTCTGGCTCGATTGCGTGGCAACGAAAGCGCCCAGGCCCTGACGACTGATCACCAGCCCTGAGGACTTGAGCCGGGCCACCGCTTCACGCACGACATTGCGACTGACCGCAAAGGATTCGGCCAGGCGGGTCTCGGTCGGGATACGGTCGCCGGGGCGCAATCGACCGTCGCGAATCTCACCTTCCAGGTAGCGGGAGATCTCGATTGAAAAATGGTCGCGTCGGCCAATGGCTTTTATAGTCATGCTGCTCTGTCATCGAAAGTCGGGGCGCCCGTTGCCAAACCGCAGGCCCCAGGCGCCCACGGATCGTACGATGCGTGGGCGTTACTTTAACAAAGAGCCGTGCGATCAGTGCAACTGCTTGCCCTTGGTTTCCGGCAGGAAGCAGGTGACCAGCAACACCAGGCAATACGCACCACCGGCAAACATGGCAATGGCCGTGCCCAGGCTGTACTTGGCACTGATATAGCCCACCAGCCCCGGGAACAGCGCGCCAACGGCCCGACCAAAATTATAGGAAAACGCCTGGCCGTTGGCCCGCACCGCCGATGGGTACAGCTCGGTCAGAAACGCCCCCATGCCGCTGTAGATGCCCGAAGCGGTGAAGCCCAGCGGGAAGCCCAGGATCAGCATTTGCGTATTGGTCAGTTCCAGCTGCATGTAGCAGAACACGCTGATGGCCGACAACACCGCGAAAATAATGAAGTTAGGACGCCGCCCCAGCCGGTCGGCCAGGAAAGCCCCGCACACGTAGCCGCAGAACGATCCCAGGATCACCACCATCAGGTAGCTGCCGGTGCCGAACACCGACAGGCCCTTTTCCAGCTTCAGGTAGGTCGGCAGCCACGTGGTAATCGCGTAGTAACCGCCCTGCACGCCCATGCACAACAGCGCCGACAGCAAGGTGACGCGTAGCAGCGACGGCGAGAAGATATGCCAGAACGGCACCGACTCACCCGACTCGCGCTGCTGTTTCTGGGTATTCTGGAAGACTTCCGGCTCTGGCACATATTTGCGGATGTACAGCACCAGCAGCGCCGGCACGACACCGATCCAGAACAACGAGCGCCACGCCAGGTCTTCGGGCAATACGCTGAAGGCTACGGTATAGAGCAATGCTGCCCCGCCCCAACCCACGGCCCAGCCGCTTTGCACGATGCCCACGGCCTTGCCGCGATGCTGGGCGCGCACCATCTCGCCGATCAGCACCGAGCCTACGGCCCACTCGCCGCCAAAGCCCAGCCCCTGCAGGGCGCGAAGGACGAACAATTGCTCGAAGTTCTGCGCGAAGCCGATCAGCACCGTACAGATCGAGAACCACAGGATGCTGATCTGCAACAGACGCACCCGTCCGTAGCGGTCGGCCAGGATCCCCGCGCCCCAGCCGCCAATGGCGGAAAACAGCAAGGTCACGGTACTTAGCAGCCCGACCGAGCCCTTGTCGATGTTCCACAAGGTCATCAACGAGGCGATGACAAAGGTGAAGACCATGAAGTCCAGGGCATCCAGCGCCCACCCGCCGAAAGCGGAATAGAACGTGCGTTTTTCAACCGTACTCAGTTCGCTGAACCAACTCATTATTATTCTCCGCGCCGCCCGCTCGTCATTGGCGAACGGCCACTTTTGTTGTTATCGGAAGTCGTAGAGGGCGGCCGGGTTATCGACCAGAATTTGTTTGCGTTGATGCTCACCGGGCGCCCACAGCGGCAGCCGGTTCAGCAAGGCACCCGTATCAGGCGTGCTCTGCAAGGCCACATGGGGCCAGTCGCTGCCCCATACCATTCGCTCGGGCGCCGCTTCGATCAATGCCTGTGCCAAGGCATCGGCGTCGGCATAGTCGGGTGGCGCATCGCTCAGCCGGTAAATGCCCGACAGCTTGACCCACCAGCCACGCTCGGCCACGTTGCGGCGTAACAACGCAAAGCCCGGCTCCCGAACACCCAGGCGAGCGGGAAAATGCCCCAGATGATCAATGACTACAGGGCACGGCAACCTGGCCATGCGCGCCTGCAACGTTTCCAGGTGCCGGACATCGATCAGAAACTGCACATGCCAGCCGAACTCGGCGACCCGGGCAGCCAGGCGCTCCATCAGGTCCAGGTCCACGCCGCCGCGAAACAGCACATTGATGCGAACCCCGCGTACCCCGCAATGATGCATGTGCTCAAGCACCGCATCGCTGACCTGGTCGTCGACCACAGCGACACCGCGCAAGCAGGCCTGATGACGTTCCAATACCTCCAGCATGTAGCGGTTATCGGTGCCGTAGATGCTCGGCTGGACCAACACACCGCGCTGCATGCCCATGGCGTGCAGCATCTGCAGGTACGCCTGTTCAGGGGCCGGTGCCGGGGTGTAGCTGCGGTCGGCCACGAATGGGTAGCGAATGTGATCGGCGCTGATCACATGGGCATGGGTATCGCAGGCACCGGGCAGAAGCCTGAAGGATGGCGCTTTCAATGACGGCCTGGGTGCTGCGCACAGTGGCGGCAATTCGGCACTGTCAGGGGGATGAGGCATAAGTCCTCTCCTGGAGGGTCCATCACGCTTCAAGCGCTGAACCGCTGTTCTTGTAGTTGTTGGTTGTTGGTTGTTGGTTGTCCAACAAGTTGAAACAAATGGTGAATGGCCTGCCAAAGAATGTCAATCCTTGCGCCAACCGAGACGTGCACCCTGCCTGTTCAGGCGGTTACAAAGCCCGTACGCGCTCCCTGATCCGGGCAGGGAGGCGCCGGGGTACGCAACGCTCGATTAATGGGCACCGCTAATGGCTCAATAACCCCGAGCGCGTGACAACGTCGAGGCCGGAGCCGGGTCGATCAACAAGCCCTCAACCTGCGCCGTCAGCGCCCGTTGAGCGGCCAGCCGCCCCATGACCCGCTCGACAATTTCCATCCTGGCCACCGCCGCCTCGCGCAGGCTTTGCATCGACTGCAAGGCTTGATCCGATTGCGCCAGACCGCTGCGGGCCGAGGCACCCAGTTGATCGATACCGCCACGTGCTTCATCGGCGGTGCGCTCCAGGCTTTGCGCGATCTGATGGATCTGCGCGCTGGAGTCGGTCACACGGCGTGACAGGTGACGTACCTCATCGGCCACCACGGCAAAGCCGCGGCCATGCTCGCCCGCGCGGGCGGCTTCGATGGCGGCATTCAAGGCCAGCAGATTGGTCTGCCGGGCAATGTCCTGGATGCTGCCGACCAGCGCGCTGATCTGCACCGATTGACCACCGAGTTCGTCGAACGAATGCGCCAGTTGGCCCATGGAGCGGTCCAGCTCACCGAGGATTCGGGCCGAGGCCTGAATACTCTCGGCACTGGCGCTGACCTTGCCGCCCGCCTCGCGCGCCATCTGGTTGGCCAGGCGCATGTCCTGTTCGGTGTCGCCGATGGCCAGGGTCAGTTCGGCCAGGCCGCTGTGCAATCGCGGGTCGAGCGGCAGTGGCTCGGGCGCACGCGCCGCCTCGACCAGCAGCGCAGGCGGTGGTGGCAAAGACTCGACCGGAATGTCGACCCGCACCTCGACCGTGCGGACCTTGTCGAAGTGATACAGCCAGCCGGCCGCCAGCAGCGCAAGGATGCCGATCGACAGGCCGATTGTGCGGGCGTCGGGGTAGACAGCGGCCATGAGGCAAGCCAGCAGTGCACTGGCCTGGACCAGTGCGGCAAGGCGCAGACGTGTGTTGGGTGTGTGCATGAGTGGTCTCGTTATTGTTATTGGACGGTGAAACGCAAAAAACCGGACCGGCCTGTAAAGGCGGGCCCGGAGGGACACAGTGCATCGGTGCCGTGATCAGGCGTCCTGCAAGGCCCGTGGCCGGGCGCTGCGCTGCTCGGCCTCGGACACCACGGCTTTCTGTAACTGGAAGTCGAATTTCAACTCGGCGTAGCGGCCTTCGATGCCGCGCGCGCCATCCTCCAGAAAGACCACCTCACCCACCAGGCCATCACGGGTGGCGTAGGCAAAGTCGTCCCAGAGGTATTTCTCGCCCGACAGGTTGATCTGCGTGGTCAGGTGTCGATGGCCAGGTGCCGAGATGAAAAAGTGCACATGTGCCGGACGCTGGCCGTGGCGGCCGAGCAGGTCCAGGCACGCCTGGGTCGGGCCTTGCGGATCGCAGCCGTAGCCGGACGGCACGATGGAGCGCGCGCGGTAACGGCCCTGCGCATCAGTGACGATGCGCCGGCGCAGGTTGTAGGGCGACTGGCTCGAATCGAAGAACGAATAGGTGCCCTGGGTGTTGGCTTGCCACAGGTCGACGATTGCGCCCGCCAGCGGCTTGCCATCCGCGTCGAACACCTGCCCCTCCAGAAACATGACCGTGGCCACGCCGTTTTCAGCGCCGTCATCCAGGCGGGCTTCGCCCTGACTGAGCGGCGCGCCGGCGACATACAGCGGGCCTTCGATGGTGCGCGGGGTGCCGCCGGTCAAGCCGGTCTGCGCGTCCTTGGCGTCCTGCAACAGGTCGAGGAAATGCTCGATGCCAAGGCCTGCAACCAGCAGGCCGGCCTCGTTGCGACCTCCCAGGCGGTTGAGGTAATCGACGGTTTTCCAGAACTCGTCTTCGGTAATGTCCAGGTCCTCGATGAGGCTCGCCAGTTCCTGCAACACCCGCAGCACGATGCTTTTTACCCGCGGACTGCCGTCATCGTTACCAAGGCCGGCCGCTTCTTCGAAGAATGCCTGCAGCGCCGGGGTATGAGAAATCTTCACGGTCATGGTGTTCACCTGTCTTGTTCTTGTGGAGCGTTGTGATAGCGGCCGTTACGCCAATGGCTCAACCCAGGTCGCCACCGCCGACCGGCAGGGTCACGCCCGTGATATAGGCCGCTTCATCAGAGGCCAGGAACAGGATCGGGCCGACCTGCTCATCAATGGTGCCGTAGCGTTTCATCGGGCTGCTGTGCAGGGTCTGGTCGACGATCTGCTGATACCAGACTTTCTCGTCCGGACTCTGCTCGGCACTGTTGCGCGGGATGCGCCGTGGCGGTGCCTCGGTGCCGCCAGGGGCGGTGGCGTTGACGCGAATGCCACGCTCGGCATTTTCGAAGGCCAGGCAGGCGGTCAAGGCATTCACACCGCCCTTTGCCGCGCCGTAGGGCACCCGATTGATGCTGCGGGTGGCAATCGACGACACGTTGACGATGGCCCCCTTGCCCTGCTTGATCATCCACGGCAAGGCCGCATGACAGCACCACAGGGTCGGGAACAGCGAGCGGCGCACCTCGGCCTCGATCTCATGCTCGGCATAGTGCTCGAAAGGCTTGGCCCAGATCGTGCCGCCGACGTTGTTGATCAGCACGTCCAGGCGCCCGAAGCGCTCGACGGCGGCGGCCATGACCCGGCTGCAGTCGGCGTACTGTTCAAGGTCGGCCGTCAGCGCCAGCACCCGCTCGTCACCCAATGCACCGCTGACCTCAAAGACCAGTTCGGAACGGTCGACGGCCACGACCTGCGCGCCTTCCTGCACCAGACGTTCGGCCACGCTGCGGCCGATACCTTGCGCGGCCCCCGTCACCACGACCACCTTGTCTGCAAATCTCGTACTCATGACAACCTCGTTGTAGAAGGATGGAAATCAGGCCGCGCTGGCCGCGAATTTCTCGAAGTAGAAGTTGCTCGGTGTCAGGCCCTGGTCACGCATGTAGGCGCTGACCGCCTCGACCATTGGCGGCGGGCCACACAGGTAGATGTCCACGTCGCCGTCGTTGAGATGACCCGGCTCGATGTGCTGGGTGACATAGCCCTTGTGCGGATGAGCGCTGTCGGGGCTGGCCACGCAGGCGCGCCAGGTGAAACCGGGAATCTGTGCCGCAAAGGCTTCAAGTTTTTCCAGCTCGACCAGGTCGAAGTCGTGGGTGACCCCGTAGATCAGGTGCACCGGGTGGGCACTGCCCTGCCCGGCGATTTTTTCCAGCATCGCGGTGAATGGCGCAAGGCCGGTGCCGCCGGCCAGCAGCAGCAACGGTCGCTTGATCTCACGCAGGTAAAAGCTGCCCAGGGGACCGGCCAGGCGAATGGCATCACCAACCTTGGCCGCCTCGGTCAGGTAACGGCTCATCAGGCCGCCCGGCACGTTACGCACCAGAAAGCTGACTTCGCCGCCCTTTTGCAGCGAGCTGAACGAATAAGCGCGGGTCTGCTCGCTGCCGGGTATCTGCAGGTTGACGTACTGGCCCGGCAGGAATGCCAGGCGAGCCAGCGCGTCGCCCTTGATCGACAGCGCAATCGTGCTGGCAGACAGCGGGCGAACGTCACTGACAACGGCATCGAAGCTCGCTTGCCGGGTCTTGCACACATCCGATGAAGCCGGCACGCGCACCACGCAATCGCTGGCGGCGCGCATCTGGCAGGTCAGCACATAACCTTGTTCGGCCTCTTCCTCGGTCAGGGCATCCTCGATGTATTCCTGGCCCAGGTCGTAGGTGCCGGCCTCGGCAAAGCACTTGCAGGTGCCGCAGGCGCCGTCGCGGCANCCTTGTTCGGCCTCTTCCTCGGTCAGGGCATCCTCGATGTATTCCTGGCCCAGGTCGTAGGTGCCGGCCTCGGCAAAGCACTTGCAGGTGCCGCAGGCGCCGTCGCGGCARTCCAGCGGRATATTGATRCCYTGGCGATAGGCCGCATCGGCGACGGTTTCGCTGCCAGTGGCCTCGATGAAACGGGTCACCCCGTCTTCGAAATTGAGCGCGATATGAAAGCTCATGGGTGCACCTTCAGATGTGATAGACGTCGATGACCTGRCGCACATAGTCGTTCTTGAGCACCACCTTCTTGGCCTTGATCAGCGGCTGTTCGCCACGGATGTCCAGGGTGTAGAAGCTGGTGCCGAAGTGGCTGTCGACCGTCTTGTAGCGAAAACTCAGGGTGTGCCAGTTGAAGCGCACCCTGGCGATGCCATCGCCCTGCTCCAGCACCTCGATGTTGCTCAGGTTGTGCGAGGTGCGCGTGTCGGGGATCGTCGCGCTGGAGCGCTCGGTCTTGATGCGGAAYACCCGGTCTTCCAGCCCGCCGCGRTTGCCGTACCAGATCAGCGAGATTTCCGTCTGCGGGTTCTCGGTCAGCGTGTCGTTGTCATCCCAGGCCGGCATCCAGAAGGTCGCGTCAGGGGCGTACAGCTCCAGCCACTGGTCCCATTCGGCGTCATCCAGGTGGCGTGCTTCGCGGTAGAGAAAGTCGCGCACCGCTTCGTAGGTGAKGGTCATTGCACAGCCTCCACCGGGATCAGCGCCTGCTGCGTCTGTCGGGTCTGGTCGACAGCGGCCGCCTGCTCGGCSGCCAGGGCCTTGAGCATGGTCTGCTGCCAGTAYTGGTGCTGCAGCACGAACAGGCCTTCGTCCTCGGTGCGCACCCCGGACAGCAGCGGCTTGAGCTCGATTTCCTGCGCCGCCGCGTCCGCCCCTTCGATCCAGTGCGTGGCGCCGCGCGACATGTCGTTCCAGCCGGTGCCGCCGCCGTAGCCGGTCTGGCACGAGCGGAACTCTTCCAGGTCGTCCGGGGTGGCCATGCCGCTGACGTTGAAGAAGTCTTCGTACTGGCGGATGCGCCTGGCCCGCGCCTCGGCGCTCTCGCCCYTGGGCGCGATGCAGTAGATGGTGATTTCGGTMCGGTTCACCGAGATCGGCCGGGCGATGCGGATCTGCGAGCTGAACTGGTCCATCAGGTAGACGTTGGGGTACAGGCACAGGTTGCGCGAGTTCTGGATCATCCAGTCGGCRCGSGCCTGGCCGAAGTCGCGCGCCAGTTCGTCGCGRCGCTCGAAGGCCGGGCGGTCCTCGGGGTTGGCCCAGCGCGTCCACAGCAACARGTGRCCCTTGTCGAACGAATAGAAGCCGCCCCCGGTCTTGCCCCAGCTGCCGGCGCTCATGGTCTTGATCTCTTCGCCGGCTTCACGCAGCTTGCGCTGGTTCTGGGTCGCGGCGTAGTTCCAGTGCACGGCACTGACGTGGTAGCCGTCGGCGCCGTTTTCGGCGGTCAGCTTCCAGTTGCCTTCGTAGATGTAGCTGCTGGAGCCGCGCAGCACTTCCAGRCCCTCGGGCGACTGGTCGACGATCATGTCGATGATCTTGGCCGACTCGCCCAGGTGCTCGACCAGYGGCAGCACGTCGGCGTTCAGGCTGCCGAACAGAAAGCCGCGGTACGACTCRAAACGCGCCACGCGGGTCAGGTCATGGGAGCCTTCRCAGTTGAAGCTGTCCGGRTAGCCGGCGTCCACCGGGTCCTTGACCTTGAGCAGCTTGCCGCTGTTGTTGAAGGTCCAGCCATGGAACGGACAGGTATAGGATGACTTGTTGCCGGTCTTGTGCCGGCACAGCATCGCGCCGCGATGGCTGCAGGCGTTGAGGAAGGCGTTGAGCACACCGTCCTTGTTGCGGGCGATGAAGATCGGCTGACGGCCGATCTGGGTGGTCAGGAAGTCGTTCTTGCCGGGGATCTGGCTTTCGTGGGCCAGGTAGATNCCGTCCTTGTTGCGGGCGATGAAGATCGGCTGACGGCCGATCTGGGTGGTCAGGAAGTCGTTCTTGCCGGGGATCTGGCTTTCGTGGGCCAGGTAGATCCAGTTGCCTTCGAAGATGTGCTTCATCTCCAGGTCGAACAGGCGCGGATCGGTGAACATCTCCCGCTTGCAGCGGTAGATGCCCTGCTCCTTGTCTTCCNAGTTGCCTTCGAAGATGTGCTTCATCTCCAGGTCGAACAGGCGCGGATCGGTGAACATCTCCCGCTTGCAGCGGTAGATGCCCTGCTCCTTGTCTTCCAGAAGCTGCGAATTCAGGTAATCAGATCCGAGGGACATGACCTGTGGCCTCCAATTGTTATTGTGCAATTGAGGCCATGGTAGGACGAGGTCGGAAGCCGGAAATATCCAGTTCGTGCAGACCTCTATCCATATCTCGCAAAGTTTCGGCAGCGCGGTGCGCAACACACCGCGCTGCTTTCAGTCCTGGCTGACCGCGCCGATCTTGTGAATCGACAGGTCGGCACCGTAGTACTCCTCTTCCTGGTTCAGGCGCAGGCCGACGATCAGCTTGAGCCCGCCGTAGACGGCAAAGCCGCCGACCAGCGCCACCACCACGCCCAGGCCGGTGCCGATCAACTGGCTGATCAGGCTCACACCGCCCAGTCCGCCCAGCGCTTGCTGGCCAAAGATGCCGCAGGCGATGCCGCCCCAGACGCCACACAGGCCGTGCAAGGGCCAGACCCCCAGCACATCGTCGATCTTCCAGCGCACTTGAGCGGCGGTAAAGGTCCAGACGAACAGCGCACCGGCCATCACCCCGGTCAGCAGCGCACCGACCGGGTGCATGAGGTCGGAGCCGGCGCAGATCGCCACCAGCCCGGCCAACGGACCATTGTGCAGAAAGCCCGGGTCGTTACGGCCTGTCAGCAAGGCCGCCACCGTGCCGCCGACCATGGCCATCAGCGAGTTGACCGCCACCAGGCCGCTCACCGCCGGCAAGGTCTGGGCGCTCATGACGTTGAAGCCGAACCAGCCGACAATAAGGATCCAGGAGCCCAGGGCCAGGAACGGAATGCTCGAGGGCGGATACGCCACCAGACGACCGTCGCGATAACGACCGTTGCGCGCCCCCAACAGCAATACTGCTGCCAGTGCCAGCCAGCCGCCCATGGCGTGCACCACCACGGAGCCGGCAAAGTCATGGAAGCCCGCCCCGAAGCGCGCCTGCAACCAGGCTTGCAGGCCATAGTTGCCATTCCACACCATGCCTTCGAACAACGGGTAGACAAAGGCCACGATCAGCGCCGTGGCGCACAGCTGTGGCACGAAACGCGCACGCTCGGCAATGCCACCGGAAATGATCGCCGGGATGGCCGCGGCAAAGGTCAGCAGAAAGAAGAACTTCACCAGACCATAACCGTGGTCGGCATTGAGCACCGCCGCCGGCTGCATGAAGGTCACGCCATAGGAAATCCAGTAGCCAATGAAGAAATAGGCCAGGGTCGAGACTGCGAAATCACTGAGAATCTTCGACAGGGCATTGACCTGGTTCTTCTGCCGGACCGTGCCGACTTCCAGAAAGGCGAAGCCGGCATGCATGGCCAGGACCATGACCGCGCCAAGCAGCAGAAACAGGGTGTTGGATCCATGGACCAGGGTGTCCACGGCGCTTTGCAAATTTTCCATTGGAAAGGCAGACCTGCAGGTTCTTGAAAGCACCAAAGCGATACATTCTTCAGCCGGCGCGCACCGAACTGGCGCAATACACTGGCAACCCGATCCTTCGGCCATGCCCCGAGCGAGGGCATGAAGTGAAAAATGCTTCGGATATTTCTCGGTTTTTGGAGTTTTGGCGTAGGGTATGCGCCCAACGCCGCGCCCGTTTGGCGCAGTTACGCCACAACATGCACCATCGCGAAGCAAAAGCTGTACCAGTGCGTTGTTGCCCTGAATGGCAATCGAAGTGAACCTTCCTTGAAACGCTCTACTCTCAATCCCTACATGCCCTTCATGGAGAAAATCATGGCCCGTCGTACGCCTCAAAACGCTCAGGAAATTCTCTTGGCCGACTTCCAGACCCTGGTTGCCGATACCGAAAAGCTGCTTGATCACACCGCATCCCTGGCCGGCGAACAGGCCGACCTGCTGCGCGACCAGATCAAGGACAGCCTGCTGCGTGCCCGCGAAACCCTTAAACAGACCGAAGACTCCCTGCGCCAACGCGGCGAAGCCGCCGTCATTGCCACCGAAGACTACGTGCAGAACAACCCCTGGCAGTCAGTGGGCATCGCCGCCGGTGCCGGGTTCCTGATCGGCCTGCTGGCCTCCAGGCGTTAAGGCCATGAGTGCGGAAACGGAAGCCGCCGCAGCAAAGGCGGCACAAGGACCCTCACCACGGCGTCTGGGCGCCGCCTTCGTCGGCCTGCTGCACAGTCACATCGAACTGTTCGGCATCGAACTGCAGGAACAGAAGGCCCGTACGCTGCATCTGCTGCTGTTTGCAGGCCTGGCCCTGGTATTTGCCCTGTTGCTGCTGACCGCGCTTTCGGCCCTGGTGCTGATCGTGCTGTGGGACAGCTACCGCATGGTAGGCATCATCGGTCTGTGCGTGTTCTATTTCCTCGCCCTGCTGTTCTTTGCCCTGCGCATGCGGGCGGCGATTTTCGACGAATCCTCGCCGTTCAGTGCCACGCTCGAAGAACTGGCCAATGACCGTGAGCGACTGCTGCCATGAGCGAACCCAAATCACATCAAGGCAATACCCGGCGCGAACTGCGCAAGGCACTGGTGCGTCTGCGCATGGAAATGCACCGTCAGGAAATCCGCCACGAATCCACCCAGATGATGCAGCCCCTGCGTCGGGTACGTGGCATGGCGCATAACCTGCCGGGGACACTGGGTATTCGCCATGCGCCCCTGTGGGGTGTCGGTGCGGTGGCCCTGCTGGGCTTTCTGAGTGGCAAGGGCGCCGGGCGCGAGCGCGTTGCACCGGCACGGGCGGGCGGCCTGAGCCGGCTGGTCAGGCTGAGCGTGACGCTCATGCCGCTGATCAAGCTGGCCATCCAGAGCCGCCTGCGCAAACACTGAGCCGCCTGCGCTCTGCCGCCCTGTTGCGTGCTCTGGCTACAATCTTGCAACACACTCACCCTCAGCGCCTGGGGCCACACCCCGGGCGCTGCTTTGTGTGCACGGTCAATTGTTCAAGGAGCACGTTGTGATCGAAGGGCAACCCATTGCCTGCTTCCAGCCATTCATCGATACCGCCACGGGGCGTATCGCCGGTGTAGAAGCCCTGGGCCGACTGCGCGACGCGCAGGGCAACCTGCAGTCGGTCGGGCCGCTGTTCAACGATCCGGTGCTGCCAGGCGACACCTTGCGTCAACTGGACCGGGACATCCGCGACCATGCCCTGAGCCGGCTGCACGAGGCGCCGCAAGACTGGTTCCTGAGCCTGAACATGTCGCCGCGCTGGATCAGCAGCGTCACGCCCGATGAACCCCTGCCCAGCCTGCAACAGCTTGAACGTCACGGCGTGGCGCCGCAGCGGGTGGTGTTCGAGATCACCGAGCTGGGCGGCGACAGCCAGCGCCTGGGCGAGGTGGTCGATCGCTACCGCAAGGCCGGTGCCCGCATCGCCATTGACGACTTTGGCGCCGGCTACTCGCAACTGGACCGGGTACTGGCCTTGCAGCCGGACATCCTCAAGCTCGACATGCGCCTGTTCCAGGCGGCCGCACGCGGCGGTCCGAGCAGCGACGTGGTGCGTGCCCTGGCGCTGATGGCCGAGAAGACCGGCTGCTGGATCATTGCCGAAGGCGTGGAAACCGAAGCCGAGCTGCATTTCGCCCTGGAATGCGGGGCGCGTTATGTTCAGGGTTACCTGTTTGCCCATGCTGAAGAGCACTTTTTTGCCGCTGACACCTTCGTCGCCACCTTTGCCGCGCTGCGTGATCGCTATGTGCTGCAAAAAGTCGCCGAACGTGCACGACTGATGATCCTGCGCCAACAACTGGCCCGCCTGATGGGCCTGCTGCAACGCTGGGCACTGGATGATGCGCCGGTCAGCGAGCTGCCCCATCCGCAGGACTATCCCTGGCTGCTGCGCTTCTACCAGTGCGACAAGCATGGCACGCAACTGACACCGAACCTGGAATGGCGCAACGGGGCCTGGCAGGCCGATGCGCGCTACCTGGGGCACAACTGGTCCTGGCGACCCTATTTCTATCATCTGCTGGCCGAGGGTTGGGAAGAACGCCGGCTGATCCTGTCCAACACTTACCGTGATGCCACCAGCAACCAGTACTGCCTGACAGCCGGGCAGTTCTATGCCACCGGCACCCGCCTGCTGCTGATCGACATCGATGCCGCCGGGTGGTGACAGCGCTTGCAGCCAGGCGTGTGAACGTCGAAGCTAGCCCTCTTATGAGTACACGGAGTGAAGGCCTTGGACTGGCAGACCCTGCTTAACCGCGAACGACTCGGCAAACCGCTGCACAGCCCTGAAGAGCTGGGACGCAGCCCGTTTCACAAGGACCATGACCGGATCATCTTTTCCGGTGCCTTTCGCCGCCTGGGGCGCAAGACCCAGGTGCATCCGATGTCGAGCAACGACCATATCCACACCCGCCTGACCCATTCGCTGGAGGTCAGCTGCGTAGGCCGCTCGCTGGGCATGCGGGTCGGGGAGACCCTGCGCGGGCAATTGCCCGACTGGTGCGACCCGAGTGACCTGGGCATGATCGTGCAATCGGCCTGCCTGGCCCACGATATCGGCAACCCGCCGTTCGGCCACTCCGGTGAAGACGCGATCCGCAACTGGTTCAAGCAGGCGGCAGGCCGTGGCTGGCTGGACGGCATGAGCGAAGTCGAGCGCAACGACTTCCTCAACTTCGAAGGCAATGCCCAGGGCCTGCGGGTACTGACACAACTGGAGTACCACCAGTTCGATGGCGGCATGCGCCTGACCTACGCCACCCTGGGCACTTACCTCAAGTACCCCTGGACGGCGCGGCATGCCGACTCGCTCGGCTACAAGAAACACAAGTTCGGCTGCTACCAGAGCGAACTGCCGGTACTGGAGCAGATCGCCCACAAGCTGGGCATCCCGCAGGTCGAAGACCAGCGCTGGGCCCGGCATCCACTGGTGTACCTGATGGAGGCCGCCGACGACATCTGCTATGCGCTGATCGACCTGGAAGACGGCCTGGAAATGGACCTGTTGCAGTACGCCGAAGTCGAAGCGCTGCTGCTGGACCTGGTGGGCGATGACGTCCCCGACACCTACCGCCAACTGGGTCCCGGCGACTCGCGGCGGCGCAAGCTGGCCATCCTGCGTGGCAAGGCCATCGAACACCTGACCAACGCTGCCGCCCGGGCCTTCGTCAACCAGCAGCAAGCCTTGCTCGACGGCCGCCTGGAGGGCGATCTGGTCGAGCACATGCACGGTCCGGCCAAGCGCTGCGTGCTCAGCGCCAAGGACATGGCACGCAAGAAAATCTTCCAGGACAAGCGCAAGACCCTGCACGAGATCGGTGCCTACACCACCCTGGAAGTACTGCTCAATGCCTTTTGTGGCGCGGCCGTCGAGCAGTTTGGCGGCCGGACACCGTCATTCAAGCACCGGCGCATCCTCGACCTGCTGGGCACGAGCGCACCGGCCCCGGAGGCGCCACTGCACAGTGCCTTTTTGCGCATGATCGACTTCATCGCCGGCATGACCGACAGCTACGCCAGCGAGATGGCACAGGAAATGACCGGCGGCTCGGGGCATCGCTGAAGCCTGAAAGCCGCAACGGTGCAGGGTTTTCCTGCACCGTTGCGCAGCAAAGCACGCTACAAGTTCGGAAACACCCTACGCATTTGTCAGAAATATCCTATCGCCGCCTGAACAAGCGCTCCTGAATAATCCCCCCCATTCTGCGCCCTGCCCGCGTCCCGCAAAGCCTTGCCAAACCGGGCCATGATGCCCGGAGCCCTCCTCTCTGAACCTGCCGGAAGACCCCATGTTCAAGCACAACCTGCGGATCCTGCTGGTGGAAGACCACCCTTTCCAACTGATCGCCACCCAGATCCTGCTCAATAACCAGGGTTACTTCCTGCTGACCCCGGCCCTCACCGCGGCCGAAGCCTTCGCCGCACTTGAACGCAGCCCCGAACCCTACGACCTGCTGCTGTGCGACCAGTGCCTGCCGGATATCGGTGGCCTGGAAGTGATTGATCACGCCTGGCGCAAAGGGCTGGCCCGCCAGGCCATCCTGCTCAGCGGTCTGGAACATGAGCAGTTGCAGGGCCTGGAACAATCGGCCCGGCAGCGTGGCCTGCCGCTGCTGGGCTGCCTGAACAAGCCCCTGCACGGTCCTGACCTGCTGCGCTTGCTGAGCCCACCGGCCACTGAAGACTGAGTCGATGGCGAGCCTGACCTGTAAGTAAGAACTCAAACATTATCGTGTAGGAATTTTCTCTAAAACAATAAACGCCTCCCGCCTGTCTCTTTCCATTACATACTGGCCATTCGCACATTACTTTAAACATTCGCCCTGGACCGGGGCACTAACGTACGCCAATACGTTAATTTCTGTAGGAACTTTCCTATATACATCAACCAACCCTGTTCATTCATGTGACTTGCCAACCATCTGAGCTAATGTGCGCGCTTTCTTCGCTGTCTGTATGGATTGAATTATGAACTCAGTTTTTATCATCGACGACCATCCCGTTATTCGCCTGGCCGTGCGCATGCTGCTTGAAAATGAAAACTACGAAGTGGTCGGCGAAACCGATAATGGCGTGGACGCCATGCAAATGGTGCGTGAATGCATGCCCGACCTGATCATTCTCGACATCAGCATTCCCAAGCTCGATGGCCTGGAGGTACTGGCCCGCTTCAATTCCATGGGGCTGCCCTCGAAAATCCTGGTCCTCACCTCACAGACGCCCAATCTTTTTGCCATTCGCTGCATGCAATCGGGCGCCGCCGGCTATGTGTGCAAGCAGGAAGACCTCAGCGAACTGCTCAGCTCGGTCAAGGCGGTATTGTCCGGCTACAATTACTTCCCGAGCCAGGCGCTCAATACGCCCCCCGGCGAAAATGGCAACCCCAGCGAAATCGAACTGTTCAAACTGGTCAATGATCGCGAATTGATGGTACTGCAACTGTTCGCCCAGGGACGCTCCAACAAGGAAATTGCCAAGGGCATGTTTCTCAGCAACAAGACCGTCAGTACTTACAAGACCCGGCTCATGCAGAAACTCAGGACCAAGACGCTGGTGGAACTTATCGAGATGGCTAAACGCAATGCATTGGTGTGAGTAAAGTGGATGTCGAGGTGTCTTGAAAACAGCTTTAAACGGATGACGTGTCTGCTGCTGGCCTGGGGACTGCACACAAGCGTCATGGCCGCCGCCCCCCTCAACCTGCTGGGGCGCTCCCACCCCACGCACATCGAGGTCAGGCTCGACCGCGCGCAATGGCAATGGGTGCGCAGCCAGAAAGAACTGGTCCTTGGCACCTCTGTTCCCGACTACCCGCCCTTTGACATGACGCTTTCGGGACGCGACTACGAAGGGGTGACCGCCGACTATGCCGGCATCGTTGCCCAGGCACTGGGCGTGCCGATCGTGGTGCAGCGCTTCGACAGCCGCGACGCGGCCATCGAGGCCCTGAGGCAGGGTCAGATCGACCTGCTGGGCAGCGCCAATGGCTTCGAGGCCAGAGAGCGCAATGTCAGCCTGTCCACCCCCTACGCCATTGACCAGCCGGTGTTAATGACCCGCACCGGAGAAACACGCTCGTTGAGCGACGGCCTCAAGGGCATGCGCCTGAGCATGGTCTATCACTACCTGCCACCGGCCGAAATCCAGGCCATGTACCCGGGCGCCACGCTGCAGGTCCATCGCTCGTTCCAGAGTGCCATAAATGCGGTGGCCTTCGATCAGGCCGACGTATTCATCGGCGATGCCGTTTCCACCCGCTACATCATCAACAAGGGCTATCTGAACAACGTGCAGGTGGCCAGCTTCGGCAAGCACGAGGCCAACGGCTTCGGTTTTGCGGTGCGCAGCGATAACACCCGGTTGCTGGAAATCATCAACCAGACCCTGCAAGCGATTGCCCCGGTCGAGCGCTTCGAAATCTCCAGGCGCTGGGGCACCGGCGACCAGCCCATGCCTGGCAGCCCTGCACTGTCGCTCAGCCCGAGCGAACAACGCTGGATCGCGGCGCACCCGCAGGTCCGCATCGTGGTCAATGAAAACCATGCGCCCCTGACCTTTTTCGATGCCGACGGGCAGTTTCGCGGTATTACCGCCGACCTGCTCGACCTCATACGCCTGCGCACCGGGCTGCGCTTCAAGGTCCAGCGCTCACCGGACACCCGCGACATGCTGCGCCAGATCAACCAGGGTGAGGCCGACATGATCGGCGCCCTGATGGTCAGCGACGAACATGCCGCCCAACTGGGCCTGAGCCGCCCCTGGCTGGACAACACCTTTGTGCTGGTGACCCGTCGCAATGCCCCGCTGGCGGCCTGGCCCTTGCAGATGGGCGGCAAGCGCCTGGCCGTGGCCCGGGACAGCCCGCTGCTGTCCTGGCTGCGCAGCCAGCACCCCGACATCGTCATCGTGCCCATCGACAATCCGCTGCAAGCGCTTGAGCTACTGGCCGACGAGCGGGTCGACGGCGCGGCGGTTTCGTTGCTCAGTGCCAACTACTTCCTGGCCTCCGGGCACTTCGCCCAGCACCTGCGCATTACCGCGACCCTGGGTGAACAGCCGGCGCTCATCGCCATGGCCACCGCCGCACAGGCTACCGAACTGCGCTCGATCCTCGACAAGGCACTGACCGGCATCGCACCGCAGGACATGGCGGCCATCAACGAACGCTGGCGCACCTACAACCCCAACGGGGTCAACTGGCACGCGTATCAGCGCCTGATCTATCGCATCGTGTCCGGCGCAGGCCTGGTGCTGCTGGGACTGCTGGCCTGGAACGCCTGGATGCGCCGCCAGATTCGGCAACGCAAGCTGGCCGAACGTGCACTGAGCGATCAACTGCAATTCATGAACACGCTGCTCGACGGCACGCCGCACCCGATCTATGTCCGTGATCGCGAAGGCCTGCTGCGGCTGTGCAACGACAGCTACCTGCGCACCTTCTCGGCCACCCGCGAAGCAGTCATCGGCCAGTGCGTCACCCAGGGGGTTCTGAGCGATCCGGCCGAAGCGGCCGAGTACGCCGCCGACTACCAGCAGGTCATGGCCACAGACCCTATGAACGGAGCAATAAAGCCTATACAGATCAGCATGTTGAGCTGAAAAATGCCGTTTTTAACACGGCCTTTTTTGTGCGTTTGGCACCCAGCAAAATCAGGGGATTGTGGTTGGGTTTTGGGGAGTTTTTTCAGTCACTCCGGTGAGCACTCCCTACCCCACCCTTCTAGTCACGATGAATAGGTCAGCGCATCCGTGTTGCGCAATCGTCAAAATAACTAAAACACACCCTTCGTTGCCCATGACTCTCAAAGCCCATTAATAAACCAGTGCTAGCAGCAGATATCAAAATGCCTCTATACTCATATAACCATCAACCCGATAACTACGGCAAAAATAACTATGAATGCGATAAAGCTTCAGCTGCTTGCGATCTCCATATTTGGGCTTGAAACTGTGCATGCGGAACAAATCGTTCATACTATAAAATTTCCATCCAGTTCCATGAAGAGCGGAATATCTAACAACCCACCGCCTGAGCGTGTCGTTGAGCAACCTAAGGCCATAGATCATCCAGAACAATCAAAGCCGGATACAAGCGAAAGCCTCAGTTCCCCAGAAAGGAAGACTTATCCATACACTAACAACCACACCTATACATCAACCTATAGAAACACATCCAAAGAGCGCGCACTAGAAACAATGCATAGTCAGCGAGCCAAATTCGAAGCAACTTTTAACGCGCATGCAAAATCTTGGAAAGCCGCCAATACGTCAGCTCCAGTATGCGGTTCCGACGGACCTAAGAATGAGTATTGGATATGCGAAATCACGGTGACATATAGCGGTGAAAGCTACCTATCTCCAGACTCACTTGCGGGTCCAGCGAAAGTTTCAGAAAGGTAAGCGAAGGCTCGTAATCGCAAGCAGCCTAGCGCGTCGGTCAGACCCGACATTAAGGCAAAGTCCGCGGATGCCGGCAATGGCCAGGACAATCACGCCAGTTCCCCGCCCGCCGCCGTGTACATTGCCAGCAGATCAGGCTCTTGCTTTTCTTCCTGCGCACGCTCGGCGGCTTAGATCTGCAGCAGGTTGGCCAGCTTGTGCTCGCGCTGCCAGTTTGGAGCGTGGTAAGTCGAGCTATAATTTTTCCCCAGAACAAAAAAGCCCGTGCTGAACGGGCTTGTGAACGCAGGATTGGTTTTAAATATCCATAGATAAGACTGCTTATGAGTCTATATAAAACTTTATAGACGACTTACTAAATGCTTATAATTTTAAAGAAAGGATTGGAGTCATCTTCTGACTCCTTCTTTTTCTTTATGATTTCATATTTATTTTTCTTTAGCGCATCAACGATACTCGAAGCTAGCTCACTCCTAGTTTCGTCACCATTCACGCACCCACTAAGTATGGCTTCAGAAATTATTTTCTTAATTTCCCTTTCGCGATTTTCTTTTTTAGTACCCACTATCCCTCCTCAAATCCAAGCACCGACATCAAGAGCAAAATTTTAACTTACGAGTACTAAAACCGCCTAAAAACAAGGTTTTTGGTTAATACAAAGTAAAAACTGCAACCCTGCAGACCACCTTACTTATAAAATGATGCTTTTGGAAGGGTATGGATGCATAACTATGAAAAATAGCAACCGGAACAGGCTCAATGGCAAAGCAATTTCTCAATAGGGGTTGTAAGCTTTGCCACTTGCTCAACCGTTCGACCGTGGTCATAGGATAGATAGCCAACCTCCACCAGCACCCCGACGGCTAGGACCAGGCCGGCCACCATCACGCCAGCGCCCGCCGCAAGCCTTCAGCAAACACCGCCTCCGGGTATTCAAAATTGGCGTTCTCATGCTTGATGATCGCGTGCATCAGGCCGGCCAGCACCCGGACATCCTTGATGTTGCGGATCTGTTCTGTGGGTTTCAGGCCGCACCGGGCTGCCACGGCATTGATGTAGGCCCCGGTGTCGTTCTCCACCTCCGGCGCCCAGCGCTTGATGATTGCCTGCACGGTCTGCAGCTTGTGCTTCTTGTAGTAGGTCTGCAGCAGCTTGCCCAGGGCCCGGATGCCGTTCTCCGGGGTGTCGAACACGGCGAACCGGCCACCGGGACCGCCCTCCTTGCCAGTCTGGCCAACCCAGTCGTTGGCCTTGCTCCAGTCGATATTGCCTGGGTTGCGATTGCGGACGCCGCGTGTCGTGGTCATTTCACTTTCCTTTGGACGAAAAAAAACCGCTCAAGGCGGCTGGGATACCGGAATTTGTAGTCGTTACGCCTGCTCAGGCTCAGGCTCGGGCGCTACCTCTACAGATTGGGCCGGGGTCAGTCGTTCGATCTCGGCCAGGGCGGCCTGCAGTTGCTCATTGAGCGACTGGTTATTTTGCGTCAGGGTCTCGACCTGGGCCGAAGACGCGTCAGCCTTCGCTTGCAGGTCAGCCAGCGCAGCGTTGGCCTGCTCGACAATCTGCTGGTTCTCCTGCTCCAGTGCGGCGGCATGCTGCGCGTATTGCTCGACCTGGATCAGGGCCTGGGTTGTTGCCTCACCCAGCACCTGGGTCAGCGGCACAGAGCCGGGGAAGTCAGCCGTGCCGAGTTGCACAAGCTCTGTCTCCCGGCTGCTGATGACAGCGCCGTCTTCAAGAACCTGATCCAGGCCGCTCTCTTGCGCTCCGATGCGCCCATCTTCATGCCAGCGAATCAGGACTGAACTGCGGATACTGCGTTTTTCAAATGACATAAATCAGCTCACTACAGTGGATGTGTTGAGGAGGCACCAGTTTGTGCCGTTGGACCAGCAGACCTTGGCGCCGCCGGTGGCGTTGGTGACGATGATCAGGGCGTTCTGGTTGGCTGAGGCGCTGGGCAGGCCGGACAGGGTGTATCGGCCGAACAGGACCGGGCCGCCGGCGGCGAGCGCACCAGTAACGCTAAGGGATGCCAGGTTGGTTTGCCCGGTAGAGCGAGTGATGGAAAACGGCGTACTGATCCCCGCCCCAGCGTCGTCATAGCGCGAGATGACGAAGTCAGTGCCGACGTTACTACCCGACTCTGCCGCTCCCGAACAGCCGAAGCGCCAGCGCTCCAGGTTGCCAGAACGCAGCGAACTGTATTTCTGGTTGCCCGCTGGCGCATCCATGATCATCACCGGCGATCCGGTTGCGCGGACGACGGAAAAGTTACCGTCGTTAACGGCAAGGCTGCCTCCGCTGATAACCACACTGCCGGCGACGGTAACCTTCTCTGAGCCGACAGCGGTTGTAGTTCCGATACGCAGGTCGCCACTCATATGGTTGGGTGCGGTACCCTCCATGTAAGCATTCCAGCGATTAACGCCCGAGACCGCGTTTACAGCTCCGCGAAACGCGCGATATTCTCCAATCTGAGCTGAGGATGCCGCAGTCGCGTAGAAACCATTGAGCAGCGTCACTTGAGGTGTTGATCCAGAAATCACCGGAGCCGTTACCCGAAAGCTGGTCAGTTCAGCGATAGTGCCACTCAAGTTTGGGATGGTGGGGTCAACTTGCTGGCCGATGAAGGTATTGGCAACAGACGGATCTACTACAGGGCTCAATCTGATACCGTACTGAGTAACGCCTGTTAGAACCCCTTGCGGCAAAGACATCGCAAAGCCTGTGTTTGGCGCTGCCGCCCCCCCCAATCCTATCTTCCCCATGAACGCCGGATCTACTAATGGCGCTTTCAGATCAAACACTGCTTGCTGGGCAGCGGATACCGGCTTGCTTGCATCCGATGTATTGTTGACTTGATCCAGTCCCAGCACGGCCTTCTGTGCCGCTTGCGTTGCTGCAGCTAGCAGCGTGCGAGCCTGCCCGGTAAACACCGCCAGCGCCGCAGTGCTCGTTCCGTCAAAGTACGGCAGACGGTCAGTTGCCGGAGTCAGCGCATTGAGCGCGGACAAAGCCACAGACAGCGCTTGGTCCAGGCTGATCCAGTTGGCCAGTGTGCCGGGGGCGTCGGCCGAGAGAATGTAGGCCCGCCCGGCTTGGTCCGTCCGGATCGCCACGTCGCCGCGCTCTGCAGTCAACGCGAGCATGGCGGCCTGGCTGGCCACGGTGAACACTTCGTTCACGGCCAGCGGCGGCAACTGGCTTACCGGGATCTTGCCGGCGGCGTCCAGGGTTGCCACGCCGCTGTTCGCGCCCAGTTGCGTGGTGGCCACCTTGCCCGCCAGCGCATTCGCCAGGTCAGTCTGCGCCGACAGCGTGCCAGTGATCGCGCCCCAGGCCGCGCCGCCGGAGCCGGCCACGGATACCCAGGTGGTCGTCCGGCGCCCATAAAGCACGCCATCGGCAAGGTTGAATGCCAGGCGGGCCGGAAGAAAGCGCCAGTAACCGTCGAGATAACGAGCAAGGAATCCAGCCCACCCTGCCCATGCGCCGGTCGGTGCCGTGCCGATGATGTGTCGGTCGCCCTCTGCCGGGCTCGCCGGCGGGGTGTTCGCGTTGACGCTGAGCACCGCCAGTTGCAGCATCATATCGATGATGTTCAGCGACTCGTTCAGGCCAGCAGCCGGGTCGATTGTGTTCTCAGGCACGAACGGGATGTTGTTGTTTACGGTATTGCTCATACGGTCACCGAGATTGCGGGGCCCAGGCCCGTGATTGAGTTGTTCTGCTGCACGCTGAGCGCGCCTGAGGCGTAGGGAATTGTCAGGGTCATGGCTGTGGTGTCGTAGGTGGTCGACCCGAGCGTGACTCGGTAACCGGTGAAGTACCGGCCCATGCCTACGCCGTAGCCGCCACCCAGGCGCCCTACCCCCTGCCAGCTGATGACGAGGTTGTCGCCCGAACGGTGCGCATTGAGGTAGGCCGGCTGCCGCTCCTGCTGCGATCGGCCCACGAATGTCACCGTGGTGCTGGGCCCATCGCTGCGGCTGTAGGAGATCACGCGGAATGTCAGCGGCCTGTTCAGCTCGAACAGTTCAGCCTCGACGAATGTCAGATCCAGGCGGTCGAGCAGCACAAAGCGCTCGCCCGGGGCGTGGCCGGAAACAGCAGAGCCTTTGCGCCCGCGCAGAAGGCCACCCAGACGCCACTCGGTTTCTCCGATCTGCTCGACGGTCGAGAAGTTGATCAGCTCGTCACCGATGATCGCCAGGTTCGCCCGGTTCATCATTTCGGTCATGGTCGCGGGGATCAGATCCATGTCCGGCCTCAGCAGCTTGACCGTGAAAGTGTTGCGGTCGTCGCGGTAGCTGGCCGCGTGCGCGCCGAATGCCGATGTGATAGCGCCCATGGTCGCGTTTGAGGTCGTGCCGGCCGAGTCGGTCCAGTTGGCCCCGCCGTCGGTGCTGTACTCGACCACGGCGCCGTTCCAGTCAAGCGTCAGGCTGCTGACCGCGATGTAATAGCCCAGGGCATCGTCGGCCGACTGCAGGATGTGCGAGTCGATGAACTCCATGCGCGACTCTGCTGCTACAAGGCCTGGCGGGGTCGACGGGATGGCCGCCGGCACGCCGCTGATGTTCGAGCTGTAGGCGCTCACCCTGTCATAAGTGGCCTTGTAGTTCTGCTGGCCATCGTCGATCTCGATGCTTGTGATGCGCACCCGGTCGCCGTCGAAGATGATCACGTCGGACGTTGTGAGCCACAGATAGCTGTCGGGTAGCGAGAACTCGACTTCACCGCGCTGTTCCTCGGCCGCGATCTTGTGCGCAATGACTACGGCGCGCGCGGCATCGTCGGCACGCATGATCACTGTCGTTTCCGAGTTGCTTTCCGAGTTTGCGCGTGCGTCGAAGCTGCGGTCGCTGGTCTGCTTGTCGGTCGTCAGGCCGCCATCCGTGTCGAAGTACTCCATGTTGATGACGCGCGGGATGCTGATGCTGTCCTTGCGACTGATGCGCTCGATCTCGTTGCCGTCGTCTACCAGGTCTTCCCGGGTGATCGTCGCAATGGCGGCTTCGCCGCGGGGGATGAAGTGGACTTCACCGCCGTAGCTCGCCGGGTCGAACATGAAGATGCCGGCCAGCGCCTCGATGGCTGACGCCGCCGAGTGCGCGCTGGAGGTGGAGAACCCATCGACATAGCCCTCAAGCAGGCTGACATTGAATCGATCGTAGGGCACGCCGGCCCGGTCGCAGATCTCCGCGACAATGGACGGCAGCGCCCACGAGCACAGCAGCGGGTCATAAGCCTGGCTCAAGGGGGAACCTCCATCATGAATTGCAGGCGGAGCCTGTTGCTGAACCCAACGCGCAGAATCCCGGACTCAAGCCCAGTGGCAAGCAGGCGCTCGATCGTGAATCGCTCACGCTGCTGGCAGAAGTACAGGTTGCCGCCACGCACGTAGGCCAGGATCACGTCGCTGGCCTGGGCCTGGGTGACGCGCTTGTCGTCGAGGATGACTCGAGGGGTGATCGTGCCGGCCGGCAGGTTGGTGACCACCTGACCGGGAACACTTGAGTCGTACCAGAGGATTTTCGGCTGACCAGCCTGCATAAAGGCCAGCACCGGGCGCATGAGCTGGTCGAAGGCGAACGAGATCTCGGTGATGCCGGCGCCTTCGTACAGAACGAACTCCGGTGTGTTCGGGGCGCCGAGCATTACCTGCTCGCGGATCAGCCGGGCCCGCCAGATCTGGTACGTATGGCCCTGGCTGGTGTCGTTGACCGCGATTCCGCCATCCTCGTAATCGATGAAGTTGGTCACGGCCAAAGCCCGCGCGCCGACGAACCGGCCCACCACCGGCTCGGTAGACAGCACGTTGCCAGGCATCATCAGAGCGATCTCCGGGCCCAGGAGTGCGTGAAAGTCAGCGTGAGGGTTTGAGTGTTGGTCTTCATGATCGGCGTGGAAAATCCAATCTGATAAGAACCGATACCCTTCTTTACCAGCACAGATTTTATGCCAGTGGCAAAGTTAGCGTCCGCAATCCCCCACGTCACAGTCCCAGCACGGGCATAGCTCCCTGCACTGTAAGCAGTATCGAGCACCGAGCTTCTTTGCGCTGATGCGCCCGCCGGAGAGCCAGTAGTTAATGCATTTATTTCTCCGTCGAATGCCCGCACATATAAACCGTCAGTGCTGAGCGCCTCGGATATATAGCCCGCGCCTCTCCAGTACTGCTCAGAATTTGCCGCTGCCGCCCGCGAAACCCAGTTGACTGTGCCGCCATTGATTGAAAGCGAACCCGATACATCTACGGTAGGGGCGTAGTAGCGTATTTGGTAGCTGACTTGCAGAATCTCATCAGCCAGAACTGTGATGGTGGTTGGCGAGCCTGAGCCGTCAACGATCAGTGCGCGACTGAAAAGGGAGCCCGTCACGCCCCAGCCTACGCCAACCTCCGAAATGTTCCCGGTAGCAATACCGGCGGAAAATTGGTAGTTGAGCGTTGTGTGCGCATAATAGGGCGAAGAAGGAGAAGCCCCGGTGATATTGCTAAGTAGCGAAGTCGTACCGGCAATTCTCGAAACCAAGGAGCCATCGGTTGCTGTTGCCGGAGTGGACCCACTACCAACCTGGCAGGCATAGGTGTAATCACCGCTCGCCCCCATCCGGTCCAACCCGCCGTTGGTGATCAGGTTCCTGAAAGTCGGCACCGGTTGGCGGCCACTATCAGGAATGATCTCGCCATTCTTGTCAGCCTTGAAAATAGTGAGCGTGTAGAAGCCTTCAACTTCGCAGCGAAGATCAATATTCATGACAGTGTTCCAGAAGTGACTGACACGCCGCTGGAGGAAATACCCTCAGGCGCATAGTTCAAGTACGAAATAAGGGCTCGTCTAAGGTCACCCGATTGAATAGACATGCCGCTGGATGACAAGGCTTCTGGAGGAACCACAGACTGCTTGAGCGTCTGCCGAAGTTCACCGGACTCAATGGAAAGGCCGCTTGTTTCCAGCGCCTCCAGATAGCTGGATTTTTTCAGCGTATCGCGCAAGGAGCCTGCCTCCAGGCTGAGCCCGCTTGACCCCAGCGCCTCGGTGAACCCTTGCCAAGGCGCATCAGCTTTTGCCGGCGTCGACTCAACCGCCTCGATCACCTCGACCGGATATACCCGCGATGTCAGCGAAAAACCCTCGGCCCGCTCGACCTCGAACTGGAACTGCGGCACGGCGCCGGACATTTCTGTGAGGTCTTCGTCGATGGCGACGATGTAGGCCGTGCCACGGTAGGCCGGCACGTTGCCGACGCCCCAGATTGCCTCGAGGTCGGGCGACGGCATCTGATCCCAGCCGCCCAGGTACAGCCGGTACGCCTGCAGGAAAACTGGGTTGTTCACGTCGCCCCATTCATTGCCGCGCGCGTCATAGACCAGCTTGTTGTTGCGCCAAATGCGGGAGAACGAGGTGATCGGGCCTTCGCAGACGCCGATCGCGTAGGTGCGGAATACGTGCTCGACCTTCGTTTCCTTCTTGCCGCCACCGCCCTTGCCGCCGCCCTGGGTGCTTTCCTTGACCATCCGCTTGATCGGTTCTTGGCAGTGGATGATGTTGCCGCCGATGGGTCGCACCCTGCCCCAGATGATTGCCCGCGGCTCGGATTCCTTGGCGGTCTGCGCACTGAGCTCACCCAGGCGCTGCGGGTCGGGATCCTTGGGACCAAATTCCTTGTCGAGAACCCCGGGAAGGCCCAGGCCCAGCACGTTTGTGGCCTTGAAGATGAGGCTGTCGCGCCCGAACAGGGACGCTGACAGACTCATGGCCAGGGCCTGTAGATGCGGATGATGCGTTTGCGCCAGGCGGCATCGATGCCGTGCTCTGTCACGCTGATCTGGCTGTAGCTGTGGATCAGCGTCACGCCGTGCTGGCCATTGCCGATCAGGCCGACATGCGACGGCTCGGTCTGGCCGTCCCAGGCCATCAGCACCACGTCACCCGGGCGCAGATCCTCGACGGGCTCACCGAAGTGCTCGAGCATCTCTCGTTCGAGGCCATCCATATGAGGGGTGCGGCTGTAGTCGGTCCGGTCACGCATCACAAAGCCGCCGGCAGTCATGGCGACCACCAGCAGGCCAATGCAGTCGATGCCGAACTTGTTCCGCCCCCGGTGCCGCCACTTGGTGCCGATGTACGTGCGCGCCTTGGCCAAGGCCGCGTCAATCGATGATTGCTGATCCACTCAAGCCTCCGAATACTTGCGCGCTGGGCGTCATCGTCTCCAGGCCGTCACCGACCGGAATGAAGGGTTCGCCCTTGTAGTTGATGAGGTTGCCGTAGGCGATGCAGAACGACGGCGACTTGTTGCAGTCGCGCCGGATCTCAAACTGGTGGCCCGGCTCAATCGTGAAAGGTACTGGCTCAAGCAGCGCGATGGTGTGGCTGACCGCGCTCCAGGCCTCTACCTGATACAGCCTGGTGGTTGAGCGGTTCGGCCCGGTGATCCAGCGCAGCCGGCCCGGTACCGGCTCCTGGTCAAGGCTGAGCCCAGCGGCCGCGAATACCGCCCGCGGTTCATCGCCCACGGCCGAAACCTCGCCGGCCCGCCACATGCCAGAGGCGTCGACCCCACAGCCTGTCTGGCCCCGCCCTTCACTGCCGAACACAGCCCGGCACCGGCGCGACCAGACGTGGCCGATGTTTTGTTTGAGCCGCATCACGTAGCTGAGCAGCTCGGGCACATAGATTTCAGTGCCCTGGACGTTAACTTCACCGACATCGCCGGCATCGATCACCAGGTGACCCATCGACAGATCGGCCCAGTTGACCAGCATCAGCTCCCAGCTCGCGTCGTCGAGGTCGCCGGCCAGTGCCATTTCAAAGGTGATCCCCGGCACCTCGACCGCCAGCAGTGCGCTGGCCTCGGCGTTGTCCACCGACAGGCCGGTGTCAGTAGCGATCACGGAAGGGTCGAAGCCGTTGATGGCGATGTACGTGACGCCCTGGTAATCGACGTTGCGGTCCAGGGTCGTGAGGCCGAACACCTGGCCGTCCCGCAAGATCAGCTTGAGCAGGCGGCAAGTGCTGGTCACCGACTGCTGTAGGTGCGCCTTCAAGGCTGCCGGCATGGTCCTCATAGGCGAATCTCCACAAGGTCAACGTCGGCAGACAGGATGTAGCCGCCCTGCGTCAGTGCGATCGGATCAACATCCAGCCGATCCGATTCAAACCGCACCGGCACATCGAACTCGCCTGACCAGTAAATCTGCGAGCCCGCCGGGGCCGCGATGGTGACCGCCCCGGTGGTGTAGTCGATCTGCGCGGCAGCCGGCTGGCCGTCGATGTAGATCGTCACCGTGCCCTCGACAGGCTTTGAAATGTGGCGCTGCAGCGTGAGCGGGCCAAATGAATAGTTCTTCAACAGCCCGTAACCACTGACTGCGCCCGTGCCAGTGCCGATGTGCTGATTGTCCGCCTGGAAGTCCGTCCAGTCCTTCATGCGGAACCCGATCAGCGACCCTAGGCTGGCCATGTGAGCATCGCGAACTTTCTTGTGATCCTCAGGCTTGAGCAGGTCGAAAACGACGCTGTACCTGCCCAGGGGCATCGACCAGTTGGCGTTCCTTCGCTCATGCCCGGACTTGAGCGTCGTGATGCGAGTGTTGAACTCCCGCCCGAACTGCGAGCCGTAAGACACGCAGTCGAGAAGCCTCGATTCGTTGAACATTATCCGAGCCTCGATGCCTGGCGTTGTTTGCGGGTGCTGGCTGCAGCCATCTGGTTTGCCGTGCGGTTGTCAGGGCGACCCGAGACATTGATCGTCTGATTGACGACGGTCTCACCTCGGCGGCCGGCTCTCTGCTGGGAAGGTCCGGCTATGGTGTCAGGCACCGAAGATCGCGACCCGGAAGATTTCGCCATTGACTGGATCGGGGCGACGTTACCGTTGCGCAGGGCTTCTACAGATGCCACGCCACCGAAGCGACTGATGTCTGCCTGACTCCAAACAACCTCCCCTTTGTGCACGATCCCCGCATATTCATCGACGGCACCAGAGCCGGTGTATCCGCCAGCAGAGAATCCCACGCCCGCGATAGAGGCTATGTTGGCCGCAGTTGCAACACCTGCAGTTACAGCAAGCGCTACACCCAAAGGGTAAGGCGGTACAGCCAAGGCGTTCTGGATTGCCAGAAAGCCCTGCACGGTTGCATTGGCAATAGCTGCGGCCTTGCCAATGGCGCCAAGCCTTTTGTTTTCAGACTGGGACAGCACGGCAAGATTGCTAAATGCTTCAGCAGCAATGTTCAAGCCTGTCCTGTGCCGCGCACTTTCAAGCATGGCCATTCTGTTTTCGTGAGCCGCTTTCAGCTTTTCGGCCTCGGCGTCAGCCTTGGCAGTCTGGTCGGCGTGCTCAGCACGGAATTGGGCGAGGAGTTCAAGCTGGGTTTTGTACCAATCCTCCAGCTCTCTTTCCGCCTCCTTGATCTTGTCCATTTCTCCGCCGGCACCGCCAATGCTTGCGTCGATCCCTGCAAACTTCGGAGCCTCGGTAGTTGCCGAGTCAAGGATCTGGCTCGCTGTCTTGTCGTAATCCGCGCCAGAAAGGCCGCCCAGATCACGGCGCTTGTTGAGAAGCCCGAACTGCTCCCGCATAACCTGCAGCTTCTGCTCTTCCTTGGTCAGAGTCTTTTTGGTCAGCTTGTCGTAATCCTCAATGACCTTCCTGGCTTCTTCCCTGACTTTATTTTCTTTCTCTGCGGCAGCATTCAGCCTGAGCTGGGCAGTGATCTGGCTTTCATTGGCAAGCAATGATTTTTGGTCGGCCGTTAAGGTTTTCTTACCCTTGATGTCAGCCAGTTGCTGCTCCCACTTGATCAGCGCCTGAGCAGCCGCGCCAAGCTTGTCAGTTCCATCAAGCTGCTGAAGGAGCACTGCATACTGCTGCTTCGCCTGGTCGAGCATTTTCTGCCCGGCGCTCTCCGTGTAGGCCTTGTCCTTGGCTGTGCGACCTTTGTTCTGGGTTGTAGTGCTCTGTATGCGAGCCAGAGCCTCATCAGCGAGTTGGCCAGGGGACTTGCGGGGAACAACGCCAGCGGCCGGGGTCGCAGCCCCCTGTGGCACCATGCTACGGCCGACGATGCTTTGCTGTTGCTGTGGCACCAGCAGCATGTTTTTGCCGGTCAGAAAGCTGGAGTTCTTGGAAAAGTTCGCAGCCGCATTGAATACCTGATTGGCTGCGTCCAGCACCCTGCGCATTTCGTTGATTTTTTGGTTGGCCGCCTCGGTCGCAGCCCTGGCTGCCTCCTCCTGCAACTTCTTCTCGGCAGCGGCAACGTCTTCCATTGCTTGCTGCCGGACATACAGGGCTTCCAGCTCTTTACGCAGGGACGCCTGCTTTGTCTTGTCACCCTCGCGCACGGCATCCTGAATCTTGTCCAAGATGTCGATCTGCGACGAGGCGATGACAATTGCTTCGCGCTGCTTATCGTTTGCGCCAAGCCGAGCTGCTTCAAATTCAGCCTGGGCGGTTCGGTTCGCGCCGAACAGGTCGCGCTGTTCGCGAAGCTTGGCCAGATACTTTTCGATTTCGGTGGTCTGAGCCTTGGTTTGCTCGCGGCCCCGGTCTTGCGCTGCTCGCATCTCCTCCGTGCTGAGCGCGGCCTTCTTGGTTTCAGCATCCACGCCGGCCATAACGGTCACGAGCTGCTTATTCCGCTCAATGCTTGAGTCGTACTTGAGCGTCAGGTCAGCAATTTCTTTTCCGAACGCGGGATAGAGCTTGGTTTGAGATTCAATCCAAGTAGTCACGCTATCGAGGTCGCGCTGGCCGCGCCGCACCTCGTCAATCATTGCCCTGAATTGTTCGGTCTGTGGGCCGAGAGTGATGCCACGCTCGATCTTGTAGGTGTAGTCGTCAAGAGCGCTGCCTGCGGCTTTGAGCGCGTCCTGCTGCTCGTCCAGCCATTGCAGGCGCTTTACCCGCTGCTGGGCGCCGCTGAGTTTCTCGAACTTCTCCCGAACCTCATCAACCGAAAGGCCCTGATCATCAAGCGCCTTGGTAGCTGCGTCAGTGTTATCGCGCAACAGGTAGTAGGAGGCTGCCAGGCCGCCAACCAATAAGGCCAGACCCAGCGGGCCACCCATAACGCCAAGAAGTCCACCTTGCGCTGCTGCCAGCGCGATGGCTGAGTTACGAGCGGCGGTCTCGGCTCCGACGAGCGCCAAGCGAGCCTCTGCCAGCCGCCCAACAGCCACCGTCTGCAGAATAGTCCCACGGTAAACAGCAAGGTCCGCTTGAGCCATCAAGGCAGCAGTGCGGGCGCGAATAACATCGGCATTTGATTGGTTAAGGGTCGCCTGAGCCTGAGCGATTGTCGCCGCCCTTGTTGCGTAATAGGCATAGATTGACTGCCCCATGGCATAGGTCAGTTGAGCAACCTTTGCGGCCATGAGCACGGCCGCCCCGGCGCCAATCCCTGTCATGGTCGCGCCAACGACCTGCAGCGCCTTGGCGGTGTCGCTAGAGCCGGACGTGAGCGAATCCAGCGACTTACTGACAGAAACAATGCTGCTCGATATGGATGCGCTTGCGCCACTGGCCTGATCCAGCTTGCCGACAAACTGGGTAAAGCTGTTACCCATTGCGGTCAAGCTGTTGCCGATGGTGACGTTGGTCTTGTTGAACGATTCGTCTACCGCACCCTGCTGGGCCTGCAACGCCTTCACTACGGTGTCGGCAGTCAGCAATCCAGCTTGGCCCAAGGACCGAAGCTCGCCAACAGTCTTGCCCATGCCTCTGGCGATGGCCTGAGCGAGCGCGGGCGCCTGTTCCATCACGCTGTTCAGTTCTTCGCCGCGCAATGTGCCGGAGGCGAATGCTTGGCCGAGTTGAATCAGCGCGGCGTTTGCAGCCGATGCTGATGCGCCGGAGATCGACAAGGTTTTGGAGATGGTGCCGACCACACCGGCTACGCCCTCGCCGGTCAGTTTCAACTCTTTTTGGTTTGTAGCGATCCTTTGGTACAGTTCGGCCGTTGCACTCAGTGGCTGGTATGCACCCTGGGCGATAGCGAAAACAGCCTTTTGAGCCGCAGCAAGCTCGCCGGCGCTGTCGGTTACCAGCTTCATGCGGCTGTTCAAGGCGGTGTACGCCTCGCTCGCCCGATAAACCGCACTCACTGCTTGGGCTGTGCCGAAGGCTGCCAGCAGCGGTCCGAGCAGGCCAGAGGCGATCGAAGTCAACGACGTCATGCGCTGCTCAAGCGTGCGAACCTGGCCGCCAGCATTTGCAGCGTTTCGGCCGGCGGCATTAATTGCGTTATTGGCACCATTCATAGCCGGGCCGGTGCGAAGCGCGGCATCGTTCAGACTCTCCAGCGCCTTGCGGATGGCTGCGATCTTGGCCTCGGCTGCGGCAGCAGCACTGCCGGCGCCGTTGAGGCCACCGGCTGCGCCATTCAGCGCCGGACCAGTCTTCACGCCAGCATCATTCAGCGCCTGGAGCGCCTTGCGCGCATTCTGGATGCTCACAACTGCGGCGGCCGCCTCCTTGGCTGCATTCGACATGCTGCCCGAGGCGCCCGACAGGATAGGCCCAGTGCGAACGCCAACGGCATTCAGCATCTCAAGGGCTTTGCGTAGATCCTGGACCTTTTGCTCGGCGCCACGACTGTCAACGTCAACGGCAAGACGGGATGTGAGCGCCATGCTTTCCTCCAGGCATAAAAAAACCCGCCGGAGCGGGTGTGTGATGCGTTGGCAGCTACCTCAAGCAGCTTTCCAATTCATCGGTGATTTTGTGAAGTGCTGCCAGTGCGGCTTCGGCACCAGTACCGGCCATAGCCGCTATGTCGTTGTAACCGTAACCATTGGCGGTCCCGGCTTGTTGGATTGCAGTAAACCGATATTCCCGACCTACACCGGCGTCCTTGGCGCTGATCGTGTAACGCAAAGAGCGCTCAACCATTGCAGTCATAAATCTGGTCTCGCCCCTTGCAACAACCTCTGCCCCGTCTTGGGATGCGTACTGAATGACGGATCCACCGCCCACTTCCCTACTGCTGGAAGTTGGGTAGTAGTTCCCGGTGTATGCGCCGACGAATCCGCCAGAAGTGGTCAACGAGACCGAATCATTCCTCACAATGGTCGCTACACATCTTGGCAAGCCGCCAGCGGAGGCTCTGCCGGCAGCAGACACAGTGAGCGATTTTATGATTCGTCCATCAAGGCCAACCTTGCCGTGCCTTTCCAAGTCTGACTGACTGGTAGCGCAGCCAGCGAGAAAAAAAGCAACTACAGCACCAATAAGCATTCGCATGGCAAAAAACCCTCCCTGTTGATCATGAAAATCTACCATCATCAGCAGGAAGCACCAAAACCCATGGACACACCAGTCGAAGCTAATGCTCAGCAAGGAAGCAGCCGCGTGCATATATCAGATCCAGCCAAAGATAAAGATAGCCTTCCACATATGCTTCTGCACTGTAAGGAAAGCGAAGGCGCGTACTGGATTCAGCCAAGAGATCGCCGGCTTTGCGTTCCGCCATACCACTTTGAGCGCGCAGCAATCCTCCTTAGGAAGAAAGGCGACTACGCAGGCGAGATGCGTATCTGCGAACGATGGCAGCGGATTGCGGATGACTATAAGGAACAGCCCATGGTGCAGCATGGCAATGCCTCAAAGGTTCATGAGGGGCCAAGATCTATGGCAATTCTTCGGAGGATTGAAAAGGCCAAGCAACTCCTTACCAATAGCCAGTAGCTACTCCTCATCCTTGGCCAGCGCCACGTCATCTAGCGCGAACATCACCTCGTCTACATAGCGCCTGGGCAGCGGAAGCGGGTGAGCCTCAAGCCAGTCGCTGATCTCCCTGGCTGAAAGCCTCATCGGGAATGCGCCGGCAGCCCCTGCGATATATCGACGCCCTCGGCATGTATTGCGGAAGGCGTTCAGCAACGACGCGGTAATCGGGTCGTTCGGCGGCTCATCCGGCACCGCCATGCGCAGCTTCTGGTAGATCAGTCGGCGCTTTTCTGTGCTCCCTGACCACTCGCTTTCCCATCGGTAGCGATCGATTGCTTTCCCAAGGCCTCGTAACGCTCTTCGCGGTTCTCCTTGGCCAAAGTCGAAGCCTTGTCGAGAACGAAGCCGAACAGCACGATGTCCTCTTCCATCATTGCAGCGCCGGCTTCAGGATCATACTTGAGCGGATTTCCGTTCTCGTCCTGAGCGCCGGTCCAGTCGGTCAAGATGAAATTGGCCAATAGAGCGCAGTGGTTCTCGTGCTCGGTGCGCTCCCCATCAACAATGCCGACCTGACCTTCCTGGAATACAGCGTCGTTGCGCACCAGGCGGCGGCGCATGCGCTCCAGGGCGATCTGATACCCCTGATTATCCAGCGGCATAAGCAGAATCTTGGTTTCCGAATCGAAATCAAACCAGCGCGCTTCTGCGTTTTTCGCCTGGTCTTTCTTTTTCAGCTTCAAAGCCATGTTGAATCCTCACGCCACGCCATAAAAAGGCCGCCCCGGCGGCGTTGTACCGGGGCGACCAAAGGGGTTGATCGGTTATGCGGTGACGGTGATTGCGGATGTGCCGGTCTTCGTGCCGTCGACGGTGCTGGTTGCGGTGATGGTCGCGGTGCCGGCGGACACGCCAGTGACGAGGCCGGAAGTGCTGACCGATGCCACGCCAGGTGCGGAGCTGGTCCAGGTAACGGACTGTGGCGCACCACCAGGTGATACGGTCGCGGTCAGTTGGCGAGTCGCACCAACGGCAATGGATGCAGTGGTTGGCGCAACGGCAACGCTTGTCACGGCAGGTGCAGGCGACCGGGTGATGGTCGGGGCGACCTTCGCTACGGTCCAGTTCAAGGTGACTTCGATCAGATCGCGCTTGCCGCCGTTTGGCAGCTCGCCATCGACTTCGATAGCTGGGAAGTTGAGGGTGTAGGAGTTGCCCTGGCTATCCAGCAGCGGGAAGCTGACTGCGATGGTTTTTCGGGTGAACTGGTTCTTCCACAACTGCCAGGCGCGAGAGCTCCAGGCCAGCGTGATAGTGCCGGTGATGGCCGCCTCTGTCTCGATCAGGGCGCCAGGGCCCAGGCGGGAGGTGCCCAGGCAGCGCTGAACCTGCAGGCTGTTGTCCAGGCTGACGGTCATTGCGGAGACGCAGGCTGAACCTTCCAGCGACACGCCATCAACCAGGATGGTGCCCACGTTGGCGTTCGACATGAACGGCGTGGTGGTCGGCGGGTTGATCGGCGTGACGGTGTTGGTGTCGCCGTCGGCGAAGTCCAAGCCCATCATCGTGAACGTGGCAGTGATCTTGCCGTCTGCCGGAATATCCAGCGCGAACACACTGACGTGCATGCCCTTGAACAGGGTGAATACACTTACGTCGTCGAAGTTCTTTGCGACCGTGAAGGTGTGGCGTGTGCTGCCGATCGTCAGGACGTTGCCAGTCCAGGCACCGAAAAATCCAGCTTCCAGCAGCTTGTCGAACGATCCGTAGGACAGCTCGCCAACCAGATCGCCCTGGATGTCGGTGCTGGTCACAACCGAGCCCTGGCTGAGCCGGGTATCAGTGATCTCGTCGCTGACCTGAGTGTTCGGGGTTGGCGACAGGGTGTTGCTGGTCAGGCGCAGGGTATCCCACGGGCCTGTGGTAGGGGTGACGCCCGGGGTAGCCTCGGGAATCAGGTAGCTTGTGACTTTGGCGCCAGACGACATGGGTATGTCTCCTTTCTGCGGGCATAAAAAAACCCGCACGCGGCGGGTGGGTCGGGTTGGTGCTGGGTCAGCCGGCGCGGAACCGGGTCACAACGTTGACTTGATAAAAATCGCCATCCTCACCAGCGTCGATCTGGCCTGTCTCGATGCATTCGAGGTCGCCCTCGCTCCAGTAGGAGAAGTGCGCCTCCAGCGCGTCGGCCAGTTCGTTCAGGCCCTTGATTCCGGTCCGCACCCGGGCAAAGCACTGGATCACGATCTGTCCAGGTTTGCGGGTGTAGGGCTTGTCGGCCATGCCGGCCATGAACGGCGTGGCGTGCTGAATGCTGATTCGGCACCAGAGACCAGTCGCAGGCGGCTTGAACACGCCCGAGGTGTCTTGGTTTTGCGCCGGATACTGGGCGTTCGGGTAGAAGATTCGGTCTTGGGCAATGCCGGTGAATGCGACCATGCGCGAAATGATGAGCCGGCGGATCTCTTCGTAAGTCATCGCGCGTACGCCGCTGCAACGCCCGTGAACGAGATGCCGAAGATTGCATTCTTGCCCGGGGCCTGCTTGGAGTGGCCGTTTTCCAGGCGCTCCGCGTACGGAAGGTTGTTCTGGATGTAGATGACGCTGTATGGCTTGAGCCCAGTGAGCGCAGCCAGGCCGGCGCCGATGGTTGCCGATCCGTCCTTGTCCACCTTGTCGGTGTTGGCGAATACCGGCGCACCAATACTGACCATGGTGTTGCCACGAAAACGCCCGGTGTCCACTGGAGAGCGCATGACGATCTCGCCCAGCAACGCCATGGCGATGATCCGGGCCTGCTTGCTCAGGTCGCTCTCGATCTGAGCAATGAATGCTGTCGGGGGAATGCTCCAGCCGGCCATCAGACTGCCCTCAGTTGGATCTGGTAAGTGGCGCCCGCAGGATCGATACCGACCTTGAGCACATTCATGCCGTTGATCTTGTGCCCGACCTGAGGCAAGCCGCCGAGCACCTCGTTCGTCAGTGCGATCAGGAGTTTGTCGGACGCCTTGATGCTTTCGCCGTCGATCAAGTCGATTTTGTAGCCGGTGAAGACGCCGCGCCCGGTGTAAGCGATGACCTCGCCGGGCGTCGATTCCTCGGTGACCGGGTCCACGGCGCCCGGCAGCGTGATGCCGCCTGAGAACGCCTCCACGGCATCCGCCAGGCCATCAGGATCGCTGAACGCCTCAGCCAGCTCGGCCTGGATCTCGTCGCGCATACCCATTTGAAATACACTCCTGACAAGCCCGAAAGAGATCGACCATGAAGAAAGATGAATGTGAAGCCGCCATTCGCCACCTTGCTCACGAGTGGGCGAAAACGCAGGAGCAGCCACCAGGGTGGCACCCGTCTTTTAGCTCTTTCGAGCGTTGGCTCAATGACTGCGGATACGGTCACTACCTGGAATTCAAGGGGGTTATGTCGGCAAGCGATATTGCTGAGCAATGGTTTGACCAAGAGCTCAAGCAGGGATGGCGGAATTAGATAGGACTAGATCCTCTTGAGCATCATGACGCCCTGCCGCTTGATCCACGGCGCAATCAGAGCCAGGGCGAAGTTCTCGCCCTGCGTCAGCTCGGTAGAGCCAGCCACATAGGTCTTGCTCACGGACGTGCCCGAGGTTGCCGAAACGGTCTTGCTCTGCACCTCGCGCTCGGTGGCCTTGTACAGCTTGCCCTCGGCCGCAACCTTGGCGACCTGGGCGCCGGCCTTCTTGATCTCATCCGGGGTGGGATCTGGAACGGCTCGTTTGATCTTGTCCGTCAGCCAGGCATTAGCCATGGCAACGGAAAGGACCGCATCACCGCTGCCCTGCCAGTCCGGCCCCAGGATGGCGTCGACGTCGGCCACAGTGATGAAGTCGGTCATGCGCTTATTCCTTGGGGATCAGGGCTTGCAGGTCTTCTTTCTTGGCGGAGGCGTCGAAGTCGATGCCTTTGGCGGTCAGCCAATCCTTCAGCTCAGGGACCTTCATTTTCAGAGGGTCGGTTTCCGGCGCTTCCTGCTCGAGCTTCAGAGCCTGCTCGATTTCGTCAGCAGTACTCCGGGAGGCGTAGCCCTGCGGCGGATAGTTGCTGGCCTTGTAACCAGCAGCGACGAACTCGGAAACCGTCGGGCCATCCAGGCGTAGGCCATCCCCGTCCGCACCTGAAACCTTGATGCCGGCGCGCTGGTAGGCCTCTATGATCTTGGGGTTGTCGCCCTGAACGAAAACGTCGGTCGCCGCACTGATCACCCCGAAGAATTCACTGAGCAGCCGGTAGCACACGCCCGGCTCAGAGCCTGGCTTGTCGGTGTAGATCACTTTCATGATTGCCTCTCATGCGAATGGAGCGCCAGAAGGCGCCCCACCGCTGGTGAGTTACGGAGTGGTGGTGCCGCTGATGACGGCAGCGAATGGAACCTGCTTGCGGTCGAAGACGCGCTCCCAGTTAGCTGCGGCAGCGTACTGAGTGGCGGTCGGGCTGAGGTTGCGGTTCTCGCTGCCCTTCCAGCTGAAACCAGCAGGCTGCAGGATCATGGTTTTGCGCTCCCAGAGCACCTCAGCACCGCCACCGTTACCGCCAGAAGGCTTGCGTTCCAGCTCGACCGGGTTGGCAGGATCGCCCTCGCCGTAGCCGAAAGCGCCCTGCCCGAAGAACACCGACAGATAACGACCGGCGCCGTACACCAGGCTGTCGTCCATGAAGACAGGCTTGCCCAGATAGGTGGCCAGGATGATCTTGCCTTCGGAGTCGCGCAGGTACTCGATGAGATCCTGCTTGACCATCTGGTTCATCACCACGGAGTGAACGCCGATTGCGGAGAACACGTCAGCAGCATCGCCAGAGGTGAAGGCGGCATCCTGAAATGCACCTGCACTGATGGTCGCGCCAGCATCGACAACCATGTCGCCTGCGTCGTTGGCGATGTTCGAGGCGATGATGCCGCGAGCTGCGCCCAGCAGGTAACGCTGCCAGCGGCGAGTCCAGTAGGTGCCGAAGCGGTTGCGGATGTGCTGCATTGGCTCGGTGCGGGCCAATTCAGTGGTGAGGTCGGCCACACCGTAGGCCTTGTTGAGGTACAGGGTACGGGCGCGCATGCTGCCCATCTCGGCCTTGCCGACAGCGCCCAGGTCATCGGGGTCATCGTTGGAGATGTTCGGCTCTTCGTCGGCATCCAGATCCTGCCAGTAGGCAATCTCGGCGGTGCCTTGGCCATTGGAGGCGATTGCGTCCAGCTCAGGGGATTTGACGATGATGCCGGATTCGAAAACGGCGGTTTTTTCCGGCGAGTTGACCGGCGCCAGATCGGCGTAATAGTCACGAACGAAGATGTCCGCGAGTTGCGTGGTGGCCATGGATTAGGTTCCTTGAGTGGCTTTGAGTCGCTTGTATGCTTCGGGGTTGTCACGGGCCAGAGCGGCGCGCTCTTGCTCGGTGTGCTCCCCCCACTTTTTGGTAGCCTTGCCACCGTTGTCGCCGGTCTGCCCGGCACCCTGAGCCCTTGGCCAGAGGTGTGTTGCGGTTTCGCGGAGTGATTCCGCCCATTCCAGGGGAGACAGGGGCGTTTTGCCGTCCTTGCCGTAGATGACCTCGCCATCACGACTGGTGGCGATCGCCTCGCCGTCTTCGCCCAACTTGAAGGTGCCGCGTGCGCGCAGAATGATGTCTTCAGCGGCCTCGGGCAGCGCACCGGCCTTGATGGCAGCAGCGCGAATGGAGTCAGCCAGCACCTTGTCGCTGTACTTGGCAGCGAAGGCCTCGGCCTTGTCAGCGCGGGCCTTTTCGGCAGCCAGTTGCTTGTCCAGATCGCTGCGTAGGCGTTCGGTACGGCGGCTGATCACCTCGTCGAGCTTGCCCTCGGCGATCAGCTTGGTTTCTTCGTCCTGGCCGACCTTGTTGAGCAGCGCCTTGACCGCATCGACGTCCAGGCCTTCAAACTGGCCTTTCAGCTTGTCCAGCTCGGTTTTGAAGGCGGTGTTTTTACCGATCAGCTCAGTGTTCTTGGACTTGAGGCCGGTGACCTCTTTGTCCAGATATTCCTGAACCTTGCCGCCGAGCGCCTCCTTGAGGGCTGTGGCTTGGGTTGCGTCAAGCGTCAGGCCGAGGTCGGCCGGGTCGAATTCAAAAGCCATGTGGCGATCCCCTGGGGATTGATTGGCCCGCCGAACGGGCATAAAAAAACCCCAGCGATAGCCAGGGCTGTTTGAAATTGGTGAAGTCAGATGCCAGCAGCCTTGAACGCTGCCGGCTGACGCTTCTTGAGCTGCTCCAGATTGAGTCGCTTACCATTGGTGTCGACGAACCGATCCAGCGTCAGCTCACCCTTGCTGAACAAGGCATAGCGGCTCGGCCCAAGCACTTCCCGCTGAAACGCCACAGGTTGTCGCTTGAGCCAATCCTGATAGCTGGTCTTGCTCGCCACTGGAGCGGCGCCGTCCGGACCTACTGAGGGCCTAGTGGAGCCAGGAATCTCCCTCGCATACTCAGCTTTCAGCACAGGAATCAGCGAGGTTCGACAATTCCAGTGATACGGCGGCTTTGGTCCGTGCAGGGGGATGATCGTCTGGTCGATACCCATACAGAACAGCGACGTGCGCGCATCCAGGGTGGCAATGCGGCGCATGCCCTCCAGGATGTCGTCGTTCGCCTTGAGTGTCTCGACCCTGGCCGTGCTGGCGATGTGGTTCGTTACTGTGCGCACCAGACTGACCGCCTGGTCGCGCTGGAGTTGGTGCAGGCTGCTGATGCGCCTGCTGATCGTCGGCGTTGTCTCACCCAAAGCAGCGCCGATCTTGATCTCACTGATGATTTCGGCAGATTTTTTGGTGCCGAACTGATCCAGCGCACCACGAATGCTGATTTTCTGAACGCCGGCCCGTGATTCCAGACTCATAGGGTCGAAAGTGGCAGCGGACGTGACCATCTGTGGCGAAGGCGTGTTCAGTTGAACTGTCGGCTTCACCACCTGCTTGAGCAGGTCGGCGGTGTACTTCGCCTCTACCCCTGCGAACTCTTTCAGGTCCAGCTCAAGCTGCCCCTTCATCTCCGAGTAAATGCCGATCAGATCGCGCTGTAGGACTTGAATCTGACGCTCGTACCGCTGAGTTCCGTAAGAGCTTAGACCTGCTGATACGCGATCCTGTGCAGCCTCAATGGCCTGAGTGATGAATGTGGTGACCGTGTCGACCTTGAGCATCGCAAACAGCGCGACATAAATGGCGTGCCGGGTCGCCTCATCCTCCAGATATCCCTCACTGCTCATTGATGACACCTATCGGTGATTCAGCCTCCAGTTCATCGTCGATCTGATCGTCAGTACGGTCAGGGGCAATCAGCGCAACACGGCGCAGGTTGCCACGTACGTCTTTCTTGGCAATGAACCTGTTCTGCCAGAGCTGGATCAGGGCAGTCAGTTGCTGAGCATCTGCCTCGGTCACCACGAAGTCAGGCTTGACCGTGAACGCGACGTCGTCCGGGCTGAATCCGGTCCACTCAGCCGCATAGCGGAGACCCTGGTCGATGGCAGCCGCAGCAGTGATAACGATGCTGTGCAATGTGGCGTGCTGGTCGTTCTGACGGGTCTTGCGGGCCTCGCCCGATTCGGTGCCGCCCACGTCCATAACCTTGGCCCCCGCCTCAAGTGCGGCGTTCTTCTGGTCTTCCATGGCTGTTCGGACAGCTTCGACGCCTGCGCCCTGGAACTCCAGATAGCCGCATGCGCCGTCCTTGCCCAGATCCCAGGCTGCCGACGGGCCGGTGACGCTCAACTCGATATCATCATCCAGCCCGGACACCCACGGCTGCGGGTGGCTGGTCTGGTGCAGCGCGGTGAAGTAATCGGCACTGAGCTGATAGGCCTTGAGCGCTGCCCTTGCCATGGTCAGCAACGGGATCTCGTCCACCTCGGGCGAGTTGTCAGTCGAGCCGCAATAGATGACCGGAATGTACTCTAGGCCGCGCACCAGTTCGTTGTTGCCGCCCACTGTGCCGAGGGGCTTTTCTTCCTCGACCAGTTCGCCAGCCTCGTTGCGCACGGACGTATAGCAAACCTCGTCCACCATGAAGAATTCGCGGTAGACCGTTTCGCAGTCGTGGCTGTAGCGGTCCTCGGCCTTCTTCCTGAACTCGCGGAACACCGCAAGCACCAGATCTTGCCGACCTCCCTGGTCTGCCGTATCCCAGTTGATGGCGTTTCGTGTGGCGTAGGTCGAGAAATACGGCAGCCCGCTATCGTCGACGTTGATCACCATCGGCACCCGGCCGTGCGAGATCGCTTGGCGCACTACCCGCATGAACAGCTGGGTCAGCCCGAATCCATCGGCAGTGGCATTGTCTTCCATGCCACTCATGCCGGTCGGCAGCTTGATTTCAGGGATCAGCTTGGACACCAGCCCCATCATCGAGCGCAGCGCATCGCGTACCCAGTGCTCGTACTGGGCTCGGGCCGTGTAGTTCTGGTACAGGTAGGCATTGCCCTGGCCGTCCAGCTTCTCGGCCTCGACCATGCCGCTTGGCTTGGGCAAGTTGAGGGGATTGCGCTTGATTGCGCATTCGCCCTCCAGGGCGTCGTCCATCATTCGCCATTCGGCGATGTGGGCTTCGTAGTCGGGGTTCGTTGATTGCACGGGCATTACGCCAATCCTCCAATGCGGCGGACACCGCCTGTGCGTTTGCGTCTGCTCATCGTCACGGCGAAATACCGGAATGCATCCGAGCCGTGCGACGACCAGTCATGTAAGGGTTTGTCTTTCCAGCAGCCGCGCTTGTCGTCCCACTCCTTGCGATAGCTCTCCAGACAAGAAATGCCCAGCTCGCACTTGGCCCCATCGAAAGCGCACACCGGCAGGATCTCTCGGACTTGCTCGATACCTTCATCGACCCCGAGCTTTGGAACGACGCTGAATTTCAGGCTGTACTTCTGGCCGTCGATCTCATACCCCTCGCGCGCAAGATCCTTTCGAGTCTTGCCATCGCTACCAAACTCGCGGTTTTCGATGTCATGCGGCCCCCAGTGCTCACCGTAGGTGTACCCACGGTCCTTGAGCACCTTCATGTAGTGCCGCAGGCCTTCACCACTGTTTTCATAGAAGTCCACGACATGAAATTCCTCACCAACGAACCGGACAAACCAGATCGCCGTTGAGTCGCCCACTCCGATATCCCAGAACGTATGCACGGGCTGGTGGCTGTTGTCGGGCAGCACGCCGATTCGCTGAGCGCCGTAAAGCTTGGCGAACTGCTTGGCGTAGTAGGCGCCCTCGATAGACTGCTGGAAGGCCTCAGCGGGGATCGACGGGTATTCCCGCTTCATGTCGTCGCCGAGGGTCTTTTCCTTGGCGGCATACCAGGCGCGCTGGCCTGGGTTGGTGAAGATGCCGTGCTTGCCGAACAACTCATCGAAGTAGACGGTCAGGCGTTGCGGTATGGCTACCCCTTCAGGGTCCAGCCAGTACAGCGCGTTGCGCCACCAGCTGAAAAAGAAGAATTTCCAGTCCAGCAGGCCCAGCGGCACACCAGATAGCTGCTGCTTCTCTGCGCTCTGCGAGTAATCGAAGAAGTAGCCCGCCCGCCCCTCCGCCGTCGACTCGATCGTAACGAAGCAATCGGCGGCGACAGCCTCGAATGCCCCGGTGACGATCTCTCGGGCCTTGTGGGGAAACTTGGCGCAGATCTTCCCGAACTCGGATACGTGCAGATACCGTAGAGTCCCGCCCCGGAAGGATGTGGACACGTAGAGCGATCCGCCCTTGCTGAACACAAGTTCGCCAGCAGCATCGTTGCGAGCAGGGTTTGCAGCCCGTATCTCAGCAGGAAGGTTGTCGTACGCATACTTCACCTTTTCCCGGAACAGGCGCTTGGCATCATTGAGCGTGTGCGCGATCAGGGCGCACTTGGCCGACTCGAACAGCGCGGCATCCAGCTGGACGATGCACACCAGGGTTGTAAAGCCCAACTGCCGGGCCTTGAGGATGATGTTGCGTGTGTGCATCCCCTGGAAGTAGTCGATCTGCTCCTGTGTCATGCGGAAGCGGACTTTCTTCCCGTTTTTGTCGGTGATGAAGTACAGATTGTTCAGGCGCCAGAACCGATCCCTGAGCAACTTCATGTGCTCGGGCTTCATGGGTCAGGCTTCCTTCGATAATTCGTCCATCAGCTTGGACAGGTCATCCGAGTCTTTAGAGGGTTCCTTCTCGTCCAGGCCGAATGCCGTGCGCTCAAGGATTTGCAGGTTCTTCATGGCAGACGACAGCTGAAACAGGGTCTTGGCATTGCTCGGCAAGCCAACGGCGGCGAGCATAGATGCCCGGCGCATTCCGTTCTGATCGCCCTTCGTTTCTTCTTCGATGGCGTCTTCGATTTCTTCCCGCCGCTGAATGGTCAGCAGCAGGTCATCCATCAACAGGTTCGCAAGGTTCGTGGCTTTGCGAACATCACGGCGGTGGCTGCGAACCACTGTCGCACCTTCCTCGGCCGCTTCTTCAATAATCTCGGCGTCTTGCTCGGGGTTCGCACATTGGTCTTCGCGAACCTCGCCGCGAACCAACTTGTTGCGAACCTCTTTACGGACCTGCTCGGATAGGTCGCGCTCCCATCCTGCGGCCTTGGCCCTTTTGCGGATGGCAGTGTCACTGACGCCGTGGCGATCAGCGATTGTTCTAATGGAAAGCGCACCCGCCCGGAAGGCGCGTTCGATGGCCTCCCAGTCGGGTTGCTTGGTTGTCATCTGATATTTTTCACCTTTCAAGACGCGCAGCAAGAACTCGCTCTACAGCCTCATTGGTGTACGGGAATTTACCGACACCCTTGAACTCAGCGAGCATTAGTCGATAGCCATGAACGGTCGGATGATGCGAATTCCAAGTATTGTCTCTGCTTTCCAGTCCCTTCCACAGCCCCTTATCTTCAAGTAGATAAAGCGCATACGAATAGAAATCACTCTCCTCATTTCCATCGAATCCTGGAAAAAGGGAGGCGCGGATCAACTCGGCGTCAGCACCATTTTGCCTGAAGCTGTTTTGCAAGTTGCGGAACATGTCCAGGATGCTCCGAACCTCCTTGCAGATTTCTACGGACACCGGCTCAATCGAGGCGCCCTCGATAAGAGCCTCTATCTCAAGCTCGAATCCAGAGTCGATCGCTTTAAGAGATAGCTCGTGATCTTTATTGCCGGGATCAAGCAAGGCGAGGATTTCGTACTGCTTTTTAAGAATCAATATCTGCAACGGATCCATGTCATTCTCCAGATGGCGAAGTGCCCCTAAACCCTAAGTCGAACCTGATGCAACTTCAAGGCGGCAGATAGAGCGCACCACGATTTTCGCAGCCCGAGGTGTCGGCAAGGATCTCGGTCGATATCCATTCCCAGACCTCGGGGGCGGGAGTCAGTGTCAAGAATGCCGACTCAAGCAGACTTGCGGGCGGGATCGGCCTACTCATGCGCGCTCCTGGCTGCTCGTCAGCCGTGGATTGGCGGGATCATCAAACACCAGCCATGATTGCTCACTACACTCAGGACAGGGGGTATTGCCATGCTGTTGGCTCTATTGCTGTGGTCGCCTATAGGCTTCTTTCTCTTCCGCTCCATACAGGCCGACTATCGCTACGCGAAACAGGCCAACCTTGAGATGGATCAGGACTTCATCGACACACTCAAGACTTTTCAGATAGCGTCCCACGAGGTCGTAACGGAAACTATCAGGCGCTCCACTGGCCCCAAAAATCCCTGCGATGTCTACAGGATTCTTTTCGACGATACGGGGCGGTACTTCCTGTACATGTACCATGGAGGGTACCCAGGAATTCTAAAGCAGCTCTCGAAAGAGCGAGCACTTTTGGCGGCTAGGACAAAGGGTCAGGTCAGGCTGTAGGAATGAACTGCAAGCTCAGTTCCAGCGTACGCACCTTCCCACCCGTGTAGATATCCCGCTTCATCGCAGCCCGCACCGCATCCTCTGCGCTTGCGCCCATATCCATTGCTGCCATGGCATAGGCAGCGCCACTGCCGATGGCGTCAGGGTTGGCCGGGTCGAGTTCCTGCTTCCAGATGCCCGTCTTGTTGGCATGGCCGACCATCATCAACTTGCCGGCGTCGACGACATAGCCTGAGCACTCGACCGGGGCCGGTGAAGGCGTGCCGAAGTAGGCCGCGATCAGGGCCTTCTCATCGCATACGGCGCCAGACAGGAAGAACAGGACGTCGTTGACCTTCTCGCACTTGGAGCAGGAGTCGGAAACAATCCGGTCGCCTCTTGTCTGGCGATTGTCATAGGCGATCACGCCGTCTTTGTAGGCGATGGTGGTCATGCATTACTCCACTGCGCACCGCGGCCATATCGACCTGGCATAGGCCAGCGCGCCCGCATGATCCAACGCCTCTTCAAGGAGGATCATCGGGAAGGGCTTGTAGCCTGGGGTGGTGATGGTCCAGTTCTTCTTGGTCATGCCTTGTGGCAGATGCTTCCATCCCGCCCCGACCTGACCTCGGTGCGCGAAAGGTCACCAACTTGGCTGTGCTCGACCACTACAGGCTCGCTCAGTTGCTTGAGCTGCAATGCCAGCAGTCGATCAAGATGATCGGTCAGCCGCACTTCCTGATTGCCTTGGCACTCGGAGATCAGTCGCACCGCTTGATCAATGGCCGACTCAAGTGGGTCAATGGTGAAGCAGCCTACCTGCGCTGGCAGAGGCTCAATGCTCACAGCACTGGCATCACCCTTTGCCCGCAGCAACGCATCTTCCAGATCGGCAAGCTTTGCCCGAGCAGTGTCAATGGCGGTGGTGTCGATTTCGAGAACCAATCGGGAAAAAAGCATGATCTACTCCAAGATTACCCAGTCGTCAGCCAGCATGTCAGTCTGCGAGGCGAGCCAGCCAGGCTGCATTTCGCCGGTCGCGGTCTTCATGTCGATATGCGGGTTGATGGTGAACGAGCCGGTCACGCCGGCCTTGTGGTAGGCGCTACCGGGACGCACCTCACCTACTGTCGAGCCTGGGTCAAGAACGAGCCACATGCCCTTGCCATTCCAGCCAGCGCGGGCAACACGTCGACCTTGCTTGAGCGCCTTGATGGCATCGCCAAACGAAAGGCCTTCATTCAGAACCTGCGTCATACCCTTCTCCAATGCAAAAGCCCCGACGTATGCCAGGGCTGTGGATGTGCGCGCCACAAAATGGCGTTATCGAATTTGTGGAGCGCTACAGCTTGCGGCGGTCTTCCTTGCCCGGATCACTGCCGAAGCGTGGATCGGCAAGGCAGTGCTCGCAGCGCAGGTAATGGCAAAGCCAAGCCTTGACCCTGGCCCAGCAGGTGACCATGAACACATGGCGCATTCCAGCGGCTGCCAGGGCGGCGTGGAAGGTGACACCAGCCACAGTAGGCGTGATGTAGATCGACTCCGCCCGGGTCACGATTGCGAACCCGGCAATCATCACGGCGGCATAGATCACCTTGCCGATCAGCCCGTCACGCACCCGGTTGCTGAGCATTGCCCAGAAAGCCCATGCAGAGATCAGCGCGATGAAGGTGGTGCTCAACAGTTGCAGGCTCATGGGTTACCCCCGAACTTCTGCCGGATCAGGGCCCAGATGTCAGCAGCCTTGATCGCTCGGTGAATGGCGGCCATCAGCGATCCGCCGAATGTGCCGAGAAGGAAGCCGACGCCGGCGACGTTGTTGGGTTCGGTAACGCCCAAGTGGTCGCTCACGATGCCGGTGAGGTACAGGGCACAAGCCGCGCCAGTGATCAGGAAGATGACCCAGGCCCGGATATTGGTCAGGTCGTCCTTGTGCCACCAGCTAGCGACTACAGCGCCGATCAGTCCAGCAATCGCCCACTCGGCTTTGTCGAGCAGGCGGGATAGAAACTCCATGCGCTACTCCAAGGCTTAGCATGCGAATATGGATTGGTCAGCAACCAACCATGGAAAGGATATGAAAAAAGCGATAGGTGCATTGGCCTTGACAGCGGTCGCAATGAATACGATGGCCGCAGAATTTACCAAGGCTGAGATATGCAAGGCCGCCATAGCTATAGAAATGGGTCGAGACGTCAAGACCATGAAAGCCACCGCATCAGGCGGAAATCCAGAGATATCTTATCGCCGCAGTGATGGCGATACCTTCAGGTATCAATGCCAGGTCTCGAATGGAACCGTAGTGTGGCGTGGCTTCATGAACGACACGCAAGACTGGGGTCGTTGGAGAAGCTCGTATGCCGAAGGCGACTCCAGGCTGACATACTCGGTTTCAGGATCGAAGCTTACTGTCGAAAGCACCCAGTCAGAACCTGAGACGTTCACCAAGAAATCATTCTGACGCGCCCAATAAAAAACCCAGCCTTGAGAGCTGGGTTTAACCCGCACCGCCTTTTGCAGAGGGATGATCGATGCGGACTTGGATTATCGCCGGAGCGCGCGGTTATTGCCACACTCGTATGGATGAATCCCAGCGTGGAAATTAGCGCCACCACAAGGATTCGAACCCTGGACCCTCCGCTTACAAGGCGGACGCTCTGGCCTACTGAGCTATGGCGGCGAAAATATGCATCCGGGAAAGCACCCGCCAGTGCAGGAGCTTTCCTCGGCAGCACAAAAAAGCCCGCAGCATGTACGGGCTTTTTCAGTTGCTTCCAGGCGTATCAGCAATCCGGTCGCTCATCGCGGTCAGGCGATGGCGTGACCGACACCATTTCGAAGTGGTTGCTCGATGCGCGCAGGTTACTTTTCAGGGCCTCTAGCCCTTCATCACTGCCCGTTCGCCACATGGCCAGGGTCAGCTCCATGCGGGTGAGCGCGACGCCGTGCGGCTCGGCGATGACGAAGGCCGTCTGGTAGGCCTTGGTGATCGGCTCGGCCAGGGCAGAGAACGAGAACAGGGACAGGCATGCGGCGAACGCAAAGCCCAAGTAAGCGGAGAGTCGACGCATGTGATTTCCTCAGTGGTTTTCTTGGGGCAACAAAAAACCCGGCTTTGAGGGCCGGGTTGATCTGAAGGTTTGCCGAAGGCAAAACTGTAAAGATGGCGAAATGGTGCCGCAACGCCGACAAAAGATCAAGCAGCTTCTTTCATCACCATCAACGACCGCGAAACTGGCGCCAGAGCGGCCTTGTCGAGCTGGTTGCATGCATCGAAACAGCGCTCTACAAAGTCCCCCCAGTCCCTGGCCCACTGGTCACCCACCAGCACCACTCCGAACTCAGCTAGAATCCACAGCCGCATCTTCTCGACGGTAGGCAGCGGGTCGACGCCTTCGCTCTGCCCGCCCTGGTGCAGCCGGCGATACCTGAGCAGTATGGCTTGAGCCACATACCGGGCCTTCTCGAATTTGCGGGCTGTCATCTTCGGGCCAAGGCTGTATGCCAGGTGCAGCACGCGCTCTTCGGCCTCCTCCTTCTCATCAATGCCGGCCAAAGGGCTGTACATGTGATTGCCGAACGCTTGTAGGTGATCTGGCAGCGTGGCGATGGCGTGCTGAATACGCGCAGACATTGACTGGTGCATGGCGTGACGGCTGTTCACGGACTTCTCGGTCTTTTGCACTGAGCAACCCAGCAGGCCGATCTGCTCGATGTGGGCGCCCTGGCTGTCCCAAGGGGTGTAGAGCGCGTCGTGCCAGGCTGCGCGGGCCGAGTTCAAATTCATCATGCAGCAGTCCTCTTGATTGCCCGGGTCTTCGCTCTGTAATGCGCCGTGATGGCCTTCAAATCTTCGATGGTGTACTTCTTGACCGACTGATCCGACTCCAGCGCCTCGACAGCCTCCAAGCCGATACGGGCGATAAGACCGACGCGGTAATCCACGGCATTGCCTGACAGGAATCGGTTATCGGCCTTACTTTGTGCGTGGCAGTTGCGCTCATCGAATCGCAGATGAGGTGCGGCACCGACGCTGCGGTAGTGGCCTGCATCTGTCTGGTTGCCGGACCAGTCCAGAGGTCGGCCGCTGGATATGCACGGGTAGCCGGCTGCCTGATCCCTGGCCCGGATATATGCGTTGAACGCTATCTGCGCCTCCCGCATGTGATCCGAGCGACTTTTCAGGGCCTCTTTTCGCACCTTGATCTCTTTGCGGTCGATCTCGGCAAGAGCCTTGCGACCCTGCTCACGACCTTTCGGAGCAACAGCTATAGCGCAGGCAGGTCCGCACACCTTTTGCCCTGTACGCGAAGGCTGGAACGCCTCAGCGCAGTGCTGGCACTTCTTCTTGCGGGGTGTGCGCGGGGTTATGCCGCTGGCCTTGAGTGGGACGGTGCGTTTCAGTTCGGTGCGCTTCATTCGTCACCCCAGTCCCAGGACAGCTTCGGGTCAATGGGTGGATGTGATTGCAGCGTGTGCAGGTCCAGCAGTGTGAAGCGGCCATCCATCCAGCCACCGGTGTCGATGTGGTAAACGTTGCCCAGCACCGCAGGGCGCCGAACCACGGAATGACCCACCACCACGGCCCGGATGTCGGCCACGCCGTGGTCTTGCTGCAAGTCAACCCTGCTTCTGGACCACTGGCAGGCCTCTTCCACATTGCGGAAACCCGACCCACCACCAGCCCACTCTTGCAGCGTGGTCCACGACGGGAATGGGCAGTCGGCATGAACGATCCCGATCAGCCCCTCAGGTGTCTCCACTTCGATGACCAGTGGCAGGTCGGCCAGCAGCTCGACATAGCAGGCCTGCTCGACCGATGACCGGGCATAGAGCCAGGCACCGCCAACCCTCAGGTGGAAGCCGGCGGCGCGGCCATCAGAATCTGCCCGATACGCGTCAATTGCCATTTGCTCATGGTTGCCGCGAATAGCGTGGAACCACGGCTTGGCCAGCCAGGTGTCGACCTGCTCAGACTCAGGGCCGCGATCAACCATGTCCCCGACAGAGAACAGCCGGTCGGTTGCTGGATCAAAGCCCACAGCATCCAAAGCGGCCTGCAAGCGGGTGAAATGGCCATGAATATCACCAACGGCGAAGTCGCGGCCGACAGTGTTGCGCTCGAAGCGCTTGAGGACGGTCATGCAGCCCTCCCCCGGCGCTCGCAGTAAATCGCCATCATCAAATCCTCGGGGTGTGGCAGCAGGAGTTGTAGGTGCTCGGCGCAGTAGGCATCCAGCAGTTCCAGGTACTGGGTCATTTGCGGGGTGGTGAACTTGCGGGTCTTGGCCCGGCCGACGCGGTAGCGGGTGCCGTCGGGAAGCTGGACCGGATGAACCTCGGCCGGCCAGAGCTTGGCCACCAGGATCTCGTGCCATTCTTCTGAGCTGGCCAACTGTCCGAACGAATCGCGCAGATGAGCCTGGATCAGTCCGTTCCACTGCCACAGCAGGCGGTTCTGTGCGTCAGAGCGCTTGCTGCGGATCTCGACGATGGTCAGGCGGCGCGGCTTGGCCAGGTCAAGGCCGGCCAGATACCCGATCAGGCGTGCACGGTCGCTTTCGTTGCGGAGCATGAGGTCAGTCATGGCCGGCCTCCTTGGCCATGGAGGCATCAATCTTCTCGTCAGCATCCTCACGATACTTGGCGCCCATATCGCGCAGGATCTTCCCGGCGTACTCAGAATCACGCAGCCACCGATACCGCTCAGCATCTTTCCGCAGCGCCTCGTTCTCCGCGCGCAACTCGACGTTCTTCGCGGATACGGCCAGCGCCTCATTGCGGTGACTTTGGGCATATACGGCGGAAGACCGGCGCCCGGCGTCGAAGCCCGACTGGTAGCTGTTCGGCTCGGCCTGCAAGGTGGTGACTTGAGATTTGAGGCGATTAACCACCAGCCCAATCTCCCCCGGCAGCATGGCCATGAACTCCAGGCTGCATTCAACGGATACAGCAGCACCGCAGGCTGTGGCTGAGTCGCTGATGATCTTGCGTAGTTTTTCGTTCTCGGCCTTGAGTTGCTTTTTCTCGGCACACCGCTCGCGCAGCGGAAGGGTGGCGTATGCCTTGAGGTCTTGCAGATCAGCCAGCTCATCCAGCAGCGCCAGGATGGTGGCCGGGTTGGCGGCTCGATAGAACGCTTCCGCTGCACCAAACTCCCCGCCTATGCCGTAGAACTGAACCCCGAGCGCAGCGCCGTCGTAATTGCAATAGTCAGCCTCAAGCTGAACCTCGCCTGAGCCGCCACAATGAGGGCACTCGATATACCCGTTCTCAATCTTTTCTTGAGCGGTATCAAAGTTCTGAGGCGTTGCAGCCTCAGCCAGCTTGCGCAGTTCTTTGGTGTCGATGGTCATGGCTTCACCTCGCGCATGAAATTCGCCATATCGCCCATCTGCCGAACGATTGCGTCCTCTTCGGCAGCGGCTGACAGCGATATCTTCCCCTTGCCGCCGAGGCATCGAAGGCAGTCCACGCGAGACCAATCGCCAGACAAGTTGCTGCTTTCGCCGAGCCAAGTCCCGCAAACGGCCTGTTCTTCGGACTCATCTTGTGGATGCGGGCAGTAGTGCGTCTTCATTTTCGCACCCCCACTCGCAGGCCCTGGGCCTCGATGGCGGCGACTACCTCGTCCACCTCCATGCACAAGTCCCATCCATGACCCGGCTCGAATGTCTCCGGCAGATCAACGACAACCGCCTGGCGCGATGCCTGCCAGCCTTCCCAGCGGGCGTTTTGTTCGCCGATCGTGTAGATGTTTTTCAAACTCCAAACATCAACCACTTCGTACATCCCGATGCTTTCCTTCCAGGCCACACCAGCAGGAACTGGAAATTTCACCTCAAACTGCTCGCGCATTGGGTCGCGCATCTTGTTGGTGTCGGTCATGGCAGCAGCTCCCGAGGGATGGATACGGTTTCGCCAAGCTTGGAGGCGACGATGGCGCGGCATGCGGCGGTCAGAGTGGTGCCGCCATAGGAGGGAAACGGGGATGCTTTGGGAATTGCTTGGCAGGCCAGTCCCTTCTTATCGAGGCGGTCATGCGTGATCCCGATCTTGAACTTATCGATCAGCGGCCCACCCTGGCCCCAGTCGGTGGACGGTGTGTAAAACCGCCAGCACTTGAACAGCTTCATGTCGTGGTCATCTGCCCAGCAGTCAGGGTCGAAATCACGCTCAAAAGCAGGTTGGCCTTTGCGCAGCACCAGGTTTTCCACCGCCTCGACCCTTGCCACAGCCCAATCCAGCGCAGCACCGACCAACTCAGCCGTTTTCACTTCTACGAATTCGCCCATCACGCCTTCCCCCTACGAAATTTGCTCATCAGCAGAACGCCGTCTGCGTGGTTTGCCCGCTTCTGGCTGCCATCAGCCATGACAATTCGAGCATCTGCACCGCGACTCAGGCGAACGATGTCCTTGGCCGCCAGCACGACGTGGAAGCCGTCTGCGACCATCTGGTTTACGGTGTTGCGCTGGGCCTGAGTCATTGGGCTGCCTCCCGGCCGCGATACGACTCCCAGTCGAACGCCACACCGATGCAAGCGTTTTCCCGGACGCGATCAAGACAGCGGGTGCCGATGGCATCGCCCAGTTCGCCGGGGGCCAGATTGCTGATGATCACCGTGGGCCGGCCCTGCTCGTAGCGACCGTTGATGATGCTGAACAGGGTTGCCAGCTCGAACTCGGATTTCTTGGTGGCGCCCACCTCATCCAGAACCAGCAGGTCGGCATCGGTGAGCTGACGCATGATGTACGCCTCGGCACCTGCAACCTGATTGGCGAAGGTTTCGCGAATATCGCCAAGGATCGTCCCGACAGTGCGGTAGATCGCCTTGACCATGTGCTGGTCGATCAGCGTGTTGACGATCGCGCAGCCCAGGTGCGTTTTGCCGGTGCCAACATTTCCCAGCAGCAACATGCAGCGGCCTGCACGGCGATGCCTGAAGAATTCGTCGATGTAATCGGCACACGCCGCTGCGGCAACACGCTGGCCATCATTCTCGACCTGGTAGCCGGCAAGGGTCTTGCTCGCGAAGCGCTGAGGGATGCAGGCCAAGCTGCGCTGGGTGCGGCTGAAATCGGAGCGCTTGCGGGCCAGTTCCTCGGTTTCGCGCTTGTCTCGGGCGCAGATCGGGCAGCCGGAAGGCTCGCCAGTGGAGCGCAGCAGGACCGCTTCGAACGGGCCGTGGATATCGCAGTTGGCCGGCGTGCGACCGACGACGCCAAATTTCTTGTCCATCTGGTCACCCAGGTCAGATACGGAACGTGCCATTGGCGTTCTCCTTGGTGCCGGCGCGGTAGTCGCGCTTGTCGAAGCCTTCGTGGCGGGATGCAGCAGGGAACGGGTGAACATTGGTCGGAGGATCTACCTCGTCCTCCCAGCGCTTGCCGTTGAGCCAGGTCGAGGCGTGCGGGATGAACTGGCCGTTGTCCTTGGTCCAGCCCGGTGTCAGCGAGTGCTTGGCCAGCGCTTGCAGGATTTGGTCGAACAGGGCTTGGGTGAGCTTGAGCTTTGCCCACACCTTCTCCGCCTTGTCCTTGCCCACCTTCCGGGGATACAGCTTCCAGAACCGGGCAAACAGCTCGGCGCGATCCACCGGCGCGGGCGACGGGTTGAGGGAATCAGGAATCAGGTTAAGGGAATCAAGAGAGAGGGAATCAGCAGGGAAAGAACTGTGCGAGTCTGGTGCTTGTATGGTGCTCGCATCAGGCTTTCCCTCGGAAGCTTCTACGACGGGCATTTCAGGGATGGTGCTTTGGGCTTCCTTCATGTGCGGGTTCTGGTGCTTGGTCCAGTTGATGACCTGAATCGCCTTCACGTCGCCCACGGTGTAACGCTTGATGAACCCCAAATGATCCAGGTCATCGAGCATGCTGTTGATGTCGACATTGTCAGCAGGGAACAGGGCCATTTTCAGGCGGCGCGGGCGATCTTCCAGGCGCCCTTCCCGATCAGCTTCGGTCCACATGCCGATGAACAGCAGGCGGGTGGCAAAGTCCAGCTCAGCCAGGTGTTCGTTGGAGAAGAACCCCGGTTTGATATTCCGAGAGCGGGCCATCATTGGACCTCCAGTTTGTACTGAGCCCACAATCCGGCCACCCAGGTGACACCCTTGGGCGTGAATTTGGTTTGGTTGAAGGCGTGTCCGGTCTCGCTGGTGCCGGTCTTCACGTCGAAGCGTCCAGCGTTGATGTGCTGGGCGTAGGTCTGCCACTCCCCACCCATGCGGTACATGATCTTCTTGTCCAGCAGGAACTCGCGGAAGCGGGCCTCATTAGCACCCAGCAGCTTGGCGGTTTGGCGAAAGCCCTTGAGGCCGGTGGATTCGACGTACTTGTCTACAAACTCAACCTTGGGCGCGGCAATGGCCAGAGCTTGGGTGGCGGCCTGTTGCAGCTCGAACTGCTCGGCCCAGGCGCGGGCAGCAGCGGCAGGGTTGGAGAAGTCAGGGAGAGTAGCGATGACGCGGGGCTTGAGGCTGTCTTCAAGCTCATGAAGGCGGCGCACTACCTTCCGACGCAAAGGAATGCTGTAACCGGTCAGCAGCGTCTCGGTCAGCTCCTTGTCCAGATGGAAATTGGTGGTATAGCCCCGACCGTCCTTGTCTTCTCTGACATGGCCCAAAACTGGACCATCTTTTTCAAGCTCGTCGAGCATTTCCCGGATGTCGCGGATGACATGCTTGTGCTGCTTTCCAGTCAGCTCAGAAATTTCCGTGCTGCTCATCGTTACCGTGCGCTCCACGTTTTCGCGCATTGCATTTTGTGGAGCGGCCATTGCCAAGGTATTGCTTGTATGGGGTGTGGTATGCATAATCGGTCCCACAGAGATGTTGAAGAGAGCCGGGTCACTACCCCGGCTTTTTTTTGCCTGAAATTCGTAGTCAGGCACTATCGAGTCCCTTTTTAGGGGTTCCCCCTCGCACCATTTCCAGTACCGGGGCTTTTCGCTTCATGCGCTCAACGCTGCTGACGACGGCGAGAGATTTCGACGTCTTCAGGTATTCCATTGCCGCCTTTTGAAGGCTCCATCCAAGGTCTACAGCAAGCTGTCGAACCTCCTCTTGAGCCCCTACATCCAGGCAGTCGAAGTAGTTTTCGAGCACTTGACCCTCCAAAGGGCCTTCAGGCCGTTTTATGCTGTTCCTGTTCCTGCAACTGATCGTCGAGGCCATTCATCTGGCGGATAACTTCAGCGGCGCCCAGCTCACGACCAAGCATCGAAAGCTTCCTGATGTACGTGGCCAGTTGCATGCCGGCCATTGCAGCCTCGCGGCGCAACTGGCTCATCTCATCCGGGCGATAGCGGACCTTGCTCACCTCGCTGCGCTTGTGGGTGTCGAACTCGTACATGTGCTGCTCCTTGTGGCGGTTGAAGGTGGTTAAGCGGCTGATTTTTGGGATGGGAACGGGCGTAGCTCTTGAGCTGAAAGGCTGCCGTCGTCGTTGCAGATCACGAAGATGTCGCGAGCCACACGTATGGCCTTACTCAAGGCGCCCTGAGTGCAGCCGAGCATCTGCGCAGCCTTGGTATGGCCGTGCTCTTTGGCGAATTCGGTAAGCGGGATACGGCGCATGGCGCGGTCCTCAACGTAATTACTCACGTCAAGTATGACCGCCGGTATTGTTAAGAGTCAATACCGGCGATATTGGTTGACCGAATACCGCTGGTAATAAGATCGACGCATGAAAAAAGAAAGCCGAAAACTACCCCTGACCGAAGAGCAGATCCGCGAATGCGACCTGTTGAAGGCGATTTATGTGAGGAAAAAACCCGAGCTAGGGTTTACTCAAGAAAAAATCGCCGCCGACCTAGGGGAAGGCGTCTCTCAGGGTGCCGTCAGCCATTTCATGAATCGCCGAACAGCCTTGAACATCAAGGCGGCCTCCGTCTTTGCCAAGCATCTCCAAGTGCCTATTGATGAGTTCAGTCCTCGCTTGGCGAATGACCTCAAAAATATGACAGAAGCCCTGCCGCCGGCGACAAGCTCGACCACGGATCACGACGTGACCGCCATCAAGACGCCTTTGCCCATCATTGGCGAGTCAGGCTTCGATCTTGACGAGCAATGCGCCCTCATACCTCAGTTCACCGCCAAGGCAGCAGCCGGCCTGGGGTATGAGAACGCCTATGTCGAGAGCAGGTCCACTCTGGCGGTCAAGCGCGATTGGTTGCGCTCTAGGGGCGCCAACCCGAAAAACCTGATCAGCATCTATGCCGACGGCGACAGCATGTGGCCGACCATCAACGATGGGGATGTGCTGCTGGTCGACAGGTCGCGTATGGAGCCCGTCGACAAACAGGTATTCGTCTTGGCCGGTGCAGAGGGCGCGATCGTGAAACGGCTGATTCAGGGCCCTATGGGAATCTGGATCATTCGAAGTGACAACGACGAGAACGAGGACCGGCTGCCGCTGCGCAACGACACCAACGAGCACCGAATCATCGGCCAGGTAATCTGGCGCGGCGGCGACCTATAACCGTTTCAGAAAGGATTCTTGATGAGCAGGTTTTTAATTTTGGCCGCGTGCCTGGCTGTATCTGCGTGCGTATCGAGTGGTCGCTATGTCACCGAGGAGCAACTGGCCCAGGTCGAAAGCGGCAAGACAACTGGCGCCGACCTGGTGCGCATCATTGGCGAGCCTACCAGTCGAACCTATGAGGCCGATGGCTCGCAGATCATGGCATGGGGCTATGCCCGGATCGGCATGTTTTTCGGCATTGGCACAAAGGTGCAGAGCACCGCTTTGAAACTGGGGCCGGATGGCACCGTGCGCGGATATACCCGTGCAGGCTCCGGGCCAGTGAAGGCGACCCCTCTCAAGCAGGCCGCCCCAGTCCAGGCCCCGGCACCTGCCGCGCCAATCGCTCCCGCCACTGCCGCCCCGCTCAGCAAGCAGGCCTATCAAGAGGCGCAGATAGAGCAGCTCATGCAGCAAAACCTGCCTTATGACGAATACCAGAAGCGGTACAAGGCGATTATGGGGCAGTGAAGGCAGATGACGGGATAGATTTTGCAATCTGGATACTTATGAAAGGCAAGCCATGAAAACTCTCTATATCGCTCCGTTGCTGCTTGCGCTGGCGGGCTGCGCAAGCAAGCCTCCCCAGCTTTCGGAAGGCGCCCAGTTGATCATGGATAAGCCTCTGCCTACCACTGAGCCTGAGCGGATCAGGCAGTGCGCCGGCACGATGCAGATGCTGGAGTCCTTCGACATTTTGCAGCGCATGCAGGGGCGGCCCAAAGAGGCCGGTGGATATAAATGGGCGATCAGGGAGCGAGCTAGGCTGTCGAAATGCACCCAGGCCGAGATGGCTGCACCGGATATGGGCTTCTGGGAAGAAAGATCGCGCTAACCGGCCGCATAGAGCCCGTAAGCTAAAGAGTATGCGGATGAGGTGAAGGTGGGGCGGGTTGTGCGGGAGCGGGGGTAAGTCGGCTAGTCAAGGAGAAGGGCTTAAAGGTGGCACGGCCAATTACCGGTACCTAAGGCCAAAAAATTTCAGTCAACGGCGGAAGTCGGTGATGCCTATATCAATGAATGGAATCTTGCCGGATGCAAAAACCAGATTTCCCGGCTTTGCTTAAGCCGGGAATACACCCCCTGACCATTGAGGCTCTGTATGGCCTCGCTGTAGCTCCTTTCCCAAAGGACTCTCGGAGGGCCGAGCTCTACGAAAAGCTCAAATTATGGGTGGCTACCCTGCGCGCATCGGGGGTGCGCGGTAGACTGTGGCTTGATGGATCATTTCTTACAGAGAAGGTCGGTCCTAGTGATATTGACTGCATTTTCTGGAGCCCATCATGGGTAGACGAAAAGAATGCAACCCCGCAGATAAAGGCTGAAGTGTCAAAGCTACTGGATCGTGCGTACGCAGAAACCATTTTTAGCTTAGATTTCTATATGGAGAACCCTGCACCTGATCGGGTATTGCATCGCGAAGCATACTGGCGAGGTATGCTAGGGTTTTGCCATGATCGAGTCACAGCTAAAGGATTTGCGGAGATAGCCCTATGAGCACCAGTTTTCTTCGCGATCACGCCAATTCGCTGGTTGAATTTGCCGCCGAAACCAAGGCCCAGGCAGATGCAGATCCAGGCAACTTCTTCCTTCAGCTTGCGGCAAAAAATCAGCATGACTCTGCTCAGATTGCGCTCAGGGAAGCATCCATGGAACAGGTTTCAGCCTTGGGTGAATTGCTTGATGTTCGTCTAATCGGCCCGCGAGCAAACGGAACCGTACCCCTGGATGCCTTCTTAGATACCATCGGCCCGCTGACAAGATCGTGGAAACTTGCCGCTCATCGTCTGCGATATGGTCGTGATGCAGTGCGCGGCGTTGCGGCTGACGTCGTTAGCGCTTTGAACTTTAAGCTGGCGGGTTTGGCGCCAGGTTCCACCCACATCTTCATCACAGGAAATGCATCACCTGACCTGACCGGCGATAGCCTGCTTCAGGCCACTCTAGATCAGACCTTTCGCCTATTAAATTCCGACCCTGCTGACTTCTATGATGCAGTTGATGCGGTTGGCGGGCGCTCCGCTAATCAGCTCGGTGAATTCATGAGGGGTCTTGATAAGGCAGGAATGGCTGTGCAGTTTTCATGGCAATCCACTCAAGGATTGCGTGAATGGATAGGCAGACCTGACGAAATTACTCGCGTCAGGGCGTTGCTGGCTACAGTGAACGAACCCGAGAAGTATCCGGAAACCATAGAGGGTAGCGTTGCGGGTATCACGGACACTGGAAGACTTGCTTTGCGCACCGCCGAAGGCAAAGTTTTAATCCGATTCCCACTCAAATTGACTGCTCAGGTTCAAAAGCTGAAAATTGCGTCTCATGCCAAAATCAATGTTGAAACATCGAAATACTGGGATGCAGTAGAGAAAAAAGATGTTTTCAAACGACATTTGATATCTGTTCACTGAGGCAGGATCCACAAGCCCGGCCCAGCGCCGGGCTTTTCGTATCTGGCTCACTCTCTGCTATGGTGCTGCCATCTGATCGCAGGAAGCATCGAAGCATGACCCTATGGAAAACCCTGGCAATCGCCACCATGATATCGGCGAGCACGCCGGCCGTGTCAGGTGATGGCGCCAATCCTATTGCGGCAGGAATATTTATCATAATTTCCTTGCCGACCATTTTGATTGGAGCAACCACCTCTCTCACGACTGAGCCGCCAGAGGCCTTCAAATCGGCAAAATCCGATGCCCTAGCGTTCATCGGCTCAGACGGCGAGATTCGTGGTGCGGAATTTGAGCAGGCTTCGCGGCACTATCGCTTGACCTATGCCTCCCCGCTCATGTCAGACATGCAACTGGCCCAGGCAATCGCAACGGCTTATTGACTGCAAATTCACGCTTTTTTCACTGCGCGCCGAGCATGATCAAGCTCTATCAGACATTAAGCCCGTTGATCCCCATCGCGGGCTTTTCTTTGCCTGCGATTTGATGGGACCTCCCGCTGCTCTATTTCCATATCCCTGCATCCCGCCTCAAGACCTGCTGTAGATCCATTGATCGGTCCAACCCTACCCCCGCCCCTTGAGCCCCTCCTTCTCTCCGGCCTGCACTCGCCTGGCCTCCTCCTTGATTTCTCCCACAAGCGCAGCAATGGCTCGACCTCCGCTCAGCTTGGCTGTTGATATTCCTGTCACTGTCAGTATCTCAAAATCTGTGTCAGGGGCTTTTAACTCAACTGTCATAGATCCATCAGGAGTGATCGTGCATTTGCACGTCATTGGGCGGAAAGCGACTTCCATTACATGTCGCAGATCAAGGTGAGAAAGCATGGTGACGTCCTTATCCCAGGTTTTGGTTCAGCACGAAGCTTAGTCGGGGCTTGAGGGTTTTCCATGCACCCCGGGCTGATTTGCGATCAATCTGCGCGCGCCTGGACTTTTCCTACATCCATCTTGCCGTTCGTCCGACTTGCATATACTGTATATTCATACAGCAACCAAGGAGGTTTCATTATGGCAAAGCAGAAGTCCCAGGCAGTAAAGCAACCGTCGTCTTACGAATTGCTGGGTGCGCGAATCCAGGCGGCCATCAATACGCCCAAGGCGCAGGCGGCAAAGTCCGCATTGCTTGAGCGTTCGGCCAATGACGACCCTGCCGACTGGGACCGCATCCTTGATGAGATCGGCGAAAACGAGAACGTGACAATTGCCCATCGCGATGACGGCGCCGTGCAGTTGTTCTGGATCGTGCCAAAGGATGATTGAGCCAAGCCCTCTTCTTGCCCGCCGGTGTGCGGGCTTTTTTTGGCCCTATCGAAAATATATGACCGGAGGTATTGACCTGATGATAATACCGGCGGTATTGTTCACCCATCGAGACGGCACAGCCACTCGACAGGGCCTCAAGAGACCCGCCGCTCTTTAGCGACACACCTTGCCGGATCGACACCGGCCCAGATTAAAAGGCAGCGATGAACCGGCCTCAACGGTTCAGAGGGGTGGCAACTGCCCCGGGCGTGCAGCGTAAAGCGCCGAGACCAGTTATCCAGCGGGAGAACAAGCCGAAAGGCCCGCGGCTGGAGTGACATTTGAATCAAGCCAGCGACCGACGCCAGTAGCGGGTCGCGGTGCAAGACCAGATTTTCTCGATGACCTTCACCAGAGGGTCATCCGGAAAACCAACCGAGGATCACCCCATGCAAACTTTCCGCATCCCTACCCCTGCTGAAATGGCTGCAAAGAAAGCCGGCGCCGCCCAGGTGCAGCCTGCTAAGTCTCAGGAAGACACCAAGCCGGTCTTCAAGGGCTACACCAACTGCCCGGACAAGATGGCCGTGTACCACCTTCCGAAAGGGCTGTGATCGACGTTGGCTTCACTCATGCGCCTGGATCGGGCGCATCGGGAAACCACACAGGAGTCACGGCATGAAGCTCTATACACGACACGATGGACTGCTTGCACTCAAGAAAGAGCGCATCGAGGCATGCAGAGCGGCTGGAGTAACCGTTCTTGGTTTCGGCGAGCATCTGCCGAAGGATGGAATCCTGATCGCCGACACAAGGCCTCGCGGCTTTGTTGGCGGCCGAGGGCCAGATGACCCGGCGGCAACGATGTTGTACGTCGGCGGTGTGTTCAAGCCTGAAAAGACCTACTACTTCGAGAGCTTTGAGCGTGCGCTGAAAAAGGCTCAGAAGCTGGCAGCCTGAACCATCCTCCTGCACATTCGATGAGTGTGCAGCGGGATGACAACAGGAGGTGTGACGATGGAAAGCTACAAACGGTATTCGGTCGCCAAGGCCGAGAAAAAGCGCGCATCTGATTGGCTCGGCAACAAAGAAAAAATCGACTCGCAGAGCCATAAGCCCTACTCGCTGACGAGTATGAAGTTCTCGGTCCAGTACGCCGGGCAGGCATACGCCGGGGCAACCAACTACCACGACTCGCCAGCTGAATTTAACGCGGCAATGGCTGAGGTCATCAAGCGCAACTTTGCCGCGCTCTCTGCTGACGCATTGGCTCTGCTGGCCGCCAAAGAGCGCGCCGCATTGGTCGCCTGCAAGGGTGATCTGGAAGCGGTTCAAGCTCAAATCGTAGCTGCTGAATGTGAGGCGGATACCACCATCTGACACGCCGTCGGCATTCGCAAGAGTGCCCATCGGTGGTGTGACTTGGAGTTTGCCTCGGCGGATCAGGGGCGCTCTGCGTGCGGAGTGCAGTCGATCAGGTAGCGCTGCCGAAGTCGACGTAGGTCTTTTGGGTTCGAATCCCTGCCAAGTCATACCACCGATGCGGACGAGTACACACCGCGAAAGCGGCCCCCTGCATCTGCAACACCGCGCCCCGGGCCCGATACCTTGGAACGCTTACCGCTGACCGGGCTGTATCGGGGTGTGAACTGAATGCGCAGGCGATGCGCTAAGCGTGACGGGTGACCGGGTTCCTAGGCCGGGTGACCGAAGCGTGACCATGTAGCTCAGCTGGTAGAGCGGCCTCGCAAAAGGCGCGCCGGGGGTTCGATTCCCTCCATGGATGCCGGTATCGCACCCGGCCAGTTCACACCCCGATGCAGCCCTGCATCACCCCATAACCGCACCATAACCAACCCATAACGACCGCATCGGCGGGCACCAGGTCTGCGCTATAGCTGCGCAGATGGCTAGTCGCCTGTACTGGTGTCCGGCCAATGCGGTCACGAGGATCAAGCATGACGCAGATCAAATACACCGGCGACGGCAAGAAGGTCGCCGTAATCGGCAAGCTGAATGCCGAGCAGGCCATCGTTCAGGAGATTTTCGTAAGTGCCGGGCAGGAAATCCCGAGCGGCGAAAACTTCGTGGTGAAAAGCCTGCACGATGCCCCGGCCATCTCTTGGAAAGAGAACGACCTCAAAAAACAAGAGGAGCGATATGAGCGAGAAACAAAAAGACTCAAGGACGATCTTGAATCCCAATCTCGCCGCCTGGGTATCGCCAAGGAGAAGGCAAAGTCCCATGCCGACGCCCTGATGGCATTTGCAAACAAAGCCGAAGCTCCGCAGTTGGACATTCTTAAAAAGTTCCTGTCCGGCGAAATCACGCACCTCTACAAGGCCGGCTACAGCCCTGAGATTTTCGAGTGGGCAGACGACCTCAAGTCATTCGATACCGATAACGACTCATGGAATCGCCGAGTCAAGGTTGACGGGATGAAGCTTGTTTCGCTGTTCGGCTACTCGGACGGCAATCTCGCCTACCGACTTCACACCTATCGCGACGGCAGTGGCGGGAGCGCCGAGATTCTTCCTGCTACCAGCTACGAACAGGCCCTTGGGTGGGCGCAAGCCGACTTCAACAAGCAGTGCGCTGAATATCTGGCAGGCACCAACCGAGGCCTAAGCCTCGAAACCTGGAAAAAGATTGAGGGCATCGTGACGCCTCCGGAGGTGGTGGAAAAGTACGAGGCCGAGAAGACCAAAAGCAAGCGCGAGCGAATTGAAAAGCTGCGTGTCGAGCTTGAAAAGCTTGAATCAGAACTCCCCGCCCCGCCCACCGAATAGCCGCCCCGGAGGCGACCATGAACGCAGCTACCAAAATCGTGCCGCTGACCGGGCGGCCTGTTATCCCCTGCTCGCCCGCTGAGCAGGTGTGGATCGAAAACGCCGCCGACCAGTTGTTGATGGGCGCCGACGTGCAGTTTCAACGCTTCGCCAAGCCGGCACAGGGCATCACACAGGAGCGCTTCCACATCGCCCTGGATGAACTGCTGATGGAGCGCCTTGGACGCAAAGAGGCCAGCCAGTCAGCGCTGGGCAAGATCTTCCACGGCGTGCTGATCGGCAATATGTCTCTGGCCCGCGAGGGTCTTACCGAGGCGCTGGAGCTTGAAGACCCGAAGCAGGCTGCGCTGGATCAGGCAGAGGGCCTATTACGGCCCCTGGCACGCGACGGCTTGATTGCTCAGCGTGAGGATTCGCTGTGAGCCCTCACATCCTCCTCGACAAAGCGCTTGAGGCGCTGGGCGACTACGGCTGCCCGGACCCAATCGGCCAGGACGTACTTGAACTGATCACCACCTTCTTTCTGGATGAGGTGATCAGCCGCGATGAGTTCAACCATTACTGTGAGCGCCACTTGAAGGCGATTCGCCAAAGACCAGTTCGGAGGGTGGCATGAGCACTTCCCTGTATCCAACACTGATCGACGATCAAATTGCCGAGGCGGAGCAGGCCCTGCCCTCTGACCGGATCCTGCTGGTGTTCAAGGGTTCAACCATGCAGGCGGCGCAGCAAGCCGCTGCCGATGGTTTCATTGAGAACCCCGCCGCTTGGAGCTGCCGCGCCTGCATCTGCGGCGAGTGGACGGTCGGCTATGAGGTGCGAGCGTGACCCGCTACCAAGCCGCCAAGCGGCTGTACATATGGCGCGGCTCTGCCTTGGTTCTTGCAATCTCAACAGCCTGGATGCTGCTCAGCGCCTACGCCGGCTGCATTACTCAGTAACCCCTGTATTCCACTCGCAGCGCCCCGGTGACGGCATGGCGCAAGGAGCAATCATGTCTGCAGCTCAGCAAATCATCACGGTCGACGACATCGGCGCCGACAACGCGCCGGCCATCTACGTTGCCGGCGGCCTGCGCCGCTTCATCGACGCCACCAAGGCGCAGGTCGAGAGCGAAGTGCCAGACCTGACCACCCGCAAAGGCCGCGAGCGCATCGCCAGCCTGGCAGCCCAAGTGAGCCGCTCCAAAACGGCGGTCGAAAAGCCGGGCCGCGATTACCTCAAGCGCCTCAAGGAAATGCCCAAGGTCGTCGAGGGTGAGCTGCGCGAGTTCGTGCAGGAAATGGATGCGCTGCGTGACCAGGTGCGGCAGCCGCTGAATGAGTGGGAAGCCGCTGATGTGGCGCGGCGCGACCGCCACACCGACCGTATCGACTGGTTGCGCAATCGCGATGACGAGCTGGTCACACTGTCCGTTGCTGACATCAAGGCGCGCATTACTGAGGCTGAAAGCGTCGAGCTTGGCCCTCAATGGGAAGAGTTCGAAGCAGAAGCGGCCCGCGAGAAAGACAAGGTGCTGACCACTTTGCGCGCCGGGCTGATCAAGCGAGAAGAGTACGACGCTCAGCAGGCTGAATCGGCACGACTGCGTGCCGAAGCCGAAGCCCGAGAGAAAGCCGACCGAGAGGCAGCCATTGCCCGCGAAGCCGCCGAGCGCGCAACCAAGGAAGCCGAATTGAAGGCCGAGCGCGAGCGTCAGGCAGAGGCTCAGCGGGTGAGCGACGAGAAAGCCGCAGCCAAGTGCCGGGAATTTGAGCTGAAACTTCAAGCTGAACAGGCCGAGCGCCAAGCCGCCCAGTCCGAAGCCAATCGGATCGCCGCCGAGCAGCGGGCCGAGCAAGAGCGTGTTGCCGCATTGAAGCGTGCCGAGCAAGCCGCCGAGCAGGCCCGGATTGATGAGCGCCGGCGCGCCGATGCAGCCGCAGCAGAAATCGTCCGGCAGCAAGAGCTGCGCGAGGCAGACAAGGCACACAAAGCCAAGATCAACCGCGCCGCCCTGGATGCGTTCATCGCCGGCGGCATGCCCGAGGCTTGCGCCAAGCAAGCGGTCACCCTGATCGCCCAGCGCAAGATCCCCAATATCAACATTCAGTACTGAGGCCTGCCATGAGTACAGCAATCATCTTGCCGGAGGAGCGCCGCACCGCGGTTTCAATAGCGCCGGCCCAGGCCGACTCAAGCATTCTGGCCGTAATCAGCCGGGTCGCCGCCGACCCGAACTGCGACACCGAAAAGATGGAGCGGCTGCTGATCATGCACGAACGCATGCAGGCCAAGGCTGCAGAGCAGGCATTCAACGCTGCCATGGCGCAGATGCAGTGCGAGATTCCGACCGTCTACGAAGGCGCAGTCAACCTGCACACCAAGAACAGCTACGCCACGTTGGACGACATCAATCACACGCTCAAGCCAATCATGCGGCGCCACGGCTTCGCAGTGACCTTCAAGGTTGATCAGGCGGCGGCAGGCATCAACGTGACAGGCATCCTGATGCACAGTGCCGGGCACCGCGAGCAGACCACGATGTTTCTGCCGCTGGACAAGGGCCCTGGCCGAAATGACGTGCAGGCCGTTGGATCATCAACCACTTATGGCAAGCGATACGTGATGTGCGCGCTGCTGAACATCACAACTGGCGAAGTTCGTGATGATGACGGTGCCGGGGCGACAAACGACGGCAACCTCCGCGAGCAAGTTGTCATCGACATCCTTGAGCGGGTCAGCGAGGCGAAGGACAAGGACGAGCTTTCAGAGGTATGGAAGGCTGCCGTATCGGTCTTGCGCGCCGCCGGCGACACCGCCGGTTATGAGCGGGTCAAGGCAGTGGTAGCGGCCAAGGGCAAAGAAGTCGAGGTGACAGCATGATCATCGTCAACTGCACCCAGGGCTCGCCTGAATGGCTGCAAGGTCGCGCCGGCGTCATCACAGCCAGCATGTTCAGCACTGCTCGCTCCCGGGTGAATGGCCTGAATGCCCAGCAGAAGAAGTACGTCGACGCCATGCTGGCCGGCATGGGCGAATCCAAAGCGATGGATCTGGCCGGCTACAAGGCCGGGCCGAAGGCAGAGGTCGTGCAGCGGGCCTTGGACGGCGAGACGGTTGGCGAGCCATCCAACGCCGCCCTCACCTACGCCTTCGAGCTTGCAGTCGAGCGGATCGGCGGTGCCCCTCTTGATGGCGGTTTCGAGACTTGGCAGATGCGCCGAGGCCATGAGCTTGAGCCTGAGGCGCGCATGGAGCACGAAATCCAGACAGGCCTCATCGTCCAGCAGGTCGGCCTTGTAAAAACCGATGACGGGGCTTTCGGCGCAAGCGCTGACGGATTTATCAACGATGACGGCGGCGCCGAGTACAAGTGCTTCCTGGCCCCGGACAAGCTGCGCTCATTCCACATCGACAACGATGCCAGCGACGTGATTGACCAGGTGCAGGGCTGCATGTGGATCACAGGCCGCAAGTGGTGGCACATCGGGATGTACTGCCCGCTGCTGAAACCAGTCGGCCGGCAACTCTGGCTGCGCGAATTCAAGCGCGACGACGACTATATCGAGAAGCTCGAAGCCGACCTTTGGCAGTTCAAGCTGCTGGTAGACGGGTACGAGAAGAAGCTCAGGAGCAAGGCAGCATGACAAGCAACGACATCATCGCCGCAAGCGAGCGGCAAGCACAGATAGAGGCGGCCAAGGTCGCCTTTTTCAATCGTGGCGGGCGCGTAAAGATCGGCCCGGGCGTTCCGGATCGGCCTGTGCCGGCGCCGCGTAGTGCGTGGGTCGACCCTGAAACGGTCCTCAAGCGTAGACGCCGCCTGCCTACACCGGCTGAGCGGGCGGTATTGCGGCGGATGGCGGATTCGCTATGAGCAAGGTCCGCAAGCCCTGCAACCGACGCGCACAGATCGACCGCGCCCGCCGGGCCCTGGTGCGCACCAACCATGCAGCGGTTGCCAACGTCGAGCCGCCTGACATTCAGATCATGGTCAACTGGAAGACCTGCAAGCAGATCTGCAGCCGGCCGGTGGCGGATGCGCTGTGCGACCTGGCCCATCGCTGGACCGTTTACATCGCTGTGTTCTGCCAAGAGCCCAGCGGCGCCCAGTACAGCAAGGGCGCCGAATTCACTACGGCCGGCATGCACCTGGTGGCCAACCTCGAACAGCTCATGATCGAGAAGCACGCCGAACTGTGTGCATCTGCGAACCCCAAGCATGTGATCGGCTCCGGATGGCTGGCCATTCCCGACCAGACGACCCTGAGCGAAGCCCAGGCCAACGCTGTGTTCTCAGCCATGGGCGTCTGGCGGCGGGCCAAAGCGGCATGAGGCGCATCAGTACAAAAGTCCGAACCCGGCGCCGCGCCGAACAATTCCACCTCCCTTCCTCTGGTATCAAACATGACTCCAATCTGGCGTTTCCTGACCCAGCCGGCCGGCATGACGGCGCAGCAACTGGCCGACTCGACTGGCCTGCCTATCAAGACCGTGCGGGCCGATCTGATCGAACTTGAAGCACAGGGCAAGGCGTCACGGGAACGTGGCGCAGTGGGCACCTCACACCGCTGGTGGCGTGTCGAGAAGCGCCCGCTCGACGGCCTGGATGTGCTTCTGATCATGGCCCTTGCCGCCGAGATTCACCCGTCGGCCGACAAGCTCAAGGAAGTGCTGGCCAGTGTCGGCATGCGCGCCAAGCACTCAGGCATCAAGAAGATCGTCGCCATGTGCGCCTTGAGCAAGCAACCCCATGTGATCGTGCGCACCGCGGTGCAGGAGTACGACGCTGAAATGCTTGAAGCGCTGAGGGCGGCGTGATGGCCATGACTCAGAAGGAGCGCGACCAGCGCCGGCAAAACAAGGCTGACAGGCTGCAGGAGGAAGAATTGAGGCTCAGGGTCAGGCCGGGCACCAAGCAGGCTCTGATCGAGCTGATGCAGTGGGCTGGCATCGAGGAGCAAGGCGAGGCACTGACGCTGATGATTCACCATCTGCATGCGCTGGGGCCGGGCGGCGCACTGCCGTTACTTGAAGTGCCGCGCCACGAAATAACCGTGTCGCCAGTTGTGGCGCGGAAGCTTGAGCTGGCCTATCAGCGAGAGCGGATCAAGGCTTTTTCGCCGGAGGAAGCTGAGGGCTGAATCGTGCGGAAGGCTCTCTGACTGGGGGCTGCTCAGCAAACCCAATTAGCGCAACTGACGTGTAATAAGCGGGTTCGTCTACGGTGTTGGAGGACTCAGTCCCCACATGAAGCAGAACACCGTCGTGAGACTGAATAAAATGGTTGATATCCCAATCCATAGACAGCCCGAGGTTCTGACCGCAAAAGACACATCCGCCTTGCCAATCGGAGCTCAGCTTTATCGTGTGTTTTACCTTTCCTAGATCCATAACGCCTCCTTTCACCCGGCCCAATGCCGGCCACCATCTATAGCCCACCCACAACCAATTTGCCACCACTGCTCAGCGGAGGGCGGCGCCTGCCTGGAGATTCATATGAAGGAACAAGAGCGCATCGACCTGTCTGCTCGAGTAGCAGAGGATCTGGCCCAGCACCAATACACCCAGTTGGTGAACGAGAATGGCGTCGAAGCATGGCGCTGCGCACGGCCCGGCTCAAGCATCTACGGCTTTGACATCTGCGTCACCCGTTTCGGCATGAGTGTGATGGGCGACATCGGCTCGCTAGTATTCGGTGTCGGGTCAAGCTACGGCATCAACTTCCTGCGCCACAACAGCGACGGTTACCTGCATGGGAAACTGGACGGCGACTGCAAACGGAAGGTGATCGATTTCGACAGCATTCGGGAGACGGTCTGCAGTTGTATTGTGGGTCGGGTCGACGAAGAGTTTGACGCTGACCAGGTACCTGAGTGGATAACCGCCATTCCAAATGGCGCCACGCTAAAGCAGGCCGAGCAACTGGTCGAATGGTTGCGCGAGCGCGCTGCCGACGATGACGAACGACTGCCATTTAGTGATCTGGCCGACGTTATCGAAGAAGTCGAAAGCTTCGCAGATGGGCGGGACGCAGAGCTGGTGCTGGCCTACGACTTCCTCCAAAACAACGAGGAGCTAATCGGCGGCAGCGACCTCTGGGAGACCCAAATCAGCAAGCCATGCCCGAACCTGATGGCTCGTCTGTTCTATGTGCGGCATGCCGCCAACGCGATTATGGCCATCAAAGAGCAATCCGCCGCAGCCTGACCCCACGCAGCCCTTCAGCTATCTTTCCGAAAAATACGTGTCAATCTTCTCGTGGGCTAAAGCTTTTGCGGCATTGAGAGCATCGCTCTCGCTGTCCCAACCTTGGATCGACGCTCCAATCTTTTCCTCACCTTGCGACAGTGCTGCGTACACGTCAAACCGAGGAACAGCATTTGAAGGGCTTAGAAAGTACGTAATGTGAACTTTTACGCTTCGATATATGAAGTCTTCTCTTTTGCGTTCCATGCTAATCATGCTCATCGTTGGTCCTGCCCTATGCCAGCCATCACTTATAACTCACCTACAACCAATCTGTCACCACGCACCAGTCTCAGTTCTTAAGCAATACTAAAACACCGTCCTCGAAGCTATGCTGATCGTACTCTCTTAAGCGATTTAGCACCGATACTCCACCCGCACTTACAGCGATACCTATCGCTGCAGCTACTGCGGCCGGCCCAATAGCAGCCGCAGGCGCAACGGAAAGCCCTGCCGCCGCCAATCCGGAGACCACTGATACTTTGGTGTCATTCATTTTGGTGGCAACAATGGCGGCGGCAACTGCGGCGGCGATGCAGCCTATCGCCAAGGCCCAGGCCACGGTTCCTGCAGCACGGATTCGAAAAGTTTTTTTCGCTAGGTCTCCTTCGACTTCTATGAAATCAGCACCTTCGTCCAGCGCTGCAGCCAGCTCCTCTTCTGTAAAAACCTTTCTGCGCTTCATGAGACTTCCCTGAGGTGATGAGAAATTGTGATTCAGCATCATTGTATGGCACTACGCCTTTAACCTGAAACTGGCTAAACCTTCCGTAATTCGGTTGAGCTAGCTGCACGCATCCAAATATCACCACCCCACTAATCACGCCAGCCCGGCACTGCCGAAGGCTGCCTGGAGCTTTTATGTTCAAGAAAAAGTTTGACCAGCAAGGCACCTTCGCTGCGCTCTATGCGGCCCAGAAGTGGCTGACCGCAAACGGTTATAGCTACAGCTCAACCTGCGCGATGCATCCGGTCGCAATTCTCAAGGGTGATTACCTGATCGCAAAGTGGCGGAATCTTACCGAGAAAGAAATTCAGGCTTTGGATGGCCGCATGGATGGCGATTTTCGCGATGGTCCGGTCTGGGTTGTGCTTGATCAGACGCCGATGCGGGAGGCCACATGACCACAGCAATCGACCTGTTCGCCGGCCTCGGCGGATGGAGCACCGGCGCGCGCGCCGCAGGCGTCCAGGTCCTCTGGGCCGCGAATCACTCACCGGCCGCAGTTGAATGGCACGCAGCCAACCACCCCGACACCCAGCACATCTGCCAGGACCTGCACCAGGCGCAATGGGAGAAAGTGCCGGCTCACGACCTGCTGCTGGCATCGCCATGCTGCCAAGGCCATTCGAAGGCTCGCGGCAAAGCCTCGGGCAACCCGCAGCATGACTCAAGCCGGTCCACGGTCTGGGCGGTTGTGTCAGCTCTGGAGTTTCACAGGCCGCAAGCGGCGCTTGTCGAGAACGTACCCGAGTTCACTGATTGGGCGCTCTATCCGGCCTGGCTGGCCGCAGTGCAGGCGCTTGGCTACCAGGCTGCGCCGCACGTCGTGGACTGTGCCGACCTGGGCGTGCCACAGCACCGCGTTCGCCTGTTCATAGTGCTGACCCGCAGTCGGGCGCCTTTGATGCTTGAGCTGCACAAGCGCCAGCATGTGCCGGCCTCAACCTTCCTGGACTTCAACGCCGGCCGCTGGTCACCCATCGTGCGAGAGGGCCGAGCGCCAGCCACGTTGCTGCGTGTCGAGAATGGCCGAAAGCGTTTCGGCGGCCAATTCATCATGCCCTATTACGGGAAGGGCTCAGGCCTCACCGGGCGCTGCACTGAGCGCCCTATCGGCACGATCACCACCCTGGATCGCTGGGCCCTGGTACGCGGCGACGAGATGCGAATGCTCAGCGCCAGTGAAGCCCTGGCCGCCCAGACCTTCCCTCTCGACACCCTGCGACCTGACAACCACCGACTCACGATGCACATGGCAGGCAATGCGGTACCGCCGCTGGCTGGCAAGCTAATTATTGAAGCGTTGCAAGCTGTCGCTTGACACCCAAAGCCTAACCTCTGGTCCTGCTCAAATCGGCGTCAGGCCCTATGAGGCAGACCGCTCAGCATTAAGCCGAGAGAGCTCGGTAGGGTCCTCGTGGGTTTGCGCCTGGGCGAACTGACAAGCCGCCTGAACAGCATCAGCAAGATCTTCATGTTTGAACAGGACATCAAGACCAGTACATGAGATTGCGCCTAATGCCGGAACAACAGTCTTGTAATGGATTTCCGCAACCCATAGCCCGTTGTCTTGAGTGATCTCCAAGATGTAATGAACATTGCCGTTAGCCACCAGTGTAGGTATACGCATTTTTCTGCCCCTCCTCAGGGCTTCTCGATTTCAGAGTGCAGACTACCTCACCCCGCACACCCTATTTCTTCGACCTTTCCCATTCGGCTCAGCGTCTCATTTTAATCGCGGCACGAAGCGACTAATACCAACGAAACAATAATCTCTCCCCTCTATTGATGCTGCCCGTTGGGCGGCGAGGATGAAGTCATGCTGACAGAAAGTAAACTGGCGGAATTAAAAGCCGAAATCGTGAAATATTCGGTTGGCAGTCCACAAATTGAGTTGATCCAGTCTGCGGAAGTGGTTCGCGATGAAAACGGTTTCTTCCAACACCCTGACCTGCCCGACTTTGACGAGGGCGATGGTGACCGCTGCAAGGCCTGGATCGATGAGCAGGGCTTGCAGGTGAAGATGATCTCGCTTGAATACCACAGCGATGAATCGATCTCTGAACGCTACTTCGAAGCAGGCGGCCCGGATTGCAGTTACTGGGAGCCTGATCGCCCTGATGGCGACGACTGGTTCTGCCTGGCCATTCACGACACGGATGATGGTCCGGTGTGCTGGTGGGCACACCGGGTGGTGACGCTATGAGCGCTTTCGAAGTTGTTAGCAGTGGCGACCGCCGTAGCCTGATTGAGCGCTTCAACCGGAAATCCAAGCAGCAGGCGATCAGTGAGCTGGTCGACATCCACCTGACGCACTGCACACGCATTGAGAGGCTGGAGGCTGAGATTGAAGCCCGGCGTAAGGATGCCGAGCGGTATAGGTGGCTGAGCAAGCGCGAACGCTGGGCAAGTGTTGGTGCAGACTTTGGCGCAGGGGGCGTGTACCGGCAGCATCGAGTCTGCTGGCACACCGGAGACAACTGGCCGCAGGTAGAGGCTCAGTCCATGGACGAGGCAATCGACGCGGCCATGGTCCAGGCGGTGCCGACATGAGGCGCTACATCGCGGTAATCCACGGCTGGCATGTCAGCAGCAAAGGCTTCAACGTCCATGAACTAAAGGCCGACACCCTCGAAAATGCAGAGAAAGAGGCCTGCTGGCTTAAAGAGCAGCGCGACCGGCCCTTTGATCGCTGTGCTTACGTTGTGATCGAGATCGAACCAGAAGAGCGCCTGGCACGCCGGCTGACATGGCGAGAACGGCTCACCGGGCGGGCTTGAACACTACAGGCCGGCTTCATCTACCAAACGCTTGCCCAGCTCACGGCCGGCAGACTGGGCATACATACGGTCAATGTAGGTCTGCTCGGGCTCAACGGCAGGAATGACCACCTCGTCACGCCCGCGCCTAACCTCGACTTTGATTTGCCACACCTCGCGGCCTTCCTCGTCCTTTTCGCACGTCATGTAATTCCAGAGCCTGAAGCCCTTGTACTCATCGTAGATGTTGTGCTGCGGCATTGTCTGGCCCTCGTGATTGGCCGCGATCCTAACACCCTCTCCACTCCATCCTTACTGAAACGCCAAGACATTCGGACCGGCGCGAAGGAGCACTTATGCCAAAGTTAACCCTAGAAGAATGGGCAACCGACCAGTTCCGTACGCCACCGAGCGCGAGCACTTTACGGGCCTGGATCAAAGACGGCCGCATTCATCCGCGCCCAGTGAAACACGGTCGCCGGTGGTACGTCGAAGCAGTCGCGTCCTATGTCGAACCTGACCCACAGGAGCGCATTCCCTTGGGCGGAAGCCTGATAAGCCGAATAGCGAGAGCACGCAATGGTTCCAAGGCCGCGTAAGGCAGGGTCGAAAGACCTGCCGCCCAACCTGTACCGCAAGACCGACAAGCGCAACGGGAAGACGTACTACACGTACCGCGACCCGTTGACCGGTCGCATGTTCGGCTTGGGCCAGGACAAAGAGGCTGCGATCCGCGAGGCCATCGAGGCGAACTTTGCGGAGGTACTGAAGCCAAGTCTGTCCAGTCGAGTCGCCGCCCCTGAAAAGGCGGCAGAGCGAACATTTTCTGAATGGCTGGTCGAGTACAAAGTCATTTATGCCGACAAAGGCCTCAGCCACCACACTATGCATAGCTTCAAGAGCAGGATAAAGCGGCTTGAGGATGCTTTCGGCCCCAAAGAAATGCGCAGCATTCGGACAATGGATGTCGCCGGCTTCCTTAACGCGATCACCAAGGAAGGCAAAGCGCAGATGTCAAAAGCACTTCGCTCTTTGCTTGGGGATGTATTCACCGAGGCCATTGCTGTGGGCTGGTGCGAAACCAATCCTGTTGATGCAACAAAGGCTGCGAGAGCGAAGGTAAAGCGTGAACGCTTGAGCCTGGAGCAATGGAAAGCAATTTATGAGGCGGCTGAAAGGCCATGGTTGAAGCGCGCCATGGAGCTGGCTTTGCTCACTGGGCAACGTCGGGATGATATTCGCTCTATGCTATTCAAGGATGAGCGAGATGGCTTCTTGCATGTTATCCAGTCCAAGACGGGAGCGCGAATCCGGATCAGCACCGCCTTGCGCCTTGATGCACTCGATTTGGATCTTGCGACAGTTATCAAGCGATGCCGTGATCGAGTCCTGTCACAGCACATGGTTCACCACCCGAAGACTTTCGCCACGGTCAAAGCAGGCGATCCAATTAAACTTGATACGTTATCGTCTGCGTTCTCTGAGGCTCGAGATAAGGCTGCAACTATGCCGGGTATCAACTTCGGTGAAAGCCCGCCAACTTTTCATGAGATGCGCTCTCTTGCTGCACGACTTCATGCTGCCGAAGGGCGTGACGCACAGAAACTCCTGGGCCATCGTAGCGCAGCCATGACAGAGCTTTATAAGGACGGGCGCGGCACTGGATGGATCGACGTAGCGTTGTGAGTTTTGGAGCAGTATTGGGGGAGTTTTGGGGAGGCCTTCTACGCCCTTATAAATCAATGGCTTAGTCCCATTATGGTGTTATGGCCACCGACACGCCCATGATCCTGGATCGTACCCTGCATATCGGCGACCGGCGCCTGACCATCTATCACTGGATATTGCCGTTTCGCGACTCACTGGGGGACGTCCAGGGCATCATCGGCGGCTGGATCGACATCAGCGAACGGCGCCAGCTGATCGACGAACTCCAGGCCGCCAAGGAGCAGGCAGACAATGCCAACCGGGCCAAAAGCACGTTCCTGGCCACCATGAGCCATGAGATTCGCACACCGATGAACGCAGTGATCGGCATGCTGGAACTGGCCCTGAAACGGGCGGATCAGGGGCACCTGGACCGACCGGCCATTGAAGTCGCCTACAGCTCGGCCAGCGACCTGCTGGAGCTGATCGGGGACATCCTCGACATTGCCCGCATCGAATCCGGGCATCTGGCCCTGACCCCGGAACGCGCCAACCTGCGGCCACTGATCGAGTCGGTGGTACGGGTCTTCGACGGCCTGGCGCGGCAGAAGAACCTTGACCTGCAGTTGCACCTCGACGCACGCCTGGACACCGATGTACTCATCGACCCGCTGCGTTTCAAGCAGGTGGTCTCCAACCTGATCAGCAATGCCATCAAGTTCACCCCGGCCGGCCATGTGCGCATCGACCTGCGCGCAGGTCCCGGAACCAGCGCCGGGCAACGGCGCCTGACCCTGACGGTGTGCGACAGTGGCATCGGTATTGCCGCTGCAGACCTGCAGCGGCTGTTCACCCCCTTTGCCCAGGCCGACAACTCCGGGCAGATGGCCCGCAGCGGTGCCGGCCTGGGGCTGGTGATCTGTCGGCACCTGTGCCAGATGATGGGCGGCAGCCTGACCCTGGACAGTCAACCCGGCCTGGGCACCTGTGCAACGCTGGTCATGGACCTGACGCTGCTCAATGCACCACAACGCCAGGCCACGCAAGCCCGAACGATTGCCCCGCCCAGCACGAGCCTGTATGTCCTGGTGGTCGACGACCATCCGGCCAATCGCCTGCTGCTCAGCCAGCAACTGGGCTTTCTCGGTCATCGCAGCGAAGTTGCCGAGCAGGGCGAACAAGGCCTGCAGGCATGGCTTGCGCACGATTTCGACCTGGTCATGGTCGATTGCAACATGCCGGTGATGAACGGCTACGAACTGACCCGCGCCATCCGCGCGCGCGAGGCCGCCGGGCAGCACGCACCCTGTGTCATCTGGGGCTTTACCGCCAATGCGCTGCCAGAGGAAGTGCAGCGTTGCCGGGACGCCGGCATGGACAACTGCCTGTTCAAACCGATCGGCCTGACAGCGCTGAGCGAACACCTGGCCGCACTCAGAGCCCTGCGCACCGATGGCCGCACCCGATTGCCCTTCAACCCCGACAGCCTTCGTCAACTGACGGGGGCCAACACCGAAATGACCCGGCGACTGCTTGCCCAGTTACTGTCCAGCAACCGGCAGGACCGCCAGGCCCTGGCGCAGCTGATGGCCGATGGCAATTACCAGGCACTGGGTGAAATGGCCCATCGCATCAAGGGCGCGGCGCGTATCATTACCGCCACCGAGGTAGTCAACGCTTGCGAAGCGCTGGAACAGCACTGCAGCACGCATGCACCGCCGGAAAAAATGGCGATTTGCCAGCAAGCACTGGACGCCGCCATGCTTACGCTCGACAAGGCACTGGACGAGCAACTGAGTAATCTATGACGCCTGGTCATCACTTAACTGTTAGACTGCGCGCCGTATTTACCCAAGAGGATTTTTTCATGGCTACTAACCGTTCCCGTCGTCTGCGCAAGAAGCTGTGTGTAGATGAGTTCCAGGAGTTGGGTTTCGAGCTCAATCTGGAATTCAAGGAAGACCTGGCCGATGAAGACATCGATGCCTTCCTCGATGCGTTCCTCGATGAAGCCATGGAGGCCAACGGCCTCGATTATGTTGGCGGCGATGACTACGGTCTGGTCTGCCTGGCCGAGCGTGGTTCGGCCACCGAAGAGCAGCGTGCGATCGTCGAAGCATGGCTCAAGGCCCGCAGTGAAGTGACCAAGGTCGAGGTCAGCCCGCTGATCGACGCCTGGTACCCGGAAAAGCCGATCAATTCGGCTGTCTGAGTACCTGTCGGGGCGCCTGACAGCGTCCAGCCAGAAAGCCACTCCTTGAGAGTGGCTTTTTTGTGCCTGGGGTTTACCCCATACCGGGCAGACAGATAAGAATCCTCAAGCGATCACACCGATTCATGCACGCCATCAATGCAGGAAAATACTGGCTTTTTATAAAGCACAAGAATTGTCCTACATAATTAACAGCCATAAAAATCCCTCTACAACGCACTTGCGATGCCGCACGGCCCGTCGGCTTGGGGCATAATGCCGCTCTGTCACGGCGCGTCCAGTTCATTATTTCTGCGCCTTCATGTCATCGAGGGCGTTCATCTTGCCCTCTTCTGGTTTTTCATCTTTGTTGCAAGGTTTTTAATTGATGATCAGACTTCTACGTCCTCTGTTGTTCGTCACGCTATTGGCGCCTGTCACGCTTCAGGCCCAGGCAGCCACAATCAACACCACGCTGCCGCCCAAGGTCCAGCAGGCCCTCAAGGCCAGCAAGCTGACCGATGATGCCCTGTCACTGGTCATGCTGCCGCTCAACGGCCAGGGCACGCCGACCGTGTTCAACGCCGATGTCTCGGTCAACCCGGCCTCGACCATGAAACTGGTCACCACCTATGCGGCGCTGGAAATCCTGGGCCCGACCCATCAATGGAAAACCGAATTCTTCACCGACGGCACCTTGAGCAACGGCGTGCTGCGGGGCAACCTGTACCTCAAGGGCGGCGGTGATCCCAAACTGAACATGGAAAAACTCTGGTTGCTGATGCGTGACCTGCGCGCCAATGGCGTGCAGCAGGTCACCGGCGATCTGGTGCTGGACCGCAGCCATTTCGTGCAACCGGTGCTGCCGGCGTTCAACGACGATGGCAACGACGACAACAAGCCGTTCCTGGTACGGCCGGACTCGCTCCTGGTCAACCTCAAGGCCTTGCGCTTTGTCACACGCAACGATGATGGGCGCGTACTGGTCACGGTAGAGCCGCCCATCGCCAGCATCCGCATCGACAATCAGGTCAAGGCCAGTGCCGCCAAGCAATGCGGCGATGATGTGCGCTACAACCCGGTCGCCCAGGCCGACGGCAGCATGACCGTCGTGGTCAGCGGCCAACTGGCCAAGGGCTGCAACTCGCAAACCTACCTGTCGCTGCTGGATCACCCGACCTACGCAGCCGGTGCCGTGCGCGCCATCTGGCAGGAACTGGGCGGCAGCATCCAGGGCGGTGACCGGGTCGCCAGCGTCCCGTCCGGCGCCAGGCTGCTGGCCCGCACGTTTTCCCCGGATCTGGTTGAAGTCATCCGCGACATCAACAAGTACAGCAACAACACCATGGCCCAGCAGCTGTTCCTGAGCCTGGGCCAGGAGTTTCGCACCACCGCCGATGGCGACGACGCCAAGGCGGCGCAACGGGTCATCCGTCAGTGGCTGGCCAAAAAAGGCATTACTGCACCGCACCTGGTGATGGAGAACGGTTCGGGCCTGTCACGCGCCGAACGGGTCAGTGCCCGGGAAATGGCCATTCTGCTGCAAGCGGCCTGGCGCAGCCCGTATGCGGCCGAATTCACCAGCTCAATGCCGCTGGCCGGCATGGACGGCACCATGCGCAAGCGCCTCAAGCGCACGCCGCTACTGGGCGAGGCGCATATCAAGACCGGGACCCTCAACACGGTACGCGCCATTGCCGGCTACAGCCGTGACAGCAATGGCAACACCTGGGCGGTAGTGGCCATTCTTAACGACCCACGCCCTTTTGGCGCCTCATCGGTGCTCGACGAGGTATTGGTCGAACTGTATCGCCAGCCCAAGCTGAACAACGACACGCTGTCGATCGCTCAACCGCAGCTGTAGCCGCTGTAAACGCTCAAGGGTGCTCAAGCTCGGGCTCGACCCGATCACGCCCCGCCTGCTTGGCCGCATAGACACCCGAGTCGGCACGCAACAGCAAGGCATCGGCGCCCTCCCCAGGGCGCCAGCTGGCGATGCCGAAGCTGGCCGTCACCTGGCCGATCCGGTCGATGGGCTGGCTGCGCAGGCGCTGCCACAGGCTGATCGCCAGCGTCCAGGCCTGTTCGCCATCGATGCCAGGGCACAGAATGATGAACTCCTCACCGCCCAGGCGGCAGAATACATCTTCGCTGCGCAGACGCTGAGCGAGCGTGCGCGACACGCCCTGCAGCACAGCATCGCCCACAGCATGGCCGTGCTGGTCGTTGATGCGCTTGAAGTTGTCGATGTCGAGCATGATCACCGACAACCCGCTGCCATAACGCTCGTTCCGGCGCAGCTCGACCTGCAGGCGCTCCTGGAAATAACGGCGGTTGTAGGCACCGGTGAGCACATCGGTGATCGACAGGGCCCGCAGTTCATCCTGCACCCGCTTCATGTCGGTAACGTCACTCAAGAAGCCGTGCCAGAGAATGCTGCCATCCGGCAGGCGTTCCGGCGTCGCCTCGCCGCGCACCCAGCGCATGCCACGCTCGGGCAACTCGATACGATACTCCTCGCGCCACGGCTTGAACTGATCGCTGCTTTCGCGCATTCCGCGCATCATTCGGGCACGGTCTTCGACATGGGTACGCTCCAGCACGTTATTGATATCCGCCACGATCTGCGCCTCGGTTAGCTCATAGAGCTCACACATGCCGACACTGATGTAATTGAAGCGCGCCTGGCCACTGGTCAGGCGCTGGAGCTGATAGATCCCGCCAGGCACCTGAGAGCCCAGCCGCTCCAGCAGCCGGTCCCGCGCCGCCAGGGCTTCATGGACGCGCTTGCGCTCGGTGATGTCCAGGCACACGGCCAGATAGCCGATCCACTGATCCTGATCGTCGCGCACCGCCGTGATCAGCATGTTGACCGCCAGGGTGCTGCCATCACGGCGACGGAATATCCATTCCCGGGCCGGATGACTGCCCAGTTCGGTGGCCTCGATCAGCATGGCCTGCTCCAGTGGGACAGGTCGCTGATAGTGCTCGCTCAGTTGCCGGGCGTGCTCAGCCAGCTCGCCGGGGTCGTGCAGGTCCTTGAGCATGAACTTGCCTACTACCTCGGCTTCGCTGTATTCGAGCATCTTGCGGGCGCCGACGTTGAAGGTGCTGATCACCCCGTTCAGGTCAGTGGCAATGATCGCCACCTCGGTGGCAGCATCGAGCACGTTGCGCAACTGGCCGTGGGTGATGCGCAATTGCTGCTCGCGCAGGCGCAACTGGCCGGTGCGCTGGTCAACCAGCAGCAAGGCGCGCTGGCGCTGGCCGATCAGGCTGTAGAGCAGCGCGCTGAGCATCACACTCAGCAGGCCACCCAGCACAATCACACTGCCGGCCATGGACTGATTGCTTTGCAGAAAAGCCTCGGTGGGCCGCACTTCCAGCAGATAATCGCGGTCGGCCAGGTTCAGCAAGGTGCTGACCCGCAAGTCGCCAGCGGCGGCCTGTACGGTCGACTGATACAGCAACTGGGGTTCGGCGGGTGAGCCCAGGTCGAGCATCGTGACCGACAGGTTGTCCTGGGTCGGCAGGCCTTCGCTCATCAACTCGCCCAGGCTGATGACCGCCATCACATAACCTTGTAGCAGCGCGTTCCCGTCCCCCTCGCCGCTCCGGTTATTGAACACCGGGGCCACCAGCAACACACCATGGGCGTACTCCTGCTCCAGGCCCACCAGTTCGATACGCGGGGTGGCGGCAATCGAACCGAGCATTCGCGCACGCTCCAGTGTCTCGCGGCGCACGGCTTCCGAGTTGATGTCCCAGCCCAGTGGCAGCGGCAAGCGGCTCAGCGACTGGGTGAACAACACCGGGTAATACTCCTCGTGCGTGCCGGCGACCCTCATTTTTCCATCAGGACCCTTTTCCTGAATGGCGTAGTCAGGCATGCCTTCGGCGCGAGCCGCAGCCTCGAACGCCGGGCGCTCGGCATCGCTGACCCGTGGGCTCCAGGAATAGGCGCGTGTCCCCTCCAGCAACGGTGCGGCAAAACCATTGTAATCGGCACGGGTGACGTTGTCGGAATACACGAAATAGCGGCGCAGGCTATCAAGCCGGCTCAATTGACTGTCCAGGCGTTCCTGGATGCGGATGAAGCGTTCGCTGGCCAGCAAATCGAAACGCTGGCGCAACTGGCGCTGGTACAGCTCGTAATTGGTCAAGGCCAACATGGCCGTCAGCGCCAGTCCGGCCATCAGTGCAAGCAGGGCAACCAGCCACGCCGATGCCTGCTCGTTGATAAAACCGAGGATCCGGGGTCTGGGTTGTTTCGCAGCCATACTCAAAACTCATGACGCCAACGAGGATAGAGCGTCAAGCTGGCCGTGCGTCTGTTATAGCCATTCGCCATTAATTTGCCTAGCCCATGAAAGCCATAACTTGGACAAATCGAGCAATCTTCAATGATTTCAAAGAGATTGCCAGAGCATCCTGCTCTTTGGTATCGCAGTGTGACGCATTCGCGCAGCCACAGCCTCCGTTCAAGACCGATCGGTCCTGAACGGAGCCTTCAGGTCTTACGCCGTGCGCACGGTGATTTTCCAGGCACGGTGAATCCGGTCGTTGCGCGAGAAATCAGGGTCCATGGTCTGGCCACTGATTTCCTCGACGACATAGCGTTGGGCGATATGCTCATCAAGTACGAATTTGCGGAAGTTGTTGGAGAAATACAGCACGCCGCCCGGTGCCAGCCGCGCCATGGCGAGGTCGATCAGTTCGACCTGATCGCGCTGCACATCGAACACCCCTTCCATACGCTTGGAGTTGGAAAAGGTCGGTGGGTCGATAAAGATCAACTCGTACTCTTCGCGGCACTCGCGCAACCAGGCCATGACATCGCTCTGCTCCAGGCGGTTTTTCTCGGAAAAACCATTGAGCGACAGGTTGCGGCGTGCCCAGTCCAGGTACGTGCGCGACAGGTCGACGCTGGTGGTGCTGCGCGCCCCGCCCTTGGCCGCATGCACCGTGGCCGTCGCGGTGTAGCAGAACAGGTTGAGGAAGCGCTTGCCGGCCGCTTCTTTCTGGATCCGCATGCGCATGGGGCGATGATCGAGGAACAGGCCGGTGTCGAGGTAGTCGGTCAGGTTCACCAACAGGCGCAAACCGCCCTCGCCCACTTCGATGAACTGGCCCTGGGCGGCCTGGCGCTCGTACTGGCGCGTGCCGCTCTGGCGTTCGCGGCGCTTGACCACCACACGGCTCTTGTCGATGCCCAGAGCCTGGGGAATGGCTGCCAGCGCATCGAACAGCCGCGCCGAAGCCTTGGCCGGGTCGATCGATTTGGGTGCCGCATATTCCTGCACATGCACCCAGTCACCGTACAGATCGACGGCGACGGCATATTCGGGCATGTCGGCATCATAGACGCGGTAGCACTCGATCCCCTCGCGACGCACCCACTTGCCCAGTTGCTTGAGGTTTTTCTGCAGGCGGTTGGCGAACATCTGCCCGCCTTCACTCAGGCGCGCCTGCTCGACCACTGCCGGCTTGCTTTCGTCGCGCACAGGCACCGGCTCTTCAAGTGCTGCCTGACGCTGTTCGGGGCTACGGCGCTCGCCGGTCACGAACTGATCCGGCTGAACCTTGAGCAGCAACAGCTTGCACGGCAAGGCGCCGTTCCAGAATGCATATTGCTTGTGGCTGCGAATGCCCATGCGCTTGCCCAGGTCCGGCGCGCCAGTGAACACCGCCGCCTCCCAGCCCAGACAGGCTTGGCGCAGACGCTCGCCAAGGTTCTGATAGAGGTACAACAGGCTGGCTTCGTCACCCAGGCGCTCGCCGTAGGGCGGGTTGCAGATCACCAGGCCTTTCTGGTTCTGGTCGGTGCGCGGCTCGAAGGTGCCGACTTCGCCCTGATAGACCTTGATCCAGTCACTCAGGCCGGCGCGCTCGATATTGTTGCGCCCCGGCTGGATCAGCCGTGGGTCGGCCTCGTAGCCACGGATCCAGGATGGCGTTTTCGCCAGGCCCGCTTCGGCGCGCGCCAGTGCCTCGTCGTGCAGCTTGCGCCACAGCGCCGGTACATGCCCCAGCCAGGCACTGAAGCCCCAGCGCTCGCGTTTGAGGTTGGGCGCGATGTCGGCGGCGATCATGCCGGCCTCCACCAGAAACGTGCCCACGCCGCACATCGGGTCGGCCAGAGCGCCACCTTCGGCGGCAATGCGCGGCCAGCCGGCGCGAATCAGGATCGCGGCGGCAAGGTTTTCCTTCAACGGCGCAGCGCCCTGCTGCAAGCGGTAGCCGCGCTGGTGCAGGCTGTGCCCGGACAGGTCCAGCGACAGAATCGCCTGGCCCCGGTCCAGGCGCAGGTGCACGCGCAGGTCCGGGTTGATCTTGTCCACCGAAGGGCGCAGGCCATCAGGGGTGCGCAGCTTGTCGACGATCGCGTCCTTGACCTTCAGGGCGCCAAAGTGGGTGTTGTCGATCCCCGAGCCATGGCCGCTGAATTCCACGGCGATGCTGCCGTCCGCCTCCAGATGGTCCTGCCATTCGACATCCAGCACACCGTGATACAGGTCTTCGGCATTGCTCATCGGAAAGCGCTTGAGCACCAGCAGTACGCGGTTGGCCAGGCGTGACCACAGGCACAACCGGTAGGCGGTCTCCATGTCGGCCAGGCCGCGGATGGCCGAGGTGTGCTCCCGGGCCTCTTCCAGGCCCAGCCCGGTGGCTTCCTCGATCAGCAGGCCTTCAAGGCCCTTGGGGCAGGTGAGGTACAGTTCGTAGCGATCGGACATGTGTATTCCAGGGCCTGAGCCGTCAGCGGCGGGCAACGCATTGCCCGACCAGATTCAAGACAGACGCTTTTCAGACAGCGCCTGCGTGGCACGTAACGTGTGCCGGTCCACCGCGATAATCCGAGGTATCGGCGCGGCAGTGTGTAAATGTAACTGAACACAAGGGTACAGATTGCCCAGTGAGCCCGAAGATTTAAGACATATGAAGTCACATCTCGACCCTTCATCGAATTAAAACTGGAAGCATTCAGCCATTATCGCTCCCTGCCAAAAATTTTTGCCTGCAACGCAACTCCTTGCGGCACATGGGTTATTACCTGAATCATCCGTGAAACACATTGCCCCTTAGTACCGATAAGACCTGAATGTGACGTGCTTATGACAAATCGATCATTCACAGCGTGTCGCGCATTGGTTAGAAATCGTCTCAGGCCTTCACCGCAACGGTGATGGCACCTCGCCCGTGACGCCGGCAGCGGGCAGACATGGCAGAAGATTTCTGCCAGACCTCGACATGAGGTCCATGGACATTACAGTCAACAAACGAGGGCAACACCCTATGAGAAGACTTAAGCGTGATCCGTTGGAAAGAGCATTTTTGCGCGGATATCAGTACGGCGTTAGTGGTAAATCCCGTGAGCTTTGCCCATTTACTCTACCGTCGGTGCGTCAGGCATGGATCAATGGTTGGCGTGAAGGACGCGGCGACCAGTGGGACGGTATGACCGGCACTGCGGGAATCCACAGGCTCAACGAACTTCACGCAGTCGGATGAGGTAATCAACTTCCGAGCAGTCCATCAAAGTTTCTGTCTGACCCTTTTAGCATTAGCGTAATCACCGCCTCCACCGGGCGGCGGGCCACAGGCCCAGGGGCTCCTTTTTCAGGGAGCCCCTTTTTTATGCCCGCTGCATGGGCCTGATCAGCGACGCGGCAAGGCCGCAATGGCATCGACCGACTGGCGAATCAGCTCCGGGCCCTTGTAGATGAAGCCCGAATAGATCTGTACCAGACTGGCACCCGCTTCGATTTTCTCGGCAGCATGACGACCTTCGGTAATGCCCCCGGCGGCAATGATCGGCAGGCGCCCGGCCAGCTCACCGGCCAGCACCTTGACCGTGTGCGTGCTCTTTTCCCGCACCGGCGCGCCCGACAGGCCACCGGCCTCATTGGCGTGCAACAGTCCCTCAACGCCTTCACGGCTCAGGGTGGTGTTGGTGGCGATCACCGCATCCATGCCTGATTCAAGCAAGGCACCGGCCACCAGCACGGTTTCTTCGTCGGTCATGTCCGGGGCGATCTTGATCGCCAACGGCACGCGCTTGCCGTATTGCTGGGTCAGCGCTTCCTGGCGCACGCTCAGGGCCTCGAGCAATTGCTTGAGCGAATCGCCGAACTGCAGGCTGCGCAAGCCCGGGGTATTGGGCGAGCTGACGTTGACGGTCACGTAGCTGGCGTGGTCATAGACCTTGTCCAGGCAGATCAGGTAGTCGTCCACCGCACGCTCGACCGGGGTGTCGAAGTTCTTGCCGATATTGATGCCCAGCACGCCACGGTATTTCGCCGCCTTGACCCGCGACAGCAAGTGATCGACGCCCAGGTTGTTGAAGCCCATGCGGTTGATGATGCCCTGGGCCTCAGGCAGGCGGAACAGGCGCGGCTTGGGGTTGCCGGGCTGCGGGCGCGGGGTCACGGTGCCTACCTCGACAAAGCCGAAGCCGAGTTGGGCAAAGCCGTCGATGGCCGTACCGTTCTTGTCCAGGCCGGCGGCCAGGCCGACCGGGTTGGCAAAGCGGATGCCCATGACCGTGACCGGCAACTGCGCAGGCGCCTTGCTCAGCAGGCCATTGAGGCCCAGCCGGCCACCGGCACCGATCAGGTCCAGGGACAGGTCGTGGGACGTTTCCGGAGAAAGTTTGAACAGTAACTGGCGGGCCAGGTTATACATGGGCGGGCAAGGCTCGTGAGCGGCTGAAGTCAGCCGGCGATTATAGACGGTCGATGGCCTGCTAAGCGAGAACTCCCCTGACCGGATGGTGGCACATGCCTTGCTTCAATTGCGTCAGCACCCTCGGCAACGTCGCCGCAGGGCACCGACACTGGCGTCGTTGTGGCTCGCTGCGCAAGCAGTGGGCCCGACGGCGCTTTTTTATGGATACATGAAAAGCCTATGAACCCTCGATCAAGCAATGCCCTGGACTGGGTGGCGGGCAGCGATGCCCCCGAAATGAACAGCATTGACATAGGTTTCATGGCCCTGACCGACTGTGCCTCGCTGGTGGTCGCGGCCACACAGGGGTTTGCGCAGCCCTACGGCCTGAGCCTCAACCTCAAGCGCCAGGCCTCTTGGGCCAACCTGCGTGATCGCCTGGTCAGCGGCCAGTTGCACGCCGCGCACAGCCTGTATGGGTTGATCTACGCCATGCAATTGGGCATCAGCGGCGGCGCCGCAGCCGATATGGCCATCCTGATGGGCCTGAACCAGAACGGTCAATGCATCAACCTGTCGCGCGGCCTGCAGGACGCTGGTGTGACCAGCCCTGAAGCACTGGAACGCACTGCGCACCATCGTGGTGCAAAGCTGACCTTTGCCCAGACCTTCCCCACTGGCAACCATGCCATGTGGCTCAATTACTGGCTGGCCAGCCAGGGTATCCACCCGCTTGACGATGTCGACAGCGTGGTGGTTCCGCCGCCGCTGATGGTCGCGCACCTGCAGGCCGGACGCATCGATGGCTGCTGCGTCGGCGAACCCTGGGGCGCCAGCGCCGTGCAGCAGAAACTGGGCTTTACCCTGGCCACCAGCCAGTCGATCTGGCCCGACCATCCTGGCAAGGTACTGGGCTGCACCCGCGAATTTGTCGAACAGAACCCCAACACTGCACGCGCCTTGACCATGGCGGTGCTCGAAGCCAGCCGCTTTATCGAGCAAAGCACGGAAAACCGCCGCAGCACCGCGCAATTGCTCAGTGGCGCCGATTACCTCGACACCCCGCTGGACTGCATCGAACCGCGCCTGCTGGGGCATTACCAGGACGGGCTGGGCAACAGCTGGCAGGATCCACACGCCCTGCGCCTGTTCAATGACGGCCAGGTGACTTTTCCGTGGCTGTCCGACGGCATGTGGTTCATGACCCAGTTCCGCCGCTGGGGCCTGTTGCGTGAAGACCCCGACTACCTGGCCGTGGCCCGTCGTGTTCATCAGTTGGAGCTGTACCGCGAGGCTGCTGCGGCACTGGGCATTGCGGTGCCGGAAAGTACCCTGCGCAGCAGTCAATTGATCGACGGACGCATCTGGGACGGCAGCGACCCTGTCGGCTACGCGCGCGGTTTTTCCCTGCATTCGCGGATTGATGGCGCGCCCGCCATCGCCGCCCGTTGAGAGGCACGCGATGATGCTGCGAATCCTGCTGATCAATGACACCCCCAAGAAGGTCGGACGCCTGAAAGCCGCCCTGAGCGAAGCCGGTTTCGAGGTCATCGACGAATCGGGCCTGAGCATCGACCTGCCGGCACGGGTCGAAGCCCTGCGCCCGGACGTGATCCTCATCGACACCGAATCACCCGGCCGCGATGTGATGGAGCAGGTGGTGCTGGTCACCCGCGACCTGCCGCGTCCCATTGTGATGTTCACCGACGAACATGACCCCGGCGTGATGCGCCAGGCGATCAAGTCAGGGGTCAGTGCCTATATTGTCGAAGGCATCCATGCCCAGCGCCTGCAACCGATTCTGGACGTGGCCATGGCCCGCTTCGAAAGCGACCAGGCCCTGCGCGCGCAACTGGTGGCCCGCGACCAGCAACTGGCCGAGCGCAAGCGCATTGAACTGGCCAAGGGCCTCTTGATGAAGATGAAGCATTGCAACGAAGAAGAGGCCTACACCCTCATGCGTCGCCAGGCCATGAGCCGCCAGCAGAAACTGATCCAGGTGGCCGAACAGATCATCGCCATGAGCGAAATGCTCGGCTAACGCCGCAAATGACCCGAAACGTCTCACACCAGCAGCCGATTGCGCCCTGATGAGGCGTCCCTCGATCTGCAGGACCGGCCGGGCGGCGAACCGCTTTAGCCGGGAACAGATCACCCCAGGCCTGTATTTTCGCGGCTGAAGCCGCCCCTGCGGGGCTTGAACACAAGATGGCCCGGCTCTTGCTACATCCATACTGCAGGTAGCCAACGGCGGTTGCCCCCACACATACGACAAAGACGTCGCCCTCTCCTTTCGCTGCGCAGCGAACTCGAGAAGCGGCGTCTTTTGCGTTCTGGCCTCAGCGATGAGGGGGTGGTGCCGCCGGCTTGTCCTGTGCGCACCCCGAGAACCGACAACTTCCACGTCGTGGCCATGACCCCGACGACCTACTTCTGGCAGATGATGAGGTGTGCAATGGATACAAGTTTCTGGAAGGCCGGGCACAGACCGACCCTTTTTGCAGCCTTTCTGTATTTCGACCTGAGTTTCATGGTCTGGTACCTGCTTGGGCCGATGGCGGTGCAGATCGCCGCTGACCTGCAATTGACCACCCAACAGCGCGGCCTGATGGTGGCAACCCCGATCCTGGCGGGCGCCGTGCTGCGCTTCGTGATGGGCATGCTGGCCGATCAGTTGTCCCCCAAGACGGCCGGCATCATCGGCCAGGTCATCGTTATCGTGGCACTGTTCGTGGCCTGGCAACTGGGCATCCACACCTATGAGCAGGCGCTGCTGCTGGGCCTGTTCCTGGGCATGGCCGGTGCATCGTTCGCCGTGGCACTGCCACTGGCTTCGCAGTGGTACCCGCCGCAGCACCAAGGCAAGGCCATGGGCATCGCCGGCGCCGGCAACTCTGGCACCGTGCTGGCGGCCTTGATTGCCCCGGTACTGGCGGCCAGCTTCGGTTGGGGCAACGTATTCGGCCTGGCGCTGATTCCGCTGGTGCTGACCCTGATCGCCTTTACCCTGATGGCACGCAACGCACCGGAACGCAGCAAGCCCAAGTCCATGACCGACTACTTCAAGGCCCTGGGCGACCGTGACAGTTGGTGGTTCATGTTCTTCTACAGCGTGACCTTCGGCGGCTTCATCGGCCTGGCCAGCGCCCTGCCCGGTTATTTCAACGACCAGTACGGCCTGAGTCCGATCACCGCCGGCTATTACACCGCCGCCTGTGTATTCGGTGGCAGCCTGATGCGCCCACTGGGCGGCGCGCTGGCCGACCGCTTCGGCGGCATCCGCACCCTGACCGCGATGTACATGGTCGCGGCCATCGGCATTGCGGCCGTCGGCTTCAACCTGCCCAGCTCGTGGGCAGCGCTGGCGCTGTTCGTGGCCGCCATGCTGGGCCTGGGTGCCGGCAACGGCGCGGTCTTCCAGTTGGTGCCACAGCGTTTTCGCAAGGAAATCGGGGTCATGACCGGGTTGATCGGCATGGCCGGCGGCATTGGCGGTTTCTTCCTGGCGGCCGGCCTTGGCACCATCAAGCAGCACACCGGTGACTACCAGATGGGCCTGTGGCTGTTTGCCGGCCTGGCGGTGCTGGCCTGGTTCGGCCTGCTGAACGTCAAGCGTCGCTGGCGCACCACCTGGGGCTCGGCAGCCGTTACAGCAGCCCGGGTCTGAGCCGGCCACATGACGCTGCAACTGAGTTGTGCACAATTCAGCGCCAGTGGTCCGCGCAGCGAGAATCAGGATGCGCTGCGCCTGGTCACGCCAGTGCCGACTTTGGCCGCCAGCAAGGGGTATCTGTTTGCCCTGGCCGATGGGGTCAGCCAGTGCGCCGATGGCGCGCTGGCGGCGCAGTCGACCCTGCAAGCCCTGGCCCTGGATTACTACGCCACCCCGGAAACCTGGAGCATCGTCCAGGCGCTGGACAAGCTGCTGCTGGCGCAGAACCGCTGGCTGCTGGCCAACGGCCTGTTGACCACGCTGAGCGCCCTGGTGCTGCGCGGTCGGCGCTTTACCCTGGCGCATGTCGGCGATTGCCGGGTCTATCGCTGGCATGCCGGCCACCTGCAACGCATCAGCGAGGACCATGTCTGGGAACAACCAGACATGAACCATGTGCTCAAGCGCGCGCTGGGGCTGGATCAGTATGTGGTCATGGATTACCTGGATGGCGAGCTGCGCGAAGGCGAACGCCTGCTGCTGGTCAGCGACGGTGTCTGGGCGACCCTCGGCGACCCGGGCATCCGCTCGATCCTGAGCGACACCGACGACCTGCAGGCCTGCACCAGGGCCCTGGTCAGCGCCGCCCACCTGGCCGGCAGCCAGGACAACGCCAGCGCCCTGCTGTTACAGGTCGACAGCGTTGGCCACGATGACCTGGGCGATACCCTGCGCCAGTTGCAGCAATGGCCACTGCCGCCGCCGCTCAAGCCCGGCCAGCGCTTCGAAGGCTGGCAGGTGCAGAGCGTGCTGGCGCAGTCGCGTCAGTCATTGCTCTATCGGGTCAGCGACGACAGCGGCCAGCCCTGGTTGCTCAAGACCCTGCCGGCCAGTCGCGCCGACGAAGACGGCGCCGGGCAAGCCTTGCTATTGGAAGAATGGTTCCTGCGCCGGGTCGCCGGGCGGCATTTTCCCGAAGCCGCCCCCTTGCCTGAGCGCCAGCATTTGTATTACCTGATGCGCCAGTATCCGGGGCGCACGCTGGACAAACTGTTCGCCGTGACCGGCCCGCTGCCGCTGGTGCAGTGGCAGGACCTGGCAACCCGCCTGCTGCGTGCCACCGGCCTGTTGCACCGGCGCAATATCATCCACCGCGACATCAAGCCGGAGAACCTGTTGCTGGGTGACGATGGCGAACTGCGCGTGCTGGATTTCGGCCTGGCATTCTGCCCGGGACTGTCCAGCCGTATCCCCGGCGATTTGCCCGGCACGCCCAGTTTCATTGCGCCCGAGGCGTTTCAAGGTGCAGACCCGGCGCCCGCTCAGGATCTGTATGCCGTGGCCGTCACGCTGTATTACCTGCTGACCGGGCAATACCCATACGGCGAGATCGAAGCCTTCCAGCACCGGCGCTTCACGACGCCGATTCCGGCCAGCCGCTACCGACCCGACCTGCCCGACTGGCTCAACGATCAGTTGACCCAGGCGCTACAGGCCGATCCGCAGCAACGCTTCGAAACCGCCGAACAATGGCTGCTGGAACTGGAGCAGGGTGAGCACCGCAGCGTCACGCCACGCCCCCGGCCCTGGCTGGAGCGCGAGCCGATCAAGGTCTGGCGCACGCTGGCACTGCTGTCGCTGCTGGGCAATCTGACAGCCTTCATCGTGATGGTGATGTAGGAGCGCGCTCTGCCCGCGACCGGCTGCGTTAGCAGTCGTAAATTTGCAGCGTTTCGCAGATTTCTGCAAGCGCTCCGCACTCGGTCGCGGTAGTCCGGCATTCCGGCAAGCGCGCTACAGGGGATAAATGCTGCACGCACAGCTTGTGTGCGCCGCGCCTCAATGCGGTGCACACAAGGCCTGCCAGCGTCGACGCAAGGCCCTGTTTTCAGGGCTTCGCACAAGTTGGCACAGCCGCTGCATCAGCTTTACCCAACACACACATAGCGTGCGGTCTTCAATGGCGAAGGCGGCACTTCCCGATGATACGGGAGCGGACAAAGGCGTCCTCGTCAGGCAACTGGCGGGGGCGCCTTTTTTGTTTATGCGGTATCGAATCAGGCCATAGGTGCAGACCCCATGAAAAAACTCAAACTGGTGATGATCGGCAACGGCATGGCCGGGGTCCGCACCCTCGAAGAACTGCTCAAGCTCAGCGAAGGCCTGTACGACATCACCGTATTCGGGGCCGAACCGCATCCCAATTACAACCGCATCATGTTGTCGCCCGTGCTGGCAGGCGAACAGGGCTTCGATGACATCGTGCTCAACGACCTGAACTGGTACCGCGACCATGACATCCGCCTGTTCCTGGGCCGTCGCGTGGTAAAGATTGATCGCAGGCAGCGCCGGGTGATCGCCGATGACGGCACCGAGGCCCACTATGACCGGCTGCTGATCGCCACCGGCTCCAAGCCTTATATCCTGCCGGTGCCGGGCAATGACCTTGAGGGTGTGATCGGCTATCGCGACATTGCCGACACCCGGAAAATGATCGACACCGCTAATACCCATCAACGCGCCGTGATCATCGGTGGCGGCCTGCTGGGCCTGGAAGCGGCCAACGGCCTGGCGCTGCGCGGCATGCAGGTGACGGTGGTGCATCACGGCCAGAGCCTGCTGGAGCGGCAACTGGATAAAACCTGCGGGCGCCTGCTGCAAAAGGCCCTGGAACAGCGCCAATTGAGCTTTTGCCTGAACGCCCATACCCAGGCCCTGTTCGGTGACGATCAGGGCCGGGTAAAAGGCGTGCAACTGCAGGACGGTCAGGTCATTGCCGCCGACCTGGTGGTCATGGCTGCCGGCATCCGTCCCGAAACGGCCCTGGCTGAAAGCTGCGGGCTGCCGTGCAATCGCGGCATTCTGGTCAATGACACCTTGCAGACCTTTGATCCGCGCATCTATGCCATCGGTGAGTGCGCCAGCCATCGCGGCGTGGCCTATGGACTGGTTGCACCGCTGTTCGAGCAGGCCAGGGTCTGCGCCAACCACCTGGCGCAACTGGGCTTTGCCCGTTACCCGGGCTCGGTGACCTCGGCCAAGCTCAAGGTCACCGGCATCGACCTGTTTTCGGCCGGTGATTTCCAGGGCGGCGAAGGCACCGAGTGCATCACCTATTCAGACCCCATCAGCGGCGTCTACAAGAAGCTGGTGATCAAGGACGACAGGCTGGTGGGCGCCTGCCTGTACGGCGATACCGCCGACGGCAGTTGGTACATGGAGCAGATTCGCACCAACAGCCGCATCGACGCGATCCGCGAGCACCTGATGTTCGGCGCCCAGGCGGCCAGCGCATGACCGACCTGAGCCTGCCCATTGCCACTTCCGGCCCGCTGCGTACGACAGCGTCGACGTGCTGCTATTGCGGCGTGGGGTGCGGGGTACTGATCGAACACGACGACCTGCACATCCATGGCGTCAGCGGCGACCCGCACCACCCGGCCAACTTCGGCCGCCTGTGCAGCAAGGGCTCGAGCCTGCACTTGACCGGTGACCTGAGCAGCCGGGCGCTGTACCCGGAACTGCGCCTGGGCAAAGCCCTGCCACGCAGCGTCACCGACTGGGACACGGCACTGGAGCACGCCACGGGTGTATTCGCCCAGGCCATCGCCGAGCATGGTCCTGACAGCGTGGCGTTCTACATTTCCGGCCAGTTGCTGACCGAGGATTACTACGCCTTCAACAAACTGGCAAGGGCCTTGGTCGGCACCAACAACATCGACAGCAATTCGCGGCTGTGCATGTCCTCGGCAGTGGTCGGCTACAAGCGCAGCCTGGGCGCCGATGCGCCGCCGTGCAACTACCAGGACATCGAACTGGCCGACACCCTGCTGATCGTCGGCAGCAACATGGCTTATGCCCACCCGGTGCTGTTCCGTCGCCTGGAAGAAGCCAAAAGCCGCCGCCCGGACATGAAGATCATCGTGGTCGATCCACGACGCACCGACACCTGCGAGCTGGCCGACCTGCACCTGGCGATTCAGGGCGGCAGCGATGTGGCGCTGTTCCATGGTCTGCTGCACCTGCTGATCGAACAAGCGTACACCGATGAGACCTTTATCAACGCCCACACCGAGCATTTCAGCGAACTCAAGGCGCTGGTGCACGACTACACGCCTGAGCATGTCGCCCAGGTGTGCGGCATCCGTGTCGAAGACCTGCACACCTGCGCCCGGCTGATCGGTGAGGCACCGGCTTTTCTGTCGCTGTGGTGCATGGGCCTGAACCAGTCCACCGCCGGCAGCGCCAAGAACAGTGCGCTGATCAACCTGCACCTGGCCACCGGGCAGATCGGCCGCCCCGGCGCCGGCCCTTTCTCGCTGACCGGCCAGCCCAATGCCATGGGCGGCCGGGAAACCGGCAGCCTGTCCAACCTGCTGCCAGGGCACCGCGAGGCGGGCAATGCCGAGCACCGCCGCGAAGTGGCCGAGTACTGGAACGTCGCCGGGCTGCCGGCCACTCCCGGCCTGTCGGCGGTCGATCTGTTCGAGCAGGTGCGCAACGGCACGATCAAGGCCTTGTGGATTGCCTGCACCAACCCGGCGCAATCAATGCCGGACCAGGCCACCGTGCGCCAGGCACTGAGCGACTGCCCGTTCGTGGTCTTGCAGGAAGCCTTTCGCACCACCGAAACCGCCCACTATGCCGACCTGCTGCTGCCGGCCGCCAGTTGGGGCGAGAAAGAAGGGACGGTGACCAACTCCGAGCGGCGCCTGTCCAACGTGCGCAAGGCCATTCCCGCACCGGGCCAGGCCCGGGCCGACTGGTCGATCACCGTGGATTTCGCCCGGCGCCTGCAAAAGCGCCTGCGACCCGGCAGCGCGCCGCTGTTCGACTTTGCGACGGCACGGTCGCTGTTTGATGAATATAAAGGCCTGACGCGCGGCCGTGACCTGGACATGAGCGGTATCAACCGCGACCTGCTCGAACAGCTTGGCCCGCAACAATGGCCGTTTCCAGAAGGTGCCAGCGCCGGCACGGCACGCTTGTACAGCGATGGCGTATTCCCCACCGCCTCGGGGCGTGCGCAGTTTGTCTGCGAAGGCTATGTGGCCCCGCAGGAACGCCGCGACGCGCTTTTCCCACTGACCCTCAATACCGGCCGGCTGCGCGACCAGTGGCACGGCATGAGCCGCACCGGCACCGCCGCCCGGCTGTTCGGCCATGTCAGCGAGGCGGTGCTGGGCCTGAATCCGGCCGACATGCAACGCCAGCACCTGGAAAGCGGCGATCTGGTGCGCCTGCACAGCCGGCGCGGCCACCTCGTGGTGCCGGTCGCCAGCGATGACAGCCTGCGGGCCGGGCATGCCTGGCTGCCGATGCACTGGGGCGATCGCTTCCTCAAGGGCGGGGTCAACCTGCTCACCCAGCCGGCCTATGACCCGCTCTCCAAACAGCCAGAGCTCAAGCACAGCGGGGTGCGGGTCGAAAAGGCCGACCTGCCCTGGCAGTTCTTTGCGCTGATCGAAGGCGACGTGCAGAATCATCTGCAGGCCCTGCGACCGCTGTGCGAAGCCTTCGACTACGCCAGCCTGAGCCTGGCGGGCCGTGAACGCCCGGCGCTGGTGATTCGCGCCGCCCATCCGCACGCGCCCGAAGCCGCCCTGCTGGCGCAGATCGACCACCTGCTGGGCCTGGATCACGGTCCAGTCATGGCCTACGACGACGCCAGCCGGGGTGTCGGCAAACGCGTGCGCATTGATCAGGAGCGCATCACTGCCGTACGCCTGGCCGGGGAAACCCTGGCCCGGCACTGGTTGCAGAACCTGTGGCTGGAAGGCCGCGCCGACGAGCCCCTGCGCCGCTGGATGCTCGCCCCCATCAGTCGCGAGCCGGGCAAAAGCGCGCTGCAGACCCGCGACACCATCGTGTGCAATTGCAAGAACGTCAGCCAGAGCAGCATCAGCGCCGGCATCGAGCGCGGCTTGTGCCTGGACCAATTGAAACAACAACTGGGCTGCGGCACCCAATGCGGGTCCTGTGTCCCGGAAATAAAACGCCTGATCAACCTTGTCGCCGTCACTGAGTGAGGAATACCCCATGAACGCAAAAGTCTGGCTGGTGGGCGCAGGTCCCGGCGATCCCGAACTGTTGACCCTCAAGGCGGTGCGCGCCCTGCACAGCGCTGACATCGTGATGATCGATGACCTGGTCAATCCGGCGGTGCTCGAGCACAGCCCCACTGCACGGGTCATCCGTGTGGGCAAGCGCGGCGGCTGCCGCTCGACACCGCAGGCCTTCATTCACCGGCTGATGCTGCGCTATGCCCGCCAGGGCAAGTGCGTGGTGCGCCTCAAGGGCGGCGACCCGTGCATCTTCGGCCGTGGCGGTGAAGAAGCTCAATGGCTCAAGGAGCACGGTATCGAAGTGGAACTGGTCAACGGCATCACTGCAGGCCTGGCCGGCGCCACTCAGTGCGACATTTCGCTGACCCTGCGCGGCATCAGCCGGGGCGTCACGCTGATCACAGCCCACACCCAGGATGACAGCAGCCTGAACTGGTCGGCGCTGGCACAGACCGGCACCACGCTGGTGGTGTACATGGGCGTGGCGCGGCTGGACGAGATCTGCGCCGGCCTGCTGGCCGGCGGCATGAGCGCAGGCATGCCGGTGGCGATGATCGAAAACGCTTCGTTGCCCCACCAGCGCGAATGCCGCAGCACCTTGTGCGACATGCAGCGTGATGCGCTGTCGTTCGGCCTCAAGAGCCCGGCCGTGCTGGTGATTGGTGAGGTGGTGGGTGCTGCCGGGGACTGTGCGACCGGTGCCGGTCGGGGAACAGACGCCCCTCTTCGCGCCCTTGGCGGCTAAACCGCCCCCTGAAGCGGAGGCTGCGGCTGCACTCACGCCATAACAAAAAATGCCCCGTACCTTGCGGTACGGGGCATTTTTCATTGCAGATCAGGTGACCTGGGCCACCCGTCTGCCAGAAGGCAGGCTAATTACTTGGCCTGGGCTTCTACTTCAGCTTCTACGCGACGGTTGACTGCACGACCGGATTCGGTAGCGTTGTCAGCAACTGGACGCGATTCGCCGTAACCAACCGAGTTGACGCGGTTGGCGCCAACGCCGTACTGGTTGACCAGAACCTGTTTAACGGCGCTTGCGCGACGCTCGGACAGTTTCTGGTTGTAAGCGTCAGGACCGACGGAGTCAGTGTGACCTTCAACAGTGGTGGTGGTCTGTGGGTACTGCTGCATGAAGTCAGCCAGGTTCTTGATGTCGCCGTAGCTGTTAGGCTTGACAACCGACTTGTCGAAGTCGAACTTCACGTCCAGCTCGACACGAACCACTTCGGCAACGGCCGGGCAGCCATCAGCGTCAACGGTAACGTTGGCCGGGGTGTCAGGGCACTTGTCGACGTTGTCGCACACGCCGTCGTTGTCGCTGTCGGAGCACACTTCAGCTACTGGCGCTGGAGCCGGTGCTGCGGCTGGCTTGCTGCCGCCACCGAAGTTCACACCGATACCGACGCTTGGCGCCCACTCGGTGTCGCCCTGGTCGATGTTGTACTGAGCTTCAACGCCGGCACGGGCGTAGAAGTTGTCAGTGAAGTACAGCTTGGCACCGCCGCCCAGGTTGGCGAAGGTCGAACCGTTACGGCCGCTACGGCCGGTCTGGCCGATGCTCTGGTCAGAGAAACCAGCGGAGACGTAGGGACGCAGCATGTCGCCTGGGTTGTTGAAGTGGTACAGAGCGTCCAGGGCGGTGTTGGAGCCCTTGATGTTCTTGCCATCTTCGCCACGGACGTTATGAACTTCGTCGTAGCCCAGACGCAGCTCGACGTCGTCGGTCAGGAAGTAGCCAATCGAACCACCGAACAGGTTGCCGTCGTTTTTGAAGTCGCGGGCGCTGTCGTAATATTCTTTTTTGGCGAAGCCTTCGATTTCGACTGCGCCTTGGCCTTGAGCCAGTGCGCCGAACGAAGTGGCGGCAACGATTGTACCAATGGCCAAGCCCAAGGTGTTTTTCAGTTTCATCCGTTAAATCCCCATCTGGTGATTGTAAAGCAGCCCCAAAATGCAGGGACAACTCGGTGGCAAGTCTATCAGAACATGCCGGCTCGTTAGAGGTATTTGCGCCGGGTTAAGTTTCGGCACTACCTGCAAATTTCTCCCGCAGCTTATCCAAAGCCCGCTTGTAGCGCATTTTCGTTGCGCTCAAGCCCATGTGCATGATGTCTGCGATTTCCTGGAACTCCAGCTCTGCGACAAAACGTAGCACCAGAATCTCCCGGTCAATCGGGTTCACATGCACAAGCCAGCGATCAAGCCCGCCCCGCTCTTCAGGTTTAGGCGTCCGGTCTTCGGTCGCTTCCTCGATCGGGTCGAGGCTCAACGCGTCCATCAAGCGACGCTTTCGCCGTTCCTTTCGATACTGAGTGATGCACTCGTTATAGGTGATGCTGTACAGCCAGGTCTTGAATTTCGATTTACCCTCGAAATTCTTCAGGCCGTACAGCACCTTAAGCATCACTTCCTGACAGACATCGTCCGCGTCGCGATCGTTCCCCAAATAACGTGCGCAGACGTTAAAAAGGGTGCGCTGGTAGCGACGCATCAGCTCCTCATAAGCACGCGTCACATGAAACAACTCATCATGGGCGCGCGCAACCAGCTCCTCATCAGAGAGTTCATGGGGTTCGTAGCGCAGCGATAGCGGAGAGGGTTTATTCAAAACGAATCGTGCCGAAAGTCAGGTCAAAGGCCGCCATCACCTGTAAACAGGCGATTTGATGGCGGCACAGATTAGCAGGTTAGCCGCTTAACGGCTGCTAACACGCTGCTCGAGAAGAATCCGGTTGGAAAACGAAACCAACTCCCCATCATCGGTCAACAGCGTGGTCTTGACCGTCCCTATTTCCTCGATCTGCCCTTCGATATCGCCGACCTGAACCATCTGGCCGACCTGATAGAGTTCACGTACATAAATACCCGCCAGGATCTGCCCGGCGATTTCCCGGCTGCCCAGCCCCATCGCCAGGGCGACGGCCAGACCTACGGTAATCAGCACAATGACGATCACATGGTTCAGCAGGTCGGTCTTGACCTCCAGCTGACTGATCGCCACCGAGATACTGATAATGATCACCAGGCCCTGCGCCACGCGCCCCAGGCCCGCAGCATAGTCGACACCCACACCTTCTGCCGCACCTCGCACCAGGCCATTGGCCAACTGTGCCAGCAGCACACCGACCAGCAGCACCAGAGCGGCGCCAAATACCTTGGGCAGGTACAGCGCAAGCATGTCCAGAGTCGCAGAGACCCGCTGCAAGCCGAGCGATTCTGCCGCAGAAACCAGAAAAATCAAGAGCACAAACCAGTACACGATCTTGCCGATCAGGGTCGAGATCGGCACCTTGACCCCGGCGCGGCTGATCAGCTTGGTCAGCCCGGTACCGTTCATCAGGCGATCCAGGCCCAGCTTGGCCAGCAGCCTGGACAACAGGGCATCGAGCAGCTTGGCCACCACGAAGCCCAGTACCACCACCACCAGCGCACCGAACAGGCTGGGGATGAAATTTGCAATCTTGGTCCACAATGCCGTCATTGCAGTCACGAGACTCTGGGTCCAGAGGTCCAATTCCATGTTCAATCAGCCTTATCGACAGGGCGCACAGCAGGCTTGCTGCGACGCGAGACCGGGGCAACGTGGGCGCTGCCGTTATTGACGGCAATCATCATGGCTTGCGTCCAGCGGCCCAGCAGGCCGAACAGCACGCCGGCACCGACCTGCCGGTTGGCGGTTTTCAGGACGCGGCCCAGACAGGCATCATCATCCCGAATGGAGGACGATGCCTTGAGCATGTCCCGCAGGGATTCTTCAAACGGATCGTGCATCTGCCACCTCACGCAATGTCACAGAAAGACGCAGCCCCAGGCCAACGAGTCACACCGGGCTGCTTCTTGCCAAGATGAAACATTCTTCATAACCAGCGCAAACGCCGGAACAGCCACCACTGCCCCAGTGCCAGCGCCACGATCAGGCCACACGCAATCAGGAAGCCGTTCGCGCTGTCGGCACCCGGAATGCCGCCGACATTGATGCCCAGCAGGCCGGTCAGGAATGTCATGGGCAGGAAAATACCGGTGATGATGCCGAAACGGTACATGGTGCGGTTCATCCGCTCCCTCAACTGGCGGTCCTCGGCTTCAAGCAGCAGGCCCAGGCGCTCGCGGGTCAGCTCCAGCTCTTCAAGGTAACGGGTCAGGCTGTTGTTCAGCTCGTTCCAGTAGTCGACATCGTCATCGACAAACCACGTCAGGCGACTGCGCGACAACTGGGCGAAGATGTCGCGCTGGGGCGCCAGGAAGCGGCGCAGCCCGGCCGCACGACGACGGGTCTGCAGCAACAGGCCGTGATCGGGGCTGTAGCACTCGTCGGCGTCGTTGCGCTCTTCTTCTTCGTCCACTGTCTCGGTCAGATCACCGACCAGGTCCTGGAGCTTGTCGGTCAGCAATTGCGACAGGGTCAGGATCAGCTCGGAAGCGGTTTTGGGCCCACGGCCCTCGAGCAGTTGCCCGATCAATTCCTCGGTGGCACGCAAGGGCCGCAGGCGCAGGGAAATGATGCGCTGGGCGGCTGCAAAGATGCGCACCGAGACCATGTCTTCAGGCTCGGCGCCCGGATTGAGGTTGACCCCGCGCAGAAACAGCAGCAATTGCTGGTCCGGCAACGCCAGCAGGCGTGGCCGGGTGTTTTCTTCAAGCAGCAAGGTGCAGCTGAATTCGCTCAAGCCGCTGTCATTGCGCAACCAGGCATGCGTCTGGGGGTGGCTGCGGTCCCAGTGCAGCCACAGGCTTTCCTGCGGCTGCAGGTGCAAGTTCCCCAGTTCGGTGCGGGCCAGTTGCCGTGCGCCCCCATTGCCATCCAGTACCAGGGCATGGACCAGCCCCCATTGCGCGTTGGCTTCGTCAAACATTCGCTAATTTCACTTACTCAGGCATGCTCAGGGCAGTGGGGGAAATGATCACACCGTTGTTGTCGGCGTACAGATAGTGACCGGGATGGAAGGTCACACCGGCAAAGGTCACCGGCACATCGACATCCCCGACATTGCGGCGCACCGAACGCAGCGGATGGCTGGCCAGTGCCTGCACGCCCAGGTCGGTCTGGGCGATGATATCGACGTCACGGATGCAGCCGTAGACCAGCACCCCTTCCCAGCCATTGCTGGCGGCCTGTCCGGCCAGGATATCGCCCAGCAGCGCGCAGCGCAGTGAGCCGCCGCCGTCCACCACCAGCACCTTGCCCTTGCCGTCCTGCCCCACCAGCTCCTTGACCCGTGAGTTGTCTTCGAAGCATTTGACCGTGACGATCTGGCCACCGAACGAATCGCGACCGCCAAAGTTGCTGAACATCGGTTCCAGTACAGTCACGGAATCGGGATGGGCATCGCACAAATCCGGGGTGATGTAGTGCATGGGGTAACTCCTGTCAGTCAATGGCAAGGGTCCGGTGCCAGGCCTCAGGCCATGGCCCGCCCCAGGCTGTGTAAAAACGTAGCGAGCGAAGGCCAGGCAAGGCGCAAACAAGCGAAAAAGCGGAGTTTACGGATTGTAAATGAGCATTTTGATCGGACTCGCGCCCGAGCCTGTTTTCAACGCAGCATGGCCGAGCGCAGTAGTTTTTACACAGTCTGGACCGTGACCGTACCCAGCCACAGGCCATTGTGCAAGCCTCTCACGTTTCGGCCGCCACGCCCTGCGGCGGCTCGGCAGCGGGCAGCGATTCACCGACCGGGCGCTGCTGCAACCAGTCGAGCACCCGGGGCCAGACCTGTTCTTGCGCCGCCGTGCTGATCAGCATGCGCACGTGATCGAAATCCTCGCTGAAACCCTGCCGGCGCCCCAGGCTCAGGAACTGGCGCTGCCCGGAGCCAAAGCGTTCAAGCAGCAGGCGGCAGGCCCAGGGCGGGTCCTGATGGTCGCCTTCGGCCGCCACGGCCAGCACCGGCAGGCGCACATTGGCAAGGCCGGCCCACCAATGGTTGTCACGCTCGCCAAAACGTCCGAACAGGCCATGCCAGCGCATGCTCTCCAGGGCCACGCCGACCGGCTCGTCTTCCGGACCGCGCTTGAAGCGCGACCCGGAAATATGCTCGAACGAGCGCAGCAGCAGACGGCCTGCCCATTGCACCGGCGGGATTTTCAGCGGCCAGTAATAGCGACTGACCTGGCTGCCGAACAGCGCCACGGAAGCGGCATCGCTCTCGCCCAGATACTGGCCGCCCAACGCCGCTGCCAGGGTGGTTCCCCCCAGCGAATGGCCGATCCAGTGCGGCACCTGTCCGCTCAGTTCCTTGACGAAGGCGCCGATGACCGGCAGGTCGTAACGGGCGTAATCGGCCACTTTGTTGGTGCGCCAGGTCGCGTTGCGTGCCGACAGGCCGTGCCCGCGCATTTCAGCGATCCACACATCAAAGCCGGCGCGCGCCAGATAAGGCCCCAGACCAATGCCCTTGGGCGAGTACCAGAAGCGGCGGTTGGAAAAACTGCCATGCAGCAGAATCACCGGCACACCGCGCGGCCGGGCCTGGTCGACCAGGCCAAGACGGGTGACGGCCAGCTCGACAGTGGCATCGGGACTGTTGCCAGGCTTGAGACGGTAGACATCTTCGACCAGATCGCCGCGACGTTCGGCGCTCATCAACGCCACGGGAAAAAGAGAGCTGCTGCTTTGCATAGTGTTCTTGATCAAGAGTTCAAGGGCATCCGGCCCTTGAGTGGCACAAAACGACTGGATAAAAAAAGGCGGCCTCCGGAGGAAACCGCCTTTCTCGACCATCCCGAACCGTGTAGACGGCCCGGAACGTCATCGCATCACATCAGGCGGGTGCCTGGCCTTCGGCAAGGAAGAACCAGGTTTCGAGCACCGAGTCAGGGTTGAGCGAAACGCTCTCGATGCCCTGCTCCATCAGCCAGCGCGCCAGGTCCGGGTGGTCCGAAGGACCCTGGCCACAGATGCCGATGTACTTGCCGGCCTTGTTGCAGGCCTGGATGGCATTGGACAGCAACTTCTTGACCGCAGGATTGCGCTCGTCGAACAGGTGCGCAATGACCCCCGAGTCGCGGTCCAGGCCCAGGGTGAGCTGGGTCAGGTCGTTGGAGCCGATCGAGAAGCCGTCGAAATATTCGAGGAACTCTTCGGCCAGGATGGCGTTGGACGGCAGCTCGCACATCATGATGATGCGCAGGCCGTTCTCGCCGCGCTTGAGGCCGTTGGCCGCCAGCAGATCGATGACCTGGCTGGCTTCGCCCAGGGTGCGCACGAACGGCACCATGATCTCGACATTGGCCAGGCCCATGTCTTCACGTACGCGCTTGAGGGCACGGCACTCCAGCTCGAAGCAGTCGCGGAAGTTCTCGCTGATGTAGCGCGAAGCGCCGCGGAAGCCCAGCATCGGGTTCTCTTCTTCGGGCTCGTACAGCTTGCCGCCGATCAGGTTGGCGTACTCGTTGGACTTGAAGTCCGAGAGGCGCACGATGACCTTTTTCGGGGTGAAGGCCGCAGCCAGGGTGCTGATGCCCTCGACCAGCTTGTCGACATAGAAGCTGACCGGATCGCTGTAGCCGGCGATACGCTTGTCGACGCTGTCCTTGATGTCCGGCGGCAGGCCGTCGTAGTTGAGCAGCGCCTTGGGGTGCACGCCGATCATGCGGTTGATGATGAACTCCAGGCGCGCCAGGCCGACACCGGCGTTGGGCAACTGGGCAAAATCGAAGGCACGGTCGGGGTTGCCGACGTTCATCATGATCTTGAACGGCAGGTCAGGCATGGCATCGACCGAGTTGGTCTTGATGTCGAAGCCCAGCTCGCCTTCGAAGATGTAGCCGGTGTCGCCTTCGGCGCAGGAGACGGTCACGCCCTGGCCGTCACGCAGCAGCTGGGTGGCGTTGCCGCAACCCACGACCGCCGGGATGCCCAGCTCACGGGCGATGATCGCCGCGTGGCAGGTGCGCCCGCCACGGTTGGTGACGATGGCGCTGGCGCGCTTCATCACCGGCTCCCAGTCAGGGTCGGTCATGTCCGAGACCAGCACGTCGCCGGGCTGGACCTTGTCCATCTCCGAGACGTCCTTGATGATGCGCACCTTGCCGGCGCCGATGCGCTGGCCGATGGCGCGGCCTTCGACCAGCACACTGCCTTTTTCCTTGAGCAGGTAGCGCTCCATGACGTTGGCGTTGCTGCGGCTTTTCACGGTTTCAGGACGCGCCTGGACGATGTACAGCTTGCCGTCGTCGCCATCCTTGGCCCACTCGATGTCCATCGGGGCCTTGTAGTGTTTCTCGATGATGATGGCCTGCTTGGCCAGCTCATTGACTTCGGCGTCGGTCAGGCAGAAGCGGGCGCGCTCGGCGGCCTCGACGTCGACGACCTTGACCGACTTGCCGGCCTTGGCCTCGTCACCGTAGATCATCTTGATCGCCTTGCTGCCCAGGTTGCGGCGCAGGATGGCCGGGCGGCCGGCGGTCAGGGTATCTTTATGGACATAGAACTCGTCAGGGTTGACGGCGCCCTGCACTACAGTCTCGCCCAGGCCATAGGCACCGGTGATGAACACGACGTCACGGAAACCGGACTCGGTGTCCAGGGTGAACATCACGCCGGCGGTGCCGGTCTCGGAGCGCACCATACGCTGCACGCCGGCCGACAGGGCCACCAGCTTGTGGTCGAAGCCCTGGTGCACGCGGTAGGAAATGGCGCGGTCGTTGAACAAAGAGGCAAAGACCTCTTTGGTGGCGCGGATCACATTGTCCACGCCGCGAATGTTCAGGAAGGTTTCCTGCTGGCCGGCAAAGGAAGCATCGGGCAGGTCTTCGGCGGTGGCGGAAGAACGCACGGCCACGGCCAGGTTCGGGTTACCGGCCGACAATTGCTCGAAGGCGGTGCGAATCTCGGCGTTGAGACGCTCGGGAAACTCGGCTTCCATGATCCACTGACGAATCTGCGCGCCGGTCTTGGCCAGGGCGTTGACATCATCGACATCCAGAGCATCCAGAGCGGCGTGGATCTGATCGTTCAGACCACTGAGCTCAAGGAAATCACGGTAGGCCTGGGCCGTGGTGGCAAAGCCACCAGGTACCGAAACGCCAGCGCCTGCCAGGTTGCTGATCATTTCGCCGAGGGATGCGTTCTTGCCTCCCACGTGCTCCACATCATGGACGCCGAGCGTGTCGAGGGAAACTACGTACTCTACCAAGGTGATCTCTCCACTAACTATTGTTCGTTGTTGGGAAAAGCTCATGGGTGCCTCTGAAAACGACCTGCGTTGTCATCGCTGACTGCCTTGCCTGCGTTTCCAGAAGTACCCTGTGGTACCCGGGCGCTTGTGGCCCGGGCCTGGAAAAAGCGAGAATGCGGGCCATGAGGCCGGCAAGCGCGCCTATCATATCCAAGAATCGTCATCTGCTTAAAGCCAGGGCCGCCAATGAAACGATCCGCGTTCTTCATTTCCGATGGTACCGGTATCACCGCCGAGACACTCGGACAAAGCCTGCTGGCGCAATTTGAAAACATCGCGTTCAGCAAATTTACCCGGCCCTACATCGACAGCGTCGAGAAAGCCCGGGCGATGGTACAACAAATCAATCAAGCCGCCGAACGCGACGATGTGCGACCGATCATCTTCGACACCATCGTCAATCAGGAAATACGCGAGATCCTGGCCACCTCCAACGGCTTCATGATCGATATTTTCTCCACCTTTCTGGCGCCACTCGAGCAAGAGCTTAGTTCACACTCCTCTTATTCGGTGGGCAAATCCCACTCCATTGGTCACAACTCCAACTATATGGAGCGCATCGAAGCGGTGAACTTTGCCCTGGACAACGATGATGGCGCCCGCACTCATTATTACGACAAGGCCGACATCATCCTGGTCGGCGTGTCGCGTTGTGGCAAGACGCCGACGTGTCTGTACATGGCCATGCAGTTCGGCATCCGCGCCGCCAACTACCCGTTGACCGAAGACGACATGGAACGCCTGCAGTTGCCCACGGCCTTGAAGAACCACCGCAGCAAACTGTTCGGCCTGACCATCGACCCCGACCGATTGACCGCCATTCGCCATGAGCGCAAGCCCAACAGCCGCTACGCCAGCTATGCCCAGTGCGAATTCGAAGTGCGTGAAGTGGAAAGCCTGTTTCGCCGCGAGAACATCGCGCACCTGAACTCCACGCACTTCTCGGTCGAGGAAATCTCGGCCAAGGTGCTGGTCGAGAAAGGGGTCGAGCGGCGGTTCAAGTGACTGCAAGCGGCAAGCGCCAGGGTGGTAGGCGGGTCGTTTGTATTCCTGCAGGGAATGGGCCCATGCGCAGGCAGAATTTTATTTCATGACGTGGGTCACGTAGGTTGATGACTCCAGCATAAGGAGATCACCCATGAGCAACGCCCCACTGCGCCTGTATGTCGATGACCGTTTTACCAGCCCCTATGCCCTGTCGGCGTTCGTGGTGCTGCGCGAAAAAGGCCTCGACTTCGATCTGCTCCCGGTCAACCTGCAGCAGGCCGAGCACCGTCATGAAGACTATGCAGCCCTGTCATTGACCCGCCGCGTGCCGACCCTGGTCCATGAGGACTTTGCGCTGTCGGAATCCTCGGCCATTACCGAGTACCTGGACGAGGCTTTTCCCGACGTTCGGGTGTACCCGCAAGACCCGAAACAACGCGCCCGCGCCCGCCAGGTACAGGCCTGGCTACGCAGCGACCTGCTGGCGATCCGCGCCGAACGCTCAACGCTGGTGGTGTTCTATGGCCAGAAAGTCGAGGCGCCCTTGTCGGTCGATGGTCAACTGGCCGCCGACACGCTGATCGCCGCCGCACAACACCTGCTGCAGGACGGTCGCGAACATGTGTGCGGGCAGTGGTCGATTGCCGATGTCGACCTGGCGGTGATGCTCAACCGCCTGATCCTCAATGGCGACCCGGTGCCGCAGGGTCTGGTCGACTACGCCACGCGCCAGTGGCAACGCCTCTCGGTGCAAGCGTGGTGCGCGTTGCAACGTCCAGCGCTCTGATCGTCGTGTACAGGCCTGCTATGGCTGGGCAACCGGATCGAGCGCCGGCAGCGCGTTCCATGGCAGCTCGGCCCAGCCGCCCGATGGCGGTTTGAGCAAGCCGTCCAGGTCGGCCTGATCGAAGCGGCCACCCAGGCCGTCAGCCCTGAAAGCAGCCACCCATTGCTGGCGCCCGGCCAGATAGGCCTGGCCAAAATCCTCCCAACTGTCGAAGCACTCCTGGGCGCGCTGGGCATTGAGCAACAGCACCCGCCAGGCCGGATCGCGCTCGACCCAGCCCTGTAACAAGGCACAACGCACCAGGAAAGCGACGCGCACACAGGCAAACCCCATCGCGGCACGCGGGTCATCGGTGGCGTTGAGCTTGTCCAGATCCAGGCGATACCACTGCCTTTCAAGCATCGTTTCAAAATGCTCAAGGGCCTGCTCATCACTGGCATCGTTGCGCAAACCGATCTGGTGCAACAGGGGTGCCCTGAGATAAGCCCGGCCTTCATCGGTCAGAGCGCCGACATCGGCCTCAAAGAAACCGCTGATCGAGGTCGCGACCAGTATGGGCTCAGCCAGTTTCAAGGCCCGATGGCGACGCGGGCTGAACAGAATCGGGCCTGGCAACGGTATCGGGCGCTTGCGCCGCAGGCAGTACCCGCACACGGCAACCACGATGCAGATCAGCAGGATGTTCATGAATCACGCCCCTGCCCGGCCTTGATCTGCGCCGCCAGCTCATGACTCATCCCGACCCAGGCAATGCCCTCGGTGCTGTAGTGGCCATCGATCGCACCCTGGGCCGACAGATGACGTGTGGCGTAGCTGACCGCACCGACCTGCCCCTGCCCCTGCCCCTGAGCGACCAGCTCCGGCTGCCTGGCCGCCACCAGCCACTGCACCATGGGCTTGGGCGCCTGCAGGCGCCTGAACAGTTGCGGGTAACGCGCCACCAGACGGGTCTGGTCGGCCGCATCACTGACGGCTTCAAGCAGGCGCCAGCCCGACGGCGTGCGCACGATACCGATGGCGATGCAATCGTCAGGCGAATGATCGTCAGTGCCCAGAGCGTCGAGGCACTGCAACAGGTCCTGGTAATAGCGTGCAACCGGCGGGCGGTTCTGCTTGCCCTTGACCTGGTCGACCGTCAGGGCGCCGTCCTTGCGCACGATCAGGCTGATGGTGATGTGCGGCTGGCCCTGGGCGTCACGCAGGCTGAACACCCGCAACCGGCCGTGCTCGACCCCTTCGGCATAATGCTGGCCGTAGCCGCCCGACAGGCGCTGGTGATTGGCAAACTGCCCCAGGCAGTGGCGCATCACATAGCTTTCAAAGGCCATTTCGGCCCGCAACAGGGCACTGTCCGGGCGCAATTCGAACAGGGTGTGGCTGGCACAGGACACAGCCGGGCGCAGCGCCGCAGGCTGGCTCTGGCGCCAGCCCTGGCCAAGGCGAAGTTGTATTCTGGCGTGTTCCTGCTCCCACAGCTGCAAGGCTTGCGGGCAGTTGATGCGTTCGAGCTTGCCTTGCAATGCGGTGCCCTGGCGTGAGGATAGAAACTCCACCAACCGGGCCTCGAGCGCCAATACACGGGGCTGTCCGGGGTCGATCCAGACCAGCGGCGCAGCGCCTTGGTCATCGCCTTGACCGGTCTCGTCAAAGCGCTGCAGCAACCAGGCTGGCAACGGCTCGGCGCCCAGCACCGTGCGGGCATCGTCCAGGGTCAGCAGCTGCCTGACAGGCTCGAAGTTGCCCACCAGATGGCGGTAGAAATGATTGCACAGCCAGTCACGCACCGGCTCATCATCACCCCGCGCCAGGCTGCGCCGAACGATACCGTCCTTGAGCTGGCCGGCATTGAGGGCATTGCGCGCGGCATACACCGGCCGGCGCGCCGGCGTGTCTACTTCCATACCTGCCACCATTTTTTCACGGCCGGCTCCGGCTCCGGCTCCGGTTCATCTTCATCTTCATCTTCATCGACCGCCGTGAGCCCGGCTATCCGGGCCTGGACCCGTGCGACGTCCCGTTCATAGTGCTCACCTTCGGGATTGAACAAAGCGATGGCACGCTGGTAATAGTCAATGGCGTCGTCAATGCGATCCAGCCCGCCGAACATCCCGGCCGCACTGTAATGCAGGTTGCCCCTGCCCGAGGCATGCACCAGTGGCGCATAACGCGACCACAGGGCCAGGGCATTGTCCGGGTGGGTATCGGACAGGCAACGGGCGACTTCAAGGCGCGCATACAAGGATTTATTATCCAGTTCCTGGTCAGTGATGCCCTGTTCCTGCTGCCAGGCGAACAGGCGTTCAAGCCAGATCAGGATTTCATTGCTGCGCCCGAGCGACTTGAGGGCAAATGCCACATCGATGATGTACCGATCAGGATAGTGACGGCTGTAGCCATGACGCTCGGCGTAGTACCAGAGCTGTTCGGCAGCCTCGACGAGTTCCGGCTCATGCGCCAGCCTGATCTGGTTGGTCAGCAGGCCATGGTAATGCTCGGCAAGGACGCTGGCGGCGAGGCCCAGGTGGTGCAGCTCGATCGCTTCCTGATAGCGGCCCTGCTCGTTGTAGTGGCAATAATTGATCGCCAGGTTATTGCACAGCATCGAGTACAGGTGCGCACAGGCATCGAAGGCGTGCCCGGTCCCGGTCGCAAAGTAATGCTCCATGGCCTTGCGGCCTTGCTCGAATGCTGTTCGTTGCACATCACGCAGCAGGCGATAGGCCAAGTCGTGATCCTCAGTGCTCAAGGCCTCGGCCTGCGCCTCTACCAAGGGATTGATCGACGCCGCATAGTTATAACCGTCCATGCCGCTGGCCAGCGGCGCCAGCGGATACTGCAGGGCTTCGATCAGCCCCTGGGCCTTGACCCGCGCCTCGAACAGACTCACGGCACTGCGGGCGTCATCCAGCGCGCCCTGGGCGATGGCCTGCTCCAGCAGGGCCACCTCGATGGCAGGGTCGATCAGCCCCGCCGCCGCGTCATGCACTGCCGTCAGGCGAATGAGCCAGGGATGCCCAGGCGCCAGCTGCTGCACCCAGGCCCGGGCCCGGGCAAAGACCAGCCCGGGTGCTGCGCGGTCGTCAGCATATTGATACAGGGCCTCAAGCAAAGGGTGCAGGGGCGCGACAAACGAAGCACGCGCCGGCAGCGCGACCACAAAAGCGTCCAGCACCGGCGCACTGGAACTGGCCAGCAGCACACACAGCGGCCACCAGACCTGCTGATCGTCAGGGTCCTGCAAACGCTGCGCGATAATACCCGGCACACCCGGCCACAGCTGGTGTTCCAGTTCATAGACTTGCCGCAAGGCCCTTCGCCCGGCGGCCTCCAGCTGTCCGGCCTCGATCAGCCAGGGCAGGTGCCAGCCCAGAAAGCTGTCGCCGCCCACGGCATCCAGGCTGAAGGCCGCCTTCTTGCAGGTCTCCAGCGCCTGGGCAAGATTGCCCTGGGCATACAGGGCCCGCGCCGCCAGGCGAGCGATACGCACCTGCGCTTCGCGGCGCAGGGGCAAGGACAACCCCTCGGTCAGCCGGATGATAGGCGGCTCGAACTGCGCCACGTGCGCCGGCATGATTTCGATCAGCGCATGGCCCAGCCAGTACCAGTCATCAAGCTCGACGCGCTGATCGTCACCGGCCTTGGCCAGGGCCGCCACCGCGTGCAGGGCGGCCTCACACGCCTGCTGAGGATGACCGTGGCGCTCGAAAATGCCGGCCTCGCGCTTGTAGCGCTCAGCCTCGTCACGGGCCCGCAGCGCCGAGCGTTCAGGGTTGGCACAGGCCATGGCGTGACGCACTTCAATCGACTTGAGCGCCACTTCAAGGCAGCCATTCTCCAGGTCGGCGAGCGTACGCTCGTCCCGGTAGCGTTCCAGGTCATATTCGACCGGCTCATGGACCAGGGCCCGCAGCGCCTCCAGCGCCTCAAGCATGGCCGGCACCTCATTGAGGAACCAGGCCACGCGCACGCGCATGAGCAGCAGATTGAGGTGCACCTCCGGACGCCGGCGCTCAGGCAAGGCAGCCAGCAGCGTGGCACCGTCATGCTTGAGCACGGCCCTGGCCGCAGGGGGATCGCCCACCCTCATCCAGAGCGAATGCAAACGCCCGATGGCGTTCAGCGAGTCGGCCCGCATGGGTTGCTCGCGCAACACCGCCCGCACCGCATCAGGGTCGGCATCGTCAGCCTGCAGCCCTTCAACCAGCCGGTCGAGCAGTTGCTCCAGTTCAATACCGGTAAGCACAGGGCCAGCCGGATGCAGGCGCGTCGGTTCGTCCATGAAGTCTTCCTTGTTTAAGGCGCTATGGCGAACGCTCAAGCACAGGGCCGGCTTGACAGGCGCCGCTCAAAGGGCAGCAAGGTAACCCAACCGATTCAGCGTGCCAAGGCGGGCGATGGCCACCGGCTACCGGAAAGAAGCTTTCGGCAGCCCCGCCCCCTTCATTGCGGAACCCGCACCCAGCCCTCCATCAGCACCCGGGCACTGCGACTCATGATGGCCTTGGTGACCTGCCACTGGCCGTCCACCTGCTGCGCTTCGGCGCCGACGCGCAAGGTGCCGGACGGGTGCCCGAAACGCACGCTGCTGCGCGTGCCACCACCGGCCGCCTGGTTGACCAGGGTGCCGGGAATCGCGGCGGCAGTGCCAATGGCCACGGCGGCGGTGCCCATCATGGCGTGGTGCAGCTTGCCCATGGACACCGCCCGCACCAGCAGGTCGATATCACCGGCCTGCACCGGCTTGCCACTGGACGCTACATAATCGGCAGGTGCCGCCACGAAGGCGACCTTGGGCGTGTGCTGGCGCAGGGCGGCTTCATCCAGGGTCTTGATCAGCCCCATGCGCAGCGCCCCTTCGGCGCGGATACGCTCCAGCAGCGCCAGGGCCTTGGGGTCGCCATTGATGTCGCCCTGCAATTCGCGACCGCTGTAGCCCAGGTCTGCGGCCTCGATAAACACCGTGGGAATGCCGGCATTGATCAGCGTGGCCTTGAGCGCGCCCAGGCCTGGCACCTGCAGTTCATCGACCAGGTGACCGGTGGGGAACATCGAGCTGCCTGCACCGTCCTCGTCGGCCGCAGGCTCAAGAAACTCCAGGCGCACTTCGGCGGCCGGAAAGGTCACGCCATCCAGCTCGAAATCGCCGGTTTCCTGCACCTGCCCGGCCGTGATCGGCACATGGGCGATGATCGCCTTGCCGATATTGGCCTGCCAGATACGCACCACCGCCACGCCTTCCTGGGGAATACGCTCGGCCGCCACCAGGCCACTGGCAATGGCAAAGGCGCCGACCGCAGCCGACAGGTTGCCGCAATTGCCGCTCCAGTCGACAAAGGGCTTGTCGATGGCCACCTGGCCGAACAGGTAATCGACATCGAAGCCCTCACGCGCGCTGCGCGACAGAATCACCGTCTTGCTGGTGCTGGACGTCGCCCCGCCCATGCCGTCGATCTGCTTTTCATAAGGGTCGGGGCTGCCAATGATCCGCAGCAATAAAGCATCGCGGGCCGGTCCCGGCACCTGGGCGGCTTCAGGCAGGTCAGCACGATTGAAAAACACCCCTTTGCTGGTGCCACCGCGCATGTAGGTGGCGGGAATTCTGAGTTGCGCTGGATAGGTCATGGATCGGTTCCTTGCAAATGGGATCGGCCGTCAAACCACAGCGCCCGCCAGGAAATCCTGGGCGAAACGCTGCAACACGCCACCGGCCTCATAGATCGAGATTTCTTCACCGGTGTCCAGGCGGCAGGTCACCGGCACGTCGAGACGCTCGCCATTACGGCGGTGGATCACCAGGTTCAGGGTCGCGCCGGGGGTGCGCTCACCGGTTACATCAAACACTTCGGTGCCGTCGATGCCCAGCGTCAGGCGCGTGGTGCCCGGCTTGAACTCCAGCGGCAAGACGCCCATGCCCACCAGGTTGGTGCGGTGAATACGCTCGAAACCTTCGGCGACAATGGCCTCGACCCCGGCCAGGCGCACGCCCTTGGCGGCCCAGTCGCGGGATGAGCCCTGGCCGTAATCGGCACCGGCGACGATGATCAGCGGCTGCTTGCGCTGCATATAGGTTTCGATGGCTTCCCACATGCGCGTGACCTGGCCCTCAGGCTCCAGGCGGGTCAGCGAGCCCTTCTTGACCTGGCCGTCGACCACCGCCATTTCATTGACCAGTTGCGGGTTGGCAAAGGTGGCCCGTTGCGCGGTCAGGTGATCGCCCCGGTGCGTGGCATAGGAGTTGAAGTCTTCTTCGGGCAGGCCCATTTTCGCCAGGTACTCACCGGCGGCGCTGCTGGCCTGGATGGCATTGGACGGTGACAAGTGATCGGTGGTGATGTTGTCCGGCAGCACCGCCAGCGGGCGCATGCCGCTGAGCGTGCGCTCGCCGGCCAGCGCGCCTTCCCAGTAAGGCGGGCGGCGAATATAGGTACTGGACGGCCGCCACGCATACAGCGGCTCGACCTGTTCTTCATTGGCCTCAATGGCGAACATCGGGATATACACCTGGCGGAACTGCTCAGGCTTGACCGAGGCACGCACCACCGCGTCGATTTCCTCGTCGGACGGCCACAGGTCCTTGAGCCGGATTTCCCGGCCATCCACCACGCCCAGCACGTCCTGCTCGATATCGAAGCGGATAGTGCCGGCAATGGCATAGGCCACCACCAGCGGCGGCGAGGCCAGAAAAGCCTGCCTGGCATAGGGGTGAATGCGCCCGTCGAAGTTGCGGTTGCCCGACAGCACGGCGGTGGCGTACAGGTCACGGTCGATGATTTCCTGCTGGATCACCGGGTCCAGCGCGCCAGACATGCCATTGCAGGTGGTGCAGGCAAAGGCCACCACGCCAAAGCCCAGCGCTTCGAGCTCAGGCGTCAGGCCGGCTTCATCCAGATAAAGCGCGACGGTTTTCGAGCCAGGCGCCAGCGACGACTTGACCCACGGCTTGCGGGTCAGCCCCAGGCGATTGGCATTGCGTGCCAGCAGGCCGGCGGCGATGACGTTGCGCGGGTTGCTGGTGTTGGTGCAACTGGTGATGGCCGCGATGATCACCGCGCCATCGGGCAACTGGCCAGGCACGTCCTGCCACGGCCCGGCAATGCCCCGGGCCGCCAGGTCGCGGGTGGCCACCCGGGCGTGCGGGTTGGAAGGCCCGGCCATGTTGCGCACCACACTGGACAGATCGAAGCTCAGGACCCGCTCGTACCGGACCTCGGCCAGGTCGTCGGACCACAACCCCAGGGTTTTCGCATAGTGTTCCACCAGTTGCACCTGGGACTCTTCACGACCGGTCAGTCGCAAATATTCCAGGGTCTGGTCGTCGATGGAGAACATCGCTGCCGTGGCACCGTATTCCGGCGCCATGTTGGAGATGGTCGCCCGATCACCCAGGGTCAGGCTGGTGGCGCCGGCACCAAAGAACTCCAGCCACGCACCGACCACCTTCTGCCTGCGCAGGAACTCGGTCAGCGCCAGCACCACGTCGGTGGCGGTGATGCCGGGCTGGCGGCTGCCGGTCAGCTCGACGCCGATGATGTCCGGCAGGCGCATCCACGAGGCACGACCGAGCATCACGTTTTCGGCTTCCAGGCCGCCCACGCCGATGGCAATCACGCCCAGCGCATCGACGTGCGGGGTGTGGCTGTCGGTGCCAACCAGGGTGTCGGGAAAGGCCACGCCATCAAGCACCTGGATCACCGGCGACATTTTCTCCAGGTTGATCTGGTGCATGATGCCGTTGCCCGGCGGGATCACCTCGACATTCCTGAAGGCCTTCTTGGTCCAGTCGATGAAGTGGAAGCGGTCTTCGTTGCGCCGGTCTTCGATGGCGCGGTTCTTTTCGAACGCTTGCGGGTCATAGCCGCCGCATTCCACCGCCAGCGAATGGTCGACGATCAACTGCACCGGCACCACCGGATTGACCTGCGCCGGGTCCCCGCCCTGCTCGGCAATCGCATCGCGCAGCCCGGCCAGGTCGACCAGTGCGGTCTGGCCCAGAATGTCGTGGCACACCACCCGCGCCGGAAACCACGGAAAGTCCAGGTCGCGGCGGCGCTCGATCAACTGGCCGAGCGATGCGTTCAGCGTGCCCGGTGCGCAGCGACGGACCAGGTTTTCGGCCAGCACCCGGGAGGTGTAAGGCAGCCGCGCCCAGGCACCGGGCGCCAGGGCTTCGACCGCCTCGCGGGCATCGAAATAATCCAGCGCAGTGCCGGGCAGGTTCTTGCGGTAGTCGACATTCATGGTTCGCAGACTCGGTTCACGGTAGACAACAAGGGAGGGCGAGAGGCTCGTGGCTGGCCTCCCTGCCCCGTTCGGGCACCCCGTTCGGGCGCGCCGTTCAGCGCTGCTCGATGGCAACGAACGGGCGCTGCTCGACACCGGTGTACTCGGCGCTCGGGCGGATGATGCGGTTGTTGGCACGCTGCTCGAACACATGTGCGGCCCAGCCGGTCAGCCGCGAACAGACAAAAATGGGCGTAAACAGCTGGGTCGGGATACCCATGAAGTGATACGCCGAGGCATGGTAGAAATCGGCATTGGGGAACAGCTTCTTCTGCTCCCACATGACCTTGTCGATGGCCTCGGACACCGGGAACAACACGGTGTCGCCGGCTTCGCTGGCCAGTTGCCGCGACCAGTCCTTGATCACCTCGTTGCGCGGGTCCGAATCGCGGTAGATCGCATGGCCAAAGCCCATGATCTTGTCCTTGCGCGCCAGCATGTCGAGGGTGCCCTTGGTCGCGTCTTCGGCCGAGGCAAAGCGCTGGATCATCTCCATGGCCGCCTCGTTGGCACCGCCGTGCAACGGCCCGCGCAGGGTGCCGATCGCGGCGGTGATGCACGAATACAGGTCCGACAGCGTCGAGGCGCAGACCCGTGCGGTGAAGGTCGAGGCGTTGAATTCGTGCTCGGCGTACAAAATCAGCGAAACATTCATGACCTTGCGGTGCAACTCGCTGGGGCTTTTATCCAGCAACAGGTGCAGGAAATGCCCGGCGATGTCGGCCTCGTCAGTCATGCACTCGATGCGCACGCCGTCATGGCTGAACCGGTACCAGTAGCACATGATCGCCGGAAAGGCCGCCAGCAGGCGGTCGGTGGCGTCGCGCTGCTGCACGAACGAGGCTTCGGGCTCCAGCGTGCCGAGCATTGACGCCCCGGTGCGCATCACATCCATCGGATGCGTGCTGGCCGGGATGCGCTCAAGCACTTCCTTGAGCGCAGCCGGCAGGTCGCGCAGGCCCTTGAGGCGCTGCTGGTAATCGCTCAACTGCGCCTGGTTTGGCAGTTCGCCATCGAGCAACAGGTAGGCGACTTCCTCGAAACTGGCGCCGGCGGCCAGTTCACGCACGTCGTAACCCCGGTAGGTCAGCCCGGCGCCGGCCTGGCCGACGGTCGACAGGGCTGTCTGGCCGGCCACCTGGCCACGCAGGCCGGCGCCACTCAGTACTTTTGCTTCAGCCATTGCATTCTCCGGTTTTCTGTTTTGTCTGAGGATGGGCAATTGTTATCGGACGGCGCTCAACCCTTTTTCTGGGTAAACAACGCATCCAGGCTCTGCTCGAAACGGTGGTAATCGATGGCGTCGTACAGTTCCATGCGCGTCTGCATGGTATCGATCACATGCTGTTGCGTGCCGTCGCGGCGAATGGCCGTGAAGACGTTTTCGGCGGCCTTGTTCATGGCCCGGAACGCCGACAGCGGGTACAGCACCAACGACACATCCGCCTCGCGCAGTTGCTCGACGGTGAACAGCGGCGTGGCGCCGAATTCGGTGATATTGGCCAGGATCGGCACGCCGACCCGGCGGGCGAACTGTTTGTACATGGCCAGCTCGGTAATGGCTTCGGGGAAGACCATGTCGGCCCCGGCCTCGATGCAGGCGGCGGCGCGCTCCAGCGCAGCGTCCAGGCCTTCGACCGCCAGCGCGTCGGTGCGCGCCATGATCACGAAGCTGGAATCGGTGCGCGCATCCACCGCCGCCTTGATGCGGTCGACCATTTCCTGCTGCGAGACAATCTCCTTGTTGGGCCGGTGGCCGCAACGCTTGGCGCCCACCTGGTCCTCGATATGAATCCCCGCCGCGCCGGCCTTGATCATCGAGCGCACCGTGCGCGCCACGTTGAAGGCCGAGGCACCAAAGCCGGTGTCGGCATCCACCAGCAGCGGAAGTTCGCAGACATCGGTGATGCGTCGCACATCGACCAGCACGTCCTCCAGCCCGGAAATGCCCAGGTCCGGCAGCCCCAGGGAGCCGGCGGCCACACCGCCGCCCGACAGGTAGATGGCCTTGAAGCCGGCGCGCTGGGCCAGCAGTGCGTGGTTGGCGTTGATGGTGCCGACCACCTGCAAGGGGTGCTCGCTGGCAACGGCCTCGCGCAGGCGCTGGCCGGGGGTTGTGTGGGGATGACTCATGCTTCACCTCGGTCGGAAGTCGCCTGGTAATGGCGCTCGATGTTGCGTCGGGAAGCGCCGATATGGCGGCGCATCAGGAGTTCGGCCAGTTCGCCATCGCGCTCGGCGATGGCGTCCAGAATACGGTGGTGCTCGGCAAAGGCCTGGCGCGGGCGATTGGGCGTGGAAGAAAACTGGATGCGATACATGCGCACCAGTTGATACAGCTCGCCGCAGAGCATCTGGCTCAGGGTCTGGTTACCGCTGCCCTGGATGATCTGGTAATGAAAGTCGAAATCGCCCTCCTGCTGGTAATAACCGATGCCGGCCTGGAACGCCGCGTCGCGCTCATGGGTGTCGAGCACCCGGCGCAGCTCGTCGATCTGTTCGGCGGTCATGCGTTCGGCCGCCAGGCGGCAGGCCAGTCCTTCAAGCGATTCGCGGATCTGGTACAGCTCGATCATCTGCTGGTGAGTCATCGACACCACCCGCGCACCGACATGCGGAACGCGCACCACCAGCCGCTGGCCTTCCAGGCGGTGAATGGCTTCGCGCAGCGGACCGCGGCTGATGCCGTAGGTGCGCGCCAGTTCCGGCTCGGAAATCTTGCTGCCCGGTGCGATCTCGCCCTTGACGATGGCCGCCTGGATACGCCGGAACACGTGCTCGGAAAGTGTTTCGGTTTCTTGCCCGACAGGCAAGGCAGGTTCAAGCGCATCCAGCATAGTGTCGACACCTTGATCAGCGAATACCCGATAATCTAGTCATTCACGCCAGATCCGTCAAAGCAAAAAGCCTTATTGTCGACAATCGTCTAATACGGCTTGTCTTTAACATCATTGCTTACCAGCCAGTCGATCACCCGCCTCATGGCTGGTCTCGTCAGGGCAGCATGTTAGAATGCCGACCTATTTCACCCTCTCGATTCATTTCCTGACTTGCGAACCGTCCCGCCAGCCCCAGGGTTGGCGGCACCTCTGATTCGCCCTCATCGCGCCAGAACTCAATGAAACGTTTTACCCTGCTGTGCCTGCTGCTGTTCTCCCTGCCCTGCCTTGCCATCGAGAAATCCGTCTACGGCCTGAACGAATACGCCCGCCTGCCCGAGATCGATCTGGAACTGCCCGCCAAGCTCGACACCGGCGCCCGCACCGCTTCGCTGAGCGCCCGCGACATCGACTATTTCCAGCGTGGCGACGAGCAATGGGTGCGTTTTTACCTGGCCATCGACCAGGCGCATGCGCACCCCATCGAACGGCCGCTGGTGCGGGTCGGCAAGATCAAGCGCCGCGCCGATGACGTGGGCGCCACGCCCGAACAGCAATACAGCGCCCGCCCGGTCATCCGTCTGGATGTCTGCCTGGGCAAAGATTTACACAGCCTGGAAGTGAACTTGACCGACCGAAGCGCTTTCCAATACCCGCTTTTGATTGGCGCCGACGCGCTCAAGCGCTTCAACGCGCTGGTCGACCCCAGTCTGAAATATGCCGCCGGCAAGCCCGCCTGCTCCGACAACATCGCTCAAAACGCAGAGTAATCCCATGCGCGCGCTTACCCTCCATCTGAAAGTACTGATCGCCATCCTGGTGACCCTGGGCCTGGCAATCACGCTCTGGCAGGTACTGGTACTCGGCATGCCGATGACCGAAGACGAGACCGATGACCTGTGGAACATCGACGCCAAGGTGGAATTCGTCGCCAGCCCCAAGGATTCGGTCAAGGTGCAGATGTTCGTGCCGCCCCTGGCGCAGGACTACATCAGCCTCAATGAAAGCTTTATCTCCAACAATTACGGTGTCAGCGTCAATCGCGTCGACGGCAACCGCAAGGTCACCTGGTCGGCCCGCCGCGCCAATGGCAACCAGACCCTCTATTACCGCCTGGTGCTGACCAAGCGCTACAGCGCTGACAAGCCCAAGCCCAAGGGCCCGATCTTCCGTGACAGCCTGCCGGTCGAAGGCGCCGAAAAGGTCGCCGCCGATGCCTTGCTGGCGCCGATTCGCCAGCACTCGGCCGACGTCGAGACCTTCATCAGCGAAGCCATCAAACGCGTCAACAACCCCAGTGACGACAACGCCCGCCTGCTGCTGGGCGGCGACAGCTCGGCGGCGCGCAAGGCCCAGGTCACCGACCTGCTGCTGTCGATTGCCCATGTGCCGATGGAAAAGGTCCACACCATTCGCCTGGAAGCCGGCCAACCACAGGTGCCGGAGCTGTGGGTGCGCAGCTTCAATGGCAAGGAATGGCTGTATTTCAACCCTGAAACCGGTGAGTCCGGGCTGCCTGAGGACCGCATGCTGTGGTGGATCGGCGACGAACCGCTGATCACCGTCGAGGGCGGGCGCAAGGCCACGGTCAACTTCACCCTGAACAACAGCGAGATGAACGCCATCCGCCTGGCGCAGCTGACCGACGAAAACACCGACGCCGACTTTTTGTCCTACTCGCTGTACGGCCTGCCGCTGCAGACCCAGCAAAGCTTCATGATCATGGTCATGATTCCGATCGGCGTGCTGGTCATCCTGGTGCTGCGCAACCTGATCGGCCTGCAGACCTTGGGCACCTTCACCCCGGTGCTGATCGCCCTGGCCTTTCGCGAGACGCAGCTGGACTTCGGCATCCTGCTGTTTACCGTGATCACCGCGCTGGGGTTGTCGCTGCGCTCCTACCTGGAGCACCTCAAGCTGCAGATGCTGCCGCGCCTGTCGGTGGTGCTGACCTTTGTCGTGGTGTTGATCGCCGCCATCAGCCTGTTCAGCCATAAACTGGGGCTGGAACGCGGGCTGTCGGTGTCGCTGTTCCCGATGGTGATCCTGACCATGACCATCGAGCGCCTGTCGATCACCTGGGAAGAGCGCGGCGCCAGCCACGCCATGAAAGTCGCCATCGGCACGTTGTTCGCGGCCTCGCTGGCCTACCTGATCATGACCGTGCCGCAACTGACCTATTTCGTCTTCACCTTCCCGGCCGTGTTGCTGGTGCTGGTCGGCTTCATGCTGGCCATGGGTCGCTACCGCGGCTACCGCCTGACCGAGCTGGTGCGCTTTCGCGCCTTCCTCAAGGAAGACGCCCAATGATCGGCTGGTGGAAGACCTGGAAGGCGCTGGAAGCCAAGGGCATCATGGGCATCAACCGGCGCAACGCCGATTACGTGCTCAAGTACAACAAGCGCAGCCTGTACCCGATCGTCGATGACAAGATCATCACCAAGGAGCGCGCCATTGCTGCCGGCATCCATGTGCCGCAGATGTACGGGGTGATTTCCACGGAAAAGGAGATCGACAAGCTCGACGCGATCATCGGCGACCGTGACGACTTCGTCATCAAGCCGGCCCAGGGCGCAGGCGGCGACGGCATCATGGTCATCGCCGACCGCTTCGAGGACAACTTTCGCAGCATTTCCGGGCGGCTGGTCAGCCGCTCGGAGATCGAGCACCAGATTTCCAGCATCCTCACCGGCCTGTATTCGCTGGGCGGCCACCGCGACCGGGCGCTGATCGAATACCGGGTGATTCCCGACACCATCTTCAAGAGCATCAGCTACGAGGGTGTACCGGATATCCGCATCATCGTGCTGATGGGCTACCCGGTGATGGCCATGCTGCGCCTGCCAACCCGCCAGTCCGGCGGCAAGGCCAACCTGCACCAGGGCGCCATCGGCGTGGGCGTCGACCTGGCCACCGGCATCACCCTCAAGGGCACCTGGCTGAACCGCATCATCAGCAAGCACCCCGACACCGCCAACGCAGTGGACGGCGTGCAACTGCCCTACTGGGACGGATTCATGAAGCTGGCCGCCGAGTGCTACGAGCTGTGCGGCCTGGGCTACATCGGCGTGGACATGGTGCTGGACCAGGAAAAGGGCCCGCTGATCCTGGAACTCAACGCACGCCCCGGCCTGAATATCCAGATCGCCAACGACTGCGGCCTGACGTTGCGCACCCAGGCGGTGGAGGCGCACCTGGAAACGCTGGCACGCGACGGCCATCAGCAAACGTCTGCCGAGCGTGTGCGCTTCGTTCAGCAGTTGTTTGGCCACCCCCATACCGCATGACCCCCTGCCAGGCCCGGTGCGACCTGGCTCCCCGCCCAAATCTGCTGATCTTCAAGCAGGCGTAGCGATCTTGCTACTGGCAATATCGCTAGTTGCCTGAAAGCGCACAGACCGGAAAATGGTCAAACACACGCTGAAGACAGCCCTGCTGGCAATACAGTAAACCCGCTTGACGAAAGAGTCGGCGAGCCCGCGATTCAAGGAGGAATCATGATGAAACTCAGCGCACGCCTGTACAAGACAGCGCTCGCGGCAATTGTGGCGAGCCTGGTGCTCGGCGGCTGTAAATCGCCGGTTTACGGCGCAGAATCGGGTGAAGCAACCCGCCCTGTATCCCGTGAGACAGCCGTTGGGCAAGTGATCATTTATGACAAACAACAAGACAATGGCGACTTCAAGGAAAACTGCAGGTTTAACTTCCAAACCGAAAGAGTCGACTTTCAAGATGATGACCACGGTTGTACAAATGACGAGGCCTATTTTTTCAAACTGGAAAATGTACCTTCGGCGTCGCACGTATCATTCTTTGACGACCCAGACTGCGATGTGGACGAAGGAAACTTTGATTTCAATGTAAAAACCATCAGGAATCCTACGACCATGCAGCATCCCTACAGCCTTAAAACGGCACACGGACAGGAAGTGGGTACAATTCTGGATCCAGGCGGAGTAAGGCTGTTCAGCAAACACGGCGATGAACAAGTAGAAGGCAAACTGAGCTGCGTAAGGATGGAGCTGTCTCCAATTCCCGAATAATCTTGAGGTTGCCAAGCCCAGGCAGTCGCGAGTTTCACCAGGCCTCAGGGGCGGTCTTGAGGTCTGTTGCCGTTTCGTCATGGCAGCAGACCCGTGAGCAGGGCTGTCCTGCACGGGCATTGCTGACTACAATCGGCGATCATTTCGTAGCCACTGTAGTCAACGATGCCAACCTGCACGCTGCATGCCTTGCCGTACTTACCTGACCCCGCCCCGTATTTCGGGCGCATTGCCCAGGCACCCGGCGCGGTGCTGCTCGACAGCGGGCGGCCAGCCGCCGAGCGCGGGCGCTATGACCTGCTCAGCGCCTGGCCGGTGGCACAGTTGTCTGCTCACAGACATGAAAGTGGCAACCAGTTCCTGCAACGCTTGCGCGACAGCCTGGGCTTGCTAGGCGAGGCCCGGTTGCCCGAGGGCGTAGCCCTGCCCTTTGCCGGCGGCCTGATCGGCTACCTGAGTTATGATTTTGGCCGGCGCCTGGAGCCATTGCCGGCACTGGCACGCGATGACCTGTCATTGCCCGAGGCGCAGCTGGGCCTGTATGCCTGGGCACTGGTCAGCGACCATCAGGAACGCACCAGCCAACTGGTGTTTCATCCGTCGCTGCCCGACCTCGAGCGCCTGCGCTTGCAGCACCTGTTCGAAGCAGACTGGCACCCTGATGCAGGCCCCTTCAGGCTTCAGGCAGCCTTTGGCGCCAGCATCGATGCAGGGCAGTACCACAACGCTTTTGACCGTGTGCAAGCTTATATCCAGGCCGGCGACTGCTATCAGGTCAACCTGACCCAGCGTTTCCAGGCACCTTGCAGCGGCGACCCGTGGACGGCCTACACGGCCTTGCGGGGCGCATGCCCCACGCCCTTTGCCGGTTATCTGGCACTGGGCAATGATGAGGCGATTGTAAGCCTGTCGCCGGAACGCTTTGTCAGGGTCAGCGACCGGCAGGTCGAGACCCGCCCGATCAAGGGCACACGGCCGCGCGGCCAGGATGCTGCTGAAGATACCCATCTGGCTCGGGAACTGCTCGACAGCCCCAAGGACCGTGCCGAAAACCTGATGATCGTCGACCTGCTGCGCAACGACATGGGCCGCAATTGCCGCATCGGTTCGGTCAAGGTGCCCGAACTGTTCGCCCTGGAAAGCTACCCTAACGTGCACCACCTGGTCAGCAGCATCACCGGCGAACTGGCACCGGGGCGCGATGTGCTGGACCTGATCGGCGGCAGCTTCCCCGGCGGCTCGATCACCGGCGCGCCGAAGATCCGCGCCATGCAGATCATTGACGAACTGGAACCGTACCGGCGCTCGATCTATTGCGGCTCGCTGCTGTACATCGACGTGCGCGGCGAGATGGACAGCTCCATCGCCATCCGCAGCCTGCTGGTCAAGGATGGAACCGTGTCGTGCTGGGCCGGAGGCGGCATTGTCGCCGACTCCGACTGCGCAGCCGAGTACCAGGAGTGCTTTACCAAGGTGGGCGTGCTGCTGAAAACGCTGGAAACACTTTGACCCGGCCTTTGCCAGCCTTGCTCTGAGCACATTCGCGACCGCTGGTCGCTACAGGCGTTATGTCGTGCGCAGGGCCAGGCCGGCTGCAGCGCTGTTACAGGCTCAGCGTGCGATTCGAAGCCTTGATGAATTGCTTTTTCAGCGCTTCGAAGGTGTGCACCGCCGGAAACTGCGGGAATTCGCGAATCACGTTCTCGGGGGCATGAAACAGAATGCCGGCGTCGGCTTCACCCAGCATGGTGGTGTCGTTGTACGAGTCGCCAGCGGCGATCACCCGGTAGTACAGGCTCTTGAAGGCCAGTACCGATTGGCGCTTGGGGTCCTTCTGGCGCAGTTGATAGCTGATGACCCGATCGGTTTCGTCAGTGATCAGGCGGTGGCACAGCAGGGTCGGAAAGCCCAGTTGACGCATCAACGGCTGGGAGAACTCATAGAAGGTGTCGGACAGGATCACCACCTGGAAACGCTCGCGCAGCCAGTCGACGAACTCGATGGCGCCGTCCAGTGGCGTGAGGGTGCCGATCACTTCCTGGATGTCGCCCAGCTTCAGGCCGTGCTCGTCAAGAATGCGCAGGCGCTGCTTCATCAGCACGTCGTAGTCGGGAATATCCCGGGTGGTGGCACGCAGAGACTCGATGCCGGTTTTTTCGGCAAAGGCAATCCAGATTTCCGGAACCAGTACACCTTCCAGGTCGAGACAGGCAATTTCCACAGCACACTCCTTGAACAGGCGAAAAGAAGCGGCACTGTAGGGGCTGTGGCCGCTGTTGCGCAAGCCGGGACGATGCGCTCACAGGCAGACGGATTTTGTTACCATGATCGCCACCACGAGCGCTTAAGCGCCACCTTCTGCATTTAGGAACACACCTGATGAGCCAACCTTTCGACGTAGCCGAATTGGCGGCCACGTATGCAAACAAGTCACCCCAGGACATTCTCAAGCTGGCGTTCAGCCATTTTGGCGACGACCTGTGGATCTCCTTCAGCGGCGCCGAAGACGTGGTGCTGGTGGACATGGCCTGGAAGATCAACAAGAACGTCAAGGTGTTCAGCCTCGACACCGGCCGCCTGCACCCGGAAACCTACCGCTTCATCGACCAGGTGCGCGAGACCTATGGCATCGCCATCGAACTGGTCTCGCCGGACCACACAAGGCTTGAGCCCTTCGTCAAGGAAAAGGGCCTGTTCAGCTTCTACAAGGACGGCCATGGCGAATGCTGCGGCATCCGCAAGATCGAGCCGCTGCGGCGCAAGCTCAGCACCGTGAAGGCCTGGGCCACCGGCCAGCGCCGCGACCAGAGCCCCGGCACCCGCAGCCAGGTGGCCGCGCTGGAAATCGACAGCGCCTTCTCGACACCCCAGCGCACGCTGTACAAGTTCAACCCGCTGGCGCAGATGAGCAGCGAGGAAGTCTGGGGGTATATCCGCATGCTGGAACTGCCCTACAACAGCCTGCACGAGCGTGGCTTCATCAGCATTGGCTGCGAGCCCTGCACCCGCCCCGTCCTGCCCAACCAGCACGAGCGCGAAGGCCGCTGGTGGTGGGAAGAAGCCACCCAGAAGGAATGCGGCCTGCACGCGGGCAACCTGATTGCCAAGGGGTAAACCGGCAGCGCAGGACCGGCCGGTCCTGCAGCGTCGTGCAGTGCGATCAATGCACCGGCAGTTCAACGTCCGCGAACAGGTCTTCGAGTTCCTGCTTGTTATGGCAGTGAATCGCCTTGGCCATCACCTCGCGGGTCAGGTGCGGGGCGAATTTTTCGATGAAGTCGCACATGAAGCCGCGCAGGAAAGTCCCGCGGCGGAAGGCGATCTTGGTCACGCTCGACTCGAACAGATGGCTGGCATCGAGGGCCACCAGGTCGTTGTCCAGCTCATCGTCGACCGCCATGTGAGCGACGATGCCGACGCCCAGGTTCAAGCGCACGTAGGTCTTGATCACGTCGGCGTCGGCGGCGGTAAATACCACCTTGGGCACCAGGCCCCGATGACTGAAGGCTTCGTCGAGCTTGGAGCGTCCGGTAAAGCCGAATACGTATGTCACGATCGGGTATTCGGCCAGCAGCTCCAGGGTCAGCTTGGGCACCTTGGTCAGCGGGTGGCCTTGCGGCACCACCACGCAACGGTTCCAGCGATAGCACGGCATCATGATCAGGTCGCCGAACTGCTCCAGCGCCTCGGTGGCGATGGCAAAGTCGACGGTGCCATCGGAGGCCATTTCGGCGATCTGCATCGGCGAGCCCTGGTGCATGTGCAAGGCCACATCCGGGTACTGCTTGATGAAGCTGCTGATGATCGGCGGCAAGGCATAACGCGCCTGGGTATGCGTGGTGGCAATCGACAGGGTGCCCTTCTTCTCGTTGGAGAATTCCTGGGCAATCTGCTTGATGCTCTCGACCTTGCGCAGGATTTCACCGGCGGTGGTAATGATGCGCTCGCCGGCCGGGGTAACGCGGGTCAGGTGCTTGCCGCTGCGGGCAAAGACTTCGACGCCCAGTTCGTCCTCAAGCAGGCGGATCTGCTTGCTGATACCCGGCTGGGAGGTGTACAGGCTCTGCGCCGTCGCGGAAACGTTGAGGTCGTGGTGCGCCACTTCCCAGATGTAGCGCAATTGTTGAAGCTTCATAGAAATCCCTCAAGGCAGATTGACCCGAGACCGGGCGCCGAAACGTAGTGGCGTTCGTCGACTTTTCAGCCAGGTAGTCGGGCATCAGCGACGGTATATAACCGTATCAATGGTAAGAAGAAGAAAGCTAGAACTTTTTATCATCTTTACACGATAATGGCACGCTCCATTTTGACTTCTTCTCCTACTGATCTCGCTCCCTGCTCTGCATCATGGGCACCATGTAAACCGGAACCGCACAGTGCTGCAAAACCCGGGCAGCGGTGCGTCCGACAGGTGCACCCTTGCCAACCATGCGACTGTGACTGCCCAGCACCAGCAAATCGACGGCCAGTTCATGCGCCTGTTCAAGTATCACCTTGCAGGGATCACCCTGAACGACGCGCACCATGCGGATCAAGGCCAGGTCCTGATGCCCTTCTCCCAGTTCCTCACGGAATCCATCGAGCATCCGTTGCTCTATGCCTTCCATGAAGGTACTCACACCCTGGCTGTGCAACTCACGCACCGCGGTCTCGCCCAGGTAGCTTTGCAGCACCGATTCGGCGAATACGCCCAGCGGCTCGACCACATGAATGACATACAACCCGGCATTGAAGGTTCGCGCCAGTGCCAGGGCATGCTGCGTCACATAGGGCGCATACAGACCCAGGTCTGTGGCATACAGCATCGAACGAACCATACAACCTCCCGAACAGCCCGATTGGCGGAGATTGACTGAGCTTAGCAGCGCGCCCGCCAGTGCGACGGCCGTAGACACTGATCGGTGGGGCGTTTCAGGGTTTTGGCTCGTTGCTGATGCCATGCGGCACATGACCGGTGGCCACGAATTGCCTGGCGCGCTCGCAATGCCCGGCCTGATCGTCGAAGAACATGTCGGCCCCGAACGCCTCCAGAAAGGCCGCTTTTTGCAAGCCCCCCAGAAACAGCGACTCGTCCAGACGGATATTCCACTCGCGCAAGGTGCGGATGACCCGCTCATGGGCCGGCGCCGAGCGGGCGGTCACCAAGGCTGTGCGCACCGGACAGGCGTGTTCGGGGAACTCACTCTGCAACAGGTTCAGCGCCGCCAGGAACGGCTTGAACGGCCCGCCGCGCAGCGGCTCGCGGGCCGATTGCTGCTCGCTGGCCTGGAATGCGGCCAGGCCGCCGCTCTGGTAGACCCGCTCGGAGTCATCGGCAAACAGCACCGCGTCACCGTCGAAGGCAATGCGCAATTCACTGCCAAAATCGCGCCGCGCCCCGCCACACAGAATAGTCGCGGCGGCAAAGCCGGCGTCCAGGGCGCTGCGCACATCCTCGGCGTGGGTGGACAAGAACAGATGGCAGCCAAACGCCGCCAGATAAGGATACGGACTGCGCCCGCCAACGAACGCGGCGCGGGTGATGCCCAGTCCGTAGTGCTGGATCGAATTGAACACCCGCAAGCCGGTGTCGGCACTGTTGCGCGAGACCAGCACGACCTCGACCCGCTCCCGGCCCAGCAGGGCATTGAGGTTCAACAGCTTCTCGGTCAGGTGATACGCCTCGCCGGGCAGCAGCAGCTCATCTTCGTGGTCGATCTGGTACTGGCGGTACGCCTCGACGCCGCCACTCAAGTACACCGCATGGCTGGCCTCAAGGTCGAACAAGGCCCGTGACGAGATGGCCACGATCAACTTGTCGGTGCTGCCTGCAGCCATGACGGTGCCGCCGTGGAGGGTTGCTGTCATTGTGATACGCATCCTTCTGATCGTTTACGGTAACTCGTCAGGTTCGCGCTCAAAGGCCTGGGCAATGGCGCGAACCAAGGCTTGCTGATCCAGGCTTGAGCGTATCGCACCCTGAAAGCGGCCGTCGCGCACCGCGAACAAGGCCGGCAAATGAAAGACCTCATAACGCTGCACGGCACCGCCATTGCGGCCGGCATCCACCCAGCACAGGCGCTCCAGCGGCAGGTTCATCAGCGGCAGGCGCTCGCGGGCCCAGCGGCAGCTCGCACAACCCTCACCGGTGAACAGCACCAGCGAGCGCCCTGGCAAGGCCAGCAATTGATGATCGATGTCCAGGTCATTGAGTTGCAACTGTTCCAATACGACGCTCATGCGGGCACCTGTAGCGGGTTGAATGATCGATCAGCGGCAGCACTATACGCCAGGTGGCTTGCCCTGCTGACCATCGGGAACCATCGCCAGCTTGTCGAAACACGCGCTAACGCGCTAAGGTTCTGCACCCCGCACAGCGCAAACCCGCTGGATCCGCCCGCACATCCTGCATCGGCGGCCAGTCACCGTGACCAGATGAGTAACCCGATGGCCGATTTACCGATTGACGACCTCAACGTTGCCTCCAACGAGACGCTGATCACCCCTGACAGGCTCAAGCACGAGATTCCCCTGACCGCTTCGGCGCAGCGGACCGTGAGTGAAGGCCGTGAAGTGATCCGCAACATCCTCGATGGCAAGGACCACCGCCTGTTCATCGTGGTCGGGCCTTGCTCGATCCACGACCTCAAGGCTGCCAAGGAGTACGCCGAGCGTCTCAAGGCGTTGTCTGCCGAAGTGTCGGACACCCTTTATCTGGTCATGCGCGTGTATTTCGAGAAGCCACGCACGACCGTCGGCTGGAAAGGCCTGATCAACGATCCGTACCTGGACGACTCGTTCAAGATCCAGGACGGGCTGCACATCGGTCGCCAGTTGCTGCTGGACCTGGCCGAGATGGGCCTGCCGACGGCCACCGAAGCCCTGGACCCGATCTCGCCGCAGTACCTGCAGGACCTGATCAGCTGGTCGGCTATCGGCGCGCGCACCACCGAATCGCAGACTCACCGCGAAATGGCCTCGGGCCTGTCCTCGGCCGTCGGCTTCAAGAACGGCACCGACGGCGGCCTGACCGTGGCCATCAATGCCTTGCAATCGGTCTCCAAGCCGCACCGCTTCCTGGGTATCAACCAGGAAGGCGGCGTCTCGATCGTCACCACCAAGGGCAATGCCTACGGTCATGTGGTGCTGCGTGGCGGCAACGGCAAGCCCAACTATGATTCGGTCAGCGTGGCGCTGTGCGAGCAGGCCCTGAACAAGGCCGGCGTGGTCCCCAACATCATGGTCGATTGCAGCCATGCCAACTCCAACAAGGACCCGGCCCTGCAGCCTCTGGTCATGGAGAACGTGGCCAACCAGATCCTTGAAGGCAACCAGTCGATCATCGGCCTGATGGTCGAAAGCCACCTGAACTGGGGCGCACAATCGATTCCCAAGGACCTGGCCGAACTGCAATACGGCGTCTCGGTCACCGATGCCTGCATCGACTGGCAAGCCACCGAGAAGACCCTGCGCAGCATGCACGCCAAGCTCAAGGACGTCTTGCCGGCGCGCCAGCGCGGCTGACAGAGGGCAGACACGAAAACGCCGGGCAATGCCCGGCGTTTTTCATGCAGCGCCGCCTCAGCCGCGTACGTTCTGGTCTCCGCTCCTGAGTTCATGGCGCTCCATGTAGCGCTCGACATAGGAGCACGAGGGGATCACGGTGTAACCGCCCTTGTCGGCAAACGCCAGTGCCTGTTCGGTCAGTGCCGCCGCAATGCCGCGACCGCGCAACGCATCGGGTACGAACGTGCGGTAAAAATCCAGGGTCTGCTGACCCAGGTCCATGTAGGTCAGGTAGGCTCGATGGCCATCGATATCAATGGTGAATTGATGCCCTGCCTGATCATGGTGGATGGAAAACGCCTCGCTCATCATTACTCCTAGCGGGTCTTGGAATTGGACCCCTACCTTACCGATGTTTTTCCGGCGAAGGAACCTCTACGCCACCTGTGCCTGACTGGACACCGGTAACAGCATGGCCGATTACCCTTAACAGCACCCGCAAATAGTAGGCGCCATTGTACGCTGTGCTCAAGGGCCCGCACGCTTAAAAGCGTGCATGATCGAATCAACAAGGGCCCATTGAACCGGGACACCCCGGAAGTTGTCCATTGAGACGCTCGCCGGCCGGCAAAGTCACGGTGGCCATGCGGTTCGCTGTCATGTTCCGGACATGACACTGTGCAATGACCGGAGGGTGCAGCCAAGGGGTGCGTTTTTAAACAATCCGCTTGAGAAGTATGCTGGAAGACTTTAAAAGGCAAGAATTTTACCGGTATCTTGCGCTTCGTCCGTTTACTTACTACAAACAATGAGTACCATGTACGCCAGTCATTTTCTCACTTCGAGAGGTGACGTATTTGAAGAAAAGTCCTTGAAGGGGAACCCGATGAATAACGTTCTGAAACTTTCTGCACTGGCCTTGGCTGCTGTTCTGGCTACCGGTTGCAGCAGCGTATCGAAAGAAACCGAAGCTCGCCTGACCGCTACCGAAGACGCCGCCGCTCGTGCACAATCGCGCGCTGACGAAGCCTATCGCAAGGCTGACGAAGCTCTGGCTGCCGCTCAAAAAGCCCAGCAGACTGCCGACGAAGCCAACGAGCGCGCTCTGCGCATGCTCGACAAGGCAAGCCGCAAGTAATAGTCCCTTCGGGATTATGAAAAGGCCGACCCGCTTGCGCGGGTCGGCCTTTTTTATGCCTGCCGGCTGCTGCCGTGCGCGGGAGCTTATGCGCAAGGAACTTGTGTGAGGGAGCTGGTGTGGGGGGCATTGCGGCAAGCGCGCGCCTACCAGACCACTTGCTGTTCTGGCGCGGCATTGGGGACACTGGCCACCGGCACGGCAATCTCCGTGGGCATGCCTTCTTCGGCAGCGACCACATCGCGCACGGTGTCCCAGTTGGTGCGCATGCTGCCGGCCAGGCCTTCATGCTTGAGCAGGGTATTGATCACCGCCGTGTGCTTGTCGACCACTGACGGGTTGCCCTCCTCGTCCAGCGGCGTGTGCGCCTCCAGCCAGACCTTGCCGCCACTGACGCCGAACTTGTACGGCTCGTTGATGATCCGCACCGGGGTGCCCACCGGCGCAAGGTCGGCCAGCTCCAGCACGTTGTTGTTGTACATGCGAAAGCAGCCGTGGCTGGTGCGCATGCCGATGCCGAATTTCTTGTTCGACCCATGGATCAGGTAACCCGACATGCCCAGGCCGAACTTGAACGGCCCCAGCGGGTTGTCGGGACCGGCCGGCACCACGGTCGGCAGGATGTCACCCTCGGCGGCGTGCTCGGCACGGATCGAGGCGGGCGGTGTCCAGGTCGGGTTCGGCGTCTTGGCCACCACCCTGGTGTTGCCGATCGGCGAACCCCAGCCCTCGCGGCCAATGCCCAGGGCGTAGGTGTAGACCGTGCTCTTGCCCTTGGGGTAGTAGTACAGGCGATATTCGGCCAGGTTGATCACAATGCCCTCGCGCGGGCCCGGCGGCAGGATGAAGCGGGTCGGCAGGGTGATTTTCGTGCCGGCGCCAGGCAACCAGGCGTCCACGCCGGGGTTGGCGGCGATCATCTCCAGATAGCCCAGGCCATAACGGGTGCCCAGGTCGGCGAAGGTGTCTTCGTACTGGGCTTCGATGACCTGCTCCTGGCCGACGATGTCTTCGCCCGGCGCGGGCAAGGGCAGTTCGATGGCATGGGCAGAACCGGCTGCCCACAGTGCAACCAGAGACAGACAGCGGGCAACGACAGGAATGCGCGACAACATCCGGTGAATCCTTCGGCTGAACGGGACAATAAGATGGGCAGTGTACACCAGCACTACAAGGGCGGAAGTGCGAGCGTGTCTGGCGGTTTACAGCTCAGGCCAGATCGGCTTCATGCCCCGGCGCTGGGCATCGAGAATGGCCTTGCACAGCGGGCACAGCCGCTCATCCTGCAATACCGGTGTCTGCGCCTGTAACAGACGCGGCTGGGCCGGCAGCAGCGTGCCGCACAGCGTACGGTCGGCCGAGCCGCCCAGGACCAGCTGGCGAGCGATCAGATGGACCTTGACCTCCTGACAGGCGAACAGGTCAAGCTGATCGTCCGGTTCGATCATTTGGTAGGCATACAAGGACCAGGCGGGGCGCGGCGGCATGAAGGGCTCCGGTGAAGGGGGCGCCACCTTAGCCGAAAGTGTGCGCCCGGAAAAGCCTCAAAGCAGCGGTTTCAGCGTCGGCCAGACATTTTCCAGCAAGGTCGCCTGAGCGCCGGCCGCCGGATGCAGGCCATCGTCCTGCATCATGCCCGGCACCCCGCCCACCCCTTCAAGAAAAAACGGCACGAACGGGACCTTTTTCTCCTCGGCCAGGCTGGCGTAGACCTTCTCGAACGCCTGGGTGTAGCGCGGCCCATAGTTGGGCGGAATGCGCATGCCCAGCAGCAGCACCCTGGCGCCGGCTTTTTGTGACTGCTCGATCATCGACGCAAGATTTTGTTGCAATTGTGCCGGCTGCTGCCCACGCAGGCCGTCGTTGCCCCCCAGCTCAAGCACCACCAGAGAGGGCTTATGCTCTGCAAGCAGCGCCGGTAGCCGCGCCAGCCCCCCGGCACTGGTGTCGCCACTGATCGAGGCATTGACCACCTTGTCATCCAGACCCTGTGCCTGCAGACGCTGTTGCAACAGGCTGACCCAGCCTTGACGGGTATCCAGCCCAAAAGCCGCGCTGATACTATCCCCAACGATCAATACCGTACCCGCCATTGCGCCCTGTGACAGCAGCAGCAAACCCAGGGCAGCACTTAATAACCACGCACGCATCGGATTCTCCATGAGTGAAAGTATTCTCAGTGCCCAAAGCCTCAGCAAAGTGGTCCCCAGCACCGAAGGTGACCTGACCATCCTGCACGAACTTTCTCTGGAACTGAACAAGGGCGACTCTTTGGCCATTGTCGGCGCCTCGGGTTCCGGCAAATCGACCCTGCTGGGCCTGCTCGCCGGCCTGGACCTGCCCAGCGCCGGCAACGTGACGCTGGCAGGCAACACCCTCAGTCAACTGGACGAAGACGAACGCGCCCGGGTCCGCGCCGAGCACGTCGGCTTTGTGTTCCAGTCGTTCCAGTTGCTCGACAGCCTCAATGCCCTGGAAAACGTCATGCTGCCCATGGAGCTTGAAGGCCGCAAGGACGCCCGCGAGCGCGCCCGCACCCTGCTCGAGCGGGTCGGCCTGGGCCAGCGCCTGACCCACACCCCACGCCAGCTGTCCGGTGGCGAGCAGCAACGGGTGGCCATCGCCCGCGCCTTTGCCGCCGACCCTGCGGTGCTGTTCGCCGACGAACCGACCGGCAACCTCGACAGTCATACCGGCGAGCGCATCAGCGACCTGCTGTTCGAACTGAACAAGGAACGCAACACGACCCTGGTGCTGGTCACCCATGACGAGCGGCTGGCGCAGCGCTGCCGTCGCCTGATCCGCCTTGAAGCCGGGCGCCAGATCGCCCCTCTGGAGCCTTGATGGCCCGCATGCCTCTGTCACGCCTGTTCAGCCTTGCCACCCGCCAACTGCAGCGCGATGCCCGCGCCGGCGAGTTGCGGGTCCTGTTCTTCGCCTTGCTGGTGGCAGTGGCCGCCAGCACCGCCATCGGCTACTTCGGCGCGCGCCTGAACGCCGCCATGCTGTTGCGCGCCACCGAATTCCTCGGTGCCGACCTCATTCTTGAAGGCTCAAGCCCCGCCACCGCCGAACAACGCGCCGCCGGTGAGCAGCTGAAACTGGGCCACGCCCGCATCGTGATCTTTTCCAGCGTGATCGCCACCGACGACGGTATCCAGCTATCGAGTATCAAGGCGGTCGACAATGCCTATCCGCTGCGCGGCGAGCTGAAAAGCGCCGCCGACCTCTATCAGCCCGATCAGGTCAGCACAGGCCCCGCTCCCGGTGAAGCCTGGGCCGAGGCGCGCCTGCTGCCGGCGGTCAACCTCAAGGTCGGCGACATGATCGACGTCGGCGCCAAACCCTTGAAGCTGACACGCATCCTCACCTATGAACCGGACCGCGCCGGCAATTTCTACAGCCTGACCCCTCGGGTGATGATCAACCTGCAGGACCTGGAGGCCACCGGCGTGGTGCAGCCCGGCAGCCGGGTGAGTTTTCGCGAAATGTGGAGCGGCCCGCCTGAAGCCCTGGCGGCCTATCGCAAGGCCATCGAACCGGGCCTGCAGGCCCACCAGGAGATCAAGGACGCCCGCGACGGCAGCCAGCAGATCGGCGGCGCGCTGGGCAAGGCCGAACGTTACCTGAACATGGCCAGCCTGGTTGCCGTGTTGCTGGCCGGCGTGGCGGTGGCCATGTCGGCGGCGCGCTTTGCCACACGCCGCTTCGATGCCAGCGCCCTGCTGCGCTGCCTGGGCCTGTCACGCCGCGAAGCGCTGGTACTGTTCAGCCTGCAACTGGCAATCATCGGCCTGCTGGCCAGCCTGGCCGGTGCGCTGCTGGGCTGGCTGGCGCAACTGGGGCTGTTTGCCCTGCTGCATAACCTGTTGCCGGCCAGCGTGCCGCCCGGCGGTATCGTGCCGGCGCTGGCGGGCATCGGCACCGGGCTGGTGGCCCTGGCCGGCTTCGCCCTGCCGCCCCTGGCCGCCCTGGGTCGGGTGCCGCCCTTGCGCGTGCTGCGCCGCGACATGTTGCCGGTGCCGGCCAGTTCCTGGCTGGTGTACGGCACCGCCATCGTGGCGCTGGGCCTGATCATGTGGCGCCTGAGCCTGGACCTGGTGCTGACCTTTGCCCTGCTGGGCGGCGGCATTGTCGCCGCCCTGGTGTTCGGCGCCCTGTTGCTGGTCGGCCTGAACAGCCTGCGTCGCCTGCTGGCTGGCGCCCCGCTGCCCTGGCGCCTGGGCCTGGGCCAGTTGCTGCGCCACCCGCTGGCCGCCGCCGGGCAATCCCTGGCCTTCGGCCTGATCCTGCTGGCGATGGGCCTGATTGCCCTGCTGCGCGGCGAGCTGCTCGACACCTGGCAAAACCAGTTGCCCGAAGATGCCCCCAACTACTTCGTGCTCAACGTGTTGCCCGCCGACAAGGACAACTTCGCCCGCACCCTGACCGGCCTGTCCAGCCACTCGGCACCGCTGTACCCGGTGGTGCCGGGCCGCCTGGTGAGCATCAACGACAAGCCGGTCAACGAGTTCGTGACCAAGGACTCGCGCGGCGAGAACGCCACCCGTCGCGACCTGAACCTGACCTGGGCGGCCGATATGCCCGAAGGCAACACCATCACCGCGGGCCAGTGGTGGCAGGCCAGCGAAGCGCCAGCCGCTGCCGAGGCCGTGCCACGGGTGTCGGTGGAGGCCAAGCTGGCTGACAGCCTGGGCATCAAGCTCGGAGACCGGCTGGGTTTCACGGTAGGCGGCCTGACCCGCGAGACCGTGGTCAGCAGCTTGCGTGAGGTCAACTGGGACACGTTCCAGCCGAACTTCTTCATCATCTTCCAGCCTGGCACCCTGACTGACCTGCCGACCACCTTCATGACCAGCTTCTATGTGGCACCGGGCAACGACCGGCAGATCGTCGAGCTGTCGCGGACCTACCCATCGATCAGCATCCTGGGCGTGGAAGCCTTGCTGGCGCAGGTGCGCAGCATCCTTGATCAGGTAACCCTGGCGGTGCAGTTCGTGTTGCTGTTCGTGCTGGCGGCGGGCGTGGCGGTGCTGTTCTCCGGCTTGCAGGCCACCCTGGACGAGCGTATTCGCCAGGGCGCCTTGCTGCGGGCGCTGGGGGCCCGGCGGGCCTTGCTGATCACGTCGCGGCGCATCGAGTTCGGCCTGCTTGGCGCGGCCAGCGGCCTGCTGGCGGCACTGGGCTGCGAACTGGTGAGTTTTGTGTTGTACCGGTTTGCCTTCGACCTGCAATGGTCGCCGCACCCGTGGCTGCTGGTCCTGCCACTGATCGGCGCCCTCTTGGTCGGCGGCGCGGGCGTCTACGGCACCCGCCGCGCGCTCAACGCCAGCCCGCTGAGCGTGTTGCGCGAGGGATAGATGGACAGGACGCCGGGCTGGGGGGGTGTAGGAGCCCGCTTGCCGGCGACCGGCTGCGTTAGCAGTCGTARATTTGTRGCGTTTCGCAGATTTTGCGAGCGCTGCGCACTCGGTCGCGGGCAAGCCGGCGACCGGCTGCGTTAGCAGTCGTAGATTTGTGTGGCGTTTCGCAGATTTTGCGAGCGCTGCGCACTCGGTCGCGGTGGTCCGGCATTCCGGCAAGCGCGCTCCTACAGGACCTTGGCCATCCACTGTTCGACCGTGTCGCCGCTGCCCAGGTCGGCCTGCACCAGGCCGTCGACCATGAAGGTCGGTGACACATGGATGCCGTTCTGCCGGGCGTATTTACTGTGCCATTTGATGGCGTGCTCCAGTTCCGGCTGGTCGAATGCTTCGCTCAGCTTCACGCCGCTGTAGCCTTCCAGGCGGGCGATGATGTCGTTGGGCGTGGCGTCGCGGTTAGGGCCGGTGGCGTGGTGGTCGAACTCGAATTCAGCACGGTGCGCGGCAATCGCCGCCATCACTGTCCAGGCCGTGTCCTTGCCGCCTTCCAGAGTGGAGGCTGCCAGGATGCAGCGCACCAGCACCCCTGAATACAGGTGCCACGGCTGCGACTGCAGGCGCACCTTGACGGTGATGCGTGTCTCGCCCGCCTGCGCCAGTAGGGCCTTGAGCTTGCCAAAAGCCCTGACCGAGTACGGGCAGGTCGGTTCAAGAAACACTTCGAAGGTGCGTGGGCCGTGTCCCCATACCAGCGGGTCGGCATTCCAGGCAGACGTTTGCATGATCACTCCTCAGGTTCAAAGGGTTTGACGGTAGCATCGCCGGGGCCGGGATCACTATCGCCGCTGTGCCCTGCACGCCGCTCAATCGCCTGTCAGTGCGGCATACCAGTCGGCATACGGGGTGTTATGGACCTTATAGCGATTGAAATCCGGTGTGCCATCGGTCCACCACACCGCCCCCCGCTCGCCCAGATGCACCTTGCAGGCATCGACCTGGGCACGCGCCTTGCGCAAGCCGGCCGGGTCTTCATGAGTCTTGGCCCGTCGCACGTCGCGGCGGGCAGCCATCAGTTCATCGACCCAGTGCTGGCGCTGCGCGCCGGGCAACGCCGGATTGCTGCAACGCCACAGCCGTTCCCGGACCACAAAATAGCGCCCGTCGGGGGTCGTCGGGTAGCGCATGCTCAGGGTGTTGCCCCGTGGCGATGACTGCCGGTGGGGTCAGGAATCTGGAACACCTTGCCGCGCTGCCAGGCATCGGCACCAGGGTCGATGGCCGGGGCAGGGATGTCCTGGCGATCACGTTTTTTCGCCTCGCTGTCGACCCCGAAGCGCTTGTCACGTTCAGCCACCCTGCCCGGTTCGATCTGACCGTCAGCAGTGAAGCCCATCATCAATTGCGGCACGCCCAGCGGCAGGGTTTTCTGCTGGTCGGTATGCCAGGTGTGCCAGGTCTTGCCGTAGGTGCCGACCAGCTTCTGCATCAAGGCATGCTCGGCCGGCTCAGGAATGCCGGGGGCAATCAATTGCCCGGACTTCACCTCATGCACATGGCTGTGCCAAAGCTGCTTTTCTTCGGCGGGCAAGCCGGCAAACAGCCGGGCGCTGATGATGTATTCCACCCCCATCAATTTGGCGTCCTTGAGGTTGCCGTCGTAGATCACGCACTGGATCACCTCCTCGTTGAGGATCGAGCAGTAGTGATGCGCTTCCATCTGCGCCTGCGGATGGCCATTGTAGAAGTGAAAGCCATCCAGGTAGGCATTGAGCGCCGCAATGGGCGGATGCCCCTGCATGAGGTCGGCACCGCTTTCCAGGGCCTGGGTCAGGGGTTTCTTGGCGGCGCCCGGCGCATCCACCGCAGACGGGCTGTTGTGGCTGGCGCAGGCGGCCAGCAGGCTTGAACAGGCCAGCACGGCCAGGGTCTTGTGCACGGCATCCTTGATCATGAGAACCTCCATTGTCAGCGTTACCAGCAAAGACCCGCATGCCGCTGGACGGTTCAAAGAAGATGACTTGCGCACCGATGGCAGGCAGGCCATGAGCGACGCGTTGCTGTACCCTGCAACAAGGTTTCACAGTGCCTCGATGCAACGGCACAGAACATCCAGGCACCTCGACAGTCCCATGCACAGAACAACCGCAGGTCACGCCCAATGATACTCAACACACTGGTCTTTCTCGCCACGCTGGTGGGCATGGAAGCCTTTGCCTGGTACGCCCACAAATACATCATGCACGGCTGGGGCTGGGGCTGGCACCGCTCGCACCACGAGCCGCGCCACGGTTGGTTCGAAAAGAACGACCTGTACGCGGTGGTGTTCGCCATTCTTGCCATCGTGCTCATTGCCCTGGGCACGGCGGGCTGGAACCCGCTGGAATGGATCGGCGCCGGCATGACCGCCTACGGCCTGCTGTATTTCATCGCCCACGACGGCCTGGTGCACCAGCGCTGGCCGTTTCGCCATGTGCCGCGCTCCGGTTACCTCAAGCGCCTGTACCAGGCGCACCTGATGCACCATGCCGTGGCCGGCCAGCACCGCTGCGTGTCGTTCGGCTTCCTCTATGCCCCCTCGACCGCCACGCTCAAGGCGCAGCTGCGGGCCCTGCATGGCGGGCCGCTGAACCGTGCTGAAGCGGACGCTGCCACAACGCCTGCGAACGCGCCGGCCACTGCCGACCACGGGAAGTGATCGCGCGCCAGGCACCGAGCGCGACCAGCCGCAGCTTGTCGGCCTTGGAGGTCGACACCCGCGTGTCCCAGGCCTGAGCGCCGCGCTGGCGCACCTTGACACCGATTTCCCGGTAGACCCCACTGGCCGTCGCCACCGCCCAGGCCGAACGCCAGGGCAAGGCGGTCAGGCCGGCCTGCGCGCTCTGGTAGAACGGCTCGGCCAGATCGACCAGGCGCTGCGCCAGCACCGCCAGGCCCTGACGATGCGCGGGGTCGGCCAGTTGCGCAGGTGGAATATTCAGTTCATCGAGCCAGTCCTGCGGCAGGTAGCAGCGCCCTACCCGGGCGTCCTCGACAATGTCGCGGGCAATGTTGGTCAACTGAAAGGCCATGCCCAGGTCGCAGGCCCGGTCCAGAGTCGCTTCGTCCCGGGCGCCCATCACCTGGGCCATCATCAGGCCCACCACCCCGGCCACGTGATAGCAGTACTCCAGCGTGTCCTCAATGTGCCGGTATTCGCGGGCGTGTACGTCCATGGCGAAACCGGCCAGGTGCTCCAGCGCGTACTGACGGCGCAGGTCATGCCGGCGCACCACTTCGCGCAGCGCGGCAAAAGCCGGGTCCTGGATCGGCAGGCCGGCATACACCGCCTCGGTATTGGCCACCAGCGCCTCAAGACGCCGATGCACTTCTTCCTCGCTGAGCACCACGGCATCGTGCCCGGCCTCCTGGCCGTCGATCACATCGTCGCAATGCCGGCACCAGGCGTACAGCATCACGGCACTGCTGCGGGTCGCCGGGTCGAACAGCCGCGAGGCAGCGGCGAAGCTTTTCGAGCCGACCTCAATGCTTTGAATGGCATGGTCCAGCAGGCGCTGGTCGTCGACCGCTGAATTCATGCATGCACCTCTTCAAGCATCAGGCCGGCGGTGGCCTTGGCCGAGCCAATCACCCCCGGCACCCCGGCGCCCGGGTGGGTGCCGGCGCCCACCAGATACAGGTTGCTCAGGCTGGCATCGCGATTGTGCGGGCGGAACCAGGCGCTTTGCTGCAACACCGGCTCCAGCGAAAACGCCGAGCCCAGGTGGGCGTTGAGCTCATCGCGAAAATCGAACGGGGTGAAGATGCGGCTGGTGACCAGGTCTTCACGCAAGCCCGGCATGTAGTGCTTTTCCAGGTAATCGAAAATGCGGTCGCGGTAGCGCGGCCCTTCCACGCTCCAGTCGATCGGCGCATTGCCCAGGTGCGGCACCGGCGACAGTACGTAGTGGCTGGAGCAGCCCGGCGGCGCCAGGCTCGGATCGGTCACACACGGGGCATGCAGGTACAGCGAGAAATCCTCGGCCAACTGGTCGCCGGTAAAGATCTCGTTGATCAGTTCGCGATAGCGCGGCCCGAAGCACACGGTGTGGTGCTGCAATTGCGGCTGCGGGCGCTTGAGGCCGAAGTGGATGACAAACAGCGAGTTGCTGAAGCGCTTGCCGGCCAGGCGCTTGCCTTCCTGCTGGCCGCGCGGGTGCTGGCCGAGCAGGTCGGCATAGGTGTGCATGACATCGGCGTTGGAGGCCACACAGTCGGCCGGCCAGTGCCGACCGTCCTTGCAGCGTACCCCGGTGACCCGGCCGCCGCTGGCGTCGATGCCGGCCACATCGGCATTGAGCTCGACCCGCCCGCCCAGGTCCTCGAACAGTTTCACCAGCCCCTTGACCAGCGCGCCGGTGCCGCCCTTGGGAAACCATACGCCCCACTTGCGTTCCAGCGCGTGGATCAGGGTATAGATCGATGAGGTGGCAAACGGGTTGCCGCCCACCAGCAACGAATGGAAGGAAAACGCCTGGCGCAGGCGCTCATCCTCGATAAAGCTCGCCACCTTGCCATACACGCTGCGCCAGGCCTGCAGGCGCGCCAGTTGCGGCCCGGCCTGGATCATGTCGCGAAACGACAGGAACGGCACCGCGCCCAGCTTGAGGTAACCCTCTTCGAACACCGCCTTGGAATACGCCAGGAAGCGCTGGTAACCGGCCACATCCTTGGGATTGATCGCATGGATCTGCCGGTCCAGCCCGGCCTGGTCATTGACGTAGTCGAACCGCGTACCGTCTTCCCAGCACAGGCGGTAGAACGGCGACACCGGCAACAGCTCGACATAATCGGCCATGGGCTTTTTGGCCAGCGCAAACAGCTCCTCGATCGCACTCGGGTCAGTGATGACGGTGGGGCCGGCATCGAAGACAAACCCCTGGTCTTCATACACGTAGGCCCGGCCGCCGGGCTTGTCGCGCTTTTCCAGCAACGTGGTCTGCACGCCACCCGCCTGCAGGCGGATCGCCAGGGCCAGCCCGCCGAAACCTGCGCCAATCACTACTGCTTGTTTTGCCTGGGTCATGAATGTTTCTCGAAATGCCGGGGCAAGTGGCGCAGCGCCGCGCGCATGGCCTCACCCACAGGGACAGGAGGTTTACCGGAAAGGATGCGCAGTTTGTCGAACACATGGCTGCGGCCTGCATAAAAGCGGCCGATCAGCCCTTCGGGCAAGCCGTAGAAACGCTGCATGACCTGCCAGCGATTATCGGCGCGCCCGGCCAGAAACAACATGCGATTGAGCAGGCGGTAAAAGCCCTGGCGCTGCCACTGGTGATCCGCCAGCAGACCGATGCCACGCGCCAGGGCATCGGCATCAAGGTCGGTCTGTATGGCGATCCAGTCAGCCAGTTGCACCGCATGGGGCAGCGAGTAGCCGGTGGTGCAATGGAACAGCCCGGCGCGCAGGCCCGACACCGGTTGCCTGAGCGTCTGCGCCTTGAAGGCGGCAAAGTCGCCGGCCAGGGTAATGGGCAGCACGCCGGTTTCTTCGCGCAGGCATTCACTGACGGTCCAGCCCTGCTGGCTGGCGTACTCGGCAATGTTCTGCCGCAGCTGCGCCGCCGACGCTAGCGGGCGGTCGACGTAATGGGTGTCTTCGATCAGCACGGTGTCTTCGCTGAACGGCAGCACATAGACGAAACGATAGCCGTCGCCTTGCGCCACCCGGGCGTCCATGATGATCGGCACCTCAAGCCCGTGCGGCTCACGCAGGCGCAGCAACTGGCCGAGAAACGCCTGCTGGCCCAGCACCAGGTGAGCGCTGGGTTGCAGGCCGCGGCCGTCGATCACGGCACGCGCCTGCAGGCACTCGCCGGTATCCAGTACCACGTGGCGAGCGCCAAGCTGGCGAATGCCGCACCCGGTGCGCAGGTCCTCGCCCAGTGTGTCGCGCAGCACGCTGGCAAAACGCTCGGAGGTGATCGAGGCGTAGCCACTGTTCAGGCGCCGCGAACGCTGCGCAAAATGCACGTCGTAACCCGGCCAGGTCTTGACGACCAATGGCGCCAGCCATTGCCGCTGTGCCGGGCTCAGGTCGCCATCGTGAAACGACCAGGTGTGGTTGCCGCCCGGCTCGCTGTGCTGCTCGATGCACAACACACGCAGCTCGGGCCGCGTCTGTTTGAGGCGCAGGGCAATCAGCCCGTTGGCCAGTCCGGCGCCGGCCAGAATCAGATCCCAGATCACGCACGTGTCTCCTTGGTAATGACCGGCTGCCCGGTCGCGATGGCCTGTTCGACGAGATCGGCGGCGCGGCGCACGCCGCCGGCCTGTTGCAGTTCAGTGGCCAGGCGCTGCAAGGGCTCGCCCGGCCATTGCAGCACCTGGGTCAGACTGTGGGCAATGCGCGCCGCACTGGCGCGGCGGCTCAATGACAGGCCAATGCGCCGGTAATCGACCCGGGCCGCCACCCCCGGTTGATCGAAGGCGATGGGCATGACCAACATCGGGGTGTGCGCCGCAATGGCATCCATCACCGTGTTCAGCCCGCCATGGGTGATCACCGCATCGGCCTGTTCCAGTGCCCAGCGTTGCGGGGCAAAATCGGTCACCCAGGTGGCGCCATCGCGTAGCAGCACGCTTTCCTGGGCAGCATTCAAGGCCCCGCAATGGGCGATCAGCAACTGCACGTCCAGGTGACGGCAGGCCATGGCCATCTGCTTGAACATGCCCAGACGGTCGCCCTGCAGCGTACCGAGGCTGGCGAAAACCAGCGGGCGCTGGTCCTTGATCGGCCAGATGCCCGGCGTCTCGTTGACCGTGGTGCGCAAGGGGCCGACGGCATGAAAATGCGCCGGTTGCGCCTGGCGTGGAAAATCGAACCCCTCAAGGGTCTGGCTGATCTGTGCCAGCGGCGAAAGACACTCGTGCAACCCCTCACGCGGCGGCACACCCAGTTGCCGCGCCACCCCGTGCAAGGCCTGGCGCAGCGGCCGCATCAGCCAGTCATGCACCTGGCGACTGCCCTCGTACAGGCGCAGGCTGCGCTCATCGGTGCCATAGGCGAACGGCATCACCGGCAAGGGCAACTGTGGCTCGCGATTGATCGGCAAGGCGCAGGCCAGCGATATGAACGGCAACCCCAGCGCTTCGGCCACCAGGCCCCCGGCGGCCTCCATCTGGTCACACAACAGTGCATCAATCTGGCATTGCTGCAAGGCGCCGGGCAGCTCGGCGGCCAGCATGGCAGTGCTGGCCGCCAGGTCCTGGATGATGCGCCGCAGGCCCAGCGGCAGGCTCGGCCGGGCGGCGCGGCGCAAGACCGCGGCCAGGCTGCCAGGCGGATGGCTGGCCGCGCCCAGAGTGACGAAATCGATACGGGGGTCGCTCAGCCAGGCGCGGGTGTCGGCCTGCTGAAAAAAGGTCACCCGATGGCCACGGTCCAAGAGCGTCGCGGCCAATGCCTGAAACGCCTGGAAGTGACTGTAGTAGGCCGGTGCCACGACCCCGAAGTGACTCATGACCGATAGGGCGCCGATTGATACGAGCCCACCAGCCGCGCCTGGCGCAAGGCCGCGAGGTTGGCCGACCCGGTGCAGAAACAGGCGATGCGCAACTGGCGGATCATGATCTCGAAGTGATCGACCACCGCTTGCGTCGAGACGGTGGCGGCCTGCAGGACCCCGGCCGCCTGACCGACCAGATCGGCCCCCAGGTGCAGGGCCTTGGCAGCGTCAACGCCATTGCGAATACCGCCAGACGCGATCAGCGCCACTGTCGGCAGCGCCTGGCGCACATTGACCAGGCTGATGGCGGTCGGAATGCCCCAGCCGGCAAAGGCCATGGCCACTTCCCGGTCGGCCGGCGTGCGGGCCCGATGGCCTTCGACCGCTGCCCAGCTGGTGCCGCCCTGCCCGGCCACATCGAGCACCTGGACACCGGCCTCGACCAGCGACCGGGCCACCTGGGCCGACAGACCGGCGCCGACTTCCTTGACGATGACCGGCACCCCGAGGCTGTCGACGGTGCGGGCAATGGCGTCCAGCACACCGCGCCAGTCGCGGTCGCCCTCGGCCTGCACCGCTTCCTGCAAGGGGTTCAAATGAATGATCAAGGCATCGGCCTGCAGGCTGTCCACGGCGCGGTGCGCCAGGTCCAGGCCGTCAGGACCGAGCAACTGTGCCGCGCCCAGGTTGCCCAGCAACGGGATGTCCGGCGCCAGGCGGCGCAGCTCGCCGGTCAGGCCCTGGTCACTGCCACCTTGCAGGCCGACCCGTTGCGAGCCCACGCCCATGGCAATGCCCAGCGCCTGGGCCGCCTCGGCCAGGTGCCGGTTGATCGCAGTGGAGCGCTGGGCCCCTCCGGTCATGGAACTGATCAACAAGGGCGCACGCAAAGAGATGCCAAGCAGATGGCTACCGAGGTCAATCTCGTCCAGACTCAGCTCCGGCAATGCGCAATGCTCGAACCGCAGCGCCTCAAGTCCGGAACCGGCGCCATGGGCGTCGTCCAGGCTGTCGAGCACGATATTCAGATGATCATCCTTGCGCCGGCTTAAATCGTGTTCACTCATGACAGTTGTGTGTCCCTGGAATCATTTCGAATGAAGCGTTGTCTCTACATGTGAATCAAAGTTGTACAAGGTACACTGCTTTGCACAACTTACGTACAAGATGCTGCTCTTCAGGCACCTGGGAACGCCAGTCGTTCCGTCCCAAGAAGCGAGCGGACAAAACCTTTGCCAGGATGACCCAAGCGGGTTGTCTGCCACGATTCAGGATTCGGACATGACCCCAGCACCAGCGTGCACACCTCTAGAAAACGGCTTTACAGAGCACCTGGCAAAGGTGCGTGCAAGCGTCGAACAGCGTCTGGATGAATTGCTGCCCGAAAGTGGTAACGAACGCGACCTGATTGTGCTGGCGATGCGCGAAAGCACCCTGGCCCCCGGCAAGCGCATGCGCCCCATCCTGCTGATGCTGGCCGCCGAAGGCCTGGGCCAGAACGGCCGGCAGGCGCTGGAGCTGGGTTGCGCCGTGGAGATGGTCCACGCCGCCTCCCTGGTGCTGGACGACATGCCGTGCATGGACGACGCCAAGCTGCGCCGCGGGCGCCCCACCGTGCACCTCAAGTTCGGCCAGGACGTGGCGATCCTCACGGCGGTGGCGTTGTTGAGCCGGGCCTTTGCGGTGGTGGCCGGGATCCAGGACCTGCCTGCGGCCACGCGCACGCAACTGGTCGAGGTGCTGGCCAATGCAGTGGGTATGCAGGGGCTGGTGCGTGGACAGTTCCAGGACCTGCGTGAAGGCCAGGGCGAACGCTCGGCCGAGCAGATCGCCTGCACCAACACACTCAAGACCGGCGTGCTGTTCAGCGCCATCATGGACATGGCCTGGATGGTCAGCGACGCCGCCGCCGACAAGCGTGCGGCCCTGCAAGGCTTTGCGATGGAACTGGGGCAGGCCTTCCAGCTGTACGACGACCTGCAGGACAACAGCCCCGACAACGCCAAGGACCAGGGCAAGGACGAAGGCAAGTCGACCTTCATTTCCCTCTATGGTCCGCACAAGGTGACCCAGCAACTGCACCAGCACCTGCACACCGCCCAGGCGCACCTGGACGCCGCCTTCGAAGGCGAGCAACACCTGGTGCGCTACCTGCAGATGATCTTCAACAAGGTGACCACCCGCTGAATCGGCCTTGTAGGAGCCCGCTTGCCGGCGACCGGCTGCGTCAGCAGTCGTAAATTTTCAGCGTTTCATAGATTTCTGCGAGCGCTTCGCACTCGGTCGCGGGCAGAGCGCGCTCCTACAGCGCGCCAGGCTTGCGACCGGCAAACGAGTGGGCCAGGGTGCCGCCGTCGACCAGGTCCCACTCGCCACCCAGTGGAATGCTGTGGGCTATAGGGGATCGCGCAAAGAGCGGTAGGCGCGGCAGCGCGGCGGATGATCGGTTACCGGGCCAGTTCGGCCACGGCCTTGCCCAGGCCTTCGGCGTCGGTGAAATGCTTTTCCTGGGTGACCACGCCCTTGTCCAGCTTCAGCCATTGCACGCTGTCACGGTCACCGGCATAGCGGGCGGCCACGCGGCCGTCCTGATCGAGCAGGATGCGGTACTTGGCCGAACGCATCGCCGGGATGATCACCGGTTTCATCAGCGAAGGCATCATCTCGATGTCCGCGACGTAGATCACCTGGCGCGCCTCCAGATACCCCGGTGCCTGGTCTTCGAAGGCGGCATTGACCATGCGCGCGGCCGACATGCTGCGCGCCACCAGCAACACCTGCGCCTTGTCGTCCAGCGTGTAGGCCTGCTCATGCTGATCAAGCAGGGTCCAGCGCACCACAGGCTGTATGGGTGTGTCGGCCAGGGCGGTCATGGAAGTCAGCAGGGCGAAAGCGGCAAAGGCCAGGCGCATGGGTTGTTATCCTCAGGATCGGCAGGCAGCGGGAAAAGCCGCTGCCGGGCAGTGCAGCTTAGTGCCTGGCAGCGGCAAAAGGGTTCAATGGTGCAGGTAAACATGCCGCAGCGACAATCGCTTACACATTAAACCGCCCCAGCAACTGGCTCTGCTGCTGAACCTGCTCGCCCATCAGCCCGCATTGACGCACCTGTTCTTCGGCACCGGCGGCCACTTCATGGCTGATGTCGCGAATGTTGGTGGTGTTGCGGTTGATTTCCTCGGTGGTGGCGCTCTGTTCTTCGGCAGCGGTGGCGATCTGGGTGTTCATGTCGTTGATGTGCACGATCGCCTGGCGGATGCGCGTCAGCATCTCATTGGCGGCACCGGCCTCCTCGGCAGTCTTGCTGGCGCTGTCGCGGCTTTTCTGCATGCGCGACTCAGCCTGGCGTACACCTGACTGCAACTGGTCGATCATCAGGCGGATTTCCTGGGTCGACTTTTGCGTGCGTGACGCCAACGTGCGTACTTCGTCGGCGACCACGGCAAACCCGCGTCCGGACTCGCCGGCGCGCGCCGCTTCGATGGCCGCGTTGAGCGCCAGCAGGTTGGTCTGCTCGGCAATGCTGGTGATCACCGACAGGATCGACTCGATGTTGCTGCTCAAGCGCGCCAGCTCAAGGACCGCGCTGCCGGTATCTTCCATCTCTGCGGCCAGATGCTTGATCGCCTCGGTGGAACGCAGCACCACCCGCTCGCCGTTCTCGGCTTCCTGGTTGGCGGCCAGCGCGGCCTGCGCGGCCACCTGGGCGTTGCGTGCCACGTCTTCGGCCGTCGAGGACATTTCCTGCATGGCCGTGGCCAGTTGATCGAGCTCCTGCAATTGACGCTGCAATCGGCTGTCGGCCTGGTTGGCTTCGTGCGAGGTCAGGGCCGTGCTCTGGCGCACCTGGTTGGAGGTGCCGAGAATCTGGCTGACCAGGTTCTGCAGGCTTTGCAGAAAGTCGTTGAACTCCTTGGAGACAATCGCCACTTCATCGTTGCCGTGGGTTGGCAGGCGCCGGGTCAGGTCGCCCCCGCCGCTGTTCACTTCCTTGATCGAGCGATGCAGCAGGTCCAGCGGTTTGAGCAGATGACGCATGAACGAGCCCAGCAGCACCAGGCTGATGATCACCCCGAGCAAGGTGGCCAGAGCGGCGCGCCAGCTCAGGCTGTTGGCCTCGGCCATGACGATCTGCTTGTCCAGCACCACCCCGATGTACCACTCGGCCCCGCGCAACTGCGATAACGGTGTGAAGGACACCAGCAAGGTATCGCCGCCCACCTTGAGCTCCTGCAGGCTGCCGGTCAGGGCCGGCTGCTGGCCGTCGAACAACTGGCTGTAGTTCTTGCCGTTCATGTCGGCCTTGGGATGGGAAATAATGTTACCGCTCTTGCTGAGCAGAAACGCATAGCCGGCACCGTTGAAGTCCAGGGTATTGACCGCATCGACCACGGTCTTGAGGCGCAGGTCGCCGCCCAGCACGCCGGTGAACTGCCCGCCGTTACGCAGTGGCGTGACCGCCGAGATCAGGTTTTCACCGCTGGTGCTGTCGATGTAGGGTTCGGTCAGTACCGTCTGGCTGGCCGCCTTGCCCTGCGCATACCAGGGCCGGGTACGGCCGTCGTAATCGGCTTTGGGCTGCCAGGAATCGAGGTTCTTCAAGGTCTTGCCGTCGCTGGCCTGCGAGCCGAAGATCATGATGAATTCGTCCTTGAGCACCGGGCTGTTGATGCTGCGCTCGATCTGTTCGGGGCTGTAGTTGCCGGCGATGTTCTGCACTGTCAGGTCCATGAGCTTGAGCTTGGCGTTGAGCCAGTTCTCGATCTGCCGGGCCAGCGCACTGCTCGACTCACTGATGCTGGCTGATGTCTGCTTGTAGAGCGAATCGCGCACCTGGCTGATTTGTGTGAACGACAACAAGCCGGTGGTGAGAAACAACACACCGGCCGCCGCCAGGCTGATCTTTTGAACGATTTTCAACGGCATGCTCCTGCAAAGCCCGGTTAACAAATCTTTACACGCGCACCGTAATGGCTATCTGAGGGCAAATCAACCGAGGGCCGGCTTTATATCCGTTTGAGGTGTTTTTGCGGTGCGCTGTCACAGGCCGGTCATCCACAAGGCGCAGTATCGAGCCTTTTGCGCAGCGATTGGTGCACATTGCCTCGCTCAAGGCCGCTATATTGCCGGGCACAGCCGCTGCATCAATCAACACACATTTCAAGGAGAGGACGTGGCGACCAATATCATTACCCGCGCAGGCCACGACAAGCTTAAAGCCGAACTGGATCATCTATGGCGGGTGTACCGCCCGGAAATCACCCAGAAAGTCAGCTGGGCGGCCGCGCTGGGCGACCGCAGCGAAAATGCCGATTACCAGTACAACAAGAAACTGCTTCGGGAAATCGACCGGCGCGTGCGCTACCTGCGCAAACGCCTGGAAGATGTGAAAGTGGTCGACTACTCACCCGAGCAGGAAGGCCGGGTGTTCTTCGGCGCCTGGGTCGAGATCGAAAACGAGCAAGGCGACCAGAAGACATTCAGGGTCGTGGGTTATGACGAAATCCACGGCCGCAACGATTACATCTCGATCGATTCGCCCATGGCCCGGGCGCTGTTGAAAAAGCAGGAGGACGACGAAGTGGTGGTCGCCACGCCGACAGGGGAAGCCGTCTGGTTCATCACCCGCATCCACTATGAGGCGCCATGACACTCACACGCTTCATTCGAACTGATGCCGATTGTCCGGCGTGATCAGCTGGAAAGGCACCCAGATCAAAGAGGTCTCCAATGGCTGACCCTGGGCCAGGCGAAGTGCTGCATCCACGGCTTGCCTGGCCTGGCCTGCGGCGTCCTGGAAGACGCTGACCGCCAGTTTTCCACTGGCCATCAATTGCAATCCATCCGGTGTGCCATCGATGCCACCGACCAGGTAGTCTTTGGCCTGCTTGCCAGCCTTCTCCAGGCCCATGATGGCGCCAATGGCCATTTCGTCGTTATTGGCGGCAATGATCGAAAAGTCCAGGCCTTGCTTGACCCAGTCGTTCACCACGGTGGCGGCCTGGTTACGCTCCCAGTTGGCCACCTTTTTCTGCACGATTTTCATGCCCGGGTATTTGGCGACGACGTGTTCCACATCCTCGGTGCGCATCCGCGAAGCGGCATTGCCGGGGTCGCCTACCACTATGACCACGTTGCCTTTGTAGCCGGCACGACGCGCCAGTTCTTCCATTTGCAGCGTGCCGGACTCCAGCTCGTTGGAGCCGACGTAGGCGGTTTGTGCTGCCAGCTTTTCCAGCGCCGGGCTACGGTTGACAAAGACCAGCGGGATCCTGGCCGCGTCAGCCAGCTTCATCATCTGCGCCGAACTTTTATCGTCGACCGTCGCCACAATGATTGCGTCCACTTTAGAGTCGACCAGGTTGCGAAACTGCCTCATCTGCAAGTCGGCGTTGTCCTGACCGTTCTCCATGAAGACATCGGCACTCACCGAGGTCGCGTGCTGCTGCACGCTGTTGCGCAGAAGCGTCTGGAAATTGTCATCGTACTTGGCCATGGCGACACCCAGCAGCGGTGTAGCGGCCTGAGCCAGGCCGGTGATGAACAGCATCGAACCCAGAATGAGCATTGACCCTGCTTTCATTTTTCTGACCTCCAAGGGTCAAACTTTGAATTGTTGAAGCAGCTCGCGCTGCACACTGGCCATCTTCGACAGGCTCTGGCTACTGCTCGCTGACTGCTCAGCGCCGTCAGCGGCCTGCTGGGCAGAATCGTTGATCTGAATGACCATGCGGCTGGTGTCTTGCACGGTTGCGCTCTGTTGCTCGGTGGCCGCGGCAATCTGGATATTCATGTCGCGGATGGTGCCGACCGCCTCGCTCATCGACAGCAGCAGCTCCCCGGCACCCGAGGCCAGCGTCACACACTGGCTCGATTGCTGTTGGCTTTCGTTCATCACCTGCACGACCGAATGAATCTTTTCCTGCATCTTGCCGATCACTTCCTGGATTTCCCCGGTCGAGGTCTGGGTACGGCCCGCCAGTGAACGTACCTCGTCAGCGACCACGGCAAAGCCTCGACCCTGCTCGCCGGCGCGAGCCGCTTCAATGGCGGCATTGAGGGCCAGCAGGTTGGTCTGCTCGGCGATGGCACGGATCGCCACGACAATGCCCTCGATGCTCTGGCCATACCGTTGCAGCTCGTCAGTGACTTCGGCAGCCTTGTTGACCTGTTCGGCCTGCTGGCGAATATTGACGATGGTTTCAGACACACGCTCTTGCACCGCATCGGTCAGGTCGCGGGTATCGTCCACGGCCTTGCGCGTATCCTGCGCGCGCCGTGCAACCTCCTCCACCGTGCTTTCCATTTGCGTCATGGCCGAGGCGGCCGATTGCAGCTTGTCCTTTTGCTCATCCACCACGCGGGTGGTCTGCTCGCTGTTGAGGGCGTTGTTTCCAGCGGTGACGGCCAGGGAGTCGGCCGAGCGGATCAGTTCGGTAAAAATCGTGCGCAACGCCCCGGTCAGTTCATTCAGGTAACCGCCCAGCTCACCAAATTCATCCCGGCGACTGACATCGAAGCTGACGCGCATATCGCCGCCCGTCAGTTGCTTGAGGACTTCACGGAAGGCGGCCAGCGGCCTGCGCAGGCTGAAGGCGACCCAGAGACCAATAAGCACCGCCGCCACCATTGCCAGGACACAGGCGAGCAGCAACCAGGTGCGGCCGGTGCTGATGGTGGCATTGGCAGCATCCCTGGCCTGATTGGCCACTTCAAGCGCCTGACTGCCGAATTGACCGATCTGCGCCAGGGTGGATTGCAACGTGGTCTCGACTGACTGGCGTTGCTGCAGCACTTGTGCGTCCAGTTGCGCTTCTGCCTGATAAGCCCGAAACAGCCCGTCGGCCGCCGTCAGGTCCGTCAGCAGGCGATTGACCATGACCCCGGTGATCCGTCCGATCCTTGGATCGACCGCCGTCATGGCCTGCAGGCGCGTGTTGATCACTTCGTCCTGCAGATTGAGCACGCGCTGCAAGACGCCGATATCGGGTGTGGCGGCGTGCGCGGCCAGGCCGTCGTAGGCTTTATTGACCTCAAGCAACAACTGTTCGGCGGCGGCGACTTGCGCTACCGCGTCTTCACTGCGTGCGCGGGCAATGTAATCACGCAAATAACGGGTCAATTGAGCCGCTTGCACGGTGCTGTAGCTTTGCAATAAGCGGTTCAACGCCAGTTGTTGCACGTGCGCGCGATGCACGACGATCAGGGCCTTGGCCTGTTCGGCGTAGACACTGACGGACTGACGTTCTTGCGCGAGACTGGCCCGCAGTTCATCGCGATCGCCGATATAAGCATCGGTGCGTCCCAGCAACTCGTTGAATTGACGAATACTGTCATCAAACGGTTGTTGACCGGCATCAATCTGCGCCAGGTTATCGTTGATCAAATTGGCCAACAACGCCTGGTGGGCGCGCAGGATATACACATACAACTCGCTGGCGGCGCGGCTCAAGGGCGCCGACTGGCCAGTGATCACGGTCAAACGATCGCTGATGGACCGTGTGTTCTGATAGCTGAGGCCCGCCATTGCCAACAGCAATAGCACCAATACCGCAAACCCGCCGATTACTCGCTGCAAAATGGTCATGGACGCCCTCTTTGGTTTTTATTCGTGAGCTTTCGATACCCAAGCTGGTCTTTAACCAAGGTGCCATCTTGGCTATCGACCCGGCGCAAGGAACCTTGATAGACGCCAGCGCCCTTGCGACCACTTTATTATTGCCCGCCCGTTTCTCTTGCTGCGTCAGGCGCCTGACGCTCCTTACAAGCCCTTGATAGATAAGCGTATTGATTCAGCGGCAAGGGCATGGGGCACGGCTGTCTCAACGGGACATCATGCACGTCTTGAAAAAGCGCTGACGCGCCATCCATTTTGCAGACCGCAATGGACAGGTGCTTGAGAAATAATGCCGCCTGACCAGATTCTGAAGCATTTGGCAGGTACAATCGCGCCATCACGAAGGCTCAGAACCGGCCTGAAAGCCGCCATACAGAGCCCTCAAGCATGACTACATGGAGGTCAGGATGGAAACGTCGGTTGATGTAATCCGCACGCAAATCAGGAACGCAGAGCCCGTACTCAAAATGCTGGACGAGCGCATGGAGGCCATTGAATTCGATCCGCGTGTGCCTGCGAGCGTGGCGGCGGCAACGGCCAGTGTGCAGCAGATCGTCGAAGACATGATGACCCCCTTCAAGGCCAACCCGGTGCTGGGCCCCCTGGCCGCCGAACTCAAATCAAATTACCTGGATAACATCCGCTTTCGCGTCAGCGAGGCGCGCAAGGCATAGCGGCACGTTATCGATCAGGCCCTGCACAATAGGCGTCCAGGGCAGCACTGGCCTGTGAGACGGCTTTTCGATAGCGGTTGAGTTCGGCCCACTCCTCCTCACTGGAGGGATAAGGTGCCGAGTCGAAGTGTTTACGGTACGCGGTGTAGGCATCGGCCAGGTGTTGCTCCAGCCGTTCGACTTCTGCTCGTTCACGGTGTGGCATGGCGATCTTCTCCAGTGTTGAAAAGCCTAGTGAAGCGTCAGCTTGCGCTCCAGGTCCGAGGCACAACGCTTGAGCAACGAGCGGATCGGGCCCCGTATATCCCGCTTGCACAGTTCCTTGACCGAAAGCCACCGGCAATCATCAATCTCGTTGCATGGCCGGGGCTTTTTGGGCACCGCCCTGCGCGCTTCGAAAATGAAATGGATGACCGCCTCCTCCCGGTAGGTAGAGACGAACGTCAGCGAGTTGAACTCAAGCCCGGTTTCCTCGGCCATTTCCCGCAAGGCTGCGGCCTTGGGGGTTTCTCCACGCTCGACCCGCCCGCCAGGCAGGTTCCATTTGGCCTTGCGCTTGCGCACGAAAAGGATCTCGTCGTCACGGCAATAGATCACCGTGGCACGCCGCTTGAGGTGTTTGGATTTCTCCGACGAGCTGGCTGTTCCCATGTTCGATCCTTTCACTGAGTCCATTCGAAAACCGCACAGCCAAACCGGACAACAGACTGTTGTCCCATAGTGAGCCGCCCAGGTGTCGGTATGATGACCAGAGCTGTGAAATGAAAGTTCAGGGTGCGCCGCCCGTCGGCACCGCCAAGGTTTACCCCAGCGTGATCAACCCTTGGCGCGCAATGCGCGTGAGGTCGTGAATCACACTGGCGGCACTGGCCGGATCCGGCGCATGGATCACTGCCAGGTCGAACTCATCGTTGCGGTAGGCCGCCAGCGACTGGGTGGTGTCGACGAACTGCAACAGGAAGGCACTGGCCTTGCCGCCCTTGCGCGGCCAGCCATCGAGGTAGCGCAACAGCGTGGGCTGGTGGGTGCCACCGAGCAGGATACGGGGGTTCTTGCGACCGATGTAGGCGGTGATGGGCGAGAGGCGCAAAGGACGTTGCAGCGAACGGCGAAGGGATTGGCTCATGATGGATACTCGGCCTCACAGGTTCCGCTGGGCAGCGGTGGGAGGCGACACCGAACCAACGTTTTAGCGGTATTTCGGCTTTCGCCAGGCGCCCCGCAAGTAGTTGTTAAATCGGCGCTGACGGCAATCCTAGAGACGCCCCTGCGCCTTGTCAATTGCCAGAAACAGCTCGCCCCGGCAGCCAGTGGCTGCCGGGGCGAGGTCATGCGTGCAGGTCACCCTCAGAGACGGCGGGCGATGGCGCCATCGAGCGACAGTTTGCCGGCACCTTCGATCAGCACCGCCAGGGCGCCACCGAGCAAGGCCAGGGCAAACTCGTAACCGTTGTTGCTCATGAACAGGCCGTTGCTCAAGTGCACCGAGACAATCGCCACCGCCAGCAGGAAGACCAGCACCGCAGCCGCCGGACGCGCCAGCAGGCCGAGCAGCAGGGCCAGGCCGCCGAAGAACTCACCGCTGCCGGACAACAGCGCCATCAGGTAGCCGGGATTGAGGCCGATACTGGCCATCCACTGCCCGGTGCCTTCCAGCCCGTAGCCGCCAAAGGCGCCGAACAGTTTCTGGCTGCCGTGAGCAATGAAAATGATGCCGACGATGATGCGCACAGCGGTGAGGCCGAAACCTGCACGGGTGGAGAGAAGGGTATTGAGCAGCGCTTTCATGTGGGTGATTCCAATAAGGTGATGAGCGGGAATGGCGCCATCTTAATCGAACCAGCCAATATGAAAATCACAAAAATTGCCGCATAAATATCGAATTAATCGATTATTTGCGCACCGCATAAGTCGCCTGGCGCTGCCCTTCCAGTGACGCCCGCTGGCGGTCAAACGCCAGGTAATACTTGTTCACACTATTGACGAACATAACCACGCCCGCGCCGTTCTGCTCCATGGCCACCCGCTCGGTCTGGAAAAACCATTTGTCGGGGTTCAAACCACGTTTGCGCGCTTCCTGGCGCATCTTCTGGACGCGTTCCGGCCCCAGGTTATAGGCCGCCAGTACGAAGGCCATGCGCTCACGGTCGTTGATCTTGCGGCTGGCGAAGAACTTGCGCTGGATCAGCGCCATGTAGCGCGACGCGGCCTGCACATTGCCATCGGCGTGCTGGATGTTGTTGACCCCGACACGCCGGGCGGCCGACGGCGTGATCTGCAGCAAGCCGGTGGCCCCGCCACTGCCCTTGGCGCTCGGGTCCAGCTTGGACTCCTTGAACGCCAGGGCCGCCAGGTCGAGCCAGTCGATACCTTGCGCCTCACCGTGGCGCTGCAGAATCGGCCGCAGTTGTTCAAGGCGCTGCAGGTTATTACGGGCCAACGGGCTGTTGACCCGGTACAGGGATTTATAGGCTTTTTCGAACGCCTGATCCTGCTGGGCCGGCGCTTTGTAGGTGCTCAGAAAGCGGTCGACATCGGCCTGCAGTAACCGGGCGTCCTGGCGCACGAACCAGCTGATGTCGCCTTCGGTGCCGAACTTGAGGTTGCGATCCACCCGCAACCTGGGCATCACCCGCGCCCAGCGTTCGGCAATCGGCTGCTCCACCACGGTCATCGGGTAGATCCCGGCCTGGACCATCTCCATCACATCTTCCACGGCCAGGCTGGGATCGGCCCACTCGATGTGCACTGGCGCCAGCTTGCGCAGCGCCAGGCGCTGGTTCAGCCGCTGCACCGCGACATCGGCCACGCTGCCGGCCGGCAGGCTCAGGGTGCGGCCAGATAACTGCTCAAGCTGCTTGAAGCTACGCTGCCCGCGAGCGCCGACCAGCACCAGTGGTACATCGGCGACAATGGCGCGGCTGGCCACTACGCCCTTGACGGCCTGCTCGTCGAGCAGTTCGCTGGGCGCCACCAGGTCACCCTCACCACGCAACAAGGCCCCGAGCAACTGGTCCTTGGCCTTGGGAATGAACTTGACCGTAATCTTCTGCCCGGCCTTGTCCTGGCTGTTGAGGTAACGCTCGAAGGCTTGCAGGCGATGGTACTCGACGCCGATTTCCTGGCCCTTGACGTCGCCTGAGCTGTTGCGGCTCTGGTTGACCAGCACCCGCAGCACCCTGCTGGTGCGAATGGCCGGCAGGTCGCGAACCTGGGGGGCCTTGTGCACCGCGTGCGGCCCGCTCTGGCGGGTTTCACGCGCTTCACGGGCCTCAGCCAGCGGGGCGACCAGAGACAGGGGCAAGGACAGGCAGACAACAGACAAAAGCGCGGCTCGGATCATTCGCTCTCCATGGGTATTCCAGGGTGGTCAGACAGAAAAAAGGACCCTGGCGATGACGCCATGATCCCTTCAGGTGTTGCCAAAAGCGTTGAACCGTCGGGCTCAAGGGGTTGAATGCACAGCCTTTTCGGGTCGTTGCGCAGGCTCTGGTATGCTCGGACGCATTCAGCCAGAGGTAGCACCATGCAATTGATCGACATCGGCGTCAACCTGACCAACGCCAGCTTCGCAGCCGACCGACCGGCGGTGCTGCAGCGCGCGTACGCCGCCGGCGTCGCCCAGTTGGTGCTGACCGGCACCAGCCTGGCGTGCAGCGAAGAGAGCCTGAACCTGTGCCATGAGCTGGACGAAAGCGGCCAGCGGCTGTTCTCCACCGCCGGTGTACACCCGCATTCGGCCAGCGACTGGAACAGCGACAGCGAACGCACCTTGCAGGCCTTGCTGCAGCAGGACCGGGTGCGCGCCGTGGGTGAATGCGGGCTGGACTTCAACCGTGACTTCTCGCCACGCCCCCAGCAGGAACGCGTGCTGCACGCGCACCTGGCGCTGGCTGTGCAACTGCAACGCCCGGTGTTCCTGCATGAGCGCGACGCCGGCGAGCGCCTGCTGGACATCCTGCGCGACTACCGCGACCACCTGCCGGCCGCCGTGGTGCATTGCTTTACCGGTGAGCAGCAAACGCTGTATCGCTACCTGGACCTGGACCTGCACATCGGCATCACCGGCTGGATCTGCGATGAACGCCGGGGCAGCCATTTGCACCCGTTGATGCGCGACATCCCGCACGGGCGCCTGATGCTGGAAAGCGACGCGCCCTGGCTGCTGCCGCGCAGCCTGCGACCCAAGCCGAAAAAAGGCCGCAACGAGCCGGCCTTCCTGACCGAAGTGCTGCGCGAAGTGGCCCTGCACCGGGGTGAACGCATCGAGGACCTGGCCCGCCACACCACTGACTGCGCCCGGGTGTTTTTCGGATTGCCGCAGTGGCCAGATGAAACATCTGGCGTTCTTGACCCAGATCAATAGCCGACCCGAGAATTAAGGCAATGTGACATCACCTTGCCGATACCTCAGACGACTAGAAGACCACTCATGGGCTCATGGCTTAGCAACCTCTCCTTGAAGTACAAGTTCTGGGCCGTGAATACGGTCGCGTTCTTCACCACCCTGATGCTGGTGCTCTATGCGTTGCAGCTTGAGCAACAGGGGCGCCAGGACACCGCCCGGCAGACGGCGCAAAGCCAGGCGCGCCTGCTGGCGGCATGGCCCGCCGCGCAGGCGCTGCCTGCCGACACCGACACCCTGGTCTACAGCGCCGGCACTAGCCCCCTGGTGGCCGGACAGCCAGTGCCGGCACTGGCCTCGGCACGCGGCTGGGTCGATCTGGATACGCCGCTCAAGGACCGCACCCTGTTCGGTGCCCAGGTCATCGAGCGCACCGATGGCCAGCGCCTGGCGGTGCTGGCGTATGCACCCACCTTCGGCCAACTGCTGCTGGAGCGCTTCACCCAGTACGCGCTGGCCGTGGGCGTGCTGATGGTGCTGATGCTGTGCGCCTCGCAGTTGCTGATCCGCTTTCTGCTCAGCCAGCTCAACGCCCTCAAGGATGTGATGCTGCACGTCGAGCGCAGTGGCGACCTGTCGGCCCGCGCGCCCCAGGGCAGCCAGGATGAAGTCGGGCAAATGGCCAACGCCTTCAACGCCATGCAGGCCGGCTATCAGCGGGTGGTCAATACCGTGTCGCAGACCGCCGCGCGCCTGGACGTCGGTGCCGCCAGCCTGGCTGCCGGCATGAGCGGGGTGCGCCAGGGCATGCTCGGCCAGCAGAGCGAGACCGACCAGGTGGCCACGGCCATCAACCAGATGTCGGCCACCGTCTATCACATCGCCCAGCACGCCGGCACCACCCGCGACCAGTCGCAGACCGCCGACACCCTGGCCGGCAGCGGCAAGCAGGTGGTCGATCGTGTGCAGGTGTCGATTGCCGGGCTGTCCAGCGGCGTGCAGCAGACCGCACGGATGATCCAGCGCCTGGCCGAAGACAGCCAGAAGATCAATGGCGTGGTCAACGTGATCCACAGCATCGCCGAACAGACCAACCTGCTGGCTCTCAACGCCGCCATCGAGGCCGCGCGTGCCGGGGAAATGGGCCGTGGCTTTGCCGTGGTCGCCGACGAAGTGCGCAACCTGGCCAAGCGCGTGCAGGCGTCTACCGACGAGATCACCGGCATGATCACCGACCTGCAGGCCGGCACCCGCGATGCGGTGGACTTCATGCAGGACAGCTCGTACAAGGCCGATGAATGCGTGCAACAGGCCCAGGAAGCCGGCGAAGCGCTGGCGGCGATTGCCCAGGCGGTGGCGCAAATGCGCGAAAGCAACACGCAGATCGCCGTGGCGGCGCAGCAGCAAAGCCAGGTGGCCGAAGAAATGAACCGCGCCGTGGTCAGCATCCGCGACGTGACCGACCGCACCGTGTCGCAGACGCTCGACTCGGCCAGCACCAGCACCGATCTTGCCACCCTGGCCGGTGAACTGAACCGCTCGATCGGGCAGTTACGGCTCTGACGGCAAGCGCTGGATCGCCCTTTATCCAAAATGACTTACTGACTTTATCAGGTATTGAACCCACCACTGGTAGGAGCGCGCTCTGCCGGAATGCCGGACCACCGCGACCGAGTGCGCAGCGCTCGCAAAATCTCCAAAACGCTGAAAATCTGCAGCGAATGACCGAAAAATTTGTGAAACGCTGAAATTTTACGACTGCTAACGCAGCCGGTCGCGGGCAGAGCGCGCTCCTACCATCGGTTCCATTTCTGCGGTGCGACTGGGCGGTGGATGATCGGTCTATCAACCCGATAGCCAGGCTCGATTCGCAGGTCGGCAGGCGACGACCTAGACTTCAATCATTGCTCCGCACGGGCGGACACATGCATTGGAGAGGACCGTCATATGCTCAAGCGAATTGCTGACTTGCACTGGCATGCCCCCGACGCCAGCCAACCGCACACCACCCTGCAATTGATCGCCGCGCCGATCCTTGTGCTGGGTGCCCTGCTGCTGGTCAACGGGCTGGTCTCGACCAGCCTGACCTCGATTGGCGTCGGCGTGATCGGCCTGGTGGCCGCCGTGGCCCTGCAGCGTCACCACTGATCCGCTCTAGGGTCTGTTGCCGTTTCATCACGGCCGCGCCGGCGCCCGTTTTGCCGCGAGGCAAGGCAGGAGCCGCGACGTTTGGTCATTCCAAATGAGTGGCGAGTAACGCAGTCTCGCGGCAAAACAGGCCCGGCCCTTCGGGTTGCGTGCCCAATCTCGCCAGGCGGTGTTGGAGGACTTGAAAAGGGAGTGACCCTTTTCTGCGTCCTCCGCCTGGCCTGGCGAGATTGGGCCCAGCAACGCGGCTCGTGCTGAAACGGCAACAGACCCTAGCCAAACACCGTTACCGTCTGCCGGCTGATCGCGATCAGGGCGCCATCGGGCGCTCGCAGGGTCGCGGCACAATGACCGTAGCCATCGCGGGCATGTTCGATTTCGGCGCGGTAGCTGCACCAGTCATGGGTGGTCAGCGCCGGCTGCGGGTGCACGAACTCGATGGTCCAGGTCAGCGAACTGGCAGGCGTCGGCTTGTTCACCCAGGTCAGCAGGCCGCTGGGCCAGGCATCCACCAGCGCCAGCACATGGGCTTCACTCAACGCCTGCTGCTCGGCGTCGCGCAGGCGCACATAACCCCCGATCACCGGTGACGGGCTGTTGCTGAACGGCAAGCCGCCCAGCGCCCACTTGACGTCCATATGCTGGAGAAAATCGGGCATCGCACCCTTGACGAATGGCAGGGTAAAACTGTCTGCCAGCGGCTTCAGCTCACTGACCGGCACCGGCGGCTCATAACGGGCCACCGATTCGCGCGGCGCGCCAAAGCTGCCCTGCACCAGGGCGCAGGTCTGGCCGTTCTGGGTGGCGCGTCCCAGCACCTGGGTCACCGCCGACCCTTCGCGCAGGATCTCGACCTCGAAACTCACCGCCACCTCCGGCGCCACCGGCCCGACGAAGGTGATCGCCAGCGAGCGAACCGGACGGTTATCCGCCACCTGCGCGCGCATGGCCAGGTATTGCAGGGCCGCCACCAGGCCGCCAAAACTGGCCCGGCCCTGCCCCCAGTGCGCCGGAATCACGACCGAGCGCGGGTTATCGTTGACCGCAGCAATCAGCTCGGCAAAGTTCATGGTGGCTCCATAGGTCCAGGGATCGAAGTGCAACGATCTTACCGAGCCCGCTGAGCAGACCTTGAAGCCATAAACGCCATAACTGCGGCCAGAATGACTTATTTACCGAAACAGGCCTTGCCAAGCCGCGCCAGTGCCACTTCACCTTGTTGCTCAGCCTGCACGATGCCGATCTGCCAGCCGGCGATGCAGGGTGCCAGGTCCGCGTGTTGACCGGCCAGCGCCAGCCATTGCAGGTGGTCATGCCAGTCGCCCAGCGCACCCTGCGCCTGCTTGAGCCGGGCGCGCATGCCCTTGGGCTGATGACTCAGCTCCGGGTAGGCTTCGGCCGCATAGCGCACCCGCTTGATCAGCAGGCGCAGGCGATGGCGATCGTGCGCCGGGTCGGCCATGGCTTCGCGCAGCTTTTTCCACTGTTTGTCCATGCCCTTCTCGATGCGCTTGCGCAGCCCCTTGAGTTGCCCGCCGCGCTGCTGCTGGCGCAACGACGCCGGCAATTGTTCGAGGTGTTTGAGCAGGCTCTTGAGTTCGACACTGCTGGCCACCGGCGGGCAGGCCTGTTCCAGGTACTGGTCGCGCGGCAGGGCCAGGTCATGCCAGCCCTGCTCGTGCAGGAACGCGCTGAGCACCTGCAGGTCGCGCAGCGGCGTGGTCAATTGCCCGACCTCGCGGGCGGCCTGTTCCAGCGCATCGACCCCGCCCAGCCCGCGCAAGGGTCGCAGCAGGCTGCGCAGCCGACGCACCGTGGTGCGCAAATCGTGCAAGGCTTCGCTGTCGGTCGAGACCGCCAGGCGCGCCTGGCAGGCCAACAGCTTGACTTCAAGCGCCAGAATTTCGGCAATCAGATGCCCCACCATCGATGACATGCAGTACTCCAATCAGTTTATGAATGTTTGTCCTTGATGGTCGGCAAGCGCCACGGCAAGTCGCGCCGCAGGTGTTTCAAGGCGCGGCGCAAGCCTTGCAACGACGTGCCGTCGACGGCATAGCGCAGCGCCATGAATTGCGCAATGAACGCCTCGATGGCCTCGGCCTGCTGCGGCAGCGCCAGCATGGCGCGTGCACCGAAGGCCTGTGCGCCCTCGCCCGGCAAGCGCCGCAGTCCATGCCGCGCCAGCAAGCGTTCGAACGCATGAAACAGCCGAAGTTGCGCATCGTTTTCACGTTGCCAGGGTTTGAAGATCCACAGTGCCATCAAGGCCAGGACCAACGCCAGCCCGGCCACGAAGGCCGGTGCCTGCCAACCGGCAAACCAGCGGTCCAGCACCTGCAATTGCTGCTGGCCCTGATAGCCCAGTACCCAGCGCTGCCAGCCGTAGTTGAGGTTATCCCAGCTCAGGCGCACCGCATTGATCCACGGCACATGCCGATAGCGCAGCGCCGACATGGGCGAATCCGCCAGAAACGCCTCATCGGCCGACAGCGCCTGTTCCAGGCCCTGCTCGATGCGTTGCGGGGCCACCGCAGCGGTGGGGTCGACGCTGCGCCAGCCCGTGCCCGGCTGCCAGTACTCGACCCAGGCATGTGCATCGAACTGGCGCACGGTCAGGTACTGGCCGTCGGGATTGAACTCGCCGCCCTGATAGCCGGCCACCACCCGCGCCGGGATGCCGGCGGCACGCAGCACAAAGACCATGGCACCGGCGTAGTGCGCACAAAAGCCCTGGCGGCTGGTAAACAGAAAGTCATCGATACTGTCCGGCCCCAGGGTCGGCGGCTTGAGCGTGTAGTGAAATGGCTGCTCGGCGAACCAGCCCAGCAACGCCTCGGCCAGGCGGTCCGGTTGCGGGTAGCGGCGCTTGAGATCAGCCGCCCACTGCCGCGCCTCCGGGTTGCCACGCGCCGGCAATTGCAGCGCCTGGTGCTGGATGTTGTCGGTGAGCTGCGGGTCGCGCAGTGCCTCGGGCCAGGACTGCGCCGCGTACAGCAGCGCCTGGCTGACCGGGCGGCGACGCTGCAAGCGAAAGTCGCTCATCAGGCGCACTTCATCCTGGCCGGTCTCGGCCACGTCCAGGCTCGGCAGCCAGGGCCGGCCGCTGGGCTCAAGCACGATGCTGTAGCGCAATGGCTCACCGCGCTTGCTCCATTGCGCCAGTTGCACCGACTGGCTGCGCCCCGACTGCGACCAACGCCGGCCATCGAACTGATCCAGGGTCAGGCTGCGCCAGTACAGCTGGCTGCGCGCCGGCGCAGGGCCTTCGAAGCTGGCACGAAACACCAGCGCTGCCGAGCGGCTCAGCTCGGCCATGTCCCCCGGTGCCATGCTGTCGGACAGACCGGTCACGCCCTTGTTACTGGGTTGCGGCAACGACCAGAGCGGCTCCAGGCGCGGAAAGAACAGAAACATGATCAGCATCAGCGGCAGTGCCTGCAGCATCAGCTTGAGCGCCAGGCGCAGGGCCATCTCCGGCTTGCGGGCGACATCGACCTGTTGCAGGCCGATCAATGCCGCCAGCAAGGTGCCGATCGGCAGCAGGGTAAACAGCGCCCACAGCAGGCTGTCTTCGAACAGATAGCCCACTACCACGCAGAAAAAGCCCAGGAAGATCAGCACCAGCGCATCCCGGCGCGTGTGCATTTCCAGCATCTTGAGAATGAATGCGGCGATCAGCAGCGCCGCGCCCGCCTCCAGCCCCACCAGGCTGCCACGGGCCAGGTACACGCCACCGGCGGTGCCGACCAGCAGCCCGGCCTTGACCCAGGTGCCCGGCAGCCGTGCGCGCATGCGGAAAATCTGGATGCGCCACAACGAGCACACCAACCACAGCACCAGCAGCGGCGGCGGGATATGCAGGGCAAAGGGCACGATGACCAGTGCCTGGGCCAGCAGCAGCCAGGTCAGGCAGATGCGCGGGATCGACTGGGCCAGGCGTGCCTGCTCACTCATCGAGGCGGCCTTGTCGGGCGGCGCTTTCAAGGTGTGTTCGCTCATCGCGCGGTGCCATGCAGGGCCAGCGCACGCAGGCACAGTTCGCGGTGCCCGTCGCCGCTGTCCATCGCCACCTCAAGACCGGGCAGGCGCAGGGCGAAGGGCTGCTGGCGCTGCGACAGCTCCAGCACCCAGTAACACAGCCGTGACAGGCGCTCCTCGATGTCGCCGTCGAGCACCATGAAGTCCAGGCACAGGTCATGCCCGCTCAGGTCGGTGAAGTCCTTGACCAGCAGGCCCTGCCCTCGCGACCAGGCCTTCCAGTGCACACGCCGGCGATTGTCACCGGGCTGGTAATGGCGCAGGCCCTGATAGTCATCCACGCCCTGGCCACGGGTGGCCTGGCCGTCGTCCTCGGCATGCGGCTGCACCCCGGCCAGCAAGGGCATGTTGCCCGGCACGGGACGCGGGTAGATCAGCACGGTCTGCTCCAGGTCCAGCCAGGTCCAGGCGCGCAGGATGCCCAGCGGAAAGACGCTTTCGATGCGCAGGCGCGGTGCCCGCAACCAGCCGCGCACCTGGGCCGGACGGCTCAGTTCGACTTCGCGGTTGCCGGCGGCGCCGACGTCGTATTGCTGCATCTGCACCGCATCCCAGCCCACGCCAATGGCCTGGTGTGCAGTGCCGGTGCTTTCCAGGCGCAGGCGCAGCAAGACCGATTCGCCGACAAACACCGCGCGCGTCGTACCGGCGCTGATCACCATGCCACTGAGGTTGCGATAGGTGTGCAGAATACCCAGCACGCCCACCGAGCCCAGCAGGAAAGTCAGGCCATAGGCCAGGCTGTTCTGGTAGTTGATCGCCACCAGCAGCATCAGCACCAGCACCAGCAGAAACACCGCACCGCTGCGGGTGGGCAGGATAAAGATGCGCCGGTGATCCAGGGTCACGCTGGCCGCCGGCGGAATGCGCCGTACCAGCCAGCGCTGCCAGTGCGGCTTGAAGCGGCCGATCACAATACCGCCACGTCGCGCAGCAGCCCTTGCACCAGCGCACTGCCGCCATGCCCGGTGGGGTCGTTGCGGTCACGCAGGCGATGGCCGACCACCGCCGGCAGCACGGCCTGGACATCCTCGGGAATCACGTAGTCCCGTCCCAGCAACATCGCCCAGGCCCGGGCAGCCGCCAGGATCGCCAGGCTGGCCCGTGGCGACAGGCCATAGGCGAACTGGGCCTGGCTGCGTGTGGCATCGACCAGGCGCAGCACGTAGTCGACCAGCGGATCACTGACCCGCACCTGACGCGCCTGGGCCTGCAGCAACCCTAACTGGGCATGGTCGAGAATGGGCTTGATCTGCGGCAGCAACTGCCGGCGCGACTGGCCCAGGAGCAGCGCTTTTTCGGCCGCCCGCGCCGGGTAGCCCATCGAGATGCGCATCAGGAAGCGGTCAAGCTGCGATTCGGGCAAGGCAAAGGTCCCGCCGGAGCTGAACGGGTTCTGAGTGGCGATGACGAAAAACGGATCGGGCAGCAGCCGGGTGGCGCCCTCGATGGACACCTGCCCTTCTTCCATCGCCTCCAGCAAGGCGCTCTGGCTTTTGGGCGTGGCGCGGTTGATCTCGTCGGCCAGCACCAGCTCGGCGAAGATCGGCCCCGGATGAAAGGTGAACTGCCCGGTGTCGCGGTCGAACACCGAAGTGCCGAGGATGTCCCCCGGCAGCAGATCAGAGGTGAATTGAATCCGTTGGTAGCTCAGGCCCAGGACCCGGGCCAGGGTGTGGCTGAGGGTGGTCTTGCCCATCCCCGGCAAGTCTTCGATCAGCAAGTGGCCGCCGGCCAACAGGCAGGTCATGGCCTGGCGCACCTGCGTTTCCTTGCCCAGTACCACCTCATTGATCGCGCTCAGGCATGCATCCAGCTTGGTGCCCATAGAAAGCCTCTCCAGACGACGACTGATGGCCATTAATCGGCCACACGTATGAACACTGTAGTTTTAGCGTAGGCGTTTTCGTCAGAGAGGGCTTTGCAATTACAGCGCTTTGCACCGCGCCCGGCGTCAACGTACGGTTTTCAGCGGCCGGCGCGCGACTCACGAATATAGAAGCGTGCCTTTTCGGCTTTTTCGGTGCAGCCTTCGAACGCCTCGAACTGTTGCTGGGTCTTGGCCCCGGTCAGCAGCGACAGCGCCTTGGAGTAGCTGACCGTACCGGCAAAGCCCTCGGCCTTGGCCAGGTCGAGCTCTTTCCAGGCGCTGTCGAGCTGGTTGCCGCAGCTGGCGCGATAGCTGGTCTTGCCAGCGCAGCCTGCAAGAACCACGATCATCAATGGCAGACAGATCCAGGCTTTCATGGGGTGTTTCCTCAAGGTAACGGGGGGATGTGCGCGTTGGACGATCCAGGACATCGAAAGTGCCTTGAGCGCCGGCGGCAAGCGTAACTGTTTTTTGCGCCTGTATTACGGGTATTGCAGGCTTCATTCATTCAACAAGGAACCGGCTGATGAGCAAACGAATAGCCCTGGTGCTGGGCTCAGGCGGTGCACGGGGTTACGCCCACATTGGCGTGATCGAAGAACTGGAACGACGTGGCTATGAGATTGCCTGCATCGCCGGTTGCTCCATGGGCGCGGTGGTCGGTGGCATTTATGCCGCCGGCAAGCTGGACCGCTACCGACAGTGGATCGAAAGCCTCGATTACCTGGACGTGCTGCGCCTGGTGGACGTGAGCTTTCGCCTGGGGGCCATTCGCGGCGAAAAGGTCTTTGGCCAGATTCGCGAGATCGTCGGCGAAATCAACATCGAAGACCTGGCCATTCCCTACACGGCCGTGGCCACCGACCTCACCAACCAGCAGGAAATCTGGTTCCAGGAAGGCTGCCTGCACCAGGCCATGCGCGCCTCGGCGGCGATCCCCAGCCTGTTCACTCCGGTCATGCAGAACGGGCGCATGCTGGTCGATGGCGGCCTGCTCAACCCCTTGCCCATCGTGCCGGTGGTGTCCAGCCACTGCGACCTGATCGTCGCGGTCAACCTCAACGCCACCCATGCCCAGCACTACAGCCTGCCGGTGATCGAACGCCCGCCGGCGGTCAAGAAGCGTTTCGACCTGCTGATCGACTCGCTGGGCGCCCGCCTGCCCTTTCGGCGCAAGCTGGAGACCGGTGAAACCGACGGGTCATTGTTGACCCAGGAGCAAGGGCAACCGGCCGCCGCCCCCCTGGCCAACCCCTGGCTGGGCGAACCCAGCGCCGACCCGCAGGGCCAGCAATCTGCTGCCGCCCCGGAACGCCCCGGCGCACCGCGATCAGCCACGGGCTCGGTGATCATCGACAACGTCGGCCCCGCCTCGCTGCTGGACCTGATCAACCAGAGTTTTGAAGTGATGCAGACATCGCTGGCGCAATACAAGATCGCCGGCTACCCGCCGGACATCCTGATCAACGTGCCCAAGCGAGTGTGCCGGTTCTTCGAATTCTACAAGGCGCCGGAACTGATCGCCCTGGGCCGCGAGATCGCCTGCGATACGCTGGACCGGTATGAGGGCAAGTAGAGCGGTCGCCCGAACGTTGCCCTGGAGTCAGGGCCTGACCCCCCCCTGGGTTTAAGTGATGCAGCTGATGGGCTGATCTTGCCGGCCTCATCGCCGGCAAGCCGCCTCCCACCGGATTGCGTCAGACACATATGCCGGCAACCACACAGATCATTGTGGGAGGCGGCTCTGCCGGCGATGATATGCCGGCAACCACACAGATCATTGTGGGAGGCGGCTTGCCGGCGATGGCCATGTGACAAACGCAGCCGCTGTACCGGCCTTGCGTGATTACCCGCCCTGGGAAGCTATCCGGGTTCAAGTGATTCAGCTRAKGTGCTGATCTTGCCGGCCTCATCGCCGGCAAGCCGCCTCCCACCGGATTGCGTCAGACACATATGCCGGCAACCACACAGATCATTGTGGGAGGCGGCTTGCCGGCGATGKCCATGTGACAAACGCAGCCGCTGTACCGGCCTTGCGTGATTACCCGCCCTGGGAGGCTATCCGGGTTTAAGTGATTCAGCTGRGSYGCTGATCTYGCCGGCCTCATCGCCGGCAAGCCGCCTCCCACCGGATTGCGTCAGCCCCCTGTGCCGAGCACTGTCGTCGGATCGCAGTCCGGTGCCGAGCCTCCTCGCTTGATGAACGACCAGACACACCTTGATAAATCAAAACGGCACTGAAACGCATGGCTGATCAGTAAATTTCCGTCTTCATGCACTCGCGAAAGGAAGACAGGGAATGTCGGATCCGTCACGTTCAAGCCAGCTTCGCAAGGGCCGGTACTCCAGTACCGGCCATATCTATCTGGTCACGMCCACGACACTGCAAAGAGAACCGATCTTCAGCGACTGGCGACTTGGACGCCTGGTCGCTCGGGAATTGAACAGGGTTCAAGAGCAGGGCCTGGTCTGTTCACTGGCCTGGGTGGTCATGCCGGATCACTGGCACTGGCTGGTTGAGTTGCGCAGTGGCGCTTTGTCGGATGCGGTCAGGAGGGTCAAATCGAAAAGCGCCATTGCTGTGAACAAGGCCACCTCGCGACAAGGCCGGCTCTGGCAGGATGGTTTTCACGATAAGGCGGTACGTCGTGAAGAGGATCTTRTAAAGTTTGCCCGTTATATCGTCGCCAATCCGATAAGGGCCGGCCTGGTCAACAGTGTCCGTGATTATCCGCTCTGGGATGCTATCTGGGTTTAAGTACGGCAGATGTGCAGGCTTCACAGGCCTCATCGCCGGCAAGCCGCCTCCCACCGGATTGCGTCAGGACACTATGCCGGCAACCACACAGATCATTGTGGGAGGCGGCTTGCCGGCGATGGCGGCAGGACAGGCGCAGCAGATGTATCAGCCGGCCCTACTCCACCAACCGATACCCCACCCCCGCCTCGGTCACGATAAACCTCGGGGCAGTAGGGTCGTCGGCGAGTTTCTGGCGCAGGTGGCCGATGACGATGCGCAGGTAGTGGCTGTCATGGGCGTGGGTGGGGCCCCAGATTTCGCGCAGCAAGTGCTGCTGGGTGATGACCCGGCCGGGGTACCGGGCCAGTTGCGCCAGCACCGCGTACTCCTTGCGGGTCAGGGCCACGTCATGCCCGTCCAGTTGCACCCGGCGGGCGGCCAGATCAATGCGCAGCGGCCCCAGTTGCAACGCCACCTCCGGTGGCTGGCCCTCCGGGCGCTGGCGCAGCAGGGCCCGCACCCGGGCGAGGAATTCCTGGATGCCGAACGGCTTGGTCATGTAGTCGTTGGCGCCGGCGTCCAGCGCCTGGACTTTCTGCGCCTCGCTGGCGCGCACCGACAGCACCATGACCGGCACACGCAACCATTCGCGCAAATCGCGCAAAACCTGCTGGCCGTCCATGTCCGGCAGCCCCAGGTCCAGCACGATCACATCCGGGCGGTTCAGCGCGGCCTGGTTCAGGCCTTCGGCGCCGTCGGCCGCTTCCAGCACCTTGTAGCCCTGGGACGCCAGGCTGATGCGCAGGAATTTACGAATCTGCGGTTCGTCGTCGATAACCAGGATGGTCGCGGTCTGGCTCATGCCTGCTGTTTTTCCTGTACGCCAAAAATGCCGCCCAGCCTACTCCAGATCATCGCCTGAGCCATCATTCGATCGCCTGCGGCGGCTGGGCCGGCAGCGGCAGGTGCAAGGTCATACAGGTGCCCTGCCCGCCTGCGCCGTCGGTGACGCTGACCCGTCCACCATGGGCACCGACCATGCCCTGGCAGATGGCCAGGCCCAGCCCGGTGCCCTGCCCGCCACGATCACCACGGGCGGCGGTGTAGAACATGTCGAAGATCTTGCTGCGCTCGGCCTCGGGAATGCCCGGCCCCTGGTCACCGACCGCCAGGCACAGCTCGCCTTCGACCACCTGTGCCGCCACCGTCAGCACCGCGCCGACCGGTGAAAAGCGCGCCGCGTTTTCCAGCACATTGACCAGCGCCTGCTCGATCAGCGCGGCGTGCACATACAGCAACGGCAGCGGTTCGGCGACGTGCACCTGCACCTGCAACGGCGCCAGCACCGCACGCAGGCGGCTCAGCGCACTGCCGACGATGTCAGCCGGCGCCACCCAGTCGCGGGCCAGTTTCAGCGAGCCGTGGCCCAGGCGGGTCATGTCCAGCAGGTTCTGGATGTAGCGGTCCAGGCGCTCGGCCTCATCGCGGGTGCCTTCGAGCAGCTCATGCCGGTCAGCCTTCGACAGCACCTCGTCCAGCGTCAGCAGGCTGTCGATACTGCCGCGCATGGCGGTCAGCGGCGTGCGCAGGTCATGGGACACCGAGGCCAGCAAGGCGCTGCGCAACTGTTCGGTTTCGCCATGCAGGCGCGCCGCCTCCAGGTGCTCGGCCAGGCGTGCACGGGTCAGGGCCTGGGCCAGCGGCTGGCTCAGGGCGCTGAGCAGACGGCGGTGCTGGGCGGTGACTTCAGCACCGGCCATGGCGCTGACGCCCAGCAGCGCCAGCGGCCCGTCTTCGGCCGACAGCGGCCACCACCACCAGCGCCCGGACGGCAAGGTGCCGGTGCCGTGGCCGGCGGCCTGGTCGTGTTGCCAGGCCCAGTCGGCGGCGGCCTGCTCCGGCTCGCTGAACACCAGCGGCCCGCCGACCTCGACTTGCCACCGGCCTTGATCCTGGCTATCGCGCCCCAGTAAACACAGTTGCAGGCCGTGCCAGCCTTCCAGGTACTGGCTGGCCACGCTGAGCACCGCCTGGCGGTCGGTGGCGGCTGTCAGCCGGCGTGACAGGTCGAGCAAGGCGCCGGTTTCTTCCTGGGTGTCACGCAAGGCCTGCAACTGGCGCCGCTGGCGCGCGGCCAATTGGCCGGTCAGGGTGGCCATGAGCAGGAAGAACACCAGGGTCAGCACGTCTTCTTCGCGCTGGATACTCAACGAAAAACTCGGCGCGATGAACAGGTAGTCGTAAGCCAGAAACGACGACACCGCGCACGCCAGCGCCGGCCCCATGCTGCTGCGCACCGCCACCAGCAGGACGGCCATCAGAAAGATCAGCGAGATATTCGGTAGCGCCAGCACTGAGCCCACGCCCCAGGCCACGGCACTGGCCAGCAGCGTGGCGGCCAGCGCCAGGCCGTAATCGCGCCAGCGCGGTGCGGCCGGCGGCCGGGCCTGGACCTGCTCGGGCAGGGTCTGGCTGTCGAGCACGCTGATTTCCAGGCCATGGGCCTCACGCAACAGGCGCGGGGCCACGCCGCCGTTGAACAGACGCCGCCAGCTGCGGCGCCGCGACTGGCCGACCAGCACCACGCTGGCGCGGCGCTCCACGGCGTGCTGCAACAGGGTACGGGCCACTTCGCCGGCGCGCAGGCTGACCACTTCGCCGCCCAGCCGCTCGGCCAGTTGCTGGGCGCTTTGCAGCTCGCCACGGGCCTTTTCGCCCAGTCCCTGGCCGTCATCGACATGCACCAGGCTCCAGGGCAGGTGCCGACGCTCGGCCACCTGGCTGGCATGGCGCACCAGGCGCTCGGCCTGGGCATCGCCGTCGACCCCGACCAGCAAGCGCCCGCGCAAGGCCGGCGCCGCCTGGCCTTGCTGGCGGTAGACCTGGGCCAGGTCGCTGTCGACCTGGGCGGCGGCGGTCTGCATCGCCAGCTCACGCAGGGCAGTCAGGTTGGTCTGGCTGAAAAAGGCATCGATGGCGGCCCGCGCCTGCTCGGGCACGTACACCTTGCCGTCGCGCAGGCGCTCCAGCAGCTCACGCGGCGGCAGGTCGATCAGCACCAGCTCGAAGGCCTCCTGCAGCACCCAGTCGGGCAGCGTCTCGCGCACCTGCACGCCGGTGATGCCGCGGATACGGTCGTTGAGGCTTTCCAGGTGCTGGACGTTGACCGTGGTGTACACGTCGATGCCGGCAGCCAGCAGCTCCTGCACGTCCTGCCAGCGCTTGGCGTGCCGGCTGCCGGGGGCATTGCTGTGGGCCAGTTCGTCGACCAGCGCCAGCGCCGGGGCGGCGGCCAGCAGGCCGTCCAGGTCCATTTCTTCCAGGGTCATGCCCCGGTACTGGCTGCGCAACAGCGGTTGCTGGGCCAGGCCATTGAGCAGCAGCTCGGTTTCGGCGCGGCCGTGGGTTTCGACGATCCCGGCCAATACCCTGACGCCCTGGCGCAGTTGCCGGTGGGCGGCCTGAAGCATGGCGTAGGTCTTACCCACGCCGGGGGCGGCGCCCAGAAAGACTTTCAGGCGGCCACGGCCATGGCGGGGCAGTTGCGCCAGCAAGGCATCGGCGCGGTTGGCATCACTCAAGGCAGGCTCCTAAATCAGGGATTGGCGGCATTCAGGCTCTGGTTCAGCGCCAGCACATTCACCACCGGCGGCCCGAACAGCGGCCGCTCGGTATGGGCCTCGATCAATGCCTGCACCTGTTGCACCGGCAACTGACGCGCAGCCGCCACGCGCGCAGCCTGCCAGCTGGCGGCGGCCGGTGGCAAGTGCGGGTCGAGCCCGCTGGCCGAGGTGGTCAGCAAGGCCAGCGGCACCGGGCCCTGACCGGTCACCGCCCGTTGCTGCGCCTGGTCGCGAATGCGCTCGGCCAGTGCCGGGTTGCTCGGCGCCAGGTTGCTGGCCCCGCTGGCCACGGTGGCGAAGGCGGCCGCCGACGGCCGCGGCTGGAACCATTGTGCCCCGGTGAACGGCTGGGCAATCAGTTGCGAGCCGCGCACCCGGCCCTGGGCATCGCGGATCAGGCTGCCATTGGCCTGGTCGGCAAAGGCCAGTTGCGCCACACCAGTGACGGCCAGCGGGTAGGCGACGCCGGTGACCAGGGTCAGCAGGGCCAATAGAGTCAGAGCCGGACGTAGAGAAGTTGACATGAGCAATTCCTGGTTGATGAAGGTTTGTAGGAGCGCGCTTGCCGGAATGCCGGACCACCGCGACCGAGTGCGCAGCGCTCGTAAAATCTCAGAAACGCCACAGATTTTTGCCTGTGAACACATTAAAAATCTGCGAAACCCCACAAATTTACGACTGCTTGCGCACTCGGTCGCGGGCAAGACGGATGGCCGCCCCCGCGCTCCTACGGTCAAGGGCTTGAGCAGGTATCGGTTACACCCACCCCAACCCCACCAGCAGCAGGTCGAGCAGCTTGATGCCGATGAACGGCACCACCAGCCCGCCCACGCCGTAGATCAGCAGGTTGCGGCGCAGCAGGTGCGCGGCGCTGGCGGCCTGGACGCGCACGCCGCGCAAGGCCAGCGGGATCAGCACCACGATGATCAAGGCATTGAAAACGATGGCCGAGACGATGGCGCTCTGCGGGCTGTGCAGGCCCATCACGTTCAAGGTGCCCAACTGCGGGTAGATGGCGGCGAACAGCGCCGGCAGCACGGCGAAGTACTTGGCCACGTCGTTGGCGATAGAAAAGGTGGTCAGCGCGCCACGGGTCACCAGCAGTTCCTTGCCGACCCGCACCACGTCCAGCAGCTTGGTCGGATCGCTGTCCAGATCGACCATGTTGGCGGCCTCGCGGGCGGCCTGGGTGCCGTCGTTCATCGCCACGCCCACGTCGGCCTGGGCCAGCGCCGGGGCATCGTTGGCGCCGTCGCCGCACATTGCCACCAGCCGGCCCTCGCCCTGCTCCTGGCGAATACGGTCGAGCTTGCGCTGCGGCGTGGCCTCGGCCAGCACGTCGTCCACCCCGGCCTCGGCGGCGATGGCCGCAGCGGTCAACGGGTTGTCGCCGGTGACCATCACCGTGCGAATGCCCAGTTTGCGCAGTTCTTCAAAGCGCTCGCGAATGCCGGGCTTGACCACGTCCTTGAGGTGAATGGCGCCCAGCAGCCGGCCGGCGCCGCACACCAGCAAGGGCGTACCGCCGGTCTTGGCGATGCGCTCGATCTCACGCGCCAGCGGCACCGGCAGGTCGTCGCGCTGCAAACCGATAAACGCCAGCAACGAATCCACCGCGCCCTTGCGGTACGCCTGGCCCTGGTAGTCGACGCCCGAGAGCCGCGTGTCAGCGCTGAACGGCACACCCGTCACCTCACTGGGTGCCGGCTCGGTCATGGGGTGCAGGTTTCGCAGGTACTCGACGATGGACTTGCCTTCGGCGGTGTCGTCGGTCAACGACGCCAGCAAGGCGCCCTGGCCCAACTGCTGCGGGGTTACGCCGGGGGCGGCGTACACCGCCGTGCAGCGGCGGTTGCCGAAGGTAATGGTGCCGGTCTTGTCCAGCAGCAGCACATGCACGTCCCCGGCTGCCTCCACGGCACGCCCGGACTTGGCGATCACGTTCAGGCGCACCAGGCGGTCCATGCCAGCGATGCCGATGGCCGACAGCAGGCCGCCGATGGTGGTGGGGATCAACGTGACCAACAGCGCCACCAGAAACACCGGTGGCAGGCTGCCACCGGCAAAGCGGGCGAACGGCTGCAAGGTGATGACCACCAGCAGGAAGATCGCGGTCAGGCCGATCAGCAGGATGTCCAGCGCCACCTCGTTGGGGGTCTTCTGGCGCTTGGCGCCTTCGACCAGCGCGATCATGCGGTCCAGGGTCGACTCGCCGGGGTTGCTGTCGATGCGGATCAGCAGCCAGTCGGACACCAGCCGGGTGTTGCCGGTGACCGCCGAACGATCACCGCCGGACTCGCGGATCACCGGGGCCGACTCGCCGGTAATGGCCGCCTCGTTGACCGCCGCGATGCCTTCGATGACCTCGCCGTCGCCGGGGATCATTTCACCGGCCTCGACCCGCACCACATCGCCCTTGCGCAAATCGGCGGCATTGACCGTGCGGTAGCGGCCATCCGCTTGGCGCAGTTGCGCCTGGAGCCCTTCGCTGCCGGCCTTGAGGCTGTCGGCGCGGGCCTTGCCGCGCCCTTCGGCCAAGGCCTCGGCGAAGTTGGCAAACAGCACCGTGAACCACAGCCACAAGGTGATCTGCACCGCCACGGCGGTGGGCACCTGCGGATCGGGAATGACGCACAACACGGTGGTCAGCAGCGCGCTCAGCGCCACCACCAGCATCACCGGCGAGCGCACCAGCTGGCGCGGGTCGAGCTTGACGAAGGCCTGCGCCAGCGCCGGACGCCACAGGCTGGCCAGCCCGGTGGCCGGGGCGGTGACGGGGGCAGCAGGGGTTGCAACGGACGTATTCATGGTTGACTCCTCAAAGGCCCAGGCTCAGGTGTTCGGCAATCGGCCCCAGGGCCAGGGTCGGCAAAAAGGTCAGGCCGCCCACCAGCAGGATGGTCACGGTCAGCAAGGTGACGAACAACGGCCCGTGGGTCGGAAAGCTGTCGGTGCCTTGCGGCATGGCCTGCTTGCGCGCCAGGCTGCCGGCCAGGGCCAGCACCGGCAGGATGTAGCCGAAGCGGCCGATGAACATGGCCAGGCTGAGCATCAGGTTATGGAACGGTGTGTTGGCACCAAAGCCGCCGAAAGCCGAGCCGTTGTTGGCGGTGGCCGAGGTGTAGGCGTACAGCAGCTGGCTGAAGCCGTGCGGGCCGGGGTTGCTGACCGCCGCCGCAGGCCCCGGCAGGCTGGCGGCGATGGCGCCCAGCACCAGCACGCCCACCGGCATCACCAGCAGGGTCGCCACCAGCAGCCGGACTTCCTGGGCCTGGAGTTTCTTGCCCAGGTATTCCGGGGTGCGACCGATCATCAGGCCGGCCAGGAATACGGCGATCAGCACGTTGAGCAACATGCCGTTGAGGCCCACGCCGACGCCGCCGAAGATCACTTCGCCGACCATCATGTTGACCATCGCGACCAGGCCGGTCAGCGGGTTGAGGCTGTCGTGCATGGCATTGACCGAGCCGTTGGACGCCGCCGTGGTAGCGGTGGCCCAGAGCACGCTGGCGGTGGTGCCGAAGCGCGTTTCCTTGCCCTCCAGGGGCGCGACCTGCTCGACACCGCTGATGGCCAGCGCCGGGTTGGGCGCGTATTCGGCCCACAACGACACGCCCACGCCAAGGCTGAGCAACAGCAGCATGCAGGCCAGGATCGCCCGGCTCTGGCGCATGTCTTTCACATAGTGGCCGAAGGTGAACACCAGGGCGGCCGGGATCAGCAGGATCGACAGCAGCTCGAACAGGTTGCTCAGCGCCGTGGGGTTCTCGAACGGGTGCGCCGAGTTGACGCCGAAAAAGCCGCCGCCGTTGGTGCCCAGTTGCTTGATCGCGATCTGGCTGGCGGCCGGGCCCATCGGCAGGCTCTGCTCGCTGCCTTGCAGGGTCAGGGCATCGACGTAGTGGCTGAAGCTTTGCGGCACGCCCTGCCAGACCAGCAGCACGGCCAGCAGCAGGCTGATCGGCAGCAGGCCGTAGAGGGTGGCGCGGGTCAGGTCGACCCAGAAGTTACCCAGGTTCTCGGTGCTGCGCCGGCTGATGCCGCGGCACAACACCGCCAACACGGCAATGCCAGTGGCGGCGCTGACGAAGTTCTGCACGGTCAGGCCGAGCATCTGGCTCAGGTAGCTTAACGAGGCCTCGCCGCTGTAGGCCTGCCAGTTGGTGTTGGTGACAAAGCTCATGGCGGTGTTGAACGCCAGCGTCCATTCCAGCCCTGGCAGTTGCTGCGGGTTGAGCGGCAGCACGCCTTGCAGCAGCAACAGCGCGAACAGGGCAATGAAGCCCAGCAGGTTGAACAGCAGTAAGGCCACGGCATAGGCTTTCCAGCCCTGCCCTGCCTGCGGGTCGATGCCGCCGGCGCGGTAGCACACGCGCTCGACCGGGCCGAGCACCGGTGTCAGCCAGGTGCTGTTGCCTTCCATCACGTTGAACCAGAACCGCCCCAACCACGGCGCGCTGACCAGCAGCAGGCCGAAGAATGTGGCGATCAATAAATAGTCATATCCGTGCATCGAACTCCCCTTGGTGCGGCGCTGATCGCCTGGCGCCATTGTCGACAAGGGGGGCGTAAAGGAACGAGGGCACAGAGGGCGGTGGGGCATAAAGAATGTGTAAAGACTGGCTGGCAGCCAGGGCTTTTACGGTTCACGGTTTTACGGTTTTACGGTTTTACGGTAGGAGCCCGCTTGCCGGCGACCGGCTGCGTCAGCAGTCGTAAATTTTCAGCGTTTTCGAAATTTTTGCGAGCGCTGCGCACTCGGTCGCGGGCAGAGCGCGCTCCTACGGGGGAAGACACATTGCGCATTACTGATGGGCTTCGACAGATTCCATTCATGGCTACCGTTGGTGATTCTTTTCAACGGAGGCAATGGAATGCCCATGGATGCTCGCGGTGCGGATTTGCGCAAGGGACGGTATTCGGAACCCGGAAGAATCTACTTGTTGACCGGTGTGGTGCATGAGCGCCGACCGTTGTTTGCGGATTTCTGGCTGGGGCGCTTGGTGGTGATGCAGTTGCGTCAGGCAGAGCAGGCCGGGTTTGCTCGCTCTCTGGCCTGGGTGGTGATGCCGGATCATTTCCATTGGCTGGTCGAATTGAAGGCCGGCAGCCTTGGCGCCTTGATGCGCCGGGTCAAGGCAGGCAGTTCACGGGCCATCGTGGCCAGCGGGCGGGCCAGGCCGCGTATCTGGCAGAAAGGGTTTCATGACAGCGCCTTGCGGCATGAAGAACACCTGCAGAACGCCGCGCGGTATATCGTTGCCAATCCCCTGCGGGCCGGGTTGGTGCAGCGCATCGGTGATTACCCGTTGTGGGATGCGGTCTGGCTTTGATATCGCCGCGACTGCGCGGCGTGGCAGGTAGGAGCGCGCTTGCCCGCGACCGAGTGCGAAGCGCTCGCAAAAATTGTGTAGACGCTGAAAATTTACGACTGCTAACGCAGCCGGTCGCGGGCAAGCGCGCTCCTACGCGGGAGGTAGCGCGTGGGGTGGCAGGGGCAAACCTGGAATCGGGGGATTTCGGACGTTTCTGACGGGTGATTGCAAGAAGCCTCTCTTTCCATTGAAGGAAATTTCCGAGAAAATCCCGGCCGCTTGCGCCTCTGCATTTCAGTCACTAGGCTGCCTGACGTCGCCGGGATTGTCCCGGTGGCAGGGCTTGGCCGCCTATGGATATGGAGTTGCGTAAGACGTCGTTGCGGGTGTTTTTCCGCATCTGCGTGTTATGGCGACTGTACAAGGGACACCTTCGGGTGTGCCGGGTTTTGACTCCATATTCCGGTCGGCCAACCCTTGTGCAGTTGCCACCCAATGCGTTTGGCCGCGCGGTGGTGGCGACTCCAATCAACATCACGGAGTCAACCATGAAAAAGATCGTCCCCGACCCACCCGTTCCACCCCGGCGCCCTCTGCCGCCGTCCCTGCTCACCTATGAAGCGCCGCTCACCCATGCCTCGGAGTTGCTGCAGTGTGCCTACGCCACCGCCTATGAATGCGCCGACAGCCTGCAAGGCCAGCGGCGGGCCCTGGCGCTGTCGACCACGCACCTGATCACCCAGGCGCAGGACCTGATCGACCTGATCATCGATCACCTGCAGATCGATACGCCGCCACCGCCCACCCCCGAGTAGCGCCTTGGGCGCAGGTGCGTGCCGTAGCCGCGCCTGCGCCCGGTGTCATTTCTGTCAGGTTCCAGCCGCCGCGCGACGGGTTAAGGTGAAGTCCGGTTTTCATGGACGAGGAACCTGTAATGAACCACATCGAAACACACGCCTGCCCCGACACTGAAACGGTGCACCTGACCCCCAAGGAACACGAAACCCTGCACTGGGCCATGCTCGGCAAGACCGCCTGGGAAATCGCCCGCATACAAGGGCGCAGCGAGGCGGTGATCAACTTTCACCTGAGCAATATTCGACGCAAGTTCGGGGTGTGCAGCATGCGCGCGGCGGTGGTGAAGGCGATTGAGCAGGGCGTGGTGTTGATACACTGATCACCACCACGCGCATGACGGTTGTTAACACGTTTTGGAGCGGTAGAACTCAGGCTCTATCGCTCACCTCCAGGCTATTTATATTTTTCTTGAGCTCTGACGTCTTTGTTTTTGGCCGTGGTCAAATAGGCATTCCTCCGAGTCTCAAAGTCACCCACCTGGCGCTGGTAGTTCGCTTGACGGCCTCGTTGGTAGACCAACTGAGCCTGACGCTTGGTTTCAGCCAATTGAGCCTCGTGCCAATTAAGATCTTCACTCAATGCGTGACGTGACTGCGGGGTAATGCGCTGCTTGCCCACATTATTACTGGCATATTTACGCGCACTTTCTACGCGCTGAAATTCATCCATTGCAGCGGCAACACGCTGTTGATACGGCTGTATATCGGCGTCGGTCATGCCGATGCGATTCACGGCTTTGTTGTAGAGGGTTGTCTCATTCTCGTAAGCCGTGCGTTTGAAGTTTTCCAGTCTTTGCAGACTACCGACATCGTCCGATGTCAGTTTGCTGAGCCGCGCAGTGTCACCTCCCTCGGCTAGTTTTTTAGGCAGTGGGGGATTGATGGCACCAACGGTTTTCACTTTTCTGAAAAGCCTGATAAAACCGCCCCACGGACTGTGCCCACTCGGATCCACCTGATTCACCGGATCCCCACCACAATACATATACGCATTCACCCCGCCCTCTTCAAACGGGCTGAGGTTGTCGGGGCTGTGAAAGCGCATCAGCACCGGGTTATACGCCCGGTAGCCGTTGCCCAGCAGTTGCCAGCGGGTCGCAGGCTCGGTGAATTCGCCGTTATACCCCACCGAGCCTTCAGGCTTTGGGACGCTGTGGCCATAGGCGGTGTAGCGATGCCCATCGACACCGTCACTGTCGAGTTGACCCAGCACACTGTTATTGGAATCGGTCGCCAGCAATTGCGGCTCGTCGCTGCCGTGCTCGGCCAGCAGCTGTTCGGCGCCGCGCAGGTAGGACACCTGGCCTGCGTCACTCACGCGGGTGGTCAGTTGCCCGCCACAGTAGAAGCGCTGATCGTCATCCTGGCCACTGAGTGTGTCCAGTGGGTCGTAGCGGTAGCCGCCGCCACCGCCCGGCCCGCTGACCGAGGTCAGGCGGTTGAGGGCATCGTAGGTCAGGGTGCGTTCGGCCTCGTCCTGGGTCAAGTTACCGTCGGCATCGTAGGTCAGTGCGATCTCTTGCGGGTAATTGGCGCCCTGGTTCTTGATATGGACCAGTTGCGCCGGATCGTCAACCGAGTAGGTATAGGTGGCCATGTTGGAGCCTTCGGCAAACCGGGTCAGGACATTCTTGAAATTGTCGAGCCCGTCAAAGGTGAAGGTCTGGTTGACGATGACATTGCCGTAGGGGTCTACCGGGGGCTGGCTGCCGGCGCAGTCGTACCGTTTCAAACGACCGCGCTTGTCGTATTGGTAAAGCTCTTTACGCAGTGTATCTGCGCCTTGCATGAGGGTACGCTGGCGCACTTCATCGGCTTCGTTCCAGTGCTGTTCAAGGGACTGCACAACACCATTGAGGTTGAAGGTGCGCCGTTTTTCGCGGTCAAAGTCGTCGTATTCCAGCTCGGTATGCAGGTATTGACCGCTGGCGCTGTCTGCGGTCTCGGTCTTCATCAGGCGACCGAATACGTCGTAGGTGAAGTGCGCCGTGGTGGTGACCAGGGTGGTGTTGTCCAGCCGCCCCTGAGTGTCATAGACATTCAGCTGTTGCTGGCCGAGCACATCGGTGTAGGTCAGCAGCCGCCCCAGGCGACTGTAGCGATAGAACATCTGGTAAGCGACACCGTCGCCGGACTGGCGGGTTTCACTCTTGAGTTCGCCGGTGCTGAAGTACTCGCGGCTCAGGCTTTCGCCCTGCTCCTGGCAACTGATCAGGCGGGCGTTGTGTTCGTCGTACTCGTACAGGGCGGCCACGTTGCCAGGCAAATGCCGCAGACGCGGCTCCTCACTCAGTTGCAGATCGTATTCATAGCCAATGACCTGGCCGCTGGCCGTGGTAACGCTTTCGGGCTGGCGCTGGCCGGGTAGATAAGTGAACACTTGCTCACGGCCACCGGTGATGGCACGGGTCCGCCGGTCCAGGCCGTCGAAGACCTGTTCGCCCAGCAGCGATTGCTTGACCCCGTCCTGAACCCGGATGCTCACCGGCAAGTCTTCAGTGCTGTGCGCCGCGTAGGTGCGCGACACAATGCTGCCATCGGCCAGGGTATTGTCGAGCAGACGGTCGAAGGCGTCGTAGCCGAAGCGGGTGATGCGCGCCACGCCATCGACTATTTGCGTTTCTTCATGGGTACGCCCCAGGCCGTCATAGGTGACTGTCTCAAGACTCACCGGTGTGCCCGCCGCGTCCTTGCGTTCGATGCGGGTTGGCTTTTCGAACAGATTGAACCAGGTTTCGGTCTTGCCGCCGAGGCTGCCATCGCTGCCTTCACGCCAGCTGCACTGGATCGGCCCCAGGGACTGGTCAGTGCCGATGGGGTCGGTTTGTTCGACGGTTTTCACTCCGTCCGGACCTGTCTCGCTGAACGATTGTCCCCAGTCGTCGTAAGCAAGCCTGCGGGTCAGGGCCAGTTGTCGATCATCGAGCCAGTCGAATTCGGTTTCTTCGACCAACTGCCCCCAGGCGTCGTATTCGGCGGCATAGATCTGTCGCGGCTCACTGGCGCGGCCAAGGGTGTCGGCATCGTCGCGCGCCTCGAAGACCACCCGGTTCAGGCCATCGAAACGTGAGGTGGTCTTGACCTGCTTGACATCGATGACGGTCTGCTCGGCTTGCTCGCCGGCGTTGGCGCACAAGGTGTAGGTGTACTGGCGCAAGGCTTCGAATGCCGTACCCGGCGCCACGGTTTCCCGGGTCACCCGCCGCAGTACATCGTACTGGTAGCGGATTTCTACATCGTTGTCGTCACGGTTCAACAAGGGTTCACCATTGAGCAATGAATGCTCCAGGGTAATCACCTTTTGCTGACCATCGAAGCCGCTCAGGGTCTGGACGGTGTGCAATACGCTCTGGGCGAAGGCCGGGCTGTCTTCGACACTGTAGGCATAGTGGGTGCTGGTATCCAGGCCGTTGAGGGTCAGGGTCTGCTGTTCCAGCTGGCCATGCAGCAAGGCCACGGCCGGGGCATTGATGTAGCTGAAGGTGGTGGATTGCAGCGTTTGCTCGGCGCTGCCGTTGACCTGCAGCAGGGTTTCGCTGTCCTGGGTCAGCCAGTCGGCCAGGCCACTGCCGTCGAGGGCCGGCAAAGCCACATAGCGGTAGCGCGTGCGTAATACCGGCGCGCAGCCCTCACCCGCTGCCGGGGTCACCGTCAGTTCCTTGAGTTGACGCACAAAGCCCTCGGGGTCGGCCGGGCAACCGTCCTGCGAGCCGTCGGCGGGGTACCAGGTACGGGTTTCGGTCACGCCATTGGCCTGCTGCTCGCGGGTGAGGTTGCCGTAGGCGTCGTAGGCGCTGATGACTTTCTCGGTGCGCTGGAGGGTTGCGTCGTTTTTCAGGCTCCAGCGGGTGTCGACTTCCTTGGGCAACTGGCAATCGCTGGGTTGCTCGTAGAAAGGCTTGCCGGCCAGGAGGCCATAGCGGGTCTCAATGTCCTTGACCGCATTGCCCTGCTCGGTGTGCTCCTGGGTCAACAGGTGAAACTGATTGAAGGTGCGGGTGATGGCACGCGACACGCTGTCGACCACCTGGCTTTCGGTGCTGGTATAGGCGTAAGACCCTACATATTTGTACAGGTTGTCCAGGCCGTCCTCGTCCCAGCCAATGCTCAGGCCGGCACCCAGGAAATTTTCCGGGCTGTAGGTGTAGCTCACATCGAGCGGCGGTTGCGCAAAGCCCGGCTCGATGACATGCCGGGTTACCCGTGGCAGGTTGTCGCGGCCAGTGCTTCCAGGAAAGGGGTGCCCGCTGTCCTCGTAGTAAAGGCGCTCGTGGGCACCGGTAGGTGTCTCGACCGAGACGATGCGCGGGTGTTTGCCGTAGATCGGGTCATACTCGAAGCGCCAGCTGGCCAGGTTATCGGTGGGTAATGTGATGCGCTTGACGGTCGTGTCGCCGTCCAGGGTCATGCTGAAACGTGCCAGCGGCCCACCGTCGGGACCGGCCGTCGGGCCCAGCAGCAGCACGACTTCGTTGCTGGCGCGCTCGATGCTCAGCAGCTCCTCGCCGGCCTGGTCCTTGATCACCTTCAGCAACGGCCACTGGTTATCGAAGACCACGTACTCCAGCGTAAGCTTATGGCCTTCGGGAGCGTGGATCGTTTTGGGCACGGCAAATGCGCTGCCCTGAGGCTCGAGAATTTCCACCAGGCCGGACTTGTGCATCACCCGGTACTGCTCGGGGCTGTCTTGTTTGTATAAATGAAAGCTGTCGATTTTCTGTTCTTTCATCACCAGCCGGTCAGCGCCTTGCGTGCCGGTGATCTTGAAGCTTTCACCGCTGCTCAGGGAGATGATGCTTTTGTCGCGCGCGTACTGCGACAGCTGCAAGGACCAGCCAAGGCCCAGGCCGCTGTCGACGGTGTTGAGCGGGTTATATGAGAGCACCAGCGGCAGTCCCGGGCCGCGCAGTGCGTTGGCCTTGACCTCGGGCAGGCTGATCGACACCGTGTACTGCCCGGTGCGCGGGTCGACGCCGTTGCTCAGGAAGCTCATGAAATTGAATGCATTGGAATGCACTGAAGTGGAGGTCGTCATGATGGTTTACCTGTCATCCTTGAAGGTCATCATGCAGGGTCAGGACTTATCGTCGTGTGGCGGCCCGGTTGCCGCAGGGCGCGCCTTTATCGATGTCCTTGTCCTGCGCGCAAGTGAATCAGCTTATCGGTTAGTCAATTTCAGCTCGTTGCGACGACCCGCGCTGCCGAGCGCACCGAACGCGATCCTGAGCTTATGGGGATTGCCGAGTTCATCCCGAAGCAGGAAATTCATATGGTCGTGGAATTTCCAACGTTCAGGATCTTTAGGGTCCTTATAGGCAACATCGTCGGTGCGGTGCAAACTGATGACCAGGGCACCTGGTTCCGGGTCCGGAAGGTTTTCCGGTAAGTCCTCGGTAACGGAGTCACCAAAAATACTTTCCGTCAGAACAGGATCAATCCTGATATTTACACCTCCCGCTGGATGTACAGGGTCCTGGAACTGGAGCCCTGTCCAACTGAACATGGTTTCCCAGGCAGCCTCACTTTCCCAGGCGATCAATGCAGTCGGTATGTAACTGCCTGCATACTGAGTCGGACTCACCACCTCCATTCTCACAAACCTTACCCACCCGCCCGAGCGATCGTGATATTTAAGGGTCCAGTAATCAATCGTGCGCAGATGCAAATGGAAATCATCATCGGGGTTGCTGCCATCGCCCCTTCCACCGGCCACGCGCTCGCGCTTGAACTCGTATTCCGATGCCGCCGGAACCGGGACCCTGGCAGGGATGATCTCGACAGTACCGTTGCTGTGCTCTAACGAATCCCACTCTTTTTCGGTAGCGGAGGCCTTGAATTTGGCATAGAAGCTGGAGGCTTGATTAGCCGGGGCACGGGTGTGCAGATAAAACGTCCTGGTCCTGGTCGACGCATTATTGGCCGGCAGTATCGGCGGGGCCAGGCCTGACGGGCTGGCAAGTTCAAAGCGGTTAGGTTTATCACGCACACGCCAGAGCTCAGGGTCGTCCTCAGGAATGCCATCGTCCTCTTCCTTGAGCTCAAGGATAGGTTGCAGCTCCTGATGGGAGATGGTATCGACCAGTTTCATCGTATTGAGCTCCTGCATGCTCAAGGGAACCGGCTTGTCATCGACTAATGCGGTTTCCACGATGACCAGAATCTGCAACTGCTGGTAGCCATTGGCAAGCAATGATCCGTGTGCCGGATCCACAGCGCCTACAACCTTGACTTCGAAGCGAACGAGTTCCTCCCAGGCAGGCTCATCCACCTGGTCATACAGTTCGATCACGCTGTAGCCGTTGGCAAACACCACGTCGTTGTGGACCACTTCGCACTGCACCACGCTTGCGAGCGTGCTGCTATCGTCGGGTGCTGTGAACAAGCCGTTAGCATTGACATTGCCGCGCCCGCCAATGACCCGCCAGCGCCTGGGCAAGCCTGCCAGCACATCCGCGTCGGAATGCAATTGCACCGTTGACGCGCTGGGCACCTTTGAAACGTGGTAGGGCTCGGTCGCCAGCAGGAGCTGGCCGCTGGCGAACATCAGCGTCGAGGCTGTGGTCGCGCCGCCTTGCACGTCGACCTGCTGGCCCAGCAAGCTTTTGCGCCGTACATGCGCGGCCGCATCGAACACTGCGGTATTGGCGCCAAGCTGGGTCACCCGGCCATGCGCGTTACCGCGCAACGACCAGTGCAGGTCCGCACCGCTGGCGTCAAAGCCGGTCATGCCGATCGGCTGGTCCAGCAAGGCGCCACTGTAAGAGCCGACTTGCGGTGTCGCCGCCAGGTTGTCATAGACCACCGTGACCAGCGCAGAGGTGCTGTAGACATAGTTATCCACTTCATAGTCGGCAGTCACCAGTACATGCAGCAACTCATGGCCCATCTCCGCGCGCGACACGGCCTGGTAACGGCCGTTGGAGATGGTGCCGTGGTTGACAGGCAAGCGACCTTCAAAGCTCACTGCATGCCATTCGCTGGCCGGCACCACAGCCCCCGAGGGGCCATAAAGAGTGAAATCCACACGACCACCGGCCTGAACGGTGACAAATGCCGGTTCCAGGCGAGTCTTGATCAGAGGCGATTCGATCCGGCCGAAGTAGCAGTGTTCATTGAACAAATCGTCTGTCTTCGGAATCTCCACGAGCGGCTGGAAAAAACCTCCATGGGAAAACCGCAGGCTGGGGATCAGCATCTCTCTGATCTCTGTGGGGTACAGGCTGAAATGGTACCTGTGTATGAGCAGCGATGCGGTCAACCCGCCCTGGTCATCCCAGTCAGTATCACTGGGGATCAGGTAAGGGAAGTCAGACGACACTGGAAAGGTGCCCTCACCCACATCGGCTTGCAAGCGCATCAGCAGCAATACGACACCGTCACCATAATTATTGGCTCCCTTGACACGGGCACCCGGAGCGGCCTGAGTCAGGATGCGAAAGCTCTGCACCGTCAGAGGGCCTAGCCTCCACAGCTCCAGCATGGCCAGGTTAAGCGTTCTGCGCAGCGGTTGCAGGCTGGCGAAGTGTCGCTTGAACAGGTCAGCCAATTGCCGGTTGACCGCTTCGTCGCGACCGGCAAGGTTACAGGTGTATTCGATGGCATCGCCTACATCGAGCGTGACCCGCCCCTGGCGATCAACTTCACCGATCACCTGGTGCAGGTCAATGGTCATCACCAGCTTGAACCCTTGCCCGGCCACGCTATAGAGGGTGTGCACAAGGGGCGGCGCACTGGTCGATACGCGACGTATGCTGAAGCGCCCGCTCTCGAAGCTCATTGTCAGCGTGGCCTGCGAATTGGTCAGCGAGGCGGTTTCGAACGATAACAGCGGCGGGCCCAGCTGGATGTCATGTAACCGGGCGACCAGCCCGTCGCCGCCGCTCAGCGTCAGCTCGGTGTCGACCGTCACGTGTTCGGCCACTGCATAATTCTGGATAAACTGTTGCTGGAGCACCTGGTTAAGCACGGTTCGGCTGAGGACGGCAACGGCGCCCCAGCCCTGGTTGATCTCGCCCTCGGCTTCGATGATCTGTTCAAGTTCTTTCAATGTGTAGGACATGACGGTATCACTCGCTAAATTTTGTAGGCACTGGCCTGACCCGGGTCAAGGCCTGGTCCGCCGGCTCAGGGAATCGATCAATGCCGGAAAATGCTGCAAGGGCAGCGGCAGGATGAGGTACGCCTGGCTTGGGTTGCTGGCCGAATCGCGGGTGGCAACCACCAGCACGAATGCTTCGCTGGCGGTCGGGTCGGCGTGGTACAGGCCGTTTTCATCAATCGACCCCGGCCCTTGCAGCGGCAGGCTCCAGACAGCGTCGACCGAGTTGCCGGTGGAGGCACTGTAGGCGTACAGCTGCAATTGATCAGCCGCATCGCCCGGGATTGCTTCGGGCTCGATGAAGATCAATGGCAACTGATGGCGTACCAGTACCCAGGCCGAGCGTGCATGACCGGTGCCGGCGTTGAGCACCTGCACTTCATCGATCACATGGTTGCGGTCGGCCAATTGCGCGCCCGCCTGATAAACACAGGCACCTGCAGATGCCTGGTCGGGCTCCAGGCTTCCGCTTTCGCCCGGCACCGGATTGACCAGCGACCATGTCAGGTCACCGTCCTGCAACCCCAGGCCGCTGAACGATACGCGCTCGCCAAAGCTGCACACCTGAATCAATGGATCGATGGCCAGCGGCTGCCTGAACACGGTCAGCAAGACCGTGCTGGTGGCGCCTGAAGACGGCTCGCTGGCCGTGACCAGCGCCTGGCTGGCCGGACCGGCCATGGCCTCGGCCACCGGTGCCTGGTACAGCCCTTGCTGATCGATAGTGCCCGGATCACCGTTGCTGCCCGCAAGCGTATCCACACGCCAACTGAGCCCGCTGCGTGGCGGTTCGGTCTGCAACAACAGACTTTCGCCAGCAGCCACCCGGGGTTGTTGTTCGACGAACTGCCAGTCTTGCCCGGCCGTGCCCAGCGCGTTGAAGGCGGCATGGTCATGAGGCAGCGCACGGCGCACAGGCTGCAGGGCCTGCCCGCCTGCGGTTTGAAACGTGTCGATAAAGCGCTGCGACGCTGCGATGTTCAGTGTGCGCGCAAAGCGCCCCAACAGGGCCTGCTTGACGACATAGGCCAAAAAGCCTTCGACCTTTGCCAGGACCACCGGGTCGGTATTCTCCAGCCCGGCCACCCGCGACGTCTCGCCAACATGGCGCAGGGGCGCGAACAGATTGCCAAGCATGCCTGCGGACTCATCAGGCTCCTCGGACAGATAGAACTCGTACTCGATATGAACGTTGAAGGTTCCGGTGCTGCTCTGCCAGTCCTCACTGCTGCCTTCGGGCCGGTGGCGTATGGTCACTGTGCAAGGCGCCCGCAAGGTTTGCACTGCCACGGTACGATTGAACTCGGCACGCAATCCTCCGGCGCCGTCTGCCGCCTGGAGCGTGAACGCATCGCACTCGAATTCCTGGCCGTTGTTGTGCCAGGCACTGGCGGGCACTTGCAGGTGTCCCTGACGGGCAATCATGCGGCCCTGGTGGGACGAGTCGGCAGGCTGGTACTCGAACTCGACGTCGTCGGCCAGTTGCGACATGGCTTCGCCCAATGCCGCACGGTGCAGCAAGTGAGAAGACAAGAGAGTGGTCACGGCACAGTGCTGCTGTTCATCGTCCGGGATCAGGTAGCGGAAGTCCGAATCCTGACCGGGGTATCCACCGGCAATGCCGTGCTCCATACGCGCAAACAGCAACAGTGCGCCGTCTCGGTCTGCGTGAGGCAACGCCTGCGTTTGTCCAGGGCGCGCCTGGGTGCGCAAGCTGATCTGCCTGCAGGTCATGAAGGGGTTGTCCGCTTCGGGCAACCGGGCCACCGGCCAACTGCGCCGGGCGCTGTCCTGCCCTTGAAGCCAGGCCTTGAACACGTCACCCGCCGCGCGCTGCTCGGCAGGTGCAGGACTGAAATCCAGCACAACGTCTTCACCCTGGGCCAGGTCCAGTCCTACGCCACTGGTTTGACTGGCGAGCTGCATGTCCATGCGCAATTGCGGGCCATTGAGCGGATCGAAGGCTGCGACACGAGTGATTTCCTGGATGCCGGCCACGTTCGCGACCCTGAAACCCACGCCACCGAGGACGGGCAGACGCAAGGATGTATCCGAGCGGTCCAGGCCGGCTTGTGCAAAGGTGAAACACGGCGGGCCGACCTGCACATCATGGAAGTAATGAGTCACGTGGGTTCCGGGCACCGGCACCACGGCGTCCGGCAACCGCCAGGACTCACCCTCGCTCAGGCGTCGGGCATATTGTTGCTGCAGGCCCAGGTTCACACCGTCGCCGGACAAGGCAATGATGGCATCCCACTCATAGGTGCGAGTGCCCTCGCTCATCCATGCCAATAGACTCTCGATAGAGTTGTTCGTCATGATATTGCCTCCCTGGCAATGGTGGTAAGCGCTAGTGCCGGATCATGGCGGCCAGTTGATCCGGGAATTGCTGAAGCGGCAGAGGCAGGGTCAGATGCCCTTCGAGCACCATGCCCATTGCCTCGAGCCTGGCCTGCACCAGTACGAAACGCTGCAAGGCTGCAGGGTCGCTGGTGTAGACGCCGTCGTTGTCGATACTGCCCGGCCCGTTCAGTGCCAGGTGCCAGTCCACCCCCTCGGGAAAATAGCTGTCCAGCCGGGCTTGCAGCCGTACCTGACCGGGCGGCAAGGCGGCATCGGCCAGTAGCGCGATACTCAGGCTGGGCGGGACGAGGATCACCAGCACCCACACGACCTGACTGGCGCCGCTCAGGCTGTCGCGTACCTGGATTCGCTCGAGCACATACGCGCTGCCCGACACCTCCTGTTCGATGGCTTTATAGGTACAACGCAGACCTTGCTCATCGGGGATCAGGCTGCCGCTCTGCCCGTCGACGGGGTCGAGGATCGACCATTCAAGAGGGCCATCGTCCAGGCAGCCGGCATACAGGGTCACTTGTTCGCCTTTGGCGCACTGCTGGATCAAGGGGTTGACCGTCAGCGCTTCGCGTACCACCGTCACCAGGGCCGAATGCTGCTGGCCACTGTCAGGTTCAGTGGCCGTGACCCGTAGTCGTAGCCAACGGCTGTCGAGGGTTGGTGCCGCAGGGGCATGGTAGAGGCCGTTGGCATCGATGCTGCCCAGGTCGGTGCTGGCTGTGTTCAACCCGGCCATTGACCATTGCAATGGCTCGATGGCCGGCGTGACCCTGAAGGACTGGCTGGCACCGGCACCGAGGGTCACCTCGGCAGGCTCGACGGTAAAACCGCTGAACCGTGCAGCGACATGGCCGAACGCAACGGTGTCGCGGGGCAGGTGATAGTCGTCGACCTCAATGGTTTTTCCTGTCACCCACTGGAGACTGTTGCTCAGAAACGCACGCACGGGCGTGCTAAACCTGAAATCACGATAAAGCATGCTGCGGATATAGGGGTCGATCAGTTGCTGCGATAACATCACCAACTGAGCCACCACATACACCACCACCAATGTCCATCCCGGATTGGCTCCAGAGTTCATTTGCTCTGCGGCATTGACGTCCTGGTGGGCAACATCCAATGTCCAGTCGAGCGGTTTGAACACGTTTTGACCGTACTCCTCGACGTAGCCATAGACGGCTGACAGGTCAAGGATATAACGCTGGTCGATCATGTCGTCCGGCGCCACCTGCTCGCCGCCATGGGCCTTGGTGAACCTGAATGTCGTGGAGCGCATAGCCTCGGTGTGCCACTCGACTGCGATGCGCCCCTCGTCCAGCGTCCTGATGGTCAAGGGATTCTGGCCGCCCGCCGGGAATGACAGGCTGGAAGACTCCAGAGTGACCAGCAGAAACTGGCCTTCGTACACGAACGGCAGCAGCGTGTCGGTGCGGGCATCAAAGTGCAGCGCCCCGCTCCTGGCCTGTGCCTGAGTCAGCTGCCCGCTGGCATCGTACTGCCTGTCGAAGTCATCGCTGGCAATCAGCATGGCACAACTGTCGAGCAGGTAATCGGCCGGCAGGCCGCGCGTGCGTTGCTCACTGAGCAGCACGGTGGCGGAGTCGCCAGGCTCAGGGTCATCGGCAATCAGGAAGCGGTAGGCGTTGCCGGGTATCCCGCCCTCCTCGCTGCCCTGCATACGCATGAAGATCAGGATCGCGCCGTCGCCCGGGTCTGCTGCAGTCGGCTCGGCCACGCGCTGGGTACGCAGTTTGAACGACTGCGGGCTCAGGCTGCCGGCGTTGGGTTCGATCATGCCCAGCAGCAGGATCCTTTGCTCGTCGGGCAGCGCCTTGAACAGCGTCTGGAAAAATTCACCGCCCTTGTTGGGTTCGTTCTCATCCAGGTTGAAGCTGAGGCGGAAGTTGTCGCTGTGACGCAGATCAAGCATCACCCTGCCGTCTTCACCGACCGTGCCCGGCACCTCGTCAAGGTCAAGGTCAAGGAACAGACACGGGCCTTGCAGGGGGTCGATTTCGCTGATCGTAACGGCGTGCCAGGTGTCGACATGCTTGCTCATCGTCACCTGCAGCCCGCCCAGCACGGCCATGGTCAACTGTGCCTTGCTGTCGATCAGGCCGCCGTGCGCGAACGACAGGCGCGGCCAGTCCAGCACAAAATCCTGGATGACCTGCTTGAGTCCATCAGCGTCTTGCACCTCACCCCTGATCACGGGTAGGTAAGTGCCCGAATCGAAGCGGGCGATGTATTCATGCATCAATAATCGGTTGGCCTCATGGCGAGCCATGGCCACGATGCAATCCCAGCCCCACATGACGTCGGTTTGCGGATTGGCCATCCACTGCAACAGGCTTTCCTTTGAGTTGCTACTCATGACGTTGCCTCCCTGGCAATCGAATCGAACCTCAGTGCCGGGTCACAGCTGCCAGTGCGCCGGAAAATCGTGACAAGGGCAACGGCACGATCAGATGCCCCTCGAAGATCATTCCGGCCCCCTCGATCCTGGCCAGCACCAGGACAAAGGGCAGTGGCCCGTCAGGATCGCGGGTGTACAGGCCTTCGGCATCGATAGTGCCTATCCCGCCCGGGGCCAGGCGCCACTGCACGCCCGAGAGCACCTGGCCATTGAGCGTCGCTTGCAGGCGTAACTGGTCAGGCGTCAGGACTGGATCTTCGACGCAGTCAATGCTCACGCTCGAAGTGGCCAGCAGCACCAGTACCAGCAGGTGTGCCGTGGCGCCGGTCAGGCTGTCGCGCACCTCGATCCGCTCCGGTACATAGGTGCAGCCCGGTCGCTGTTGGTCGGTAGCCTGATAGATGCACGTGCGATTGCTGCCTTCGGGCAGGATCAGACGACCACTGAGCCCCTCGACCGGGTCGAGGATTGTCCATTCAAGGTCACCGTCGCCAAGGACGCCGGCCTGCAATAAGGCCTGCTCGCCCCGATTGCATTCGCTGATCAATGGGTTGACCGTCAGACCCTGACGTACCACGGTCACCAGCGCATCGCTGCGTTGCCCACCGGCCGCCTCGGTGGCGGAAACCCGCAGCCGCTGGAAACGGCCCTGCAAGGCAGCGGCTGTCGGCGCCCGATACAGCCCCTGGGCGTCGATAGTGCCGGCCTCGCCGTCAGGCGGCTGCAGCGAGGCGACGGACCACTGCAGGTCCTGGCTGGCCGGTTGGCAGCTGAATACCTGGGTGCCGCCCGCCACAAGCACAGGTTGTAACGGCTCGACTTGCGGCGCGCCGTGCTGTGCGTCGACACGACCGAAAACGCCGATATCCCGGGGCAGGGCCATTACATCCGTGTGAATGGCCTGCCTGAAATCCAGCGTCATAGTGTTCTTGAACAGGCCCATCAACGAAGCTTCGCACCTGAACCCGGTCTTCAGGGCCTCGGCCAGGCCAGCTTTGATCACCGGTCCCAGCAGCCTGACGATCTGGCGGCCGACGTACCGGGTGAAGACCTGCCAGGCCAGCGCTTCCATGTCCGCCCCGGCTGGCAATGGCGCCATCGGCTGCTGCCGCGCGTCGATGTCGATATGCCAGGCACGCAACTGCAACCGTGCAGGGTCATTTTCATCGGGCGCGTAAAGGGCCGAAAGATGGAAAAAATACTCTTCTTCGATCATGGCGCCAGGCCAATCGTTACGGCTGGCCGAACTGAAACTTACAGCGCTGCCCAAGGTGCTGCTCGAGCCCCACTCAATGCTGACCTGCTGGTCTTCAAGCTGCTCGATACGCAGCGGCGTGCTGCTGTTCGCGGCAAAGGCCAATGCCGGACTGGCGATGCTCGCCGTCATGCCTTCGCCCTTGAAGCTGAATCCGGGCAAGGTCCGGGTGGCGGCCTCGAATGCCAGCACCCCGGCGTTGGCCTGCATTGAACGCCATTGCCCCTGCTGCCCATACTCGACGGTGAAATCGCGACTGTCGATCAACCGGGCGCAGCGTTCGGACACGGTGCCCGGCTGACCGATCTCAACGCCCTTGAGCCGTTGATCGAACAAGAGCGTGGCTGAAAAATCCGCACCTTCGTCATCCGGGATCAGGTAGCGAAACGAAGCCCCCACGCTGCCGCCCTCCTCGTGGCCAGCCAGGCACATGAACAGCAACAGTGCACCGTCGCCATCCGCTGACGCGCTGGGTGCCAGGCTTTGGTCGCGGCGCAACTGACTGCGCAGGCGGTAAGCCTGCAACGGCAGTGGCTGGTCAGGCGACCCGTCAAGTACACCAAGCTGTAGCACGCTCAGGTCCTCGGGCCATTGATCGATCAGTGCCTTGAAGAACTCGCCGGCCCTTTGCTGCTCGACGTCGGTCCCTTCAGGTCCCAGGCGCGGGTTGTCGCTCAGGCGCAGATCCAGGCCCAGCCAGGTTTGCCCCTGAACCTGACCCGGCAGTTGAGCCAGTTGCAGGTCCAGAGACAGCACCGGCCCTTGCAGTGGGTCGAACTCATCGATCCGGGTCACTCGCCAGCGGTCCACGGCTTTTTTCACATTCAGTCGTATTCCACCGATCACCGGCACGCTCAGGCGCGCCCGGCTATCGTCGGCCGTGGCATTCTCGAACGACAAGCGCGGCACACCCAGCGCAATGCCATGCATCAGGTTTTTCGCGCGACTCTCGCTGACAATGACCTCACCGCTGAACGCCGGCCATGGGTTGTCGCTGTCGAGCCTGGCCAGCGCATCACCGGCCAGCAGCAGGTTGACTTTACCGCGGGCGAGCGCCGCGATGGCGTCCCAGCCCCACATCACATTGCTTTCGGGCCCGGCCATCCAGTCCAGCAGGCTTTGGAGTGTATTGGTTGGCATTTGCTTGCCTCCTTGGCATCAGGTGCGGGCACTGTGCGGGCCGTCGTCGAGGGCGCGGGCGAACTCGCTCAGCGGCAGCGGCACGATGATGTACCCGGTGACATAGTCATCATCGGGAATGGGCGCCTTGGCAGACATCAAGGCAAAGCGGGCGGTGCCCGGTTCGCTCACGCGGTACACTCCCTGGGCATCCACGGCGCCCGGCCCCAGCCACAGCTGCCATTCAACCGGGCCGACGAGTTCCTGATCGGTCAGTGCTGTCAGTTGCGCGGTCTGTTCATCGACAACCTGCGCCGTGATTGACAGGGTTACCAGCCACATCAATACCAGGACATGCGCCGAACGCGCCTGCCCGGTAATGGTGTCGCACACCTCGATTTCATCCAGCACGAACAGTTTGCCGCGAACCTTTTTATCAACGGCGCAATAGGTGTGATCGCCGCCTGGAAGTTCGCTCGGAACCACGGTGCCACTTTCGCCGGCCACCGGACTCTTGATCGACCACTGCAGGCTGCCCTCACCCAGCCGCCCGGCCTGTAACTCGACCCGTTCACCCACGCTGCACTCCTGATACAGCGGGTTGATTGTCAGGGCGTTGGTCCCCACGGTGACCAGCGCCGAGCTGCGCTTGCCGCTGGCCGGCTCGCTGGCGGTCACCCGTACACGCTGGAAATGACCGCCTATAGCGTCTGCCGCGGGGGCGCGATAAAGGCCCTGAGGGCTGATACTGCCGGCAGACCGCTGAGGACCGGCCAGTTCGTGGACCGACCATTCGATACCCTGGCTGGCACCGGTCATCTGGAACTGCTGGGTGCCGCCGGCCGGCATCAGCACCTGCGACGGGCTGACGACCAGGGTGGTGGTGAGCGGATTGATGCGCCCGAATACACCGGTATCTCTGGGTCTGCGCAGCTTGAGTGACTCGATGGCATGGCCGAAATTGAGCTTGACGCAGTCCTTGATCATTGCCCCTATGGGAATATTGATACCGAACGCTTGAAGTGCGTCTTTCAGCTTGGGCTCTACCTTGTGCCTGACGACCTTCTCGACTTCAAGCAGCACCTTCCATATGAACAGCAACCACTCGGCCCCCTCGGAAGTGGCCGACGCGTTGGACTCCAGCTGTGTAGAGGTCAGATCAAGGTCCCAATGCACCTCCTTGAAGCTCAGGTCATTGTCGCTTTCGACAAATTCATAGCGTGCCGAGAGCGAAAGGTCATACCGGTATTTATAGACTTTTGTGGGCAGGTCAGGCGGGTTGTTACCGGTAACGTCGAAAGTCAGTACGTAACCCACCTCAGCCGAGGTTTCCCAACTGACATCGAAGTGACCTTGTGCGTCGGCCTGCATGGACAAGGGGCGCGTGCTGTTTGCCAGCAACCGGATACCGGAGCAATAGATCTGGGTCGTGATCATGAAATTCATGAATGGCATCGGGATCAAGGTAGAGCCCGATTCAGCAAAATAAAGCTCACCGTCCTGGGCGACGGCCGAGCGGATAATACCGTCACTGTCATACTGACGCGCAAACGTGCTATTGCCCGTGAGCAGGCTCTGAACAGCCTCGAACAACTTGTCCTCTGCCCCGATCAGTGGCCTTAACCACCGGCGGGACAACACCACGGTGGCCGAAAAATCCTGATCGGCATCATTGGGAATCAGGTAACGAAACGAGGCGCCCACCTGGTCGCCCTCATCGCTGCCCTGCATGCGCACGAACACCAGAAGCGCGCCGTCCAGATCTTGCGCCGAACGCGCATCGGCCGCCGGCTCGCCGGCGCTCTGGGTGCGCAGAGTGAAGCTTTGCGGCCTGAACCCCTGCGCGCCACCGGGCTCGATGCTGCCCAGCACGAACACCCGTTGCTGTGGTGGCAGTTCATTGAACAGGTCCTTGAAGACGTCACCGCTCAAGCGCTGTTCATATTCATCCCCGGAGAGGGTCAACCGAAAGTTGTCACTGTGTTGCAAATCCAGGCGCACACGGTTGTCTTCGCCCACGGTGCCGGGCACTTCTTCAAGGTTGAGCTCCAGCGTCAGCCAGGGGCCTTGCAGCGGATCGGCTTCGCTGATGCTTGTCACATGCCAGAGGTCGAGGTTTTTTCTCAGACCGATCTGCACCCCGCCCAGCACTGCCATTGCCAATTGCGCTCTGGCGTCGTCAAGGTCGGCATGGGTGAAGGACAGGCGCGGCGCATCGAGCTGGTAGTCGTGAATCACCTGCTTGAAACCTGAATCCTCTGCAACCACCTCGGCGGTAATCGCCGGCAGGTAGCTGTCGGCGTCGTACCGGGCCAGGTACTCCTGCATCAGGATCTGGTTGGTCTTGTTGCGCGCCATGACGGCAATCATGTTCCAGCCCCACATCACATTGGTGTCAGGGTCGCGCATCCATTGCAGCAGGCTTTCAAGGGTATGGGTGGCCATTATCGACTTCCTTGTCGGTAGGGGTTCTGCTCAGGGGGTCAGCAGGATGACGGCACTTACAAAGAGCAGATAGGTGTCGCCATCATCGAAGCTGGTTTCGACCCGGACAACAAAGTCGTTATGGAGCTTGAGTGCCTGCAAGCCGCTCAGTGCAAAGATGACCTGCAGTTTTTCTGCCGCGAACTCGGCGTCCGTCACCGGCTCCTCAGCGCCCTGGCGCAGCGGGATGCGCAATGGATTATCGTCGCGCCCCAGCCCGTCGACGCGCACCCTGACCCGTTGTCCGGCGGCCATGAACATCCAGCGTTCCAGGATAAACACGGCACCACCGGGGGGCACCGCCGCCAGCGAGAGCGTGTCCAGGCTCGGCGGCTCGGTCAGCTGGATGGCCGGCCAGCCATGAGTTGGGGCATGAATGGCCAGGTCAAACGCCCTGGACTTGAACGGACCTTCGCCACTGGCCGTCGTCACTTGATAAAAAACCTCCAGCCGCTTGTCCATGTTGGCCGGTATGGCAGCGGGGGGGATGAAATAGCGCCTGGGCTGGCTGGGCATCGGTTCGGTGACAATGATGCTGCCTGTGCCGGCATGCCCCTGCCAATGCATCTGCACCTGGCCGTCAAGCCCCAGTTCGGCCTCATCGGGTATCCGGATGTGCACGCCGGCAGTGACATCATCGGCATACAGATAGCCACGAGGTGGCCCCTCTCCGGAGTCCTCGGCCGTGGCTTGCTCGACGATGGGCGTCGGAAGGTGCAACGGTTTGCTCAGCATGACTGCCAGAACGTCGCCACTTTCTGCGGCGTTCAGGCGGGCGTAGGTGTACCCCAGTTGCATCTGCCGGCCGTTATTGGCCTGCAGCCAGGGATAGTCCAGGGTGAGTTCCAGTACCTGGCTGTCAAGGGTCGAGATGTCCACTTGCAGGGCTTTGACCTGGCCCTGATACAGGTCAAGGGACTGGCGACTGGCAGCGACACTGTCGGCGTACATCACCACCGTATCCCAGACTTGAATGTCCGGATACAGCGGCACCTGCAAGCGCACGCCGTCGGGGAAGGCTTCGGGGTTCAGGGCGCTGTCGTTGAAATCCTTGATGATCAAGGCCGGCAGGCGACTGATCGGTTCCTGAGTCACCACCTCCAGGCGTTGCACCGGACTGAAGCTGGAGGTCGTGGGCACGGCGTAGGCAATGCTGTAACTGACGTCGACGAAGGAGCCTTCGATAATCTCCAGCTCGCTTTTGCTCACCGCCCATTGCAAGGGCTGGCCAAGGTCTTCAGGGACCAGCACTTTGGGCAGCGTCAGCGTGTCGAATGGATCGCCCATGAAATACAGATCCAGCGTGAGCGTCACGGTGTCGCCCGTGGACATGGCGCGGTAAGGCGGCACCACCACTACAGCGTCCCCCTCGATCCAGTCCAGGATGATCTGCAACTGGTGGGATTGCTTGAACTGCGCCACCGCCAACGCCGGGATAACGCCCTGGCGTTCGCGGGTGCCCACATAAAAGAAGCGCCGCAGCGACTCCTCGCCCTGCTGACCGGGCATATCCGTGCTCTCGATGCGATAGGAATAGAACACATAGCCCTGGTCCAGCGCCTGAACGTCCGCATTATCGATGAGCACCTGCACACCGCCGGGACCCGGGTCGCCAATCACGCTGTATTCGATATCGAACACATCGACGACGTTGCCCTGGGCGTCACAGCCGCGCCAGTTGATCCAGAAAGAGCTGTCGGCGATGTCCGGGTGGTAGATGTAGGTCTCCAGGTCAGAGGTGCCCAATTGCACCAGGTCGATCCAGTTTTCCACGGGGTGCAGGGCCGGGACTGATGGCATGGGCAAGACCATGGTGCGCTCCTGTCGACGGCGTGCGGCCGCCGCTCAAGTGGGTGATGCCGGCAGTTGTACGCCCTGTCCAGGCAACCCGGTACTGACAGATTCGCTAGGTTTCAGGCCGATACCAGACAGGTATGGTGGTCGCCAGCCCCGGCTTCGGCCCTTATGTTCCAAGGAAGGTGCAGCCCGATGAGTACGTCAAACTCCGTCCACTCCAATGCGCTCAACTTCGTGGGTTTTGTCGACAACGGCGTCGACCCGCGAACCGGCCAGTACACGGTGTCGATCAACCTGCCCGACATGGCCGCCAACAATCTGCGCGGGCCGGACGTCAAGCTGTCGCTGGCCTTCAACCCGCTCAACAATCAGGACCTGGGCTTCGGCACCGGCTGGGAGCTTGCGCTGACGCAGTACAACCCGCGCAATAACGTGATTGCGCTCAGCACCGGTGAAACCTTCAAGGTCACCGGCACCAGTAGCAGCAGCGACCGGTTGCAGATGAAGGAACAGAAACTCGACAGTTTTCATCTGCATGATCTCAAGGACACCCCGTCCGAGTTCTCTTACCGGGTAGTGCATAAATCCGGCACGGTTGAGTGGCTCAAGCCGCAGGGCAGCACCCAGAACCGCTTGCACGTGCCCGCCAGGATCCAGTCACCGGCCGGGCACTGGGTCGAACTCGTCTACACCACCCATGACGGCCACCCGATGCTCAAGAGCATCAAGGACGCTGACGGAAACATCCTGCTGAGCGTGGAACACACGTCTTCGCAAGTGGCCCTGCTCGTGCAGCCCTACGCCAGCGACGAGCCGCTGGCGCGCTTTGTCATGGTGCTCAGGGATACCCCGCGCCGGGTCGCGCGCATCGAATTGCCCACTGACAACCAGGCCTCCTGGCGCTTCGAATACGCGATGATCCGTAACCACCTGTGTATCGTCAAAGTCCAGACCCCGACCGGTGCCCATGAATCGGTGTCCTATGGCGACAACGGCGATGCCGGGCATGCTTTCCCTTCAGGCAGCGGGCGCACTGCGTTGCCACGGGTGACCCGCCATGTGCTCGATCCGGGCTCGGGCCAGGCGCCGGTGGATGTGCGCTACCGCTATCAGCTGTCACATGGCAACACCAACTTTCTCGGGGCCGGCCTGAACATTACCTGGGCCGACGACGGACTGGACAATCTCTACAAATACATCGGCGACTATGCGTACCAGAGCGTCGAGAGCCTTTACATCGAAGGCGCGCCGGTACGGCGCATCGAGCGCACGTTCAATCAGTTCCACTTGCAGACCTTGCAGACCACGATCCAGGGCAATGCCGTCTACAGCACCGAAACCACCTATCACCTGCTGCAAAACGTGGCCTACGACAAGCAGCCCAGCATCTGCCAGATCCCCCGCACCGTCACCACGCGCTGGCGCCTCGCCAACGATCCGACCCTCATACGCAGTGAGACCGTGGAAACCACCTTCGACGTGCATGGCAACCTGTTGACCCAGCGCCAGCCCGATGGGGTGCTGGAAACCAGCACCTGGTACCCGGCCGACGGCGCCGAGGACGGCTGCCCGCCGGACCCTGAAGGGTTCGTGCGCCATTTGAAGTCCAGGACCGTGACCCCGGCGCCTGCCGCGACGGCGGCACCGGTGCTGTGCAGCCGTTATCGCTACCTGGCCCTGCCCGCCCTGGCAGGCAGCGGGCTGGCCGACTTCGTCACCCGCGAGAGCGAAACCCTGGTGCAGCTCGACCTTGATGATGAAACCGAACAGCAACTGCACTACACGCACTTCAGCTACCTCAATGCGCCAGGCAACCCCTTCGAGCATGGGCGCATCAGCCGCACCACCGAGACGCTCAACGGGTTTTCTACCTTTACCGACAGCCTCTGGCGCACGCTGGAGCAACCGCTGCTCGGCATCCCGGTGGTCGAGTCGAGCGAAACCATCAGCAGCGATTTCGATACCAGCGCCAGGACCGTGGTCCGCCAGCACTCGTCATGGACCGGCCAGGAGGTCAGCACGCAGATCGACGACGTGCAGAACCTGTATCGCTACGACAGCCTGGGGCGGTTGGTCGAGGAAGTGGTCGCCGCGCAAACCGCTTACCAGGCCCGGCGCACCTACACCTACCAGCTTTGCGCCCAGGCCGGCGACCAGGCCGGGCAACGCGTGTGGGACGCCCGCCAGGTCATGACCCATACCCTGCTCGACGGCCTGGGCCGGGCCATTCTCGAAGAGCGTGATCACGTCGACAGCGCCAACCCCGCGGCCACGCATCTGTTGATGCAGGCGAGCCATGATGCCTGGGGTCATCTGAGCCAGCAGACCGACTACGACTGGCTCGACGGCCAACCCCTGGCGCTGACCCGCCATTACGACTATGACATGTGGGGCGAGCGCTGCTGTGAGACCGGCCCGGACGGCGTCGGGCATTATCTGCAAACCGACCCGATCGGCACCCCCGAATCGAGCGTGCCGGTGCAGCGCAGCTGGTTGCAGGGCCCGGGGGAAAACGGCCTGGTCAGCGAGCTGAGCGAAACCTGGCTGAACCTGTTCGGCAAGCCGGACCGCATCCGCAGCCTGGCCGCCGATGGCCGTGAAACCAGTGCCCGGCACTTCATCTATGACGGGCTGGGGCGCTGTGTCGAGCAGCATGACGAACTGAACCGCATGACGCGTTTCGAGTACGACCCGTGGTCGCGCCTGATCGAGACGCAGCTGCCTGACAACACCCGGGTGCAACGCCGCTACGCCGCCCATAGCACCGCAGATCTCCCCACCGAAGTGCTGGTCGGCGATGCTTCCGGAACCTTCGTCACGGTCGGCACGCAGCGTTTCGACGCCCTGCAACGCCTGACCGAGTCCAGCGTAGGGCCGCGCACAGACCAGTATTTCTACGAACCCGGCCGGCGCCAGGCCTGTCAACGCCTCACCGCGGGCGGCGCCACCCTGGACTATGAATACAACCTGCAGCTGACCGACGAGCCGACGCTCATCCATGCCCGGCGCGAAGACGACGCCCTGCAGGCCGGATTCACCTATGACCCGGTCAGTGCACGCCTCACCCATGTCGGCAACGAGCTAGGTCAGCGCGAATACGACTACAACCTCGACAACCAGTTGACCGGTGAGCACTGGGTCGACAGCAACGGCACGCGCTGGTCGAGTTCGTTTGTGACCTCGCTGCAGGGCCGGCCACTGCGCCGCACCGAACTCATCCAGGGGGCCGGCTCAGGCCTGGAAACCCATCATGAATACGACCGGCTAGGCCGGCTTGAACACCTCGAGCAAGGTAACCTGCGCACCACGCTGGAATACAACACCCTGGGGCAAATCCTGCGCACCACCACCCGCGATCTGGCGGCCGGTACGGTCCTGGTACTGGAGCAGGCCTATGACGCGCACGGCCGCGAGACCTGCCGGACCGTGGACATGACCGGGCAACCCCGGCAAACCGTGGAGCAGCGCTGGCAGGCGGACGGCCTGTTGCTCAGCCGCTGCTGGCGTCAGGACACCCTCACCGTGCTGGACGAAACATTCGAATACGATTCACGCGGGCGCCTGGGTAGCCACACCTGCACCGGTGAGCAATTGCCCCGGGATGACCTGGGCCGGGCCTATACCCAGCAGATATTCACCTTCGATGCCCTGGACAATCTCAAGACGGTGCGCACCAACTTTACACCGGGCAGCACGCCGGCCGTTGAACTCGCCCAGTACGTGTACGACGCTGTCGTGCCCTGCCAGTTGAACGAGATCAGGTACACGCCGGCGCGGGCATCTGGCTACCCGACCTTCCGCTACGATGCCGACGGCAACCAGCTCAATGACCGGCTGGGCCGCCAACTGCACTATGACCTGCAAGGCCGGTTAACAGCAGTCGAACACCCGGACGGGCAGGCAGTGGCCGCTTATGGCTACGATGGCCACAATCATCTGGTCAATGCCACCCAGGGCGCCGAGGCGCCAACGCTGCGCTTCTATCAGGATGACGCCCTCAGTTGTGCGGTCAGGCAAGGCATTGCCAGCCAATGGCTGCACGGCCCCCAGGGCGTGCTGGGGCAGCAGCAGAGCCACGACCCGGACCAGACCCTGCTGGCGCTGACCGATGCCAACGGCAACCTGCGCGCCGAATATCAACAGGGTGATGAGCGCCGCGCGGTGTACAGCGCCTACGGCCAGCGACACAGCGACGAGCCGCTGCTGAGCCTGAGCGGCTACAACGGCGAGATGCTCGACAGCGCCACGGGCTGGTACCTGCTGGGCAAGGGCTACCGGGCCTACGACCCGGCACTGATGCGCTTTCACAGCCCCGACAGCCTGAGCCCGTTTGGCAGCGGCGGCCTGAACCCCTACACCTACTGCCTGGGCAACCCCATCGCCCTGCACGACCCCACAGGCCACTTCGCTTCGAGCACCAGTAGCCGTACGCGCATCCGCCACGATGACGTGGGGCCGGAAGAGTCGAGAGGCTCAGGCGGCTTTCCCTGGCTGATCGCGGCCATTGGTGCCGTGACCATCGCATTATCGGTGGCCGCCACGGTCGTGACACTGGGTGCAGCCTTTCCGGCGACAGCGGCCTCGATTGCCGGCACCACCTCGGCAGTGGGTGCCAGTGCAGCGGCTACAGCAGGTTCGGTAGCGGGAGCAACGGCAGGCACCATGACTGCCGCCAGCATCGCCGCCGCTGCAAACGCAGCAGGCGTGGGCGCCGGCGTTGCTGCCGGGGCCGGTACAGCGGCAACGGTAGGGTCCACGGCGGCGATCATAAATGCCAGTATTTCAAGTACCTCTACTGCCTTGACCGCCACCACGACAATCGCCAGAACGCTGGGCAGCCATGCAGCGTGGGTAAGACTTGCAGAATATGTCGACTTAGCGCTGATGCCTATGGATGTCATGGGGGGTATCACAGCGAGCCGTGCGGCAGTCCGGGCAGCCAAGCACGGTACCAGCAGCACTTCTTCATTACTGTCCACAGGACCTGTTCTGCAAAGCCTCAGGCCTAAACCAGCTAATGCGCTCCGTCAAAGACCTATATATCTGCCTGATGCACCTGCTCGTCGAACCAGCGCCTCATCAATCTCCGATGAGCTTCCTAACTCCCTGCCGGTAAGTCGCAGGTCATCAGTAGCCGAAAGCGCTGCAGGTTCGACAGGCTCCGCACATCCAGCCATTCCAGAAAATCCGGCAGAGGCGGTACCCAACCAGACCGTTCGTGGGCCCGACTTTAATGCTTACAGGGGCTGGGCAGAAAAACGGTTTTAATCAAGTCAGGGCCAAACACCTGCAACCCGGCATTGCCGACAACGGGTCAAGATCACCTGAGTATCAACGCCATAGGGATACTCAGGTGACCTGCCTGGTTAAAATTTACGATCAAAAACACCTGTAATAATGTCGCTATTACATATAGGAAAAATCCTACAGAACCTGCTGCCACTCTCCCCTCTTTTGCGCGTATCACAATGCTCCAGTGCCCTCTAGAATCCTGCCCCGTCATGACGTAGCACATAAACAACTTCCAACTAACATAATTAGTTACATCCATTGCTGACAATCAACTAATTACGCATTTACAAGGATTACTCGTGATCAAGCATTTCTCTGCCCTGGCCCTGGGGCTGGCGATTACTGCGGCCGGTACTTCGGCCTTCGCCACCACTGGCACCATCAACTTCGAAGGTCAGATCACCAGCACCACCTGCCCTATCGAAGTCGTCAACCCCGGCGATGGTTCGGTCGGCAACCTGGTAAAGATGGGTTCGGTCGAGGCCTCGCGCTTCACCGGCATCGGCCAGGAATACAGCGGCAAGCGCTTTGCCCTGCGCATCAAGGACGACGGCAGTTGTGGCCTGACCGGCACTGACGACGTGGCCCGGGTGACCTTCAACGGCACCCCGGACACCACCGGCAACTACTTCGGCGTGACCCCGACGGCCGATGGCGCCAAGGGCGTTGCGATTGTCATCAAGGACAAGACCGGCGTCTCCATCGCCCCTGGTGACGAATCGGCCGCCTACGACCTGATCGAGAACGGCACCACCGACATGGCCTTCAACGCGTACTACCGTTCGGTCGAAGCCACTGTCAGCGCGGGTGTCGCTTCGGCTGACGTGCAATTCGTGGTTGCCATCAACTGATCCATCACCCACAGCCGCTGTACGTCGAGCCTGATGGCCTGGCGTACAGCGGCACGCAGGAAACCTTTCGATGTTCGCCTTGCCAACAAAGCCTCATGGCGCCCGGTGGATCGCAGCCCTGTGCCTGGCCTGCGCCGTGCTGATCGCCGACCTGCGCGCCAGCCACGCGGCGCTGTCCATCAGTGCCACACGCGTAGTGCTTGCCAGTGACAAACGCAGTGTTGCACTGGTTGTCAGCAACCCCAGTGACCGCCCGTTCGCCGTACAGACCTGGGTCAACACGGCCGCCGACGACGACAGCAGCGCTGTGCCCCTGATTGCCACGCCGCCCCTGTTTCGCCTTGACCCCGGCAAGGAGCAGCAGGTGCAGATCAACGGCCTGCCCAACGACCTGCCCCACGACCGCGAGTCGCTGTTCTACTTCAATGTGCAGGAGATTCCCCAGGCCGCCGATGACGGCAATGTGCTCAATATTGCCTTGCGTACCCGCATCAAGCTGTTCTACCGCCCCGCCTCGCTCAAGGACAGCCCCATGGCGCGCCTTCCCGACCTGCAATGGTCGATCGAGCAGGTCAACGGCCAGGTCCACCTGGTGGCGCACAACCCCAGTCCGTTTCATGTGTCGTTCGCACGCCTGGAAGTCCAGGGCCACGGCAAGACCGAGCAGCTCAAGGCTGCCGACATGCTTGAACCCCTGGCCACGCGCCGCTATCGGCTCAGTGCAACCCGGCCCGGCACCGGCCTTGCGGTCGTGTACACCGCCATCAATGACTACGGTGGCAGCAGCCTGCCGGTAACCCTGCCCATCCGCGTCAGTCCCTGACCGCCCGGCGGTCTCGTCTTTTTCAGGAACACACCATGATGCTTTTCCCCGGACGCGGGCCTGGGCGCTTTCGCGTGCGCCCACGCCTGGTTCATCTGCTGTGCCTGGGCGGGAGCACCTTGCTGCTTGACGCCAGGCTGGCGCTGGCGACCCAGGATATCGAGTTCAATAGCGGCTTCATGCGTCAGGGCCAGGCCCATGCCGCCGATGCCGGGCTGCAGGCGCTCATGGCCCTGGGCCGTGGCCAGGACCTGGTGCCCGGCAAGTACTGGGTGCAGGTCCACGTCAATCGCCAGTACTTCGGCGAGCATGAACTGAGCTTCGAACAACACGCCGACAGCGCCCGCCTGCTGCCCTGCCTGAGCCCGGCGCTGCTGGAACAGATGGGCCTGCGCCTGCAGAGCCTGACCGAGCCCCTCTCGGAGGCGACCGCCTGCCTGCCACTGCTCGATGTCGTTCCCGAGGCGCGCCTGGACTTCGATGCCGGCACCCTGGCTTTGGCAATTTCCATTCCGCAAATCCATATGCGCCGCCACAGTGCCCGGCAGGTCGATCCTGCACAGTGGGACAATGGCATCAATGCGGCCTTTATCAACTATCAGGCCTCGGCCATGCAAAGCACCCACCGTCGTGGCGGCAACCGCAGCAGCGATGACCTGTACCTCAACTCCGGCATCAACCTGGGCGCCTGGCGCTTGCGCAGCAACCATTCGCTGCAACACGACGAGCATGGCGAACGCACCTGGACAAGGGCTTATACCTATGTCCAGCGCGACCTGCCAGGCACTCGCGCCGCCATGACCCTGGGCGAGACCTTCACCGGCGGCGACGTGTTCCGCAGCCTGCCGATCAAGGGCCTGCAGGTGCGATCGGATCGCGAGATGCTCGACGACAACCTGCAGGGCTATGCACCGATCATCCGCGGCGTGGCGCTGAGCCGTGCCAAACTGGAAGTGCTGCAGAACGGTTATCCGATCTATTCGACCTATGTCAGCGCCGGCCCCTACGAGATCGACGACCTGACCACCGTCGGCAGTGGCGAACTGGAAATCGTCCTGACCGAAGAAGACGGCCAGGTGCGCCGTTTCAGCCAGCCCTACTCGACGATCAGCAACCTGTTGCGCGAAGGTGTCTGGCAATACAGCGCCGCGCTGGGACGTTACAACGGCGCGACTGAAACCACCGAGCCGCTGTTCTGGCAAGCCACCGGGGCCTGGGGCCTGGGCTGGAACTCGACCCTGTATGGCGGGGTTCTGGCGAGTGATTTCTACCGCGCCACCAGTCTGGGACTGGCTCGCGACCTGGGCAGCGTCGGCGCACTGGCGCTGGACGTCACCCGTTCCGAGGCCACCCTCGGGTCTGGCCAGGACGCTGCCCCTCAAGGCCTGAGCTATGCCGTGAAATACGGCAAGGCGTTCACCAGCCATACCACGCTGCGCTTTGCCGGTTACCGCTACTCCACCGAAGGCTACCGAGACTTCGATGAAGCCGTGCAGCAACGCGACCATTCGACCCGGTTTCAAGGCAGTCGACGCAGCCGCCTGGAAGCTTCGGTGCATCAGCGCCTGGGGAGCAACAGCAGCCTGAACCTGACGCTGTCCAACCAGGACTATTGGCGCAGCGACTACCACCAGCGCCAGTACCAGCTCAACTTCAGCACCCGGCGCGACAAGGTGACCTATAACTTCTATGCCTCGCAGTCGCTGAGCGACAAGCGCGGTACCGACCGCCAGTTCGGCCTGAGCATTTCCATGCCGCTGGACTGGGGGCATTCGAGCAACGCCACCTTCGATCTGTTCAATAACGGCGAGCGTTACAGCCAGCGAGCCAGCCTGGGCGGCAGCCTGGACGAGAACCGCCTGAGCTACCGCGTCGGCGTCAGCAACGAACTCAACCGCACCCAGGCAGCCTCGCTGTCGATGGGTTATCAAGGCCCTCATGCCAGCTTCGGGGCTGGTCTGACCCAGGGCAGCGAGCACCGCAGCCTGTCGCTCAACGCCAGCGGTGCAGTGCTGCTGCATGCCGACGGCCTGGCGCTGGGTGCCAGCCTTGGCGAAACCAATGCCCTGGTGCAGGTGCCGGGCATCGGCGGTGCTGGCGTGGAAAACGCCATCGGCACGCGCACCGACGCACGGGGCTACGCACTGGTTTCACACCTGCGCCCCTATCGCGTCAATCCATTGGTGCTCGATACGGGCGAACTGGGCCCGGAGGTAGAGATCGACAATGGCATTAGCCAGGTGGTCCCCAGCCGCGGCGCGGTGGTCAAGGCCCGGTTCGATGCCCGCAAGGTCACCCGCCTGGTGCTCACCGTGCGCCGCCCGGACGGAGTGCCCCTGCCTTTCGGCGCACAGGTCAGCGACAGCAAGGGCCAGGCGCTGGGCATGGTCAGCCAGGCCGGTCAGCTGATGCTGGCCACCGGGGAAGAACCGCAAGTGCTGGAGGTGCGCTGGGGCACCGACACCCAGCCCCAGTGCCGTCTGTCCATCGACCCGGCCGGCATGCCGCAGCGTGAGGGCTATCGCCTGCAGGAGGTGACATGTCGCTGAACCTTTTCCAACCTTCGGCCAGGAGCCAACCACGCATGAAACGCACTCGACACGCGCTGCTGTCCGGGCTGGCCCTGGCCATGGTCAGCCCATACTTGTGGGCAAACCAGAGCCCGTCATTCGGCTGCTACTGGAACTCGGGCAGCGGCCAGATGATTCTGAACATGGACCTGGGCACGCTTTATGTTCCACGCGACGCACCGGCGGGTACGCCCATCGGGCCGATCGACAAACGCTACAGCCAGCAGGCGCCAGGCGCTGCAAGGGTCGACTGTACGACTGATGAGCATGCGGTGCAAAACCTGATCTTCCAGGCGCTGGCCACGGCACCGGTCTTTCCAGGCACTTTACCCCCTGTGGGCGGCGAAGATGTCACCGGCAAGATCCTGCAGACCAATATTCCGGGGGTGGGTGTACGGATCAGGCTGGGCCCGCCTTTCCGTGGTGGCGCGCGGAACTCCTTCTGGCCCACCGAAGGGCATACCGTGGTGCCCTACCAGGCTGAACGCACCCCCATACAAATGCTCTCGACGATAGCCATCACGGGCCTGATCAGCAATCTCACCCTGGTCAAGACCGGGTCGATTCCGGCCGGTGCTCATTCACTGGACGGCAGCGAGCTGTTCAGCGGCCATGTCACCACCCTTGGCAGGATTTTCAACCTGGGCCTCACCGGGACCGTGGTCCAGGCACAATGCAGCGTCAATGCCAACCCGGTCAGCGCTGACCCGGTGCGGCTGGGCGACTGGAGCACCACTGATTTCACCGGTCCCGGCTTCACCACCCCGGTGGTGCCGTTCAAGATTGCCTTGAGCAACTGCGAAACCGATCCGGACAGTGCCGATTTTGCCATGGCGCATATCCGGCTGGACGGCATCAACGGCTCGCAGCCGGTCGGCCCGCCAGGCAGCGGCGTGTTCAGCCTGACCAGCGATTCGAGCGCGCAAGGGGTCGGCATCCAGGTGCTCAAGGCCGACGGCAGTACACCGGTGGAGTTGAATACCGAAGTCCCCCTGATGCCTATTGCTTCCGGGAACATGACCCTGGATTTCAATGCCCGCTTCTACCAGACCGAGCCCAGCGACGCCGTGCGCCCTGGCCTGGCCAAGGGCGCACTGAGCTTTACCCTGACCTATAAGTAGCAGGCATGAGCAGCGTGTCAGTTGACCAGCGTGCAGTTGGCTGAAACAAAGCTTTTCCAGGTCTGCCCACCATCGAAACTGACCTTGGCCTTGAACTCCATTGATCCGCCGATCTTGAAGTCATCAAGCTGGTCGAGCGATATATCGCCCGTCGGCAGTACATCGACGACCGACGCGACGGGGTGGTCTTTCAGGATCACCACGTCGTGGGCAGCGTCCGATGCGTCGACCCCGTGCGCCGACACGCTGACGAGCTGGCCGGTGCCCATGAACGGCCAGCGGGACAGGCTGAAGTTGGCCTTGTTGCCGTTATCGTGCACTCTTGCCAGGCTGATCTGCTGGCTGGTCAGGCAATCGCACTGCAATGCGGGCAAACCGGTCAGATCGTTGACTCTCAGCTTGCTCCTTGTCGACTCATGCGACTCAGGCACCTGCACTTCGAATACCTCGTAGTACACCGGCACATCCGTCTTGCCGATCTGCGCTGCCAGCTTATCCTTGGGCACAAGGTATTGCCGGCTCCCGGGAGAGGTCGGCTCGTCGGTGCGAAAGGACCACTCGCTGCCCGGCTCGGCCCATTGCAAGTACACCTCATCGTCGTCATAAAGGATTGCCTCCTCGGGAATGATGACGGTGGCACCGTTGATGGCCTTGAACGGGTCCAGGGTCCAGTTGCTGCCGCTGCCGCTGGCATCCTTGATCTTGGGTGCAGGCAACTGCCGGGGTGGCCGGTTGGCCTCGACCTTGAGTTCCACTGCACGAGCCGCCGGCGCGGTGTTACCGGCCCGGTCCTTGATGATATACGTGACAAAGCGCTGGCCGTTACCGCGCTGGCGGATGATTGACCCGTCGAAGTCGATCATGATGGGTTGATCAAGATCGGCCTGGCTCAGAGTGCGTTCGTCTACACGTTCACGGCCGGTCACTGAATTGCTCCAGTACCAGGTGATCACATCGCCGGGCCGGGCAGTCTGATAGGCAGGCAATTGGGCGCTGAGCCGCTCATCGTTGGCGACGAGCCAGGAATGGGTCACACCGCCGCTGGTGATTTCAGGCGGGAAAATCAGCGGGCCTTCGTTGTTCAGAACCGGAGGGATTTTATCGATGGTCAGGGTCAGGGGGTCGGAAGGCGAGCTACCACCATTCCAGCCGGTCACGACGTAGCACAGAAGATGACTGCCGTCGCTCAGGCTCGCCACAGGCACCTCGAAAAACAGCTCACCCGGATCGATGGGGTTTTCCCAGACCTTGCTGTCGATCCGCCTGTCATCCCAGAACAGCTCCAGCGTTTCCGGATGCTCGGGCGTCGGATTGGAGTTTTGCCACATCGGTATGTCCACGCGCAGCGGATTGGACAACAGCGCAACGGGCAGCAGGTTCGGTTCACCGCCGTCAATATTTTCAAGCAGGCCGTCGACCTGCGGCAGCGGCAGCGGTCCGTCGCTGCCGCGCAAGCGCATGCAGATCCAGTCGATCAACGAAAACATTGGCATCGCCCGTCCTCCGTGACGGTTAATGTTTACTGATATGTATCGACAGTAGACCGGCACACCCCCTGCTGACTACTGGTACAAATGTCAGGTTGACACACGCCGGGGTGGCCAGGCTCTACCAGGCGTAGCGGACCCCCAGATTGGCGCCCCAGGGTTGCTCGAGGCGTGAGCCGTTGCTGTACTCGAAGTCGGCGTGGACCTGCAAGGCTTCAGAGAGCCCCAAAGCGACACCGACGCCCAGCTCGGCACGTGAGCCGGACAGGTTGTTGTCGAAGCGGTTGCCGTTGACTTCAACCTGATTGTGCTTCACGAACTCATGGGCCAGTGCGGCTCGCCCATAGGGCTGCAGAGTGCGGCCCTGGCCCAGGTCGAAGTCGCGTCCGGCGGTGGCGCCAAGCTTGCCTGTCAGAGAGCGGGCACGCTCGCCCTCGGCGCGCATGCCGTTGTCGAGGGTGTAATCCTTGCCCTGGAAGACGACCGCCGCCAACTGCGCATAAGGCTCGACGAACCAGTCCTGATCCAGCTTGATATGCCGACCGGCTTCGGCCGAGGCACCCGCTCCCCAGTTGGCATAATCGCCTTTGGTACGCGTGCCGTCGCTCAGGTTGACGTTGGCGCTGTTACGCAAGTGGTTGAGCTTGAGCACGCCATCGAAGTAGTAGCCTGTATCGGTGTCGAGCCATGTGGCGTAGGCCCCGGTGGAGTAGCTGTCGACCTTGCCGGATGAACCCCGGTCCAGATCAAGGTCGGAGGTACTCTGCCCGACCATGACGCCTGCCAGCCACTGACCGTCGCCCAGTGGCAATGCGGTGTCGATGCCCAGCGACACGCCATGCTGGTTCTGGCGATAACCGACGCCGGCGGCACCTTGCAGGTCGAACCGGTTACTGTGGGCGCGTATCCACACGCCCGGCTGGCCGCCGTGCATGCGCAACTCGCCCATGCGCGAGCGCAACGTGCTCATCTCGCCATACCAGACGGTAGGTGCTGTGTTGAACAAGGCGATGACCGAAGCGGTACCCGGGCTGACCGTACGGCTGGAAGCATCGAGAAACCAATCGTTTTCACCTTGCTTGATCAGGTCATAGGACCAGGTGCCCAGGTCCACGGGCCCGCCGGCCAGGGTGAAACGGGCATCACCAGCGCCGGCATGCACCACATGCAGACGCGCATCGGCCAGTGGATCGGTGCCGGTACTGCCAATGAGCACACTGTGCTCACCGGTCGCGTGCCCGGTGATGTCGAGAAAGTCGGTCTGCGCCTGGGAAAAGTCGACATCCATGACGAAAGTCCCGTTGCCGGACAGCTTGTCTACCGACAAGCGGTAGTAGTCTGCCGCCTCGCCGAACCTGATCGAGCCACCGTCCATCGCCAGGTTGGCAACCTGTCCATCGCCCACCATGTTCCAGCGTGCCTGGCTGTTGACGGCCAGTTGTGCGACGTTTTCCAGGCGCCCGGTCAGGCTGGCCTGGTTCTGCAGGGTCAGGCTGGCAGCGCCGCCTTGCTCGACAACGACATCGCCGGTCAACTGGCTGTTGTCCACCGTCAGGTCAGCCGTGGAGCCGGTGGCGACTTCCATGAGCCGGCCATTGCCGCCCACCAGCGTAGAGCCATTGCCGACCTTGATGGTCGCCTGGCCGGCAAGGCCCGGCATCCCCACAGCGATGGCCGCGCCATCGACTCCCTTGACATGGGTGCTGTCCAGGGTCAGATCGCCTTTGGCTCCAACTGAGTCGGCGAGCAGACGAATACCGTTCATTTGCCCGCTGATGGTACTGCCGTACGCTGTGGCACGCCCATTACCGATCACCTCAAGCCCGCGCCCTGAAGCACCACTGCCGATAAGCGTGGCGCCTTCAAGGTGCAGATCGCTCAAGGTGCTGACCAGAGCGCCGCGATTGGCACCAGAGAGGGTCGCGCCGATCACTGTGGCCCTGGAGCCGACCTGGCGGTCGGCCTCATGCCCCAGCACCAGAGCGTCGGTTTCACTGGTGAGGGTGCCGCCATTGATCCACGCCTCGGCACCCAGCAACTGAACGGCGGCGCGGTTACCCGTAGCGGTCACCGTGGTGGCGTTCAAGGTCAGCCGGGCACCGGTCTGTGTGGTGATGTCCAGTGTCGAAGCCGCATTGCCCGTCAGATGCCCGAGGCTGCCGATCTGATAACTTTCCAGGGGGTTGGATACAGTGATGGTTTCAGGACCATTGACAGGCCGGGCGGCAACAGAGGTGCCATACAGCACCAAGGGCACCATGACTGTTAATTTGATGTAACACGCTAGAGGCTTCAACGAACATTCGATACTTACTGCCATATTGATATCTCTAGTACAGTCAGGAATGTAATACCCCGCCCCTGAGCACCGCGTACTAAAGCGGCCCCTGAAGTGACGGGGCCGCGATACTACAGATCTAAACCTTAGTTAAATGTAGGAACATTCTCACAATGGTGAAGGATTATTCCTCGCTCGACTAAAGTACACCCGGCCTTGGTCCGAATTCCATGCCACCCTGTCATTCCAGCCAATTATTTTGCGATAACTTTCGCCTTACTTATTACACAACTGTGCATGGCTTTATCACTGCAAACAGCCAGCTTTTATCAGGGGGTCGGAACAAGTGGGCAAGCGCCGCCGGGAACATGCAACGCCACAATGGCCTCAGCCACTTCAGACGTCAGTTCTTCACCACTGCCCGGGGCGATGAACGTATAAGAAGCCCGCCCGCGGCCATCCCCGGCTTGCGTGTAGATAGGCAGCAGGTGGGTATCGTAAGGCTCTACCAACCAGACGAATCCTGTGACCGGTGTTGCCCCGCCCAAGGTTATTTCTGCGGATTTTTCGACGCCAGGCACCTCAACCTCACCGGTGAATCCTTCAACGGCCGTCCACGTCAGCGTGACCTTGTCACCGTCGTTCAATTGGTATCTGGACAAATCCGGGACCCTGACGCGCACGGCGGGCTCGCCCGTCGCCGGGTTGGTTGGGTCGGCATACAGAGAATCGCAATTGATGACCGAGTTATTGTAAAGCCCTTCGAATGCTGGCTTTTCCGGTACAACGGTAATGGCATCCACATTCACCAGGGTCATCGGTGAGCTCTGGTAGTTTTCCGAACCCGGGGCATGGATACGATAATGCACGGGCAACGCGGGATGGTTACCGGCGTTGGCAATGTAACTCCAGGGGATTTCCACGCTGATTTCATCGTTACTGGTATCGGTGTCCTTGACGACATACCGGGCCTCGCTGACCTCGGTGCCCGCCCAGAAGAAATCGATCTCCTCACCTTCTGCCAAAGGCGTATAGAGCTCAAATTTCAGATCGGCGGCCTGGTTGGCGTCGGCTCGGGCCAGACTGTCCTGCACATTCGAGGCCTTGCCAAATACCCGGGCGCGCGTCAACTGGCCGTTGACCGGGTCAGGCCAGTCCGGGTCGGGGTCCGGAACAGGGTCGGGGCCAATATAAGAAAAGTCGACGTTGACGCTGATGGCCTTGACCTCGGAAGGCTTGGCGCCGCGCAGCACCCGGTAACTGACGTTGGTGGCCTGCTCGCCACCGGCCGTACGGTCATACGCATCGCGCAGCACCGTCAAGGGCACGGCAATATCGAGCGGAAAGCGTGGCGACACGCCGATTTCGGACGAGTTGAACACCTGATCACCCCAGGTCAGCTCGATACGGTCGGTTTTCTTCCACTCATCAAAGGCCAGAATCTGCACACTGATGCCCTCTCGGGCGTCGGGAAGATCAAGCACGCCGTCGGCCGCCAGGGGCACGATCGGGTCTTGCAGGTTGCTCGGTAAAGGCCCCAGGGCTACATCGACCTTGTGATAACTCGAAAGGGGCGAACGATTACCGGCCTTGTCGAACAGCACATAGAAGGCGTAGTAGTCCTTGTCTTGAGACTGTTTCAACATGTCGACCGGATAAGCCACGGTCTTGTCCGGTAGCACATCAATGTAGCCAACAGGCAATGGCAATTGGTCAGGATCATCCGGCAATGGCGTGGTCACCCAGTAGAACGCCACCTTGTCGCCGCGCTGAATGTCTGCATAGTCCGGCAATGTCCCGGGTATCTCGTCGGGATAAGTAGCCAGAACATCATCGGTCAGTTCCTGGACCGGCAGGCTCATGGCCGCCGGTTCAGCGTGCCTCCAGGGTGGCAGGGTGTCGCATATCACATTGACCCCGCCTGACTTCGACCTGCTTCCGTTCCACGCTTCCACGACATAGCGCAATGAATAATCGCCGTCCGGTTGCAGACTGGCGTTGGGCACCTCCAGGTGCAACGGAAAAAGAGCGGGATCGACCGGTCCTTCCACAACGATGGAAGCAACCTCCTGATAATCGCCTTCAGCTGGCGTTGCACCAGGCGCCCATTGCAGACGCACCGTGTCTTGCTGCGTGGGCGGTGGCAGCGATGACCATGCCGGCACGCTGACCGGCAGATTCTGCTCCCGGACCAGATTGCCCTTGAGCGTCCCGTCGGCCGGATCGGCCAACCATGTGGCATCGACAACCGGGTCGGCAAGGTCATCCCCGACCTCGGCGATTCGCCGGGCTTTCTGCAAACGGTACTCATCACGCACCCTTTGCGCTTGATCAAGGTTGCGTCGGGTTTTCGAAGCTGTCATTACCTGCACTCCTGTGGCGAATGTATGACTCCTGTCACCATTTAACTGCGCCGGTCATCAGGCGGGTACTCCTACAATTGCTAGGATGGCAATTTGTATCCCCCCTGATACATTGGCGACATGCTCTGGATATTCACCCAGGGCAAGCTTGCGCACCGCCCGTGCCGCCTCTTGCCGGGCATCCCTACCCACGGTCGCTCACGGCGCGCATCACCAGGCAGCAGGACGCACATGCAAACACACCCCGACAGCCCGACCGACGACACGGTCCATGAACAGCGCTGGACCACGCGCGCCCTGATCGTCGATGACGATGTGGCCATTCGCGAGCTGCTGTGCGATTACCTGGCGCGCTTCAATATCCAGGCCCGGGGCGTGACCGACGGCGTACAGATGCGCCAGGCGCTGGCCGAGGGCACCTTCGATGTGGTGGTGCTGGACCTGATGCTGCCCGGTGAAGACGGCCTGTCGCTGTGCCGCTGGCTGCGCAGCACTTCGGACATCCCGATCCTGATGCTGACTGCGCGCTGCGAGCCCACCGATCGCATCATCGGCCTGGAACTGGGCGCCGACGACTACATGGCCAAGCCCTTCGAGCCGCGTGAGCTGGTGGCACGCATCCAGACCGTGCTGCGCCGGGTGCGTGACGACCGCAATGACCCGCGCACCACGATCCGTTTCGATGCCTGGCGCCTGAACAGCGTGCTGCGCCAGTTGATCGCCCCGGACGGCCTGGTGGTGCCGCTGTCGAATGCCGAATTCCGCTTGCTGCGGGTGTTCCTGGAGCGTCCACACCGGGTGCTGAGCCGCGAGCAGTTGCTCGATGCCGCCCGCGGGCGCTCCATCGAAGCCTTTGACCGCAGCATCGACCTGCTGGTCTCGCGCCTGCGCCAGAAGCTGGGTGAAGATCCCAGGAACCCGCAACTGATCAAGACCGTACGCGGCGAAGGCTACCTGTTCGATGCCCGGGAGCTGGGTTGATCCGCGCGGCCGACACGCTGTTTGCCCGATTGTTCGGCGGTGCCTTGCTGGCCATTGTGCTGGCGCACCTGCTGGCGTTTGTCTGGTTCACCCATTACGGGCCGCCGCCCCCGCCCCGGCAAGAACCGGCGGCGCAACAACAAGAGGCCAATACGCCGCGCCCTCGCCCGCCGTTACTGGGTGGGCCGGTGGTGCCGTTCGTCTTTCAGTTGATCACCCTGGTGGTGGCCGCCTGGTACGGTGCCAAGGCCTTGAGCCGGCCAGTGCAGCGCCTGAGCGAAGCGGCCGAGCGCCTGTCGGAAAACCTCGACAGCCCGCCACTGGAGATCACAGGTCCCCGTGAGGCTCGCCAGGCCGCACAGACCTTCAACCTGATGCAGGAACGCATCCGCGAACAACTGCAGCAGCGGGCGCGCATGCTGGCGGCCGTGTCTCATGACCTGCGCACGCCGCTTGCGCGCCTGAAACTGCGCGTCGAGCAGATCGACGACACGCGCCTGCACGCTCAGATGAGCCAGGACCTCAATGACATGATCGGCATGATCGACGCCACTCTCAGCTACTTCAATCAGAACCGCCAGAACGAGGCCATGCAGCCGTTCGATGTCCAGGCGCTGATCGAGTCGCTGGCCGAAAACGCCCAGGACAATGGCGATGCGGTGACCTACGAAGGCACCTGCCGGCCCTTGAAGACCCAGCCCATGGCCCTGCGCTCGTGCCTGCACAACCTGATCGACAATGCCTTGCGCTATGCCGGCAGCGCCCATGTCGAGCTGCTCGACGAGCCGACTGGCGTGGGCATCGCCGTCATCGACCACGGCCCCGGCATCGACCCGCAATTTCACGAGACGGTCTTCGAGCCGTTCTATCGCCTGGAAGGCTCGCGTAATCGCAATTCCGGGGGCGTCGGCATGGGCATGACCATTGCCCGTGAGGCGGCCAGGCGCATGGGCGGCGACCTGCAACTGGGTCAGACGCCGGGCGGTGGCCTGACTGCGCGGCTCAGCCTGCCCCGGGCCTGACCGCATGAACGTGCCATTCATGCCGCTTCGATGTAACGCCGGCGGTACACAACTCACATCCTCTGGACAAACCGGCCCCTGACTCTGCACACGCCGATGCACCGTCGTCGGCCTCATCCACCTCAGGGAGTCAACCCGATGATCGGCGCAATCGGCACCAGCAGCTATTCGAGCTACACCAGCACCAGCAGTACTTCCAGCACCCAGGCACAGCGCTTTCAGGAAGCCTTGCTGAGCAAGCTGGACACGGATGAAGACGGCAGCATCAGCAAGGCAGAACTCGGTTCGGCCTTGAACAGCGACAGCAAGGGCAGCATCACCGTCAGCCTCAGCCAGGCGTTCAGTACGCTGGACAGCGACGAGGACGACAGCCTCGATGCCGAAGAACTGGCGGCCCTGACACCACCTCCGCCGCCACCACCGGCCACCGACCTGGCCGACGAACTGCTGAGCGCGCTGGACACTGATGGCGACGGCAGCATCAGCAGCGACGAACTGAGCGTCGGCTTGACCGGTGCCGGCAGCAGTGCCGACAGCCGCCAGGTGTTCAGCGCCCTGGACACCAATGAAGACGGCACTGTCAGCCTTGAAGAGCTGACCGCCAGCCTGCAACCGAAAGAGCCACCGGCGCAAACCGCAGACTTGAGCGAGAGTGACAGCAACCCGATCGCAGCACAGGCGCTGAGCAAGATGATTGCCGCCCTGGGCGAGCGTTACGACACCGAAGGCAATCACCCGGTGGGCAGGCATCTGGATACCGCCGCGTAACCTGCCTTGGTGCCGCACGTTCACCTTGCAAACACCGGACGGGTGGTAGGAGCCCGCTTGCCGGCGACCGAGTGCGTAGCGCTCGCAAAATTGATGAAACGCTACAATTTCATCACTGTGAACACATTCAAAATCTGCGAAACGCCACAAATTTACGACTGCTGCGCAGCCGGTCGCGGGCAGAGCGCGCTCCTACAAGGCTGAGTCCGGTGGGCAGGCATCTGGATACCGCCGCGTAACCTGCCTTGGCGCCGCGCGTTCACCTTGCAAACACCGGGCGGGTGGTAGGAGCGCGCTTGCCCGCGACCGAGTGCGAAGCGCTCGCAAAATCTGCGAAACGCTAAAAATTTATGGTTGTGAACACATTCAAAATCTGCGAAACGCCACAAATTTACGAATGCTGCGCAGCCGGTCGCGGNCGCGCTTGCCCGCGACCGAGTGCGAAGCGCTCGCAAAATCTGCGAAACGCTAAAAATTTATGGTTGTGAACACATTCAAAATCTGCGAAACGCCACAAATTTACGACTGCTGCGCAGCCGGTCGCGGTGGTCCGGCATTCCGGCAAGCGCGCTCCTACAAGGCTGAGTGCGGTGGGCAGGCATCTGGATACCGCCGCGTAACCTGCCTTGGTGCCGCGCGTCCACCTTGTAAACACCGGGCGGGTGGTAGGAGCGCGCTTGCCCGCGACCGAGTGCGAAGCGCTCGCAAAATCTGCGAAACGCTAAAAATTTATGGTTGTGAACACATTNAGGAGCGCGCTTGCCCGCGACCGAGTGCGAAGCGCTCGCAAAATCTGCGAAACGCTAAAAATTTATGGTTGTGAACACATTCAAAATCTGCGAAACGCCACAATTTTACGGTTGTGAACACATTCAAAATCTGCGAAACGCCACAATTTTATGGTTGTGAACACATTCAAAATCTGCGAAACGCCACAAATTTACGACTGCTGCGCAGCCGGTCGCGGGCAGAGCGCGCTCCTACAAGGCTGAGTCAATCAGCGGGGTGTTTCAGGGTTGCTGAGGGCGCTTGCGGCCTTCCTGGACCCAGTCGGTCAGCAGGCTGTAGGCCACCGCCAGCAGGGTCGGGCCGATGAACAGGCCGATGAAGCCGAACGCCAGCAGCCCGCCGAACACCCCCAGCAGCACGATCACCAGCGGCAGGTTGCCGCCACGGCTGATCAGGTAAGGCTTTAGCACGTTGTCGACGCCGCTGATGATGAAGGTGCCCCACACCCCCAGAAAGATCGCCATGCCGTATTCGCCCTGCCACACCAGCCAGGCGGTCGCGGGGATCCAGACCAGCGGCGGGCCCATGGGAATCAGGCTGAACAGGAAGGTCAGGATACCCAGCACCAGGGCACCGGGAATGCCGGCAATCAGAAAGCCGATCAGCGCCAGGATCGCCTGGGCGGCAGCGGTGCCGATGACACCGTTGACCACCCGCTGCACGGTGCCGGCCACCAGGTCCAGGTAATACTGGGCACGCTCACCGATCAGCCGTTCCAGCAGGCTGAGCACGAACGCCGCCAGGCGCGGGCCGTCGCGGTAGAAGAAAAAGGCAAAGACGATGCTCAGGGTCAGCTCCAGGATGCCGCCGCCGATCTGTGCGCTGCGGGCCAGCAGCCAGTTACCGACCTGCCCCAGGTAGGGCTTGACCGTGGCCATCATGGCCGCACCCTGCTCATCGATGGTGTTCCAGAACCCCACCAGCCGCTCACCGACGATGGGAATGCCCGCCAGCCAGCTGGGTGGGTCCGGCAAGCCATCGACCTGCACATCACGAATGAAATTGGTGGCATCGCGCACATGGTCGGCCAGGTTGAAGCCCAGCCAGACCAGGGGCGCTGCGACCAGCAGCAGCCAGCACAGGCACATCACCGAGGCGGCAATGGTTTCATGGCCCTTGAACAGGTGGGTCAGCAGGCGCATCAGTGGCCAGCTGGCAAAGGCCAGCACCGCGCCCCAGACCAGTGCCGACCAGAACGGCGCCATCACCCAGACACAGGCGCCCAGCAGCGCCAGAAGCAGGATCTGCACCAGCAGACGATCGTTATTGAACATGGAGTCGCTTACCGCAAAGGATCAGGAAGATGAAGCATAACGGGCGGGCATGACAGCCGTCATGCCCGTCCCGCTCAACGAATGACTTCCAGGACCAGGCCGGGCTTGTCGGCGGTGCCGGTTTCCAGGCGTGCGGCGCGTACGCCTTTGGCGACCAGCGCCTCGCGCCAGGCTTCAGCCTGGGCACCGGAGACCGTCACGCGCAGGCTGCTGTCGAGGTTCAGGCTACGGGCCAGGACACTGGCCCAGGTGTCTTGCGGCTCGCCCTTGAGCCGGGCCAGGACCAGCTTGCCACGGGTCTTGAGCTGGCGCAGCAAGGTACTCGAGGTGGGCAGGATGTCGCCCAGCGGTGCGGCAGCCGCCAGTTGCTCGACGTGCAGGTAGGCGCGCCGGTTGCCCCGGGTAATGCTGTACAGCGCCACCAGCGTGTCCTGGTCCGGCTCGGCCAGACGCAACAGCAGGTAGGCCTGGCGCTCATCGGCACCATACAGGCGGGCATTGCCGAACACCTGGTTGGCCCACAGGCTGCTTTCACCGCAATCACGGGCCTGGCACCAGAACAGCAGTTCGGCGTCCTTGGCCTGCAAGGCTTCACGGGCGGCGGTAAAGGCATCGTCGGCGCTGTGGCCGGCGGGGAGTTCATAGGTCACCGAACGCAGCGGGCCGCGCGCAGCAACCTGACCGTCATAGCGCAACTGGCCGCTGATCTTGCGAATGGCGCCCAGCGGGTAGATACGCTCCTGCTCGGTCTCGGGACGGTGATCGACAATTTCTGTGTCGATCGGGCGTGGCAGGATCTCCAGGTCGCGGCTGCCAGGGACATCTTCGGCCAGCACCTGGGTCGACAAGGCCAGGCACAGGGATAAAAGCGGGACACTGAATGAACGCATGGCGGCCCTCATCGGCACGCTGCCCGGCAAGGGGCGAAAAAAAGGCCGCCACACGGGCCGGGATTAAAGACTGCAGGTTGATCCATCATGATTGACTCCTGTTTCAACCCGCCCAGCCTCGGCAGTTGCCCGCTGCAAGTCAAGAAATGGCGAAAAAGCGATTGAAACAGTCTGCAACAGAGGTCGCCCCCGTCGCGTCGTCCAGGTGCAGATGATGCCCGCCAGGCAGGGCCTGCACCTGGATCGGCAGCTCGTTCAACAACGCCCGGTGCGGGGCCAGCAAACCGTCATCGGCGGCAATCAGCAGGCCCGGGCAGGCCAGCCGGCGCACGAAGGCCGTGGCCTGCGGCAAGGTAAAGCGCACCGCCGTCGGCACGGTCAGGCGGCTGTCGCTGCGCCAGGTATAACCTCCCGGCACCGGCATCAGGCCACGCTGGGCCAACAGTTCGGCGGCCTCGCGGCTGACCGCCAGGCGCCCGCTCATGCGCGCCAGCACGGCTCGCTCCGGGTCGCGGTACACCGGCTTTTGCTTGTCGGCCAAGGTCAACTGTGCGCGCAAGGCTTCACCCAGGCGCTGCGGGGCGTTGTCGGCCTCATCGGTCAGGGGCAACAGGCCGTCGATCAGCGCCAGGCGCTCGACCCGCTCCGGCAGCGCACCGGCGAGCAATACCGAGACGATTGCGCCCAACGAATGGCCCAGCAGGGAAAACCGCTGCCAGCCCATCTGCTCGGCCACATGCAGCACATCGTGCGCATAGTCGGCCAACGTATAACCCGTGCCGGGTGGTCGATGATCGGAGTGGCCATGGCCGGCCAGGTCCAGTGCCACGATACGCAACCCGCGCAGGGCCGGGGCCAGGCGGGCAAAGCTGTTGGCGTTGTCCAGCCAGCCGTGCAAGGCAATCACCGGCAGGCCGTCTTCAGGGCCATACAGGTGCGCGGCCAGCTCGATATGGCCCAGGTTCAGGCGCACTTCTTCGACCAGGTTCATGGTTGCTCCTGTGAGTCGGCCGGCAGGTCCCAGCGGGCAAAGAGGGTCTTGAGCAGCTGCGCGGTTTCATCGGGGTGTTCAAGGGGAAACATGTGCCCGCCCGGCATGCTCAGGTATTCGCCACGGCGCAGGCGCCTGGCCTGCTGGCCGTGACGCGGCATGACCACCCGGCTCTGCTGGCCACGCACCATGGCCAGCGGCACGTCCAGCGGCTGTGCGGCGCGGGGCCTGGCGTGCGGGATGCTGCGGTAGATGCTGATTTCTGTCGCCGGGTCGAAGCGCAGGCGCAGGTGTTCGCCCTCGGCGCGCAGGCCGTGTTGCAGGTAAGCCTCGAAACAGTCGGGATCGAAACGGCGAAACAGGCTCTTGCTGGCGAAATAGGCCCGCGCCGTCTCCAGGCTGTCGAAGGCCTCGCGCCGACCCAGGGTACGGCCGGCCGGCGTGATGCGGTCGATGAAACCAAAACGCTTGGCCGCACGGATCATCCACTGGTCACCGGGCCCGAGCACCGGCGAGTCGAGCATCACCACGCCCCGGTACAGCGCCGGGCAGCGCAAGGCGGCGTGAAAATGCAGCAACCCGCCCAGCGAGTGGCCCACGCCCCAGACCGGCCCGGGCAGTGCGTGCAGGTGGTGCAGCAGCTCGTCGACCAGGTTCAGCCAGTTGTCGTCGACCGGAAATCGCGGATCGTGGGCATGCTGGTCCAGGTGCATGACCCGGTACTCGGGCGCCAGCGCTGCAAACAATTTGCCGTAGGTGGCCGAGGGAAAGCCGTTGGCATGAGCGAAAAACACCTGTTGCGGCATGTTGGCAGGTCCGTGAGCCAGTTCAGAGGGGATTGTGCGCACCTGGACAGGTCTGCCGCAATGATTGGATAGGCCATCGCAGAGGGCACTCCCGCCATGCTCGATAGGCATCGGGCGCTGGCAGGAGTGCGTGCTTTACAGCGCTTGGGTCACGCGATCAAGGCAGGCCTTGATATAAGCCACCTGGTAGCCAAGGGCTTGCTTGACCAGGATTTTGTCTGCTGGCTGCGGCCGGGCTTTCTTGATGCTCAAAACCATCGTTTTCATGGCTTTTACAACCTCATCAGCCCGCAGTTGTACATCCAGCAGCAATTGATTGGTCTGATCGACGGGATCTTCAGGACGGGGGGCGAAACGCTTGGCCAGCGCCATGAACAAGGCATCGGCATCGTCGCGCACCTGTTGAAACTCGAGGGTTGTAACCCACTGATCGCTGTAGATCCTGCGCAGACGCTGTGCAAGCTCTTCGTGGTCATCGGGGGTGACATGGGTATCGGACTCGGTCATGGGGGGCTCCTTGATTAAAGCAAACGCTTCCTTGCGCAGGTCCACCCTAAGCCAGGTCCGTCTCGCCCCACAACGATCAATCGAGCCCCGATCTGCCGCGACTTATAGCCAAACCGCACTCAGCGCGCCGGCGGCTCCTGCCCGTGCGGCACCACCGCCACGGTCAGGCGTGAAATGCAGCACAGCTTGCCTTCGTCGTTGCTCAGGCGGATGTCCCACACATGCGTGGTGCGGCCAATGTGCACCGGGCGGACCACGCCGGTCACCCGGCCGGTGCGCACCCCGCGCACATGGTTGGCGTTGACCTCAAGGCCCACGCAAAAGAATTTGCTGGCGTCGACCACCAGGTAGCTGGCCATCGAGCCCAGGGACTCGGCCAGTACCACCGAGGCGCCGCCGTGCAGCAGGCCGAACGGCTGGTGGGTACGATGGTCCACGGCCATGCTGGCGGTCAGCGAGTCGTCGGTGAACGACTCGAAGCGAATGTCGAGCATTTCGCCGATGGTGTTGGGCTGGGCGGCGTTGAGCCGATCAATCTGGGGAGTATCACGCCATAGGGTCATGTGCAGTCCTTGATCTTGTCATTGTTTGAAGTCCATTACGGCGGCTAGTGGCTATGCCGGATGGCCGTGAGGCTCAGCCCGCCGGCCAGCATGAAGTCGCCGTCCAGTTCCGCCAGGCTGGCGGTGTCCATGGGCTGGGCATGTTGCAGGCTGCCGTGGGCCAGCAACCCGACCAGGCTGCCGACCAGCGGCTGATGGCTGACCAGCAGCACTTCGTCCAGCCCCAGCGCTTCGAGATGGCGCAGCACTTCGAAGGGGGGGCTGTCGGGGGTCAGCCAGTCGACGGTCAGTTGCGTGATGCCGGCCTGCAAGACCTCTTGCACCACGGCGGCAGTCTGTTGCGCACGCACATAAGGGCTGACCAGCACACGCTGCAGGGGCCGGCCCTGCAGGTGGGCGGCACTGGTCATGACCTGTTGGCGGCCGACGTCGGTCAGCTCACGCGCAGCGTCGCTGGCCGCCTGGGACTGAGCCTGGCCGTGGCGCAGGACCCACAGCTTCATGCCTTGGGTTCCTCGTCGCGCACCGGGTGCGGGGCAGCCGGAATGATATGCGGTGCCTCGCCTTCAGGCGCACGCGGGGTGGGCCAATCAGCGAAAGGCCAGGGCTTTTGCTCGGTGTTGAAGGTGCCGAAACGGCCGATCTGGGCCAGGAACTGGCTGAGGCTGTCGCCGAAGCTCATCAGGCTGGCACTGGGCGCGCCGTAGAACAACCGGTAGCCCAGTTGCAGCAGCACAACGCCCGCCAGGACAATCTCGGCCAGTTGCCAGACCAACAAAAATACCAGCATCCAGAGGATGCGCAGCACGATGGATTCACTGGATTTCACTTTCGAATCGTTCAAGACCTTCTCCCTGATCAGCGATGGGGCAGTACGTGGGTTGAAGCCGGTGTCAATTGAAGCCGGTGGTGGAAATGAAGTCGACGTCGGTCTTGGCCTCGGCGCGCATCAGCGCTTCGATGACCTGGGCCAGGGTGCGCCCCTCGAACAGGATGGCGTGCAGGCCCGCCACCAGTGGCATGTAGACCTTCAGTTCCTGGGCACGGGCCTTGAGCACCTTGAGGGTGTTGACCCCTTCGGCCACTTCACCCAGGCGGGCCACGGCCTCCTCCAGGCTCAAGCCCTCGCCCAGGGCAAAACCGACCTGGTAGTTACGGCTCTTGGGCGACGAGCAGGTGACGATCAGGTCGCCCACCCCGGCCAGCCCCAGGAAGGTCATGGGATTGGCGCCCTGGCTGACGGCAAAGCGGGTCATTTCGGCCAGGGCACGGGTAATCAGCATGCTCTTGGTGTTTTCGCCCATGCCCAGCGCCACGGCCATGCCCGAAACAATGGCATAGACGTTTTTCAGGGCGCCCCCCAGTTCGACACCGAAGCGGTCGGCACTGGCATACACCCGGAAGGTGGCCCCGTGCAGCGCGGCCTGGACGGTCTGGCACAAGGCTTCGTCTTCGCTGGCGACCACCGTGGCGGTCAAGGCGTGCTCGGCAATTTCACGGGCCAGGTTGGGGCCGGACAGCACACCGATACGCGCCTTGGGCACGATTTCTTCGAGAATCTGGCTCATCAGCTTGAACGTCTGTGCCTCGATGCCCTTGGTCAGGCTGACCAGCATCTTGCCGTTCAGGCGTTCGACGTGCTCGGCCAGCACCGAGCGCAAGGCACTCGACGGCAGGGCGACAAAGATCAGTTCGCAGGCGTCGAGGGTGTCGGCCAGCTCGGTGACAGGCTCTACACCTGGGAGCACCTTGATCCCCTTGAGGTAGCGCGGGTTTTCACGGTTGTCGCGAATGGCCTGGGCTTGCTCGGGGTCGCGCATCCATTGACGGACCTGATGGCCGTTCTGTGCCAGCAGGTTGGCGATGGCGGTGCCGAAGCTGCCGCCACCAAGAACCGCTACAGGTTGCAGTGTGCTCATAAGACAATCCATCCGGGGCCAGCGATCTGGCAATGGCAGGCATTATACGGAGCGCTGGCGCCTCGGCCAGCGCCAAACGCACCCAAGCATGGCAGGCCATGGCGAAGTTGGCCTGCGGACAATGCACAAGTCCATGAAAATCGGCTTGATCTTGGTTACCATGCGCCCCCACGGCATTGGCAATGCGACATTTCGGCCGTTGCAGGCTGTATGCAGAGGAGACTGCCGCGCGCACACCCCCATGGACGCTTCAATCGATTTTCAGGCATGTGTCCGCGTGTCTGCCAGGTACCGGGCATGACCCTGCGCCCCTGGGACATCCATACCCGCACCCAGATCATCAGCCTGGGCCCTGCCCTGTTGCTGACTGTCCTGCTGACCGGCTTCTTTACCTTCGTGCGCCTGCAGGACCTGCGCGAAGAGCTCAATCACACCGGGCAACTGATCGCCAACCAGTTGGCGCCTGCTGCCGAGCGTGGCGTGCTCAACGGTGATGAAGAGTCGCTCAAGGCGTTGATGCGCGCCACCCTGTCGATGCCCAGTGTGCAATACGTCGAGATTCAGGACAGCAGCAACAGCCTGTTGACCTATGTCGAGCAAAGCCCGGAGAACACCCAGCCCAAGCGTCAGCTGGAAATCTTCCAGGCCCCGATCACCGCCTCGCATCCGGCAGCCGGCAATCAGGCCATTCCCCTGTTTGCGGCCAACAGCGAGGGCTATCTGGGCCGCGTGCTGGTCGGCATGTCCAGCGACACCTTCAGCCAGCGCCAGCAGGGCATCCTGCTCAAGGCCGGGTTGCTGGCCCTGGCCGCGCTGTTGTTCACCTTTCTGCTGGCCCGCGGCCTGGCCTTGAGCCTGTCGCGGCCGATCAGCCAGATGGGCGAAGCGCTCAAGGCCATCCAGAAAGGCGATTACCGCACGCCCTTGCCGGTCACCGACGATGCCGACCTGGGCGCCCTGGCCCGGCATATCAACAACCTGGCGGCCAATCTGGAACAGGCCAGCATCGAGCAGCAGCACTCGATGGCGCAGTTGATCCAGACCCGCGAGCAGGCCGAACAGGCCAACAAGGCCAAGTCGGACTTTCTGGCCATGATGAGCCACGAGCTGCGCACGCCCATGAACGGTGTCCTGGGCATGCTGCAATTGATGGAAACCACGACCATGACCAGCGAGCAGGCCGAATATGCCACGCTGGCCACCGAATCCACCGAGCACCTGCTCAAGGTCATCAATGACATTCTCGACTTCTCGCGCATTGAGCGCGATGCCCTGCAGATCGAAGGCATTACCTTCAACCTGGCCGAGCTGATCCAGGCCTCGACCCACGCCTTCAATCCCATGGCCCAGTTGCGTGGCCTGGACCTGCACCTGCACCTGGCCGACGGCATGGACACCCTGGACGTGATCGGCGACCCGACCCGTATCCGTCAGATCCTGGTCAACCTGATCGGCAATGCGCTGAAGTTCACCGAGGTGGGCGGGGTCAGGATCGAGGCCGGCTGGGTCGCGCTCGATGACGTTCAAGTGCAGTTGATGTGCACCGTGCACGACAGCGGCATCGGCATTCATGTCGATCACCTCGAATCGATGTTCGATGCCTTCCAGCAGGCCGACAGCTCCATTTCGCGGCGTTATGGCGGCACTGGGCTGGGCCTGCCGATTGCCCGGACCCTGGCCGAGCGCATGGGCGGCACCCTGTCTGCGCACAGCGAAGAAGGTGCAGGTTCGGTGTTTACCCTGAACCTGCCGTTGCGACGCGCCGTTCATCACCCGGCGCCCGACATGCCCGCTCCTGGCGACCTTGAACAGACCGACAACCCGCGCTGCGTGCTGCTGGTCGAGGACAATCCGGTCAACCGCACGGTGGTCAAGGCCATGCTGCGCAGTCTGGGCCTGGCCGTCGAGGTCGCGGTAGATGGCGCCGAGGCCGTCGACAAGGCGCGTACCGGGCATCATGCCCTGATTCTCATGGACTGCAGGCTGCCGGTCATGGACGGTTATGAGGCCACACGCCGCATTCGCAGGATCGAAGGGCTTGAAGGCGTGCCGATCATTGCGCTGACCGCCAACGCGCTGCAGGGCGACCGTGACGCCTGCCTGCAAGCGGGGATGAACGATTACCTGGCCAAGCCGTTCAAACATGCACAACTGCTGCAGGTTTTGCAGCGCTGGCTGGCCTTTGAGGCATCCGTGACTGGCGATAAATGCTAAATTGCGGCAGTCTTGTCAGCCAGCCCGACCGGTAATGCTGGCTGAGTAACGTATTTCAGTGAACAGGTGTACATTCGTTTTGCCTGCACTGTGACTTTCATGACAACGCAACAGTCTACGACTAGGCTGCCGGACAATGTCCTGGCGAATCAGCCTGCCAGGACTGGCAAGGATCGACAGGTCCATTGCCGCAAGAGAATATTTTGAGGAGCTCGCATGACCAAACAACACGCCTTTACCCGGGAAGACCTGCTGCGCTGCAGTCGAGGCGAGCTGTTCGGCCCAGGAAATGCGCAACTGCCCGCCCCCAATATGCTGATGGTCGACCGTATCACTCACATCAGTGAAGAAGGCGGCAAGTACGGCAAGGGTGAGTTGGTCGCCGAGCTGGATATCAACCCTGACCTGTGGTTTTTCGCCTGCCATTTCGAAGGCGACCCGGTCATGCCGGGCTGCCTGGGCCTGGATGCCATGTGGCAGCTGGTCGGTTTCTATCTGGGCTGGCAGGGTAACCCCGGCCGTGGCCGCGCACTGGGATCGGGCGAAGTGAAGTTCTTCGGCCAGGTGCTGCCGACCGCGAAAAAGGTCACCTACAATATCCATATCAAACGCACCATGCGCGGCAAGCTGGTTCTGGCAATCGCCGACGGCACCGTCAGCGTCGATGGTCGCGAAATCTACAGCGCCGAAGGTCTTCGCGTCGGCCTGTTCACTTCTACTGAAAACTTCTAAGGGTTCCCGCATGCGCCGCGTCGTTATCACGGGTCTGGGCATCGTATCGTGCCTGGGCAATGACAAAGAGACCGTCTCCGCCAACCTGCGTGCTAGCCGCCCTGGCATCCGATTCAACCCGGACTATGCCGAAATGGGTCTGCGCAGCCAGGTTTCCGGCTCCATCGACCTCAACCTCGAAGAACTGATCGACCGCAAGATTTTCCGCTTCGTCGGCCACGCTGCTGCCTACGCCTACCTGGCAATGGCCGATGCCATCAAGGACTCGGGCCTGACCGAAGAGCAGGTGTCCAACCCGCGCACCGGCCTGATCGCCGGCTCCGGCGGCGCCTCGACCCTGAACCAGATGGAAGCGCTGGACATCCTGCGCGAGAAAGGCGTCAAGCGCGTCGGTCCTTACCGCGTGACCCGCACCATGAGCAGCACGGTGTCGGCGTGCCTGGCCACCCCGTTCAAGATCAAGGGCCTGAACTATTCCATCGCCTCGGCCTGCGCCACCAGCGCGCACTGCATCGGCACGGCGCTGGAGCAAATCCAGATGGGCAAGCAGGACATCGTGTTCGCCGGTGGCGGTGAAGAGGAGCACTGGAGCCAGTCGTTCCTGTTCGACGCGATGGGCGCCTTGTCCAGCAAGCGTAACGACACCCCGGAAAAAGCTTCGCGCGCCTACGACAACGACCGTGATGGCTTCGTCATCGCCGGCGGTGGCGGCATGGTGGTGGTCGAGGAGCTGGAGCACGCGCTGGCCCGCGGCGCGAAAATCTACGCCGAGATCGTCGGCTACGGCGCGACCTCCGATGGCTACGACATGGTCGCGCCAAGCGGCGAAGGTGCCATCCGCTGCATGCAGCAGGCGCTGTCCACCGTCGACACCCCGATCGACTACCTGAACACCCACGGCACCTCGACCCCGGTCGGCGACGTCGCGGAAATGAAAGGCGTGCGCGAAGTCTTCGGCGACAAGGCCCCGGCCATCAGCTCGACCAAGAGCCTGTCGGGTCACTCGCTGGGCGCGGCCGGTGTTCACGAAGCGATCTACTGCATGCTGATGATGGAAGGCAACTTCATCGCCGGCTCCGCCAACATCGACGAACTGGACCCGGCCGTGGCCGACCTGCCGATCCTGCGCGAAACCCGCGAGAACGCCAAGATCGACACCGTCATGAGCAACAGCTTCGGCTTCGGCGGCACCAACGCGACCCTGGTACTCAAGCGCTGGCAGGGCAAGTAATTCGTCCTGTTGTTTGCTGAACCACAAAAAGGCCAGTCTCAGACTGGCCTTTTTGCCTTCCACCCTACGCTATCGCACGGCTTGCGAACCCTATCGTATGGCTTGGCGCGTAGGAGCGCGATCTTCTGTGAATCAGACGTTACGAGGGGCCGCGCAACCGCCCCGGGCGCAGGCCGCTGACGCAACCAAAGCGCACTTCGCGCGACGGCGGGTAGCCGTAGAACGAGGTGTAGCACTTGCTGAAATGGCTGGGCGAGACAAAGCCGCAGGCCACCCCGACCTCGACGATCGGCAAGTCCGAATGCTGCAGCAGGCGCCGGCTTTCGGTAATGCGCAATTCCAGGTAATAACGCACTGGCGTGGTGCCCAACTGTTCCTTGAACAGGCGTTCGATCTGGCGCTTGGAGCGACCGACATAGGCTGATAGCTGATCCTGGTTCAGGGGTTCTTCGATATTGGCGCTCATCAGGTTGATGGCTTCGCGCAACGGCTCGCTCATCTTTTCATGCAGCGACGGTCGTGCCCGGCGGTAGCGCGACTCCTCGAAGGCCAGGATATCGACCACGGCATCCACCAGGCTGCGCCCGTGCAAGGTGTTGATCCACTCCAGGACCAGGGTGAAAGCCCCCGTGGGGCTGGCCGCTGTCAGGCGGTCGCGGTCGACCATGTAGCTTTCGCTGGTGACCTGGCTTTCCCGGGCGGTTTCAGCCAGGGCCGCGCGGTGCTCGGGGTGCACGGCGCATTTATAGCCGTCCAGCAGGCCGGCCTGGCCGAGAAACCACGCTCCGCTCCACAGGCCGGCCAGGGCGATGCCCTTCTCGGCAGCCGCTTGCAACAAGTGGGTCAGTGCCGGGGAGGCCCGCAACGGCGTGCGCAGGCCGGCGCAGACCACAAACAGGTCCAGGTCCTGCAAATGGCGCGGTTCCAGCGCCGAGTTGGGGCAGATCACCAGCCCCAGGTCGCTGGTGACCGACTCGCCATCCAGGCTGAAGGTGCGGGTGGCAAACACCCCGGCCCGAATCAGGTTGGCGGTCACCAGGGTGTCGAGGGCCTGGGTAAAGGCCGGCAAGGAAAAATGCTCGAGCAGCAGAAAGCCGACCCGGGCCTGGCGTGGCGCGTCACCCTTCTCGCCCACGTATCGGAGGTTCTGCCCTTGCATGCCTCCACTGAACTGTCTTCTCTCGACCAAGCGCGGCCTCTGCATTGCTTATTGTTGTTCAAATAGAAAACCGGACCGCTGATAAACGGTCCGGCCACCCGATATTTTTGTTGGCAATATGCTGTGGGGCATCATACCCCGCACCGCCGCAGTCAACGCGCCTTGAAGATGCCTGAACGCTGTGCATGAGACTACAGGGTGCCTCTAAAAACGTAGGCGAGGCAGTCAGCGCAATACCGACGGCGGCCCCACAAAAACAGGCGAAAAACGGTCGGAGTCGCGGCCGACTTTACAGGTTGTAAATGAGCATTTTGACCGGGATCGCGCACGATCGGACTCGCGCTCGAGCCTGTTTTTAACACAGCGATGACAACGCAGGTAGTTTTTAGAGGTGCCCTACAGCGCTCATTGCTGTGCCGATGACATTGCCTGTTATTGTCAGGCCGGGTCAATCAAAAAGTATTCTTTATGTATACAAAAATTAGATTTGATGCGTTTGTTGCTGCATCGAAATGACATCGACACAGCAGAGGGCCAGAGCCCAACTGAAGACACTGCACAAATACCTGTAGACAGAATGTCCGGCACATCCCACTATTTCGTATACACAATGTAGACAAGAGCTCATGACCCGCATAAAGACTGCCTTGAAACCGAAGGCGCAGCCCGAGATGGAACACTCTGCTACCGATGCCTCGCTGGACCGCAAGGCGGTATTGGGCGACACCCTGCGCCGGCGCATCCTGAGCATGGAACTGGCCCCCGGTGCGGTCGTTGACGAGTTGGCCCTGTGTGACGAATTCGGCCTGTCACGCCCACCGGTGCGTGAGCTGCTGCGCCAGGTCGCGGCCGAAGGTTATATCGAGCTTGAAGCCAACCGCGCTCCGCGCGTGGCCTCGATGAGCCATGAGTCGCTGCACAGCTTTTTCCTGTCGGCCCCGCTGATCTACATCGCCACCACGCAGTTGGCGGCCCTGCACGCCAGCGCGGCGGAAATCGAAGGGCTCAAGGCCATTCAGCGCAACTTTCGCCAGGCCCTGGTCGATCGCGATGTCGAGAAGCGCATCATCTACAACGATCAGTTCCATCTGGAAATCGGCAAGATGGCGCACAACGATTACCTCATGCCCAGCCTGCGCCGGCTGCTGATCGACCATGCCCGCCTGGGCAAGACGTTCTACCGCCACCCCACCACCGGCGACATGCAACGCGACCTGGAACTGGCCTGTGACCAGCACGACCAGATGATCGAAGCCATCGAGCGCCGCGACCCTGACGCCGCTGCCGAAATCGTCCGCGCGCATTTCGAGCTGTCACGCCGGCGCATGGCCGAATACGCCGCCCCTGCCGGGGTCGAGGTGGCCCTGGTGTACTGAGCGTACACGGACCGGAGCGCGCTTTCCGTGTGTGCGCATGCAGATAGCAACAATTCCCGATAGTGATGTTATATTGTAACCATCACTATCAGGATCACCTCCCATGTCGTCCCGCAAAATCGCATCCCTGGCCGGTTTCGCCCTGAGCGTCCTTGGCGCACCGCTTTATGCCGCCGATCCGGCCGCCCCTATCGAACTCGATACCGTGACCGTCACCGCCGATCAGGATTTCGAGACCGCCAGCAGCCCGGTGCGCGGCTATCGGGCGACCCGTTCGGCCACCGCGACCAAGACCGACACGGCGATCAAGGACATCCCGCAGTCGATCAGCGTGGTCCCGGCGTCGGTGCTCAAGGACCTGGGCACCAGCCAGGTGGAACGTGCGCTTGATTACGCCGGCGGGGTGTCGAAGCAGAACAATTTCGGCGGCCTGACGCTGTACGAATACAGCATTCGCGGCTTTACCACCTCGGAGTTCTACAAGGACGGCTTCAGCGCCAACCGCGGCTACCCGGCCACCCCGGATGCGGCCAACGTCGAGCGCATCGAAGTGCTCAAGGGGCCGGCTGCCAGCCTGTATGGTCGCGGTGATCCGGGCGGTACGGTCAATATCGTCACCAAGCAGCCCCAACCCGAAGCGTTCACTACGCTGCAGACCAGCGCCGGCAGCTGGGATCGCTACCGCACCGCCCTGGACGTCAACACCCCGCTGGATGCCGACGGCAAGGTGCTTTCGCGGGTCAACCTGGCGGTGGAAGACAACCACAGCTTTCGTGATCACGTCGAAAGCCACCGGGTCTTTGTGGCCCCGTCGCTGCGCTGGGAAATGGCCCCGGACACCACCTTGCTGGTGCAGACCGAGTTCGTACGCCACGATTCGATTTTCGACCGCGGCATCGTCGCCCCCAATAACCGTCTGGGCAGCGTCTCGCGCTCGACCTTCCTGGGCGAGCCCGACGACAAGATTGACAACGACAACAACCTGATCCAGGCCGCGCTGGACCATAAATTCAACGACACCTGGTCACTGCGCCTGGCCAGCCATTACAAGCAGGGCGAGCTGTCCGGTTTTGCCAGCGAGTCCCGCCCGCTCAATGCCGACGGCCGCACCGTCAACCGCCGCTACCGCGAGCGTGACACAAACTGGCATGACAGCATCACCCAACTGGAGCTGCGTGGTTTCTTCGACACCGCAGGCCTGCAACATGAAGTGCTGATCGGCACCGAGTACGAGAACTACCGCAAGAACGAGCGGGTCACGACCCTTGCCGGCAGCGCCTATGCCATCGATATCTATAACCCGGTGTACGGCCAGGCCAAGCCGGCCGGCGCCCGTTCGGGCACCGACTTTTTCGAGCACGTCGAGAGCCGCGCACTGAATCTGCAGGACCAGATCATCTTCACCGACAAGCTGCGCGGCATGATCGGCGCACGCTACGAGCACTTCGACCAGCAGATCGATAACTACGCCGGCGACAGCCGCCAGACCCAGCGCCATGACGCCTTTACCCAGCGCGCCGGCCTTCTTTACCAGCTCACCGATCAGGTGGGCCTGTTCGCCAACGCCTCGACGTCGTTCAAGCCCAATAACGGGCTGGATGCGGCCGGCAAAGGCTTCGACCCTGAAGAAGGCACCGGCTATGAAGCCGGCATCAAGGCCGAGCTGTTCGATGAACGCCTGAGCACCACGTTGGCGGCCTTCCATATCGAGAAGGAAAACGTCCTGGCCCTGGACCCGGGCACCGACACCAGCCGCGCCATCGGCGAAGCCCGCAGCCAGGGTCTGGACCTGCAAGTGAGCGGCCAACTGAGCGACGCCTTTCGGGTGATCGGTGCCCTGGCGTACATCGACGCCGAAGTGACCAAGGGCGACCGCACCATCCCCACAGGCAGCCGTATCCTGGGCGTGGCCAAACGCAGTGGCAGCGTGCTGGGCGTGTATGAATTCCAGGAAGGCCGGCTGCGTGGCTCGGACGTGGGCGCCGCGTTCACCTATGTCGGCGACCGCTCCGGCGAGGCGGGCACTGGCTTTGAATTGCCGGCCTACCACACCGTCGACCTGCTGGCCCATTACAAGGCCACCGACAACGTCACGGTGGGCCTGAATCTAAATAATATCCTTGATGAGAAGTATTACGATCGTTCCTACAGCAATTACTGGATTGCGCCCGGCGAACCTCGTAACTTCACCGTCAGCCTCATCCTGAACCTCTGAAACACAACAATAAAGGATCCAACATGCGCATTACCCCTACTCTGCTGAGCCTCAGCATCATCGGCGCGGCCCTGCTGGCCGGCCAGGCCAGCGCCCACGGTCTGTGGACCGAGCAACGTCGTGGCAACATCGAAGTGGTCTACGGCCACGGCCCCGAAGACAACGCCTTCAAGGCGCAGAAAGTCAGCGGCGCCTGGGGCTACGACCCGGCCGGCAAGTCGATACCGGTCACCGTCGAGCGCCTGGACGACCATGCGCGCCTCAAGCCGATCAAGCCGGTAGCCGTGATGGCCGTGGCGCTGGACAACGGCATGTGGACGCGCAACACCGACAAGAAGTGGATCAATGAGGGCCGCAGCAAGGTGCCAGGCGGCACCGAGTCGATCCACACCTTCAAGTACAGCCTGGCGATCTACGAGCACGAAGCCAAACTGCCGGCGCTGGATAAACTGAAGATGGTCATCGTGCCGCAGGTCGACCCGCTCGAAGTCGGGCCGGGCAAGCCGCTGCCGGTGCAAGTGCTGATCGACGGCAAGCCGGCCGCCGGCATCAAGCTGTTCGGCGACTACCGCAGCGAACCGGACAAGGTCAGCGCCGAGACCGATGCCGAAGGTCGCGCCACAGTGGTGGTGCGTAACGAAGGCCTGAACATCATCGCCGCTGAAGTCACCCTGCCGGTCAAGGACAACGCCGACATCGAAGCACGCGGGCTGTTCACCTCCCTGACCTTCGTGGGTGCCGAACACCACGACTGACCCGGTGCCCGGTAGGAGCGCGCTTGCCCGCGACCGAGTGCGCAGCGCTCGCAAAAATTTGTGAAACGCTGAAATTTTACGACTGCTAACGCAGCCGGTCGCGGTGGTCCGGCATACCGGCAAGCGCGCTCCTACATACCCTGTATAAAACTGTTACAACCCCGGCAAAAGAAAGGTTGTGCCACCATCCGCACATCAGGATAAATGAGAGGAATTATCAGTAGCGTTTGTAAGCAGGATCACAAGCGCCCTGAACCGCCCTTCTCCTCTGATTTACAAGGATCGACCATGCGCATCAACCCCTCCTTCCTGGCCTTGAGCCTGCTCGCTACCACGTTGTTCGCCACCCAGGCCAGTGCCCATGGACTGTGGACCGAGCAGCGGCGTGGCCATATCGAAGTGGTGTTCGGCGAAGGTGCCGAAGACACCGCCTACAAGCCGGAAAAGGTCACCGGCGGCTGGGCCTGGGATCAGGCCGGCAAGCCGATTGAGGTCAGCATCGAGCGCCTGGCCGACCACGCCCGCCTCAAGCCTGCCAGCCCTGCCGCAGCGGTGGCTGCCGAACTGGACCTGGGCATCTGGACCCGCAACCCGGAAAACAAGTGGCTCAACGAACCACGCAGCAAGGTCACCGGTGGCGGCGAGTCGATCCAGACCCGCAAGTACAGCCTGGCCATCTATGAACATGGCGTGAAGCTGCCGGCGCTGGATCACCTGAAGCTGGTCATCGTGCCGCAGGCCGACCCGCTGGAAGTCGGCGTCGGCAAGGCCCTGCCTGTGCAGGTGCTGCTCGACGGCAAGCCGGCCGCCGGCATCAAGCTGATGGGCGATTACCGCAGCGCACCGGAAGACGTCAGCACCGAGACCGACGCCGACGGCCGCGCCACCGTGGTGGTGCGCAATGAAGGCCTGAACGTGATCGCCGCGCAGACCAGCGTGCCAGTCAAGGACAACGCCGACTACACCAAGCGTGGCCTGTTCACCTCGCTGACCTTCGTCGGTGCCGAACATCACGATTGATGGCGGTGGAAACGCTATCGGGCCTTGAGAAAGCGTTGCTCATGGTCCGGTGTCGGCAACAGGCACTGGTCGTAGCGACCGAAAATCCGGTAGCGATTGAACGCCACGCGGTCGTAGCACCAGTCCCGCACGGCCCGTGGAAAGACCCGCAGCAGGCCCAGCCAGGGCCAGGCCGCAGGAAGCTGGCGGACCACTTCGAGAAACGCGTCCGAGCGCACCCAGTAGTGCCGGTCGCGAATCACTGCCATGGTGTCGAAGCGGTCCATCGGCAAGCCGGCCCAGGCCAGCAGCGCCTGGCCTTCGGGGGATTGTACAGTGGCCAGGCGGATGCGCCGGTGGCGGTCATGACGAATCAGGAATTTCGCCCAGCCGTTGCACAATTTGCACACCCCGTCGAACAGCACCACGGTTTCGCCGGGTGCCAGCAGCGGTGCGGGGTCGGGTCGTCGCAGTGAAGTCGACATATTGCAGCTCCTGAAAAAAGTTCTGGCCGGCCTCTCAGGCCCCCGTCAGGGCGTGGTCTATTCGGTATAGCGTAGCCACAGGTGGCAGCAACCGATAATGGCCCCGGCAAACGCCGCCAGGCGCGCCGGACGCTGGGCTTCGTCGGTGTTGTACAACGCACACAGGTCTTCGGCCAGCGCCTGGGCCACGGCCGGACTGGCCGGCTCTGCACGCACAAAGCCAAGGTAGGATGCCCCCACCCCCAACAGCGCATACCCGTGCTGAAGAAAAAACCGCTGCGCCACCGCATGGTTATGCGCAGGCCCAAGATCCGGTTCGAAATAACCGTTGGGAAAAGCCGCCAGCGCCTGGCTGGCGTGTTCGACTGGCACCACCAGGGCTAACAGCGGTTGGTCCAGCAACGACAAGGGCTGCGCCTGATAGTCGATCCATTCCTGCAAGGACTCGTCACTGAGGGTCAGGCCGAACGCGCAGGCATCGGCAAACGACACGTCGGCTACCAAGGCCATGAAGTTGCGCAGGCAGATGGGGAATTCAGCCTTGGTGGTCAGGTAGCCGATGTGCTCACCCTTTTCGAAGCACTCGGCCGGCAGCCCCACCAGGTCTTGTGGCTTCACCTCGTCCAGGTACAGGTTATTGCGCACATGGCCCGAGGTGTAGCGCGCCTGGCCGGGGTCGTCGAGCGACAGCAAAATATGATGCCCGGGGTGCTCGGCGCCCAGCTTGCGCCAGGCGTCGAGCAGTTCGTCGAAGCGTTCGATCGCGCTCAGGCGGTACTCGTCGCAAATACCCTCGGCGGGGTTGCCTGAGGTGTTGTTACCGCAGAATCGAATGTCCATTGATTGTCATTGCTCCACTTCCTGAGGACCGGACAGATGCGCCCGACTGAAAACACCCCCCGTGTAGGAGCGCGCTTGCCCGCGACCGAGTGCGTAGCGCTCGCAAAATGTGTGAAACGCTGCATTTTTTGATTGCGAACACATCCAAAATTTCGGAAACACTGCAATTTTACGACTGCTGACGCAGCCGGTCGCGGGCAAGCGCGCTCCTACAGATGTCCTGTGTTTGCAGGGGTCTGCGTGCCCTGCGGCGGTCGGATCCGGAACCAGATCGCATACATCGCCGGCAGGAACACCAGGGTCAATACCGTACCGGCCAGGGTGCCGCCGATCAAGGTGTAGGCCAGTGTGCCCCAGAATACCGAGTGCGTCAGCGGGATAAAGGCCAGGATCGCCGCCAGCGCCGTGAGGATCACCGGGCGGGCACGCTGCACCGTGGCCTCGACCACCGCATCAAAGGGCGCCAGCCCGGCCTGTTCGTTCTGGTGAATCTGACCGATCAGGATCAGCGTGTTGCGCATCAGGATGCCCGACAGCGCAATCAGCCCCACCAGCGCATTGATGCCGAACGGCTGCTGGAACAGCAACAGGGTCGGCACCACGCCAATCAGCCCCAGCGGGCTGGTCAGGAACACCATGATCATCGCCGACATCGAGCGCACCTGCAGGATCAGGATGATCAGGGTCAGCGCCAGCATGATCGGGAACAGCGGCAGCATCGCCGCCATCGCCTTGCCCGACTCCTCGATGGCACCGGCCTCAACGATGCGATAACCGGCAGGCAACTGCTCAATGATCGGCTGCAACTGGCCGGTGATGGCCTTGGACACATCCGGTGGCTGCAGGCCTTCGGCAATATCGCCACGCACGGTCATGGTCGGCACCCGGTCGCGCCGGCGCATGATGGGCTCTTCCATGCGCACATCAACCTCGCCGATCTGCGCCAGCGCAATGCGCTGGCCGTTGCTGCCGGCCAGAGTGAAGTCCATGATCCTGGCCGGGTCAAAACGCCCCTCGCCCGTGGAGCGGGCCATCACTTGCACGGTGCGGATGTCTTCGCGCACGGCGGTGATCGGCACACCGTTGAGCAAGAACTGCAACTGCTGCGCGACGCTGCTGGAACTGAGCCCCACGGCCTGCAAGCGGTCCTGCTGCAAGGTGAAATGCAAGGTCGGCACGCGACTGCCCCAGTCGCTGTTGACCGTGCGCATCATCGGGCTGGCGTCCATGATCTTCTGCACCGAAGCGGCGATTTCACGCAGCCGGTCCGGGTCAGGGCCGCTGACCCGGTAGGCCACCGGGAACGGCGAATAAGGGCCGAACACCAGTTGGGTCACTCGCACCTGCGCCTCACCGGCCAGGCCATCGGCAATGGCCCTGCGCAAACGGTGCTTCAAGGCTTCGCGCTCGTGCTCGTTGCCAGTACGCACCACGATCTTGGCAAACGAGGGGTCGGGCAATTCGGGTCCCATGGCCATGTAGAAACGCGGCGCCCCCTGGCCGATGTAGGCCGTGACGATCTGCGCCTGCGCTTGCGTGGCCAGCCAGGCTTCGACGGCGCTTGAGGCGGCGCTGGTCTGTGCGATCGAGGTGCCATAGGGCATCTGCACCTCGACCAGCACCTCGGGGCGATCAGAGATGGGAAAGAACTGCTTCTTGACCATGCCCATGCCCAGCACAGCGGCCACGAACAGCCCCACGACCGCCGCCGCGACCCACCCCTTGAGGGCAATCACACGGCCCAGCACGCGCCGAAAACGATTGAAGCGCGGCGTGTCATACAGGGCCTGGTGGCCGCCTTCGACCGGCTTGAGGTCCGGCAGCATGCGCACGCCCAGGTACGGCGTGAACAGCACCGCCACCAGCCACGAAGCGATCAGGGCAATGCCCACGATCCAGAACATGTTGCTGGTGTACTCACCGGCCGTAGAGCGGGCAAAGCCGTTGGGCATGAAGCCCACCGCCGTCACCAGGGTGCCCGACAGCATCGGCGCAGCGGTATGACTCCAGGCATAGGCCGAGGCCTTGATACGGCTGTAGCCCTCCTCCATCTTCACTACCATCATCTCGATGGCAATGATGGCATCGTCCACCAGCAGGCCCAGTGCCAGGATCAGCGAACCCAGCGTGATACGGTCGAAATTCTTGCCGGTGGCCGCCATCACCACAAAGACCAGCGCCAGGGTCAGGGGCACGGCAGCGGCGACCACGACACCGACGCGCCAGCCCATGCTGATGAAGCACACCAGCATCACCACCAGCAGCGCGACAAAGAACTTGACCATGAACTCGCCGACCGCCGAGTCGATATTGACTGCCTGGTCGGTGACTTTGGTCAGGCTCAGGCCCAGCGGCAGCGCTGCGTTGATCGCGCCCACTTCATGGTCCAGTGCCTGGCCCAGGTCCAGGCCGTTCCAGCCGTCGCGCATGACGATGCCCAGCAGCAGGGCCGGCTCGCCGCCGTTGCGGATCATGAACGTCGCCGGGTCTTCATAGCCGCGCTTGACACTGGCAACATCCGAAAGCTTTAGCGTGCGGCCCTGGGCCACGATGGGCGTGTCACCGATCTTCTGCAGTTGATCGAACGCTCCGTCCAGGCGAATGAACACCTGCGGCCCACGGGTTTCCACGGAACCGGCGGCTGTCAGGGCATTCTGGTCATTGAGCGCGGCAAACACTTCTTGCGGGCCGATGCCGAGCGTGGCCAGGCGCTCATGGGAGAACTCGATGAAGATGCGCTCGGGCTGCTCGCCGACAATGTTGACCTTCTTGACCCCCGGCACGTGCAGCAATTGCTGACGCAGCCGCTCGGCATCGCGCACCAGCAGGCGCTGGGCCTCACCCTTGGCCTTGAGCGCGAACAGCGCGAAGGTGACGTCGGCGTACTCATCGTTGACCATCGGCCCGATCACGCCTTGCGGCAGGTTCGCCGCTTCGTCACTGATCTTTTTGCGCGCCTGGTAAAACTCATCCGGCACCTCGGCCGGCGGCGTGCTGTCGAGCAAGGTCAGGGTGGTGAACGCCAGGCCCGGCCGGGTGTAAGTCTCGGCCCGCTCATACCAGCGCAGCTCCTGCAGGCGCTTTTCCAGTTTTTCGGCAACCTGGTCCTGCATTTCCTCGGCCGTCGCACCGGGCCAGGCGGTGATGACCGTCATCACCTTGACGGTGAAGGCCGGGTCCTCGGCCCGTCCCAGCTTGAAGAACGCCAGCAGCCCGGCCAGGGAGATCAGCAAAATAAAAAACAGCGTGATCGAGCGCTCCCGCACCGCCAGCGCCGACAGGTTGAACCGTCCCTCGCTCATGGTTGCGCTCCGGCCACGGTCGTGGCTTGCACAGGCACCGCCACCCGCACCGACTGCCCCTCGCGCAGCAGGTGCGCCCCCAGCGCAACAATGCGCTCACCCGGCTTGAGCGCACCGGTCACCCGCGCGCCTTCATCGTCGAGGTGCGCCACCGTGACCGGCTGCCAGCGAACCGTGGCCGGCTCGCCCTGGATAACCCACACCCCCGGCCCTTTGCCGGCGTCGTGCAGTGCGCCGATCGGCACCTGCGACCCCGGCTCGGCGGCCGCTGCCGGAATGTTTACGGTGATGGTGGTGCCCAGCGGCGCGTCGGCCAGCTCACCTTCCAGGACATAACGCGCTTCAAAGGTACGGGTCTGGCGCTCGGCAACGTCCGACAATTGCCGCAGTCGAGTCGTCACGCTGACGCCCGGTTTACCGAACAATACGGCCTGGGCACTGGAGCCGAGCGCCGGGCGCAGGGTTTCCGGCAGCTGGATCACCGCTTCACGGGGACCGGCATGGGCCACGCGGACCACCACCTGCCCGGCACTGACCACCTGCCCAGGTTCCACCGGCGTGTCCATGACCACGCCGTCGGCATCGGCCAGCAACTGGGCGTAACCGGTGGCATTGAAGGCCACCTGGGCCTGCGCCTGGGCGGCGCTGAGGTCAGCCTTGGCCGCATCGGCCGCAGCCCTTGCCTGATCGTAGGTGGACGCCGACACCGCACCGCTGCTGCGCAAGGTGCGGTAGCGAAGTTCATCGTCTGTGGTTTGCCGCGCCCGCGCCTGCGCGGCCGTGACCGCCTGGCGTTGTGCCTGGGCGGCCAGTTGCAGGTCCGAAGGGTCGATGCGCATCAACACCTGGCCGCGCTGCACCCGCTGCCCGGTATCGACCCGTCGCTCCAGCACCTTGCCGGCCACCCGAAAGCCCAGGTCACTCTGCACCCGCGCCGCGACGATACCGGTAAAGGCACGCGGTGCCGACGTGGCCGGCTCGACCGTCACGACCCGCACCAGCGGTGCATCAGTGCGCGCATCCGGCGGGGTCTGCTCGCTGCAGCCGACCAGCACCAGCGGCAAGACGCCGAGAACAAACAGTGAAAACAAGCGACGCCCGGCCATGATCGGTCCTGCCCAAAATGATGATGGCGCTCACTTTGGGTCTAGTGACCAATTTAGTCAATAGTCACTAACGCGTCATTTCAGGGTGACAGACTGCGCAGCACCAGGCTCGACAGCTGCGCCGGGGCGTGTTCGATGTAGTCGAAACCATGCTGCAACAGCAACGGATTGAGGTAAGGCCTGATCACCAGGTAGATCGCCATGACCAGTTCATCCAGTGGCGTCTTGCGCTCGAAATCGCCGCTCTGGCGGCCGGCGAGCAGGATGTCCTTGAGCAGGTCACGAATCCGTGCCTCGTAGGCCATCGCTGCCGGCCAGCGCTCGGTGGCTGCCGATGTGGCGATTTCGTACAGTTTGCGCTCTTGGGAAAACAGCTTGAGGCTGGCCTGGACCACCGACGCGAACAGGCGCCGCAGTTTCTCCGGCGGCGTATGGGCCTGCTCGACCGCGCCCCTCACCTCGGCCTCGATCTCGCTCAGGCAGCGGGCGCAGATCATCTCGCCGATGGCCTGCTTGGACTCGAAGAACTTGTAGATATAGGCCTTGGAAAAATCGATGGACCGGGCCAATTCCGACACGGTGGTCTTTTCATAGCCATACAGGCTGAAGTGCTCGGTGGCGGCGGCAACGATCTGATCGCGAACGTCATGATCGGCCGGGCCGCGTGCGGGAACGGAGGAAGGGACTGTCTGGCTCATGGTGTGCAGCTTACCGGCAATCGTGAAAGGGCAACAAGTGACCGATGATAATTTTGGTCACTAACATTCATGACGTGCATCGCTGTAGGCATGATGCACGTTGCCGGCAGAGTATCAGGCTTGCAAGGCTCATGGCGCGCCAGGTCCGCACAGGCAGGACCTGGCGTGTAACGGTCAGCGAGGCGATGTCGCCAGGCCTGGCTGAACCAGATCCTGGCCCACCACCGCTGGCGCCGTCTCGGGCATGCGCAAGGCACAGGCGGTCGAGATCACCCCCAGGGCGCTGAACAACAAGGCCGGCCCGATCCAGCCGACCATCGCGAACAGGCCGGTGGCGATGAAGGGCAAGACACCGGCCACCAGCGAGGCGCCGTTATACCCCAGCGAGATACCGGAAGAACGCACATTGGGCGGGAACTGCTCGGTAAACCAGCTGGCTTCCACGGCAAAGATCGGGTCATGGCTGAGCAGCAAGGACAGCGCCACCGCCACTACAATCAGTGCCACCACACCGGTGTTGATCAACAGGAACAGCGGGATACCGAAGGCGATGGTGAACAGTGAGCCGATCAGGAACACCTTCTTGCGCCCGATCCGGTCACTCAGGGCACCGAAATACAGGTGGCTGCCCAGCCCCAGGGCCGAACCGATCAGGGTGCCCCACAGCACGTTTTCCCGGGTCGCCACACCCGCCAGCAACACATACGAGAGCATGAAGCTGGTTGCCAGGTAATAGCCGCCGGTTTCGGCCAGGCGCAGGCCGACGATCTGCAGGATCTTGCGCCAGTCATTGCGGATCACGGTCAGGGCCGGCTGCTTGATCAGGGTGTTCTCGGCCTTCATTTTTTCGAACTCGGGCGACTCGCTGACGCCCATGCGAATCCACAGGCCGACACCGACCATCGCTACCGAGGCCAGGAACGGTGCCCGCCAGATCCAGTCGCCTTCCAGGTACGCGGCCGACAGCAGGAACGCGCCGTTGGCCATCAGCAGCCCCAACGGGATGCCGATCTGCGGCACAGCACCGAAGAAGCCGCGCCGATGCGGCGGAGCATGCTCGCAGGCCATCAACACCGCCCCGCCCCACTCGGCGCCAAAGCCGATGCCCTGGATCATGCGCAATAGAATCAACAGGATCGGGGCGATCACCCCGGCCTGCTCATAAGTCGGGAGCGCGCCGATCAGCACCGTCGCGCCGCCCATCAGCAGCAACGACCACAGCAGCACCGACTTGCGCCCGATACGGTCACCATAGTGACCTGCCAGGTAGCCACCCAGCGGACGCATGAAAAAGCCCACGGCCATGGTGGCGAAGGCCGCAAGAATGCCGACGATCGGCTCGGTGGTGTGGAAGAACACCGAGCCGAACCAGCCGGCCGCCGCCGTGCCGTAGATGAAGAAGTCGTAGCTTTCGACCGCCGAACCGACCATCGAAGCAAAAGAGACTTTCGAAGCCTTGTCGTGCGGTCTGGTCGCCGCGCTGTCTGAATGACTCATAAAAAACCCGCCTTTATTGTTTTTGTCTGGGTGGGCAGACCGGGCCTGCCCTGTTGACTCATGATCGGATATGAAATCCACCTCGCAGGAGCGACCAGCGGTCGCGAACAGACGCTTCGCGACCGCTGGTCGCTCCTACAAAAAAGCCACGACGACGGATCGCCTACCGGACCGTTGTTACGGCAGCGCCCAGGTCTCGATCACGCGGCTGTCGTCGCGGGCGCCGAGGCCTGCACGGGCGGCGCTGGAAAATCGCTGGTGGGCGATGTCCAGCAGCGGTACGGCGGCCTTGCACGCCTGGGCCGCCTCGGCCACCAGGCCGCTGTCCTTGACGAAGATGTCGACCATGCTGGTGACCTGCGCATCAGTGCCCTGCAGCATGCGCGGCCCCCGGTCCGAGAGCATCCATGAACCACCTGCCCCGCGCTCGACCAGTGCCAGCACCTGGGCCGCGTCCAGGCCCAGTGCACCGGCCAGGCTCAGCGCCTCGGCGGCGGCAACCAGGTGCACCGAGCACAGGTGCTGGTTGACGACTTTAATAGCCTGGCCGTCCCCGACATGGCTGCCGGTGACCCTGACTTCGCCCATGGCACCGAGCACTGGCCCGACCTCATCGATATCGGCTTGCGTACCCGAGGCAAAGATCAGCAGGCTGCCGGTGTTGGCCCGCGCCACCCCGCCGGTTACCGGTGCATCGATCACCTTGACGCCCATGGCCGCCAGCCGCGCCCCTTGCTCACGCACAGCCGCAGGCCCTACGGTGCTCATGATCACCCAGTGCTGGCCCTGACGGACCTCGCTGAACTGCGTCACCAGGGCCTCAAGTTGCGCCGGCGTGGCGACCATCACCACGACCACGGCCGCATCCTGCGCCGCACGCCAGTCGCCGCTGGCCTCAAGCCCTGCGGCCTGGGCGCGGGCACGTCCCGCCTCGTGCAACTCGATGCCAATCACCCGGTGGCCGGCCTTGTTCACTTGCAGGGCCATGGGCAGGCCAATGGCGCCCAGACCAATGAATGCAACGTTCATAAGGCGCTCCTCAACCGAGCCACTGGCGAATGTTGGCGGCCATGATGGCCGTGGAAATCCCGTAGCGATCATGCAGCGTCGGCAAGGCACCAGCGTCCAGGAAGGCATCGGGCAAGGCGATCTGGCGGAACTCGGGCGCCACCCGGGCCTTGAGCAAGGCCAGGGCCACGCTCTCGCCCAGCCCGCCGACGGTGCTGTGGTTTTCCGCCACGATCACCAGCCGGCCGCTGCGCCGGCACTGTTCGATAATGGTCGCCTCGTCGAGCGGCTTGATGGTCGGCACATGCAGCACCGCGACGTCGGCACTGCCATCGCCAAGCACCTTGGCCACTTCCAGGGCACGCATGGTCATGATGCCGCTGGCGATGATCAGCACGTCCTTGCCATCGCGCAGCAGGCTGGCCTTGCCCAGTTCGAACCGATAGTCGTACTCGTCCAGCACCATCGGCACCTTGCCACGTAGCAGGCGCATGTACACCGGGCCGTTGTAGCGGGCGATGGCGTCCACGGCCTGGGCGGTGTCCAGCGCGTCGCACGGGTCGATCACGGTCAGGCCCGGAATCGCGCGCATCAAGGCCAGGTCATCGGTGGCCTGGTGGCTGGGGCCGTAGCCGGTGGTCAGGCCGGGCAAGGCCGCGCAGATCTTTACATTGAGGTGCTCCTCGGCGATCACCTGATGAATGAAGTCATAGGCACGCCGGGTAGCAAACACCGCGTAGGTGGTGGCGAACGGCACCAGGCCTTCCTTGGCCAGGCCACCGGCGGCGGCCATCAACAGTTGCTCGGCCATGCCCATCTGCACGTGTCGCTCGGGAAACTCCCGGCCGAAGATGTGCAGGTCGGTGTATTTCGACAAGTCAGCACTGAGGCCGACGATGCGCGAATCGCGCTCGGCGGCGGCCACCAGTGCGTGACCGAAGGGCGCACTTTCGGTGCGCTGTCCTTCGCTGGCAATCGAGGCAATCATCGCCGAAGTGGTCAGCCGTGGCGTTGGCAAGGTTTCGCTGCCCATGTCAGTGCACTCCTTGGTCGTAGTGGGCGTCCAGCGCCGTCAGCGCCGCCTGCCACTCGTGTGGCTCGACGCGGATGAAGTGGTTTTTCTCGCGGGTTTCGAGAAAGTCCACGCCCTTGCCCATCAAGGTGTCGAAGAGGATGACCCGGGGCCGGGCCTCGGCCACCGCCATCGCGGTGTCGAATGCACCCAGTACGGCCGCCAAGTCGTTGCCATCGACACGCTGCACGTGCCAGCCAAAGGCTTGCCACTTGTCGACCAGGGGTTCGAATTCCAGGACTTCGTGGGAGTTGCCATCGGCCTGCTGCTTGTTCAGGTCGACCAGCGCAATCAGGTTGCCCAGTTTGTGATGCGCCGCCGACATGGCCGCTTCCCAGGTTGCCCCCTCGTCCAGCTCACCGTCGGACATCGAATTGAACACCCAGGCCGGATTGCCCTTCATGCGCAGGCCCAGTGCCATGCCGACGCCGATGGCCAGGCCCTGGCCCAGCGAGCCCCCGGACATTTCCATGCCCGGGGTGTAGGTGGCCATGCCCGACATCGGCAGCCGGCTGTCATCGGCGCCGTAGCTGTCCAGCTCATCCTCGGCAATCACGCCGGCTTCGAGCAATGCCGCGTACAAGGCAATGGCGTAATGCCCGTGGGACAGCAAAAAACGGTCGCGGCCCTCCCAGGTGGGATCACCGGGGTCCAGCTGCATGGCATGGCAGTAGGCGACCGCCAGCACATCGGCCCAGCCCAGTGCCTGGCCGACGTAGCCCTGGCCCTGGACTTCACCCATGCGCAGCGCAAAGCGCCGGATGCGCCAGGCGTGATGAGCCAGCGCGGCAAGAGGCTCGGGGGGCGCAATGGCGCCTGAAGGAATTATTGTCATTGTGGTTTCCTGCTTGCGATAGAAATGGCCCCGTGCTGAACTGATGTTAAATATTCATCAAATAGTTCAAGCCGGAACGTAGAGCCACGCTATCACTGAGGTTTACACCCTTACAAAAGGCATTTTTACAATAATGAATGAACAAAATTCATCAATAGCCCGACTGCGCAAAGTGCCATTGTCATCGCTGCGCGTGTTTGAGGCGGCCGGGCGCAGCGGCTCCTTTGCCGTGGCCGCACACGAGCTGGGCCTGTCGTCGAGCGCTGTCAGTCACTCGATTCGCAAGCTCGAAGACGCCATCGACCTGGTGCTGTTCGAACGCACCACTCGCGAGGTGAACCTCACCGTGCGCGGCCGCCTGCTGCTGGAGCATGTGCAGCGCGGGCTGGACGAAATGCACCGCGGCTTTGCCCTGGTCAATGCCGACGAGCCACCCCCGCTGCGCCTGCACACCGCCCCCAGCTTCGGTACGCAATGGCTGATGCCACGCCTGGCGCGTTTCGTGGCTGCGCACCCGAATATCGACCTGCGCTTTTCGGCCAGCACTGAATACGCCCGCTTCGAGAACGACGACTTCGACCTGGACATTGTCTACGGCGAACCCAAGGGCAGCCTCAATGAAAAGGTGCCGCTGGCCGTCGAGCACCTTACGCCGCTGTGCAGCCCGCAGATCGCTGCCCGCATTCGCAGCCCGCAAGACCTCTACCAGCACACCCTGATTCAGTGCGAAGTGCAGATGCTGCAATGGAAAGGCTGGTTCGAGGCCAACCACCTGTTCGCGCCCCATCACTACGCGTTGCGCTTCGACCGCAGCGCCATGGCCATCGCGGCGGCCGTCAACGGCATGGGTGTGGTGCTGGAGTCGACCTTGCTGGCCGAAGGCGAATTGCAGAGCGGCACCCTGGTGGCGCCGCTGCGCAGCGTGACCCATGAGATCCAGTACATCGGGCATTACCTGGTGTACCCCAGGCGGCGCACCCGGCACGAGGCCTCGGAGGTGTTCAAGAAGTGGCTGCTCGATGAGATCGGGGTACGCTGATCAGTCGTTGATCCGGGTCATGACTTCACTGACCCGCTGGCCATCGAGAAAAAAGCTGTAGCGCAATCGGGCATCAGGGGTGGGTTGCAGGACAATGGTGTTGTTCGACTTGTGGAACGGATGGCGAAAGAGCAAGGGGTTGTCGGAATAGGCAAAACTCTGGAAATGCAGCTCATCGCCGACCCAGCGGACATCGTTGAACAGGTGATGCCAGTTTTCATCACCGGCATTGAGCAGGTAATAGCGGCCGTTAGCGTCACGGACGATTTCCAGCAGCATCTGGTCTTCGGCCCCGGCCCACTTGCCGACGTAGCGGCCCATGTCGGGGTGGTCCGGCAAGGTCGGTGCCGGCACAAAATCATCGGGCTGATAAGGCGTGCGTCGCGCCAGTTCGGTGCCCCGGGCACGATCGTGCGGGCATGACGCCGCGATCCTGTCGACCTTGCGGTAGTCGAATGTCAACCGCCGAGGCCCCACTTCACGCACCAGTTGCAGGCGTTCTGCCGAAAGGGACAGGACATTGAATTCGTAGGTGCCCAAGGGTGACGAGACATGGATCGTCTGCCCGTCTTCGGCCAGCCGGTAGTCGAAGGTTTGCACCGGTTGCGCACGCGGGTGCCTGCAATTGAACGGGTGCAACAACAAGGCGCCATCGGCGCGGTACTCGGCCACGGTGGCCGTGCCGTCCTGCAGCGGCTGCAGGGCCCAGATGCCCACGAGACGCGAGTTGACTGCCAGTGAATTCGTGGCATTCAGGTCACTGCTCTGGTAGGCACAACCACTCAGAATCAGGGTGCTCAGGACCAGGGGCATGAACGGGCTCGACACGATGCTCCTCCATGGTGGCATTGTTCAACGGCCCGGGTGCAAACCTGCATGCACCTGCACCCGATTGCGTTAATCGTAGTACGAGTATCGTAAAAAGCCCGGCTGAGCATCAAATGAGCGGGTCAAGGGCTTATGAATTGCTGCGACACTCACTCATGGCCCGGTATTGCAGCGCGTTGAGTTCGCCTCTGGAGTCCTTGTAGATCATCAGGCGCGGGGCGACTTCACAGGTTTTCTGCAAGGGCGACTTGAACACGATGCGGGCGACGTCCAGCTTCATGCCATACCGGTACTCGACAATGTCAGGCGCAGGCAGGTTCTGCCGGCTGGCGTGGTCCTGCACGATGCGCTGATAGTTGCTCAACGTCTGGGTCGATACCGAATGGTCGGGCCGGGAGGCCTGGGCGGCCAGGGGCATGGACATCACCAGGGCGGTCAACAAGGCGGTGGACAGTTTCATCGGGGTTCTCCTTCAAAAGATGAAGCCAGATTAACCACCGGTCGCTTGCCGGAGCATGGCGTGAACATGACCATTTCGTCATGTGGCCTTGTGCACACCGCTGCATGAAAAAACCCGCGACATGGCGCGGGTTCTTTACCTTAGGGAATCAATCAGGGTCGCGCCGATGCGCCCATTGATATAACGCCGGCAACACCAGCAGCGTGAGCATGGTCGAGGACAGGATGCCGCCGATCACCACCGTTGCCAGCGGACGCTGCACCTCGGCGCCGGTGCCGGTGGCCAGGGCCATGGGAATGAAGCCCAGCGAGGCCACCAGCGCGGTCATCAACACCGGACGCAGGCGGGTCAAGGCACCTTCATGGACCGCGTTCTGCAACGAGCGTCCCTCTTCGCGCAGGGCACGGATAAAGGCGATCATCACCAGGCCATTGAGCACCGCCACACCCGACAGGGCGATAAAACCCACGCCGGCCGAAATCGACAGCGGAATATCACGCAGCCACAGCGCCAGCACCCCGCCGGTCAGGGCAAACGGGATACCGGTGAACACCAGCAAGCCATCCTTGAGGTTGTTGAACATCATGAACAGCAAGGTCAGCACCAGCAGCAAGGCAATGGGCACCACGACCTGCAAGCGCTGGGCCGCCGATTGCAGTTGCTCGAACTGCCCACCCCACGCTGTCCAGTAACCGGTCGGAATGCGCACTTTTTCCTGCAGGGTCAGCCCGGCCTCCTCGACGAACGAGCCCAGGTCACGGCCCCGCACGTTGGCACTGACCACCACCACGCGCTTGCCGTTTTCACGGCTGATCTGGTTGGGGCCCAGCGCCAGGTCGAGGCTGGCAACCTGGCTCAGGGTGATAAAGCCGATCTGCTGCCCCGCACTGCCGGGCACCGGGATCAGCAGGCTGGCCAGCGCCTGCGGGTCGGTGCGCAGCGTTTCGGGCAGGCGCACCATCATGTCGAAGCGCCGGTCGCCTTCATACAGCGTGCCGGCCTCACGGCCGCCCACGGCAATCGCCAGGGCATCCTGCACGTCACCGATATTCAGGCCATGACGCGCTGCCTTGTCGCGGTCGATATTGATGGTCAGCACCGGCAGGCCGGTGGTCTGCTCGACCTTGACTTCCGAGGCACCGGGCACCGTCTGCAAAGTGCTGGCGATGGTGGCGGCGGTCTGGTTGAGCACGTCCATGTCGTCGCCATAGACCTTGACCGCCACGTCACTGCGCACCCCGGAAATCAGCTCGTTGAAGCGCAACTGAATGGGTTGTGACAACTCGTAGTTGCTGCCCGGCACGCTGGCCGCGGCCTGTTGCAGCTCGGCAATCAGCGTCTCGCGGGACTTGCCCGGGTCCGGCCACTCGCTGTGCGGCTTGAGCATCACATAGGCGTCGGAAATGTTCGGCGGCATCGGGTCAGCGGCAATTTCAGCGGTGCCGGTGCGGGCAAACACGCGCTCGACCTCAGGCATTTTCGCCATGATCGCCTTTTCAAGACGCTGCTGCATGTCCACCGACTGGCTCAGGCTGGTGCCCGGCACGCGCAGGGCCTGCAAGGCGAAGTCGCCTTCGCTCAGGCTGGGAATGAACTCGCTGCCCATGCGGCTGGCGGTCAAGCCCGACAGCACCACCAGCACAACGGCCAACGCAAAGGCGATGCTGCGATGTGCCAGCACCCAGTCCAGCACCGGGGCATAGCCCTGGCGGGCCTTGCGCATCACCAGGCCCTCTTCTTCCTTGACCTTGCCGGTCACGAACAGCGCAATCGCCGCCGGCACAAAGGTCACCGACAGGATCATCGCGCCCAGCAAGGCGATGACCACGGTAAAGGCCATGGGGTGGAACATCTTGCCCTCGACCCCGGTCAGGGCAAAGATCGGCAGGTACACCACCATGATGATCAACTGGCCGAAGATCAGCGGCCGGCGGGCTTCCCTGGCGGCAGCGAACACCTCGTGGAAGCGCTCCGAGCGGGTCAGCAGCCGGCCATGCTTGTGCTGCGCATGCGCCAGGCGGCGTATGGCGTTTTCGACGATCACCACCGCACCATCGACGATAATGCCGAAGTCCAGCGCGCCCAGGCTCATCAGGTTGGCACTGACGCGGTTGGCGAACATGCCGGTGAAGGTAAACAGCATGGCCAGCGGAATGACCATCGCGGTAATCAGCGCCGCACGGATATTGCCCAGGAACAGAAACAGGATGGCGATGACCAGGATCGCGCCTTCGATGAGGTTTTTCTTCACCGTGGCGATGGCCTTTTCCACCAGATGGGTGCGGTCGTAGACGGTGACGGCGCTGACGCCCTCGGGCAGGGTGCGGTTGATCTCGGCCAGGCGGGCGGCCACGGCCTGCGAAACGCTGCGGCTGTTTTCGCCAATCAGCATGAACACCGTGCCCAGCACCACTTCGCGACCGTTTTCGGTGGCCGCGCCCGAACGCAACTCCTTGCCGATCATGACCTCGGCCACGTCGCTGACCCGCACCGAGGTGCCCTGCACATGGGTCAGGACCACATTGGCGATGTCTTGCAGGCTGCCCAACTGGCCGGGCGCGCGAATCAGCAACTGCTCGCCGCTGCGTTCGATGTAGCCGGCGCCGACGTTGGCGTTGTTGCGCTCAAGAGCCGTGAGCAGGTCATTGAGGGTCAGCTTGTAGGCCGCCAGCTTGCGTGGGTCGGGGGCGATCTGGAACTGCCGGGCAAAGCCGCCGATGGTATTGATCTCGGCCACACCGGGCACGTTGCGCAGCTGCGGCTTGATGACCCAGTCCTGGATCACCCGCAGGTCGGTGGGCGTGTAAGGCGTGCCATCGGGCTTGCGCGCCTCGTCACGGGCCTCGACCGTCCACAGGAAAATTTCGCCCAGGCCGGTGGACACCGGGCCCATGACCGCATCGACCCCGGCCGGCAATTGCTGGCGGGCGTTCTGCAAGCGTTCGCTGACCCACTGGCGGGCGGCGAACAGGTCGGTGCCCTCCTTGAAGATCACCGTGACCTGCGACAACCCGGAGCGCGACAGCGAGCGGGTCTGTTGCAGACCGGGCAGCCCGGCCATCGCGGTCTCGATGGCAAAGGTGATGCGTTGCTCGGTTTCCAGCGGCGAAAAACCAGGTGCGGCAGTATTGATCTGCACCTGGACATTGGTGATGTCCGGCACGGCGTCAATGGGCAGTTTCTGATAACTGGCGATCCCCAGCCCGGCCATGAGCAGGACCGCGAGCATCACGACGATGCGCTGCTCGATGGCGAATTGAATCAGGCGTTCAAACATGCAGGCGTACTCGTGGGCAGCGGATCAATGGGAGTGCTCGGCCGAACCTTTGCCCAGCTCGGATTTGAGGACGAAACTGCCAGCGGCTGCGACCTGGCTACCGGGCTGCAAGCCTTCAAGAATCTCTACATGCCCGCCGGTCTGACGGCCGGTCCTGACCGGTTGCAACAGGAAGCCCTCGGCGTTGCGCACGAACACCGAGGGCCGGTTTTCCACCGTCTGCAGTGCCGCCTCCGGCACGGTGACGGCGGCCTGGGCCTGGGCCACGGTCACGTCGATATTCACCAGCAACCCCGGGCGCCAGGCGCCCTGCGGGTTGGCCAGGGTCACCCGCACCGGCGCGGCGCGGCTCTGCTCGCCCAACAGGCTGCCGACATAACCCACCCGCCCTTCGACCCGGGCATTGAGGTCAGGCGCGGTCACCGTGACCGAGCGCCCCACCTGCACCTTGTCCAGGTCCTTGGCGGTGACGCCGAAGGTGGCCCAGACCCGGGTCAGGTCTGACAAGGTGAAGGCATTGCTGGCCTCGCTGACCACTTCGCCCTGGGTCAGGTGCTTTTCGACGATCATGGCGTCGAACGGCGCCACCAGCTCATAGCGGTTGCCGCCGGCCGGGTTGAGCCCGGCGCCGATCACCGCCAGCTTCTGCCGGGCATTGGTGACGTTGATCTGCGCCTCTTCAAAGGCCTGTCGGGCCAACTGGTAATCCTGCTCGGCCGAGATCTTGTCCTGCCACAGGGTCTTTTCGCGCTGCAGGGTGCTGCGGGCGGTTTCCAGCCGGCGCTGGGCGGCGCTCAGCTCGCTGCGTTGATCGGCGATCTGCGGGCTGGCGATCATGGCCAGGACCTGGCCTTTTCTGACCGGTTGCCCCAGCTCGACCAGCACGCGCTCCACCACGCCACCGACCCGGGGCACCAGGTGCGCGGTGCGGTCTTCATCGAAGCGGATCTCGCCGGGAAAACTCACAGCCACGCCCATCGGCCGAGCCGTGGCGACGGCCAGTTCGATGCCGGCGCTGGTGATCTGCTCAGTCGACAACGCCAGCTGGCCTGCTTCGTGGCCCTCTTCTTCATGCCCCTGTTCTTCATGAGCATGGCCGTCATCGGCCTTGGCGGTTTTCTCATCGCCATGGCTTTTCTCTTCATGACCGGCCTGGTCATGCTCATGGTCGTCGTCCTTGGGCGTGGCCGGCGCCTTGGCCGGGGTCACGGGCGCGGCCGGCTGCGGATGATCGTGATCATGATCGTCATGGGACTCTTCGGCGTTCAGGCTCAGACTGCCCAGGCCGACAAGGCCGGCCAGCGCCACGGCAAGGGCAAGGCTGCGTGTGTTGTTCATGGAAGCTCCAGGTCATGGCCGGCCAGCAATGGCTGGCTCCACGGCCGAAAATCGAGGGTCAGGGATGAGTGGCGACGCGACCGAAATCGCCGTAGATGCGCTCGATGGCCACCTGGGCTTCAGTGGCCGAGGCCAGCGCGTCCAGGTAGCGGCTGCGGGCATCGATCAGGGTGCGCTGGGCGTCCAGCACGTCGATGAAACCGAACTTGCCGACCTCGAAACCGCGTGTGGCGGTGTCTACGGCCTGTTGCGCGGCCGGGAGGATCACGCCGGTAAAGGACGCCGCTTCACTGGCGGCGTTGTTCCACTGGTCCAGCGCCGAACGGGTCTGGGTGCGCAGGTCAAGCTCTACGGCATTGCGCAGGTCGCGGGCCTGGTCGGCGCGGCGCGAGGCGGCCAGCACATTGCCCTGGTTGCGGTCGAACAGCGGCAGCGGCACCGACAGGCCGACCACATTGATGCGTTCGCGCTCTTCGCGGCTGTACTGGCTGCCGAGGCTGACGGTGAGGTTGGGGATGCGCTGGGCCCGCTCGGAGCCCAGCGAGGCCTCGCGCTGCCGGATCTGCGCCTCGGCCAGACGCATGGCCGGCACCTGCTCAAGCACGGCCAGCAAGCGTGCGGCCGCCGGCGCCGAGGGCGGCGCGAGATCAGCAAAGCCCAGGCGTTGCCCTTCATGTTCCAGCGTACCGGTCACCCGGGCCAGTTGCCGCTGGCTGTCGGCCAGTTGGGTGCGGGCCTTGCGCAGTTGCAGTTCGGTTTCGGCCAGTTGCACCTGGGCGCGGGTGGCCTCGATGGGCGAGACCTGCCCGGCACGTACCCGGCCATCTGCGACGTGCAGGCCACGCTCGGCCAGGCGGCGCGACTGCTCGGCCAGTTCGACGGCGGTCTGCGCGCGTGCAGCCGCATAAAATGCCTGAGTCACCGTTGCGCGCAGCTCATGGGTGCGACGCTCCAGCTCAAGCCGGGCAGTGTCCTGGCCGCGCTCGGCGACATCGATACGGGCCCCGCGCTTGCCGCCCAGCTCCAGTGCCTGGCTGAGCATCACCGTGGTGGTGCGGGTGGCGCGGCGGGTGTCTTCGACTTCCCACGACAACTCGGGGTTGGGCATCAGCCCGGCCTGCTGGCGCTCGCCGTCGGCGATGCCAAGGTCCTGGCGCACGGCAGCCAGCTCGGGATTGCGCGCAAAGGCGCCGTCAATGGCCTGCGCCAGCGTCAGGTCGGCGGCTTGCAGGTAGCCGGCGGACACGAGCATCACACACAGCACGCCAAACCGGACCAGACGCCTGCGGCAGCCGGTTTTCAGGAAAAGGTCTTGATCTGCAGGCACGTTTACAGCTCCCCGTCACACACTGGCCAGGCCCTGAGCGGGCCGAATATTGAGTGCGAGGGACTGTAGGGAACTGCCGTTATCGGCAGGATTGCCTGAACATTACAATTTCGTTATATGCGGTTACACCGCCGGATCGTAGTCATTCACATGGCCCACCTGACGCTGCAAACGCCCCAGCAGATCGATCAGGGTGTCCACCTCTTGCGGCGACAAATCGCCGAGCAGACGCCGCTCGCGCTCCAGCGCCACCTTGATCACCCGGTCATGCAGCGCCTGGCCACTGTCGGTCAGGCTGATGGTGTAGCGCCGGGCATCCCTGGGGTCGACCTGGCTGCGAATATGCCCGGCGGCTTCCAGTGTCTGCAACGAACGACTGGCTGCGCTCTTGTCCAGGCCGACGACCTGGCAGATACGGTTGGCGGTGATGTCGCTCTCGACCGCCAGCATGGACAGCATCCGCCACTCCACCACACCGATGCCGAAATGCTTGCGGTAGCACTGCGAGGCACCGGTGCCGAGCTTGTTGGTGAGGAAAGTAAGCAGGCCTGGCACATAGCGGGCAAGGTCGAGCTGGGCGTCGGAGGACATGGCGAAAATACCTTGGGTCAGTAGCACACGAAAATTAGTTGACACCGCAACCAATTGGATAGAGGATCTGCCTCATCAGCATACCCAACCTCACAACAATAATGATCAGGTGCCTGCCATGAGTCCGTCCGACCGCCACACCCTCTCCCCGCCCCGGCACCTCAAGTGACCGGTCCGGCCAGCCTGCGCTGACCGGACCCGATGCGTTTTTCAACCTGTTTTTTCAACAGCCATTTGAGTATGGAGGGGCACGTCATGCTTGAAGTCCATGTTACGGGCAAGACCGTCGAAGCCTTGGGCATCTGCAGTTTCGAACTGCGGGCCATCGATGGCGGGCCGCTGCCGGCCTTCGAGGCCGGTGCGCATGTCGATGTGCACATCGCGCCGGGGCTGACCCGGCAATACTCGCTGTGCAACGACCCGCGCGAGCGGCATCGCTACCTGATCGGCGTGCTGCGCGACCCGGCCTCGCGCGGCGGCTCGAACGCCCTGCACGATACGCTGCATGTCGGCCAGACGCTGACCCTCGGCACGCCACGCAACCTGTTCGCCCTGGCGCCCACCGGCACGCGCCACCTGCTGCTTGGGGGTGGCATCGGCATCACACCGATGCTGGCGATGGCACATGAACTGCATCACCGGGGCGCCGACTTCGAGCTGCATTACTGCTTTCGCAGCCGTGACCGCGCCGCCTTCGTACCGATGCTCGAACAGTGCGCCTTCGCCCGTCATGTCTGTCTGCACGATGACAGCGGTGCCCTCCTGCAAAAGCTCGACGCGCCGGCCCTGCTGGGTACACCGACGGCCGGCAGCCACCTGTATGTGTGTGGCCCGGGCGGCTTCATGCAGCACATCCTCGACACCGCCCGCGCAGCCGGCTGGCCCGAAGCGCAGGTGCACCGCGAATTCTTCGCCGCCACGGCGGCCGATCCTGCGACCAATACCGCGTTCGAAATCGAGCTGGCCAGCAGCGGCCGGGTGCTGTGCGTACCGCCCGAGCGGACGGTGTTCGAGGTGCTCGATGAAGCCGGCGTCATGATCGACTCCTCTTGCGAGCAAGGCGTCTGCGGCACCTGCCTGACCCGCGTACTGGCAGGCATTCCGGATCATCGGGATCAGTTTCTGACCCCCGCCGAGCAGGCCGCCAATGACTGCTTTCTGCCCTGCTGTTCACGGGCGCACTCCACGCGCCTGGTACTGGACCTTTGATCGCCCCCTCAAAACAACAACCGTGCCCCTGGAGACCCTCATGACTTCATCCACCGCTCAAGCGCTCGCCCATGACGCCGCCGCACCGGCCACGCCACGCTTTGCCCTGGACCAATGGTACGTCGCGGCCCTGGCCTGGGAGCTGCAGGACAAACCGCTGGGCCGTACCTTGCTGAACACCCCCGTGGTGCTGTTTCGCACCGCCGACGGCCAGGTCGCGGCACTGGAGGACCGCTGCTGTCATCGCGCCCTGCCGTTGTCCAACGGCACGCTTGAAGCTGGCGGCCTGCGCTGTGGCTATCACGGTCTGCTGTTCGACGAAGGCGGCCGCTGCATCGAGATCCCGGGGCAGGACAAGATTCCCGGCAAGGCGCGGGTGTCGGCGTATCCGGTGCGCGAACAGGATCAGATCGTCTGGATCTGGTTTGGCAGCGCCGCGCATCCCGAGCCGTTGTGCGAGCCACCGGTCTATGACGTGCACAGCAGCGGCAAATACCTGTTCGACGGCAGTGTGTACCACTACGACGCGCCTTATCAACTGATCCACGACAACCTGATGGACCTCAGCCACCTGGGCTATGTGCACCTGCGCACCATCGGCGGCAATGCCGGCATCCACATGAATGCGCACATGCGTGTCGAAGGTGACGACCACGTCGTGCGCGTGGTGCGCCATATGCCGGACTCGGTGCCGCCACCGACCTACAGCGCCGCCTATCCGTTCAAGGACAAGATCGATCGCTGGCAGGAAATCGAGTTTCACGTCAGTCACCTGCGCATCTGGACCGGCGCGGTCGATGCTGGCAGCGACGATCTCAATGACCCGCAGCGTGGCGGCTTTCACATGCGCGGCTTTCATGGCGTCACGCCCGAGACCGACACCACCAGCCATTACTTCTGGACCATGGCCACCAACCCTGAACACGATGCCGAGGCGGTCAAGGCCAAGGTCATCGAGCAGACCATCCTGACCTTCGACGAAGACAAACAGATCATCGAGGCCCAGTACCGCAACATGTGCCGCTTCGGTACACGCCCCATGATCGACATTCACGTCGACGCCGGCGCCAACCGCGCACGACGGATCATCGAACGGTTGCGCCTGGCCTCGTGAGCCCGGTGTAGACCGCTGAAACAGGCTCATTCCGAGCCGCCCTGCATGCGCCACTGACCACAACAACAAAAAGGTATCGCCATGTTCCTCATTTGCCCCATTCGCCGTGGGCTGGCTTCGGCCGCCCGCCATTTGCCTGTTGCCCTGCACACCCTGAACGGAGCCTGACGCCATGCCCGCATCGATCGGACTGCAGATGGATGAAAAACCCATGGTCAGGTTTCAATGGGGCGTGGTCGCGCTCTGCTTCCTGATCAATATGCTCGATGGTTTTGACGTGCTGGTCATGGCGTTTACCGCCGCCTCCGTGTCGGCCGAATGGAGCCTGTCCGGCACCCGCCTGGGCTACTTGCTCAGCGCCGGCCTGGTGGGCATGGCCATCGGCTCGCTGTTTATCGCGCCGTGGGCCGACCGCTTCGGTCGCCGCCCTTTGATCCTGTTGTGCGTGGGCGTGGCCGGTGCCGGCATGGTCGCCTCGTCACAGGCCGGCTCGCCGCTGGTGCTGGGCGCCTGGCGGCTGCTGACCGGGCTGGGCATCGGCGGCATCCTGGCCAGCAGTTATGTGATTGCCGGCGAGTACGCCAACAAGCGCTGGCGCGGCCTGGCCATCAGCCTGCAAAGCACCGCGTATGCGCTGGGCGCGACCCTTGGCGGGCTGATCGCCACGCAGATGATCCCGGCGCTGGGCTGGCGCTCGGTGTTCCTGTACGGCGGACTGGTCACGCTGGCGACCTTGCCAGTGCTATGGCTGTGGTTGCCCGAATCGTTGGCCTTCCTGCTGTCGCGCCAGCCGACCGGGGCGCTGGCGCGAGTCAATCGCCTGTTGCGCGCGGTGAAGCTGGCCGGCATCGAATACCTGCCGACTATCACCCACAGCGCCAGCCCGTCCTTGCGCACCACCTTTGCCCGGTTGTTCTCGGCGCCCTTGCTGCGCTCGACGCTGCTGATCTGGGCGGCCTTTTTTCTGGTGATGTTCGGTTTCTACTTCGTCATGAGCTGGACCCCGCGCCTGCTGGTGGCGGCCGGGCTGTCCAACCAGCAAGGCATCACCGGCGGCGTATTGCTCAACGTGGGCGGCATCTTCGGCACCGCCCTGGTCGGCCTGCTGGCAGCGCGCTTTCGCCTGTCACGGGTGTTGATGGCCTACCTGCTGATCAATGCGGTGCTGGTGGCCGGGTTTGTCAGGTTCACCGACAACCTGGCCGTGACCTTCGCGCTGGTGGTGCTGATCGGCATTTTCGTCAATGGCTGCGTCGCCGGCCTCTACGCCTTGACCCCGACGATCTACGCCGCCGGCCAGCGGGTCACCGGCCTGGGCTGGGGAATTGGCATCGGCCGGGCGGGTGCGATTGCTTCACCGCTGGTGGCCGGCCAACTGATCGATGCGCACTGGCAACCGGCCGACCTGTATGGGCTGTTCGGCCTGGCCTTTGTGCTCGCCGCACTTATCGTCAGCCTGCTCAAGGCCCAACCGGCCCAGCCCCTGCGCAGCGCGACCAACCTGTAAACGGCAGCCGACAACCCCCATAAGAAGGGCACATGCAATGATCTCTCGCTATCGAATCGCCAGCCTGTATGGGCTGGGCGTGGCTGCCGCCTGCGCGTCGTACAGCGCCGTGGCAGGCTTTCTGGACGAGTCCAGTGTCAGCGTGACGGCACGCAACTACTACCTGGACCGCGACTTCAAGGGTGACACCCCCTACCCGGCCGCACGCGAATGGGCACAGGGTTTCATCTTCAAGGCGCAATCGGGGTTCACCGAAGGCCGGGCCGGTTTTGGCCTCGACCTGACCGGCCTGTTGGGCCTGCGGCTCGACTCATCGGCGCAGCACACCGGCACCCAGTTGCTGCCCTTCGACCCGCAGACCCGCCAGGCCCGGGATGAATACTCGGAACTGGGGGCGACCTTCAAGGCCCGCCTCGACCAGACCCGATTCAGCTACGGCACCCAGTTCCCGAACCTGCCGGTGATCACGGCCAGCCCGGCACGGCTATTGCCGCAATCGTTTCGTGGCACCCAGGTCACCAGCGATGCCATTGAGCGCCTGACCCTGCACGCCGGACGCATGGACCGGGTCAACCTGCGTGACTCGACCGATGAACAATCGATGGCGGTGGCCTCGCCCAACGGCCGCTTCAGGGCCGGTGCGTTGTCTGAGCGGTTCGACTTCATCGGCGGTGACTACCGAGCCACCGATGCCCTGACCCTGCGCTATTACCATGCCCGCTTGCAGGACATCTACACCCAGGATTTCGTCGGGGCGTTGCACACCTGGCCCTTGGGGCCGGGCCGTCTGAAGAGCGACCTGCGCCTGTTCGACAGCCGCGAGAACGGTCGGGCCGAGGCGGGCCCTGTCGATAACCTCAATGCCGGGCTCATGCTCAGCTATCAACTGGGCGCGCAGACGCTGGGGCTGGGCTACATGCACCTGAGCGGAGACACCGCCATGCCCTACCTGGGCGGTGGCGAACCGGCAGTGCTCAGCGACGGCACATTGAGCGCCGATTTCGTCAACCCCGGAGAACGCACCTGGGTGGCACGCTACGACTATGATTTTGCAGCCGTCGGCGCGCCCGGCCTCAAGGGCATGCTGCGTTATCTGCGCGGGCACCATATCGACCTGCCCAGGCTGGGCGGCAACAGCCTGGCGGAATCGTCCAAGGACCTTGAGCTGTCGTACGTGGTGCAAGCCGGTGTTGCCAAGGGGCTGGCATTTCGGGTGCGTCATGCGTTCTATCGCAGTGACCTGAGCGGCGCTGCAACGTTTCGTAACGACAATGAAACCCGCGTAAACGTGGACTACACCTTCAAACTCTGGTGAGTACCCGATAAAGATCCCGTCCAGCGCTTGACCTTATAGCCACTCCAGACTTCACAATCGCGCCCGGTACAGCGCCTGAGACGCTTGCTGGCGGCGATACTCCCTGAACCTGGATCTTTCTATGCGCATTCTTGTTGTCGACGACGAGCCCAAGACGGCCGAATACATGCATCAGGGCCTGACCGAAAGCGGCTATGTGGTGGACATCGCCAGCACCGGCATCGATGGCCTGCACATGGCCTGCACGCAGGATTACGAACTGGTCATCCTGGATGTGAACCTGCCGCTGATGGAGGGCTGGGAAGTGCTGGCGGCGCTGCGCAAGGCGCGTCCGACGCGGGTGATGATGGTCACCGCACGCGGGCGGCTCGAAGAGCGGGTCAAGGGCCTGGACATGGGCGCCGACGATTACCTGGTCAAGCCGTTCGAGTTTCCCGAGCTGCTGGCCCGGGTGCGCACGCTGCTGCGGCGCAGCGAGCAACCGGGCACGCCCGAAGTGCTGAGCATTGCCGACCTGGAGCTGGATCACGGTCGGCACCGGGCCTTTCGCGCCGGCCGGCGCATCGACCTGACCACCAAGGAATTTGCCCTGCTGCACCTGCTGATGCGTCACAGCGGCGAGGTGCTGTCACGCACGCGCATCATTTCCCAGGTCTGGGACATGAACTTCGATTGCGACACCAACGTGGTCGAGGTCTCGATCCGCCGCCTGCGGGCCAAGATCGACGATCCGTTCGAGTGCAAGCTGATCCACACCCTGCGCGGCGTCGGCTATGTGCTGGAAGCACGCCCATGAGTGCCCCGCGCGGGTCGCTTCCGGTCACCGTGCGCCTTTCAACGCGCCTGGGCCTGACGGTCAGCGCACTGTGCGCCCTGCTGGTGCTGGGCATGACCACGCTGTCGTGTGTGACCATCTCGCGCCAGCTCGACCAGCGCGCCGAAAACGCGCTGAGCGACAAGCTCAGGCAGGTGCGCCACAGCCTGAGCGAAAGCACCTGGTCGGTCACCGACAGCCAGTTCAACTCGCACAGCCTGCGCGATCAGATCGTCGGCCATGACAACTTCACCCTGACCCTGCTCGATGCCAGTCCCCCGCACACGCGCCTGCTGGTCATCGGCCAGAACGAAAACACGCCGCTGCCCACCCTGAGCCTTACCGGCCAGGAACGCGAATTCGAGCGTATCAATGCCGCCCAGGGCCATGAGCTGCTGGTGACGTCCACACGGATAGCGCTGCCCAGCGGCCAACAGGTGCTGGCGGTGCTGGCCATGGACCGGCAGGACGACACCACGCTGCTGTTGGCCTATGTACAGTCCTCGCTGCTGGCGGTGCCGCTGATTCTGCTGCTGGTCGGTGGCGGTGCCTGGTGGGCGGTGCAGCGGGCACTGCGCCCGCTCAAGGCCTTTGGCAAGGTGGCCGGCAAAGTCTCGGCGCGCGACCTGTCGCAGCGCATGGTCGTCAGCGGCCTGCCCGATGAGCTGCAACAGCTGGCCCAGGCCATCAACATCATGCTGCAACGCCTGGACGATGATGTCCGCCAGTTGGCGCAATTCAGTGACGACCTGGCCCATGAGCTGCGTTCGCCGATGAACAACCTGATGGGCAAGGCCCAGGTGACGCTGTCCCGGGAACGCCCGGCCGGCGAGTACAAACAGGCGCTGGAGTCGTGCACCGAAGAACTGGAACGGCTGTCGCGCATGGTCGCGCAGATGCTGTTTCTGGCCAGCGTCAACCAGCCCTCGACGCCCCTGGCCAGCGAGCCGGTCAACCTGCGCGAAGAAGCCGACAGGGTGGTCGAGCTGTTCGACCTGCAAGCCGAAGACAAGACCATCGCTTTGTCCGTGAGCGGCAATGCCTGCACCCGCGGTGACCGGCTGATGATCCAGCGGGCCATCTCCAACCTGCTGTCCAACGCCATCCGCCACGCTCCGCCCGGCAGCCGCGTGACGCTGGACCTGATGCAGCAGGCCGGCCACGCGGTGCTGGCGCTGAGCAATCCGGGACCTGGCATCGCCGGCGAGCACCTGCCACGGCTGTTCGACCGGTTCTACCGCGTACACACCAGCCGCGCCCGGCACGAGGGCGGCACCGGCCTGGGCCTGGCCATCGTGCGCTCGATCATGACCGTGCACGACGGCCAGGTCGCGGTTGAAAGCGAACCCGATGGCCTGACCACCTTCCGCCTGATCTTCCCCCACGACGGCGCCCGCCTGTCACCCCTCCAACGAACGAGCAAGACCTATGCGATTCTCGAACCTCAATAAGCCCCTGCGTCCTGTACTGCTGGCACTGGCCGCCGGCTGGATGAGCCAGACCCTGGCCGCCCCGGTCATCGATGTGCACCGCGACGCGAACTGTGGTTGCTGCAGCAAATGGATCAGCTACCTGGAAAGCAATGGCTTTACCGTCAACGACCATGTCGAGACCGACATGGCGGCGGTCAAGCAGCGCCTGGGGGTGCCGGCGGGCATGGGCTCGTGCCACACCGGCGTGATCAACGGACAATTCGTCGAAGGCCATGTGCCAGTGCAGCCGATCCTCGACCTGAACAAGCGCCCGGAACTGATCGGCATCGCCGTGCCGGGCATGCCGGTCGGCTCGCCGGGCATGGAGCACGGCGAGCGCCAGGACGCCTATCAGGTGATCGGCGTCGATGGCGCAGGCGCACGGGTGGTGGTGGCCGATTATCCGCAGCGTTGAGAAAGCGTCCACCGCCTGCCAAGCCCTACCCGCGCAACCGGCTCCACTCTTATTGATCAACACACCCTGAATAAACAGTCGTCTGATACTGTTTATTCAGGGGCACGGCTGTTTTGGCTGTGAGGGCACCGTCTCTTATAAACGAATCATCACGATGATCGTGTGCCCGCCCTTTAGCCTTTTGTCAGGCGCCCTGTGTAGCTATTGATAATAGTCCGCCGCTTTATCAATAGGCCATTATTGGGTAGTATCCTTGCGTCTTACCGCAAGCCCGAAAGCCATTATCCGATTCCTGGCTCTTTCTGCTCTGCCCTCCCCGTACCAGACACCCCAGTCGCCCCCCACACCTCAACCCCCAAGGCATAATTTCCGGATGACGCATTCATGGTCCCCGTCCCTTTGGGGTCGGCGCATAACTCGTTCTTCGCCCTGGCAATTAACACTGATCGAAGAACAACTCGATTTGATCGTCAATGAACAACGCTACGCGATTGTCATTGATGAACGCTTGCCGCCGCTGATCAATAAGGGGCTGCTTTGGAGTGAAGTAATCCTGCCGGGAATTACCCTGAACGGATTACCCAATGCCCAGGCCAGGTCATTGCAGGCGGCGATTGATGAAGTGGTGGTCAAACAACGCGAGCGCCAGACCGTCGAGCGTTTCAATCAAGCCTATGTACAGATCAAGCACTGGTTGACCGTCGTTTCCCAACAACTGGCCAGTGCGGCCGGCGAACGGCGCTGGATCACTCAGGAACACCAGCAGACCCTGCTGGACAGTCGACCGCTGCTGCCGTTACCGGACGACACGTTGTGGGCGCTGTTCAGAACGTCATCCGTCCAGGATCACTGGGCCGTCAATGGCCTTGTCGAGACCGTCGAGCAGGACCTGAACGCCTGGCAAGCCGACTGGCCGGCCACCTGGCACGCGTTGAACGAACAACATACCCGCCAGGAACTGGCAGCCTGCAAGCACCTGTTCGATCACGTCGAGAAAAAGCCGCTGACCGAAGAACAGGCGCGTGCCGTGATCTGCTTCGACAACCGGGTCCAGGTGGTGGCCGCCGCCGGCTCCGGCAAGACCTCGACCATGATCGCCAAGGCGGCCTATGCCATTGATCGTGGCTTGATGCTGCCTGGGCAGATCGTGCTGCTGGCCTTCAACAAGCAGGCCGCCGATGAATTGAAAATGCGCGCAGCACAGTCATTCAAACGCTTGGGGATGGACGATACCCAGGTCGAAGCCTCGACCTTTCATGCCTTGGGCCTGCACATCATCGGCCAGGCGACCGGACGCAAACCGGACATCCCGACTTGGGCTGTGGACGCGCAAAGCGGTCTGCGCAAACTGACCGGACTGATCGAGCAGCTCAAGTCTGATTCACTGCTGTTTCGGGTCAAATGGGACATGTTCCGCCTGGTGTTTGGCCGGCACCTGGCCAACTTCGGCGATGACGCCCCGGCCGATGCCTGGAATGCCAGTGGCCAGGGCCTGATCACCACCCAGAACGGCGAGCGGGTGCGCAGCCAGGAAGAGTGCATGATCGCCAACTGGCTGTTCTATAACGGTGTTGAATATGAGTACGAACGCAACTATGTGATCGATACCGCCAGCGCCGACCATCGCCAGTACAAGCCTGATTTCTATTACCCGGCGATCGATCTGTATCACGAACACCTGGCGCTGGATGCCAATGGCCAGCCGCCGCCGCATTTCGACGGTTATCTGGAGGGCGTGATCTGGAAGCGCCAGTTGCATCAGGAGCAAGGCACCGACCTGATCGAAACCACTTCCTGGCAGTTGCGCAACCAGGACTGGATGGCGGACCTGAGCCTGGCCCTGACCCAGCGCGGCATCAAGCTCAAGCCGGACCCTGAACGCCCCACCCCGGCCAACGGCCAACCGCCGCTGCAAAGCACCGAACTGGTGGTGCTGCTGCGCACGTTCATCAGTCATGCCAAGAGCAACGGGCTTGATGCCCAGGCAATGGCCGAGCGGCTGGACGCACTGCCGGGCGTTTTTTTCAAGCTGCGCTATCGCTTGTTCCTGCAACTGGTCGAGCCGGTCTTGCAGGCCTGGGACCAGGCGCTGGCGGCCGAACACAGCATCGATTTCGAAGACATGCTCAACCTGGCCGCCGAGCACCTGGAGCAGGAGCGCTACGACGCAGGCTTTACCCTGGTGCTGGCTGATGAATTCCAGGACGCCTCCCGTGCCCGCGCCCGACTGTGCCGTGCCCTGGTGCAACAGCCGGGGCGGCATCTGTTTGCCGTGGGCGATGACTGGCAGTCGATCAACCGCTTTGCCGGCGCCGACGTCTCGGTGATGACCGGCTTTGCCGAGTGGTTCGGCCACGGCCAGGTGCTGAAGCTGGAGCGCACCTTTCGTTGCCCGCAGGCGCTGTGTGATGTTTCCAGCGGTTTTGTCAGCAAGAACCCGGCGCAGCTCGACAAGCAGGTACGCTCGGAGACGCCCGCGCACGGCCCGGTGCTGCAAGGGTTGCAAGTCAAACACCGCGAGGAACTGAGAGACGCCATCAATGGGTTCCTGCAACGGCTGTATCAGGACCTTGGTGCGGCCAATGACAAGGCTTCGGTGGTGATCCTGGGCCGCTATAACGCTGATCAGGTGTACATGCCCGAGCACTGGCAGGCCCGCTACGGCCAGCGCATCGAGTTGTCGTTCATGACCATCCACCGGTCCAAGGGCAGCGAAGCCGACTATGTGATCCTGCCGGCCATGATCAGCCACGCCCGCCGCCTGAGCTTTCCCAACACCCGCAGCGAGGACCCGGTGCTGAGCATGGCCATGCCCGGCGCCGACGACTTCCCGCAGGGCGAGGAACGCCGGCTGTTCTACGTGGCCCTGACCCGCGCCCGGCGCAGCGTGACGCTGTTCACCGTGCAGGGCATGCGCTCGGTGTTCGTCCAGGAACTGGTCAGGGACCAGGTCTTGACGATCACCGACATCGAGGGCCAGGTCATTGATGACATTTCCTGCCCGGCCTGCGGGCAAGGCGCAATCGTCACCCGCACCGGGCGTTATGGCGACTTCAAGGCCTGCTCCAACTACCCGGCGTGCGAATACAAACCAGGAAAGAACCGCTCAGGGGGCGGTAACCTGATCGGGCCTCCTGGCGGGCTGGTACCAGCACGTTGACCACCTGAACGCAGCCGCACCCCGTGGGAGGCGGCTTGTCGGTGCCCGCTTGTCGGCACCCGCTTGTCGGCGCCCGCTTGCCGACGATGACGGACAGACAGCGGCAACGTCTTCAGTCCGGAAAAACCAGCGTAAAGACCGTGCCTGAAGGGTCGCTGGTCACACTGACCGTTCCACCATGGGCCTGCATGATCGAGCGAACGATGGCCAGTCCCAGCCCACCGGAGTCATCGGGCTGATTGCGGGAAGGGTCACACCGATAAAACCGCTCGAACAAGTGCGGCAGGTGTTCGCCTGCAATCTCGTCACCCTGGTTGTGCACGCTGATTTCCAGCCTGCCCCCGGTGCTCAGGGTGCTGATCGTCACCGACGTGTCAGGGGCGGCGTAACGCAGCGCATTGGCCAGCAGATTCGCCAGCGCCCGGCGCAGCAACTGCGCGTCAGCGTTCAGCGTGCCGCGGGCCCTGTTGATCAGTGCAATGCCGCGCTCCTCGCCCATGCCTTCGAAATATTCGCAGAGCTGGCCGGCCAGTGCCTGCAGATCGACAGATTCGCGCCTGATCGACGCATTGGGCTGCTCGGTGCGTGCAAGAAACAACATGCTGTCGATCATTCGAGCCAGGCGCTCGTACTCTTCCTGATTGGACACCAGCAGATTCTGGTAGTCCTCAGTCGAGCGCGTGCGCCCCAGCGCCTGTTGGGTCTGCCCCATCAAGTTGCTCAGGGGCGTACGCATTTCGTGCGCAAGGTCTTCGCAGAAGCGTGAAAGCTGGGCGAACCCCTGCTCCAGACGGCCAAGCATTTGATTGAGGGCATGGCTCAAAGCGCTCAGCTCGCTGAGTTGCCCGGACGGCTGCAGACGCACATGCAGGTGCTGCACATCAATGGTGGCGGCGCGTGTTGCCAGTTGACGCACAGGCTTGAGCCCGCGCTGGCTGACCAGCCAGCCGAACAGAAACGCCAACAAGGTCCCGATTGTCACCGCCATCAAGACTTTCCAGCGATAGGCGCTGAGCATCTGCTCGCGTTCAGTGAGGTCCTTGCCGGCAATCAGGGTCAGACGACGATCAGCACTGGAAAGACTGACCCAGGCAAAACGCAACGCGGGATTATCGGGGCTGTCTGCCAGACTGGGCACGGACGATGCCGGCAGGCTTGGCAATGGCAGCGCCAGCGGGTTTATTTCGATCAGCATCTGCCCGCTGCTGTCGATGATCCAGAGCATGTTATCGCGGTTGCCCAGCATGTTTTCGTACAACCGCGGGCGCGAGCGCAGCGCATCGATACTCGGGCTGTCGCCGATCAAGGCCTGCATGTGCTGCAGGCGCCCCAGCAGCGCCTGGTCGTCGCGCCAGGCAATTTCGCGCTGCAGGGAGTGATACAGATAGACCCCTGCAGCCCCCAGGAGCAGCACGCTGACCAGGGCGAACATCAATGCCAGGCGCAGGCTGAGCCGGCGTGGCCACAGGTTCATGGTTGAGCATCCAGCCTGTAGCCCATGCCGCGCACGGTGTGAATCAGCTTGAGCGGATAAGGGTCATCGACCTTCGCCCGCAAACGGCGAATGGCGACGTCCACGACGTTGGTATCACTGTCGAAATTCATCTGCCAGACATGCGATGCGATCAGCGTACGTGACAGCACCTCACCTTCGCGGCAGAGCAACAGATGCAGCAACGCAAACTCCTTGTTGGTCAGGGTCAGGCGCTCGCCACTGCGGGTGACCTTGCGCTTGAGCAAATCCACATGCAGGTCGGCAACCTGAAACTGCTCGACTTCTCTGGGCGGACCGCGACGCAGCAGCGTGCGCACGCGCGCGAGCAACTCCGCATAAGAGAACGGCTTGACCAGATAGTCATCCGCCCCGAGCTCGAGCCCTTTGACCCGGTCTTCGATGGCATCGCGCGCCGTCAGGAACAGCACCGGCGTCTGCCACTTGCGGCGGATGATCTGCAGCAGTTGCCAGCCGTCCAGCCCAGGCAACATGACATCCAGGATGATCAGGTCAAATTCGCACTCCTGCACCCAATGTTGACCATCCAGCCCATTCAAGGCGACTTCAACTTGATAGCCGGACTCACTCAACCCTTTACGCAGATAATCCGCCGCCTTCGCTTCATCTTCGACAACCAGGATACGCATCTCGTCCTCCAGCACAGGGGCGTAGTCTAGGCTTATAGACAGTGTCGCCCCATTACAAATTGGTAATCCTCTCGCAATCTGTCTGAGCGCAACGCTTATGCAGTATGGCCGCCAACAGCTCGACCGAGCTTTGAACGGGAGGATCCATGCACATCGCAAGAAGCTTCACCACCTCACTCCTTGCCCTGGCGATCGGTTCAAGTACCGCGTGGGCCGACACGGCAAAAGTGGCCCAACGTGCGGATGTCACCCTGGCCATGGCCAACCAGCTACTGGACGCCACATTGGCCGCCTGCCATGCCGATGGCCGTACCGCAGTCGCAGCCGTGGTGGACCGCGCCGGCAATCTGGTCGCCGTACAACGCGATGACAATGTCGGGCCACACAACACCGTAGCGGCACAACGCAAGGCCTTTACCGCACTTTCGACCAAGACCGCGACCGGCCTGCTGGCTGAGCGTGCCCGCAGCAACCCCGAAGCTGAAAACCTCAATACGCTCGCTGAACTGTTGCTGCTGGGCGGTGGCGTACCGCTGAAGGCAGGCGACCAGGTCATCGGGGCCGTCGGCGTTGCCGGGGCCGGCGGGGGGCAGATCGATGAAGGCTGCGCGCTCAAGGCGATCGCCCAGGTTTTACCCACTTCCCTCAACTGATCAGGAGATCATCATGACTGTATTGAAAACCCTCGTTGCCGGCGCCGTGTTGAGCCTGCTGTCTTCTGCGGTCTTTGCCGCGACCAACCCTCTGAGCGTGCATGTGCTGAATTTACAGGACGGCCTGCCATCGCCTGGCGTGAGCGTGACACTCGAAAAACAGGACGGCCAGGACTGGAGCAAGCTGAGCACTGCCGTGACCAACGAACAGGGCCGTGTGCCTGCACTTTATCCGCAAGACAAGGTGCTGGAAAAAGGCATCTATCGGGTCACGTTCAAGACAGGTGACTGGTTCAAGAAACATCAATCGGCCACCTTCTTTCCCGAAGTCCCGGTGATTTTCGAAGCCGACGGCAGTGTGCCCCACTACCATATTCCGCTGCTGCTCAGCCCCTATGGCTTCTCGACTTACCGCGGCAACTGAGTCATTGATTGGCGTTACCTCGCTCGGCGCGGCAAGTGGGAAACGGCTTGCCGGCGCCGGCGGCCTTGTTGACGTCGCCACTCTCCAGATCCTCTACGGCACCTGCGACAGCGGCCGCGCCACTTGCTCCAGCGACTTGCGCTCGGCCGCCACACCCCACACCGCCTGCACCAGCGCGGCCATGATCATCAGGGCCGCGCCGATCAGGTAGCCGATGAATACGTTGAAGCGCTCGCCGCTTTCGATCAACTGGCCAAACAGGGTCGGGCCGACGATGCCGCCCAGTCCGGTGCCGAAGGCGTAGAACACGGCGATGGCCAGGGCACGGATTTCCAGCGGGAACGTTTCGGCCACAGTCAGGTAGGCCGAACTGGCCGCCGCCGAGGCAAAGAAGAAAATCACCATCCAGGCCAGCGTTTGCTCGATCACATCCAGCAGTCCTTGAGCGAACAGCCAGCCGCTGATGGCCAGCAGCACACCGGAGATAAAGTATGTGGCACTGATCATGACCCGCCGCCCGACCACATCGAACAGCCGCCCCAGCAACAACGGGCCACAGAAATTGCCCAGCGCGAACGGCAACACGTACCAGCCGATGTGCGCCGAGGGCACATTGTAGAAGTCGGTCAGCACCAACGCGTAAGTGAAGAAAATCGCGTTGTAGAAAAACGCCTGGGCGGTCAGCAGGCTCATGCCGACCACCGCACGCCGGCGATGGACCACGAACAGGCTGGTGAACACCTCACGCAGTGGCGTATGGTCGCGGGCCTGCAGGCGCAGCGGCGGTCCCTCGACCGGCGGCAAGGCGATGCCGCGCTCAAGGTAGTGGCGCTCGATGCCCTCGACGATGCGCCGGGCTTCGTCGGGCTGGTTGTGGATCAGCAGCCAGCGCGGGCTTTCCGGGATCCACAGGCGCATCAGCATGATCACCAGACCCAGCGCCGCACCGATGCCAAAGCACAGGCGCCAGCCGGTTTCACTGCCGACAAAGTCCGGGTCCAGCAACACGATCGACCCCACCGCGCCCAAGGCGGCCCCGACCCAGAAGGTGCCGTTGATGGTCAGGTCGACCCAGCCGCGAAAGCGCGCCGGGGTGAACTCCTGAATGGTCGAGTTGATGGCCGTGTACTCGCCGCCGATGCCGGCGCCCGTGAGAAAGCGAAACAGCAGAAAGCTCCACAGGTTCCAGGAAAGCGCGGTGGCGGCGGTGGCGGCGATGTACACGAACAGGGTGATGAAAAACAGCTTGCGCCGCCCCAGGCGGTCGGTCAGCCAGCCGAAGAACAACGCGCCCAGCACCGCCCCGGCAATATAGGCCGCGCCCGCCAGGCCGATATCGGCATTGCTCATCTGCAGCACCGGGCTGTCCTTGAGCGCCCCGGACACAGACCCGGCCAGGGTCACCTCCAGGCCGTCGAGCAGCCAGGTAATCCCCAGGGCAAACACCAGCAGGGTATGGAAGCGACTCCACGGCAGGCGGTCCAGACGGGCCGGCAGATCGGTGTCGAAGGTGCGCGCATGATGCGGTTCCGGGGTCATGGTGACAGTCCTTTGCAAAGCCGGATCGGCAATTCGTAAGACCCCTCGAAAACGCGTTCCTCTTTTTCCGAGTATTTTTTCTGTTGCCCTATCACGCGCAATTCCTACAAGCACAGCAGAAATGCCCGGCTTTTTCAGGCCGGGTCAAGGGCTAGCCTGCCAGGTCTTCATTCTTGACCTGGAACACTGCATGAGCACCGACCCAAGCGAAACCGCCCTGCTCAACCTGTGCAATGCCGAGCGCGCGGCCAGGGAGCAGCCCCATGAAGACATCGACAGCCCGGTGGCCGCCTGCCCAGCCAGGCAAGACACAATCTTCGTGGTGCCGGTGCGTTACGCCCTGGCCGAACAGGCCGCCAGCCAACCGGCCTGCCAGCCGGGCGTCGACCCCAGATCCCACGCCATGGCCACCCGCCGGTTACGCGCCGGCTACCTCTACCTGTGGCAGGGCAACGGCCCGCTGCAACGCTTTGGCGTGTGCCCGGAAGGCAGGCTGGACCCGGACCCTCTGGATGGCGATGACACGCTGATCCAGCGCGGCACCCTGACCGGTCTGGTCCTGAACAAACACCAGCCGGCCTGGCTGATGTACACCGAATACCCCCTCGACCTGCAACGCTGCGCGGAACTTGCCCAACCGGCCACCCGGCAAAGACGCATGCGCCTGATCGACCTGCCGCAGGTCGCCAATCATTTGCAGGCCCCCCATTGCCCGCCGCTGCGAGACGCCGAGAAAGTCATCGCTGAACTAATGCCGGAAACCTTCAGCCGGGGGGCGGCCAGCGAACATCAACGTCGTGGCGAGGCCGAGCGCCGCAAGGCCGAACAACTGTACGACACGATGGTCAAGCACCACACGGTTGAAACCGCCAGGGCCTACACCGCTGCCATGAACCGGATCAGCACACGCGAGGACATCCTCGCCAGGTATCCCGACGCCGACAAAGACCGCCCTGCCCCCGGCCAGTGGAGCGCCCACCCCTGGAATGCCCTGACCACCTACCATTGGCTGCGAGCGGCGAGGCAGGAAGCAAAAGAGCTGTGGGCGGTACTCGCCTGCCTGGACGATGACCTGGGCGTGCTGCGCGACATCGATCACGAACAGGATCATCTGGAAATCAGCCATCAGCAGTGGATCGGGTAAGCCAAGGCTTCGAGCGNACCACCTACCATTGGCTGCGAGCGGCGAGGCAGGAAGCAAAAGAGCTGTGGGCGGTACTCGCCTGCCTGGACGATGACCTGGGCGTGCTGCGCGACATTGATCACGAACAGGATCATCTGGAAATCAGCCATCAGCAGTGGATCGGTGACAACCAGATCCGCCTGACGGTGGGCGGGTTCATTCGCAGCCTGTTGACCGAAGACGGGGCGGAGGTGGCGAACCTGATCAACTACAGGTATATGGAGCGCAACCTCGGGCTTACACCGGAACAGGGCGAGATCCTTCTGCAAATCAATCCCGAGGTCGAACCCCTGCGCCTTGAAGAGGCTCGACTGGCACATGCCGACATCGTGCAGCTCACACCCGAGGGCAAGAAACAGCTGGCCGATGTCAGGGAGCAGATCAGGCAGTTGCAGTTACCGATGGCGGACTTTATCGATAGCGAACTGCATGACGCAGTGGACATCGAGGTTCGTCGCTACCGAAAACAGAAAGACTACAACCAGCGAAAAGGCAAGTTCAGCGGCAGGATCGACGAAAACATCGACCTGCCGGCCATGAACACCTGGCTGGACGAAACGGCACCGGCGCATTACCAGCATGTCGAAGCCCGCCATGCTCTGCTGTATGCCGACCGCGCCCTGTTTCTACCACGCCATGACAGCGGCACCTGGTTCGTCAATTATGACGATGCCGCACATCGTCTCTGGCTCGACGAACTGGCAAAAAGCTGCCTGACCGCCCAATGCCTGTACAGCCAGGGCGCCGAGCAATATGCCGACTACGTACGCAGTGCCGACAAGGGCGCCTTGCGACAACTGTTCTACTCCTGGAGTCCGACCCTGGAAGCAGCGCTCAATACCGAAACCCGCTTGGGCGAAGTATTGGCGGCGCTGAGCGACGAGAACATGAGCAACACCCGGGCTGGCCTGTCCAGAGCACTGGGTGAGACCGCCAGCCCAGTGCTGGCCCATATGCAGGTCATGACCAGGGACAGTCAATGGACAGCGATGGTCAACCGGCTCAGTCCGGCGGTGATACTGCTTCGAGACAAAGTGGATCGACTGAGCAAACCCTGGATCGGGATGATGGTTTTTGTGAGGACCAATGCGCAGATCGGCTTCAAGTGGACGACCGACCAGAACTTCCGCGTATTCCAGGCCTTTGGCAAAGGCGTTGCCGAACTGGAACAATGGGCGAGAAGCACCGCCCTGGCCATCAGCAAAGGGCATACGGCCAATATCCTCAACAGCAAGGCGGTGCAGAACAGCGGCGGCCTTACCCCGCTGCTTGTGCTGGTGCTCAATACCTGGAATGCCAGTCGGTATATAAGTCAGGTGTCGGCTGTAGAACAGGCGGACAAACAGCGTCTCTACGAGGTTATCTCTGCGGTCTTGTATACGGCAGCGGCGCTGATGGCGGTGGTGGACAGTGGGGTACGGAAAGGGGCTGGATTATCGCAATTTGAATTACGTAAGACACAAGTTCCTCTTGCGCCATTATTCGGCAGCCTCATCGGCTCTTTATCATTTGGGGCGGCAGCCACTGAGTTCGCCTCATTACAAAAACAACTTGAAAGTCCATATAACTCGGTAGACCCCTGGTTAAAAGCCCGAAAACATATCGTCATTGGACAGATGATCGCCTATGCGATCCAGGCCATCGCGGGATTCGGCTATACCTCGGCAGCCTTGACAGGCGTCATGTCCGCCAGCGCTGCAACTGCAGGCTACCTTGCAGTTATGGCCAGACTGGGTTGGGTTATCGCCATCCTGGGCGGCCTTTACTTAATGGTCTGGTTCTTTCAAAAAAACCCCTTGCCCATTTTTTTGTACCATTGCTGCTGGTCAAAACAGAGAGCCCGCGATCTTTCAACCATTGCTTTGGCATCACAACGGCAGGAAATGCAGCAGCTACTGACACTCCTTTATTCGCCGCGAATCAGCTTCACGAAAAAAATCGAAAACCCCGACTCAGACAAGATCTTTTACTTCCAGGATCAGCACGCTATCGAAACGCTGAGCATCGATTTACCCGGCGCAACCCCCAATAACGTAAGACTGGACGTTTCCCTGATGGGCGACCCGATCGACCATGAAGCCTGGAGGCTGCGTCGTAGCCAGCCTGGGCTGCATACACCGCCTAGATGGATGCGCGACATGGGTGCTCACTGGCTGAATAACAGCCACTGCGAATGGATTCCTCCAGAAGAGGGTCAGGGTCTGCGTCTAAGCGGAAAATTCGAGCCAGTGACGGTCAAGCTGGCTTCGCTGCCACAAACACTCTCGTTGCGCGTGAAATACAGCTCCCCTCTGACCTCCCTGTTGCAGATAAACCAGTTTATCGGCGGCGAACACGGCCTGGCTTTCACGATTACAGCCAATGGCGGCGTGATTGCGCTACGCGATACCGAGGCACCCAGCCTGAATCAGGCAACCGAACACAGATTGGGTGATCAGCAATGCTCACGTTTTCTGCAACCGAAGGTCAAAAAATGAGTAGGCCTCCTGCAGGATCTTCCAAGAAAACAATGTTCTCTCAAGATGATTATCTGGCCCCCCTTCCTCTGCCCACCGGACAAAAACCCAGTGATTGCCTCAATATCATATGGCGTAAAAACGATACCTTTCTGGATATCAGTCATTACAGCATTGGCTCGGCGGTCGCTCTTGCCTGGTTTCAAATAACGTTTTTCCTTGCACTTACATTCACGCTTAATCACTTCGCCCCCCTGGCGGTTTGGCCAATGTTATTGCTTGGCTCCGTCATGGTCGGCATGTTCATTCTGTTCCTGATTCTTATCCTCACACGCCCCGCCCCGCTTCCCATGCGTTTCAACCGTCAACGTCGCGAAGTCTGTTATCTGCACAAAAACGGCGCGTACTGGATCGTGCCCTGGGAGAGTGTCATTGCGACTGCCTCCCAGGTTTCGAGCACAAGCCAGGGCGGACGCATCACTCAAGGCGTGCTGATCATCAGCCTGGAAAATCCTGATCCAGAGGCAGTCGATAACACCCCGGATGTCACATTGAGCTTTAACTGCGGCGGCGGCGAAACCGCCATGGCCCTGTGGGAGTGCGTACGCACCTACATGGAAGTCGGCCCTGATGCCATCACTGACAACACCAGCAGGTTCACTCGAACCAAAGGCATTCTGGCCAGTTATCTTGATGATCTTCGCGATGCCGCCAAACGCAAGGGCTGGTTCATGACCCTGCTGTGGGACGGATTTTTCGGCGTGTTCGTTTTCAACACATTGCTGGCCGACCTGCTGGAACGCAAGAAACTCTACCCACTCCCCGATCTCGACCACCCCGACATCATCGAATGGTCCAAACCCCTGCCGCCCGAACAATGGGCCAAGCCCTCTGCCGAGCTGCAGGCTGCCTTGGCCAGGCTGCAGGCCGCCGCTGATCCCGCCCGCCCCGCCCTCTGAATCGTCCGTCAGGCCAGCCGGCCTGGCGGCATATCAACAACAGGCCTGATCGGTAGACAGCTATCAAGGCCCCTCACCTTGAGAAGTATGACGTCTCGAAAAAAACTCATCTCATCTCGCCCTAAAAACCAGAAAACCCTGTAAACACTCAGATAAAAACAAAATAACCTCAAAAAGTCGTCACACCACCTCTTGACATCATCGTACAACAGGGCAAATAATCGCCACCAAGTCGTATGACGACATACCGATAAAGCCCGAATAATTACAAGATTGCAGGCCCCCATGAAAATCACCCGCATCAATGTCGAGGTCTTCACCTACCCCACCCGACGCGCCGTCGACAGCGCCGGTCACGCTCACCCCGGCGAAGAGCGTCCGGTCAGACACGCCATGCTGCGCATCGGCTGCGATGATGGCAGCGAAGGCTTTGCCTTCGGCCCGCCCGAGCTGATTCGTCCGCATATCATCGAGTCCTTCGTCAAGAAGGTGCTGATCGGCCAGAACCCCATGAACCGCGAGAAGATCTGGCAGGAGCTGGCCCACTGGCAGCGTGGCAGCGCCAGCCAGCTCACCGACCGCGCCCTGGCGCTGGTCGAGCAGGCGCTCTGGGACCTGGCCGGTCGCGCCCTGAAGCAGCCGGTGCACAAGTTGCTCGGCGGCTACCGCGACAAAGTGCTGGCCTACGGTTCGACCATGTGCGGCGATGACCTGCCGGGCGGGCTGTCGACCCCGGATGAGTTCGGCCAGTTTGCCGAAAAACTGGTGCAGCGCGGCTACAAGGCAATCAAGCTGCACACCTGGATGCCGCCGATCTCCTTCGCCCCCAACCCGCGCATGGACGTGCAGGCCTGCGCGGCGGTGCGTGAAGCGGTCGGTCCCGACATCGCGCTGATGCTCGACGGCTATCACTGGTACAGCCGGGTCGATGCGCTGTACATCGGCCGGGAGCTGGAAAAGCTCGATTTCGCCTGGTTCGAAGAACCGATGATGGAAGAGTCCACCGAGTCCTATGCCTGGCTGGCCGCCAATCTGGACATCCCGGTGCTGGGCCCGGAAACCGTCGCCGGCAAATACCACAGCCGTGCCAGTTGGGTCACCAACAAGGCGTGCGATATTCTGCGTGCCGGTGTGGCCGGGGTCGGTGGTATCGGCCCGTGCCTGAAAGTGGCGCACCTGGCCGAATCGTTCGGCATGGATTGTGAAGTTCACGGCAACGGCGCCGCGAACCTCAACGTGGTCGGCGCCATCAGCAACTGCCGCTGGTACGAGCGCGGCCTGCTGCACCCGTTCCTGGAGTACGACGACGTACCGGCCTACCTCAATACCCTGGTCGACCCGATGGACAGCGAAGGCTATGTGCACCTGAGCCAGCAGCCAGGCCTGGGTGAGGACATCAACTTCAGCTATATCGAGACGCATACCGTAGAGCGCTATTAAACCCGGCTTCAGCCGGGCGTGCTGTAGCAGGGTTCGCGGCCAAAGCCGCTCCCTGCGTACAGCGCGGCACCCCGGGAACGATCAGAGCGTTCCCGGTACATGAGTCTTTATAAATATAAAAAAGGACCGCCCCATGAAACTCTGGCCCAAGCGCCTGCCCTGGCTGCTCTGCCTCGCCCTGACGGCGACGTTTCTGCACACCCCCACTGTGCAGGCCCGTGGCGAGACCCCGGTCGACCAACTGGTGGTCGGCATGAGCATGATCAACCTGCTGTCCCTGGACCCTGCCGCCGCCACCGGCCTTGAGGTGTCCGAAGTCAATTCCAACGTCTATGACATGCTGCTGGAACAGGACGCCGCCCGTCCCGACCAACTGGTGCCGGCCCTGGCCGAGCGCTGGGAAATCAGCCCGGACCGCATGCGCCTGACCTTTCATCTGCGCGCAGGTGTCACGTTCCACTCCGGCAATCCGCTGACCGCCCAGGATGTCGCCTGGTCGCTGCAACGGGTCGTCACCCTCAACAAAGCCCTGGCCTCGACCTGGAAAGCCTACGGCTACAGTGCCGAAAACGTGACCCGCCTGGTGCGCGCCGAAGGGCCGCTGACCTTCGTCATGGACCTGCCCAAGCCCACCGACCCGATGCTGGTGCTCAATACCCTGGCCACCTCGCCCAGCGCCTTTGTGGTCGACCGCCTGACCGTGCAGCAGCACGCCCAGGGCGATGACCAGGGTGCCGCCTGGCTGACCACCCACACGGCGGGCTCCGGTGCGTTCAAGCTGGACATCTGGCGCGCCAACGACGTGATTCTGATGACCCGCTTCGACAATTACTGGCGCGGGCCGGCCAAGATGCGCCGGGTGGTGATGCGCAACATGACCGAGTCCCAGGCCCTGCGCCTGATGGTCGAGCGCGGTGACCTCGATGTGGCCCGCGGCATGGCTGCCACCGACATCAAGGCCCTGACCCGCTCCGACGATGTCGAGGTGCAGACCATCCCCCGTGGCACGCTGTACTACGTGGCCATGAGCATGGAGCAACCGCTGTTCAAGGACATCAAGGTGCGGCAGGCGGTGCGTTCGCTGATCGATTACGAAGGCATCAACAACGTGGTCATGCCGCACTACGGCATCATCAACCAGCGCCCCCTGCAACTGGGCCTGCAGGCCCGCCTGGACGATCCGGGCTATCGCCTCAACGTCGCCCAGGCCAAGCGCCTGCTGGCCGAAGCCGGATACCCGGAGGGTTTCAAAATCACCATCCGCTCGCTGACCGACTCGCCGTTCATCAACATTGCCACCAGCCTGCAGTCGACCCTGGCCCAGGCTGGTATCCAGGCCAACATCATCACCGGCACCGGCAACCAGATCTACGGTGCGATGCGTGACCGCAAGTTCGACATCCTGGTCGGGCGTGGCGGCGGCGGTGCCGAGCGGCATCCGCACTCGAGCCTGCGCGCCCTGGTGTACAACCCGGACAACCGCGAGCAGGCCAAGCTGACCAACTTCCAGGGCTGGCGCACCTCGTTCTTCGACCCGCAGATCAACAGCCTGATCGAGCAGGCCGAGCAGGAGCGCGACCCGGGCCGGCAACTGGCGCTGTATCAGCAGATCCAGACCCTGTATGACCAGCAGGCCGGGCCCATCATGCCGGTGTCGCAGATGACCGACGAGGTGGTGATCCACGCCGATGTCCGTCAGTACCTGGGGCACAGCGCCGCCACCACGCGCCTTCGGGACGTCTACAAGCAACGTTGATCGCGACGTTCATCCGCTCACGCCAAGGCAGGAATCATCATGTCGAGTGCATCACTTTCTTTTTGGAGCAGTCGGGTGGCCAACGGCACCCGTCGCAGCGGTTCAGTAGTGGCGACTCTGTTCGGCTTGCTGTTGCTCACTTTCTTCATCGGTCGGGTCATGCCATTGGACCCGGTACTGGCGGTCGTCGGCCCTGACGCCGATGCCGCCGCCTACGCCCAGGCTTACAAAGAGATGGGCCTGGACAAACCGCTGTGGAGCCAGTTCGGCGTCTATGTCGGCGACCTGGTCCAGGGCGACCTGGGCAAGGGCCTGCTCACCGGCCACCCGGTGATCGAGGACATTGCCCGGGTGTTCCCCGCCACGCTGGAGCTGGCGACCCTGGCCATTCTGTTCGGCGTGCTGGGCGGGCTGCCACTGGGCGTGTACGCCGCCACCCACCAGGGCCGCGTGGGAGACCATATTGCCCGGGTGATCACGCTGTTCGGTTACTCCACGCCGATCTTCTGGCTGGGCATGATGGCCTTCCTGGTGTTCTACGCCTGGCTGGGCTGGGCTGGCGGCGTGGGCCGTATCGGCCTGGCGTATGACGGTCTGATCGAGACCCGCACCGGCCTGCTGCTGATCGACACCGTGCTGGCCGGCGACTGGGAGGCCTTTCGCAGCGCCTTGCGCCACATCCTGCTGCCGGCACTGATCCTCAGCGTCAACTCGGTGGCCTACATCAGCCGCATGACCCGCAGCTTCATGCTCGAACAGCTGTCGCAGGAATACATCATCACTGCCCGGGTCAAGGGCCTGTCGCAGCGCAGCATTGTCTGGGGTCATGCGTTTCGCAATATCCGCGTGCAGCTGCTGACCATCGTCGCCCTCGCCTATGGCGGTCTGCTCGAAGGCGCGGTGCTGATCGAAACGGTGTTTGCCTGGCCCGGCTTCGGCCAGTACCTGACCAGCAGCCTGCTGCTGGGCGACATGAATGCGGTGATGGCCTGCGTGTTGTTGATCGGCCTGATTTTCGTGGCCCTGAACCAGATCAGTGACGCCCTCTACAAAGTCTTCGACCCGAGAACCCGCTGATGAATACGTCCATTGCAAGCCGCGTAAAACCCTTGGCATCGGTGCCCGATTCCAGCCTGGCGGCCCTGGCGGCCAGCAGCAAGCGCCTGTTGCGCTTTCTGGTGCGCAACCCGCTGACGCTGGCCGGCCTGGTGGTGATCAGCACGTTGATGGTGGTCGCCCTGTTCGCGCCCTGGATCGCCACCCATGATCCACTGGCGCAGAACCTCTCGGCAGCCCTGCAAAGCCCGGGCGCCGCGCACTGGTTCGGCACCGACGAATACGGCCGCGATGTGTTCAGCCGGCTGGTGTATGGCTCACGCGTGACCCTGTACATCGTCATGCTGGTGACCGTGATCGTCGGCCCCATCGGCCTGCTGGTCGGTACGGTCTCGGGCTATTACGGCGGCTGGGTCGACAGCCTGTTCATGCGCATCACTGACATCTTCATCTCGTTCCCCAGCCTGGTCCTGGCCCTGGCCTTTATCGCCGCCCTCGGCCCTGGCCTTGAGCATGCGGTGATCGCCATCGCCCTCACCGCCTGGCCACCGATCGCCCGCCTGGCCCGTGCCGAGACCCTGTCGCTGCGCAACGCCGATTTCGTGGTGGCGGTGAAACTGCAAGGGGCGTCGGCCACGCGCATCATCGGCCGGCACATCATCCCCATGTGCCTGTCGTCGGTGATCATCCGCCTGACCATGAACATGGCCAGCATCATTCTCACCGCCGCCGCCCTGGGCTTTCTCGGCCTGGGCGCCCAGGCACCGCTGCCGGAATGGGGCGCGATGATTTCCAGCGGTCGACGCTACATGCTCGAAAGCTGGTGGCTGGTGGCGGCACCGGGCGCGACCATCATGCTGGTCAGCCTGGCCTTCAACCTGCTGGGCGACGGCCTGCGCGATGTGCTGGACCCGCGCAATGCCTGACGGTCGGACCGTAAAAGCGGCTTGGGCCGCGAAGCTCAAAGAACAACAATAAGGTACAGCGCCATGTCACAGATCAAGCTTGCAGTAGAAGATTTGCGCGTCGACTTCACCAGCGCCGGCAAGACCACCACCGCGGTGCACGATGTGTCGTTCACCCTGGGCCGGGAAAAGCTGGCCATCGTCGGCGAGTCCGGCTCGGGCAAGTCGACCGTGGGCCGCAGCCTGTTGCGCCTGCACCCGGCCAGCGCCCGCATCACCGCCAAGACCCTGCGCTTTGGCGACACTGACCTGCTGAGCTGCAATGAAAAGCAGATCCAGGGCATTCGCGGCCGGCGCATGTCGATGATCATGCAGGACCCCAAGTACTCGCTGAACCCGGTGATCAAGGTCGGTGACCAGATCGCCGAAGCCTACCTGGCGCACCACAAGGTCTCGAAGGCCGAAGCCCGCGAGCGCACCCTGGACATGCTGGCCAAGGTACAGATCCGCGACCCGGCGCGGGTGTTCGAGCTGTACCCGCATGAGGTGTCCGGCGGCATGGGCCAGCGGATCATGATCGCCATGATGGTGATCACCGACCCGCAGGTGATCATCGCCGACGAGCCGACCTCGGCGCTGGACGTCTCGGTGCGCCGCCAGGTGCTCAATGTGCTTGAAGAACTGGTCAGCGAACGCGACCTGGGCCTGCTGTTCATCAGCCACGACCTGAACCTGGTGCGCCACTTCTGCGACCGCGTGCTGGTGATGTACGCCGGACGGGTGGTCGAGTCGCTGGCCGCCAAGGACCTGGACCACGCCCGTCATCCCTACACCCAAGGCCTGCTCGCCGCCCTGCCCAGCCTGGACCGCCCTCGCGCCAGCCTGCCGGTGCTGCAACGCGACCCACTCTGGCTCACACACTGAGGTTGATCCCATGGCGATGATCGAAGTCGATTCACTGAACCTGAGCTTTGGCACGGGCGCGGCCGTCAACCAGGTGCTACACGATGTCAACCTGCAGGTCGAGCAAGGCCAGTCGTTCGGCCTGGTCGGCGAGTCCGGCTCGGGCAAGACCACTGTCCTGCGCTGCCTGGCCGGCCAGTATCACCACTGGAGCGGCCACCTGAAGGTCGCCGGCCAAGGGGTACAGCGCAAGCTTGATGCCGAGCACTACCGCACGGTGCAGATGGTGTTCCAAGACCCCTACGCCTCGCTGCACCCACGGCACACTGTCGACACCGCGCTCAAGGAACCGCTGAGCGTGCACCGCATCGGCGAGCGTAACGAGCGGGTCAGTGAAGTGCTGGGCCAGGTCGGCCTCAACGACAGCTTCCGCTACCGCTACCCGCACCAGCTTTCAGGTGGGCAGCGCCAGCGCGTGGCGATAGCCCGGGCGCTGATCCTGCAACCGAAGGTGCTGCTGCTCGACGAGCCCACCTCAGCGCTGGATGTGTCGGTGCAGGCCGAGATTCTCAACCTGCTGGCTGACCTGCGCCGCCAGCGCGGCCTGACCTACCTGATGGTCACCCATGACCTGGGGGTGGTCGCCCACCTGTGTGATCGCCTGGCGGTGATGCAACAGGGCCGGGTGGTCGAGACCCTGGACAGCGACCAATTGCTGGGCAACCAGGTGCATCACGACTACTCGAGGCTGCTGATCCAGGCCAGCCGCGACCTGGACGCCCGCCCCACTGGTTGAATACCGAGCGACAAGCTGCAGGTGACAAGCCGCAAGAACCACGCGAGGACGCTGCATCGCTTCTTGCCGCTTGAAGCTCACCGCTTGCCGCTGCCTCTCCCGCTGTCAGTTTGATTTGCGGCCTTTACGGCCACGGGATCCGGCTGCCTGCGATTTGCTGAAAAACCCTGAAAATCAACTCAATCACAAGAATAAAAAAATGAAAAAAATCATCTCTCTGATCGCGCTGACTTCCACCACCCTGCTGACCAGTGCCTGGGTTCAGGCCGGCAATACCGGTTACGTCAACTACCGGCACCAGTACACGGAGGAGTCGCGCATGCACTCGGACCGGGTCAAGTTCGGCACGCGCCTGGAAAGCGGCTGGGGCTTCGAAGGCGAGCTCAAGTACAAGACCGCCGGTGACCGCCAGGACGTGGCATTCGACAACACCGTGGGCAGCGGCCATGAGCTGACCGTCAGTTACCAGTACAAGCTCGACAGCAAGTGGACCTTCACCCCGTCCTTCCAGCTGGAAAGTATCGAGAAATCGACGGCGTACAAGACCGGCCTGAAGGTCGGCTACAAGCTGACCGACGAGCTGAGCCTGTCGGGCCGCTATCGCTTCGACTCGATCAAACTCGACCGCGACAAGGTCAACAAGAACATGGCCTACAACGCCTCGGACGACCAGACGGTCAACCGCTATGACGTGTGGCTCAACTACGCGCCCAAGGGCAGTGCCTGGGCGTACGAGTACCAGTTCATCTACTTCGATGCCGACTACATCCGCTACGACAACGACACCAGCGACTACGAGCAGAACGCAGCGTTCAAGTACAAGTGGGACAAGAACTGGACACCGTTCTTCGAGGTGGGTGACATCAAGGTCAACGCCACCGACGATGAACGCCAGCTGCGGTTGCGGGTCGGGGTGCAGTACAACTTTCTCTGATCGTGCGATTGCGGCCCGGTAGGAGCGCGCTTGCCCGCGACCGAGTGCGCAGCGCTCGCAAATTCTCGGAAACGCTGAAATTTTACGACTGCTGGCGCAGCCGGTCGCGGTGGTCCGGCAGAGTGGGCTATTCGGACAGGCACGGTTCGGTAGGAGCCCGCTTGCCGGCGACCGAGTGCGTAGCGCTCGCAGAAATCTTGGAAACGCCACTATTTTTACGACTGCTACGCAGCCGGTCGCGGGCAAGCGCGCTCCTACCGGGGCCCAGTCGCCGTACAGCGACTGGGTGCGGCGCAGGCGCATGCGGCTGCCGTTGAGGTGCGGGCCAGCAGGCTATTGGGACAGGCACCGTCCGGTAGGAGCCCGCTTGCCGGCGACCGAGTGCGCAGCGCTCGCAAATTCTCGGAAACGCTGAAATTTTACGACTGCTGGCGCAGCCGGTCGCGGCATTCCGGCAGAGTGGGCTATTCGGACAGGCACCGTCCGGTAGGAGCCCGCTTGCCGGCGACCGAGTGCGTAGCGCTCGCAAATTTTTGGAAACGCTGAAAATTTACGACTGCTAACGCAGCCGGTCGCGGTGGTCCGGCATTCCGGCAAGCGCGCTCCTACGGGGGGTCAGTCGCCGTATAGCGACTGGGTGCGGCGCAGGCGCATGCGGCTGCCGTTGAGGTGCAGGTACATGGCGGCACGCGCGGCGTCGACGTTGCCCTGGGCGATGGCTTCGTAGATCTGCCGGTGTTCGGCATCGATGCCCTTGAGGTAGGCGGTACGGTCGCTCTGACCGGTGTAGGCCGAGTTCATGCGGGTGCGCGGGATCAGCTTGGTGCCCAAGTGCTTCATGATGTCGATCAGGTAGGCATTGCCGCTGGCCTTGGCAATCTTCAGATGGAACTGAAAGTCGGCATTGATGGTGGTACCGGATTTTTGCGGGCCTTCGAGCAGCGCCTCGAAGGCCCGCTTCAGTTCCAGCAACGCCTCGGGGCTGCGCCGCTGGGCGGCCATGCCGGCGGCTTCCACTTCCACGCTCAGGCGAAACTCCAGCAGATTGAGTACATCGGACAAGGTGGCGATGGTCGCCGGCCCCACGCTGAAGCCTTCCGGCGCCGGCATGTCGAGCACGAAGGTGCCGACCCCGTGCCGGGTCTCGACCAGACCGGCAGCCTGCAGCCGCGACAGGGCATCACGCACAACGGTGCGACTGACACCTTCGGCTTCCATGATGTGCACTTCCGAGGGCAGCTTTTCGCCGCGCTGCAGCACGCCGTCGCGCATGCGCTGGGCAAAGCGGTCGACCAGGGTTTCGGCCAGGCGTCGATGGTTTTTCTGCGCGGGAGCGGCGTTGTCGGACATTACAGCCTCGTTCTTGTCGGATACCCGATTATAGGCCGCACAGAACGACAAACACACCCGCATCCCGGCGCGTCACGAGGTTATACTCAGCGCCCCACAGGACCTGACCCATCGATATGGACCAACCATCCGCAGCCTCGGGCCGTCGCTCGAACCTGACCCAGCAGCTGGTCGCCGAGTTTTCCCGCAGGATTCGTGAAGGCGAGATCAAAAGCGGTGAAAAACTGCCCACCGAGCAGGCCATCATCCTTGAAACCGGTGTCAGCCGTACCGTGGTGCGTGAAGCCATGTCGCGCCTGCAGGCCGAGGGCCTGGTGGAAACCCGCCACGGCATCGGCACCTTCGTGGTCGATGCCGCACAAGCACGCAGCGCAACGCCCGACGAGCCAGCGGTCGGCACGCGCCACGACGCCGTGGCGGTGCTCGAACTGCGCCTGAGCCTGGAGCCGGAAGCCGCCGCCCTCGCCGCCCGGCGCCGCACCCCGGAACAACTGGAGGCCATCGCCCAGGCGTTGCAGCATCTGCAGGATTGCGCCCGGCAAGGCGTCGATACGGTACAGGCCGACTACCAGTTCCATCGCCATATTGCCCTGTGCACCGCCAATGGCTTTTTCACCGACGTGATGAACCAGTTGGGCAGCAGCATCCTGCCACGCATCGGCACCGGGTTCGGCAACCAGCCCGTGCTGGCGCATGCCGAAGACCCCGAGGCCCAGGCCCGCGAGCAGGCGCAGATCTTCACGGCCATCGTCCATCAGGACGGCGACGCGGCCCGCGCGGCCATGCGCCTGCACCTGATCAACTGCCTGCAGCGGCTGGACACAAACCGTTAGCGACTCGTGTGTCGATGGTTTACCATCGCCGCCGTCGGTTTCCGAGAGGAACTAACAGGGAATTCGCAGGCCGTGAAACGCCTGGTTTTGCCTGAGAAGTCGACGAGCGAAGGTGAGGCAAGGCGCAAAGCGGCGAGCAAGCGGAGTTTACTCAAGTAAATGAGCATTGCGATCCGGTTTGTAACGCAGCACCACCGATGCGCAGTCACCGCTCAGGTAAAAGCAAACGAAACTGCCCCCGCAACTGTAGGCATCGAGCCGCTTCATAGGCGCCACTGGGTTTCATCCCCGGGAAGGCTGGAGCAAGGCGCAGACGTGCCAGTCAGGAGACCTGCCGACCTGAATTTTTACTGACCGGCGGGGTGTCCGGGAAGGACATCCGCGCACGCCTTGCTGTCGTGTGTTCTGCCGAGGCCTGCCTGTCGGGTCGCGACCGCGATGTATTTCCTGCCTGTACACTGCGTCCCGCTTTCGTACGAAATGGAGATCGCCCTTTCATGCCGCCCCTGCTGTCGCTGCCGCGCCTGACCCTGCTGATGGTCACCCTGGGCTTTTGCGCCCAGAGCCTTGCCGCCCCCACCCGGTATCCGCTGACGCTCGAGAACTGCGGCCTGCCGCTGACCTTCGCCAAGGCCCCGGACAAGGCGGTGACCATCGGCCAGGCCGGCACCGAGATGCTCTATGAACTGGGCCTGGGTGAACGCCTGGCCGGCACTTCACTGTGGTTCAACGACGTACTGCCGCGCTTCAAGGCCCAGAACGACAAGGTCGAGCGCCTGGCCGACAACGACCCCAGTTTCGAAGCAGTGATCGGCAAGCGCCCAGGGCTGGTGGCCGTGCAACTGGAGTGGATGGTGGGCAAACAGGGGGTGGTCGGCACCCGCGAGCAGTTTCATGACCTGAAGATCCCGACCTACATCTTGCCTTCGGACTGTGAAGGCAAGGACAACCTGGTCGGCGCCGACGGTACGCGGCTGGAGCCGTTTCGCATCGACACCCTCTATAAAAGCGTCGAGCAACTGGCACAGATCTTCGACGTCCAGGACCGTGGCCGTCAGGTGGTCGACGAACTGAAGGCGCGGCTGGCCAAGGCGCTGGCCAACGTCGACCGCAACAAGGCCAAAGACGTCTCGGCAGTGTTCTGGTTCTCCAGTGCCGACCTCGACATCGACCCGTATGTGGCCGGGCGCAAAGGCATTCCGGATTTCATGCTCAACAGCCTGGGGCTGCGCAACATCGTCGCCTCCGATGAAGAGTGGCCGACCGTGGGCTGGGAAACCATTGCCAAGGCCAACCCGAACATCCTGGTCATCGCCCGCATGGACCGCCGCCGCTTTCCGGCTGACGACTACACGCGCAAACTGGCCTTCCTCAAGTCGGACCCGGTGACGCGCAACATGGACGCGGTCAAGAACGACCGCATCGTCATCATCGACGCCGACGCCATGCAGGCCAGCCTGCGCATGTTCACAGGTATCGAAGAGCTGGCCGACGCTGCTGACCGGTTCAACAAGGCCCCATGAGAGCCTGGGTGTTGGTGGGCCATGCCCTGTGGGTCAGCGTTGTGCTGGTACTGGCCGTGATCGCCGGCGCCGCCATCGGCGAAACCTACATCAGCATGGAGGTGGTCGGGCAGATCCTGGCCAACAAGCTATGGGGCGCCGGTTTCCCGGTTGACCCCATCGACGAAGGCATCATCTGGAACTACCGCCTGACCCGTGCCATCGTCGCCGCCGCCTGCGGTGCCGGCCTTGCGCTGTCAGGGGTGGTGCTGCAATCGCTGCTGCGCAACCCGCTGGCCGAGCCGTATTTGCTGGGTATTTCTGCCGGAGCCTCGACCGGTGCGGTGCTGGTCGCCCTGCTGGGCATCGGTGCCGGGGCGATTTCGCTGTCGGCCGGCGCATTCGCCGGCGCCATGGCCGCGTTTGCCATGGTCGCCCTGCTCGCCCGCTCTTCCCAAGGCTCAAGCGCGGCCGGGCATATCATTCTGGCGGGCATTGCCGGCTCACAACTGTTCAATGCCCTGACGTCGTTTCTGATCACCAAGTCGGCCAGCTCCGAGCAGGCACGCGGGATCATGTTCTGGCTGCTGGGCAACCTCAGCGGCGTGCGCTGGCATTCGGTGTGGCTGGCGGTGCCGGTGGTGCTGGCCGGCCTGCTGGTGTGCATGTGGCATCGCCGGGCGCTGGATGCGTTCATGTTCGGCAGCGACTCGGCCGCCTCGCTGGGCATTGCGGTACGCCGTGTGCAAGTACTGCTGATCACCTGCGCAGCGCTGATCACCGCCGTGATGGTGTCGATTGTCGGCTCCATCGGTTTTGTCGGTCTGGTGATCCCGCATGCCGTGCGCATGCTGGTCGGCGTGCGCCATACCCGGCTGGTGCCGGTCAGCGCCTTGTGCGGCGCGCTGTTTCTGATTGCCGCTGACGTGCTGTCGCGCACATTGATCAAGGGCCAGACCCTGCCGGTCGGGGTGATCACCGCGCTGATCGGCGCGCCGGTGTTCGCCCTGATCCTGATCCGGGGAAAAAGCCCGCGATGAATGCCTTTTCTCCCTTGCTCGATACCGCAGCGCTCGGCTGCATCGGGCTGACCCATATCGTCAAGGGCCAGGCCTTGCTGCAGGACGTCAGCCTCAGCGTGCGGCCCGGCGAAACCCTGGGCATTGTCGGCCCTAACGGTTCGGGCAAATCCACCCTGCTCAAGCTGCTGTCAGGCATTCTGGCACCCAGCGCCGGCAGCGTGCACCTGGCCGGCCAGCCGCTGGCACAGATGAAGCGCCGTGACGTGGCCCGGCAACTGGCGGTGGTCGAGCAGCAGGCCGACACCAGCGACAGCATCACCGTGCGCGACGCCGTGGAGCTGGGTCGCACGCCCTGGCTGTCGGCGCTGGCACCCTGGAGCGGCGAAGACGATGAGATCGTGCGCCAGGCCCTGGTGGACGTCGACCTGCTGCACCTGCGCGAGCGTCACTGGCAGACCCTGTCCGGCGGCGAACGCCAACGCGCGCATATTGCCCGCGCCCTGGCGCAACGGCCGCAGATCCTGCTGCTGGACGAACCCACCAACCACCTCGACATTCAGCATCAGTTGAGTATTCTCGGCCTGGTCAAGGCCTTGCCGGTCACCTGCGTGATCGCCCTGCACGACCTCAACCAGGCGCTGGAATGTGACCGTTTGGCCCTGCTCCACGGTGGGCGCCTGATTGCCTTGGGCCTGCCTCACGACGTGCTGACCCCCGAACGCCTGCTCAGTGCCTTTGGCGTACACGGCCACTGGCTGACCGACCCGCTCGACGGCACGCGGCTGCTGCGCTTGCGCGCCTTGTAACACGACTTGCAACGTGTTCGCGAAATCCGGCCGTTGCGCCGTCAGCCTGCAATCGAAGGTGATGGCGCAATGAACCAGTCAGGGTGCAGCACAGGAAAATGTTCTTTCAGCCAACCCACAAAGGCTTCTACCTGAGGAGCAAGATGCGTTCTGCTTGGATAAAGCACCGACACCAGGCGCGGCTGTGGGCGATGGGAACTGAGCACCTCAACCAGTTCTCCATTTGCCAGGAAGGTCTCAACGGCGATTCCTGGTGCCTGGACAATACCGAAGCCTGCAACACCACATTGAACGTAGGCATTTGACTCATTCACAGTGATGCCACCGTGGGGCGTGTAGGGATGATCCTCGCCGTCCACCGAGAAATGCCAGGGAAGCGGCCTGTTGCTTTGACCGGAAAGGAAGCTGACACAGCGGTGATCCATCAGGTCGTGCAGGGTCTTGGGTGCCCCACAGGCCCGAAGATAAACCGGGGACGCACAGGTCACCATGATGACGGTGCCAATTTTTCTGGCGACCATGCTTGAATCTGGAAGGTCACCAATTCTTACGACACAGTCGATGCCCTCGGCTACGAGATCCACCCTGCGGTCGGTCACCCCCAGCGCCAGCTCGATTTCGGGAAAAGCCTCTGTAAATCGCCTGAGGCTTTCCATGAAGCGGTGCTGGGAAAAGGCAGTGGGGATATCGATTCGAAGCCGTCCACGTAATGCTGATCCATTGCGATCAAACATGGTCGTCGTCTCTGCGATGTTCGCCAGGATTTCTTTGACGCGTTCGTAAAATCGCGCGCCCTGCGCAGTCAGTTTTACCTTGCGAGTCGTGCGCTGAAAGAGCCGAACCCCCAGCGAAGCTTCAAGGTCCTGAATGGTACGAGTGACGTGCGGGCGCCCTGTCTGCATGGCTTCTGCAACTTTGGTGAAGCTCTCCAGTTCCGCCAGCCTGGCGAATACCTGCATCGCCTGTAGAAGCTCCATCAGTTCTCCTCCAAGAAACCTGTCACTGCGATGATTGTTGCTTGCCAGCATAACAATCCTGTCGGTTCCTGCGCATTTATCCCGGTGCGGCAACACAGAACAATGCGCCCTGACGGAGCGTTTCTGCTCTGCACCTCAAAACGACTGGAGACGGAAAATGAAAGCGTGGCTGTTGAAAGATTTCGGCCTGGATAATCTGGTACAGGAAGAGACAGAAACACCCGTACCCCAAGCCGGTGAACTGCTGGTAAAAGTAGGCGCGGTGTCGCTCAATTTCCGGGACAAAGCCATCGTTGACGGTATCTACGAACCTCACAAGGTGCCCAAGCCGCTGATTCCTGTCAGCGATGCGGCGGGGACTGTCGTGGCCGTGGGTGAGGGTGTCAGCCGATTCGCTATTGGCGATCGGGTCAACTCACATCTTTATTCACGCTGGCTGGACGGCATGCCCGGGCCGGATGAACCCGACTACTGCTTTGGCTCGCCATTGCCTGGTGGTCTGGCGCAGTACATGATCATCCATGAAGACAGCGCGGTACGGGCCCCCGACAACATGTCGGATGAGGAAGCCGCGACCCTTCCAATTGCCGCGCTGACCGCGTGGTATGCGCTCGTCGACTATGGTCAGATCGAAGCCGGCCAGACAGTTCTGGTTCAGGGAACTGGAGGTGTTTCTGTTTTTGCGGCACAGATTGCTACCGCTCTGGGAGCCAGGGTTATCGTCACCTCCAGCCGTGATGCCAATCTGGAAGCGGTAAAAAAACTGGGCGCTGTGGCCGGCGTGAATTATCGCACCACCCCTGAGTGGGAAGAGGAAGTCCTGAAGCTCACTGATGGCAAGGGCGTGGATCTGCTGCTGGATGTGGCAGGCGGTGACGGCATCAATCAATCGATTGCTGCAACAAAGGCAGGTGGGCGTATTGCCCAGATCGGCTTCCTGACAGGCCAGACCTCCGCCTTGAACCTGATGCCCATGATTTTCCGGCAAACGACGATTCGCGGCATAGCCGTTGCTCCACGCTCGTCATTTGATCGAATGAACGAATTCCTCAATGAGCACAAGATTCGTCCGATCATCGATCATGTGTACCCGTTCGATCAGGCACGCGAGGCGTACGAACACCTGGCCAGGGGTGCCTTCGGCAAGGTCGTCATCAAAATCGCACAGTAACGACCGTGCCTCAATGCGACCGCGAACGCCGGACTTCGGCCCGCTGCAAGGTCGTGCTCGGGCTTTCGTCGAACTGCTTGCGGTATTCGCTGGAAAAGCGCCCCAAGTGGGTGAAGCCCCACTCCATGGCAATCGCCGAGATATTGCGCGTGCCCCGGCGCTCGAGGATTTCCTGGCGCACGCCGGTAAGGCGGTATTTTTTCAGGTAGGCCATCGGCGAGAGTTCGATGTACTTGCGAAAGCCTTCGAACAGCTTGAAGCGTGATACGCCGCTGGCGGCCTCGATGTCCTCGACACACAGGTCTTCGCGGGCGTGAGCGTGAATGTAGTCCCTGGCGCGCACCAGGTAATGCGGCATGCGCACCCCGAGGGTGTCACGCAAGGCGTCGGAATAGTTATTGGGCTGGGCCAGGATCAGGCCCTTGACCAGAGCGTTTTCCAGGTCGCGACTGAACAGCAGGTGGTCGTACAGCTCGCCGCGTTCCATCTCCTCGATAAAGTGCCGGGCCATGCGCCACCAGGAAGCTGCGGCCCCGTTGACCGCGTCCATGCCGGCGGCGAAGCGCAAGGGCTCGCCGATCGGGCGCTGGAGCAAGTCTTCCAGGGTCTGGTTCATCGCCACCCGGCTGATCACCACCTGCAACTTGCGGCAGTCGCCGGCGATGCTCAGCTCCTGGGTTTCGTTGGGGGCAATGATCACCCCGTGCTCGGCGTCGGAGCGCAAGCGTTCACCGCCCTTGTTCAGCTCCTGCTCGCCGCACAGCGGCAGGCTGACGCTGTAGCTGTTGAAGCTGTCGAGATCGGCGATGCCCACGGTGACATCGGTGCCGTACTCGACAATGCCCAGCGTGGTGGACATCGACTTGAGCACGTTGGCGCTGTGGCGAAACTGGATGCGCCCCGGGCTGCTGGCCTTGAGCTGGTGAGGGCCGCAGATATGCGACATCCAGGAGCAGGCACCGGCCAGGTCGAAATGGTCGGCATGGATATCACGCAGGTGAGATTCAGGCTTGGAATTGATCATGGCACTCGTCATCAAGGCTGTTTCGCGGTTATCAGGTGTGCGCTCTGCGGCGCATCTGCCTGACCTCGATGCAAGCGCCAGGCCACGCCGCCCCCGCGCAAACAAACCCGCACTTTGCGGATAGCAATCGCGCACTATCCGGATAGTGCGGGCGCCAATGCCTTGAACCGGCGTTGACCCACTCGTCGCCGCCACCGCGCAATGCCCCGGAACAGAGCAGTCCTTGCCTCAAGGCATGGCAACGCCGTGCCGCATGGCGAGCGCTTGACAAAAACGCCTGAAAACCGTGTCTAGCGGCTGTACGGCCCAGAAGCTGGGTAGTCTCGACACAGCCCTGTTACCGCTCAGAGGCCCAGCAGTTGCCTGGCCGCCAGGTACAACGGTGTGCCGGGCTCGCCCAGTTGCAGCACCACATCGAAATGATTGCGGCCCGGCGCCTCGACCCCTTGCCCTGACAAACCCTCGCTACACCAGGCGTCGAGATAGTCATGGGACTGGCGAGCAAACGCTTCGCTTTCAAGCGCGCCGTAGCTGATTTTCAGCGGTGTGTCGTGTGCTGGCAGGTGAAACTGCGGGCTGTTGCGCCGGGCCGACACTTCATCCAGGTGCATCCAGGCATTGATATGGGTGGCCAGCAAGGGCTGCAGGTCGAACAGTCCACTGATCGGCAAGGCGCCGTGCAGCACCGAGGGCGGTACGCCGTAGTCTTGATGCCAGCCGCCCGCCAGCAGCATGCCCACCAGATGCCCGCCGGCCGAACTGCCACTGGCCACGATGCGCGCAGGGTCGCCGCCGAATTCGGCAATATGGCGATGGACCCAGGCCAGGGCGCGCCGGGTCTGGTCGACGATGTGATCCAGCGTCACCGCCGGCGCCAGGTCGTAATCGATGACCACTACACAGGCGCCCGCCTGGGTCAGCGCCGGTGCCATGAAGGCCGAGTCGGCCTTGGACAAGGCGCGCCAGTACCCGCCGTGAATGAACAACAGCACCGGCGCATCAGGCTGCGCGGCCGGAAAAACATCCAGCCGCTCGCCGCTGCCCGGGCCGTAGGCCACGTCTCTGATCACCGGCAAACTGGCGTGCGCGGCCTCGCTCAGGCTGCGGTACAGCCGGGGATAGTGCTCATAGTCGGCCACGCTGGCGCGGGCGTTGTACTGCACATCGTAATAGTCGTCGAGCGTGGCCATGGTCGTCTCCCTGTGAATCCCGGTATCGATTAGGCCGCAACCAGCGGGCCACGGCTATCCACCAGGGCGTGCATGACTATCCGGATAGTTGGAGGACAACAATGAATACGCACACTCGCAGAAATGACCAAGCCTAAAATTGTTGATAATCACTCGCATAAAGACGTGATTGGTGTCGATCCACGTCCATCTGACCGGCAAAGGGTGCGGTGCACGGCCAGTACCTCTACAATGCGCGCTTTGCCCTGCGCCGGATCTCGCTCGTCATGTCCTTACCCAAGCACCACCTCGAACTGCTCAGCCCTGCCCGCGACGTCAGTATTGCCCGCGAGGCCATTTTGCATGGCGCCGATGCCGTGTACATCGGCGGGCCGAGCTTTGGCGCACGGCACAACGCCAGTAACGAGGTCAGCGAGATTGCCGAGCTGGTGAAGTTCGCCCGCCGCTACCATGCGCGGATCTTCACCACCCTCAACACCATCCTGCACGATGATGAGCTGGAGCCGGCGCGCAAGATGATTCACCAGCTCTACGATGCCGGTGTCGATGCCCTGATCGTGCAGGACCTGGGGGTCATGGAACTGGACATTCCGCCCATCGAGCTGCATGCCAGCACCCAGACCGACATCCGCACCCTGGCGCGGGCGCAGTTTCTCGACCAGGCCGGCTTCTCGCAACTGGTCCTGGCTCGCGAGCTGAACCTTGAGCAGATCCGCGAGATCGCCGACGGCACCGACGCCGCTGTCGAGTTCTTCATTCATGGCGCGCTGTGCGTGGCTTTCTCCGGGCAGTGCAACATTTCCCATGCGCACACCGGGCGCAGCGCCAACCGCGGCGACTGCTCCCAGGCCTGCCGCCTGCCCTACACGCTCAAGGACGACCAGGGCCGTGTGGTGGCGTTCGAAAAGCACCTGCTGTCGATGAAGGACAACAACCAGAGTGCCAACCTGCGGGCGCTGGTCGAGGCCGGTGTGCGTTCGTTCAAGATCGAGGGGCGCTACAAGGATGTGAGCTATGTGAAGAACATCACCGCTTACTACCGTCAGCGCCTGGACGAAATCCTCAACGATCGCCCGGACCTGGCCCGCGCTTCCAGCGGCCACACCGCGCACTTTTTCGTGCCCGATCCGGAAAAGACCTTTCACCGTGGCAGCACTGACTATTTCGTGTCCGACCGCAAGATCGACATCGGTGCCTTCGACACCCCGACCTTCACCGGCCTGCCGGTGGGCATCGTCGAGAAGGTCAACAAGCGCGACCTGATCGCCGTGACCCATGAGCCCCTGTCCAACGGCGACGGCCTCAACGTGCAGGTAAAGCGTGAAGTGGTCGGCTTTCGCGCCAACATCGCCGAGCTCAAGGGCGAGTTCGAGGAGGACGGCGAGAAGCGCTGGCGCTACCGGGTCGAACCCAACGAGATGCCGGCTGCCCTGGCCAGCGTGCGCCCCAACCAGCCGCTGAGCCGCAACCTGGACCATAACTGGCAGCAAGCGCTGGCCCGCACCTCGGCCGAGCGCCGCATCGGCATCCAGTGGAAGGCGCAGCTGCGTGAAGAGCGTCTGAGCCTGTGTGCCATCAGCGAGGAAGGCGTCAGTGCCACGGTCACGCTGGAAGGCCCGTTCGGCACGGCCAACAAACCCGAGCAGGCGCTGGAACAGTTGCGTGACCTGCTGACCCAGCTGGGCACCACGATCTACCATGCCCAGGACGTGAAGCTTGACGCCCCACAAGCATTCTTCATCCCCAACTCGCAGCTCAAGGCCCTGCGCCGCGAAGCCATCGAGGCCCTGGAAACCGCGCGCCTTGCAGCCCATCCACGGGGTGGACGCAAGGCCGAGACCAGCCCGCCACCGGTCTACCCTGAGTCGCACCTGTCGTTCCTGGCCAACGTGTACAACCAGAAGGCGCGTGATTTCTATCATCGTCATGGCGTGCAGTTGATCGATGCGGCCTACGAGGCCCACGAAGAAACCGGTGACGTGCCGGTGATGATCACCAAGCATTGCCTGCGCTTCTCGTTCAACCTGTGCCCCAAGCAGGCCAAGGGCGTGACCGGCGTACGCACCAAGGTGGCCCCGATGCAACTGGTGCATGGCGATGAAGTGCTGACCCTGACCTTCGATTGCAAGCCATGCGAGATGCATGTGGTGGGCAAGATGAAGGGCCATATCCTCGACCTGCCGCTGCCGGGCAGTGACAAGGCCGGGATCGTCGGGCATATCAGCCCTGAAGACCTGCTCAAGACCGTCAAGCGCCACGCCCCGCATTGATGTAGCCAGCCTTCGCGACCGGTGGTCGCTCCTACGGACTCATCGGTGCCGGCAAGCACGCATCTCAGCCCCGTGGGAGGCGGCTTGCCGGTGCCCGCTTGCCCGTGCCCGCTTGCCAGCGATGGCGGTCGCAGTGACGCAACAGGTGTGCAGCCTTTGCGACCGATGGTCGCTCCTACGAAGTTATGTGCGCGCTACCGCGATTTTACGTAGGAGCGACCAACGGTCGCGAAAAGGCCTCGGCCCTACGCTTCAAGTTCACGAATCTCGGCTTCGATATTGCGCCGCGCCGGGGCCTCCCAGCGCGCCCTGCCCGGCTCGGTGGTGAAGATCACCGGACGTTCGAGAAATTTCTTCAACACTGCAGCTCGGCCGGGGCGGTAAAGCGCGTCTGGAAAACGCCCGTATTCACGCCGCACCGCTTCGGTGTAGGTCCGGTAAGCCGACGCGTCGGCGCCCAGGATCGACAGGTCGATGTCCACCAGCAGCCGCTGATCATGGGTGCTGGCCGGCTGCCGGTGATCAGTGGCCATGATCAGGTCGATCACTGCCTGGCGGCAGTGATCGAGTCCTGCGCAGGCCAGCACCTCGCCTGCCAGATCGGCGCTGCGCGCTTCGTTGTCCTGGCGGCTCGGGTCGTAGATCGCGTCGTGGTACCAGATGGCCAATTCCACTTGCAGCGGCGCTTCGGCCAGGTCGCGCAGTTCATCGAAGCCTTGCAGGCAGGCCAGGATATGCGTGGCGTTGTGGTAATGCCGACCCGGCTCAGCGTACAGCGTACACAGTTGCTCGAAACGCTCAGGTGCCGGTGGCGCGCCCAATGCCGTCCATAGACGCTGCCAGCGCTCGTGTTGCAGTTCACTGTTCATCCAGCACTTTCTCCATATGGGTGGTCTGCCACACCGGGTCGCTTTCGACGTCCACGGTTACAAAACCGTGCTTTTCCCAGAAGCGAATGGCGCCCGGCAGAAACGGGTGAGTGTGCAGGTACAGCACGTCGACCGCATCGGCCCGCGCCTGCTCGCAGATGACCTCAAACAGCCGGCCGGCCAGCCCGGCGCTGCGCCACGCAGGGTCGACGAACAGGCGCACGATTTCCACGGTCTTGCGGCCCTGGTAATCGAGCTGCGCAAAACGATGATCGTACGGCAGGTAGCCGATGGCGGCGACAATCTGCCCGTGCACTTTGGCAATCAGGAAATGGCCATCGGCATCATTGAGGTAGACCTGCTCGAAACCGGCCAGGTCGGCGGGCAGTGCATCGGGGTCGAGCATGGGAAAGATCTGCGCCCGGGCGTGCATCACGAACGCAAGAATCGCGGCGATGTCCGCGGGACGTGCAGGGTTAATCTGCGGGATCGATTCGGGCATTGATTGAGTTCACCAGTCTGAAACACAAGATTAATAGACCTGTTCATGCACAGATTTACAGCCTTATGGACCGTTGCGCACCATTTAAAGGCAACCTTGCATCAACCTGAAACCTTGACCAAAACCTGCAAATGCCCGGTTTACAAGGCTTTGCGCAAGCTGGCACAAGCTCTGCATTGCTGTTGCCAACCCCGCCCTTCGTGTGGCCGGGCTGCCCCGGCCGATCGACGCTGATCGCCACTCTTGCCCAGGCATGTGCCGGCAGAGGTCAAAGGGCACCAGGTGCATCCGGCAACGACGCCCCGATGACACCCTATAACCAGAACAGGCAAAGGCGCCTGGAACCGAAAGGTTCCGGGCGCCTTTTTTTTGCTTCACAAAACCTGATTGGCCTAGGCCGGGACGTGCTATGAACTCCACAGTCTTGACTCACAACGATGTAAAAACACTGATCGTCATCGGCAATGGCATGGTCGGTCATCATTGCGTCGAGCAGTTGATTGCGGGCGGCGCACTTGAACGCTATCGCATCCATGTCTTCGGCGAAGAAGCGCAGCGGGCCTATGACCGCGTGCACTTGTCGGAATACTTTGGCGGCCGCGATGCCGAATCCCTGGCCATGAGTGCCGCAGCGCTCTACGAGCAGCCCGGCCTGAGCCTGCACCTGGGCGTGCCGGTGCTGGAGATCGACCGCAGCCGTCGCGAAGTCATCACCGCCCACGGCAGCTTTGCCTACGACAAGCTGGTGCTGGCCACCGGTTCCTACCCGTTCGTGCCGCCCATCGAAGGCGCCGAGGGCGACTCGCGCCTGGTGTACCGCACCCTGGCCGACCTGGACACCATCCGCGCTGCCGCCGCCAAGGCGCGCCGTGGCGTGGTGGTCGGCGGCGGCCTGCTGGGCCTGGAAGCGGCCAATGCGCTCAAGTCCCTGGGGCTGGAAGCCCATGTGGTGGAGTTCGCCCCACGCCTGATGCCGGTGCAGCTCGATGAACTCGGCGGCGCAGCCCTCAAGGCCCGTATCGAAGCCCTGGGCGTCGGCGTGCACCTGTCGCGCGCCACTCAGTCGATCAGCGCCGGCAGCGAATACCGTTACCGCATGAACTTTGCCGGCGACGAATTCCTGGAAACCGACCTGATCGTCTTCTCTGCCGGCATTCGCCCGCAAGACGCCCTGGCGCGCCAGTGCGAGCTGGAGCTGGGCCCGCGTGGCGGGGTCAACATCAATGAACACTGTCTCACCAGCGATGCCGATATCTTCGCCATCGGTGAGTGTGCGGCCTGGAATGGCAGCATGTTCGGCCTGGTCGCACCCGGCTACCAGATGGCCCGCAGCGTGGCGGCGCAATTATGCGAACAGGATGCCGAGTCGTTCTTCGGCGCTGACATGTCGACCAAGCTCAAGCTGCTGGGCGTGGATGTCGGCTCCATCGGCGACGCCCACGGCGCCCTGGCTGGCGCGGTCAGCTACCGCTACATCGACGAAGCCACTGCCAGCTACCGTCGTCTTGTCGTTTCGGCCGATGGCAAGCAGGTGCTGGGCGCGGTGCTGGTGGGTGACAATAGCTACTACGACACCCTGCTGCAATATGCCCAGAACGGCATCGCCCTGCCCGCCGACCCGGCCAGCCTGATCCTGCCGCACAGTGATGGCGCTCCGGCGCTGGGCGCCGATGCCCTGCCGGCCACGGCAACCATCTGCTCGTGCCATAACGTCAGCAAGGGCTCGATCTGCGCGGCCATCGACGGCGGCTGCACGGACCTGGCCGGTATCAAGGCCTGCACCAAGGCGGCCACCGGATGCGGCGGCTGCGCGGCCCTGCTCAAGCAGGTGTTCGAACATGAACTGATCGCCCGTGGGGTGAGCGTCGACAAGAGCCTGTGCGAGCACTTCGCCTACACCCGCCAGGAGCTGTATTCGATCGTGCGGGTCGAGAACATCGAAAGCTTCGACGAACTGCTGCATCACCATGGCAAGGGCGAACAGGGCTGCGACATCTGCAAGCCGGCGGTGGGTTCGATCCTGGCGTCGTGCTGGAACCGGCCGATCACCGACCCGTTGCTGATCCCGTTGCAGGACACCAATGACACCTTCATGGCCAATATGCAGAAGAACGGCACCTACTCGGTGGTGCCGCGCATTCCCGGCGGTGAAGTGACGCCAGACGGCTTGATCGCCATCGGCGCGGTGGCCAAGAAATATGACCTGTACACCAAGATCACCGGCGGCCAGCGCATCGACCTGTTCGGCGCGCAACTGCACGAGTTGCCGGACATCTGGAGCGAACTGATCGCCGCCGGCTTCGAGACCGGCCATGCCTACGGCAAGTCGACCCGCACGGTGAAATCCTGCGTGGGCAGCACCTGGTGCCGCTATGGCGTACAGGACAGCGTGGCCATGGCCTTGCGCATCGAGGATCGCTACAAGGGCCTGCGCTCACCGCACAAGCTCAAGTTCGCGGTCAGCGGCTGCACCCGCGAGTGCGCCGAGGCGCAGAGCAAGGACGTGGGCATCATCGCCACCGAGAACGGCTGGAACCTGTACGTCTCCGGCAACGGCGGCATGCGCCCGCGCCACGCCGAGCTGTTCGCCACCGACCTGGATGACGAGACGCTGATCCGCTACATCGACCGTTTCCTGATGCTTTACATCCGCACCGCCGACAAACTGCAACGCACCTCGGTATGGCGCGAGTCGCTCGAAGGCGGCCTGGATTACCTCAAGGCGGTGATCATCGACGACAGCCTGGGCCTGGCCGCCGAGCTTGAGTCGCAAATGCAACTGGTGGTCGACCGCTATGAATGCGAATGGGCCAACGCCCTGAAGGACCCGGAAAAACTCAAGCGCTTCCGCACCTTCGTCAACGACAAGCGCCAGGACCCGGACGTGCACTTTGTGCGTGAGCGCGAGCAGCGTCGCCCGGCACGCGCCGATGAACTCAACCTGATTCCCCTGTTCAAGGAGGTGGTGTAATGAACCAGACCCACGAAGCGTATGCCCAACACGCCCAGACCGCCGCCCTGCACTGGCAAACCCTGTGCGAGCGCCAGGATCTGGTCGCCAACTCCGGCGTGGTGGCCTGGTTCAACGACCGCCAGGTGGCGCTGTTCTACCTGCCAGGTCAGGAACAGGCCCTGTATGCGATGGACAACCGTGACCCGAAGTCAGGCGCCAATGTGATCGGCCGTGGCCTGCTGGGCAAGCTGGGCGACGACCTGGTGATTGCCTCGCCGCTGTATAAGCAGCATTTCCGTTTGCACGACGGCAGCTGCCTGGAATACCCCGAGCAAAAGCTGGAGGTGTGGCCGGTGCGCTTGAATGGCGAGTGGGTCGAGATCGCCGCCTAGGGTCTGTTGCCGTTTCATCACGGCCGCGCCACGCTGCAGACCGGTTGCGTCAACCCTGGGTCTGCCTGGCCAGTGCGCAGGCCAGGCTGGGCGCCAGGGGCAGCATAGGCAGCAACACGGCCTGATAGGCGTGGTACAGGTCCGGCTTGCCGGGCCAGATCTCGGCGCTGGGGCGGTTGCTCGCGTCGAGTTCATGGCGCCAGCTGCCGTGCTCGCGGTCGATGAAACAGGTGTCATTGAAATCCCAGAAGCGTCGATACCAGGTTTCATAGACCGGCTCGCCGGTGCGCTGCAACAGCGCGCCGGCCGCCGCCACCGCTTCGCAGTGGGTCCAGTGCAAGCGCTGGCGAATCACCGGCTGGCGCTCGTTGTCCAGGGTATAGACGATGCCCGGCGCCCCATCGACCTCCCAAGCATGCCGGCAGGCGCTGTCGAACAGTTCACCGGCCTGTTTGAGCAGCCAGCCCGGCGCATTGCAGCGAGACTCCAGCAGCGCCGCTTCCAGGTGCAACAGCAGCCGTGCCCACTCGAAGCCGTGGCCTGGGGTGGTGCCATAGGGACGAAACGGGTCGGCGGGGTTATCAAGGTTGTAGTCCGGCAGTGGCTCCCAGTGCTGGCTGAAATGCTCCACCACCTGAAAGTCATTGGCCGCCGCGTGCTGGTGGATCAGCCGCTCGGTGATGCGCAGCCCGCGCTCCAGCCAACGACTGTCGCCGCTGACATCGGCCAGCGCCAGAAAGGCTTCAAGGCCATGCATGTTGCTGTTGGCGCCGCGATACGCCTCTTCGATCTGCCAGTCACGGGAGAACGACTCGCGCAGCACGCCCTCTTCTTCACTCCAGAACCGCTCAAGCATGACGCTTGTCGCTTCTTCGAGCAGCGCCCTGGCCGCCGGCCGTCCGGCCACCACGGCAGAGCTGGCCGCCAGTGCCACGAAGGCATGCAGGTACGCCTGCTTGTCGGTGCCACCGCCTTCGTCCAGCGGCGCATCGAACCAGCCGCCATGCTCGGCATCACGCAGCGGCCCCGACAGGGCGGCCAGGCCATGGTCGATCAGTTCGGAAAACCCCGGAATGCCCTGGATATGCGCCAGGGCAAAGCAATGCACCAGGCGGGAGGTATTGAGGGTCTGGGCCCGCGCACCCACGCGCAGCCGGCCATAGGTGTCCAGGTCGCCGAACCCCTGTTCCAGCCTGGCGGCCCTGGCGAACGCCAGCAGGCGTGCGCCTTCCTGGTCAAGCCACTGGCGATGGCGCGGTGCATGCAGCCAGCTGCGGGTGACCTGCGGGGTAAGATGCTTGTCCATGACGCACTGCCCTCTTGAACCTGACCATGATCAGGCTGCCCAAGGCCGTCCTGACCGACCGTGGCGATAATGCGCGCCAAGGCCGGCCATGGGCAAGCGGTGTATCGGTCAGACCTTGAAGCGCGCCACCACCTGATTCAGATCGCCCGCCAGGCGCGACAGCTCGTTGCTGGAGGCGCTGATCTGGTTAGCGCCCTGGGTCGACTGCATCGACAGGTCGCGAATATTGACAATGTTGCGGTCCACTTCCCGCGCCACCTGGGCCTGCTCTTCGGCGGCGCTGGCAATGACCAGATTGCGCTCAGAGATCTGATTGATAGAGCGGGTGATCTCGCTCAGCGATTCACCGGCGCCACGGGCCATTTCCAGGGTGGAGCCGGCGCGGTCGCGGCTGGTCTGCATCGACTCCAGGGCCTGGGCCGAGCCGTTGCGCATGGCATTGACCATGGCGTCGATCTCCAGGGTCGACTGCTGGGTGCGGTGCGCCAGGGCCCGCACTTCGTCGGCGACCACGGCAAAGCCACGCCCCGACTCACCCGCCCGCGCCGCCTCGATGGCGGCGTTGAGCGCCAGCAGGTTGGTCTGTTCGGCGATCGAACGGATGACATCCAGTACCTTGCCAATGTCCTGGGACTGGTTGGCCAGGCTCTGCACCAACGTCGAGGTGGCCTGCACGTTATCGGTCAACGTCTGGATCGACTGCACGGTGTCCAGCACACGCTGCTGACCGGCCTTGGCCGAGGTGCTGGAATGGTTGGAGGCGTCAGAGGTCGATACGGCGTTGCGCGCCACTTCTTCGACCGCTGAAGTCATCTCGTTGACGGCCGTGGCCGCCTGGTCGATCTCGGCATTCTGCTGGTGCAGTCCGCGGTAGCTGTCTTCGGTGACCGAATTGAGCTCGGTGGCCGCCGAGGCCAGTTGCGTGGCCGAGCTGCCGATATGACGCATGGCTTCGCGCAGGTTGTTCTGCATCTGTTGCAAAGCCCGTTGCAGGCGGGTGACTTCATCTTCGCCCTGGACATGAATGTCATGGGTCAGGTCGCCACTGGCCACATGCTCGGCGGCGCGCACGGCACTTTCAAGCGGGCGCACAATGCTGCGGGTCAGCCACAGTGCCAGCCCGATGGTGGCCAGCGCGGCCAAGAGTACAAATGCCATCACAATCAAGCGCGAATGATCGTATTGGGTGGCGGCCGCCAGGCCTTCGGCCTCGATGCGCTTGGCATAGAAATCACCCAGGTCGGACAGTTGCTTGCCCGAGCCATCGACGATCTGCTTCATGTCGACCAGCAGCAGTTTGATCAGCGCGGCGTTGTCCTTCTGTGCCGCCAGCACAAACGAGCGCTCCAGACCACTGCGGTACTCGGCCAGGGTGGTGCGGAACTGATCGGACAGTATCTTTTCTTCGGGGGTGTCATCGAACTTGTCGAGGATGACCAGCTTGCCATCCAGGTCCTTGAGACGGGTGTCCATCTGCCCCTTGTAGGTGGCCACGTTGGCCGGATCCGGGTCCAGGGCCATGCGCAGGGAAATGGTGCGGATGCGCAGCATGAGTTCACGGATGTCGCTGATCACGCGCATGCTCGGCACCCAGTTGGTTTCAACGGCGACTTCGCTTTCACGGATGGTCTGCATCTGAGCCAGCGCAAACCAGCCCAGTACAGCCACAAGCAGGGAGATCAAGGTAAAGCCCAGACCCGCACGGCGGGCGATGGTCAGGTTGCGTAGGTTCATGGCTACGGCTCTTTCTTATAAGGTGGCGGATCGAAACGAGGTTGTCGTACAACCCCACCACCCTATCGGCCTCTGCTCAGACTTCTTGAGGGCCATAGCCCTCATTTATCCACCCGCATGCGCTTTTGCTGTAGCGGCCGGGCGGCGATCCGCTTCAGCCGCGAAGGGTCATGAATCGGCGGTGCCTGGTTCGCGACTGAAGTCGGTCCTACCGGCCGCCAGGTCCCACAGCCGGGCCAGGTCACGGGCGCGGTCATGCAACAAGGCAGCGGCGTGTCGGCAGGCCTCGTCCAGGGTCAGCGGACCGTTGGCCAATGCGAAAGCGGCGTGGATACCGTGTGCGTACAACTGCTCGTAGCCTTCGCCCAAGGTGCCGGCCAGGACGATCACCGGCACCTTGCGACGGGCGGCAAAACGGGCCACACCCAACGGCGTCTTGCCGCGCAGGGTCTGGGCATCGAAGCGGCCTTCGCCGGTGATCACCAGGTCCGCACCAACCAGCGCCTGTTCAAGCCCGGTCAGTTCCGCGACCACTTCGACGCCGGGGCGGAAGGTGGCGTGCAAGAAGGCCTTGGCCGCAAAGCCCATGCCGCCGGCTGCGCCGCTGCCGGGGTTGTCACGCACGTCGGTCCCCAGCACTTGGGCGCAGTGATCGGCCAGATGATCCAGGGCGGCATCCAGCGCCAGCACTTGCTCAGGCGTTGCGCCTTTCTGCGGGCCGAAGGTGTGCGACGCGCCGTGCGGACCACACAACGGGTTGTCGACGTCGGCGGCAATTTCAAATCGCACCTGCGCCAGGCGCGCATCCAGCCCGCTCAGGTCGATACGCGCCAGCTGCGCCAAGGCCAGGCCGCCAGGCGCCAAAGGCGCGTCATCAGCGTCCAGGAAACGCACCCCCAGCGCGGCGAGCATGCCGCTGCCGCCGTCGTTGGTCGCACTGCCGCCAATGGCCAGGATCACCCGCTGCGCGCCCGCGTCCAGGGCACTGGCAATCAGTTCACCGGTACCCAACGTGCTGGTGACGCAGGCATCGCGCTGTTCGCGGCTCAGCAGTTGCAGGCCGCTGGCAGTGGCCATCTCGATAATGGCCGTGCGGCTTTCGGCCAACCAGCCCCAGTGCGCTTCGACCGGTTCGCCCAGCGGGCCTTGTACCTGGGCCGTGCGCAACTGGCCGTTGCAGGCCTGCAACACTGATTCGACCGTGCCCTCGCCGCCGTCGGCCATCGGGCACAGGCGCAGCTCGGCCTCGGGCCAGACGTCGCTCAGGCCGCTGGCGATGGCCTGGGCGACGGCTTGCGCGCTGAGGCTGTCCTTGAACGAGTCGGGGGCAATGACGATTTTCATGATGCATCTCCTCTTCTTGTGCCCGCATGTTCGCATCCGCACCAGGGCTTTACGCCGGGCCGTCGCACAATGCCTGTCATCGCCTGTCGTTCATTTGCACAGGCCAGGCGTGACGTGCCGCCCCAGGTACAGCCGCAACAGGTCGTCGCTGCGGTACGGGTTGCAACCGGTGAGTTCGGCGATCTTTTCCAGGCGATAGCGCAGGCTGTTGCGATGAATGCCCAAGGCCTCGGCGCACACCTGGCTTTCGCCGCTGTGCTCGAACCAGCGATCCAGGGTTTCCACTAACTGGGGGTGCTCGTGCAGGCGCATGATGGAGCCGGCAATGTCCTGCGCCAGCCAGTCGTGGCGATGACGCCAGAACAGCACCGGCAGGCGCAGGTCCTGCAAGTGCAGCAGGCGCTGCGCCGGGCGGATATGGCTGGCGTAGTCGAGCAGGTCCAGGGTTGCCGCACAGGCCTGGCGCAATGCGGGCAGGCTCGTCGCGGCTTCGGCGGTGGCAATGCGCAGGATCGGCCAGCCCTGGGCGGTGGCCTGTTCAAGCAAGTGAGCGTCGTCGTAACCACGTTCAGGGGTACGCTCGTGGCTGCGCTCCTGGCTGCGTTCACGCTCGACCGCCCGGCACCAGTACAACAGCGTCGGCTCGCGCAACAGGCACCAGCTTTGCGGGTAGCGGCTGCTGAGCCGCATGACCAGCGGGTGGCTCATGTCCAGCGGCTCGCTCAGGCGCATCAGCACCGCCTGGCGCGGCTGCTGCGGTTGCAGGCCCAGGTGCCGGGCTTCGTCGACCAGGCTGTCGGGGCAGTCGCCCCACAGCAGGCGCGCCAGCAATTCTTCGCCGCGTTGCCGGCGCCATTGCCGGTCGGCCTGCTGGCGGCGCTGCTCCATGAGCATCTCGGCAGTCATCTTGACCAGTTCGCCGTACACACGCACCTGCTCGGGGTCGCCGGTAATGCCCAGCACGCCGATCAATTGATGATCCAGCATCAAGGGCAGGTTCACACCCGGCCTGACCCCGCCCAGGCGACTGGCAGCCAGGGCGTCGATTTCCACCACCTGACAGGTCGCCAGCACTTCCTGAGCCCCCTCATGACGGGTGCTCAGGCGCCCGGCATCACCGCTGCCGATGATGATGCCCAGGTAATCCATGACATTGACGTTGTAAGGCAGGATTGCCATGGCACGGTCAACGATGTCCTGGGCCAGGGCGCGATCAAGGGCGAACATGGCAGTCTCCTGCGGCAGGATCGGCATGCCGATACATTTTGTTGAAGTTATGAGGCCCGGAGTGTGCCTGAAAGTGGAGCCTCGCGCGAAGCGCGTGGCACAGTGCCGGGTGCCCTGGTCATTGAAGGTCTTGAACGTGCCCCGCTATCGCCTGCTTGCTGTGTTATGCGCCCTCCCCTTGCAAGCCTGTGCCTGGAAAACCGGCGATGTGCAGCCGCACACCGGCTTTTCCGGCTACCGGCAACAGACACTGGAGTGGCTGCAGAGCCACCGTGTTTTCCAGACCGACAACCGCGATGCCGAGCTGGCCTGGAACGCGCCGCAGGAGTGGCGCCCGGCCGGTACGCCCAGGGCCGGCGTGCTGCTGGTGCACGGGCTTGGTGATTCGCCCTGGTCGTTTCATGACATCGGCCGCACCCTGGCCGATCAGGGTTATCTGGTGCGTACTGTGCTGCTGCCCGGCCATGGCACACGTCCCGAAGACATGCTGGAGGTGACGCTGGAGCAGTGGCAACAGGTGGTGCGCGAGCAGGCCGCGCAACTGGCCCGCGATGTACCCAAGGTGTATCTGGGCGGGTTTTCCACCGGGGCCAATCTGGTGCTCGACTATGCCTACGAGCACGATGACATCGCCGGATTGTTGCTATTTTCGCCAGCGTTTCGCTCCGACAGCGCTTATGTGTGGCTGACGCCGTGGATCGGCTGGGCCAGACCCTGGCTGGCCGAACCCAACGACGGCGTGCGGCCCATGCAGACCCCGGTGCGCTACCTGAACGTGCCCACCAACGGCTTTGCCCAGTTTCACCTCAGCAGCGTGGTGGCGCGCCAGCGACTGGTCGAAAAGCCCTATGCCAGGCCGGTATTCGTAGCGCTGACCGAGCATGACTCGGTGCTCGATACCGGATTTGTACTGGACAGCTTCAACGCGCGCTTCACCCACCCGGGCAGCCGGCTGGTGTGGTACGGCAGCGATCCGGACAGCACTGCCGCGCATCCACGGGTGCTGGTGCGCGAGGATTATCTGCCCGAACAGCAGATCAGCCAGTTTTCCCACATGGGCCTGTTGTTCTCGCCCGACAACCCGCTGTACGGTCCCAACGGCAGCCAGCGCATCTGCTGGAACGGCCAGGAAGCAACCGATATGGCCCGCTGCGTCGCCGGCGAGCCGGTGTGGTACTCGGACTGGGGCTACCGCGCCGCCGGCAAGGTGCATGCACGGCTGACCTTCAACCCGTATTACCCGTGGCAAGCACAAGTGATGCTCGGCGTGATGGAGGCCCAGTAGGAGCGCGCTTGCCCGCGACCGGCTGCGTTAGCAGTCGTAAATTTTCAGCGTTTCGCAGATTTTCAGATCGTAAATTTTCAGCGTTTCGCAGATTTTCAGATCGTAAATTTGCGGTGTTTCGCAGATTTTAAGATCGTAAATCTGCAGCGTTTCGCAGATTTTAAGATCGTAAATCTGCAGCGTTTCGCAGATTTTCAGATCGTAAATCTGCGGTGTTTCATCAATTTTGCGAGCGCTGCGCACTCGGTCGCGGGCAGAGCGCGCTCCTACCCTGGCGCCAGGTTTGTCATGCGACGGGGGGTTTTTACAAAGGCACCAGGCGTTCGCGGCTGTTGCTCAGGTGAGTCCACATCGCGGCGCGGGCGGCGTCGGGGTCTTTGCGGCGGATGGCGCTGAGCAGCGCTTCATGTTCCAGGTTGGCCAGGTAGCCGTGGGGCGCCAGGTTGCTGCCGCCGCGCTCGTTGGTGTCGAGGCGCGCGCGCGGGATCACTGCACTGCCCAGGTGCTGCATGATTTCCAGAAAATAAGGGTTGCCGGTGGCCTCGGCGATCAGCATGTGAAAGCGCTTGTCGGCCTCGACACAGCTGTCATGACTGGCCAGCAGATCCTGGTAGTCGTCCAGCGCCTGGCGCATGGCCGCCAGTTGCTCATCGGTACGGCGCAACGCCGCCAGGGCCACGGCCTGGGTTTCCAGGCCAATGCGCAATTCAATGATGTCGCGCACCCGTGAGGCGGTCTCGACCTTCAGGCGCAGGCCGGTCTGGTGCTGGCGCTCCAGCACGAAGGTGCCCTTGCCCTGGTGGGTGACCACCAGCCCCGACGCCTGCAGCTTGGAAATGGCCTCGCGCACCACCGTGCGGCTGACGCCGTGCTCGCGCACGATTTCATTTTCCGAAGGCAGCTTGTGACCCGGCGCGATCTTGCCCAGCAGAATGCGCTGGCTCAATTCGGTCACAAGGTCAGTGGCCAGATTGTGTTGCCGGCGCTTGGGTGCGGCTTTCGAAGATTCTTGCATGACGATTATCCAGACACAGGTTGTCTTTTTTCACACACCAACCGGCCATCAGGTATACGCAGCAAAGGGCCGGGAACCTGAGCAATGCAGCGGATCATAGCACCTGCCGCGGCGTGGTGACTTGTCAGACAGGCTTTCAACTTGTCTAACTTGTAATACAAGCAAGAATGGATGAATTTCACCTCCAAGATCAACAAACACCAAGTAAAAAATAAATAAACCCTTATAAATCAATATATTAAAAAACAAACACTCATTCATGCGCACTTTTGGGTTACGCATTCGATGATTCCTATCGCTAACCCTCTTGCAGCAACATCAATAACTTGTATGATAACCGACAAAGAAAACGGCAACCTGTTTAAACCGGCATGACATAGGGGTCCCTCCTGAGCCCCCGTCAGCCACTGAAGCCCCGAAATCGCTTCGCCCCACCGAGCCAGACAAAAAAGACTTGATAATAAGGACCCGACCATGACTCAACAGACCGCTCATACCACCGGCAAGACGCCTGTCATCACCAGCCTGCAGGTCGTTCCCGTGGCGGGCCATGACGACATGCTGCTCAACCTGAGCGGTGCCCATGGCCCTTACTTCACGCGCAATATCCTGATTCTCAAGGACAGCGCCGGTAACACGGGCGTCGGCGAGGTGCCCGGCGGCGAGGCGATCCGCCAGACCCTGGAAGACGCCCGCACCCTGGTGGTCGGCCACGGCATCGGCAGCTACCAGAAGATGCTCAACGACGCGCGCAAGGCCTTCGCCGAACGCGACTCGGCCGGCCGCGGCCTGCAGACCTTCGACCTGCGCATCGCTATTCATGCGGTCACCGCCCTGGAAGCTGCCCTGCTCGACCTGCTCGGCCAGCACCTGGAAGTGCCGGTGGCCGCCCTGCTCGGTGAAGGCCAGCAGCGCGACGCCGTGGAGATGCTCGGCTACCTGTTCTACGTCGGTGACCAGGACCAGACCGATCTGCCCTACCGTCGCGAGCAGGAAGCGGACAACGAATGGTTCCGCATTCGTCATGAAAAGGCCCTGACCCCTGAAGCGGTGGTCCGCCTGGCCGAAGCGGCGCGTGACCGCTATGGCTTCAAGGACTTCAAGCTCAAGGGCGGCGTGCTGCGCGGTGACGAGGAGATCGAAGCGGTCACCGCACTGGCCGAGCGCTTCCCCGACGCACGCATCACCCTGGACCCCAACGGCGCCTGGTCATTGAAGGAAGCCGTGCGCCTGTGCCGCGACCAGCACCATGTACTGGCCTATGCCGAAGACCCATGCGGCGCCGAAAACGGTTATTCCGGTCGCGAAGTCATGGCCGAGTTCCGCCGCGCCACCGGCCTGCGCACCGCCACCAACATGATCGCCACCGACTGGCGCCAGATGGGCCACACCATCCAGTTGCAATCGGTGGACATCCCACTGGCCGACCCGCACTTCTGGACCATGCAGGGTTCGGTGCGCGTGGCGCAGATGTGCAACGAGTGGGGCCTGACCTGGGGTTCGCATTCCAATAACCACTTCGACATTTCGCTGGCGATGTTCACCCATGTCGGCGCTGCCGCACCGGGCGAGATCACCGCGCTGGACACCCACTGGATCTGGCAGGACGGCCAGCGCCTGACCAAGGAGCCGTTGCGCATTGTCGAGGGCAAGGTGCATGTGCCGAACAAGCCGGGCCTGGGCGTCGAACTGGACATGGACCAGGTCAACAAGGCCCATGAGCTCTACAAAGGCATGGGCCTGGGCGCCCGCGACGACGCCGCGGCCATGCAGTTTCTGATTCCAAACTGGACGTTCAACAACAAGCAGCCATGCCTGGTGCGTTGATCGACCCGAATCACCTGTAAACCTGGCCACTTCTTGCTGGCGACCGGCGCGCAACCCCCTTGCGCGCCGTTTTTTTATGTGTGATCGGCGTCCAGCCCCATCTGCCAGAAATCGGCCTCCAGCCGCGAAGCCTTGCCGAACACACCCACCAGGTCGGCGAAGCGCTGCTCGGTCATGCTGCGGGCGGCCAGTTCATCCAGATGTCGACGTGCATCATGGGCCACCTGTTGATAGCCGTCGCCGGCGTATTCGGCAATCCAGTCGCGGTAGGGATGATCGGCCAACGCCTCGACGCCCTCGGGCGCCAAGGCCCGACCGATGACGGCGTAGCCAATGACACAAGGCGCCAGCGCGACGTGCAGTTCCAGCAAGTCGCCGGCAGCACCGCAATCGAGCACGTAGCGGGTGTAGGCCACCGTGGCCTGGTGCTCAGGCGCGGCCTCCATGGCTTCACGGCTGAGCCCCCAGCGGGCGCAGAGGCGCACATGCAGCTCGGTCTCGTCGAGGATTGCCGCCAGCCCGGCCTGGGCGGCGCGGATGTCGGCCAGGGTGCGGCTCTTGTAGGCGGCCAGCGCCCAGGCACGGGCAAACTGGATCAGAAACAGATAATCCTGAACCAGGTAGTGGCGAAACGCGGCTTGCGGCAAAGTACCAGCGCCCATCTGGCGCACGAAGGAATGGTCGACATAGCCCTGCCAGTCTGTCGCGGCGGCCGCTTTGAGACGGTCGAAAATATCCATGGTTCAGGCCTCGATGGCATAGACGGTGTCGAAAAATTCGTGTTCCAGCTGCACCGCACGCAAGAAGAAGTCCCGGCTCAACGCCTCTTCGGCCGGCCCCACCCGGTCCAGTTCGGCACGCAGGAACGCGATGAAATCGCGAAAGAACGGGTTGTCGTGCAGCGTGATCCATTCGGCATGGACAAAGTTATCCGGCAACGGCTGCGGCGCGCGGCTGGCCCAGTCCAGGTACAGCCATTCAGCCACTGTCAGCACCGCCAGCGCCGCCGCATAGGAACGGGTCGCCGCCGCTTCCTGCATCAAGGCCTTGAAGCCTGCGGTGGCCGCCGTGTCCGGTGGTGTCTGGCGTTGTTGCGCAGTAATGTCCAGGGCCGCGAACGCGCGCAGAAAATAGGTGTTCTCCTCGCCCGAGATCATCCCGGCAAAACGCCCCAGGCGCAGGCGCGCCTCGAAGCAGTCGGCGCTGGCAATTGCAGCACCCAGCAGGGTCAGGAAGCTGTCGAGAAAACGGTGGTCCTGGATCAGGTAGTGACCCATCACCCGATCATCGAGGGTGCCGGCACACAGTTCATCGACAAAACGGTGCTGCACGGCCGCCGACCAGGTCGGCTCGCTCTGCAGGCGCAGGGTTTCGGAAAAACGTTCGTTCATGGGCTGGGCTCTCTGTAGAAGCAAACAGGAGACCGGCAAAAAGGCAGGTTAAAAGCCCATCCCTCCGCCGGCATGATCCGGATCAGGTATCAGGGTCATCGCACTGCATCAGCGATTTCTCAGCCCGTGCCCGGGCTCCCCTTGGTGCAGGCATCTATACAGCAGGCCAGCGTGATTGTCATCGTTCAGGCACCCGCCCTGGCCACTTACCTGGCACGGTTATGGCTTGATGTCAGGGTTTCGGCGCGTCGGCACGACGGCGTCCTCCTCACAAAAACCGGAGCCTTTACCATGTACAAGGATTACCCCGCTGCCTATCAGGTCAGCAAAGGCAGCGCCCTGCAGGTCGACACCGCTTTTTACGAGCGCATTCGTGATCACAAGGACGGCCGCACGCTGGTCGAGCAGTTCGAGGTGCCGATTCGTACCGGGCGCGCCTGGAAGGTGCCGGCCGGGCATGTGTTTCGTGTCACCACACCGGTCGGGCCCCAGGTGGGTGATTTCAACGTCTGGAACGCCAACGACCCGCGCGAGCGCCTGTGGGCCGCGCGCACCCGGCAATTGCAGGGCGCACATGTCAGCACCCATGACCGGTTGTGGTCGAACCTGCCGTTCTTGCGGCCGATGGTGACCATTACCGACGACAGCCTGGCCGACTACGGTATCGACGAGCATGGCGGGCGCTTGCACGACCTGCTGGGCACACGCTGCGACCCGTATGTGAACCGCATGCTCACCGGTGAGGACTTTCACCACCACTGCCATTCCAACCTGACCCGCGCCGTGCTGCCCCATGGCCTGACCGAGTTCGATGTGCATGATGTGCTGAACATTTTCCAGTGCACGGGCCTGAACCATGACGACCTGTATTTCATGAAGGCTTGCCCGGCCAGGCAGGGTGACTACCTGGAATTCTTCGCTGAAATCGACCTGTTGTGCGCGCTGTCGACCTGCCCGGGCGGCGACCTGTCGCTGCCGATGTGGGGGCCGGACGCCGAAGACCCGCTCAAGGTCTGCCGACCTCTGGGGGTCGAGATCTACAGCCTGCCCGCCACTCTGCTTGAAGGCTGGGAGTCGCCGGCGCGCGCGGCCTATAACGGCAACCATGGTCTGATGATTCCCAAGGCGCCGTGGGAAAAGTAACCACGTAGGCCGACCGGGGCGATCTTGTGCCGCGCCCCGGTTATGCTTACGGCCGGATAACCCTGGAATCGATCCTATGAACATCCCTCTGCTCAACTGCGACATCGGCGAAAGCTTCGGTGCCTGGACCATGGGCGGCGACGCCCAGGTCATGCCCTGGATCGACTGCGCCAACATTGCCTGCGGCTTTCATGCCTCCGACCCGTCCATCATGCGCAAGACCGTGGCGCTGGCCCTGGAACATCAGGTGACCATCGGCGCCCACCCGGCCTACCCCGACCTGGTCGGCTTTGGTCGCCGCTCGATGAACTGCTCGGCGCAGGAAGTCGAAGACATGCTGCTGTACCAGATCGGCGCACTGGACGGCATCTGCCGCGCCGAGGGCGGCCGCGTGCAGTACGTCAAGCCGCATGGCGCGATGTACAACGACATGATGCGCGCCCCGGCCCAGTTGCGAGCGGTGTTCAAGGCCGTAGCCGCCTATGGTAGCGACCTGCGCCTGATGCTCATGGCCTCGCGGGACAACAGCACTGCACAAGGCCTGAGCGCCGAGTACGGCGTGCCGATCTGGTTCGAGGCCTTTGCCGACCGCGCCTATGACCCGGACGGGCACCTGATGTCGCGCAGCCTGCCGGGCGCGGTGCACCATGACCCTGAAACCGTGATCGCCCAGGCCCTGACCCTGGCCCGTGGTGAGCCCCTGACCGCCAGCGATGGCAGTGCCTTGTCACTGCAGGTCGACACCTTGTGCGTACACGGTGACAACCAGAGCTCCATTGCCGCCGTGCAGCGTATTCGCGAGGCGTTCCGCGCATTGGGGCACAAGTGATATGCCGCACATCCTGCGCACTCACCCACGCCTGACCGGCTCCGCCGTCCTTGGCCTGGCGGCCGGCATCGGCTCGGCTTGGCTGATCCCGCCCCTGAGCCTGATGCAGTGCGGCCTGATCGGCTGGAATGTCACGGTCTGGCTGTTTCTGGCCCTGATCCTGGGTCGCACGTTCAACAACAGCGCCGCCGATGTCAGGAGGATCGCCATTATCGAAAAAGAGAATGCCGGGGTGGTATTGCTCATGGTGTGCGTGGCCGCATTGGCCAGCCTGGCAGCAATCATCGTCGAGCTGGCCAGTAGCAAGGTCATGCCCGGCGATCACCAGGCGCTCAAATACAGCTTTACAGGCGTGACGGTGGTGGGCTCCTGGCTGTTGATCGGTGTCATCTTCAGCCTGCATTACGCCCGGCTGTTCTACACCTGGCCCGGCCCGACACCGGCGCTGAATTTTCCCGACGGCGAACAGCATCCGGACCAGTGGGATTTCTTGTACTTTTCCTTCACCTTGGGCGTGGCCGTGCAGACCTCCGATGTCGGGGTCATGACACGCGAGATGCGCAAGATCGTTCTGGCGCAAAGCCTGATCGGCTTTATCTTCAATACAGCCATCCTGGGCCTGACCATCAACCTGGCCGCCGGACTGTTCAATTAATGGAGACTCATGGATGCCCTTGCTGACTATTGCGGTACTCGACGACTGGCAACACGTGGCCTGCGATGTGGTGGACTGGTCGGTGCTCGACCCGATCGGCCAGGTCAGTTTTTTGCACGACTACCCTGCCGACACCGAGACCCTGGCCGAGCGGCTGGCCGACTATCAGGTGATCTGCGTGATGCGCGAGCGCACGCTGTTTGACCAGGCCCTGCTCAGCCGTTTGCCAAACCTGAAGCTGCTGGTCACCGGTGGCATGCGCAATGCTGCCATCGACGTGAAGGCGGCGCGGGCCCAAGGCATCGAGGTGTGCGGCACCGAGAGCTACAAGCACGCCGCACCGGAACTGACCTGGGCGCTGATCATGGGCATTACCCGTAACCTGGCCGGCGAAGCCCACTCGCTGCGAACAGGCGGCTGGCAGGTCGGGCTGGGCCGCGATCTGCATGGCAAAACCCTGGGTTTGCTGGGGCTGGGCAGTATCGGCAAATGGATCGCCCGCTACGGCCAGGCCTTTGGCATGAAGGTGATTGCCTGGAGCCAGAACCTGACCGACGAGGCCGCCGCCGAGGTTGGCGTGACCCGCGTCAGCAAGCAGCAACTGTTCGAGCAGGCCGATGTGCTGTCGGTGCACCTGGTGCTCAGTGATCGCAGCCGGGGGCTGGTGGATGCACAGGCGCTGGGCTGGATGAAACCGGACGCTTACCTGATCAATACGTCACGCGGGCCGATCATCGATGAAGCGGCCCTGATCGACACCCTGCGCCAGCGCCGGATCGCCGGCGCGGCGCTGGATGTGTTCGACCAGGAACCGCTGCCGGCCGGGCATCCGTTCCGGCAGCTGGACAATGTGCTGGCCACCCCGCACGTGGGCTATGTCACCGAGAACAACTACCGTACGTTCTACGGACAGATGATCGAAGACATCCAGGCCTGGCAGGCGGGCAAGCCGATCCGGGTATTTGCCTGAGCGAACACGATGCGCCCGCAGGCGCGGCCGGGCGGGGCAAGATTCCAGGCCTTTGTACTCATTCTGTGGGAGCGACCATCGGTCGCGAAAGGGCCCGCTCAGGCACCGCCTCATCTGTGCCTGGCAAGCAGCATTCGCGACCGATGGTCGCTCCTACGGTGCCTTAGGCTCTGTACGAAAAGTCGGTGAGCGAAGGTCAGGCAAGGCAAAAAGCGGCGAGCAAGCGCAGTTGACACGTGTCAATGAGCATTGCGAGTCGATTTTTAACGCTTGTAGGAGATTCCGACCTGTACGGTGCGCGGAGCGCCCGGGTAGGCGTAGACGTTGCCGAAGGCGCCTTCTTCGTAGTCCTTGTCGAAGATATTCTTCACGTCCAGGTTCAGGCGCACGTCTTCGTTGACCTTGTAGTACGACAGGAAGTCGACCACGGTGTAGCTGTCCATGCTGAAGTTGGGCACATTGGCAGTCTGGCCGGCGCGTTCGTCCACATAGCGGGCACCGCCACCCAGGCCCAGGCCGCGCAGCGGGCCGTCCTGGATTTCGTACAGGCTCAGCAGGCTGACGCTCTGTTTCGGAATGTTCACCAGGCGGGTGCCGTCACGCAAGGTATTGTCTTTGGTCACTTGCGCATCGACATAGGCATAACCGCCGATCACACGCCAGGCCGGGGTGATATTGCCCACCACGTTGAAATCGAAGCCACGGCTGCGCACCTCGCCGGCCGCGACGCTGTAGCTGGAATCCAGCGGGTCGGTGGTCAGTACGTTTTTCTTGTCGATCTGATAGATCGCCGCTTCCACGCTCAACTGTTTATCCAGCACCTGCCATTTGGCGCCCAGCTCGAAGGCCTTGCCTTTTTCCGGGTCGAAGCCTTTCTGCGCGCTGGTCACAGCGGTAACGGTCTGGTCCGGGCGTGCGGCGCCGGCATTGGGCTTGAACGAACGCGAGGCGCTGGCATACACCGCCAGGTCGTCGGTCAGTTCATAGGTCAGGCCCAGGCGCGGGGTGACCGAGTTATCGCTCTTGGTCCAGCTGCGTCCGCCGGCCACATAGGTGTCATAGTCATGCTCGAAACGCTCGAACCGCGCCCCGACCAGCAATTTCAGGCGCTCGGTCAGGCTGACCTGGTCCTGCACGAAGGCCGCCCAGGTCTTGAGGTTTTCCTGGTCGTGGGTCGGCGTCAGGCTCAGGGCCGGGCGTGGCTGGCCGTAGACTGGATTGAAGATGTCGATGGCGTAGGTATTCAACGCCGGGTTTGAGCGCTGAATGATCGACTTGTAGTCGTAGTCTTCATACTCGACACCGGCCAGCAGCAGGTGCTCGAAGCCTGCGGTGTCGAAGCGCCCGGTGACGTTCAGTTGCACGTCGCGGTCGGTCCACTCCAGCTTGCGGTAGTTGAAGTTGCGCACCAGGGTGCGGCCGTCCGGCTGCATGCGGCTGCCTTCGACGGCATTGCCTTGCAAGGTGCCGTCGAGAATCTGCACGCCGCCGCCCAGGGTCCAGTTGTCGTTAAGGTCATGTTCGAAACGCAACTGGCCCATGTTGTTGTCGTTGTGCAGCTTGCCGACGTCCTTCTCGCCCCAGAACGTATCGCGCGAAGCGGTGCCGGTCTGGGTCGGGTAGCGGGTCAGGCCACGGTCCAGCGGGTGATTGTTGCGCATGAATTCACCTTCGAAGGTGATGCGCGTGCTGTCGTTGACCTGCCAGCTCAGCACCGGGGTCACCGCATAGCGTTCGGTCTCGACGTGGTCGCGAAAGGTCTCACCGCCCTCGCCCAGCACATTGAGGCGATAGGCAAAGCGGCCGTCTTCGTCCAGCGGACCGGTAGCGTCCAGGGTGCCACGGTACATGCCTTGATCGTTGAGCTGGCTGCCCAGGGTCACTGAGCGTTCGCTCGAAGGCTGCTTGGACACCACGTTGAAAGTACCACCCGGGTCACTGCGACCATACAGGGTCGCCGCCGGGCCACGCAGCACTTCCAGGCGCTCGATGGTATTGGCATCGGGCATGTTCGGGTAGCCGCGGTTGATCGGAAAGCCGTTACGGTAAAACTCACCGGTGGTAAAGCCGCGCACGGTGATGGTGGTCAGGCCCTGGCCGCCGAAGTTGTTGGCCCGGCCCACGCCACCGGCGTAGTCCAGGGCGTCCTGCAAGCGAGTGGCGCCCAGGTCTTCGACCGCCTCGCGGGTGACCACGCTGATCGACTGCGGCGTTTCATGAATCGATGTGTCGGTGCGCGTGGCGCTGGCCGAGCGGGTGGCCTTGTAGCCCTGCACAGGGCCGGTGGCGCGCTCGGTGTCGAGGGCGGCATTGACGTCGGTGGCCTGCAACTCGATTGAAGACGGTGCGGCCAGGGACGGGTCAGCCAGGGCAAGCGGGGAAAAGGCCTGCAAGGCAAGAAATGAAACGGCGATACGACGCATTGACAGCGTGCTCCAAGTGAGAATCGAGCCGTGTTCGGCCCTGATCGTTTTTTGTGACAAATGTTACAGAGTTGTATTTGTTATTGATACGTATTGTCATTGGTGAGCAGCACTTTTTTGAGGGCCATTCCCTGCGCCGGTTTGCACAGGCACACTCTGTCGCCAACCCCTCGGAGCCTGATCATGCTCACTCTCCATAATCTTGCAGACCGGCGCTGTGCATTGCTGGTCATCGACATGCAATACGACTTCATGCCCGGCGGCGCCCTGGCGGTAAAGGAAGGCGATGCTCTGGTGCCGCTGATCAATCGCCTGGGCCGGCGCTTTACCCGGGTGATCCTGACCCAGGACTGGCACCCGGCCGGGCATATTTCCTTTGCCCCAAGCCACCCAGGGCATGAACCGTTCCAGCGCATCACCCTGCCCTACGGGCCGCAAACCCTGTGGCCGGTGCATTGCGTACAGGGCAGCCAGGGCGCGCAACTGCATGCCGACCTCGACCTGCCGCATGCACAATTGATTGCGCGCAAAGGCTGCAACCCGGACATCGACAGTTACTCCGCCTTCATGGAAGCCGACCGCAGCACGCCCACCGGCCTGACCGGCTATTTGCGCGAACACGGCATCGACACCCTGTACGTGGTCGGCCTGGCCCTGGACTTCTGCGTGGCCTGGTCGGCGCAGGACGCCTGCAAGGCCGGCTTCACCACCTATGTGGTCGAGGACGCCTGCCGCGCCATCGACCTTGATGGATCACTGGCCGGTGCCTGGCAGGCAATGCTTGGCCTGGGTGTGCAACGCGTGCAAAGCCAGGACTTGCTGGGCGGCTGACACAGGCATCACGCAGGCGAACGACGTGGCGGGCCATCTGTCTGACACTACACATCAGCCCCCTGTTGATTCTCTCGCGTGAAGGAAGTGGTATGGACGAGCAACCCGATGGCAAGACCCCCGGCCTGTCAGCCGAAGAAGAACGCGAGATCGAAGACAAGCTGCCGCCGCGCGCGGCTGTCCTGCATGAGACCATCCGCATCCAGGGCGACCACGAACTGGAACGCACCGTAGCGGCCTTATGGTGGTCGGCACTGGCCGCCGGACTGACCATGGGCCTGTCGTTGATGGCCATGGGATTGCTGCGCTCGCGCCTGGGCGACAGCGACGCCAGTCATGTCATCGCCAGCCTTGGCTACTCGGCAGGCTTTCTGGCGGTGATCCTGGCGCGCCAGCAATTGTTTACCGAAAACACCCTGACCGCCGTGCTGCCGGTGATGAGCAAGCTGAACCTGGGCAATATCGGCCGCCTCTTGCGCCTGTGGGGCGTGGTATTGGTCGGCAACCTGGCCGGCACGATCCTGGTGGCCTGGGTCATGCTGAACCTGCCCATCTTCGACACCAAGACCGACATGGCCTTTCTGGAAATCGGCCGCAAGGTCATGGAAAACGACATCAGCAAGATGTTCGCCAAAGGCATCGTGTCCGGCTGGATGATCGCCACCATGGTGTGGATGATCGCCTCGATGGAAAACGCCAAGATCGCGATCATCGTGATGATCACCTACCTGATGGCGCTGGGCGACTTCACGCATATCGTGGTTGGCACCGCCGAAGTGTCGTATCTGGTGTTCGCCGGCGAAGCGAGCTGGTCCGACTTCTGGCTGGTGTTCGCAGGGCCCACCCTGGCCGGCAATATCATCGGCGGCAGCTTCATCTTCGGCCTGCTCAGCCACGCGCAGATCCGCAGTGAGAACGACATCACCGCCAAGCGTGAGCGCGACAAGAAGAAATTGCTGGAAGAACGCCGCAAGACCAGCAGGAGCGGCGTCAGCCGCGAATAGCTCTTTTAGAGGCACCCCTTAGCGTTGCTCAAGACTCAGCAGTCTTGCGGGAGGCTCTGACGGCCTCATCGCCGGCAGAGCCTCCCGCAAGTGGTCTGCCAGCGTCAGCATCATCAGGCCATCACGCTTTCTTCAGGAAATTTTCAGGTTGTGACAGGCAAGATACGGTTTTGTCCGACTCTCTCAGGCCCACAGCATGACCCGAATCCTGGCAATCGAAGACGACGCTGTCACCGCAAGAGAAATCGTTGCTGAACTCAGCAGCCACGGGCTGAGTGTCGACTGGGTAGACAATGGCCAGGAAGGCCTGGCCAAGGCCGTCAGCGGCGATTATGACCTGATCACCCTGGACCGCATGCTGCCGCAGGTCGATGGCCTGACCATTGTCACGCGGCTGCGCGCCCAGGGCATCAGCACCCCGATCCTGATGATCAGCGCCCTGTCGGATGTCGACGAGCGCGTGCGTGGCCTGCGGGCCGGCGGCGATGACTACCTGTCCAAGCCGTTTGCCTCCGACGAAATGGCCGCCAGGGTCGAAGTGCTGCTGCGCCGCAACAGCCCGGCCAGCGAACAGAAAAGCCAGTTGCAGGTTGCCGACCTTGAGCTGGACCTGCTCAGCCGCGAAGCACGGCGTGGCGAGCGGGCGTTGAGCCTGTTGCCGACCGAATACAAGCTGCTGGAATTTCTGATGCGCAATCACGGCCAGGTCGTGACCCGGATGATGATTTTCCAGGAAGTCTGGGGCTATCACTTCGACCCGGGCACCAACCTGATCGATGTGCATATTGGCAGGCTGCGCAAGAAAATCGACGTTCCCGGCAGTACGCCCCTGATTCGTACTGTGCGCGGGACCGGCTATGTCATTAGCGAATCTGCCTAAAGGCTGGCGCTCTTCCAGCAGCCGTCTGCTGGCGCTGTACAGCACCTTGTTCGTGGCCTGGAGCAGCATTTTGCTGGGGGTGCTGTACTGGGAGGTCAAGGGTTATCTGGATCAGATGGCCAGTCACTCGCTGATCCAGCGCCAACAACTGTTCGCCCGCTTCGAAGGCCAGGACCTGGTTGACGCGCTCGTGGCAAGCATGGCCTTCGACAAACCGGCCGTGGACGCCTTCGGCCTGTTCGATGCGCGCCTGCGGCCGCTGTTCGGACCCATCCGGCAGATTCCGGCCAACCTGCCACTGGACGGTCAGATTCACGAGCTGGGCAGTTGCATCGCCTCCACCGATTCCAACATGCCACGCAGCAGCTGTGCGGCCGTGGCCACGCGTACCCGCGCTGGCAACTGGTTGATCCTGGTACGCGACAACGGCTCGCTGTTTGCGGTCTCGACCCTGATCCTGCATGCCCTGCTCTGGGGCCTGTCGCTGACCATCATTCCCGGGGTCGCCGGCTGGTACTTGCTGCGGCGCCGGCCCTTGCGCCGCATTCATGCCTTGCAGGCCAGCGCCGAGGCGATTGTCAGCGGCGACATGAGCAAGCGCCTGCCGGTGTCTTCGCGGCGTGACGAGCTGGACATGCTGGCGCTGATCGTCAATGCCATGCTCGAACAGATCGAACGGTTGATGAACGAGGTCAAGGGCGTGTGCGACAACATTGCCCACGACCTGCGCACCCCGCTGACCCGCCTGCGCGCCCGGCTCTACCGCATCCAGCAGGAAGCCCCGGATTCGCCGCACAGCCCGGAAATCAGCCAGGTGATTGCCGAGGCCGACTCGCTGATGGCGCGCTTTCGTGGCCTGCTGCGTATCTCCGAACTGCAGGACCAGCGCCGGCGCTCGGCCTTCGTGGCCCTGGACCTGGCGGCTTTGTTGCGCGAGGTGCATGACTTCTACCTGCCGCTGGCCGAAGAAGGCGAAATCACCCTGCTGTTGAACCTGGACGAGCCGTTGCCTGCGGTGGTCGGTGACCGGGCCTTGCTGTTCGAAGCCCTGGCCAATCTGCTGGACAATGCCATCAAGTTCACCCCGACCGGCGGCACCGTGGCGCTGAACGCCAGCACCTGGCAAGGCACGCCACGCATCGAAGTACAGGATTCCGGCCCCGGCATTCCCGAAGCCGAACGCCAACTGGTGTTCCAGCGCTTTCACCGCAGCGAACACGACAACCCGCAAGGCTTCGGCCTGGGCCTGTCGCTGGTGGCGGCGATTGCAGAATTGCACGGGTTTGGCCTGCGGATCGAAAGCAGCCGGTTTGGCGGGGCCAGCCTGATCCTGGAATGCGGGCCGGGCACCACGCTCAGTGGTGTAGGAGCGACCAACGGTCGCGAAGACCAATTGCCAGGCAAAAAATAGTGCGCCTGAACCGTCCCTTTCGCGACCGATGGTCGCTCCCACAGAGTCAGTGCAAAAATCCGGAATCTTGCCCAGCTGGAGCGACCAACGGTCGCGAATGCCAATTGCCCGGCCAAAAAAACAGTGTGCCTGAGCCGGCCCTTTCGCGACCGGTGGTCGCTCCAACAAAGTCAGTGCAGAGACCCGGGATCTTGCTCGCGTGGGAGCGACCAACGGTCGCGAAGACTGATTGCCACACACAAAAATGCGGCGTCCTGATAACCCCGTCATCAGCACCGGAAATATCCAGTATCAATCTGCCAACCCTTCTGGCCGCAAGCCAATACCGTTAGCCTGCTCATATTCTGCCGTTAATCCATTCCAGAGCCCTCGCCCGATCATGAACTCGCCCGCCACCCCGATGACCCGCCGCCTGGTCCTGCTGTTCGCCTTCTGCTGTGGCGCCATCGTGGCCAATATCTACTACGCGCAACCGATCATTGCGCTGATCGCGCCGGACCTGGGGCTGTCGCCGACCCTGGCCAGCCTGATCGTGTCGCTGACCCAGATCGGTTATGCGCTGGGGCTGTTTTTTCTGGTGCCGCTGGGCGACCTGCTGGAGAACCGTCGACTGATCATCGCCACCACTTTGTTGACCGTGCTGGGCCTGGCCGGCGCGGCGCTGGTGGAACAACCCAATCTGTTCCTGGTGCTGTGCCTGCTGGTGGGATTCAGCTCGGTGTCGGTGCAGATCCTGATTCCATTGGCCGCGCACCTGGCCCCGGAAGACTCGCGTGGCCGCGTAGTCGGTTCGATCATGGGTGGGTTGCTGCTGGGCATCCTGCTGGCCCGGCCGATTGCCAGCCTGGTGGCCGATCATTTTGGCTGGCGGGCGGTGTTTGCCGCGGCGGCCGTGGTCATGGTCGGCCTCTGCGCGGTGCTGGCCGTCACCCTGCCACCACGCAAGCCGCAGCACAGCGCGTCCTACCCGCAGCTGCTGGCCTCACTGTGGCACCTGCTGCGCACCCAGCCGGTGCTGCGCCAGCGGGCGTTCTATCAAGCCTGTCTGTTTGCCACGTTCAGCCTGTTCTGGACCGCTGTGCCACTGGAACTGGTGCGCAACCATGGCCTGTCGCAGAGCCAGATCGCGCTGTTCGCCCTCGCAGGGGCCATCGGTGCAGTGGCCGCACCCATCAGCGGGCGGCTGGCCGATGCCGGCTACACCCGCCAGACCAGCCTCACGGTCCTGCTGCTGGCCGCACTGTGCTTTTTGCCGGCGCTCACGACGCTCGGTGCCAGTGTCATTGGCCTGGCCTTGACCGGCATCGTGCTGGATTTCTGTGTGCAGGTGAACATGGTGCTGGGCCAGCGCGCGGTCTACGCCCTGGATGCCAACAGCCGCAGCCGCCTGAATGCGCTGTACATGACCAGTATTTTTCTGGGCGGGGCGGCCGGCTCGGCGATGGCCAGCGTGTTGTTCAACCACGGCGGCTGGGGCGCGATCGTGATCGCCGGCACTGCCCTGCCTTTGCTGGCACTGTCGGGTTTTATCTGGAATTCACGGCAGGCGGCCACTGCGGCGACCTGATCAGGCGTCAGTCGCCCCCGCCGCCGCCACACCCACCGCCGCAACCACTGCTGTCACCGCCGCCATCGCCACCGGAGCCGCCATCGCCGTCGCCGTCGGGGCCGCCGCTGCACCCGGCATCGCTCGGGCTGGAATAGCCATCGCTGCCAGGGGCGGCCAGGTCGCCCCCGCAATAGATGACGGGGCCGGGGCTGGTGTCGCTGCTGGCGCGCCGCATGCCCTGGCAGTCCAGCATGTACACAAAGCCACCGGCGATCATCAGCTTGGCGTCCAGCGCAAACAACAACGGCAGGCGCCGGGGCACACGTGGATGGATGTTGTCTTCGCGGCAGACGTGCCACCAGGTACGGCGCAAACCGGCATTGCCCTTGGCCGGCGCCTCATCGCCCAGTGCGGCGGCCGGGGTATGGTGCAGCAGGCCGCCAAAGGCCTGCTTGCAGAAGTCTTCATAGGCGCGGGTGTGCAGGATGAACTCATGCCACAGGTCGTCGACCACTTGCGAAGGCATCGACACATAGCGATGACCGCTATTGTGATAGGCAAGGAAGAACTGGCGCAGGCCCTGGGCGACCAGTTGGCAATCCTTGATGGTCAGGTGCGGATGGCGGTGGCGCAGGGTCTCGAACAGACCGGCCGGCAGCTTGTAATGGCGAATGACCTGTTCACGACGCATTTTGCGTACGCGCCGCCGATGGGCATTCAGTTTACCCAGCGCAAAGAACCCCATGACAGCTGCAACGATTAGCCACACATAGATCATGTCCCGACTCCGAAGGGCTGATGATGGCCATAGGTTAACACCGAGTGGCAGTTGCGCATCGGACAGGCGTAGTTGTACGATGACTGCCAACTTATCGATGCACCGGTGCTGGCCTGTGTGCAGCTCGCCAGTTCCACCCTCACTCCATCCGCGATTCGGCAACCCACGGGGCACCAGGCAGGTGATCAACCCGCCGCCCATGTCAAAACAACAGGAGATACCGATGTCCACCCTTCTCGGCCACAACTTCATCGGCGGCGCCCGCAGCGCCCTTGGTCAAACCCAGCAGCAAAGCCTGGACGCCACCACCGGTGAAGCCCTGCCCTACACCTTCGTGCAGGCCACCGAAGGCGAAATCGACGCCGCCGCCAATGCGGCCAAGGCCGCCTTCCCTGAATTTCGTCAACTGAGCCCTGCACGCCGCGCCGAGTTCCTCGACGCTATCGCCGATGAACTCGATCAACTGGGTGACGACTTCGTCGCCGTGGTATGCCAGGAAACGGCTCTGCCACAAGCCCGCATCCAGGGTGAGCGCGGTCGTACCAGCGGCCAGATGCGTCTGTTCGCGCAGATCCTGCGTCGCGGCGACTACCTGGGCGCGCGCATCGACCTGGCGCTGCCAGACCGCAAGCCAATGCCACGCGTCGACCTGCGCCAGTACCGCATCGGCGTAGGCCCGGTGGCCGTGTTCGGCGCCAGCAACTTCCCGCTGGCCTTCTCCACTGCCGGCGGCGACACCGCTGCAGCCCTGGCCGCCGGTTGCCCGGTGGTGTTCAAGGCGCACAGCGGCCACATGGCCACCGCCGACCTGGTCGGCCAGGCCATCATCCGTGCCGCCGAGCGCACCGGCATGCCTAAAGGCGTGTTCAACATGATCTTCGGCAACGGCGTCGGCGAAGGCCTGGTCAAGCATCCGGCCATCCAGGCCGTCGGCTTCACCGGCTCCCTGGGTGGCGGCAATGCCCTGAGCAAGATGGCCGCCGAGCGCCCGCAACCCATCCCGGTGTTCGCCGAGATGTCGAGCATCAACCCGGTGATCGTGCTGCCCGAGGCGCTCAATGCGCGTGGCGAAACCGTTGCCCGCGACCTGGCCTCGTCCGTGGTCATGGGTGCCGGCCAGTTCTGCACCAACCCGGGCGTGGTCATCGGTCTGCGTTCGCCGGCCTTCTCGACGTTCCTGGAGCAACTGGCCGAGCACATCGGCGGCCAGGGTGCCCAGACCATGCTCAATGCCGGCGGCCTGCGCAGCTACAGCAAAGGCGTCGAGCACCTGTTGTCGCACCCGGGTGTCACGCACCTGGCCGGCAAGGTCCAGGAAGGCAAGCAAGCCCAGGCACAGCTGTTCAAGGCTGACGTGAGCCTGCTGCTCAACGGCGACGAACTGCTGCAGGAAGAAGTCTTCGGCCCGACCACCATCGCCATCGAAGTGGCCGATGATGCCGAACTGAAGAACGCCCTGTTGGCCCTGCGTGGCCAGTTGACCGCAACCCTGATCGGCGAGCCGACCGACCTGTCCGGCTACCAGTGGCTGCTGCCGCTGCTGGAAGACAAGGTCGGTCGTATCCTGGTCAACGGCTACCCGACCGGTGTCGAGGTCTGCGACGCCATGGTTCATGGCGGCCCGTACCCTGCGACCTCCGACTCGCGCGGCACCTCGGTGGGCACCCTGGCCATCGACCGCTTCCTGCGCCCGGTCTGCTATCAGAACCACGCCGACAGCCTGCTGCCACCGGCCCTGCAGAACGCCAACCCGTTGGGTCTGCGTCGCCTGGTCAACGGTGAGTGGAGCGACCAGCCGATCGTCTGATCACCCGGCAGGTCATGAAAAAGGCGCGTCCCGATGAGGGTCGCGCCTTTTTTCATGGGCCCAGGACGGCTGTAAACCACTGATCAACGGCATAAAAAACCTGTTTTCAGGCTCGCTTTCGCAGTTGAAAAAGCTTCTGACCTGTGCAGCCATCAGGCCGAAACAAGCACTGATCAAAAATTAACCACACCCCCAAACACCCCGCTACACAAGGGTTTCGCAAAGTTACCCACAGACATACCCACGATTTTCGTGGACAACTTTTGAAGCTTTTTCGAACCCTAAATGACAAATAAAAGCAAGCGACCAATGGTCACATCGACTAAAGGGACCAGCAGGCTTCAGATCGGCTGCGGCCTTCGATAAGGCATTGATTTTTCATCGGCCTGCCGTTGAAATGATGCCCTTTTCCAAGGCGAACCGACCATGCAGCAGCATTACGAGGTGGCCGTGCTCGGCCTGGGCGCGATGGGTGCCGCTACGCTGTACCAACTGGCCAAGGCAGGCGTGAAGGCCGTGGGTATCGACCGCTATGCCCCACCGCATACCCAGGGCTCCAGTCATGGCGACACACGCATCACTCGTCTGTCCAATGGCGAGGGGCCGCAGTACCTGCCGCTGGTGCAGCGCTCGCACCAGCTGTGGCGCGAGCTGGAGGCTTTGTCGGGTGAGCCGCTGTTCGAGCAGTGCGGCGTGCTGGTGATGACCTCCAGCCCACGCTACGACCCCTGGGACGCCGACGACTTTACCCACAGGACCATCGCCCTGGCGCAAGCCTATGGCATTGATCACGAGGTCCTGGACGCCAGCGCAATCCGCCAACGCTTTGCACAGTTTGCCCCGGTGCTGGACAGTGCCATCGGCTATTTCGAGCCCGAGGGCGGTTACCTGCGCCCGGAACGATGCATTGCCGTGCAATTGCAACAGGCAGCGCAGCACGGCGCCACCCTGCGGGTCAACGAGACGGTCACGGCGCTTGAGAATGTCGGTGCGGCAGTACGGATCAGCACCGACCAAGGCACGATCCTGGCCGACAAGGTGATTATCGCTGCCGGGATGTGGTCGGCCGGCCTGCTGGGCGCGCCCTTCGATTCACTGCTGCGGGTCTGCCGGCAGGTGCTTTACTGGTTCGAGATTGAAGACCCTGGCGTATTTGCCGCTCACTCGCCCAGCTTCATTCTTACCCACGGGCCAGGCTTTACCGACGTCAGTTATGGCTTCCCGCCCCTGCCTGGCGAAGGCAGCATGAAGATGGCCACCGAGCAGTACCACCAGGCCTGCGACCCTGCGGCGCTGGACCGTACGGTCGATGACAATCAGGTCCAGGCCATGTACCGCACACAGGTGCTGGACAAGATTGACGGCCTGCGGCCAGCGGTGACCAAGTCCTCGGTATGTACCTACACCGTGACCCCCGACTACCACTTCATCGTCGACGAACACCCGCGCCTGCGCAACGTCACCGTGGTCTCGGCCTGCTCCGGGCACGGCTTCAAGCATTCAGCCGCACTGGGCGAGGCCCTGGCGCAGCGCTGCGTGCAGGGCGCCAGCGACATCGACCTCTCGGCCTTTTCCCTGCAACGCTTTGCCAATTGACGCAGGCAGCAAAAAGCCCGCTTGCGCGGGCTTTTTGTGAGGCCAGGTGACGATCAGTCGTCGCGGCTCATGATGCCGAAGATCTGCAACAGGCTGATGAACAGGTTGTAGATCGATACATACAGGCTGATGGTCGCCATGATGTAGTTACGCTCACCACCGTGGATGATCGCGCTGGTCTGGAACAGGATGCAGGCCGACGAGAACAGTACGAAACCTGCGCTGATCGCCAGTTGCAGGCCGCTGATCTGGAAGAACAGGCTGGCCAGCACGGCCGCCAGCAGCACGAAGAAGCCTGCGGTGATGAAGCCGCCCAGGAAGCTCATGTCCTTGCGGGTCATCAGCACGTAGGCCGACAGGCCACCAAAGACCAGGGCAGTCATGGCAAACGCCGAACCGACCACTTCAGCGCCACCGGTCATGCCCAGGTAGCGGTTGAGGATCGGGCCCAGGATAAAGCCCATGAAGCCGGTCAGGGCGAAGGTCGAAACGATACCCCAGACCGAATCACGCAGTTTGGCGGTGAGGAAGAACAGACCATAAAAGCCGATCAGCACCACGAACACGTTCGGGTAGCGCACGCCCATCTGCTGGGCAACGAACGCCATGACGCCGCTGAAGGCCAGGGTGAGGGCCAGAAGGCCGTAAGTGTTGCGCAGGACACGACTGACCTCGAGCTGGTCGGCCTCCTGCGTACCGGTTTTGAGAACGTAATCCTGTTCGCGCATGGCGAAGCTCCTTACAGTTGATAAGCTTGCTGTGAAATGACAAGTTGCAAAGATCATAACAGAGGCGCCCTGACTCACCACCGGGAGAGTTTGACAGCTTGTTACATTCGGGTATTATGGCGCCCGCAGCAAAAGTGGAGGTATGGCCGAGTGGTTTAAGGCAGCAGTCTTGAAAACTGCCGACTGTAACAGGTCCTAGAGTTCGAATCTCTATGCCTCCGCCATCTTTGATAGCACAAAGCCCTGATCGTTCAGGGCTTTGTCGTTTCTGGGGTTTCGCTCAGCCAGAAGCGTTGATCTGAAACGGGTTTTCGAGACTGAACCGCCCCTTTGCCCCCCTCGCCCGCCCTCAAGCCCCGTCCATTGCGCGGCCTTGCTCTTATAACGCATCGTTATCAAACACGCCGTCAGCCTGTCTGAAATTTTCTATTTCCTGCCCTTGAAAGCCGTTTTGCCGTTCTTATATTTGCGGTACGTGATGCCGAAAACGGGTCACGTCTTAAATCACTTGGAGAACACTCAGGAGATTTTGAAATGGCTACTCATCTTTCGCTGGCTCCCCTGTTTCGTCAGTCAGTCGGTTTTGATCGCTTCAACGACCTGTTCGAATCGGCGCTCCGTAGCGAGGCCGGAAACGCCTACCCTCCTCACAACGTCGAGAAGCATGGCGACAACGAATACAGGATCGTGATTGCGGCAGCCGGCCTGACCGAGCAGGACATGGACATCCAGGTCGAGAACGGTGTGCTGACCGTGGCCGGAGGCAAGCGTGAATCCGAGAAGGAAGTCACCTACCTGCACCAGGGCATTGCCCAACGGGCATTCCGGTTGTCATTCCGCCTGGCCGATCACATCGAAGTCCAGGGCGCGGCATTGAACAATGGCTTGCTGAGCATTGAACTGCAGCGCATCGTGCCGGAAGAAGCCAAGCCCCGTCGCATCGAGATCGGCGGCTCATCGAAGCCCGACCTCAAGACGGTCAGCTTGCAATAAGCAGTCAAGGGGCGCTCTTCGGAGCGCCTCTTTTTTTTGCAGCCTGTGAGGCCGATTGATATAGCCTCATGGCATCAACGCTTATCGCCTCTTCAATGTAATCTATATGGCTCATAACGCTCAAGAGAGCCCTATAGTGCTCTCAACGGACAAAAAGTAAGCCATATGGCTCATTCCTGGAAAATGAAATCTATAAGGCTCATTACTCTTGACGAGAGCCATATAGATTACATAGGGTCGTGCAGAGAGGAGCGATTATGAAAACAACACTGCTTGACCAGATACGCAAACGCCGGTTGGCGCTTGGCATCAAGATTCAGGAGATGCCCCTGTTGGCAGGCCTGACCCGGCAGCAGTACGGGAAAATCGAAGCACGGGGCAATCCCAGGCTTACCTCACTCGATCAGATTGCCGAAGGGCTTGATGCCGTTCTGGTACTGGTGCCCAAGTCCAGGCTCAGGGATGTCGAGAAGGTGCTTGCAGACGACGGCTCGCTGAATATCGATCATTCTTATCCGAAGACCCATTCCAGCGCCGGACGGCAGGACTTCGACCCCGATCAGGATGAGAATCCCTGGAAAGACCTCTAATGGCCAGCGAAACGGTTTCGGCCCTGGAGCTGACGCTCAAGGGCGAGCGGGTGGGGTACGTTGCCGGGTACTCCAGCGGGAAAAACGTATTCACTCTAGCGCCTGAATACCTGCAAAACGATGCCAGGCATCCGTTGACGCTCTCGCATACCAACGCTGCCTCCCTGGCCTGGCAACTGGCCAGAAAGCATCCCTATATCAGAAGCCACAAGCTGCACCCTCTACTCAGCAATCTTTTACCTGAAGGCGCCTTGCGAGCCTTCCTGTCCCAAGCCATGAAAATCCATCAGGACAACGAATATCCGTTGCTTGGTTGGCTGGGCCGGGATCTTCCAGGGGCGCTGGTGGCCGAGCCAATGGAGGTATCGGCAATCCCGACGCTGGCCCTGCTTCATCACGGCAAGATCGAACCTTCCGTAATAGAAATTCCGGATCATCGCTCCCATTTTTCCCTTGCTGGCGTGCAGATGAAGTTTTCCATGCGTCATCAGGACGGGCGTTATATCACCGGTGATCCTGGCGCGCCGGGCGACTGGATCATCAAGACACCTTCTACCGTTCATCCCCATGTCCCCCTGAATGAATACACGGCCATGACACTTGCAGCACTGGCAGGTGTCGAGACGCCAGAGATCAAACTGATTGCCCTGAGTGACATTGAGGCATTGCCCACGATCAATCTGCCGGACGAGAAATATGCTTATGGCGTACGCCGTTATGATCGACTGCCCGGCAATGAGCGCGTCCACTCGGAAGACTTTGCCCAGATTCTTTTCGCCTATGCCCATGAGAAATACCGCGCTGCCAGCTATGAGCAGATAGGCAAACTGATTTACCAGAACTCTCTCAGAGGTCAACGCGATGCCGTACAGATGGCTGTGCGTTTGCTCGTCAATATCCTGTTGGCGAATGGCGACGCTCATCTTAAAAACTGGAGCGTAATCTACCCGGACGGTCGAAATGCCCAGCTCTCTCCGGCCTACGACGTTGTTGTTACCCGTGCCTACATGAAAGATGAAAGTCAGTACGCCTTGAACATGAGTAAAACCAAGAATTGGTACGGTGCCTCTTTTGAGCACTTCAGGCACTGGGCTGAGTACGGAGATATTCCATGGCGCCCCGTGCTCAATAATCTGAAATCAACGATGGAGAAGGCGCGCGCCCTCTGGCCCGATGCCCTGAACGACAGCGTGATGCCTGAAAGGCAGCAGGTGATAGTGCGCGCGCACTGGAGGCAGTTGCACCCTGACTTTCGGATTATTTGAATCGGGAGCGGGCTATCTCACCCGCTCCCCCACCAACGCCCCCTGCCCCCTTGCTGTCGGCGACCCGCCACGGTCATCCGGCACGCCCCACAGGATCACCCCCACGCAGATCAGGCAGAACGGCGCCAGTGCCAGCATGCCCATGTAGGTGTTGCCGGTCAGGTCGTTCAGGTAGCCAACCAGAAACGGCGCGACCATGCCGCTCAGTTGTCCGACGGTGTTGATGGCGGCAATACCGCCGGCAATGGCCAGGCCACTGAAGGCTTTTTGCGGGATGGTCCAGAAGATCAGGATGGCGATGAAGACTCCGGCGGTGGCCAATACCAGGAAAGCGGTCAGCAGGATGTACGACTCGTTGAAATACAGCGCGGCAAAGTAGCCGATGCCGCCGACCAGCATGCACTGCCACAGGTAGCGCTTGCGCTCGCCGGAGGCGTCGGAGGCGCGTGTGACCCAGACCATGCCGATGGCGGCCACCAGGTAGGGCAATGCCGTCAGCAGGCCGACGACCAACTGGCTTTTGACGCCGGCCGAGCCGATCAGGTGCGGCATCCAGAAGTTGAGGCCGTAGCCGGTCAGTTTGATCATGAAATAGATCACCGACAGGATCGCCACCTCGCGGGTCAGGATCACTTTGAGCAGGCTGGTGTGAATGGGTGCTGACGCCTTGCGGTCGTTATCCAGATTGCGTTGCAGCACCTCTTTTTCTTCAGGAGTCAGCCACTTGGCCGACTGGATGTCGCGGTCGAGCTTGAACAGCACGACAATGCCGAGCGCGCAGCATGGCAGGCCCGACAGCACGAACAGCCAGTGCCAGCCGGCAAGGCCCAGAAAGCCGTTCATGTATTCAAGGATGAACCCGGACACCGGTGCCCCCAGTACGCCGGCCAGGGGAATCGACAGGAACCACAGCCCGTTCATGCTGGCCAGGTTCTTCTTGGGAAACCAGCAGGCCAGGTAGAACAGCAACGCCGGCCCGAACCCCGCCTCCATGACACCAATGAGAAAGCGCAGGAAGTACAGGGTGTATTCGTTATAGGCGAACACCAGCGCAGCGGTGGCCAGGCCCCAGGACACCATGATCCGGCAGATCCAGCTGGGGGCGCCGTATTTTTTCAGGCCAAAGCTGCTGGGCACCTCGAACAGGACATAGCCGAAGAAGAAGATACTGGCGGCAAAGCCATAGGCGGCATCGCTCAGGCCCAGTTCGGCCTGCATCTGGGTCTTGGCGAAGCTGATGTTGATGCGATCGAAGTACGAAAACAGAAAGCACACGATGGTCAGCGGCAATATGCGCCAGGCAATGCGGCGATAGAGCAGCAGTTCGTTGATAGGACTTGCAGGTGCAGCACTGTCGGCGTGAGCCATCATGTTTCTCCATTAATTGTAATTGTCGGAGATCGGTGTCTTGTCATCAGTCTACGGGTGATGCCGCGCGGCAACGCCTTGTTCATCGGCGCTGGCAACTCGCTGGTTCATGCCGGTAACGGTTGCCGCGTGATCGATTGCTGCAACTGGGCGAAACTGCCAAGGCGCCCGAGCAATGCACTGGCGGCCACCGTGTACGGACTGGCCAGCCAGACCTGGCCGGGGCCTGAGCGGCCGGGAAAATTGCGGTTGATGGCGCTGACTGTGACCTGGCCTGCATGGGTCGAAGAGCCGGGGCCACAGTTGGCACAGGCGCCGCACCCCGGCATGATCAGTTCCACGCCCAAGGCCTTGAAGGTTTCCAGGTAGCCCATTGCAGCACAATAGTCGCGCACCGCCAGGGTGCCGAACTGCAGGAACAGGCGCGTACCGGCCGCCAGGCCCAGACCGCGTTCCAGGCCCCAGGCCAGCACCTCATGGTAGTAGTCGAAATCCTCACGCTTGCCGGCAGTGCAGGAGCCGCCATAGGCAATGTCGACGTGCACGGGGCCTGCCAACTCGTCGATGGCCAGGCCGTTGCCCGGATCACCCGGCGCGGCCACCAGTGGCGTGAGTTGCGCGCAGTCTATCGAGATGACTTCCTTGTAGTGGGCCCCGGCATCGCTTGTTATCCAGTCTTCAAGCTCGATGTCTACGCCACGGCGCTCGCGCAGGAAGTCCACCGTCTTTTGATCGGGCGCGACGATGCCAGTGAAGCCGCCCAGTTCGGCGACCATGTTGGTCAGGGTCGCGCGTTCATCGATCGACAGGGCTGTTACCGTATCGCCGGTGTACTCGAACACCGCGCCAATCGCCTGGCCTTGCCTGATCGAATCGCTGCGCAGCAGCTCCAGCACCACGTCCTTGGCGGTCACGCCTGGAGCCAGGCGGCCTTTGAGTTGCACGCGAATGGTTTCCGGCATGCGGCAACGAATGAACCCGGTGGCCCAGCTGTTGGCAATGTCAGTGGCGCCGGCACCGAAGGCCAGGCAGCCCAGCGCGCCCGAATGCGGGGTGTGTGAGTCGGTGCCTACCACCACCTGGCCGGGCAAGGCATGCATTTCGGTCATCAGCGCGTGGCAGATCCCCTCAGAACCCGCCTCGCCTTTCAGTGCGCCATGACTGCGCACAGGGTATTGCCGTACAAAGGCGTCATGGGCGTCCGCCAACCCGCCGACCGCCGCCAGCAAGTTATCGCGTACATGGGCAAAGCTTTGTCCGGCAAGGATCAAATGATCCTGGAAGGCGATGATTTCCTCGGGCCGTGCCAGGCTCAGGGGCTGGCCGAAAGCCTCATGCATCAGGTGCGCGCACATGCCGGTGAAGTAATCGTGGCTGAAGCGCCAGTCGGCTGACAGGAACACCCCGTCGCCCTTGCCGAGCGGTCCTTGCGGCGCAATGCGCCGGCGCTCGATGATCTTTTCCACCAGCGTCAGCGGGCGATCGGTCGGGATCGGGTTGAAGACCTTGTGCGCAGCCGGCGGCAGGCAGGCCTTGCTGTAGGGCAGCAGGCCGCCAGCACGGATGACCGCCTGGGTCACTGCATCGCGGCCTTTGAGAAACTCGTCGATGTCGATGGCTTCGCCGGCCTGGATGCGGGCGATCAGGCCAAAGTCGGTCGAGGTGTAGAGGCCGATGTTGTCGCAGTTCTGCCGGTAGATCCGCTCGAAACTCTCGGCAATGACCAAGCGAATGCCGGCCGACTTTTCCGCCAGCGGGCTGGACTCGCGCGAAGAGCCCTTGCCGTAGCGTTTGCCGGCCACGGTGATCGCAAAGCCGCCCTGACGCACGCTGTCTTCGCCGACAGGCAATACGCTCTCGGTCTTGAAGCCCACGTAGGGGTATTTTCCGAGCCGTTGATCGTAGGTCATCATGATCACCACCGGGGTGATCTCATCGGTGGAAATGTCATCGCGCAGCGGCAGGGCCTCGGCCAGCGTCAGGTCCTGGCCGGCCAGTTGGCGGCGCACCCCCGCCTCGCTGCATGACAGGAACATAAAGCGTCCGTCGAAGTGGATTTTTGTCGTCATAATGCCCATCTCCTCATCCTGTGACCCATGCTAGGAAGTGTTCGAGGATCTGGATAACGGTAAAAAGTGATGCTTAGCCTGAAAAAATTTCTAGGGAGCGTGCGTGCACAACCTTTGGCGTTTTGACCCGACCACCTTGAGGCTGTTCATCAGTGCGTGTGAGGAAGGCACCTTTGGCCGGGCCGCGGAGAAGGAAGGCCTGGTGCCCTCGGCCTTGAGCAAGCGCATGGCCGAACTCGAAGAGGCCGTTGGCACGCCATTGCTGTACCGCCAGCAGAAAGGCATCGAGCCGACGCCGGCCGGCCTGTGTCTGTTGCAGCATGCCCGCCATGTGCTGGATGAAATGACAGTCATGTCGGCGGCGCTTTCCCGTTATGCCGAAGGCCATCTGGGCCACCTGCGCATCAGCGCCAACCGCTCCAGCATCGTGCAGTTCTTGCCGCAGGACATTCGTGCCTACCGTGAAAGGCACGCCACCATTGGCCTGGAGCTGCACGAGCGCACCAGCCTTGAGGTGATTGACGACGTGAGCGGCAACCTCAGCGACCTGGGGATCGGCAACCAACTGATGGCTGCCGAAGACCGGGGCCTGCTGGTCACCGATTATCACGTCGACCAATTGGTGGTGGTCGTGGCGGCTTCGCACCCGCTCAGTGAAAAACGCTCGTTGCGCTTCAGCGACACGCTGGCGTTCAACCATGTCGCGCTGCACAAGGACAGTCCGCTGTACAAACAACTGGAACAGGCGGCGAAGCAGGCCCGGCGAGCGATCCGGTATGAAGTGCACGTCAAGAGCTTCGATGCCGTGTGCAGGATGGTCGAAGCGGAACTGGGCCTGGGCATCATTCCGCGCCGGGCGATCAGCCAGGGTGAAGGCCAGCCCTTGGTGGCCATCCCGCTTGAAGACCGTTGGGCCACGCGGCATTTCCAGATCGTCAGCAAGCCGGCCGCCGCACAATCCAGAGCCTGTGCGGTATTTCTGGCGTTTTTGCGAATGCGTGCAATGCCCGGCACTGACGCGTAGGAGCGCGCTTGCTGCGCGAAAGCGTGCCGCCTTGGCGCTGTGCCAGTGGCACAGGATGATCTCCTACGCCCCCGCCGCACAGGCCGCCGCCACCTTCGAGGCATTGCTGCGGCCCAGTTGTTCGCAGATGAAGTTTCCCGCCGCCACCACCTTGTCCAGATCGACGCCGGTCTGAATCCCCATGCCGTGCAGCAGGTACAGTACGTCTTCGGTGGCCACGTTGCCTGAAGCGCCCTTGGCGTAGGGGCAGCCGCCGAGGCCGGCCACGGAGCTGTCGAACACGCTGATGCCTTCGAGCAGGCTGGCGTAGATATTGGTCACAGCCTGGCCGTAGGTGTCGTGAAAGTGTCCGGCCAGGTGCTCGCGGGCCACGTCCCGGCTGACGACATCGAGCAAGGTGCGCGTGGCCGAGGCGGTGCCGACGCCCAGGGTGTCGCCCAGGGAGATTTCATGACAACCCATTTCGTACAGTTCGCGGGCGACCGAGCGCACCTGTCCGGGCGCCACCTGCCCTTCATAAGGACACCCCAGCACGCAGGACACGTAGCCACGCACCTGCACGCCGTGGCGCCGTGCGGTCTCCAGAACCGGCACGAAGCGCGCCAGGCTCTCGGCAATCGAGCAGTTGATATTGCGTTGCGAGAACGCCTCGGAGGCGGCCGCGAACACGGCGACTTCCTTGACCCCGGCCTGCAGGGCGGCTTCCAGCCCTTTCAAATTAGGGGTCAGCGCACTGTAGGTGACACCGGGCCGCTGGGTGATGCCGGCAAAGACTTCGGCGCTGCCGGCCATTTGCGGCACCCACTTGGGCGAGACGAAACTGCCGGCTTCGATATGGCTCAGGCCGGTGGCCGAGAGGCGGTCGATCAACTGGATTTTCTGTTCGAGCCCCAGCGGGCGCTGTTCATTCTGCAGCCCGTCGCGGGGGCCGACTTCCACCAGGCGTACATGGGTAGGCAGGTTCATGAGGCGGCCTCCATATCGACCAGCACGGTGCCTTCACTGACCAGCTCGCCTTCGCGGCAATACACGGCCGCCACAGTCCCGGCCTCGGCCGCACGAATGCTGTGCTCCATTTTCATGGCGTCGAGCACCACCAGTGCGGCGCCCGCCTCCACGATCTGGCCGGCCTCGACCAGGACCCTGACGATGCTGCCGTTCATGGGCGCGGCCAGCCCGCCTTGATGGCCATGGCCGGCCTGGACGGCAGCCAGCGGATCGAAGCGGCGCACCGCGTGCCACTGCACGCCCCAGCGCACATACAAGGTGTCGCCCTGGCGCACCCGGTCTGCGCGGTTGACCGTCCCGCACGTTTGCGGTTCGAGCAGTACGCGCTGCGTGACCTCACCGCACACCAGCGTCACGGCACAGGCCTGAGGCAGGCCGCTGCGCCAGCCATGCCGGCTGGCCCAGGGTGAATGCGGGTCGTCAGCACGCTGCCGGACAGTATCAGTGTCGAGCAAACCGCTCGCCGCCTGTTGCCAGAACGCTTCAGGCAGTTCGCCAGGCGCTGGCAAAAGCTGTGCGTGGTGGCGCTCGATAAAGCCGGTGTCCAGCTGCGCTTCGGCAAACGCCGGGTGGGCCAGGATGCGTTGCAGAAAAGCCAGGTTGGTCTTGAAGCCGCCGATGACCGTTTCGGCCAACATGGCGAGCAGGCGCTGGCGGGCTTCTTCGCGGTTCTCGCCCCAGGCGATGAGCTTGGCGACCATCGGGTCGTAGAACGGCGAGACCTCATCGCCCTGCTCGACGCCGCTGTCGACCCGACGCCCCGGTCCCGGCTGCGGTTCGCGGTACAGGTCCAGATGACCGCTGGCCGGCAGGAAGCCGCCCTCGGGGTCTTCGGCATACAGGCGCACTTCGATGGCATGGCCGTTGAGCGGCACCTGCGCCTGGGTGATCGGCAGCGGCTCGCCACGGGCCACGCGGATCTGCCAGGCCACCAGGTCAAGGCCGGTGATGGCCTCGGTCACCGGGTGCTCGACCTGCAGGCGGGTGTTCATTTCCATGAAGAAAAATTCACCGCGTGCATCGAGCAGAAATTCCACGGTGCCGGCGCCAACATAGCCGATGGCCTGGGCGGCCTGCACCGCCGCCTCGCCCATGGCCTGGCGCAGCTCAGGCGACAGGCCCGGGGCCGGCGCTTCTTCGACGACCTTCTGGTGCCGGCGCTGGATCGAGCAGTCGCGCTCATTGAGGTACAGGCAATGACCGTGCTGGTCGGCGAACACCTGGATTTCGACGTGCCGTGGCTGGAGCACGTATTTTTCCACCAGCATGCGTGCGTCCCCAAACGAGGACTGCGCCTCGCGCTGGGCGGACGACAGTGCCTCGGCCAGTTGGCCTTCGTGCTCGACCACTTTCATGCCCTTGCCGCCCCCGCCGGCGGTGGCCTTGAGCAGCACCGGGTAACCGATGGTTGCGCAGGCACGGCGGAAGGTGTCCAGGCTCTGGTCTTCGCCGTGGTAACCGGGCACCAGGGGCACACCGGCTTGTTCCATCAACGACTTGGCCGCCGACTTGCTGCCCATCGCTTCGATGGCGCTGGCCGGGGGGCCGAGGAATATCAGCCCGGCCGCTTCGAGCTGGCGGGCAAAGCCGGCGTTCTCGGATAAAAAGCCGTAGCCCGGATGCACCGCCTGCGCGCCGGTGGCACGGGCCGCCTCGATGATGCGCTCGATCGACAGGTAGCTTTCGCCGGGCCTGGCGCCGCCCAGGTTGACCGCGACATCAGCCTCGCGCACATGACGGGCGTGGCGGTCGATTTCACTGTGCACCGCCACGCAGGTGATCCCCAGCGCCTTGGCGGTGCGCATGACCCGGCAGGCGATCTCGCCGCGATTGGCGACCAGCAGCGTGGTGATTGTGGTTGTGTTCATGGCATTCGCTCTGTCGAGGGGGACGTCAAGGTCGATCAAGCCCATGAGGGGGGGCGTTTTTCAAGAAAGGCATTCAGGCCTTCCTGGCCTTCCTCACTGACCCGGATGCCGGCGATGGTATTTTCCGTGCGCAGGCGCAAGGCCTCGCTCAATACGCCGCTGCCGACATCCTGCAGCAATGCCTTGCACACCCGCATGGCTTGCGGGCTGTTAAGCCGCAAGGTGGCGGTCCATTGCTCGACTGCCGCCTCAAGCCCGTCAGCCGCATAGACCTCGGCCAGCAAGCCCAGCTCACGGGCGCGTTCGCCGCTGAAACGTTCGCCGCTCAAGGCATAGCGGCGGCTGGCGCGCTCGCCGATGGCCTGCACCACGTACGGGCTGATGACCCCCGGTGCCAGGCCGATGCGCACCTCGGACAGGCTGAACAGCGCGTCCACGGCACCAATGGCAATGTCGCAACAGGCACACAACCCCACCGCACCGCCGAAGGCGGCGCCCTGCACCACGGCCAGGGTCGGAAACGGCAGGTGATACAGCAGGCTCATCAACTCGCCCAGCTCATGCGCGTCCTTGAGGTTGGCCGCGTAATCGAGGCCGGCGGCGGCCTGCATCCAGGCCAGGTCAGCCCCGGCACTGAAGTGCTTGCCGCGCCCGCGCAACAGCAGGAAGCGCACGGTCTCGTCAGCGTCGAGCTGGCGCAATACTGTAATCAGCTCATGGATCATCTGCGCATTGAAAGCGTTGTTTTTCTCCGGCCGGTTCAGCCAGAGCGTGGCGACCCCACGAGGGTCGCGTTGCAGTTGCAAGGTGGTGAAGTGACTCATCGTTCTGTCCTTGAGCAGGGGCGCCGGCTTACATGCGGAACACGCCGAAGCGGGTCGGCTCGATCGGGGCGTTGAGGCTGGCCGACAAGGCCAGCGCCAGCACCTCGCGGGTCTGCGCCGGATCAATGACCCCGTCATCCCACAAGCGGGCGCTGGAATAGAAGGCATGGGCCTGGCGCTCGTATTGCTCGACGATCGGCTGCCGGAGGCGTTGTTCATCTTCGGCGCTGAAGGTCTGGCCGGCACGTTCTGCCTGCTCCTGCTTGACCTGCACCAACACGCCGGCGGCCTGTTGCGCGCCCATCACGCCAATCCGGGCGTTGGGCCACATCCACAGGAAGCGTGGGTCGAACGCACGCCCGCACATGCCGTAGTTGCCGGCCCCGAAGCTGCCGCCAATGATCACGGTGAACTTGGGCACCTGCGCGCAGGCCACCGCCGTGACCAGCTTGGCGCCGTGCTTGGCAATGCCGCCAGCCTCGTATTTTTGCCCGACCATGAAACCGGTGATGTTCTGCAGAAAGACCAGGGGGATGCCGCGCTGGCAGGCCAGTTCGATAAAGTGCGCGCCCTTTTGCGCCGCCTCGGCAAACAGGATGCCGTTGTTGGCCAGGATCGCGATCGGGTAACCGTTGAGCCGTGCAAAGCCGCACACCAGCGTGGTGCCGAACAGCGCCTTGAACTCATCAAGGGCCGAGTCATCGACCAGGCGCGCAATGATTTCGCGCACGTCGAATGGCTGCTTGGTGTCGGCCGGGATCACGCCATACAGCTCGTCGGCTGCATAGCGCGGCGCGATGGGTGCCACACAGTCCAGTTGCCCCAGCTTGCGCCAGTTGAGGTTGGCCACGCAGCGCCGCGCCAGTGCCAGGGCGTGGGCGTCGTTTTCAGCGTAATGGTCGGCCACCCCCGAGGTCTTGCAGTGCACCTCCGCGCCGCCCAAGGCTTCGGCGGTGACCACCTCGCCGGTGGCGGCCTTGACCAGCGGCGGGCCGGCAAGAAAAATCGTCGCTTGTTGGGCGACCATGATGGTTTCGTCGCTCATGGCCGGCACGTAGGCGCCGCCGGCGGTGCACGAGCCCATGACCACGGCGATCTGCGGGATGCCTTGGGCACTGAGGTTGGCCTGGTTGAAAAAGATCCGGCCAAAATGGTCGCGGTCGGGAAACACCTCGTCCTGGCGCGGCAGGTTGGCGCCGCCGGAATCGACCAGGTACAGGCACGGCAAACGGTTGTGCCGGGCAATGTCCTGGGCCCGCAGGTGTTTCTTGACTGTCAGCGGGTAGTAGCTGCCGCCCTTCACGGTGGCGTCGTTGGCGATGATCATGCATTCGACGCCTTCGATGCGGCCGATGCCGGCGATCACACCGGCGGCGGCGACGTCTTCGCCATACACCTCCCAGGCGGCCAGAGCGCCGATTTCAAGAAATGGCGAGCCGGGGTCGAGCAACTGGTCGATGCGCTCGCGTGGCAGCAGCTTGCCCTTGGCCACATGCCGTTGCCGGGCCTTGGCGCCACCGCCTTCGTGCACCTGGGCCAACAGGGTGCGCAGCGCCTCGACCTGCGCCAGCATCGCTTCGCGGTTGGCCTGGAAGTCGGCAGAACGGGGGTTGAGTTGGGTCTTGAGTGTGTTCATTGGCCGCCTCTTGTTGTTATGGGCATCAAAGCGTTTCGTTGAACAGCTCGCGGCCAATCAGCATGCGGCGGATTTCGCTGGTGCCGGCGCCGATCTCGTACAACTTGGCGTCGCGCCACAGCCGGCCCACCGGAAACTCGTTGATATAACCATTGCCGCCCAGGATCTGGATCGCTTCGCCGGCCAGCCAGGTGGCCTTTTCGGCGGCATACAAGATAACCCCCGCGCAGTCCTTGCGCACCTGGCGCACATGGCCGCTGCCCAGCCCGTCCAGGTGCTTGCCCACGGCATACAGGTAGGCGCGGCAGGCCTGCTGGGTGGTGTACATGTCGGCCATCTTGGCCTGGATCAGCTGGAACTGGCCGATGCTCTGGCCGAACTGCTTGCGGTCGTGGATGTACGGCACCACCACGTCCATGGCCGCCTGCATCAGACCCAGCGGGCCACCGGACAACACGGCGCGCTCGTAGTCAAGGCCGCTCATCAGCACCTTGACGCCCTCGCCGACGCCACCCAGTACGTTTTCCTCCGGCACCTCCACGTTTTGGAACACCAGTTCGCCGGTGTGCGAGCCACGCATGCCCAGCTTGTCGAGCTTCTGCGCCACCGAGAACCCGGCCGCGCCCTTTTCGACGATGAATGCGGTCATGCCCTTGGCGCCGGCGGCCAGGTCGGTCTTGGCGTAGACCACCAGCACATCGCAATCGGGGCCGTTGGTGATCCACATCTTGGTGCCGTTGAGCACGTAGCGGTCGCCCTGGCGGTCGGCGCGCAGTTTCATCGACACCACGTCAGAGCCGGCATTGGGCTCGCTCATGGCCAGCGCGCCGATGTGTTCGCCGCTGATGAGGCCGGGCAGGAAGCGACGCTTCTGTTCGTCGGTGCCGTTGCGGTTGATCTGGTTGACGCACAGGTTGGAGTGCGCACCGTACGACAGGCCGATGCCGCCGGCGGCGCGGGAGATTTCTTCCATGGCGATCATGTGCGCCAGGTAGCCCATGCCCGCGCCGCCATATTCTTCGCTGACGGTCAGGCCCAGCAGGCCCATGTCGCCGAACTTGCGCCACAGGTCCATGGGGAACTGGTCGGTGCGGTCGGCCTCTTCGGCGCGTGGCGCAATTTCCTTGGAGGCAAAACCGGCCACGGCGTCGCGCAGCATGTCGATCTCTTCGCCAAGGAAAAAATTCAGTCCCGGTAGATGGCTCATGTCGGTTCTCCGTCCTTATCGATTCTTATAGGTATGAGGGTAGATCAGTGCGTTTACAGCTGCGCGGCGGCAATGCGGGTCGCAGGATTTGCCACCTCGTGAAACAGCACCGGGTTGCGCCACTGCGCGAGCAGGGTGTCCTTATGCTGCCGGGCGTGTTGCAGGTAGCGGTCCTTGACCGCACCATAGCCGCGCACGGCGTCCGGCAGGCGGGCCAGCTCAAGGGCCTGGGCAAGGTTGTCGGCGTTCAGGCCGCCAAGCAGTTCATCCAGCAGGCTCTCGTACTCGCGCTGCCAGGCCAGTTCGGCCTTGCGTTCATGGGTGCGGGCGAACGGGTCGAGCCAGGTATTGCGCACCGCCTTGCAGTGGCTCAGCAGGCGCAGCGCCTTGAGCATCCACGGGCCGTAGGTTTTCTTGGCTTTTTGCCCGGCTCCGGAGGTGTTCAGCACCGGCGGCGCCAGGTGAAAGCGCAGGCGGTAGTCGCCCTCGAAGGTCGACTCGATCTTTTTCAGGAACTGGCCGTCGGTGTACAACCGCGCCACTTCGTACTCGTCCTTGATTGCCAACACCTTGAAATAGTGCCGTGCCACCGCCTCGCTCAGCGGGCCGGCATGGCCGACCAGGCGGGTTTCGGCGGCAACGAAGGCTTCGACGCGGGTGGTGTAGCGCCGGGCCAGTGCGGCGTTCTGGTACTGGGTGAGGAAGTCGGCCCGGCGGCTGACCTGCTCGGCCAGCGTCTGCGACAGCACCCGGTCGGCGCTTTTGACCTGCGCCGCGTCGATCCTGGCCTGCACCCGTGGCAGGTCGAACGCTGCACGGCGTCCCCAGGCAAAGGCGGCCTGGTTGAAGGCCACCGCCGTACCGTTCAGTTCGATGGCCTTGAGCAGCGCAGCTTCGGTCACCGGCAGCCAGCCTTTCTGGCAGGCAAAGCCGAGCATGAAGGTGTTGGTGGCAATCGAGTCGCCCATCAGGGCGGTGGCGATGCGGCTGGCATTGAGAAACTGCACCTGTTTATCGCCGACCGCTTCGCTGATCTGCCGGGCCATGTCGGCGGTACGGAACACCGGGTCCGGGTGGGCCTGGACATCGCCGCTTTCGGCTTGCCGGGCGAAGGTGCGCACGAAGGTGCCGGTCAGGCTTTCTTCGCTGTTGATCACGGCAAAGGTCACGCCCTGGCGCATTTTCAGCAGGGTCTCGGTGTTGGCACTGACCACCAGGTCGCACCCGAGCAGCAGGTTGGCTTCGCCCTCGGCGATGCGCGGTGCATGCAACTGGTCCTGGTGCGCGGCAATGCGGATGTGCGACCACACCGCACCGCCTTTCTGCGCCATGCCGGCCATGTCCAGGCTCAAGGTGCCCTTGCCCTCGATGAACGCGGCCATGCCCAGCAACGCCCCAATGGTCACCACGCCGGTGCCGCCGACGCCGGTGATCAGAATGCTGAACGGTTGCGCCAGCGCTGCCACTTCAGGCTCCGGCAGGTCCCAGCGTTCCTGGTCGGCCAGCGCCTTGGGTTTGCGCAGCGCACCGCCCTCGATGGTGACAAAGCTGGGGCAGAAGCCTTCCAGGCAGGTGAAGTCCTTGTTGCATGAAGACTGGTCGATCTCGCGCTTGCTGCCGAACTCGGTCTGCACCGTGGTCACCGACATGCAGTTGGACTGGCTGCTGCAGTCGCCGCAGCCTTCACACACCGCCTCGTTGATCATCACCCGGCGCGCCGGGTCGGCAAACTTGCCGCGCTTGCGACGGCGGCGTTTTTCGGCAGCGCAGGTCTGGTCGTAGATCAGCGCCGACACGCCCTGGTACTCGCGCAGGGAGGTTTGCACCTCGTCCATTTGTGCACGGGACAGCACCGGCACGCCAGGCGCCAGGTCGGTGATGGTCTTGTAGCGCTCGGTGTCGTCGGTGACCACCACGATGCGCTGCACGCCTTCGGCTGCCAGTTGCCGGGAAATCTGCGCCACGCTCAACGAGCCATCCACCGGCTGCCCGCCGGTCATGGCCACCGCGTCGTTGTAGAGAATCTTGTAGGTGATGTTGACCTTGGCCGCGACCGCAGCACGAATGGCCAGCAACCCGGAGTGAAAATAGGTGCCGTCGCCCAGGTTGACGAACACGTGCGGGGTGCGGGTGAACGGCGCCTGGCCGATCCAGGCCGCGCCCTCGCCGCCCATCTGGCTGAAGGTCTTGGTCTGCGGATAGATCCAGGCGGCCATGTAGTGGCAGCCGATGCCGGCCAGGGCGCGGCTGCCCTCGGGCACCTTGGTCGAGCTGTTATGCGGGCAGCCCGAGCAGTAATGCGGCAGGCGGTCCATCAGCGTGGTGAAGCGCTGGTTGGCGGCCAGCCCGGCTTCGAGCACCGCCAGGGCCACCTGCAGTTCGCCACTCTGGTGATACCGCAGGATGCGCTTGGCCAGGGCCCGGGCGATCTGCGAAGGGGTCAGGTCGCTGGTGGCCGGCAACAGCCAGTCGGTGTGCGGCCGGGTCCACTCGCCCTTGTCGTCGAACTTGCCGACGATGCGCGGGCGCACGTCCTCGCGCCAGTTGTACAGTTCTTCCTTGAGCTGGTATTCGATCATCTGGCGCTTTTCCTCGACCACGATGATCTCTTCCAGCCCGTCGGCAAAGTGCCGCACGCCTTCGGCGTCCAGCGGCCAGACCATGCCGACCTTGTACACCCGCAGGCCCAGTTGCGCGGCGCGGTCCTGATCGATGCCCAGGATCTTCAGCGCCTGGCAGACGTCGAGGTACGACTTGCCGGAGGTGACGATGCCGATCCGCGCACGCGGCGCGTCCAGCACGATGCGGTCCAGGCCATTGGCTCGCGCATAGGCGGCCACGGCGTACAGCTTGTGCTCCATCAGGCGCTGTTCCTGCGCCAGCGGCGGGTCCGGCCAGCGGATGTTCAGGCCGCCGGCGGGCAATTGGAAATCGGGGATCACCGGATTGACCCGGTCCAGGCTGACGTCGACCACCGCGCCGCTTTCGACGGTGTCGGCCACCGCCTTCATGGCCACCCAGCAGCCCGAGTAGCGCGACATGGCAAAGCCGTGCAGGCCGAAGTCGAGGTACTCTTGCACCCCCGACGGCGCCAGCACCGGGATCATCACCGCCTTGAAGATGTGCTCGGTCTGGTGCGGCAGTGAAGAGGAACGGGCGCCGTGATCGTCACCGGCAATGGCCAGCACGCCACCAAACTGTGACGTGCCGGCCGCATTGGCATGGCGCAGCACGTCGCCACAGCGGTCGACGCCCGGGCCCTTGCCGTACCACATGCCGAACACGCCATCGTACTGCGCGCCCTCGAACAGGTTGACCTGTTGGGTGCCCCACAACGAGGTCGCCGCCAGGTCTTCGTTGAGCCCCGGGTGAAAGGTGACGTGCTGGGTCTTGAGGTGCTCGCGGGCCTTCCACAAGGCCTGGTCGAAGCCGCCCAGGGGCGAGCCGCGATAGCCGGAGATGAAGCCTGCGGTGTTGAGCCCCGCCGCCAGGTCGCGCTGGCGCTGCATCATCGGCAGCCTGACCAGCGCCTGCACGCCGGTCATCAGGACCGTGCCCGAGGCTTGCAGGTACTTGTCATCAAGCGTTGGAGTGACGGTCGACACAGGACTGTTCATGCGGCGGATCCTCAGGCTTTTATTCTTGTAGTCGACCGCTTGAGAGACCCGCGATCGGTTTTCAAGTACGTTAGTCTGCGCTTGCGCTATCGTAAATTTCTAAAAACAGACATCGGGTATAAAAAAAACAGATGGCCCATCCCCGTGACATTTCGCTTCGTCAACTGCGCTATTTTCGCGCCGCCGCCGAGATGGGCCAGTTCTCCCTGGCCGCCGCCAGCGAGCATATTTCCCAGTCGGCGATCACCGCTGCCGTGGCGCAACTGGAGCAGGCCCTCAATGTCAGCCTGTTCGAGCGCCTGCCCTATGGCGTGCGCCTGACGCTGGAAGGCCACCGGTTTCTGGAGCGCACCCGCTCGATCCTCAATGCCGTGCAGGATGCCGTGAGCGAGCCGTTGAGCACCGGTGCGTCGATCAGCGGCACCGTGCGCATCGGCGCCAGCTACACGGTATTGGGCTATTACTTGCCCACCGTGCTGATGCGCTTTCGCCGCAGCTACCCGGATGTAGAGTTCGACCTGCAGGACATGGACCGGGTCTCGATCGAAAACGCGGTGTCCAGCGGCGCGCTGGACCTGGGACTGATCATTGTCTCCAATTCCGACCCGGACCTGGCCCTCAACAAGGCGGTGCTGATGCAGTCCAAGCGCCAGGTCTGGCTGCCGGTGGATCACCCCTTGATGCAGGCCGAGAAAATCAGCCTCAAGGACCTGGAGCCCCTGCCTTACCTGATGTTCACTGTCGATGAGGGTGAGGCGTCGACCAATCGCTACTGGCAACAGTGCGGCGTCAGCCCGCGCGTGGCGTTCAGGACCAGCTCGATGGAGGCCTTGCGCGGCCTGGTGGCCAACGGCTTTGGCGTGACGGTGCTGTCGAAAATGGTCTTTCGCCACTGGTCGCTGGAAGGCCGGCGCCTGGAGACGCGTCCGCTCAGCGATCCGGTGCCGGACATGGAGCTGGGCCTGATCTGGAACGAACAGAGCTTGGTCACTCCCGAGGCGCGGGCGGTGCAGCAGTTTCTGTTGCATTCGGTGTGAAGATTGATCAGTTTTGCAAATCAATGGCACGAAAAAACAAACTTATCAAACGCCGGGAATGGGCAGAAGCTGGGAACCGGCAGGCGTCACTGACCAGAGGGCGATGCGAACAGGCTGGGTAAAACCGGGCCCTCTGAGGCGCCTGTAGCGCTGCAATCGCCGGCAAGCCGCCTCCCACAGGTCCTGTGAAACCCTCAGGCGATGTGGCTAAAGCCTCTCCTGCACGCACAGCGTTTGCGTGTGGATCACTTACAAGGAGTCATGTTCATGCAAGACGTCGTTATCGTCGCGGCCACCCGCACCGCCATTGGCAGCTTCCAGGGCTCACTGGCCAACACCCCCGCCGTCGAACTGGGCGCCGCGGTCATCCGCCGCTTGCTGGAGCAGACCGGCCTGAGCGGCGAGCAGGTCGACGAGGTGATTCTCGGCCATGTGCTGACCGCTGGCGCCGGCCAGAACACCGCGCGCCAGGCTGCCATTCACGCCGGGCTGCCGCACACCGTGCCGGCGCTGACTCTCAACAAGGTCTGTGGCTCGGGCATGAAGGCTCTGCACCTGGCCGTGCAAAGCATTCGTTGCGGCGATGCCGAGGTGGTGATTGCCGGTGGCATGGAAAACATGAGCCTGGCCCCCTACGTGCTGCCCAAGGCGCGCACCGGCCTGCGCATGGGCCATGCGCAGATGCTCGACAGCATGATCACCGACGGGCTGTGGGACAGCTTCAACGACTATCACATGGGCATCACCGCCGAAAACCTGGTGGAGCGCTTCGACATTTCGCGCCAGGCGCAGGATGCCTTTGCCGCGCACTCCCAGCAAAAGGCCCTGCAGGCCATCGAGTCGGGGCGCTTTGCCGATGAAATCACGCCGATCATGATTGCCCAGCGCAAGGGTGATCCGTTGCCCTTCGCGACTGACGAACAACCGCGCGCAGGCACCACGGCCGAATCCCTGGGCAAGCTGAAGGCGGCGTTCAAGGGCGACGGCAGCGTGACCGCCGGCAATGCCTCCAGCGTCAACGACGGCGCCGCAGCGGTCGTGCTGATGAGTGCTGCCAAGGCCCAGGCACTGGGCCTGCCGGTGCTGGCGCGCATCAAGGCCTATGCCAGCGCCGGCGTGGACCCGGCGATCATGGGCATTGCTCCGGTCTCGGCCACCCGCGCCTGCCTGGCCAAGGCCGGCTGGGCGCTGCAGGAACTGGACCTGATCGAAGCCAACGAAGCCTTCGCCGCCCAGGCCCTGGCCGTGGGCCAGGAACTGCAGTGGGATGCCGAGAAGGTCAACGTCAACGGCGGCGCCATTGCGCTGGGCCACCCGATTGGCGCATCGGGCTGCCGTGTGGTGGTCACGCTGGTGCACGAGATGCTCAAGCGCGACGCGAAAAAGGGCCTGGCCACGCTGTGCATCGGCGGTGGCCAGGGGGTGGCGCTGCTGCTTGAACGCGGCTGATACCGGCCTGGACCGGGCGGCTTGCCAGGGTCTGTTGCCGTTTCAGCACGAGCCGCGTTGCTGGGCCAAATCTCGCCAGGCCAGGCGGAGGACGCAGAAAAGGGGAACGCCCTTTTCAAGTCCTCCAACACCGCATGGCGAGATTGGGCACGCAACCCGAAGGGCCGGGCCTGTTTTGCCGCGAGACTGCGTTACTCGCCACTCATCTGGAATGACCAAACGTCGCGGCGCCTGCCTGGCCTCGCGGCAAAACGGGCGCCGGCGCGGCCGTGATGAAACGGCAACAGACCCTAGGCCAAGGTCGCCAGGTCGGCGGCCTTGAAGCCTTGCAGCGCGTCGGTCTGGCCGGTGCGGACCTTGTTGGCCCAGTCGGCATCGGAGATCAGCACGCGGCCGACCGCGATCAGGTCGAACTCTTCACGCTCCAGCCGTTGGTGCAGGTTGTCCAGTGCCGCGGCACCGGAGCCCTGGCCGCCAAAGGCGCCGAAGAAATCCCCGTCCAGCCCGACCGAGCCGACGCTGATGGTCGCCGCCCCCGTGAGCTTCTTCGCCCAGCCGGCGAAGTTCAGGCCGTCAGCACCGTCGATCTCGGCAAACTCCGGTTCCCAGAAACGCCGTTGCGAGCAGTGCAGGATGTCTACGCCCGCCTCGACCAGCGGCGCCAGCCACTCGGTCATCTGCTGTGGCGAGGTGGCCAGGCGAGCCGCGTAATCCTGCTGTTTCCACTGGCTGACCCGCAGAATCAACGGGAAATCCGGCCCCACCGCAGCGCGCACGGCCTTGACCGCTTCGGCGGCAAAGCGCGAGCGCTCGCCAATCGTCGCCCCACCAAAGGCGTCGGTGCGGGTGTTGGTGCCCGGCCAGAAAAACTGGTCGATCAGGTAACCGTGCGCCCCGTGCAGCTCTACAGTGTCGAACCCCAGGCGCTTGGCATCCGCAGCAGCACGGGCAAAAGCGGCCACGGTGTCGGCAATGTCTTCCAGGGTCATGGTGTTGCCCCGTGGATCCTCCGGCCCCACCAGGCCGCTCGGGCTTTCGACCGGTGCCTCGGGGGTCCACTCGCCACGGGCGCGGGTCGACCCGGTGTGCCAGATTTGCGGGGCGATGCGCCCGCCGGCGGCGTGCACCGCATCGACCACGCCGGACCAACCGGCCAGCGCCGCGTCGCCATGAAAAAACGGAATGCCCGGCATGTTGCGCGAGGCCGGCCGGTCGATCACCGTCCCTTCGGTCAGAATCAGGCCCACGCCGCCTTCGGCACGGCGCCGGTAATACTCGGCATGCAAGGCGCCGGGAATGCCCTCTGGCGCCAGGCCACGGGTCATGGGCGCCATGACGATGCGGTTAGGCAGCACAAGGCTTTTAAGGGTAAAGGGGCTGAACAGAATGTCGCTGGACATGAGGTCTTCCACTGGCAGTCGGGAGAAAAGACACGGCTGGGGCGGTGCCGCGAGGTGGCAGTTAAGATGGCGAACACCATCTTAATTGTCAACGTGCCTTGATGATGATCGACATCAATGTATAGTCAGCATTTGATCGAGACGTCCAGGCAGGAGATGCGGACATGCGAGTAACCAAGGCCCAGGCCCAGGCGAACCGGGCACACATTGTCGAGACAGCCGCCGCGCTGTTTCGTGAGCGTGGGTATGACGGCGTCAGTGTGGCTGACCTGATGGCCGCTGCCGGCTTTACCCATGGCGGGTTCTACAAGCACTTTGGTTCCAAGGCCGACCTGATGGCCGAGGCCGCCGCGTGCGCCATTGCTTCAGGGCAGGAAAAAAGCGACAGGCTGGAGACGGCCGAGCGCTTCAAGCGCTACCTCTCGCGTGAGCACCGCGATTCCCGTGACCAGGGTTGCACCATGGCGGCGCTGGGCGGCGACGCGGCGCGTCAGCCAGAAGGTATCAAGGCCATCTTTGCCGATGGCATCGAAGGCATGCTGGCCCGGTATGCGCCGGAGCAGCGCGCCAAAATGATCGCCCTGATTGCCCAGGCGACAGGCGCGATGACCATGTCCAGGGCCTGCCCGGATGACTCGGCCCTGGCCGACGAGATTCTCGCCACCTGCCGCACCGATATTCTGGCGCGGCTGGCCTGCGACCAATGACCGGTCAGTTCGACCGGGGGCTATAGACCGGCGTATCCAGGCCCTCGAAGCGGGCTTTCAGTTGCAGCGCCAGGTACAGCGAATAGTGCCGTGACTGGTGCAGGTTGCCGCCATGGAACCACAGATTCGGCTGCGCGGTGGGCTTCCACATGTTGCGCAGCTCGCCCTCGAACGGCCCCGGGTCCTTGGTGGTGCCCGAGCCCAGCCCCCAGCAGGGCCCGACCTTCTCGGCCACTTCAGGCGAAATCAACCGCGCGGCCCAGCCGTTCATCGAACCGTAGCCGGTGGCGTAGACGATCAGGTCGGCCGGCAGCCGGCTGCCATCGTTGAGCACCACGGCATCGGTTTCGATGTGCTCCACGCCCAGGCCTGCGCCGCTCTTGAGCTTGATCGTGCCGTCGGCGATCAGTTGCGAAGCGCCTACGTCGATGTAGTAACCCGAGCCACGGCGCACGTACTTGAGAAACAGCCCGGAGTCGTCGTCGCCGAAGTCGAGCATGAAGCCGGCCTTTTCCAGCCCGGCATAGAAGTCCTTGTCACGCGCACGAATCGCATCGAACACCGGACGGTGGAAATCGCCCATGATCCGGTACGGGATCGAGGCGAACAGCATGTCGGCCTTGTCGGTGGTCAGTCCGCTGTCCAGTGCGTCCTCGGAATACAGGCCGGCGAACAGCAGGTCCATCAGGCTGTCGGAGCGCACGATGTGTGTGCTGGAGCGCTGCACCATGGTCACCTCGACCCCGTTTTCCACCAGGTCCGCGCAGATGTCATGGGCCGAGTTGTTTGCCCCGATCACCACCGCGCGCTTGCCGCGCCAGGCATCGCCGCCGGGGTGACGGCTGGAGTGGTGCTGCTGGCCGGCAAAGGTTTCGCTGCCTGGATACACCGGCACGTTCGGTACCCCCGACATGCCGGTGGCCAGCACCAGTTGGGTCGGGCGCAGGGTGTGCCGCTGGCCGTCGCGCAGCACCTCGACGCTCCATTGCCCGACCTGCTCGTCGAAACTGGCCTGCACGCACTCGGTTCGCGCCCAGTAATCGAGCTGCATGATGCGCGCGTACATTTCCAGCCAGTCACCCATCTGGTCCTTGGGCGTGAACACCGGCCAGTGGTCCGGAAACGGCAGGTACGGCATGTGGTCGTACCAGACCGGGTCGTGCAGGCACAGCGACTTGTAGCGCCCGCGCCATTGATCGCCGGGACGCTCGGCCTTGTCGATGATCAGCGTCGGCACATTGAGGCGCTTGAGCCGGGCCGCCAGCCCCAGGCCGCCCTGCCCGCCGCCGACGATCAGGCACCAGGGCTGGGTGGTAACGCCCATGGCCGCCTGCTCGTCGCGGCGTCGCTCCAGCCAGTTGCGCTTGTCGGCATGGCCTTGGCCGTGCTGCGCGCCCAGGGGCCGGCGCCGGCCGGCGGGTTCTTCGAAGCCCTTGAGTTCGCGCAGGCTGGTCAGCAGCGTCCAGCACTGGCCGTCCTTGAGGCGCACATAGCCCTTGCCGCGACCTGTGGCGGTTTCCAGGCTGATCCAGCCTTCGATCACGCCGTCGCCCAGGGTCGCTTCGCCTTCGAGCTGCCAGCGCTCGGGCCGGGTCTGCTCAAGGCGCTCTTGCAGCATGGCGCCGATGGCCGGCTGGCCTTCCAGGGTGATCAGGTTCCAGCTGAACAGCACCAGGTCGCGCCAGTAGCATTCGTCGCAGAACAGCGCCAGCGTCGCATCGATGTCGCGCCGGGCCAGGTGTCCGGCAAAGCGTTCGACCCAGGCGGCCAGTTGTTCGGTGGGGGTGTGCGCTGCAGCCGGTGCCGGCGTTTGGGTAGCGATTGTCATGAGCAATTTCCTTTGTTGTTCTTGTTTGCCCCTGGTCTATCGCAAGGCTCGGGCCAGATTGGCGAAAGCCGCAGGCCAGAGCCTGCGCACACCGATCAAGGCATGTGGCGACCGGCGCTGCTGTACCCAGGGCGTGACACGTCCCCATGACAGAGTGTCACCCTGTACCGGCAGGTGCTTTTTCAGGCAGCAAGGTTTCGACTAAGCTGCCGACAGACCCGCCTTCACGGTGTGCTGGAGAACAACAACAATGACCTCGACCCTGATTCACGCCCATGCGCAACAGGTCTTGCAGGCCGTGCACGGCCTGCCCGCCAGCCAGCCCGGCAGCGCGGCCCCGGCCATCACCCGTTCATGGCGCCGTTGCCTGGACCAGCATCGGCTCGACCCCGCCAGCCATCAGGCGCCCTGCGTGGTCGAACAACCGCGCCTGCAGGATCACCGCGCGCCGCTGGAGCACATCATCGGCGTGGCGCGCTGGCAGATGAACAGCCTGCACCAGCAACTGGGTCGCAGCGGTCATGTGGTGCTGCTCACCGATGCCCAGGGCGTGGTGATCGACAGCGTGCTCGACGAGGCCGAACGGGCGTCGTTCCAGCGCGCCGGGCTGTGGCTGGGCGCCATGTGGAGCGAGGATTGCGAGGGCACCAATGGCGTCGGCACCTGCCTGGTCGAGCGCCAGCACGTGACCATCCGCCGCGATGAGCATTTTCGCGGGCGACATGCCGGGCTGACGTGCTCGGCCAGCCCGATCTTCGACCCGCGCGGCGAACTGCTGGCGGTGCTCAACGTCTCATCGGCCCATGAAGAACGCACCTTGCAGGAGCGCTTCCAGGCCATGGCCCTGACCAGCCTGTCGGCGCGGCTGATCGAGAGCTGTTATTTCCTCCAGCACGAGCCACAGCATTTTCTGCTGCGTTTTCATCCGGAACCGGGCTTTACCGGCCTGTTGGGTGAAGGCCTGCTGGGCTTTGACGCGCGCGGCATCATCACCTCGGTCAACCCGATGGCGCTGGAGCTGCTGGGCCTGTCGCGTGAACGTCTGGCCGGGCAAGCGCTGACGACGCTGGTTGCTTTGCCCCTTGAGCAAATCGTCGAGCGTGCCAGCCCGCAGCCGAGCCTGTGCTGGCCGCTGCGCCTGGCCGACGGACGCTTGCTGCACGCGCAACTGCGCGCACCACAGACCTCGATCCCGGTCATCGCCCGGGCCTTGCCGCGCCCTCGTGATGAGCGCGTGTGCCTGGACGACCCGACGCTGCGCCGCCACTTCGAGCGCGCCTTGCGGGTGCTGGAACGCGATGTGCCAGTGCTGCTGTGTGGCGAAACCGGCACGGGCAAGGAAGCCTTTGCCAGCGCCTTGCACCGGGCCGGCTCACGTCACGCCCGGCCCTTCGTGGCGATCAATTGCGCGGCGATTCCCGAGGCATTGATCGAAAGCGAACTGTTCGGCTATCGCGGCGGCAGTTTTACCGGCGCCCGGCGCGAAGGCATGGTCGGCAAGCTCGAACAGGCCCACGGCGGCATTCTGTTTCTCGATGAAATCGGCGACATGCCATTGGCACTGCAAACCCGCCTGTTGCGCGTGCTGGAGGCCCGCGAAGTGGTGCCGCTGGGCAGTGCCGCGCCCCGGCCGCTGGATGTGCAGGTCATCAGCGCCACGCACCAGGACCTGGCGGCACGGGTGGCACAAGGCGATTTTCGCGAGGACCTGTTCTATCGCCTGGCCGGCTTCAGCGTGACCCTGCCGGCATTGCGCGACCGTGCAGACAAGGGCGCCTTGCTTGACTGGCTGCTGCGCGAAGAAGCCGCAGGCAATGTCATCCAGTTGACGCCGGACGCGCGCCAGGCCTTGCTGGCGCAGGCCTGGCCGGGCAATGTGCGTCAGTTGCGCACCGTGCTGCGCACGCTGGTGGCCTTGTCCGATGACGGGCAGATCAACCTGATGGATGTGCATGAGCTGCTGCCGGCCAGTCGCCCGCAATCGCAGCAAGCCGAAGATCCGTTGCGCCAGTCGGAATGCCAGACCCTGCAAGCCACGGTCGAGGCCGAGCAGTGGAACATGAGCCGTGTGGCGCAGCGCCTGGGAATCAGCCGCAATACGCTGTACCGCAAGCTGCGCCTGCATGGGATCAGCCGGCGTTGACGGGGACGGTGTTTTGTCAGCCTTCGCGACCGCTGGTCGCGCCTACGGGATCGGATAAAGCCACCTTTGCAGGCCATGCCGCCATTGCGCAGGAGCGACCAACGGTCGCGAAAGGTGGGTCGATTCATGACAGGTAGGCATATCCCTCGACATTCGTCACACTACGCGACAAAGAATCATTCTCAGCTCAGGAACCCCCATGCTTTCCCCTTCCCCCCTGCACACGCCTTCACGGATTCTGGCGATCGAGGATGATCCGTTGCTTGCCTCTCACCTGCAAAGCCACCTCGAGCAGCGCGGTTTTGCGGTGACCTTGCGTCACAGTGCCAAGGATGTGGTGGCGCTGGTGACCAGCCAAGGCTTCGACCTGATTCTGATGGACATCATGCTGCCCGACGGCAGCGGCCTGGAGATTCTGGGCCAGTTGCGCCAACACCTGCGCCTGCCGGTGATCCTGATGTCGGCGCTGGGCGCCGAGCAGGACCGCATCGTCGGGTTCAGCCAGGGTGCCGACGACTACCTGCCCAAGCCGTTCAGCATGCGCGAAATGGACGTGCGCATCGATGCCGTGCTGCGCCGCGTGGCCTATGAGCATGAAGCGAAAAACACCCGCCATGACGAGCTGCAACTGACGGTCGACCTGCAACGCTGCGATGTCAGTCATAACGGCGTCTGGGCCGACCTGAGCGGCACCGAGTTCCGCATTCTGGAAGTGATGCTGGCGCATGTGGGTGAAGTGCTGAGCAAGGCGTTCCTGTACCAGCAAGCCATGCACCGGGCCTGGTCGCATTACGACCGCAGCCTGGACATGCACGTCAGCCGCATCCGGCGCAAACTGCAGGTGATCGGCTACAACGGCCGCAATATCCAGACCGTGCGCGGTGCCGGCTATGTGCTGAGCCCGCTGGCGCCATGAGTCTGCCGCATCGGCATTCGCTGCTGTGGAAACTGATCGTGCTGCTGGCGTTGCTGTGCCTGTTGCTGGTCAGCCTGCAAGTGGACCTGAGCAAACGCCTTTATGACGCCAGCGCCCGCCTGCCGACGCCGACCCGGCAGGTCTACCACGACTATGCCGCGCAGGCGGCCAGCGCATGGCGCACCCAGGGCCGTGCGGGCGTGGATGGATTCCTGCGCGATCTGCGCCAGCGCGAGCAGGTCTGGGCCGTGGTGGTCGATGAGCACGATGAGTCCTTGTCGTCGCAGCCGATGCTGGACGACGAACGCGGCCGCCTGCGGTTTATCCGCACCCTCGACAGTGCGGTCGGACGGCCCGGCGGGCGACCGAATTTCTATGTGCCGCTGCCGGGGCTCCAGGGTCGGCTGGTGATGGAATTGCCGCCGCGCCTGGACCCGCGCCAGCACAATGACCGCTGGGAAATCGCCTTGCAGCAAGGGCTGCCGACGGCCCTGGCCTTGTTGCTGGGCGTGCTGCTGTACCGGCTGCTGATCGCGCCGATGGCCACCTTGCGCCGGCAGGCCAACGCGCTGAGCAACGGCGACCTGTCGGCGCGGGTCGAACCCAGGGTCGCCGGCCGACGCGACGAACTCGGCGAGCTGGCGCGCTCGTTCAACCAGATGGCGGGTCGCCTGGAAAGCACCGTGGTGTTCCAGCGCCGGCTGCTGCGTGCCTTGTCGCATGAGCTGCGCACACCCTTGAGCCGCTTGCGGGTGGCCGGCGAGCGCGAACTGGACATCGAGGCCATGCGTCAGCGCCAGGAGCATGAGGTGCAGATCATGGAGCGGCTGATCGACGATACCCTGGAGCTGGTCTGGCTCGATACCGAGCGCCCGCTGCTGCCGGTGGAGCCGGTGGAAGTCGCCGAGCTGTGGGCAATGCTGTGTGAAGACTGCAGCTTCGAAACTGGCTGGCCGGTCGAGCGCATGCCGTGCACGCTGCCTGCCGATTGCGTGGTGCTGGGCAACCTCAATGGCCTGGCCCAGGTACTGGAGAATATCCTGCGCAATGCCGTGCGCCACTCCCCTGAAGGTGGCCAGGTGCAGCTGGCGGGCAAACGCGAGGCACACCACTGGCACCTGTGGGTCGAAGACCAGGGTCCCGGCGTGCCGCCCGAGCAGTTGGAGCAGATTTTCCAGCCGTTCATTCGCCTGCAAGCCGAACGGCCAGGCGGCGACGGTTTCGGCCTGGGGCTGTCAATTGCCCAAAGTGTGGTGCAGTCGCAAAACGGTGAGGTCTGGGCGGAGAATGCCGGCCCAGGGCTGCGCGTCCATCTGCGGCTGCCAAGTGTATAAAATGTAAAACATATTTATTCTTATTTGAGAATGCGTAGCATCTGCGCCCATCAAGGGAGTCGAGCGAGCGCACCGCGTCGCCTTGGGGCATGTCCAGAACGCCCTCACTCCTTTTCACACTCAGGAGCAGGCCGATGCATTCGCGATTCAGATTCAGTCCCCTTTTCATGGCCCTGATGGCTGCCAGCCCGGCGCTGGCGCTGGGCGAAACCGCGGATTCGGCCGCATCGGCCGATGCCTTGCAACTGACGGATACCCATGTGGTGGCCACGGCCGAAGAAGCCCTCAAGCAAGCCTCCGGCGTGTCGCTGATCACCGCCGAAGACATCAAGAAGCGCCCACCAGTCAACGACCTGTCGGACATCGTGCGCAAGATGCCGGGCGTCAACCTCACCGGCAACAGCGCCAGCGGCACCCGTGGCAATAACCGGCAGATCGACCTGCGCGGCATGGGCCCGGAAAACACCCTGATCCTGATCGACGGCAAGCCGGTGACCTCACGCAACGCGGTGCGCTACACCCGCTCCGGCGAGCGTGACACCCGTGGCGACAGCAACTGGGTGCCGGCCGACCAGGTCGACAGCATCGAGGTGCTGCGCGGCCCGGCGGCAGCGCGCTATGGCTCGGGCTCCATGGGCGGCGTGGTGAACATCATCACCAAGCGCCCCAGCGAACAGCTCACCGGTTCCATCAGCGCCTTTACCAACCTGCCCGAGGATGACGCCGAGGGCGTGACCAGGCGCACCACGTTCAGCCTGGCCGGCCCCTTGACCGACGCCCTGACCTTTCGTGTCTACGGCAACCTGAACAAGACCGACGCCGATGATGCCGACATCAACCTGGCGCACACCGACACCGCCTCGGGGGCCTCGCTGGCCGCCGGGCGCGAAGGCGTGCGCAACAAGGACGTCAACGGCCTGCTGAGCTGGGCGCTGGACCCGCAGCAGACCCTGGACTTCGAAGCCGGCTACAGCCGCCAGGGCAATATCTACACCGGCGATGTCGGCACCGGCGGCACCGACTCGCTGACCCCCGGCAGCACCATCAACACCTGGCTGGGCCGTGAGACCAACACGATGTACCGGCAGAATTTCTCGGTCACCCACCGCGGCGACTGGGCATTCGGCACCTCCAAGGTGGTGGCGCAGTACGAGAAGACCCGCAACAACCGCCTGCCCGAAGGCCAGACCGGTTCGGTGGACGGCGATATCAACGGCAGCGACAAGAGCACCAGCACTTACGACAGCTACCTGCTGCAGGGCCAGCTGGATATCCCGCTGGATCTGATATTCCAGCAGACCCTGACGGTGGGCGCCGAATGGAACCGCCAGGAACTGGACGACCCGAGCACCATGGACCGCGCGATTGGCACCACCCTGCCCAACTCGGCCGCCGGCGCTCGCGCCACCGACATGGACGCGACCCTCATGGCCGTGTTCCTGGAAGACAATATCGAGCTGACGCCCAAGTGGTTCCTGACCCCGGGCCTGCGCCTGGATCACCATGACCAGTTCGGCACCAACGGGAGCCCGAGCCTGAACAGCACCTACACGCTGACCGACGACATCACCCTCAAGGGCGGCATTGCCCGTGCCTTCAAGGCGCCGAACCTGTACCAGTCCAACCCCAACTACCTGTACCGCAGCAATGGCAACGGCTGCGCCGCCAGCCTCAGTGCCAACGGCTGCTACGTGCTGGGCAATGCGGACCTGGATCCGGAAATCAGCATCAACAAGGAACTGGGAATCAGCTTCGCTCGTGACGGCTGGAGCGCCGGGCTGACCTACTTCCGCAACGACTACGACAACAAGATCGTTTCGTCCAACGACCTGGCCGGGCGCACCTCGGCCAACGAGGCCATCCTGCGCTGGGACAACGCCAGCGATGCGGTGGTCAAGGGCTGGGAAGGCTATGTCGGCGTACCGCTGCTGGGCAACCAGGGCGACGTCCTGAGCTGGAACACCAACCTGACCTACATGGATTCCAACGAAGACAGCGACGGCAACCCGCTGTCAGTGGTGCCCGAGTACACGATCAACAGCATGCTCGACTGGCAAGTGACACAGGCGCTGTCGCTGAACCTGACCGGTACCTGGTATGGCAAGCAAGAGCCGCGCACCACCAACCCGCTGCAGGAAACCGCAGTCACCGCCAGCAACCAGTTGCGCACGCTGGATCCGTACCACCTGTGGAGTCTCGGCAGCACCTTTGAGGTGAACAGGCACCTGTCGTTCGGCGCCGGCATCAGCAACCTGTTCGACAAGCGCGTGTACCGCGAAGGCGCCGGCACCAGCGCCGGGGCCAGCACCTACAACGAGCCGGGCCGGGCGTTCTATGCCTCGGTGACCACCTCGTTCTGATTCGATCATGTTGGCGAGAACCCGGTCATGTCCGGGTTTTCGCTCGTCCCAGACCTGATGAGCACTGCTGCATGAAAAGCCGATCTTCTCCCTGGCCCACCGTTTCACGTGTCCTGGCCGCCGTAGTGGGCGGCTATGGATTTACCTACGCCTTTACCGCCGCCCTGGCGCGCATGCTGCCACTGAACAAGGCCGATGCCATGGTCAGTGCCACCTTGCTGTCCTTTGCGGTGTACACCCTGGTGATGCTCTGGGTTTTCACTTGCCATAATCACTGGCGGGCCTGGGCCGGACTCGCTACCGCCGTGCCGCTGGCCGGCATCGGCTTCTGGCCACAACTGCTGGAGCGCCTTGCATGAAAGCCAGGACCCTGACGCAATCGCTGGCCTGGCTGCACACCTGGAGCGGGCTGATTTTCGGCTGGGTGCTGTTCAGTATTTTCCTGACCGGCACCCTGGCGGTGTTCGACAAGGAAATCGATAACTGGATGCGCCCGGAAATCCCGACGCACACCCTGGACCAGGCCCAGGCCGCACAGGTGGCCCTGAACTATCTGCAAGCGCGCCACCCGGACGCCAGCGCCTGGAACATCGGCCTGCCCACCGAGCGCTCGCCGACCCTGACCGTGTCGGCCGGCGAGCAGCGCCGTGGCGGCGGCACGGTGCTGGACCCCACCACCGGTGAGCCGCTGGCGGTGCGCGAGACCGCCGGCGGCGGGTTTTTCTTTCGCTTCCATTTCACCCTGAACCTGCCACGCAATATCGGCATCTGGGCGGTGGGCCTGGCGGCGATGGCCATGCTGGTAGCGTTGATCAGCGGCATTGTGATCCACAAGAAATTCTTCAAGGAGTTCTTCACCTTCCGCCCGGCCAAGGGCCAGCGCTCCTGGCTGGATGCGCACAATGCCACCGCCGTGCTGGTGTTGCCGTTCCACCTGATGATCACCTACACCGGCCTGGTGATTTTCTACCTGATCTATATGCCGGCGGCGATGGAGGCGCTGTTCGACGGCGACCGCGAGCGCATGACCCGGGCGCTGCGTGAAGCGCCGGCAACCGAACAACACGGCCACCCGGCGGGCGGGCGCGAAGCCGGGCCGCGTGGCGGGACAAAAACAGCGGTGCAGCCGGCCGACCTGACGGCCCTGGCACCGGTGCTCAGTGAAGCCGAACGCTTGCTGGGCCCCGTGGCCGGCCTGAGCATTCAGCATCCGGGGCGCAGTGACGCACGTATCGAGGTACGTCCCGTGCTGGGCAACCGCATCGAGCTGACCAAGGGCATGAGCCTGCAGTTCGATGGCGTCAGCGGTCAGGTGCTGCGCTTGCCCAGCGACAGCCGGGCCACGTTGCTGACCCAGAAGGTCATGGCCGGCCTGCATTTTGCGCAGTTCGGTGGTTACTGGATGCGCTGGCTGTACTTTCTGTGCGGGCTGGCCAGTTGCGCGATGCTGGCCACCGGCGTGGTGTTGTTCACCGTCAAGCGCCGGCGCCGTCACGATGCCGAGGGCCGTGTCGCCGCCCTGCTCTATCACAGCGCCGAACGCCTCAACGTAGCGGTCATTGCCGGCCTCAGCCTGGCCTGCGTGGCCTACCTGTGGGCCAACCGCTTGCTGCCGGTCAGCTTGCCCGGGCGTGGCGGCTGGGAGGTGCAGGTGTTCCTGCTGGTGTGGCTGGCCAGCCTGAGCCACGCCATCGTGCGCCCGTGGCTGGCGGCCTGGCGCGAACAGCTGGGGCTGGCGGCGGTGTTGTGCATGGCCTTGCCGCTGCTGAACCTGCTCGGCGAAACCCGCAACGAGGCGTTCTGGCTCGAAAGCGTGGTGGTGATCATCGGCATGCTGCTGGCCTGGACCCGCTGGAAGCTTGGCCGGCCGATAAAAGACAAGGCCACGCGTAAAGCGCCTGGTGCTGCCCTGGAGGCCAATTGAGATGAGTCTGTGGATCATCGCCAGCCTGCTGCTGGCCTACAGTGGCCTGCTGGGCTTGTGCCTGGGCCTGGAGCGGCACTACAAGCAGCTTTATCAACGCCTGCCCGGTGCCGGGCTGCAACGCCTGTTGCGCGCGGTGGGCTGGGCCTTGCTGGGCGCCAGCCTGGCCTGCTGCGCGCAGGCCTGGGGCTGGGCCATGGCTGGTGTGGGCTGGCTCGGGCTGGTCTCGCTGGCCGGGGTGACGCTGGTGATGCTGCTGCCCTACGCACCACGGCTGTCGGTGTGGCTGGCAGGCGCGGGCTGGCCAGTGCTGGGGGTGATGGCGCTGGTTTGAACCGACGGTCGCCAACCGGCCCAGACACTGAGCAACAGCACCGCCACAGCGGCCCCTAAAGCCACCTTGAAGCCGGCCTGGGCACCTTCGGCATCCACCACCTGCCCGGCCAACACGGCCCCCAGGGCAACGCCGGCATTCAGGCCGGCCAGCAGCCAGGTCATGCCCTCGGTAAGCTGGTGCTCGGGCACGCTGCGCTCAACCTGTGACATCGCTACGATCAGGGTCGGGGCAAAGCACAACCCGGCCACGAAGACTGCGGCGGCCAGCGTCCATAGGTTGAACACCCACAGCAGCGGCAGTGTGGTGGCGGCGGTGGCCAGCCCACCCAGTACCAGCAATCGGTGCAAGGGTATCTGCCATTGCACGGCACCGAACAGCAGACCGGCCAGGCAGGCGCCCAGCGCATAGGCCGACAGCACCAGCGAAGCACCGGCCGGTTGCCCGGCGTGCTCGGCAAACGCCACGCTGCCGATGTCCACGGTGCCGACGATGACGCCCATGGCGACCGTCAATAGCGCCAGGCGTCGCACGCAGGCCAGGCGCAAGACCGACCGCGTGCCGGGCGCCGGGGCAGTAACAGCCGGTTGCGTGGCACGCTGGCACACCAGCCAGCCTGTGCCGATGGCCAGTAACACTGCCGCCGCCAGCGGACCGGCCTGGGCAAAGGTCATGACACTCAAGCCTACGGCCAGCGGCGGTCCGGCGATAAAGCTCATTTCATCGAGTACCGTTTCCAGCGCATACGCCGTTTGCAGGCGCTGTTGCCCACGAAGCAGCGTCGTCCAGCGCGCACGCACCATGGCTGGCAGGCTGGGCATGAACCCGGTCAGCCAGGCGCCAAGGAACAGCGTCCAGTCAGGCGCCGGCCACCAGGTCGCCAGCAACAGGATCGCCACGCCCGTCACGCTGATCACGGTGGCCACCGGCAAAACGCGATCTTGCCCCAGCCGGTCGACCCCTTTTGAAATCTGCGGCGACAGCAGTGCGTAGGTCAGCACGAAGGTGCCTGATACCGCCCCGGCCAGCGTATAACTGCCGCGCAACTGAGCCAACAAGGTGATGATGCCGATCCCCATCATCGGCAAGGCCAGCCGGCCAATCAGGCCGGCAACGATAAAAGCTTTGGCGCCAGGCACCTCGAACAGTGCTCGATAAGGGTTGGCCATGTGACTCTCCAGAACAGGCGCTTGCCAGAATGGCGCAGGGCGCGAACAATACATACGTCTCGTATGTATAAACCGTACATTCATACGGACCGTATGTAAATATACATACGTAATGTATGTAAGGAGAGCCCGATGGTTCGTCGCACCCGCGCCGATATGGAACAGACGCGTAACACCTTGCTGGACACCGCCCGCCAGGTCTTTGCAGAGCGCGGCTATGCCGACACGTCAATGGATGATCTGACCGCACAGGCCGGCCTGACCCGTGGGGCGCTGTATCACCACTTCACCGACAAGAAAGGCCTGCTGGCGGCCGTAGTCGAGCAGATCGACGCCGAAATGGATACACGGCTACAAGCCGTTTCCGATGCTCATGACGGGACCTGGCAGGGTCTGCGCGAGCGTTGCCGCAGCTACCTGCACATGGCACTGGAACCCGAGATCCAGCGCATCGTGCTGCGCGATGCGCGTGCGGTACTGGGCATGGCATCGCCACAGGCGCAACGTCATTGCATTGGCTCGTTGCAGGCGCTGATCGAGCGCTTGATCGAACAAGGCACCGTCACACCTGCCGACCCGCAGGCGCTGGCACGGCTGCTCTATGGCAGCCTGACCGAGGCGGCGTTCTGGATTGCCGAGGCCGATGAAGGCCATGTCAGGCTCAACCATGCCCTGGCGGCAGCGGATGTGCTATTGCGTGGATTGCAGGTCACCTATGACTGAGCCGATGGGAAGCATCGACACGGTGCACTCGGCCTCTTTGTGCTACATGCCGTAACACAGTATTACGGCATACCAAAATACAGAATCATGCAGATGCCTGAACCAGAGCGCTTGCAAGCATTGACAGGAGGGCTGGCTCGACATTTGCTTCGGGTTATCGAGCCCCCCCTCTGTCCGGTGTCTGAAATGACCTGTCGACTCACCGCCATCGCTGCTATCAAGCCCTTTCCTGGGGCTGCAGGGTCGTGCGTGCGGTTGCGACAAGGCGCCAGGCGCTGTTACCTGCGGCGATCATCATCGCCGTCCCGCGTTGTCCTCAAACGTCTTCGGCCTTCAGTGGCTGCCAAGCAGAACGGTTTCTGGCAGATCGCTCACTGAAGACTCGACGAGTCTCCCTTCGCCCATAAGTCGCCTTTCTGCCCTGTGCAGGCAAGGCACCCTATTGCCGATTGATTCAGGCACAGCCTGATGCGCGCCGTTCAAGGCGTGGCCATCACTGTGCCTTGGGTACTTTTATGACGACGCAAACCGCCGTGCTGGTGATCGACTTGCAAAAAGAGGCAGGCTTTCATCTTGAGCGCATTGATGAGGTGGTCAGCAATGCCCGCTCTGTGATTGACGCCGCTCGCCAACTGAACATCCCGCTGCTCTACACCCGGCACGTCAATGACGCCGAAGGCCAGAACCTGGCAGGCTCGGAACCGGTGGACGAGGCAGGACGCCCGACCTCATATCGGGCAGGCACCCCCGCTGTGGAAATCCTCGAGGTGTTGGCGCCAGCGTCGGGCGACACGGTGATCGACAAGCATCGCTACAGCGCCTTTCATGGCACCGACCTTGATGCAGCGCTCAAGAAGCAGAACATCAGGACGCTGGTGGTCATCGGTGTGCTGACCGACGTGTGTGTCATGACCACGGTGTTTGACGCTTACCAGCACAACTATGAAGTGGTCGTGGTGGCTGACGCCTGCACGGCGACCACGCTGGCCGCCCACTACTCGGCGCTGCTGATCCTGACGAACTGGATCTACGGATTGAGCCTCTTTTCGAGCGCCGAGCTGCTCAAGCAATGGAGCCGGCAAGCGAGCGTGCACCTGGCCACCCAGGTCCCGGATCACTTTGCATTCCAGCCCGAGGCGTTCGTGCCGACCATCGAGCGGCTTGAAACCGCCCTCAACAGCCAACCTTCGTCCTGGAGTTGATCATGCAGATCGAGAAAAGAAGCATCGACTTCATTCCGGAAAACGAGCGTCTGGGCCGGCCACAATCGCTGTTCTATGTCTGGTTCGGCGCCAACATGAACATCACCACGATTGCAGCGGGCGTCTTGCCCGTCAGCCTGGGCCTGAATCTGCTGTGGAGTGCCGTATCCATCCTGCTGGGTTCGGTGATCGGTGCCCTGTTCATGGCCTCGCACTCTGCCCAGGGGCCGAAACTGGGTATCCCGCAGATGATCCAGAGCCGCGCGCAGTTCGGGGTTTACGGCGCCATATTGCCGTTGCTGTTCGTGATGCTGATCTACTTGGGCTTTTTCGTGAGTAACACCCTGCTGGCGGCCCAGGTGATGACGACGGTGAGCCCCCTCAGTCTGAACGCCAATATCTGTGTGCTGGGGGGTGTGTGCTTTGTGGTGGCGTTGTATGGTTATCGCCTGATCCATCGTTTGCAGAAAGTGTTGTCCATTCTGTCGATCGCCGTCTTCGGGGTCGCCACATTCGTGGCACTGAACCTGCCCATTGCTGCTCAAGCCTGGTCGTTGCAGGGTTTCTCGCTGCCAGCCTTTCTGGCATCGGTCAGCATTGCGGTGACCTGGCAGTTGTCCTACGCGCCTTATGTGGCCGACTACTCACGCTACCTGCCTACGGCCACCTCAACCAAACAGGTGTTCTGGTACAGCTATCTGGGGACCGTCACAGGCGGCACCTGGATGATGGTGCTGGGCGCTGTCCTGTCGGTCTCGATAAGCGGTCTGGCTGACAATATCGGCCTGCACCTGAGTGGCCTGTTCGGCAGCGCCGGCTTGCTGGTGTGCCTGTTTCTGATCTACGGCCAGATAGCCATCAACGTGTTCAACCTGTATGGCGCATTCATGTCCACGGTCACCGTGCTGGAGCCTTGCCTGAACCTGAAAGTGACGCCTTCGGTGCGCACCGCCTTCATGTTGGTCATCTGTGCGCTGGCCACAGGGTTGTGCACCCTGGCCCAGGAGGGATTCATCCAGTTCTTCCTGAACTTCATTTTCTTCATGAGTTACTTCCTGATCCCATGGACCGCCATCAACCTGGTGGACTACTACGTGATCCGCAAGGGCGAGTACCGGATCGCCGACATCTTCGATCCACGGGGCATCTATGGCCGTATCAATAAGAAAGCGATCGGGATCTTTCTGGCAACCATTGCGCTTGAAGTGCCTTTCATGAACACGGCCTTGTACGTGGGGCCTGTGCCTGCCCTTCTGGAGGGCATTGATCTTTCATGGCTGGCAGGGCTGATATTTCCGGCACTGGCGTATTACGTGCTGATGCGCACGCCCACAAACGTCAAGGCCGCAACGACCTGATCCTTCGTTGCGCCAGGCGTGGCATCGACACTGCCTGACGAGCGCACAAGGCCTGACCAGGCCTTGTGCGCTCGTGATTCACCACACTCGCCTGTGAATTCTTTATCATTGCGGCTGTTTCGCTGAACGAGCCGCTCATGAAATTCGCCATTTGCCTGTTATCTGCGCCTCATGCGCCTTCGTCCCGACGCGCCTTGCGATTTGCCCAGGCAGTGCTGGCCGGCGGGCATGAGATCGTGCGCCTGTTCTTTTACCAGGATGGCGTACACAGTGCGTCGCACAGTGTCGTCACGCCTCAGGACGAGCAGGACCTGCCGGCGCAGTGGCGTGCATTCATCATCGAACAGGGCCTGGATGGCGTGGTGTGCATTGCCGCCGCCTTGCGCCGGGGCGTGCTCAATGCCGAAGAAGCGGTACGCTACCAGCGTGATGCCGCCAGTTTGCAGGCGCCGTGGGAACTGTCCGGCCTGGGTCAGTTGCACGATGCGGCGCAGAGCGCTGATCGGGTGATCTGCTTTGGAGGACCTTAAGATGAGTAAATCCCTGTTGATTGTCAGCCGTCAGGCGCCCTGGTCCGGCCCTGGTGCCCGTGAGGCACTGGATATCGTGCTGGCCGGCGGCGCCTTCGATTTGCCGGTGGGTCTGCTGTTTCTCGACGATGGCGTGTTCCAGTTGCAGGCCGGCCAGGCCGCGGCGGTGCAGCAAAAGGATGTGACGGCCAACCTCAAGGCCTTGCCGATGTTCGGCGTCGACGAGCTGTATGCCTGCGGCCATAGCCTGCAACAACGCGCCATCGCCACCGACGCGCTGGATGAAGGCCTCCAGGTCCTGGCCTGCGGTGCTGACATCGCCGCACTTTTTGACCGTTACGACCAGGTGATCACGATCTGATGGCGACCTTGCACGTTGTTTCCCACTCCCCGTTCACCGATACCCGTCTGGACAGCTGTCTGCGGATACTGGGTGCGGATGACGCCATACTGCTGTGCGGCGATGCGACCTACGCGCTGCGCCGTGAAGACCCGGCCCTGGCGGCACTGGGCGAGCGCGTGTTCGTGCTGGACGAAGACGCCCAGGCCCGGGGACTGACAGTACCGGCCAGCGCTGGCGCAGTGGACTATCCGGGCTTTGTCGAGCTTTGCGTGCGTTTTGACAGAGTGAACACCTGGTCATGACCGATCTGATCGTTGCAGACCGTACTGTCGCTCTGGACCAGGATGGCTTTCTGGCGGACCTCAACGACTGGTCGCTGGACGTAGCCCGGGCGCTGGCCGTCGAGGAAGGCATCGACTTCGGCCCCGAGCATGAAGAGGTGCTGTTGGTGCTGCGCGCGTTCTACGCCGAGTTCCAGCTGTCACCGGCCACCCGCCCCTTGATCAAGTACACGGCCCTCAAGCTGGGCCCGGAAAAAGGCAACAGCCCGCACCTCAACCGCCTGTTCAACGGGCGGCCCGCCAAACTGGCGGCCCGCCTGGCAGGCCTGCCCAAACCGACGAATTGCATATGACCGACTACAGCCCACTGGTGACCGAAACCCCGGCCGAACACCCGTTCGCCCAATTTGTGCGCATCCTTGGCAAAGGCAAGCGCGGTGCCCGCGGCCTGAGCCGTGAAGAAGCCCGGCAGGCGATGGGCATGCTGCTTGACGAACAGGTCGAGGACACCCAGCTGGGCGCGTTCCTGATGCTGCTGCGGCACAAGGAAGAAAGCCCCGAAGAGCTGGCCGGCTTTACCGAAGCGCTGCGCGAGCGCCTGGATGCACCGGCCATCGAGGTCGATATCGACTGGCCCAGCTATGCCGGCAAGAAGCGTCACCTGCCGTGGTTTCTGCTGGCCGCCAAGTGCCTGGCCAACAACGGCGTGCGCGTGCTGTTGCACGGCGGCGGCGCGCACACCGCCGGCCGCTTGTACACCGAGCAGTTGCTCGGTGTGTTGAATATCCCGCTGTGCCGCAGCTGGACGGCGGTGGGCAGCGCCCTGCAAGCGCGTCAGTTGGCGTTCATTCCGCTGGCCGACTGGGCGCCGCAGTTGCAGCGCATGATCGACCTGCGCAATACGCTGGGGCTGCGCTCGCCGATCCACTCCCTGGCCCGGGTGCTCAACCCGCTCAAGGCACGCTGCGGCTTGCAGAGCATCTTTCACCCTGGCTACCAGAGCGTGCATCGCGAGGCCAGCCGTCTGTTGGGCGATCATGCCATTGTGGTCAAGGGTGATGGCGGGGAAATCGAGGTCAACCCCGACACGATCAGCCATTTGTACGGCACCACGGCCGGCCAGGACTGGGATGAAGAATGGCCGGCCCTGGCCGAGCGTCGGCACGTCAAGCCGGCCAGCCTGGAACCGGCGCATCTGGTGGCGTTCTGGCGTGGCGAGGTCGAAGACAGCTACGGCCAGTTGGCCTTGCTGTCGACCATTGCCCTGGCCCTGCGTGGCCTGGGGGTCGAGCGTGAGGCCGCCTTCGAGCAGGCCCGGCAGTTCTGGGACAACCGTGACCGGTCGCTGTGACCCATCGTGTTATTCGATGATTAACGGCGGCTATTTGCGCTTTTAGTTCGAACCTGTGTCGATAGACTGGCTCCAATGTTCACTTACAGACAGGGAGCCAATCATGGGCCTGCTCATCGACGGACGCTGGCATGACCAGTGGTATGAAAGCAGCAAGGACGGCGCGTTCCAGCGCGAGAACGCCCAGCGTCGCAGCTGGATCACCCAGGACGGCGCACCCGGCCCCAGCGGCGATGGCGGCTTCAAGGCCGAGGCCGGGCGTTATCACTTGTATGTCTCGCTGGCCTGCCCGTGGGCGCACCGCACCCTGATCGTGCGCCAGCTCAAGGGCCTGGAAGCGTTGATCAATGTGTCGGTGGTCAGCTGGCTGATGCTGGAAAACGGCTGGACCTTCGACAAGGCCACCGGCTCCAGTGGCGATGCGCTGGATAATCTGGACTTTCTGCACCAGCGCTACACCGAGGATGACCCACAGTACACCGGACGGGTGACCGTGCCGCTGTTGTGGGACAAACAGCTCAAACGCATCGTCAGCAACGAGTCGGCGGAAATCATCCGCATGTTCAACTCGGCCTTCAACGACCTGACCGGCAACCACCTGGACCTGTATCCCGAGCCGTTGCGTGGCGAGATCGACGCGCTCAACGAGCAGATCTATCCGGCCGTCAACAATGGCGTGTACCGCGCAGGCTTTGCCACGTCACAAAGCGCTTACGAACAGGCGTTCGATGAGGTGTTTGCCAAGCTTGATGAACTGGAGTGCCTGCTGGGCGAGAAGCGCTATCTGGTCGGCGACTACCTGACCGAGGCGGATGTACGGTTGTTTACCACGCTGGTGCGCTTCGATGCGGTGTACCACGGGCATTTCAAGTGCAACCTGCGACGCCTGAGCGACTACCCGAACCTCAGCCACTGGCTGCGCGAGCTGTACCAGTGGCCGGGCGTGGCGCAGACCGTGGACTTCCAGCACATCAAGCACCACTACTACGCCAGCCACCGCACCATCAACCCCACCGGCATCGTGCCCAAGGGGCCGAAGCAGGATTTCGCGGTGGTGCATGACCGGGACCGGTTGCCGGGCCAAGGTATCTGGCAGGACACCTGATCGTTATTGGCCTTCGGTAGGAGCGCGCTTGCCCGCGACCGGCTGCGTCAGCAGCCGTAAATTTGTGGCGTTTCGCAGATTTTGAATGTGTTCACAACCGCAAATTTGTGGCGTTTCGCAGATTTTGCGAGCGCTACGCACTCGGTCGCGGGCAAGCGCGCTCCTACCAGGGTCAGAGGGTGCCCTGTGCGCCTTCGAACCAGGCGAGTTTTTCGCGCAGCACCACCACTTCGCCCACGATCACCAGGGTTGGCGCGTGGACTTCGTGGTCGGCCACCAGTTGCGGCAGGTTGGCCAGGGTGCCGGTGAAGACCCGCTGGGTGACCGTGGTGCCTTGCTGCACCAGGGCCGCCGGGGTATCGGCGGCGCGACCGTGGGCAATCAATTGCTCACAGATGGTCGGCAGCCCCACCAGCCCCATGTAGAACACCAGAGTCTGCGCTGGCGCGACCAGGTCTTGCCAGGGCAAATCGGTGGTGCCGTTCTTCAGGTGCCCGGTGATGAAGCGCACCGATTGCGCGTAGTCACGGTGGGTCAACGGAATCCCGGCATACGCGGCACAACCGCTGGCTGCCGTAATGCCTGGCACGACCTGGAACGGGATGCCGTGGGCAGCCAGTTCTTCGATCTCTTCACCGCCGCGACCGAAGATAAACGGGTCGCCGCCCTTGAGGCGTACCACGCGCTTGCCTTGCCTGGCCAGGTTGACCAGTTGCTGGTTGATCTGCTCCTGCGGCAAGGCGTGCTCGCTGCGGCGCTTGCCAACGTAGACGCGCTCGGCATCCCGACGGCACAGATCCAGGATCGCCGGGGCGACCAGGCGGTCGTACAGCACCACGTCGGCCTGCTGCATCAGGCGCAAGGCCTTGAAGGTCAGCAGGTCCGGATCGCCTGGGCCGGCTCCCACCAGGTAGACCTCACCCGGCGCGTGCGGCGGTGCGCCATTGACCTTGGCATGCAGCAAACGCTCGGCTTCGGCGCCCTGCCCGGCCAGTTGCCGGTCGGCAATCGGTCCCTGAAACACCTCTTCCCAGAAAGCCCGGCGTTGCTGGACATCCGGGTAGAGCTGCTTGACCTGATGGCGAAAGCGCGCCGCCAGGCCGGCCAGTTGACCATAGGTGGACGGAATCCAGGTTTCCAGCTTGGCGCGGATCAGGCGCGCCAGCACCGGTGCGTCACCGCCGCTGGACACGGCAATGACCAGTGGCGAGCGGTCGACGATGGCCGGGAAGATCACGCTGCACAAGGCCGGCGCATCGACCACGTTGACCGGCATGCCACGCTGGCGGGCGTCTTGCGAAACCTGGGCGTTGAGGGGCTCGTCGTCGGTGGCGGCAATGACCAGCACGCAACCGTCCATGTCGCCCGGCTCGTAGCCGCGCAGGCGGATTTCTGCGCCACTGTGTTCGACCAGCTCGCGCAACTGGGTCTCGATTTCAGGGGCTACGACGCGCAACAGCGCACCGGCATCGGCCAGCAGGCGAGATTTGCGCAAGGCAATCTCGCCGCCGCCGACCACCAGCACCCAGCGGCCACGCAGGTTGTGAAACAGGGGCAGAAATTCCATTTAGCCGATGACCTCAAGGCCGCCCATGTAGGGCTTGAGCACTTCGGGTACACGAATCGAACCGTCAGCCTGCTGGTAGTTCTCCAGCACCGCCACCAGGGTACGACCAACGGCCAGGCCGGAACCGTTCAGGGTGTGCACCAGCTCGGGCTTGCCGGTTTCCGGGTTGCGCCAGCGGGCCTGCATGCGCCGGGCCTGGAAGTCGCCGCAATTGGAGCACGAGGAGATTTCGCGGTATTTGTCCTGGCTCGGTACCCAGACTTCCAGGTCGTAGGTCTTGACCGCGCTGAAGCCCATGTCGCCGGTGCACAACGCCAGGACGCGGTACGGCAGTTCCAGCAGTTGCAGGACGCGTTCGGCGTTGGCGGTCAGCGACTCGAGTTCGTCCATCGACTGCTCGGGGGCCACCACCTTGACCATTTCGACCTTGTCGAACTGGTGCTGGCGGATCATGCCACGGGTGTCACGCCCAGAAGCACCGGCCTCACTGCGGAAACACGGCGTGTGGGCCACGAACTTGAGCGGCAGTTGCTTGCTGTCCAGGATCTGCCCGGCCACGATGTTGGTCAGCGACACTTCGGCCGTGGGAATCAGGTACAGGTCGGCTTCGCCGTCGCGGCTGATCTTGAACAGGTCTTCTTCGAACTTGGGCAACTGGCCGGTGCCTTGCAGAGCAGGTGCCTGGACCAGGTACGGGGTGTAGGTTTCCTCGTAGCCGTGTTCGTTGATGTGCAGGTTGATCATGAACTGCGCCAAGGCGCGGTGCAGGCGGGCAATCGGACCGCGCAGCAGGGCGAAACGGGCGCCGGACAATTTGGCGGCGGTTTCGAAATCCAGCCAGCCGAATTTCTCGCCCAGGGCGACGTGGTCCTGGACCTGGAAATCGAAGCTGGCCGGGGTGCCCCAGCGACGCACTTCGACGTTGCCGTCTTCGTCCTCGCCCACCGGCACCGACGCGTCAGGCAGGTTGGGAATGGTCAGCAGCAGGCCGTCGAGCTCGGCCTGGATGGCGTCCAGCTCGACCTTGCCTTCGCTCAGCTCGGTGCCCATGCGCTCGACGTCAGCCATCAGCGGCGCGATGTCTTCGCCACGCTGCTTGGCCTGACCGATGGACTTGGAACGGGCATTACGCTCGGCCTGCAGCTGTTCGGTCTGGGTCTGGACGACCTTGCGGCGGGCTTCCAGCGCTTCAATACGGGCTACATCCAGCGTGAAGCCGCGGGACGCCAGGCGATCCGCTACGTCCTGAAGGTGGGTACGTAACAGTTTGGAATCGAGCATATCGTTCTCTCGTCTATCAAAGTCTGGTCAGGGACAGGCCAACCCAGGTCGCGAGCAGCCCGCCGAACACGCTGATGCCGGCATAGCCCAGCGCCAGCGGCACTTGCCCGCTTTCAAGCAGGCGCAGCGTGTCCAGTGAAAAGGATGAAAAGGTCGTCAGACCCCCTACAAAACCGACGATCAGGCCGGTGCGAATCTCGACCGGCACCTCAGGGCGCAGCAGGAACAGGCCATACAGCACGCCGATGATCAGGCACCCGGCCAGATTGACGGCCAGGGTGGCTGTGTAGAAGTGCCGCGGCCAGTGGGCGCTGACCCAGTTGCCGGTTGCGAAGCGCAATAATGTACCAGCGATGCCGGCAATCGACACCGCAAGAATGGTCTGAATCATGACTTTCTCCGCTGCCGGGGGCTGGCAGCGTCCAGCGCCTGCAAATGACGCAGCTTTTCGCCGATCTTCAGTTCCAGGCCACGCGGCACCGGCGCGTAGTACTGGCGCGGCTCCAGCTCATCGGGAAAGTAGTCCTCGCCGGCGGCATAGGCGTCCGGTTCGTCATGGGCGTAGCGGTATTCGTCGCCATAGCCCAATTGCTTCATCAGCTTGGTCGGCGCGTTGCGCAGGTGCAGCGGCACTTCCATCGAGCCATTCTCGGCTACGTCACGCATGGCCGCCTTGAAGGCCATGTACACCGCATTGCTCTTGGGCGCGCAGGCCAGGTAGACAATGGCCTGGGCCACCGCCAGTTCGCCTTCCGGGCTGCCCAGTCGCTCCTGAACGTCCCAGGCCGACATGCACAACGGCAAGGCGCGTGGGTCGGCGTTGCCGATGTCTTCACTGGCCATGCGCACCACGCGCCGTGCCAGGTACAACGGGTCGCAGCCGCCGTCGATCATGCGGGCGAACCAGTACAGCGCCGCATCGGGGCTGGAACCGCGAATCGACTTGTGCAGCGCCGAGATCTGGTCGTAGAACGCCTCGCCGCCCTTGTCGAAACGCCGCCGGCTGTCGCCGAGCAGGCTTTGCAGCAGCGCATTGCCGATCTCGCTGCCGTCTTCGGCCAGGTCCGAGGCATTCTCCAGCAGGTTGAGCATGCGCCGGCCATCGCCGTCGGCCGCCGCCATCAGCGTGGCAAAGCCTTCGTCGCTCAGGCGCAGGTGCCGCTGGCCCAGCCCGCGGTCCTCGCTCAGGGCGCGCTGCACCAGCTTGCGCAGGGCCGCCTCGTCCAGGCTCTTGAGCACATAGACCCGCGCCCGCGACAGCAAGGCATTATTGAGTTCGAACGAGGGGTTTTCCGTGGTCGCGCCGATAAAGATCAGCGTGCCGTCTTCGACATACGGCAGGAAGGCATCCTGCTGGGACTTGTTGAACCGGTGCACTTCATCAACGAACAGGATGGTGCGCCGGCCGTATTGCGCCGCCTGTTGTTTGGCGACCTCGACGGCCTGGCGGATTTCCTTGACCCCGGCCAGCACGGCCGAGACGGTTTCGAAATGCGCGTCCGACACCTTGGCCAGCAGCCGCGCCAGGGTGGTCTTGCCCACCCCGGGCGGGCCCCAGAAGATCATGGAATGCAGCGCGCCCTGCTCCAGTGCTTCGCGCAGGGGCTTGCCATGGGCCAGCACGTGCTCCTGGCCCACATACTCGTCCAGGTTGGTCGCCCGCAAGCGGGCGGCCAGGGGCTGGGCGATGGGTTCACGACTGAACAGGTCCATGGTCCGGGGTCAGCGCCTCTTATTCCTGAATGACGTCAGCGCCCTTGGGCACCTGGAACTGGAACTTGCCGGCCGGCACCGGCTCATTGGCCTTGACGCCGGTGAACAGAATATTGGTGCGCTGGCCAACGTTATCGACCAGTTGCATGTCGTTGATCAGGCCATTGCGAAACGACAGGCGCAGGTTGTCGAACAGCGTGTCCTTGCTCTTGGGCTTGAGGGTAAAGTCCAGCACGCCGCCGGCTTCCCTGGCAGTAATGTCAAAGCTTTCGCTGATTTTCGACACGTCACCGGACAGCAACAGGGCCGGAGTCTGGGTCAGGCGCTGGTCGAGGGTCTTGATGGTCACCTGCTGCAGGTCCGGGTCCCACAGCGAGACTTTCTTGCCGTCGGAGACCATCAGTTGTTCCTGTGGCGCATCGGTGTGCCAGTTGAACTGGCCAGGACGCTGAAGGGTCATTTCGCCGGTGGTTTCCTGCAGTTGGGTGCCGCTGCCGTCCAGGGTCATCTGCGAGAAGCGACCGGTCAGGGTCTGGGATTTTTCCAGCAACTGGGTCAGGCGCGCCACGTCCTTGCTGTCGGCATGCGCCGCCACGGTGGAGAGCGTCAGGGCGGTGGCCAGTAACAGGCGGATAAGACGCATGGAATTCCTCGTTGGATTCGCTGAAAGGGCGACAGCATGACCGGCATGCTGTCGAGGGTAAGGCTGTTGGTCAGTCGCGCATCGGCGCCGGCGCGATGACTTCGCGGGAGCCGTTGGTGTTCATGGGGGTGACGACGCCGGCATTTTCCATGGTCTCGATCATGCGTGCCGCGCGGTTGTAACCGATCTTGAGCTTGCGCTGCACCGCTGAAATCGAGGCGCGGCGGCTTTCGAGCACGAACTTGACCGCTTCGTCATACAGCGCATCGCTTTCACTGTCGTCGCCATCGCCACCGCCACCGCCGCCTTCGAAGCCGCTGCCGGCCTCTTCGACGCCGGCCAGAATATCTTCGTTGTAGTCCGGGGTGCCACGCATTTTCCAGGCCTCGACCACGCGATGGACTTCCTCGTCGGAGACGAAGGCGCCGTGCACGCGAATCGGCAGGCTGGTGCCCGGCGGCATGTACAGCATGTCACCGTGACCCAGCAATTGCTCGGCGCCACCCTGGTCGATGATGGTACGCGAGTCGATCTTGCTCGACACCTGAAACGCCATGCGGGTCGGGATGTTGGCCTTGATCAGGCCGGTGATCACATCCACCGACGGTCGCTGCGTGGCCAGGATCAGGTGGATACCGGCGGCACGGGCTTTCTGGGCGATACGGGCGATCAGCTCTTCGACCTTCTTGCCGACGATCATCATCATGTCGGCAAATTCGTCGACCACCACCACGATGGTCGGCAGGGTGTCGAGCAACGGCGCTTCGTCGTGCATGCTTTCACGGCGGTACAGCGGGTCGCTGATCGGCGTGCCGGCTTCTTCGGCGTCACGGACCTTGCGGTTGAAGCCGGCGAGGTTACGCACGCCCATGGCCGCCATCAGCTTGTAGCGCCGCTCCATCTCGGCAACGCTCCAGCGCAGGGCATTGGCGGCGTCCTTCATGTCGGTGACCACCGGGCATAACAGGTGCGGGATGCCTTCGTAGATCGACAGTTCAAGCATTTTCGGGTCGATCATGATCAGCTTGGCGTCCTTGGGACCGGACTTGAACAGGATCGACAGGATCATGGCGTTGACGCCCACCGACTTGCCGGAGCCGGTAGTACCGGCCACCAGCAGGTGCGGCATCTTGGCCAGGTCGGTGATCACCGGACGCCCGCCGATGTCATGGCCCAGGGCCAGGGGCACCGGTGACGTGGCCGCCGCGAACTCGGGCGAGGACAGCACTTCGGAGAAGCGCACCATCTGCCGGTCTTCGTTGGGAATCTCGATGCCCACGGTGGTCTTGCCCGGAATGACTTCGACCACGCGCACGCTGGTCACGGCCAGCGAGCGCGCCAGGTCCTTGGCCAGGTTGGCGATGCGACTGACCTTGACGCCGGCAGCCGGCTGGATTTCGTAGCGGGTGATCACCGGGCCCGGATGGATGGAGTCGACGGTGACCTCGACGCCAAATTCCTTGAGCTTGATTTCCAGCAACCGGCCGACGGCGTCCAGGGACTCGGGTGAATAATTGAGCGGCTTCTTTTCCACCGGGTCGAGAATCGACAGCGGCGGCAGCGTGCCCTCGACTGCGCTGTCGATGAACGACGGCGCAGGTTTTGCCAGGCGCACAGGCTCTGGTGGCTTGGCCGGGGCCGGCGGAATAATGGCCGGGGCCGGCTTGGCGCGCTCGGCAACCAGAGACTGGGCCGGTGCCGGCGCCGGCGGCGGTACAGGCGCCATGATCGGTGCTGCGGCAACTGCGGCGGCAGGCACGCTGGCGGACGCTGCCCTGGCAGGCGTCGTTACAGGCATGGACACCGGCGGTACAGGACGGCTGACCGGTGGTTCAGGCTCGACCACCTTGTCGCGTGCCACCACGCGCGGTTCACGGCGTTCGACCACGCCGGCCGGGCGCTGGAACTCGCGCAGGTCGGCCTCGCGCAGCTTGGCGACCATCTGCTTGCGCTCGGCGCGCTCGGCCCACCAGCGACTGACGATGCCTTGCAGCAACTCGAACAGGTCCAGGGTGATCTTGCCGGTCATGTCCATGACCTTGAACCACGACAGGTCGGTGAACACCGTCAGGCCGAACAGGAACAGGGCAATGAACAACAGCGTGCTGCCCTGGATGTTCAGCGCGTGCCTGGCCAGGTCGCCCAGCACTTGACCCAGTACACCGCCGGCCGAGCCTGGAAAGCCTGACGCGAAATGAAAGTGCAGATGGGCCAGTGCGGCACCGGCAAGCACCAGGAACACCAGGCCGATGGTGCGCCAGGAAAACAGCCAGCCGCTCCATTGCCACGGCTCGTGCCGTTGCCGGAAGACTTGCCAGGCCTTGATTGCCAGCAGCAAGGGGAAAATGTAGGCGAAATACCCCAGGACCATGAACAGGATGTCGGCACTGAAGGCGCCGGCACGGCCTGCGGCGTTCTGCACCTCGGTGGCATTGCTGCTGGTATGGCTCCAGCCAGGGTCGCTCTGGTCGTAGGTCAGCAACGACATCATCAGGTACAGGCACAGGAAGCCGAAGGCGATCAATGCCCCTTCCTTGAGCCGATAGTGCAACTGCTGCCGCCAGAGGGGTACAGGTGCGGGTGCTGGAGTGGATTTCTTCAAAACGCTTTATTTCCTGCGCTGGGGCGCGAACAACTCTGTTGAACGATCACGAACGACGGCGACTCAAGGGGTACGCCGGTGACATCCGGGACCTGATGAGTATCCCGATGTAACGCCGACTTGAATGATAACGCGCAAAGTGGGCATTGTACGGCTTTGCCTGCCTGCGGGTCTGTACTGGCACTGCACGCAGCGCCACAAGTCTGGCGCGGCGGTCGTGCATATTCAAGCACCGTCGAGAGGGCCTAATTTGAGCATGCATTGTGTTTCGTGACAAAGGCTTATGACACACCGTTCAACCGGTATGACCTGCCCGCACCTTGCCGGGCCTGTGCGTGGCAACCTGACTGTGACCATGGCGGACGCCTGGAGTTGCATCCAGTGCTCTGCCCTCCCCTTCCCTCGTGAGAATCCCTGACGCCATGTTGACCTGGTTACAACGCAACAGCCTGGACTTTCCGCCTTTGAGCAAGGCCCTGCGCGACCCGGACGGCCTGCTGGCAGCCGGTGGCGATCTGTCGGCAGAGCGCCTGGTACGGGCTTACCGGCACGGCTGCTTTCCGTGGTTCCAGGAGGGCCAGCCGATCCTGTGGTGGTCGCCCGATCCGCGCACCGTACTGTTCCCTGAAGAGCTGCATGTCTCGCGCAGCCTGTCCAAGGTGCTGCGCCAGCAGCGCTACCGGGTGACGTTCGATCAGGATTTCGCGGCCGTCATCCAGGCCTGCGCCGAACCGCGCAGCTACGCACAGGAAACCTGGATCACCGGCAAGATGCAGGACGCCTACCGGCAGCTGCATGCACGTGGTCATGCCCACAGCGTCGAGGTATGGGAGGACGACGTGCTGGTCGGCGGCCTGTATGGCCTGGCCATGGGGCAGCTGTTTTTTGGCGAATCGATGTTCAGCCGGGCCGACAACGCCTCCAAGGTCGGTTTTGCCACACTGGTGGAGCATCTCAAGGCCTGGGGCTTTGTGCTGATCGACTGCCAGATGCCGACCGCTCACCTGCAAAGCCTGGGCGCTCGTTCGATTTCGCGCCAGGCCTTTGCCGATTACCTGCACACGCACCTGGACGCCGAAAATAACGCTGACTGGTTGCCTAGGCGAGTTTGACAGGCTGGCTTACACTCTACTCAACGGTTTTCAACAATGGGGGCAACATGACCGACCTGGCGCGGCTGAAGTTTTATGCCACGCAACCCCACGCCTGCAGCTACCTGCCCGACGAACAGGCCACCACCCTGTTTCTGGACCCCAGTCAGCCGATGGATGTGCAGGTGTATGCCGACCTGTCGGACATGGGGTTTCGTCGCAGCGGCGATCATCTTTACCGGCCGCACTGCCAGAACTGCAGTGCCTGCATACCGGCACGTATTCCGGTGGACCTGTTCGTACCGGATCGCCAGCAGAAGCGCATCATCAAGCGTAACGCCGACCTGCAGGTGCGCGGCGTCAAGCCGACCTTCACCCAGGAATACTTCGACCTCTACCAGCGCTACATCGAGCAGCGCCACGCCGACGGCGACATGTATCCGCCCAGCCGCGATCAGTTCATCACTTTCCTGGTGCGCGACCTGCCATTTTCGCGCTTCTACGAATTCCGTGCCGAGGGCCGGTTGCTGGCAGTGGCCGCCACCGACATGCTGCCCAACGGACTGTCCGCGGTGTATACCTTCTACGAGCCTGGTGAAGAACGCCGCAGCCTGGGGCGCTATGCCATCCTCTGGCAGATTGCCGAAACTGCGCGCCTGAACCTGCATGCGGTGTACCTGGGCTACTGGATAAAGAACTGCAAGAAGATGAATTACAAGACCCAATACCGCCCCATCGAGCTGCTGACAAATCAAAGATGGGTCACTCTGTACTGAAGTCCTTGGCGTAGCAGGCATTTTTCGGGCACAATGCACGCCGCTTTTGCCTGGCGCCACTTGCACCGGGCCACTCAATTTGATACCCGAGGGCTTTACTGCATGTCGAAAGAAGACAGCTTCGAAATGGAAGGCACTGTCGTCGACACCCTGCCCAACACCATGTTTCGCGTGGAGTTGGAAAATGGGCACGTCGTAACTGCGCACATCTCCGGCAAGATGCGCAAAAACTACATCCGCATTCTGACCGGTGACAAGGTGCGCGTTGAATTGACGCCTTACGATCTGAGCAAGGGCCGCATCACCTACCGCGCTCGTTAAGCACGGTTGCCTCAGACGAAAAAGCCCGGCATTGCCGGGCTTTGTCGTTTCTGGAGCACGCTCATCAAACACCGCCTGCACATGACCCGCCCCTCGCGGGACGGGCCATACCGTCAGGCCATTTCTGCAGTGGTTTCGTAGTCGAAGGTGATCTCGCCATCCTTGATGTCGATATGCACCACACCGCCATGATCGGACAACTCACCGAACAGGATCTCTTCGGCCAGCGGACGCTTGATCCGGTCCTGAATCAGACGCGCCATCGGCCTTGCACCCATCGCCGCGTCGTAGCCACCCTGCGCCAGCCAGCTGCGCGCTGCATCGGAGACCTCGAGCAGGACCCGCTTGTCTTCCAGTTGCGCCTGCAGCTCGGTGAGGAACTTGTCCACCACACTCTTGATGACCTCATGACTGAGCCGGCCGAACTGGATGATGGTGTCCAGGCGGTTGCGGAACTCGGGCGTGAAGCTCTTCTTGATCACTTCCATGGCATCGGAGGAGTGATCCTGATGAGTGAAACCGATCGAGGCCCGCGAGGCGGTCTCGGCACCGGCGTTGGTGGTCATGATCAGGATCACATTGCGGAAGTCCGCCTTGCGCCCGTTGTTGTCGGTCAGCGTACCGTGGTCCATGACCTGCAGCAGCAGGTTGAAGACCTCGGGGTGCGCCTTTTCGATCTCATCGAGCAACAGCACGCAATGTGGCTGCTTGGTAATGGCCTCGGTGAGCAGACCACCCTGATCGAAACCGACATAGCCTGGCGGCGCACCGATCAGCCGCGAAACGGTATGCCGCTCCATGTATTCGGACATGTCGAAGCGCACCAGCTCCACACCCAGGGCCTTGGCGAGCTGACGCGCCGCCTCGGTCTTGCCGACGCCGGTGGGACCTGCAAACAGGAACGAACCCACAGGCTTGTCGGGTGACTTCAGGCCGGCACGGGACAGCTTGATGGCCGTGGACAGCGAGTCGATGGCCGCATCCTGCCCGAACACGGTGAGCTTGAGGTCACGTTCCAGGTTGCGCAGCAGCTCCTTGTCGGAGCTGTTGACATGCTTGGGCGGAATCCGCGCGATCTTGGCCACGATGTCTTCGACATGCAGGACCTCGATGCGCTTGACGCGTTTCTCGACCGGCTGCAGGCGCTGATAGGCGCCCGCCTCGTCGATAACATCAATGGCCTTGTCCGGCATGTGCCGGTCATTGATGTAGCGCGAGGCCAGCTCGGCTGCGGCACGTAGGGCCTCGTCGCTGTACTCGATGTCGTGATGCTGCTCGAAGCGCCCCTTGAGCCCCCTGAGGATGCCGATGGTGTCCTCGACCGACGGCTCCGAGACGTCGACCTTCTGGAAGCGCCGGGCCAGCGCACGGTCCTTCTCGAAGATGCCGCGAAATTCCTGGAACGTGGTCGAGCCGATGCAGCGGATATCACCCGAGGACAAGAGCGGCTTGAGCAGGTTGGAGGCGTCCATCACGCCACCCGAGGCCGCACCGGCACCGATGATGGTGTGGATTTCATCGATGAACAGAATGGCATGCGGGCGCTTGCGCAACTCGTTGAGCAGCGCCTTGAAGCGTTTCTCGAAGTCGCCGCGGTACTTGGTGCCTGCCAGCAGCGCACCCAGATCAAGGGAATAGACGACACTGTTGGCCAGCAGGTCGGGCACCTGATTGTCGACGATGCGCTTGGCCAGGCCCTCGGCGATGGCGGTCTTGCCGACACCGGCCTCACCGACCAGCAAAGGGTTGTTCTTGCGACGACGGGCGAGGATCTGCGCCACGCGCTCGACCTCGGACTCGCGGCCGACCAGCGGGTCGATACGCCCCTGGCGCGCCTGCTCGTTCAGGTTGCTGGCATAGGCATCCAGAGGATTGCCCGAGGAAGAAGCCTCACCGCCCTCGTCGTCCTGCATATCTTGCTCACCTTCGGAAGAGTGTTCGCCGTGCCCGGGAACCTTGGAGATTCCGTGGGCAATGTAGTTGACGACATCGATCCGGGCCACGCTCTGCTGCTTGAGCAGAAACACGGCCTGGCTTTCCTGTTCGCTGAAGATCGCTACCAGTACGTTGGCACCGGTGACTTCGCGCTTGCCGGAGCTTTGCACATGGAATACGGCGCGTTGCAGCACGCGCTGGAACCCGAGCGTAGGCTGGGTCTCACGATCCTCGTCATGAACCGGGATCAGGGGTGTGGTGGAGTCGATGAACTCCTGCAGATCACGCTTGAGCTTATCGAGGTTTGCGCCGCAGGCACGCAAGACGGTGGCTGCAGCCTCGTTGTCCAACAAGGCCAGCAGAAGGTGTTCGACGGTCATGAACTCATGACGCTTGGAACGCGCTTCCTTGAAGGCCAGATTGAGGGTGACTTCGAGTTCACGGTTTAACATAGCTTCACCTCATACCCAAGTGGTCGGCGTTTAACCGTCCTTCTCGATCTCACAGAGTAGTGGATGCTGGCTCTCCCTGGCGTATTGGTTGACCTGCATGGCCTTGGTCTCGGCGATGTCGCGGGTAAACAATCCGCAGACTGCCCGTCCCTCTGTATGGACGGCCAGCATGATCTTGGTGGCCAGCTCACGATTCAGGTTGAAAAACACCTCCAGCACTTCGACAACGAAATCCATCGGGGTGTAATCATCGTTGAACAAAATCACCTTATACATCGGTGGCGCCTGCAGAGTCGGCTTGGCGTCCTGTACCGCTACGCCCGACGCATCGTCCTCGTGCGCGCCCTCGTTTGACCGAGGACCATCCTGATTGAATGTTAGTCGAATCTTGCTGATTGCATGCATGGGGAAAGAATGTTCATTTCGAAAAAGTCGGATTGAACCAATAGCAAGTGGCCGCTGTCGAACCGGCTTTCATGACATGGACTGCCGCATGACCTTGACTATCAGCTAAACGGTGTTACAAACAATAGAGCCCACATTGGGTAAAAAGGGTCCGCGCAGTCAACCAAAATTTTTCAGGTCAGGCGGATTGAGGTGGATGATACTCCAGACGGAGTCCTTTGCAGAGGGATATGGCTATGCTCAGTGGTAAAGTCAAGTGGTTCAATAATGCAAAAGGCTATGGATTTATCCTTGCCGACGGCCGGGATGAAGACCTGTTCGCACATTATTCAGCTATTAAAATGGATGGTTACAAGACGCTCAAGGCCGGGCAACCAGTGCAATTTGAGATTATCCAGGGGCCCAAGGGCTTGCACGCTGTAGAGATTTCGCCCGCGACAGCCAGTGCTGACAAATCGGTCGAAACATCGAGTGCAACCGTCAAGGCTTCAAACGTGCCTGCCTGAGGCGAACCACCACAAACGCCAGTCATGCCAGACTGCCGGATGGCCGGTCCAGATGCTTGAACCGGCCATCCGGCCTTGATCCCTCTATCGGTCACATGTGCGAGATGATCGCCTCGCCAAATCCCGAGCACGACACACGCGTGGCGCCGTCCATCAGCCGCTCGAAGTCATAGGTGACGGTTCGGGCCAAGATCGCCCCCTCAAGCCCCTTGATCACAAGATCCGCCGCCTCCTCCCAGCCCAGATGGCGCAGCATCATTTCTGCCGACAGAATCAACGATCCCGGATTGACCTGGTCCTTGCCTGCATAGCGCGGGGCCGTGCCGTGGGTGGCCTCGAACATGGCGACGTCATCGGCCAGATTGGCACCCGGTGCAATACCGATCCCGCCGACCTGGGCGGCCAGGGCATCGGAGAGGTAATCGCCATTGAGATTCAGCGTGGCGATCACATCATAGTCGGCCGGTCGCAGCAGCACCTGTTGCAACATGGCATCGGCAATCACGTCCTTGACGATGATCTCGCGCCCGGTCTTTGGATTGGTAAAGCGCATCCAGGGCCCACCTTCAAGCAGGGTCGCACCGAACTCGCCAACGGCCACTTCGCAGGCCCACTCCTTGAAGGCACCTTCGGTGTATTTCATGATGTTGCCCTTGTGCACGATCGTGACTGAACGTCGATCATGATCAACGGCATATTGCAGGGCCTTGCGCACCAGGCGCACCGTGCCCTCACGGGACACCGGCTTGATGCCTATGCCGCATTCATGATCGAACCGCAGCCGGTGCACGCCCATTTCCTCCTTGAGAAACCGGATGACCTTGTCGGCCTGCACCGAGCCGGCCTGCCACTCGATACCGGCATAGATGTCTTCGGAGTTTTCGCGAAAGATCACCATGTCGACCTCGCCCGGCCTGATGACGGGGCTGGGCACCCCGGCGAACCAGCGCACAGGCCGCAGGCACACGTACAGGTCCAGTTGCTGACGCAAGGCGACATTGAGCGAGCGGATGCCGCCACCGACCGGCGTGGTCAGGGGACCCTTGATCGACACCACGAAGTCCCTGACCGCCTGCAGGGTTTCGTCGGGCAGCCAGGTGTCCGGACTGTAGATGCGCGTGGCCTTTTCGCCCGCATAGACTTCCATCCAGGCAATCTGGCGCACGCCGCCGTAGGCTTTTTCGACAGCAGCCTCCACGACCTTGAGCATGACCGGAGTGATATCCACACCGATACCATCACCTTCCATATAAGGAATGATCGGTCGATCGGGGACATTCAGGGAGTGATCGGGGTTGAGCGTGATGCGCTCGCCGGCAGGGGGAATTGTAACGTTCTTGTATTGCATGCTGAGCTCCAATACGCAGTTGATTGGACAGCCTGACCGCCATAAAGCCTAGTCACGCCTTGGCAGACTGACAAATACCGCTCAGCACGGCATCGCCCAAGGACTTTTAAAATTCGCCAAAACCCCTGTTCCAGAGCGCTTGCGTTCGACCAAGGCCGTATTGGCATGCGCCAATTGGCCGCATAGCATTAATGCTTGGGATTCAGGGTTTGATATACTCCCCGGCGTGACTGCCGAGTCATGGAACTCGAATCACTGGTGCGGGGCCGTCCGGATGCATGACACCCGCTCCGATCTGCGTCGGGACACAGGTGCCCGACTGCTTGACGCTCGACTGATGCACCCACCATCACCGCGAAGCAATCCCGACCCGGGCTCATGACGCAAGCATGGGCAGAGTGCCCATACGGCGCGCATCGGGATTTTGTGCATGCTCAGCAAAACAGAGAGTTAATACGAATGTCCGACCGCTCGAAGATCATCTACACCTTTACTGACGAAGCCCCGGCCCTGGCCACCTACTCGCTGCTGCCCATCATCGAAGCGTTCACCGCGTCTTCCGACATCGACGTCGAGACCCGTGACATTTCGCTGGCAGGCCGGGTACTGGCCAGCTTCCCCGAAGCGCTTCGCGCCGACCAGCAAATTGCGGATCATCTTGCCGAGCTGGGCAAACTGGCGACCACGCCAGAAGCCAACATCATCAAACTGCCCAACATCAGTGCTTCGGTTCCGCAACTGAAGGCCACTGTCAAAGAACTGCAGGACCAGGGCTACGCCATCCCTGACTACCCGGAAAACCCATCGACTGACGCGGAAAAAGACGTCCGCGCCCGCTACGACAAGGTCAAGGGCAGCGCCGTGAACCCGGTCCTGCGCGAAGGCAACTCCGACCGCCGCGCCCCGCTGTCGGTCAAGAACTACGCACGCAAGCACCCGCACAAGATGGGTGCCTGGAGCAGCGACTCCAAGGCCCACGTCGCGCACATGAGCAGCGGCGACTTCTACGGCAGCGAAAAAGCCGCCCTGGTCGAGGCCGACAACAGCCTGAAGATCGAACTGATCGCCCAGGACGGCACCGCCACCGTCCTGAAGGAAAAAACCGCCGTCAAGGCCGGTGAAGTGATCGACTGCTCGGTCATGAGCAAGAAAGCCCTGCGCAGCTTCATCGCCGCCGAAATCGAAGACGCCAAGAAGCAAGGCGTACTGTTCTCGGTGCACTTGAAAGCCACCATGATGAAGATCTCCGATCCGATCATGTTCGGACAGATCGTCGAAGAGTTCTATCAGGACGCGCTGACCAAGCACGCCGACGTGCTCAAGGAAATCGGCTTCAACCTGAACAACGGCATCGGCGACCTGTACGAGCGCATCGCCAGCCTGCCAGCCGACAAGCAGGCTGAAATCAAGGCCGATATCCAGGCGGTCTATGCTGCCCGCCCACAACTGGCGATGGTCAACTCCGACAAGGGCATCACCAACCTGCACGTGCCGAGCGACGTGATCGTCGACGCCTCGATGCCAGCGATGATCCGTGACTCGGGCAAGATGTGGGGCACCGATGGCCAGTTGCACGACGCCAAGGCCGTCATCCCGGACCGCAGCTACGCCACCATCTACCAGGCCGTAATCGAAGACTGCAAGAAACACGGCGCCTTCGATCCGACCACCATGGGCAGCGTGCCGAACGTGGGCCTGATGGCGCAGAAAGCCGAAGAATACGGCTCGCACGACAAGACCTTCCAGATCAAGACGGCCGGTGTGGTGCGCGTCAGCGACGCCCAGGGCAATACCGTGATGGAACAGAACGTCGAAGCCGGCGATATCTGGCGCATGTGCCAGGCCAAGGACGCACCGATCCAGGATTGGGTCAAGCTGGCGGTCAACCGCTCGCGCGCCAGCAATACCCCGGCGATCTTCTGGCTCGACCCGGCTCGCGCCCACGACGGCGTGATGATCGAGAAAGTGCAGAAGTACCTGCGCGACCACGACACCGCAGGCCTGGACATCCAGATCCTGACCCCGGTCGACGCCATGAAGCTGACCCTGGAGCGCACCCGCGCCGGCCAGGACACCATCTCGGTCACCGGCAACGTGCTGCGCGACTACCTGACCGACCTGTTCCCGATCATGGAACTGGGCACCAGCGCCAAGATGCTGTCGATCGTGCCACTGATGAATGGTGGCGGCCTGTTCGAAACCGGCGCCGGCGGCTCGGCCCCCAAGCACGTGCAGCAGTTTGTCGAAGAGAACTTCCTGCGCTGGGATTCGCTGGGTGAATTCCTGGCCCTGGCCGCTTCCCTGGAACACCTGGGCCACGCCTACAACAACCCCAAGGCACTGGTGCTGGCCAAGACCCTCGACCAGGCCACTGGCGAGTTCCTGGACCGCAACAAGTCGCCTTCGCGCAAGGTCGGCAGCATCGACAACCGCGGCAGCCACTTCTACCTGACCCTGTTCTGGGCCCAGGCACTGGCTGCCCAGGATGACGACGCCGCCCTCAAGGCGCAGTTCGCTCCCCTGGCCAAGACCCTGACCGACAACGAAGAAAAAATCGTTGCCGAGCTCAATGCGGTACAAGGCAAGCCGGTTGAAATTGGCGGTTACTACTTCGCCAAGCCAGAGCTGGCCAGCAAGGCCATGCGCCCTAGCGAGACCTTCAACGCAGCCATCGCCGCGCTGTAAGGTGCAACACTGATACACAACAACCCCGGCCCACGTGCCGGGGTTGTTGTTTTTACCGCCATTGCTTCTGGAGAAAGGCCCATGAATTGGCAAGCCCATGTCACCGTTGCCACCGTCATCGAAGATCAGGGACGCTTCCTGTTTGTCGAGGAACTGCAACAAGGCCAGCCGGTGCTCAACCAGCCCGCCGGCCACCTGGACCCGAACGAAAGCCTGCAACAGGCCGCCGTGCGCGAGACGCTGGAAGAAACCGGCTGGGATGTGGAGCTGACCGGCGTGGTCGGCATCTACCTGTACACCGCCCCCAGCAATGGCGTGACCTACCAGCGTATCTGCTTTGCCGCCAGGGCGCTGCGCCATCATCCCGACTATCGCCTGGACGAAGGCATCATCGGCCCGGTATGGCTGAGCCGCGAGCAATTGCTCGAGCAACAGCCACGCTGGCGCAGTGAACTGGTGCTGCGCTGCGTGGACGATTACCTGACCGGCGAACGCTTCAGTCTCGCCCTGCTGCGCGACAAGGCGTGAGACGCGACACTTGCGGCCTGATAGAATCGCGTCCTTTTCACCATAGCCGTTGAACGCTCATGTCTGATCCAGCCCTTTCGAACACTGAAAAACCACGCGTCATTGTTGGCATGTCCGGCGGCGTGGACTCTTCCGTTTCCGCCGTCCTGCTGCTGCAGCAGGGCTATCAGGTGGAAGGCCTGTTCATGAAGAACTGGGAAGAAGACGACGGCACGGAATACTGCACCGCCCGCGAAGACCTGGCCGATGCCCAGGCCGTGTGTGACCGGATCGGCATCAAGCTGCACACGGCCAACTTCGCCGCCGAATACTGGGACCATGTATTCGAGCATTTCCTGGAAGAGTACAAGGCCGGCCGCACGCCCAATCCGGATATCCTCTGCAACCGGGAAATCAAGTTCAAGGCCTTCCTCGACTACGCCCTGAGCCTGGGCGCCGACCTGATTGCCACCGGCCATTATGTGCGCCGGCGCGACATCGACGGGCGCACCGAGCTGCTCAAGGGCCTGGACCCGAACAAGGACCAGAGCTACTTCCTGCATGCCGTGGGCGGCGAACAGATTGCCCGCACCCTATTCCCGGTCGGCGAACTGGAAAAACCCGAAGTACGCGCCATTGCCGAGCAACACGGCCTGGCCACGGCGCGCAAAAAGGACTCCACCGGCATCTGCTTTATCGGCGAGCGGCGCTTCACCGATTTCCTGCGCCAGTACCTGCCCGCCCAGCCCGGCGAGATCAAGACCACCGAAGGTGAAGTCATCGGCCGCCACAGCGGCCTGATGTACCACACCATCGGTCAGCGCCAGGGCCTGGGTATCGGCGGCCTGAAGGATGCCGGCGACGAGCCCTGGTATGTGCTGGAAAAGGACCTGGAGACCAACGAGCTGATCGTCGGCCAGGGCAATGACCATCCATGGCTGTTCTCCCGCGCATTGCTGGCCTCGCAGATCTACTGGGTCAACCCGGTCGACCTCGACAGCCCGCGCCGCCTGACGGCCAAGGTGCGCTACCGCCAGGGCGACCAGGGCTGCACCCTGGAAAAGACCGCTGGCGGCTACCGCGCGCTCTTCGATGAACCTCAACGCGCCGTGACCCCCGGACAATCGGTGGTGTTCTATGATGGCGAAATCTGCCTGGGCGGCGGCGTGATCGAAACGGCCGAACCCTGGAACAGCAAGGACAAGCCTTGATGACCCCGATTCAGGAACAACTGATCGCCCTGGGCGGCGTCTTCCAGGCCGCCATCCTGGTCGACCGCCTGGCCAAGACCGGCCAGGTCAGCGAGGCGGACCTGGGCTGCATGCTCGGCAGCCTGCTGGTGCTCGACCCCAAGGACACCCTGGATGTATACGGCGGCAATGACCAGTGCCTGCGCGAGGGCTACCGCGCCCTGGCCAGCGCCCTGGAGCGCGACCCGGGCACCCTGCAGCGCGAACCGTTGCGCTATGCCTTGTCGATGCTGGGCCTTGAGCGCCAGTTGGCCAAGCGCGACGACATGCTGGGCGTGATCGGCAAGCGCTTGCCGCAGATCCAGTCACAGGTCGAGCATTTCGGCATCGCTCACGAGAATGTGATCGCCGCCGCCGGGGCCTTGTATCAGGACACCTTGAGCACCTTGCGCCAGCGCATCCAGGTGCATGGCGACATGCGCAACCTGCAGCAACCCAGCAATGCCTCGCGCATTCGCGCCCTGCTGCTGGCCGGCATTCGCTCGGCACGCCTGTGGCGACAAGTTGGCGGCCATCGCTGGCAACTGGTGTTCAGCCGTCGCAAGCTACTGAAAGAACTCTACACGTTGATGCACGGCTGAAACGCCGCGCCTCTCCTTTTTCAACCTTCAGGCTCGACGCTATCTACGCTGGTCGACTGTCCCCAGTCGGCCGGCAATTTCATGTATGATATGCGCCCTTTTCAAAGCCGACTGTCCGAGAGCACCCCATGCAGCTTTCTTCGCTCACCGCGGTTTCCCCTGTTGACGGCCGCTATGCCGGCAAGACCCAGGCCTTGCGCCCTATCTTCAGCGAATACGGCCTGGTCCGCTTCCGCGTCCTGGTGGAAGTACGCTGGCTGCAGCGCCTGGCAGCCCATCCGCAAATCGCCGAAGTGCCAGCCTTCTCGGCCGAAGCCAACGCCATTCTCGACGCACTGGCCGACAATTTTGCAATCGAGCACGCCGAGCGCGTCAAAGAGATCGAGCGCACCACCAACCACGACGTCAAGGCTGTGGAATACCTGCTCAAGGAACAGGCCGCCAAGCTGCCTGAACTGAATGCGGTCAGCGAATTCATTCACTTTGCCTGCACCAGCGAGGACATCAACAACCTGTCCCACGCCCTGATGCTGCGCGAAGGTCGCGACAACGTGGTGCTGCCGCTGATGCGCCAGATCGCCGAGGCCATCCGCGAACTGGCCCAGCGCTTTGCCGACGTGCCAATGCTGTCGCGCACCCATGGCCAGCCGGCTTCGCCGACCACCCTGGGCAAGGAGCTGGCCAACGTGGTCTACCGCCTGGAGCGCCAGATCGCCCAGGTGGCCGCCGTGCCACTGCTGGGCAAGATCAACGGCGCCGTGGGCAACTACAACGCCCACCTGTCGGCCTACCCGGACATCGACTGGGAAGCCAACGCCCGCGCCTTCATCGAAGACGAGCTGGGCCTGGTGTTCAACCCGTACACCACGCAGATCGAACCGCACGACTACATCGCCGAGCTGTTCGACGCCATTGCCCGCTTCAACACCATCCTGATCGACTTCGACCGCGACATCTGGGGCTACATCTCGCTGGGCTACTTCAAGCAGCGCACTGTCGCTGGCGAAATCGGTTCCTCGACCATGCCGCACAAGGTCAACCCGATCGACTTCGAGAACTCCGAAGGCAACCTGGGCATCGCCAACGCGCTGTTCCAGCACCTGGCCAGCAAGCTGCCGATCTCGCGCTGGCAGCGCGACCTGACCGACTCCACCGTGCTGCGCAACCTGGGCGTGGGCTTTGCGCACAGCGTGATCGCCTACGAGGCCAGCCTCAAGGGCATCAGCAAGCTGGAGCTGAACGAGCAACGCATCGCCGCCGACCTGGACGCCTGCTGGGAAGTGCTGGCCGAGCCGATCCAGACCGTCATGCGCCGCTACAACATCGAGAACCCGTACGAGAAGCTCAAGGAGCTGACACGCGGCAAAGGCATCAGCCCTGAAGCACTGCTGACCTTCATCGATGGCCTGGACATGCCGGCGCAGGCCAAGGTCGAGCTGAAGCAGCTGACCCCGGCCAACTACATCGGTAACGCCGTGGCACAAGCCAAGCGTATCTGAACCGCAACAACTTCTGCACACGCCCGGCTGTGCCGGGCGTTTTCATTTCAAGGGCTTACAAATGAATCCTGATACTCCTCTTCAACTTCTGGGCGGCATGAGCGCGCGTGTTTTTCTGCGTGATTACTGGCAGAAAAAGCCCCTGCTGATCCGCCAGGCCCTGCCGGACTTCCAGAGCCCGATCGATCCGGACGAGCTGGCAGGCCTGGCTCTGGAAGAAGAGGTCGAATCGCGCCTGGTCATCGAACAGGGCGAGCGCCCGTGGGAACTGCGTCGCGGCCCGTTTGCCGAAGATGCCTTCAGCACCCTGCCCGAGCGCGAGTGGACCTTGCTGGTCCAGGCCGTCGATCAATTCGTCCCGGAAGTGGGCGAACTGCTGGAAAACTTCCGCTTCCTGCCCAGCTGGCGCATTGACGACGTCATGGTCAGCTACGCCGCACCTGGCGGCAGCGTCGGCCCGCACTTCGACAACTACGATGTATTCCTGCTGCAAGGCCACGGCCAGCGGCACTGGAAGATCGGCCAGATGTGCGACAGCGACAGCCCCCTGATCAAGCACGCTGACCTGCGCATCCTGGCCGAGTTCGAAGGCACCGAGGAATGGACCCTGGAGCCGGGCGACATGCTTTACCTGCCGCCGCGCCTGGCCCATTGGGGCGTTGCCGTGGACGAGTGCCTGACCTATTCGGTGGGCTTCCGCGCCCCGAGCGCTGCCGAAGTACTGACGCATTTCACCGATTTCCTCAGTCAGTTCATTCCTGACGAGGAGCGCTACACTGACGCCGATGCCCAGCCCGTGAGCGATCCGCACCAGATCCAGCACGACGCACTGGCCCGCCTCAAGGGCCTGCTGGCCGAGCACATGAGCGACGAGCGCCTGCTGCTGACCTGGTTCGGCCAGTTCATGACCGAGCCGCGCTACCCTGAACTGGTCAGCGGTGAAGAACTGGAAGAGACTGACCTGCTCGACAGCCTGGAACAGGGCGCGATCATCATTCGCAACCCGAGCGCGCGCATGGCCTGGTCGAATGTCGATGACGATCTGTTACTGTTCGCCAGCGGTCAGAGCCGCCTGCTGCCTGGCAAGTTGCGCGACCTGCTGAAGCTGGTCTGCGCGGCCGACGCCCTGCATATCGAGAACCTCGGTCCGTGGCTGGCAGACGAGGACGGACGGACATTGCTCTGCGAATTGCTCAAACAAGGAAGCCTGGGATTTGCCGATGAATAAAATCAGTGTATCGGTTGCAGACTGGCACAAGGACAATGCTGCCATCCGGCGCATTCGTGAAAGCGTCTTTATCGCCGAGCAAGCGGTGCCGCCGGAGCTGGAGTGGGATGCAGAGGATGCCGACGCCGCCCACTTCCTCGCCTTTGAAGGCGATTACCCGATCGGCACCGCGCGTCTGTTGCCTGACGGCGAAATCGGACGCCTGTCGGTGCTCAAGGACTGGCGCGGCCTGAAAGTCGGTGAAGCCCTGCTCGGCGCCGTGCTGCTGGAGGCCGAGAAACGCGGTCTCACGCAGCAGAAGCTCAGTGCCCAGGTGCAGGCTGCGGCGTTCTACGAACGCTTTGGCTTTCATGTGGTCAGCGACGAGTTTCTCGAAGCAGGCCTGCCGCATGTCGATATGCGCCGCGAGACTGTGTAGGCATCCCTACACAAGCACTACATAAGCAACGCCCCGCCTCCCATGGCCTGCGTGCAAGCGCCAGCCAAGGGAGTCGGGGCGTTTTGCTATCGGCTGACAAAGTGACACACTCAAGGCCTGGATACGCTCTCGCGGAGTAAAGGACATGTTCATACGCCCCTTGTTGACTTCACTGCTGCTGTTGTCGAGCACCTGGACGCTGGCCGCCACTGAAATCGTGCCGCTCAACTACCGAACCAGTGACGAACTGCTGCCGGTGGCGCGTAATTTCCTGGGCCAGGAAGGCTCGGTCAACGCCCATGGCAATCAGTTGATCGTCAATGCTGAATCGCGCAAGATCGACGAACTTCGCGCCCTGCTCTCGCAACTCGACACCGCCCCGAAACGTTTGTTGATCAGCGTCGATACCAGTGACCAGGCCGCGCAGAATCACAACAGCGCCGGCGGCGGGCGCGTCATCAGCTACGGCACCGACAGCCGCGAAGGCGCCTTGCAACAGATCCAGACCACCGAAGGCAGCCCGGCCCTGATCCAGACCGGCCAGAGTATTCCGCTGACCACCTCGCGCACCGACAGCTACGGTTATTCGCAAAGCGAGACCCAGTACCGCAACGTGACGCAGGGCTTCTACGTCACGGCCAGCGTGACAGGCGACATCGTGCACCTGACCATCAGCACCAACCGGGACCGCGTGAGCCAGGAACGGCCCGACGCCATCAAGGTGCAGAGCACCGACAGCACGGTCAGCGGTCGCCTGGGCGAATGGATCACCCTGGCGGGCAGCCAGAACCAGTCGGTGGCCGATCGTCAGGCCAATGCCCGTTACTACTCGACCCAGGGGCGTGACGACATGCTGCTGCGCGTCAAGGTCGATGCGCTCGAGTAAGGGCGCCGGATAACCGGCTTCAGGGTGCCCGACCCAGAACCGGCGGGCCTTGCAGTGACCCGGCGGTCATATTAGACCAAAGATGTAGTGACACCAAAAAAGCACTACAAAACGTTTGACGGGTCAAAAACACCACGGCATGATGGCCTCGCTCCCGCTGATCAGAAGCCTTCATGCGCTTCCGGGGCGCGCCCATACTTACCGTGCGGGCCGCTTCGTGTCCTGACCGCCCACAAGGCAGTTTGACGAGGTTGCGACTGGAACGAAGTTGTCCCGAGGGACGGTAGCGCTGTCAGGCACAAAGGCATTCCGGAATGAGCGACGCACACGGCAACCACGAGCCAGAGGCGCCTCTCGACCACGCCCGTAACGCCTGCTCATCACCCTGAGCCATTCGTTCATCTGTCGCCATCCGATGCAAACGCAACCAGCAGTACGTTTTCCGATCAGTGAGCAGCCATCACCCGTGCCTTCGATAAACGAGGCGTTTTGGCGGAGCAGGACATACCCCGCATCAGGCGGCCTGAAACATAGCGAGCAATTGGCGCGATCGTTTTCACGCCTGAAAAACCCAGGAAATGAGGTTTATCAACATGGCACTGACACGCGAACAACAAATAGCGGCTCTGGAAAAAGACTGGGCTGAAAATCCGCGCTGGACCAACGTGACCCGAACCTATTCTGCTGCTGATGTCGTCCGCCTGCGTGGCTCGGTTCAACCGGAACACACGTTTGCAAAGCTGGGCGCCGAGAAACTCTGGAATCTGGTGACCCAGGGCGCCAGGCCGTCTTTCCGGCCCGACAAGGATTTCGTCAACTGCATGGGCGCCCTGACCGGCGGCCAGGCTGTACAACAGGTCAAGGCCGGCATCCAGGCCATCTACCTTTCCGGCTGGCAAGTGGCTGCCGACAACAACTCGGCCGAGTCCATGTACCCCGACCAGTCGCTCTACCCGGTCGACTCGGTGCCCACCGTCGTGCGTCGTATCAACAACTCGTTCAGCCGCGCCGACCAGATCCAGTGGAAAGCCGGCAAGAACCCCGGCGATGACGGCTACATCGATTACTTCGCGCCGATCGTGGCCGATGCCGAGGCCGGCTTCGGTGGCGTGCTCAATGCCTATGAACTGATGAAGAACATGATCGAAGCGGGTGCCGCCGGCGTTCACTTCGAAGACCAGTTGGCCTCGGTGAAAAAATGCGGCCACATGGGCGGCAAGGTGCTGGTCCCCACTCAGGAAGCGGTACAGAAGCTGGTGGCGGCACGCCTGGCGGCCGACGTGGCCGGGGTCCCGACCATTATCCTGGCCCGCACCGACGCCAACGCGGCCGACCTGCTGACCTCCGATTGCGACCCGTACGACCAGCCGTTCGTCACCGGCGCCCGCACCCCGGAAGGTTTCTACAAGGTCCGCGCAGGCCTGGACCAGGCCATTGCCCGCGGCCTGGCCTACGCCCCGTACGCTGACCTGGTGTGGTGCGAGACTGCCAAGCCGGACCTGGACGAAGCACGGCGCTTTGCCGAGGCGATCAAGAAGGAGTACCCGGATCAGTTGCTGTCGTACAACTGCTCGCCGTCCTTCAACTGGAAGAAGAACCTCGACGATGCCACCATCGCCAAATTCCAGCGCGAGCTCTCGGCCATGGGCTACAAGCACCAGTTCATTACCCTGGCCGGCATTCACAACATGTGGCACGGCATGTTCAGCCTGGCGCACGACTACGCCCGCAACGACATGACCGCCTACGTGAAGCTGCAGGAGCAGGAATTTGCCGACGCCGCCAAGGGCTATACCTTTGTCGCGCACCAGCAGGAAGTGGGCACCGGCTATTTCGATGACATGACCACCGTGATTCAGGGGGGCGCCTCATCGGTGACCGCCCTGACCGGCTCGACAGAGCAGGATCAGTTCCACTGACAGACGCCGTCACCCAGCCTCAGCACAAGCCGTCCACCAGGGCGGCTTGTGCGTTTTGCAGCGACGTGGCGCGACATTGACGCACAGCAATGCCCGACATCTGTCATGATGTTACTTATTAGTGCTTTAAACAGGTCGGCGCGCACACTCGGCAGTATTAATGAAACACCCTATCAAATGATATTAATTATCATTCTGTTTTGCTTTTCTGCTTTTCCGTAATAACCAAACATACTGGGTCGAATCCATTGAAATCCCCGGTCTGCGTGGCCTGCAGCCTGGTGCAAACGGTATGAACGATCGATTCAAAGAATAAATTTGATATAGAAAATTTACTTGCACTGTATTTGCACATAAAATCAGCGGACTGATCTCGCTGCGACATTTCGTCACTGCTCTCTACCCATTTCTCAAGCACTCAGAGACGCCCGTTCTCTGACTAAGGATTGCCAGCATGTCCGAATCGACAGGTCTGATTGCCCACAACTGGGGCTTCGCCATTTTCCTTTTGGGTGTCGTTGGCCTCTGTGCATTCATGCTCGGCCTGTCGAGCCTGCTCGGCAGCCGCGCCTGGGGCCGCAGCAAGAACGAACCGTTCGAGTCCGGGATGCTGCCCACCGGCAGTGCCCGCCTGCGTCTTTCCGCAAAATTCTATCTGGTCGCGATGCTGTTCGTGATCTTCGATATCGAAGCCCTCTTTCTCTTTGCATGGTCTGTGTCGGTACGCGAAAGCGGCTGGGCCGGATTCGTCGAAGCGCTCGTTTTCATAGCAATTCTGTTGGCGGGTCTTGTTTATCTATGGCGGGTGGGGGCGCTCGATTGGGCACCCGAAGGTCGTCGTAAACGGCAGGCGAAGCTAAAACAATGAGGCTTTGGCAATGCAATACAATCTCACCAGAATCAACCCGGATGCGCCTAACGAGCAGTATCCGATCGGTGAACGGGAAACCGTTTCCGACCCCCTAGAAGATCAGGTCCACAAGAACATCTTCATGGGCAAGCTCGAAGATGTGCTCAGCAATGCGGTCAACTGGGGTCGCAAGAACTCCCTGTGGCCGTATAACTTCGGCCTTTCGTGCTGCTACGTGGAAATGACCACCGCCTTCACGGCGCCCCATGACATCGCGCGCTTTGGTGCCGAGGTGATCAGGGCCTCGCCGCGCCAGGCGGATTTCATGGTCATCGCCGGGACCTGCTTCATCAAGATGGCGCCGATCATCCAGCGTCTCTACGAGCAAATGCTCGAGCCCAAATGGGTCATTTCCATGGGTTCGTGCGCCAACTCCGGTGGCATGTATGACATCTACTCGGTGGTTCAGGGCGTGGACAAGTTCCTGCCCGTGGATGTCTATGTGCCCGGCTGCCCGCCCCGCCCCGAAGCGTTCCTGCAAGGCTTGATGCTGTTGCAGGAGTCGATCGGGAAAGAGCGGCGCCCGCTGTCCTGGGTTGTCGGCGATCAAGGCGTATATCGCGCCGAGATGCCCTCGACGAAGGTTCAGCGTCGCGAAGAGCGTATCCAGGTCACCAACCTGCGCAGCCCCGACGAAGTCTGACACCCCCCGTTCTTACATAACAAAACGAGAACGCGGGTCGACTCTGTACGTTGACCGAAGTGATTGAGACCTATGACTGCAGACACCGCTCTGTACATCCCGCCGTACAAGGCTGACGACCAAGATGTCGTCAATGAACTGAATACCCGCTTTGGCGCCGAGGCCTTCACTGCCCAGCCGACCCGTACCGGCATGCCGGTGCTGTGGGTCCAGCGTGCCCGGCTGGTCGAAGTCCTGACCTTTTTGCGTCAGGTCGCCAAGCCCTACTCCATGCTCTACGACCTGCATGGCGTTGACGAGCGCCTGCGCACCCATCGCCGTGGCCTGCCGGGCGCCGACTTCACGGTGTTCTACCACCTGTTGTCGGTAGAGCGTAATAGTGACGTAATGATCAAGGTGGCCCTGTCCGAGAGCGACCTCAGCGTGCCTACCGTGACCGGTATCTGGCCCAACGCCAACTGGTACGAGCGCGAAGTGTGGGACATGTTCGGGATCGACTTCCCGGGCCACCCGCACCTGACCCGCATCATGATGCCGCCGACCTGGGAAGGTCATCCGCTGCGCAAGGACTTCCCGGCCCGCGCCACCGAGTTCGATCCCTACAGCCTGAACGTGGCCAAGCAGCAGCTTGAAGAGGAAGCGGCGCGCTTCAACCCCGAAGACTGGGGCATGAAGCGTTCGGCCGAGAACGAGGACTACATGTTCCTCAACCTCGGTCCCAACCACCCTTCGGCCCACGGTGCGTTCCGTATCGTGCTGCAGCTCGACGGCGAAGAAATCGTCGACTGTGTTCCGGACATCGGCTACCACCACCGTGGTGCCGAGAAGATGGGCGAGCGCCAGTCCTGGCACAGCTACATTCCGTACACCGACCGCATCGATTACCTGGGCGGGGTGATGAACAACCTGCCCTACGTGCTGGCGGTCGAGAAACTGGCCGGCATCAAGGTGCCGCAGAAGGTCGACACCATCCGCATCATGATGGCCGAGTTCTTCCGCATCACCAGCCACCTGCTGTTCCTGGGTACCTATATCCAGGACGTGGGCGCCATGACCCCGGTGTTCTTCACCTTCACCGACCGCCAGCGTGCCTACACGGTGATCGAAGCCATTACCGGTTTCCGCCTGCACCCGGCCTGGTATCGTATTGGTGGCGTCGCCCACGACCTGCCACGCGGCTGGGAAAAACTGGTCAAGGACTTCGTCGACTGGCTGCCCAAGCGCCTGGACGAGTACACCAAGGCCGCCCTGCAGAACAGCATCCTCAAGGGCCGGACCATCGGCGTTGCCGCCTACAACACCAAGGAAGCCCTGGAATGGGGCGTCACCGGTGCCGGCCTGCGCTCCACCGGCTGTGATTTCGACCTGCGCAAGGCGCGTCCGTATTCGGGCTACGAGAACTTCGAATTCGAAGTGCCGCTGGCCGCCAACGGCGATGCCTACGACCGCTGCATGGTCCGCGTCGAGGAAATGCGCCAGAGCATCCGCATCATCGACCAGTGCATGCGCAACATGCCCGAAGGCCCGTACAAGGCGGATCACCCGCTGACCACGCCGCCGCCCAAAGAGCGCACCCTGCAGCACATCGAAACCTTGATCACTCACTTCCTGCAGGTTTCGTGGGGCCCGGTCATGCCGGCCAACGAATCCTTCCAGATGATCGAAGCGACCAAGGGTATCAACAGCTATTACCTGACGAGCGACGGCGGCACCATGAGCTACCGTACCCGGATCCGCACTCCAAGCTACCCGCACCTGCAGCAGATCCCTTCGGTGATCAAAGGCAGCATGGTCGCCGACTTGATTGCGTACCTGGGTAGTATCGATTTCGTTATGGCCGACGTGGACCGCTAAGCATGAACAGCCCACTTATCCAGACTGACCGTTTCGTCCTCAGCGAAACCGAGCGCTCGGCCATCGAGCATGAGATGCATCACTACGAGGACCCGCGCGCGGCGTCCATCGAAGCCCTGAAGATCGTGCAGAAGCATCGCGGCTGGGTGCCGGATGGCGCGATCTACGCGATCAGCGAAGTCATTGGCATTCCGGCCAGCGATGTAGAGGGCGTGGCGACGTTCTACAGCCAGATCTTCCGCCAGCCGGTTGGTCGCCACATCATTCGCGTGTGCAACAGCATGGTGTGCTTCATCGCCGGTCACGAGTCGATCGTCGAAGAGATCAAGAGCTCCCTGGGCATCGCCCCGGGCCAGACCACCGCCGACGGCCGCTTCACCCTGCTGCCGGTGTGCTGCCTGGGCAACTGCGACAAGGCGCCGGCGGTGATGGTCGATGACGACACCTTCGGCAATCTGCAGCCCGGCGGCGTCGCCCAGATGCTGGAGGCTTACCCATGACCCTGACTTCCTTCGGCCCGGCCAACCGTATTGCGCGCACGGCTGAGACCCACCCCCTGACCTGGCGTCTGCGTGACGACGGSGAGCCGGTCTGGCTCGACGAATACCAGAGTAAGGATGGCTACGCGGCGGCGCGCAAGGCGCTGACCCAACAGTCGCCCGACGAGATCGTCCAGGCGGTCAAGGACTCCGGCCTCAAGGGTCGCGGCGGCGCGGGCTTTCCCACGGGCGTGAAGTGGGGCCTGATGCCCAAAGACGAATCCATGAACATCCGCTACCTGCTGTGCAATGCGGATGAGATGGAGCCCAACACCTGGAAAGACCGCATGCTGATGGAGCAACTGCCCCATCTGCTGATCGAAGGCATGCTGATCAGCGCCCGCGCGCTGAAAGCCTACCGTGGCTATATCTTCCTGCGTGGCGAATACGTGACGGCCGCCCGCCATCTCAACCGTGCGGTTGAAGAGGCCAAGGCCGCCGGCCTGCTGGGCAAGAACATCCTGGGCAGCGGTTTCGATTTCGAGCTGTTCGTGCACACCGGCGCCGGGCGTTATATCTGCGGTGAAGAGACTGCACTGATCAACTCCCTGGAAGGCCGCCGCGCCAACCCGCGCTCCAAGCCGCCCTTTCCTGCCGCTGTCGGCGTGTGGGGCAAGCCGACGTGCGTGAACAACGTCGAGACCCTGTGCAACGTGCCGGCCATCGTCAACAACGGCAACGACTGGTACAAGTCGCTGGCCCGCGAAGGCAGCGAAGACCACGGCACCAAGCTGATGGGCTTCTCCGGCAAGGTCAAGAACCCCGGCCTGTGGGAGCTGCCGTTCGGCGTGCAGGCCCGTGAGCTGTTCGAAGACTACGCCGGCGGCATGCGCGATGGCTTCAAGCTCAAGTGCTGGCAGCCAGGCGGCGCCGGCACCGGCTTCCTGTTGCCCGAGCACCTGGATGCGCAGATGTACGCCGGCGGCATCGCCAAGGTCGGCACGCGGATGGGTACGGGCCTGGCCATGGCCGTCGACGACAAGGTCAACATGGTCTCGCTGCTGCGCAACATGGAAGAGTTCTTCGCCCAGGAATCCTGTGGCTTCTGCACACCGTGCCGCGACGGCCTGCCCTGGAGCGTGAAGATGCTGCGCGCCCTGGAAAAAGGCCAGGGCCGTGCCGAGGACATCGAGACCCTGCTGGGCCTGGTCAACTTCCTTGGCCCTGGCCGCACCTTCTGTGCTCACGCACCCGGTGCAGTGGAGCCTCTGGGCAGCGCGATCAAGTACTTCCGGTCGGAATTCGAAGCCGGTGTGGCACCTGCCAGCGCAGGCCTGCCGATGCCCGGCAAGATCCCGACCGTGGTCGGGGCATAACAAGACACAAGGCCGGCGGCCCCAGGCCGCCGGTTTCGTACCGGCCGACGCCCTTGTTGCTCAGGGCTGACCGAGGCGGGTACCACCGAGATTCCATTAGCCACGCCCGCTGACAACGGGCCAACGAAGAACTTTGAACCATGGCCACTATCCACGTAGACGGCAAAGCGCTCGAAGTCGACGGTGCGGACAACCTGCTACAGGCTTGTCTGTCACTGGGCCTCGACATTCCGTATTTCTGCTGGCACCCCGCGCTTGGTAGCGTCGGTGCCTGTCGCCAGTGTGCGGTCAAGCAGTACAACGACGAGAACGACACCCGTGGTCGTATCGTCATGTCCTGCATGACGCCTGCCACCGACAACACCTGGATTTCCATCGACGATGACGAATCCAAGGCATTCCGCGCCAGTGTCGTCGAATGGCTGATGACCAACCACCCGCACGACTGCCCGGTCTGCGAAGAAGGCGGTCACTGCCACCTGCAAGACATGACCGTGATGACGGGTCACAACGAGCGCCGTTATCGCTTCACCAAGCGCACCCACCAGAACCAGCAGCTGGGGCCGTTCATTTCCCACGAAATGAACCGCTGCATCGCCTGCTATCGCTGCGTGCGCTATTACAAGGACTATGCCGGCGGTACTGACCTGGGTGTCTACGGCGCCCACGACAACGTGTACTTCGGTCGCGTCGAAGACGGTGCGCTGGAAAGCGAGTTCTCCGGCAACCTCACCGAGGTCTGCCCGACCGGTGTGTTCACCGACAAGACTCACTCCGAGCGCTACAACCGCAAATGGGACATGCAGTTCTCGCCGAGCATCTGCCACGGCTGCTCCAGCGGTTGCAACATCAGCCCCGGCGAGCGTTATGGCGAACTGCGCCGTATCGAGAACCGCTTCAACGGTTCGGTCAACCAGTACTTCCTGTGCGACCGTGGCCGCTTCGGCTATGGCTACGTCAACCGCACCGATCGCCCGCGCCAGCCCTTGCTGAGCCGTGGTCAGGAGCAGGTGCGCCTGAGCCTGGACGAGGCGCTGGACACCGCCGCCGATCTGCTGCGTGGCCGCAACATCGTCGGCATCGGCTCGCCCCGTGCCAGCCTGGAAGGCAACTACGCGCTGCGCGAACTGGTCGGTGCCGAGCACTTCTACAGCGGCATGGAAGCCGGTGAGCTGGAGCGCGTGCGCCTGATCGTGCAGGTCCTGAACGACAGTCCGCTGCCGATTCCGAATCTGCGCGAGATCGAAGACCACGATGCTGTCTTCGTGCTTGGCGAAGACCTGACCCAGACCGCTGCCCGTGTGGCGCTGGCACTGCGCCAGGCCGTCAAGGGCAAGGCGCGTGACATGGCTGCGGCCATGAAAGTGCAACCGTGGCTGGATGCGGCCGTACGCAACATCGCCCAGGACGAGTTGAACCCGCTGTTCATTGCCAGCCTGGCCGAAACCCGCCTGGACGACGTGGCCGCCGAATGCGTGCATGCAGCGCCAGACGACCTGGCCCGCCTGGGCTTTGCCGTGGCCCATGCCATCGACGCCAGCGCCCCGGCCGTCGAAGGCCTGGAGCCTGAAGCGCGCGAGCTGGTGCAGCGCATTGCCGATGCCCTGCTGGCCGCCAAGCGTCCGCTGATCATCTCCGGTGGTTCGCTGGGCTCAAAGGCCCTGATCGAAGCCGCCGCCAACATCGCCAAGGCGCTCAAGCTGCGCGACAAGCCAGGCTCGATCAGCCTGGTGGTGCCGGAAGCCAACAGCATGGGCCTGGCCCTGCTCGGTGGTGACTCGGTCAATGCCGCACTGCAACAGGTGATCGACGGCAAGGCCGACGCCATCGTCGTACTGGAAAACGACCTGTACACCCGTGTCGATGCCGCCCTGGTCGATGCCGCCCTGAGCGCCGCCAAGGTGGTGATCGTGGCTGATCACCAGAAAACCGCCACCACCGACCGCGCCCACCTGGTCCTGCCGGCCGCCAGCTTCGCCGAAGGCGACGGCACCCTGGTCAGTCTGGAAGGCCGTGCCCAGCGTTTCTTCCAGGTCTTCGATCCGACCTACCTGGACGCCAGCATCCTGGTGCACGAAGGCTGGCGCTGGCTGCACGCGCTGCGTTCGACCCTGCTCAACCAGCCGGTGGACTGGACGCAACTGGACCAGGTCACTGAAGCCTGCGCCAACAGCACGCCGCGCCTGGCCGGTATCATCAACGCCGCGCCGTCCGCTTCGTTCCGCATCAAGGGCATGAAGCTGGCCCGCGAGCCACTGCGCTACAGCGGTCGTACGGCCATGCGCGCCAACATCAGCGTGCATGAACCGCGCACGCCGCAGGACAAGGACACCGCGTTCGCGTTCTCGATGGAAGGCTACTCGGGCTCGGCCGAACCGCGCCAGCAGGTGCCGTTTGCCTGGTCGCCGGGCTGGAACTCGCCGCAGGCCTGGAACAAGTTCCAGGATGAAGTAGGTGGCCATCTGCGTGCCGGTGACCCGGGCACGCGCCTGATCGAAAGCAATGGCGATGATCGCCTGAGCTGGTTCGGCGGCGTACCGCGTGCGTTCTCGCCCGCCCAGGGCACCTGGCAGGCCGTGCCGTTCTACCACTTGTTCGGCAGTGAGGAGAACTCCTCGAAAGCCGCCCCGGTACAAGAGCGCATTCCAGCAGCCTACGTGGCCCTGGCCAAGGCCGAGGCCGACCGCCTGGGTGTCAATGAAGGCGCTCTGCTGACGTTGAACGTAGCCGGCAAGACCCTGCGTCTGCCGCTGCGCATCAATGAAGAGCTGGGCACGGGTCTGGTCGGCTTGCCGGCAGGCCTGGCCGGTATTCCACCGGCATTCAGCGGCCAGGCCGTCGACGGCCTGCAGGAGGCAGCGCAATGAGCTGGTTCACCCCTGAAGTGATCGATGCAATCATCGCGGTGGTCAAGGCCATCGTGATCCTGCTGGCCGTGGTGGTCTGCGGCGCGCTGCTCAGCTTTGTCGAGCGCCGCCTGCTGGGCTGGTGGCAGGACCGCTACGGGCCGAACCGTGTCGGCCCGTTCGGCATGTTCCAGATCGCCGCCGACATGCTCAAGATGTTCTTCAAGGAAGACTGGATGCCACCGTTTGCCGACAAGGTGATCTTCACCCTGGCACCGGTGGTGGCCATGAGCGCCTTGCTGATCGCCTTCGCGGTCATCCCCATCACCCCGACCTGGGGTGTGGCTGACCTGAACATCGGCTTGCTGTTCTTCTTTGCCATGGCGGGCCTGTCGGTGTACGCGGTGCTGTTCGCCGGCTGGTCGAGCAACAACAAGTACGCGTTGCTCGGCAGCCTGCGGGCCTCGGCCCAGACCGTGTCCTACGAAGTGTTCATGGGCCTGGCGCTGATGGGCATCGTGGTACAGGTCGGCTCGTTCAACATGCGCGACATCGTCGATTACCAGGCGCAGAACCTGTGGTTCATCATTCCGCAGTTCTTCGGTTTCTGTACCTTCTTCATCGCCGGCGTGGCCGTGACTCACCGTCACCCCTTCGACCAGCCGGAAGCGGAACAGGAACTGGCCGACGGTTACCACATCGAGTATGCCGGCATGAAATGGGGCATGTTCTTCGTCGGCGAGTACATCGGCATCGTGCTGATCTCGGCGCTGCTGGTGACCCTGTTCTTCGGTGGCTGGCACGGCCCGTTCGGCCTGCTGCCACAGATCCCCTTCGTCTGGTTCGTCTTGAAGACCGCGTTCTTCATCATGCTGTTCATCCTGCTGCGCGCTTCGATTCCGCGCCCGCGCTATGACCAGGTGATGGATTTCAGCTGGAAATTCTGCCTGCCGCTGACCCTGATCAATCTGCTGGTGACTGCCGCGGTCGTGTTGCTCAACACGCCGGCAGGCTCGGTTCAGTGAGGTACTGATCCATGTTCAAATATATTGGCAACATCGTTAAGGGTACCGGTACCCAGTTGCGCAGCCTGGTCATGGTCTTCGGCCATGGTTTCCGCAAGCGTGACACCCTGCAATATCCGGAAGAAGCCGTGTACCTGCCGCCGCGCTATCGCGGCCGCATCGTCCTGACCCGCGACCCCGACGGCGAAGAACGCTGTGTGGCCTGCAACCTGTGCGCCGTGGCGTGCCCGGTCGGCTGCATTTCGTTGCAGAAGACCGAGGATGAAGCCGGTCGCTGGTACCCGGAGTTCTTCCGCATCAACTTCTCGCGCTGCATTTTCTGCGGCCTGTGTGAAGAAGCCTGCCCGACCACCGCGATCCAGCTTACGCCGGATTTCGAAATGGCTGACTTCAAGCGTCAGGACCTGGTGTACGAGAAGGAAGACCTGTTGATTTCCGGCCCCGGCAAGAATCCCGACTATAACTTCTATCGCGTTGCCGGCATGGCCATTGCCGGCAAGCCCAAGGGCTCCGCGCAGAATGAAGCCGAACCGATCAACGTCAAGAGCTTGCTGCCATAAGGAAGTACAGATGGAATTCGCTTTCTATTTCGCATCCGGTATTGCTGTGGTGTCGACCCTGCGGGTCATCACCAACACCAATCCGGTGCATGCCCTGCTCTACCTGATCATTTCGCTGATTGCCGTGGCCATGACTTTCTTCAGCCTCGGCGCACCTTTCGCCGGCGTGCTGGAAATCATCGCCTACGCCGGCGCCATCATGGTGTTGTTCGTGTTCGTGGTCATGATGCTCAACCTTGGGCCGGCTTCGGTCCAACAGGAACGCGCCTGGCTCAAACCCGGCATCTGGGGAGGGCCGGTGTTTCTCGGTGGCCTGCTGCTCGCCGAATTGCTGTATGTGCTGTTCAGCAACCCGAGCGGTGCCGGCCTTGGCCACACCACCGTGGACGCCAAGGCCGTGGGCATCAGCCTGTTCGGCCCTTACCTGCTGGTCGTGGAACTGGCCTCGATGCTGTTGCTGGCAGCAGCCGTGACCGCATTCCACCTGGGCCGCAACGAGCCTCGTGAAGAAGGAGCCAAGCCATGAATGCTATTCCTCTCGAACATGGCCTGGCGGTTGCCGGTGTCCTGTTCTGCCTGGGCCTGGTCGGCCTGATGGTGCGGCGCAACATCCTTTTCGTGCTGATGAGCCTGGAAGTGATGATGAACGCAGCCGCCCTGGCATTTGTGGTGGCGGGTAGCCGTTGGGGCCAGCCGGATGGACAAGTGATGTTCATTCTGGTGATCAGCCTGGCGGCCGCCGAGGCCAGTATTGGCCTGGCGATCCTGATGCAGCTGTATCGCCGCTTCCACACTCTCGATATCGATGCTGCCAGCGAGATGCGCGGATGAACCTTCTTTTCCTGACTTTCGTATTTCCCCTGATCGGTTTCCTGCTGCTGTCGTTCTCGCGTGGACGCTTCTCGGAAAACCTCTCGGCGCTGATCGGCGTCGGTTCGGTCGGCCTGTCGGCCATCGTCACCGCCTGGATCATCTGGCAGTTCAACGTGGCACCACCGGAGGGCGGTCACTACACCCAGGTGCTGTGGCGCTGGATGGACGTCGACGGCTTCAGCCCCAACCTGGCGCTGTACCTGGACGGCCTGTCGGTGACCATGCTGGGCGTGGTGGTCGGCGTCGGCTTTCTGATCCACCTGTTCGCCTCGTGGTACATGCGCGGTGAAGAGGGCTACTCGCGCTTCTTCTCCTACACCAACCTGTTCATTGCCAGCATGTTGTTCCTGATCCTGGGCGACAACCTGCTGTTCATCTACTTCGGTTGGGAAGGCGTGGGCCTGTGCAGTTACCTGCTGATCGGCTTCTACTACAGCCATCGCAAGAACGGCGATGCGGCACTCAAGGCGTTCATCGTCACCCGTGTCGGTGACGTCTTCATGGCCATCGGCCTGTTCATCCTGTTCCAGCAACTGGGCACCCTGAACATCCAGGAACTGCTGGTACGGGCACCGGAGCACTTCAAGGCCGGTGACTTCTGGATCGTGCTGGCCACCCTGATGCTGCTGGGCGGTGCGGTCGGTAAATCGGCGCAATTGCCGCTGCAGACCTGGCTGGCGGACGCCATGGCCGGTCCGACGCCGGTTTCGGCACTGATCCACGCGGCGACCATGGTGACCGCAGGCGTGTACCTGATCGCCCGGACCCACGGCCTGTTCGTCCTGGCGCCGGACGTCCTGCACCTGGTCGGTATTGTCGGTGGCGTCACCCTGGTGATGGCCGGCTTTGCAGCCCTGGTACAGACCGACATCAAGCGGATTCTCGCCTACTCGACCATGAGCCAGATCGGCTATATGTTCCTGGCCCTGGGCGTAGGTGCCTGGGAAGGCGCGATCTTCCACCTGATGACCCACGCGTTCTTCAAGGCCCTGCTGTTCCTGGCCTCTGGTGCGGTGATCGTGGCCTGCCATCACGAGCAGAACATCTTCAAGATGGGCGGCCTGTGGAAGAAGCTGCCACTGGCCTATGCCAGCTTCATCGTCGGGGGTGCCGCCCTGGCGGCCCTGCCGCTGCTGACAGCCGGTTTCTATTCCAAGGACGAGATTCTCTGGGAAGCCTTCGCCAGCGGTCACAACGGCTTGCTGTATGCCGGCCTGCTGGGTGCATTCATGACCTCGATCTACACCTTCCGCCTGATCTTCATCGCCTTCCATGGCGAGGCCAAGACCGAAGCGCATGCGGGCCACGGCATTTCGCATTGGCTGCCCCTGTCGGTGCTGATCGTGCTGTCGACCTTCGTCGGCGCCTTGATCACGCCACCCCTGGCCGGTGTACTGCCACAAAGCGTCGGCCATGCCGGCGGCGATGCCAAGCACAGCCTGGAAATCGCCTCGGGAGCCATTGCCATCGCCGGTATCCTGCTGGCAGCGGTGTTGTTCCTGGGCAAGCGCACGCTGGTCACGGCCATCGCCAACAGTGGTATAGGGCGCCTGCTTTCGGCCTGGTGGTTCGCCGCCTGGGGCTTTGACTGGATCTACGACAAACTGTTCGTCAAGCCTTACCTGGCGATCAGCCATATGCTGCGCAGCGACCCGTTCGACCGCATCATTGGTCTGATCCCGCGTCTGGTCAAAGGCGGTCATGTGTCCATGAGCCGTACCGAAACCGGCCAGCTTCGTTGGTACGCCGCCTCGATCGCCGTGGGAGCCGTTCTGGTCCTGGGCGCCGTCCTGGTTGCGGTCTGACATGAACCTTGCGAATTTGCGAAAGGAATTGAGCCCGTCATGATTCTGCCTTGGCTAATCCTGATCCCCTTTATCGGCGGCCTGCTCTGCTGGTTGTGTGAGCGCGTCAGCGCCACACTGCCACGCTGGATCGCGCTGGCGACCATGTCCCTGCTGCTGGGTCTCGGCCTGTGGTTGTGGGCCACCGGCAACTACACCCTGTCGCCGGCCCCCGGCGCGGCACCCCAGTGGAGCCTGGAGTTCCAGGCCGACTGGATCTCGCGCTTCGGCATCAGCCTGCACCTGGCCCTGGATGGCCTGTCGCTGCTGATGATCCTGCTCACCGGTCTGCTCGGCGTCCTGTCGGTGCTGTGCTCGTGGAAGGAAATCCAGCGCAAGGTCGGCTTCTTCCACCTGAACCTGATGTGGATCCTGGGCGGTGTGGTCGGCGTGTTCCTGGCCATCGACCTGTTCCTGTTCTTCTTCTTCTGGGAAATGATGCTGGTGCCGATGTACTTCCTCATCGCGCTCTGGGGTCATAGTTCGTCGGACGGCAAGAAGACCCGGATCTACGCGGCGACCAAGTTCTTCATTTTCACCCAGGCCAGTGGCCTGATCATGCTGGTGGCGATCCTGGGCCTGGTGCTGGTGCATTACAACCAGACCGGCACCCTGACCTTTGCCTATGCAGAGCTGCTCAAGACCCAACTGGCACCCGGCACCGAGTACATCCTGATGCTGGGCTTCTTCATCGCCTTCGCGGTGAAGCTGCCGGTGGTGCCGCTGCACTCCTGGCTGCCTGACGCTCACGCCCAGGCACCGACCGCAGGCTCTGTCGACCTGGCGGGTATCCTGTTGAAGACCGCGGCCTATGGCCTGTTGCGTTTTGCACTGCCGTTGTTCCCCAACGCCTCGGCCGAGTTTGCGCCGATCGCCATGACCCTGGGCCTGATCGGTATCTTCTACGGTGCCTTCCTGGCGTTTGCGCAGAGCGATATCAAGCGCCTGATCGCGTTCTCCAGCGTCTCGCACATGGGTTTCGTGCTGATCGGTATTTACTCGGGCAGCCAGCAGGCCCTGCAGGGCGTGGTGATCCAGATGATCGCCCACGGCGTGTCGGCAGCGGCGCTGTTTATCCTCAGCGGTCAGCTGTATGAGCGCCTGCATACCCGTGACATGCGCCAGATGGGTGGCTTGTGGTCGCGTATCCCTTACCTGCCGGCCATCAGCCTGTTCTTTGCGGCCGCGTCCCTGGGCCTGCCGGGCACCGGCAACTTCGTTGGTGAGTTCCTGATCCTGCTGGGCAGTTTCGTGCATTCGCCATGGATCACGGCCATTGCCACCTCCGGCCTGGTGTTCGGTTCAGTCTATTCGTTGATCATGATCCACCGCGCTTACTTCGGTCCTTCCAGTTCCGAACAGGTCTACAAAGGCATGGATGCGCGGGAAATGCTCATGGTGCTGGGGCTTGCCGTCCTGCTGATCGTGCTCGGGGTCTACCCGCAGCCGTTCCTGGACACGTCGGCGGCGACCATGCACGGCGTGCAGCAATGGCTTGGCACTGCCTTCACTCAACTCGCTTCGGCCCGGTAAGAGCGCTATGGACCTGACGATTCAACACTTTATTGCGCTTGGCCCCCTGCTGATCACCAGTATCACCATCGTGGTGGTGATGCTGGCCATCGCATGGCGGCGCAATCACTCGCAAACCTTCCTGCTCAGCGTGGCCGGCCTGAACCTGGCACTGCTGTCGGTCTACCCGGCGCTGAAAGTCGCACCACTGGTGGTCACGCCCTTGCTGCACGTAGACGCATTCGCCTGCTTCTACATGGCACTGATCCTGGCCTCTACCCTGGCCTGCGTGACCATGGCTCACGCCTATCTGGGTGATGACAAGGTCGGCTACCCAGGCAACCGCGAAGAGCTGTACCTGCTGATCCTGCTGGCCGCCGCCGGTGGCATGGTGCTGGTCTGTGCACAGCACCTTGCAGGTCTGTTCATTGGCCTGGAGCTGCTGTCGGTGCCGGTCTATGGTCTGGTGGCCTACGCCTTCTTCAACAAGCGCTCGCTGGAAGGCGGCATCAAGTACATGGTGCTTTCGGCCGCCGGCTCTGCGTTCCTGCTGTTCGGCATGGCGTTGCTGTATGCCGAGTCCGGCAGCCTGAGCTTCGACGGCATCGGCAAGGCGCTGGCAGCCACCGGCTTGCCAAGCCCGATCGCCAGCCTGGGCCTGGGCATGATGGTCGTGGGCCTGGCCTTCAAACTGTCGCTGGTGCCTTTCCACCTGTGGACGCCGGACGTCTACGAAGGCGCCCCGGCGCCGGTGGCCGCGTTCCTGGCCACGGCCAGCAAGGTGGCGGTCTTCGCGGTGCTGGTGCGTTTGTTCCAGATCTCACCGGTGGCCAGCAGCGGTGTGCTGGAAACCGTGCTGGCCGTGGTGGCCGTTGCCTCGATCCTGGTCGGCAACCTGCTGGCCCTGGTGCAGAACAACCTCAAGCGTCTGCTGGGTTACTCCTCGATTGCCCACTTCGGTTACCTGATGATCGCCCTAGTGGCGAGCAAGGGCATGGCCGTCGAAGCCATCGGCGTGTACCTGACCACTTACGTGCTGACGTCGCTGGGCAGCTTCGGTGTGATCACCATGATGTCCTCGCCTTACAGCGGTCGTGATGCCGATGCGATGTTCGAATACCGCGGCCTGTTCTGGCGCCGTCCGTACCTCACCGCCGTCATGACCCTGATGATGCTGTCGCTGGCCGGTATCCCGCTCACCGCAGGCTTTATCGGCAAGTTCTACATCATTGCCAGCGGCGTCGAGTCGCAGCTGTGGTGGCTGGTGGGCGCACTGGTGCTGGGCAGTGCCATCGGCGTGTTCTATTACCTGCGGGTGATGGTCACCATGTACCTGGTGGACAACAAGATGCCGCGCCACGATGCTGCCTTCAACTGGGCACAGCGTACCGGTGGCGTGATGCTGCTGGCCGTGGCGATCATGACCTTCGTACTGGGCGTGTACCCGCAACCACTGCTGGATCTGGTCATCAGCTCCGGGCTGCATGTGCCGGGCTGATTGTTCCCTGCATAAAAAAACCCTGCTATCGAAGCAGGGTTTTTTTTCGCCGCCAGATTGCTCAGCCAGGCAATTGCACGCGTTTCTTGGTTTCGGTAAACAGTGCCCAGCACGAGATGAACAGTGCTGCGATCAAAGGACCGATGACAAAGCCATTGAGGCCGAATACCGACATGCCGCCCAGGGTGCTGATCAGGATCAGGTAGTCGGGCATGCGGGTATCCCTGCCGACCAGCACGGGGCGCAGCACGTTGTCGACCATGCCGATGACCAGCACACCGAACAATGTCAGCACCACGCCTTGCCAGATCATCCCGCTGGCCACGAAGTACACCGCCACAGGTGCCCAGACGATGCCTGCACCGACCGCTGGCAACAGCGACAGAAATGCCATGATCACCGCCCAGAGCAAGGCGCTGGGAATGTCCAGGAACCAGAAGATCAGACCGCCCAGGGCGCCTTGGGTCACCGCCACCAGGACATTGCCCTTGACCGTGGCACGCACCACCCGGTTGAACTTCAGTTGCAGGCGACGCTTGTGCTGTTCGGCCAGAGGCACGGCATTGCGGATCTTGCGCACCAGTTCCTGGCCATCGCGCAGGAAGAAAAACAACAGGTACAGCATGATGAAGAAGCCCACCACGAAATCGAACGTGCCCTGGCCAAAGCTGAACGCCTGGGTGGCCAGGTACTGGCTGCCTTGCATGGCGCCCTTGGCAATCTTGTCACGCAGGCCGTTGAAATCGCCCATGCCCATGCGGTCGAGCAGGTTTTGCCCGGACGCCGGCAGCATGCCCTTGAATTCGTTCAGGTAGCTGGCAATGTCCAGTTGGCCGCTTTCTATATTCTTGTAGAGCAGTGCCCCTTCCTGAACCAGCATGGCGCTGATCACGATGACCGGCAAAATGGCAATGATCAGGCATATGGTCAGGGTAATCAGGCTGGTCTGGTTACGCGACCGGCCAAAGCGCAGTTGCAGGCGCCGTTGCAGGGGCGAAAAGATGATCCCCAGGATCACGGCCCAGAATACGGCACCGTAGAACGGCAGCAGGATCCAGATAAAGGCAATGGTGACCAGTGTCACTAACAACAGCAGGGTCTTGTTTTGCAGGTTGGTTTCGTTCATGTCTCATCCATGTCGTCAGGACGGGCGCTATGCTCGCTCTAGAGCCTTAGTCAGCCGGGACAGATACGAGTGCCGTAGGTCATGGCAATTCGCTGGATTTAACAGGAACGGCGGGGGCCGGAGCACCCGCACCGGTTGGATTCAGACCCGGAACTGTGTCGCCAGGGCACCCAGGCGCTGGCCCAGTTCGGCCAGGCTGCGCGAAGTCTGTGCACCCTGACGGGTTTCATCGGCAACACTGTCCACGGCCACGGCGATCTGGTGCACGCTGCGGTTGATCTCTTCGGCCACGGCTGTCTGTTCTTCGGCAGCACTGGCGATCTGGGCATTCATCGCGTTGATGGTCGCGATCAGCTCACCGATGGTGACCAGCGAACGGCCGGCCTCATTGGCCTGCACCGAGGTGCCGTCGCCGGCTTCACTGGAGCGGCGCATGGCCCCGACCGCCTCGGAAGTGCCCTGCTGCAAACGGGCAATCATCGCCTGGATTTCCTGGGTGCTTTGCTGGGTGCGACTGGCCAGGGCCCGGACTTCGTCGGCCACGACTGCAAAGCCACGCCCGGCCTCCCCTGCCCTCGCGGCTTCAATGGCCGCATTGAGGGCCAACAGGTTGGTCTGCTCGGCAATGGAACGAATGACACCGAGTACACTGACGATCGAGGAAACATCCTGCTGCAGGCTGTCGAGTGAGACACCGCTCTTGCGGATGTCATCGACCAACGAGTGAATCTGCGCGATGCTGCCGTCGACCACACGCTTGGCCGCACGGCCTTGCTCGTCGGTCTGTTGTGCTGCCGTGGAGGCATTCTGCGCGCTCTTGGCGACTTCCTGGGCGGCAGCGGACATCTGGTTGATGGCGGTGGCCACCTGGTCGGTTTCGTAGCGCTGCCGGTCCATGGCCACCTCGGAACGCTGCGCCTGCGATGACACCTCGGCCACCAGCCCGGTCAGTTGCGTGGTCACTTCGGTCATCTGCCGTACCAGGCCATGAATCTTGTCGACGAAGCGGTTGAAGGAGCCGGCCAGTTCGCCCAACTCGTCCTGGCTGGTGATTTTCAGGCGCTTGGTCAGGTCACCCTCACCGGCAGCAATATCGTCCAGATTGGCTTTCATGAGCCGCAGAGGACGCAAGAGCGTGCCGCTTACCACGACACCCACCATGCTGATGATCACCAGCAGCAGTACGGTGATGCCGACAATGCTGTAGAGCATTTCCTGCAAGCGGGCCTCGATGCTTTGTCTGACTTGAGCAACCTGCGCTTCAATACCGTCCAGGTTGACCGCGCTGCCCACGACCAGATCCCATTTGGGCAGGTATTCGGTGTAGCCCACCTTCGGCACCGGTTCGGTCTTGCCTGGCAGGGCGGAGGCGTAGCGCACGTAGTGAGTGCCGTTCTTGGCCACGGCAACCAGTTCACGATTCAGATAAACGCCATTGGGATCGCGGACATCATTGAAGCTTTTGCCCAGCCCATCGGTGCTGTTGCTTCGAAAGATGCGGATCACCTCGGAGTTGTAGCCGAACAGGTAGCCATCCTTGCCGTAGCTGACGGCCGAGAACAACTTGATGGCGCTGGCCTTGGCGGTCTCGTCCCCCGGCGCTGCCGCGTCGTACATCGGCTTGATGGCGCTGATGGCAATCGACACATGATCCTTGAGGTTGGTCTTGGCTTCTTCAAGCAGGCGCTCACGTGTATCGCTGACTTCCAGCTCGGCTTGTTGCTGGAGAATATAGACCGTGGCAGCGCTGATGATCAGAGCGAACAACAGCACAGGCACGACGGCCAGTAACAGCACTTTGGCTTTGAGATTTAGACGCATGAGAAATGCCTTGTGGTTATTGTTGTTGTAAAAACCCAAGCTCTTGAATGGTTATCGGCTCCTGTGCTGACAGGTTGAGGAATTTGAAGATTGAAAACGCTCAATGGCAGGTGTTCAGGATGAAAGGCGCTCCGGCAGATCAATGCGTACTTGCAAGCCCCCCATCGGACTTGCCAGCAACTGTAATGTGCCCCCCCAGGCTTCGACGATGTCGCGCACAATTCCCAGCCCCAGGCCGTGCCCGCGGGTCTGCTCATCCAGGCGTGTGCCGCGGCTGAAGACCGCCTCGCGGCGCGACTCGGGAATTCCCGGGCCATCGTCCTCGACCAGCAGCCAAGTGCCCCGAGGGCTCTGGCCCAGGCCCAGGCGTACTTCACTGTCGGCCCATTTACAAGCGTTGTCCAGCAGGTTGCCGAGCAGCTCAAGCAGGTCCTCGCGATCCCAGGGCAGAAACAACCCTGCGGGTACATCATAGGTCAGTTGCAGGTGTTCGCCGTGAATCATCTGCAGGGTGGAAAACAGCCCCGGCAGTTCCAGGTCGCAGTCGAAACGGGCACCCGGCAAGGCATCGCCAGACAGGCGGGCACGATTGAGTTCACGCTCAAGACGTTGCTGGATCTGTTGAAGCTGCTCTCGCAGCGTCTTGCGCAATGCGGGATGGGTATCCAGTTGCTGACTGGACGCCAGGCTGAGCATGACCGCCAAAGGCGTCTTGAGGGCATGGCCAAGATTGCCCAATGCGTTACGCGAGCGCTTGAGGCTGTCTTCGGTATGGATCAACAGGTGATTGATCTGGTCGACCAGAGGCGCAAGCTCCAGCGGCACCTGGTTATCCAGTTGCGAGCGTTGCCCTTGCTGCAGTTGGGAAATCTGCTCGCGGACGACGTTGAGCGGACGCAGCGCCCGACGCACGGTGACGCGCTGCAGGATAAGCACGAGGATCAATGCCGCCAGGCCCAGCCCCATGCCGATCTGCTGCATGCGCTGGAAGCTCTTGCGTACCGGCGTGTAGTCCTGGGCCACGGTAATGGATATGGGCTGGCCGAACTTGCGATAGTCGGCCGTCAGCATCAACAGCGACTGGCCGGTATTACCCAGCTCAAGATTGGCATGCAGGCCGTTGGCTTGCGGCTGTGGCAATTCAAAGTCCCACAATGACCGCGAGCGCCAGTGCCCATCGGCAAAATCGACGCGAAAATAGTGCCCGGAGAAAGGCCTGTGATAGGCACCCGACAACCGCTGCTCATCCAGCTGAAAGCCTGCCGGACCACGCACCAGCGCGGCCAGCAGGTTTTCACTCTCATTACGTAAGCCGGACTCCAGATAACGCTGCAGGCCCACCTCGAACAGCCACAGGCTGGTCTGCGCCATAATCAAGCCAATCACCAGCATGACGGCGATCAGGCCAAGGCTCAGGCGACGCTGGATCGACCTCAAGCGTCCGTTCCGCCGAACAGATAGCCCTGGCCACGGCGGGTTTCGATCACGGCCCGGCCCAGTTTGCGCCGCAGATGATTGACGTGCACCTCAATGACATTGGAGTCGCGCTCGTTCTCGCCATCGTAGAGATGCTCGGACAGATGGCTCTTGGACAGGATCTGCTCGGGGTGCAGCATGAAATAGCGCAACAGGCGAAACTCGGCGGACGTGAGCTGGATGTCGACGCCGTCACGCGATACGGATTGCCGGCCTTCATCCAGATGCCAGCCTGCCGATTCCAGTTTCGGTTGATTGGCCAGGCCTCGTGCACGACGCAGCAATCCCTGAATACGCAGTTGCAGCTCTTCAGGGTGAAAAGGCTTGGTCAGGTAATCATCGGCCCCGGCCTTGAGCCCTTCGATACGCTCCGACCACGAGCCGCGGGCGGTGAGTACCAGGACCGGCGTGGCGAGGCCGTTGGAACGCCAATGCGCCAGGACTTCCAGGCCGGGTACGCCAGGCAATCCAAGGTCGAGCACAATCAGGTCGTAGGGCTCGCTCAGGCCTTGGTACTGGGCATCCCGGCCATCAGCCAGCCAGTCCACTGCATAGCCTTGTCGTGTCAACGTCGATAAAAGCTCATCGGCAAGCGGGACATGGTCTTCCACCAGCAGCAACCGCATCAGTCATCTTCCTCATCTTTAAGCAGTCGACTATCGCGGGCATCGAACTTGAGTTCGCGAACAATGCCCTGGGTTGTCAGCAGCTCGAATTCGTAGACGTAGATTCCGTTTTTCTCTTCCAGTTCGGCCTCCAGCAGCCGCGAGCCAGGATGACGCGCCAGAGCTTGCTCGATGAACTGTTCCAGCGGCAGGATAATGCCACGCTGGCGCAGTTGCAGGGCCTCGTCCTGGTCCAGATCCCGCGCTTGTGCACATGTACACACTGCAATCAGCCCGAACAGGGCCAAGTGACGCTTGTTGAAGCTCATTAGTCATCCTGATGATTCTTGCGAATCTTGCCGGTTGCGGCATCGATTTCCAGATCCCAATCGACCCCCTTGGCATCACGCAGGTCGAGTTGGTACACATATTTACCGTATTCGTTTTCCAGCTCGGTGTCGGTAATGGTGGCACCCGGGTGGGCTGCCAATGCTACAGCGTTGAGCTTTTCAAACGACTGAATGATACCGGTCCCTTGAAGCCTCAGCGCTTCGTCCGGCCCGATGTCATGTGCGACAGCGAGTGTGGCGGTCATGGCCAGGACAGGGATGACCAGCCGTGTTGCAAACGTTTTCATCATTGGCTCCATGAGTGGAATGGCTATTCACGGGTCCTACGATAGCGCTGCCAACTTAACTCAAACTGAATGGTTCTGGCCACCTGCCATCAACCAGGAGCTGCACGTGCGCGTGGTGCTCATGGTGTTTCAGGTCTTTGCTGTTAAACTCGCTTCCTGCATTTCGTTTATAGAGTCAAGATTTTGGAAATTTTCAAGGAATTTACTTTCGAGTCCGCACACCGCCTTCCCCACGTCCCTGAAGGTCATAAGTGCGGGCGCCTGCATGGGCACTCGTTCCGGGTCGGCATCCATCTGTCTGGTCCGGTTGATCCTCATACCGGCTGGATCAGGGATTTTTCCGAGATAAAAGCGATCTTCAAGCCGTTGTATGAGCGCCTGGATCACAACTATCTCAATGACATTCCCGGTCTGGAAAACCCGACCAGTGAAAACCTGGCGAAGTGGATATGGGTTGAGCTCAAGCCACTGCTGCCGGAGCTTAGCGCTATCAGAATCCACGAAACCTGCACCAGCGGCTGCGAATATCGTGGTGATTGAGTGGTTCGTTTGTAACAAGACCGCCTCTTGAGGCGGTTTTTTTGTATCAACAAAAACTGCCACCTGAGCGGATATTTTCCTTCGCGCAAAGCAAAACCCCCGATCGCARRGCGATCAGGGGTTCTGGGTTTGAATCTTGACGATGACCTACTCTCACATGGAGAAGCTCCACACTACCATCGGCGATGCAGGCGATCAGGGGTTCTGGGTTTGAATCTTGACGATGACCTACTCTCACATGGAGAAGCTCCACACTACCATCGGCGATGCATCGTTTCACTGCTGAGTTCGGGATGGGATCAGGTGGTTCCAATGCTCTATGGTCGTCAAGAAATTCGGTGGCCGACGCGCCTTTCGGCGTTTCGGCAAATTCGGGGTTGTGACAAGCAAAATGAATGTGTCTACAGCTTTCGGCTRAATCGTCTTCACACACCGCCACTGCGCTGCAGATGACTTGGGTGTTATATGGTCAAGCCTCACGGGCAATTAGTATTGGTTAGCTCAACGCCTCACAGCGCTTACACACCCAACCTATCAACGTCGTAGTCTTCGACGGCCCTTCAGGGRACTCAAGGTYCCAGTGAGATCTCATCTTGAGGCAAGTTTCCCGCTTAGATGCTTTCAGCGGTTATCTTTTCCGAACATAGCTACCCGGCAATGCCACTGGCGTGACAACCGGAACACCAGAGGTTCGTCCACTCCGGTCCTCTCGTACTAGGAGCAGCCCCTCTCAAATCTCAAACGTCCACGGCAGATAGGGACCGAACTGTCTCACGACGTTCTAAACCCAGCTCGCGTACCACTTTAAATGGCGAACAGCCATACCCTTGGGACCGGCTTCAGCCCCAGGATGTGATGAGCCGACATCGAGGTGCCAAACACCGCCGTCGATATGAACTCTTGGGCGGTATCAGCCTGTTATCCCCGGAGTACCTTTTATCCGTTGAGCGATGGCCCTTCCATACAGAACCACCGGATCACTAAGACCTACTTTCGTACCTGCTCGACGTGTGGGTCTCGCAGTCAAGCGCGCTTTTGCCTTTATACTCTACGACCGATTTCCGACCGGTCTGAGCGCACCTTCGTACTCCTCCGTTACTCTTTGGGAGGAGACCGCCCCAGTCAAACTACCCACCATACACTGTCCTCGATCCGGATAACGGACCTGAGTTAGAACCTCAAAGTTGCCAGGGTGGTATTTCAAGGATGGCTCCATGCAGACTGGCGTCCACACTTCATAGCCTCCCACCTATCCTACACAAGCAAATTCAAAGTCCAGTGCAAAGCTATAGTAAAGGTTCACGGGGTCTTTCCGTCTAGCCGCGGATACACTGCATCTTCACAGCGATTTCAATTTCACTGAGTCTCGGGTGGAGACAGCGCCGCCATCGTTACGCCATTCGTGCAGGTCGGAACTTACCCGACAAGGAATTTCGCTACCTTAGGACCGTTATAGTTACGGCCGCCGTTTACCGGGGCTTCGATCAAGAGCTTCGCTTGCGCTAACCCCATCAATTAACCTTCCGGCACCGGGCAGGCGTCACACCCTATACGTCCACTTTCGTGTTTGCAGAGTGCTGTGTTTTTAATAAACAGTCGCAGCGGCCTGGTATCTTCGACCGGCATGAGCTTACGGAGCAAGTCCTTCACCCTCACCGGCGCACCTTCTCCCGAAGTTACGGTGCCATTTTGCCTAGTTCCTTCACCCGAGTTCTCTCAAGCGCCTTGGTATTCTCTACCCAACCACCTGTGTCGGTTTGGGGTACGGTTCCTTGTTACCTGAAGCTTAGGAGCTTTTCCTGGAAGCATGGCATCAACCACTTCATGTTCTGAAAGAACACTCGTCATCAGCTCTCGGCCTTAGRATCCCGGATTTACCTAAGATYCCAGCCTACCACCTTAAACCTGGACAACCAACGCCAGGCTGGCCTAGCCTTCTCCGTCCCTCCATCGCAGTAACAAGAAGTACAGGAATATTAACCTGTTTTCCATCGACTACGCTTTTCAGCCTCGCCTTAGGGACCGACTAACCCTGCGTCGATTAACGTTGCGCAGGAAACCTTGGTCTTTCGGCGTGGGAGTTTTTCACTCCCATTGTCGTTACTCATGTCAGCATTCGCACTTCTGATACCTCCAGCAAGCTTCTCAACTCACCTTCACAGGCTTACAGAACGCTCCTCTACCGCATCACCCTAAGGTGATACCCGTAGCTTCGGTACCTGGTTTGAGCCCCGTTACATCTTCCGCGCAGGCCGACTCGACTAGTGAGCTATTACGCTTTCTTTAAAGGGTGGCTGCTTCTAAGCCAACCTCCTAGCTGTCTAAGCCTTCCCACATCGTTTCCCACTTAACCAGGATTTTGGGACCTTAGCTGACGGTCTGGGTTGTTTCCCTTTTCACGACGGACGTTAGCACCCGCCGTGTGTCTCCCATGCTCGGCACTTGTAGGTATTCGGAGTTTGCATCGGTTTGGTAAGTCGGGATGACCCCCTAGCCGAAACAGTGCTCTACCCCCTACAGTGATACATGAGGCGCTACCTAAATAGCTTTCGAGGAGAACCAGCTATCTCCGAGCTTGATTAGCCTTTCACTCCGATCCACAGGTCATCCGCTAACTTTTCAACGGTAGTCGGTTCGGTCCTCCAGTCAGTGTTACCTAACCTTCAACCTGCCCATGGATAGATCGCCCGGTTTCGGGTCTATACCCAGCGACTGTCGCCCTATTAAGACTCGCTTTCGCTACGCCTCCCCTATTCGGTTAAGCTCGCCACTGAATATAAGTCGCTGACCCATTATACAAAAGGTACGCAGTCACCCAACAACGTGGGCTCCCACTGCTTGTACGCATACGGTTTCAGGATCTATTTCACTCCCCTCTCCGGGGTTCTTTTCGCCTTTCCCTCACGGTACTGGTTCACTATCGGTCAGTCAGTAGTATTTAGCCTTGGAGGATGGTCCCCCCATGTTCAGACAAGGTTTCTCGTGCCCCGTCCTACTCGATTTCATTGATAAGAGATTTTCGTGTACAGGGCTATCACCCACTACGGCCGCACTTTCCAGAGCGTTCCACTAATCTCAAACCAA
>NZ_LMOA01000011.1:1884-10033 GCF_001423155.1 Pseudomonas sp. Leaf127 | reverse complement strand
CCGCCCASTTCGAAGAAGTTATCGGCCAGGCCRACCCGCTCGACCTGAAGCACYTCGGCCCAGATCGCTGCCACCTGCTGCTCCAGCTCGGTCTGCGGCGCCACATACCTATGTTGCTGCTGGCGGCCATCCGGTGGCGGCAAGGCCTTGCGGTCCAGCTTGCCGTTGGCTGTCAGGGGCAAGTGGTCCAGCACCACGAAGTACGTCGGCACCATGTAGTCCGGCATCGCCGCCTTCAATGCTTCGCGCAGGCCCTCACGCAAGGCCGCCTCTCCAGCGTCATCCGCCGGACGTGATACCGGCACCAGCCAGGCCACCAGTTGCCTGCCCAGCGGCCCCGCCACATCCAGCACCACCGCCTCGCGGACTGCCGGGTGCGCCTTGATCCGCGTCTCGATTTCGCCCAGTTCGATGCGGAAACCGCGAATCTTCACCTGATGATCRATGCGCCCGGCGTACTCCACCACGCCGCCAACACGGCTGCGGCCCAGGTCACCACTGCGGTACAACCGGCTGCCGCCTTGCTCGCTGCGGTCGAACGGGTCGGGAATAAAGCGTTCCGCCGTCAAGGCCGGCCGCTGGTGGTAACCCCGCGCCAGGCCTGCGCCGCCGATATGCAACTCGCCCTGCACCCCCGGGATGGCCGGRTCCAGCTGATYGTCCAGCACGTACCAGGACAGGTCGGCAATCACCTGGCCGATCGGGCTGACCGACGCCTGTTGCAGGTCGGCCCTGGACAACGGCCGATGCGTCACATGCACCGTGGTTTCAGTGATGCCGTACATGTTGATCAGTTGTGGCTGTTGATCGCCAAAACGCTCGAACCAGGGCGCCAGGCTGGCCACGTCCAGCGCCTCGCCACCAAAGACCACATAGCGCAARGCCAATGCAGCATCGCTGGCGCAGGCCACCGGGATCAACTGCCGGAACGCYGACGGCGTCTGGTTCAGCACGGTCACCTGCTCGCGGCACAACAGCGCATGCAGGCCTTGCGGCGAACGCGCCACCGCCTTGGGAACGATGACGGCCTTGCCGCCGTACACCAGCGCGCCATACAGCTCCCACACCGAGAAATCGAAGGCATAGGAGTGGAACACCGTCCAGACGTCGTGACTGTCGAAGTGGAAATCATCGTCGGTGGCCTGGAACAGGCGCACCACATTGTGATGCGCCAACAGTGTGCCCTTGGGCTTGCCGGTCGAGCCCGAGGTGTAGATCACATAGGCCAGGTGTTCAGGCCGGGTGCTGTTGACCGGGTTGGCATCGCTGTACTCGGCCAGCCCGTGCGGGCCGTCGGCCAGGATCAGCGYCTGCACGCCTGGCGCCACCGGCAGTTGCCCTTGCAGATGCGCCTGGGTCAGCAACAAACGGATGCCGCTGTCTTGCACCATGTACGCCAGGCGCTCCTGCGGGTACTCCGGGTCCAGCGGCACATAGGCGCCGCCCGCCTTGAGGATCGCCAGCAGCCCCACCACCATCTCCAGACTGCGCTCGACGGCCAGGCCCACCAACCCATCCGGGCCGACGCCCAGCTCGCGCAGCTTGTGCGCCAGGCGGTTGGCCCGCCGGTTCAGCTCGGCATAGCTCAGCGACTGCTCGCCAAGCACCAGGGCCGTGGCCTGTGGCGTCCTGGCCACTTGCTGTTCGATCAGTTGNCCACTCGCGCGGTCTGCTCAGCGACCTGGGCGAAGTCTATGAGCCAGGCGGTTGGCCCGCCGGTTCAGCTCGGCATAGCTCAGCGACTGCTCGCCAAGCACCAGGGCCGTGGCCTGTGGCGTCCTGGCCACTTGCTGTTCGATCAGTTGRTGCAGGCACTGCCCGGTCGGGTAGCGGGCCTCGGTGGGGTTCCATGCGCGGACGATCTGCTGCTGTTGATCAGCGCTGAGCAACGCCAGTTCGCCCAGGCGCTTGTGGGGCTCACGACTCAGTGCGGGCAGTAACTGTTCAAGCCCGAGTGCCAGTTGCTGCACTGTACTGTCAGAGAATTCAGCCTTGGCATAACTCAAGCCAAGCGACAGCACGTCGCTGACATCGGCCGCCACCACCAGTCCATAGCTGGTCTGCCCATGCTCATTCATGTTTTCAAATACCAGGTCATGGGCGGCGCCTTTTTCAAGTGCCTCGGAAACCGGGTAGTTATCAAACATCAGCAAGGTATCGAACAACGCCTCGCCACTCTTTCCGGCCCAGCGCTGCACGTCATACAGGGGCGTATATTCATGCTCGCGCAGCGCCAGGTTCTGCGCCTGAAGCGACTGCAGCCACTGCCCCACGCTCAGCCATGGCAGCGGCTGGGCGACCAGCGGCAATGTATTGATAAACAAGCCCAGTTGCTGCTCGACCCCCTCAAGCTCGCCAGGGCGGCCTGAGACTGTCACGCCGCAAACCACCCGGTCCTGGCCGGTGTAGCGCTGCAGCAAAATGATCCAGGCCGCTTGCACCAGGGTATTGAGCGTCACTCGCTGACACTGGGCAAAGTGGCTCAGCCGTTCTGTCTGCTGCTTGTCCAGCGAAAAACGGTGATACCCGTACCCCGTCTCAGCCATGCGATCACCCTGCCGGATCGACTGTGCCAACCGCGTGGGCTCATCAAGACCTGACAGTTGCTCTTTCCAGAACTGCTCACTGGCCACGCTATCCTGTTTACCCAGCCATTCGATGTAATCACGATAACGGCTGGCGATGGGTGCGAGGACATGCCCGGTATAGCGTTGCAGTATTTCGCCCATCAACTGCGAGTTGCTCCAGCCATCGAGCAGAATGTGATGCGTGGTGTGAATCAGGTGATGCGTATTTTCACCCGTGCGGATCAAGGCCAGCCGCACGATGGGATCACGCGCCAGGTCGAAGCCCTTGCGGCGATCCTCAAGCGCCCAGTCGTCCAGCTTTTGCGACGACTGCACCTCGCCACGCCAATCCAGCACAACGCAGGGCGCCTCAATCTGTTTACGAATGACTTGAAGAGGCCGGCCATCCACCTCGACAAAGCTTGCCCGAAGCACTTCATGTCGGCTGATCGCACTTAGCCAGGCGGCCTTGAAGCGCTCGACATCCAGCCCTTGCACGTCCACACGCAACTGATTGATGTAGTGACCTGCCTGCTGGTCCAGCAGGCTGTGAAACAGCATGCCCTGCTGCATGGGCGAAAGCGGGTAGATGTCTTCGATGTCTGCCGCAGGCACAGGCAACTGGCCAAGTTGTTCCGGGCTCAGGACAACCAGAGGTGTACGACTTTCAACCTGGCTGACAGGCTTGGCCACAGCAGATCTGGCTTCGACCGGTTTGGCCACCTTGGCCAGTTGCCCGATGGTCTGCTGCTCGAACACTTGCTTGGGCGTCAGCTTGATGCCCTGGCGCTTGGCCCTGGCGATGATCTGCAGGCTCAGAATCGAGTCGCCGCCCAGTTCAAAGAAGTTATCGGTGGTACCGATGTGCTCGCGCTTGAGTACCTGAGCCCAGATATCCGCCAGCTTCTGCTCGGTATCACCCTCTGGCGCTACAAAGCCGCGCGCGACCACGCCCGGCCAGGGCAAGGCACGCTTGTCCAGCTTGCCGTTGGCGGTCAGCGGCAGGCGATCCAGCAGCACGATCTGCGCCGGGACCATATAGTCCGGCAAGTGCTCTTGCAGACGCTGCTGCAACTGCACGACGCTGACACCGTCAGCGACCGAGCACCAGGCCACCAGTTGCAGACGCGAAGGATCGCCTTCCAGAGGCAGGGCCAGGACAACCGCTTCCTTGACCGCCTCCAGCTGCAGCAAGCACTGGCTGACTTCTCCGGGCTCGACCCGGTAACCACGAATCTTCACCTGATCATCGGCGCGGCCGATAAATTCGATCAAACCATCGCGTCCAGTGCGCGCACGGTCGCCGGTGCGATACAACCGCTGGCCATCCTCGGCAGGAATGAAACGCTCGGCGGTCAGCGCTGCCCGTCCTCTGTATCCCTGCGCGAGTCCTTGCCCGCCCAGGTACAGTTCGCCTGCAACCTGCTGTGCCACCGTATTGAGCCAGGGATCGAGAATGTGGGCACATGCATTGGCAAGCGGTGTTCCCACCGGTGCGCTGCGAGTGCCACCCAAGCGTTGCCCGACTTCGTGAGTCAGCACACCGACAGTGGTTTCGGTGGGGCCATAGTGGTTGATAATCCGACAGCCCGGGCGTAGTTGCCGGACCTGTTCCACCAATTCCCACGAGCAGCTTTCACCGCCCAGTATCAGCAATTGACCCGGCAACACATCGGCAGGCCTGGCCGCTTGCAACAGCCCTTGCAGGTGGCTGGGCACCAGCTTGAGAACGGCCACCTGATGCTCGGCCATGCAGGCCGCAAAGGCATCAGGGTCGAAGGCCAGTTCCTGGGGCAAAAGATGCAGCAAGCGCGCGGATGCCAGCGCACCGAACAGCATGGTATGCCCCAGGTCCGCAGCCACGGTGGACACCATGGCCATGCTGCCTTCGGGCGTCAGTTGCAAGCGATCAAGTACGGCCTGCACATAATTGGCCAATGCTTTATGGCTGACCTGCACACCCTTGGGCTGGCCAGTGGAGCCTGAGGTGTAAATCAGGTAGGCCGGCTGCTCGGGAGCGAAAGACTGCTCCAGCGATTGGTCGCTCTGCCCGGCCCATACCTGCGCATCCCAGGCTTGCACCTTGATGCCTTGCAGGCGGGTGAAGCGAGTGTCATCCGCCTCATGAAGCAGAACGGCCGCCCCGCTGTCATGCAGCAACTGCTGTACACGCTCGACAGGCTGCTGGTTATCCAGCGGCAAATACACGCCACCGGCCTTGAGCACTGCGAGCATGGCCGTGACCCACTCGATGCTGCGCGCCTGGCACAGCGCAACCACGCTGCCGACGCCTATCCCGGAAGCCTGAAGATAATGCGCCAACCGGTTGGACTCTTGCTCCAGCGCCTGATAGCTGATGCGTTTCTCACCGGTTTGCAGCGCGTCACGCTGCCCCGCTTGCGCCAGGCTGCGCTGCCACAGTTCGAGAAAGTTGCTGCACGCAAATGACTGCGAGAGGGGCTCAACAGGGATGCCGACAGGCTCGGGACAATCGAGCAGGCGAGCCCTCGGCGTACGCACCAATGCTTGCAATGTCGACTGCAACGAGGCGGCCATGCGTTCGATGACAGGCGCATCGAACAGATCGGTCGCGTAGGTGAATGCCGCCTCGATACCCTCAGGGGTGTCGGTGAAGTCAAACGCCAGGTCAAAACGTGCGTCGCCATCACCCAGCGCAAAGGCCTCGACGGTAACACCGCCCAGACGGTTGCTGCCGTCGGCACGGCTCAACACATTCTGGTTGATCTTGAACTGGAACAGCGGGTTATGGCCCAGGTTACGCTCGGGCAATAGTGCATCGACCAGTTGCTCGAACGGCAGATCCTGATGAGATTGCGCGCCGGCAACCACGTCCCGGACCTGGCTGATCAGTTCCGCGAACGTGGCGCGCTCATCGACCTGGATGCGCAGCACCTGTGTGTTGATGAAAAAGCCGATCAGACCTTCAAGCTCTGTCCGGTTGCGGCTGGCGTTGGGTGCACCGATACGAATATCCGCCTGCCCGCTGTAACGCGACAGCACGACAGACACCGCCGCCAACACCAGCATGAACAGGGTGTTGCCGTCTTTACGCGCCAGTGCCCGCAACTCGGCGGCCAACGCCTGAGGAATGTCGGCGGCTACAACCGCACCGCGGTAGCTGGGGCTGGCTGGCCGGTCATGATCCAGCGGCAGATCAAGCACCGGATGGTCCTCACCCAGTTGCGTCTTCCAGTAGGCAAGCTGCCTGTCGCCTTCGCCGGCCTCCAGCCAACTGCGCTGCCAGATCGCGTAATCCGCGTACTGGATGGGCAGCGCCGGCAGTCCTGCATCGCGGTCTTCTATCAACGCCGTATACAGGCGCACAAACTCGGCCACGAACAGTTCACCCGACCAACCATCGGACACGATGTGGTGCATGCACAGGGTCAGCAGATGCTCGGCTTCGCCCAGATGCAGCAGCTTGACGCGCAGCAAAGGACCTTCGACCAGATCGAAAGGCCTGGCAAGTTCCTCACTCACCAAGGCCTGTAGCGCCGCCTCATCGGGGCGTTCATCGAGTGAGACGATGTCCAGAACCACGGGGGAATGCGCCTGAATTTCCTGGTAGAACTCGCCGTCCGTCGAAGCAAAACGGGTGCGCAGGGTTTCATGACGCTGCACCAGCAACTCAAGTGCCTGCGACATGGCCTGATCGTCAAGATGGCCATTCAAGCGTACTGCGGTCGGTACGTTGTAGAACGTACCCTCAGGCTCCATTTGCCAGAGAAACAGCAAGCGTTGCTGAGCATAAGACAGAGGAATGCGCGCCACGTCCTGGCGCGTCGGCACGATGGGCAACAACCTGAAGCTCTGCCCGGACTCGTGCATCTTGTCGAGGATCTGCTTGCGTTGCTCCAGAGGCAGCGAGACGAAGCGTTTGGCAATCCGTTCAGCGGTAGTCCGTTCCATCTCAAGCCCCTGCCATTTCATTCATCATTTTTTCGATATCCGTCAGATCGCTTTCACGCAGGGAGAGCCCCTGGCTGTCCAGAACGCCGATGAATTCAGCCAAGGCCGGATACTCAAAGAGCAGACGCAAAGGCGCGTCGATCCGAAGCTGTGCATTGATCCGGGAAATGGCCTGGGCCGCCAGCAACGAGTGCCCGCCCAGCTCGAAGAAATTATCCGTCAGCCCCACCGGCCCGACCTTGAGCACATCCGCCCAGATCGCCGCGATCTGTTGCTCAAGCTCCGTGCACGGTGGYACATGCGTGTGTTGCTGCTGGCGGCCATCCGGTGGCGGCAAGGCCTTGCGGTCCAGCTTGCCGTTGGGCGTCAGCGGCAGCCGGTCCAGAAACAACAGGTGCGCCGGCACCATGTAGTCCGGCAGGCTGCTCTTGAGNACATGCGTGTGTTGCTGCTGGCGGCCATCCGGTGGCGGCAAGGCCTTGCGGTCCAGCTTGCCGTTGGGCGTCAGCGGCAGCCGGTCCAGAAACAACAGGTGCGCCGGCACCATGTAGTCCGGCAGACTCTTTCTGAGCTGCTCTCGCAGTTCGCCGCGCAATTGGACGTGCTGCTGTGCATCCCCCTCGCCGGCCATGGCCACCACATAGGCCGCCAACTGCMGCCCGCCCGGCCCCTCGACATCGATGACCACCGCCTCGCGCACCGCCTCGTGCGCCAGTAACCGCGCCTCGATCTCCATAGGCCGCCAACTGCMGCCCGCCCGGCCCCTCGACATCGATGACCACCGCCTCGCGCACCGCCTCGTGCGCCAGTAACCGCGCCTCGATCTCGCCCAGYTCGATACGAAAGCCGCGAATCTTGACCTGATGGTCGACACGGCTGAGGTACTCGAKCACCCCGTCGGCGCGGTACCGCGCCAGGTCGCCGCTGCGGTACAGCCGACCGCCACCCTGCTCGCTGGCGTCAAACGAGTCCGGCACAAAGCGCTCGGCCGTCAGATCAGGGCGATGCAGGTAACCCCGGGCCAGACCGTCGCCGCCGATCAATAGTTCGCCCGCCACACCCGGCGCTGCCGCGCACAACCCAGGCTCGACGATGTGCARCCGGGTATTGGCGATCGGCCGGCCCAGCAACGGCACCGGCGACTGCCGGTCCAGGCAGTGCAGGCCCGACCAGATGGTSGTTTCCGTCGGCCCGTACAGGTTCCACACCTGCTCGCTGCGCTCCAGCAGGCGGCTGGCCAGGTCAGGCGCCAGGGCCTCGCCACCGCTGAGCAAACGGCAGTGGCGCAACTGCCCCGGCGYGGCGGCATCAAGCAGCATYCGCCAGGTCGACGGYGTCGCCTGGACGGTGGTGACCGCCTGCTGCTCGATCAGCCCCAGCAAGGCCTGGGGATCCTGGTTCTCGCCATCGGCCAGCAGCACCACGGAGGCGCCCACCAGCAGCGGCAGGTACAGTTCCAGGCCGGCGATGTCGAAGGACAGGGAGGTCAGGGCCAGCACCCGGTCAGCGGCCGTCAGCCCCGGCCTTTCGGCCATGCTGAACAGGAAATTGRCCAGGGCCTGGTGCCGCACCGCCACCCCCTTGGGCGTGCCGGTGGAGCCCGAGGTGTAGATGCAGTACGCCGCATGTTCGGGGTGCAGCACGGCGACCGG
>NZ_LMOA01000011.1:0-1870 GCF_001423155.1 Pseudomonas sp. Leaf127 | reverse complement strand
CGCCTCGCGCAGCTTGTGCGCCAGGCGGTTGGCCCGCCGGTTCAGTTCGGCATAGCTCAATGACTGCTTGCCCGCCAYCACGGCCGTGGCGTCCGGGGTACGGAGCACCTGTTGCTCGATCAGTTGTGGCAGGCACTGCCCGGCCGGGTAACGGGCCGCGGTGCGGTTCCAGTGTTCGACGACCTGTTGATGCTCGGCGGTGCTGAGCAACGGCAGTTCGCTCAGGTACTGCTGAGGCTGGTGCATCACGTGTTTGAGCAGATTGATCCAGTGCTGCCCCAAGCGCTCGATGGTCGCGGCATCGAACAGCGCCGTGGCATAGACCAGCGAGGCGCCCAGTTGCCCCTCTTGCTCGTAGGTATCCAGTGTCAGGTCGAACTGCGCCGTCTGCTCGACCCATGGCACGCTCTCCACTGTCAGCCCGGGCAATACATGATGTTCATCCTTCACCGCGACCTGATGATTGAGCATCACCTGGAACAACGGGCTGTGGCTCAGGCTGCGATCCGGCTGCAAGGCCTCCACCAGTTGTTCGAACGGCAACTCCTGGTAGGTCTGTGCCTGCAGCACAGTCTGGCGAACCTGCTGCAGCAATTGCTCGAACGTGGTGGTCAGCTCGAACGTCGCCTTGAGCACCTGGGTGTTGACGAAAAAGCCGATCAGCCGCTCGGTTTCCACTCGAGTGCGGTTGGCATTGGGTACACCCACCCGAATGTCGTTCTGCCCCGAATAACGCTGCAGAAGGGTTTGCCAGGAGGCCAGCAAGAGCATGAACAGTGTCACCCCTTTTTGCTGGGCAAAATGCTTGAGAGAGCGGGCCAGATCGTCGGTCAGTGCAATGTTCAGGCGGGCACCGGCATAACTCTGCCTCGATGGACGTGGACGATCCAGAGGCAATTCCAGCACCGGCTGTACCCCGCTCAGTTGCTCGCGCCAGTATGTCAACTGGCGCGCCTGCTCGCCTGCAGCCATCCACTGCCGTTGCCATAGTGCGTAGTCGGCATATTGGAGGGACAGCCTGGGCAGGCTCACAGCCCGGTCCTGGCGATAGCCTTCGTAGAGGCTCACCAGTTCCTCCACCATTACCGACATCGACCAGCCATCGGCAACGATGTGGTGCAAGGTCAGCACCAGCACATGATCATGTGCTGCCAAACGCAGCAGTCTGACCCGCAGCATCGGGCCGCGAATCAAATCAAAGGGCTGATGGATCTCGGCGGCGACACGGCGCTGAATGCCGGCTTCGTCGTCCAGCACTTCGAACGCAATGGCAAGAGGCTGTGCCGCATGGATGATCTGCACCGCCTGTTCCCCCTCCTGACGGAAAGTGGTGCGCAGGGTTTCATGCCGCTCAATCAGGGCATTAAAACTGCCCTGCAATGCCTCTCGGTTCAGATCACCTTTGAAACGCAAGGCAACCGGCAGGTTGTAGGCGGGACTGTCCGGGTTCAACTGCCACAGGAGCCACTGACGCTGCTGGGCAAACGACAACACCAGAGGCTGCTGGCGATCCGTCGGTTTGAACGCAGGCGTGCGGTTGCCTGCACCTTCGCTGACTCGGGAAACGAATGGGCCCAGTACCGGCGCTTCGAACAACACACGCAGCGGCACTTCAATCTCCAGAGCGTGCCGAATGCGGGAAATCACCTGGGCCGCCAGCAATGAGTGCCCGCCCAGCTCGAAGAAATTGTCCGTCAGCCCCACCGGCCCGACCTTGAGCACATCCGCCCAGATCGCCGCGATCTGTTGCTCAAGCTCCGTACACGGTGGCACATGCGTGTGTTGCTGCTGGCGGCCATCCGGTGGCGGCAAGGCCTTGCGGTCCAGCTTGCCGTTGGGCGTCAGCGGCAGCCGGTCCAGAAACAACAGG
>NZ_LMOA01000010.1:0-34473 GCF_001423155.1 Pseudomonas sp. Leaf127 | reverse complement strand
AGCGATAATCCGCAGGCCAAGCTGTCGGCCGTGATCAACTAAACGGCAAACTCAGTGGCCAGAGCCATGATGAGTTACACCACTTCCTGGGACACGATCTTGATCTCATCCCACTGTTCTGGAACACCGCGCGGCATGTAGTCAAATCGACCGCCATCAAGCATGTGAAACAGCCCCTCATCCTTGGTACTGGTGGCGACCTTCAGCCCAGCGCTACGAAGGATTTCTGTATCAGCCCAGAATTGCCCCTGTCCGGCTGTCAGCCCTTGGAGATCTGTCAGGTTACGTACGCTAGAAAACCTTGCTTGATCCTCCTTCCGGATAAGGAATATTCGGTAGCCGAGTAATCCCTTATAGATGGGTATGCGGATAGGTTGAAAAGCCTGCTCCAGGTCTTCGGATGTGCTAATCCAGAAGACGCTGAGGCTACCTTGATGCACCATCTCCGCCTGCCTCTTAGCTGTGGGTACATCGGGTAAATGATCGATCTCATAGCGTTTACCGCTGAGAGACAGGGCCAATTTCAGAAGCCCGATGGGATAAGCGCTCTTGGCATTGGTATCGGCAATTACCGTCACCTTCTCGGCCATTGCTTGGGCAGCAAACGAGAGCAGTACAGCTGCGAGAGTTAGGCGACTGCGCATCAGTTCAGAACATCCTTTATCCAAATGAATTAAAGATCCCCACCGGCATTCGCGCCGGCGGGGCTTCATCCATGTCCAGACTCACATGGCGAAGTGACGCTTACTTCCACCAATACTCAAGCTGTATGCCCACGTTTGAGCCATGCAGGGCATTGCCGAATGAGCCGCTATCCGAAAGCGCTGACCCTGCAGCCAGCTCGCTTGCCGCACGCTGTGCCGCCTTGTTCCAGGATGCGTAGGTGTAATAAAGACGGAGCTCAGGGCGTGCCCAGTAGCCAGGGCCAGCCGGCGACCAAGTGGGAGCAATGGTGAATTTGGTCAGCTTGCGCGTCCCCCCGGGAGCATCGACTTGGTCACGACCAATCTCAGTGCTGAGTTTGAATTGATCTGTGAATGCATAAACTGGCCGCACGCCCACGGACAGCCAATTCTGGTCATCACCATCAGGACGCGTGTCCTTTTGATAGACGACCTGGAACTGCCCACTGATGCGGTCAGTCGCTTGCCAGTCGAAATACTCGACGAAACGCCAACTGTGGTTGCTGCTGTCGAGCGTCGGGTCGCCGGTGTAGCTCAACGCGGTACCCGGCCCTTGTCCGTACTGCACAGCGAAGGTATTCAAGCCTCCTAAAAAGCCTTTTTGCTTGTGCTGCACAATTGCCGACCAGCCAGTTTTGGCATCCTCAACGTTGCTTGGCTTGTCCAGATAGCTGACCCCGAACTGCAGAGCGCCTCCTGGATTCGGCTCAAAGCCACTGACGGTGAAATCGTGACGGTTGGTGAAATCCTTTTGGAACAAGTTGTCCTTGCGCGAAAATACGTAGCTGTACTTGAGGTCACCAATACCTACCTGGTCGAACCCAAAGCCGTTAGCACTTTGGTTCCAGTAAAAGAAGTCACTCATCTCGATGCTATTACGATTGTAGTAACGTCGACCCGCCCAGAAGGAGCCACCATTGAGCGCAGGCATCTTGCTCCATTCCGCATAGACTTGGTTCATCCGCGCGAAACCGTACTCACCAGTAAACTTTGGAGAGTGACCGTATTCGTTGTACAACTGAGCCATACCCTCGATACTGATCGCCGACCCATCATCTAGCGTAACGAGATCTTGGCGCAGGTCGAGCTCGAAGTACTGCTCACATTCGTTGCCCAAGCGGTACTTAGATTGCGCCCCTGGGAGCTGGAAGCACGATTGTCGACCGCCATCTAGAGAGTTCCCGACACCCGTACGGAAGTAGCCGCTGAAATCGAGAGCATGCGCTGAAAAAGGCAGCGCCGATGCGAAAAGTACAGGCAGGAAAACCTTTGTGGTCTTGAACGTCATATTAATTCTCCACTTATTGTTTTTGTATTGGCTTTTGTCAGGACAGCCGAACTTCTTCCGGAGGATTCCTCCTCCGAGAAGTTCGGGTGATTTAATTAATTCAGATACTCAGTTCGCAGACTTACCGTTCTGGGGAACGACCCGCAGTTGATGAGTCCTTGAAGTTCTGATGACGGCTAAGCGTTACCGCCTCAATAAAGTGCTTCATGACTTACCTCGTGACTTGGCATAGGTATCGAAACCAACGGCCAGAACGATGATGATCCCGATGACCACCTGCTGGTAGTAAGCCGACACGTTCATGATCACGAGTCCGTTGATGAGCACACCTATCAGCAAGGCACCTATGATGGTGCCTCCCACACCGCCAAGGCCGCCGAACAGGCTTGTGCCACCTATCACCACGGAGGCGATGACTCGCAGCTCATAGCCAGTGCCTGCTACGGCTTCCGCCGAGCCCAGGCGGGCGGAAAGCAAAAACCCTGCAAGGCCTGCAAGGAAGCCAGTGATCACATACACACTCAGAACAACCGAGGGCACGCTCAAACCGGACAACCGAGCCGCTTCGGGGTTGCCCCCTACGGCGTAAACCTGACGTCCATATCGGGTATAGCGAAGGGCGACGTAGCCCAGGATGGCTACTACCAGGAAGACAAGAACCGGCACAGGAACACCCAGCACGTCACCTCTCCCCCACCAGCGGTAGGCCTCATTGAAACCACTGACAGGTGCTCCGTCATTTACAATCAGGGTAGCGCCACGCCACACAGTCAAGCCGCCCAGGGTGACGATGAATGCGGGCACCCCGAAGCGCGTGACCACCTTGCCGTGTATGTAGCCGGCCAATGTACCTACTGAGCAGGCAGCCAGCATTGCCACCAGCCAGCCCATGAAGAAATCGCCACCCAGGGCTTGCATCAGAAACGCGCCGCTGATGGCTGCAAACGCTAGCAGCGAGCCGACGGCCAGGTCGATACCGCCTGTGAGAATCACATAGGTCATCCCGACGCCGATAATTCCGTAGATCGAAACCTCAGTCAGGATGTTTTTAACGTTCCTGGCGGAGAGAAACATTGGGTTGTATACCGTGAAGATCACAACGAGAACGATGAGGAAGAGGAGTACGCCGTACTTCTCGAAAAACCCTACCATCTCGAACTTCTTCCGGTTTTCCAAAGCTGATTCACTTGAGGCTGGCTTGAACATGTCTGATTACTCGATTGATGATGCCGGCACGAACAGGTCAAACAGCGGCCTGGTGCGAAAACGATGAACTCACTCCTTGAGCCATTCGTTGCATAAGTAGCTCTTCAGTTGCCTCATCAGCCGAGACAACACCGGTGATAGCGCCTTCGCGGAACGTGACGATCATGTCGCTGACCGCCATCACTTCCGGCAACTCGGATGAGATGACGATGACTGCGATTCCTGCTCGGGCCATGTCGAAAAGCACCTGGTGAACTTCGGCTTTGGCGCCGACATCAATGCCACGTGTGGGCTCGTCAACGATGAGAACTTTGGGCTTCAAGGCCATACATCGGGCCAGGATGACTTTCTGCTGATTACCGCCAGACAGTGTTCCAATGGCCACATTGTCATTGGCCATCTTGATTCGCAGCCGCTTCTGGTAATCCTGAATCAGCTGAGTCTCGGCGCGATCGTCGATGAACAATCCCCATCGCTGAAGACCACCCAAGCTGGGAAGGCTCATGTTCCAACGGATGGAATGGCCCAAGAAACAGGCCTGCTGTTTCCGGTCTTCAGGAACAAGCGCTACGCCGGCTGCAATGCCTTCTCTCGGTGACTTGAACGGCGAGACCTGCCGACCATTGACGTAGATTATCCCTTCGTCGCAGCCATCAGCGCCGAAGATCACACGCGCCAATTCAGTACGACCGGCGCCGACAAGGCCTGCGAATCCAACTATCTCGCCGGCCCTCACGTCGATAGACATGTCGCGTAGCGGTGTCGCATGCAGGCTCTGTCCATCACCACCAGATGCCCTAGAAACGCTCTGAACCTTGAGCATGATCTCACCAGGGTCGCCTGTGAGAGGTTTGCGCACGAATTCGACATCTCGTCCAACCATGAGCCGAACGATGTCATCCACAGTCACTGCTGAGACCTCGCCAGAGGTGATGAACGCACCGTCACGGAAAATGGTATAGCGATCACAGCATGCCTTGACCTCGTTGAGCTTGTGGGATACGTAGATGATGCTGATCCCCTTCGCCTTGAGATCTGCAATGATCTCGTGAAGCTTGTCCACCTCGCGACCACTGAGCGCGGCAGTTGGCTCATCCATGATGATGAGCTTCGCATTCATGGTAAGAGCCTTGGCGATTTCCACCATCTGCTGCTCTGCCACACTCAGCTTGCGCACCATGGTCTTAGGAGTGATGGTCAAACCCAGGTCGGTCAGGACGTGCTGGGCATCGCTGAACATTTTCTTCCAATCGACCAGCCCATGACGCACGGGCTCCCGCCCCAAGTACATGTTTTCCGCGACAGACATGTCGGCGATCAGGTTGAATTCCTGGTAGATCGTAATAATGCCGAGCGCTTGCCGGCGCATGGGAGTGTCATGCTCCTCCAATGCATAGCCATTGAACTCTAGAGTGCCTTGCCCTGCGTCTGCCGGCTGGGCACCTGCCAGGATCTTCAGGATGGTCGACTTGCCTGCGCCGTTTTCACCTAACAGAGCATGAACCTCACCTATCCCCACCTCTAGCTGCACACCATTGAGTGCGACTACGCCAGGGAACGTCTTTTTGATATTTCGAACTCGCAGTAGCGCATCGCTCATGCCGACGCCTCCCAAATCTCGATCCTTTTGCAAAGGAGGGGCTAACCCCTCCCTCACATCCACTACACAGGGGTACGCATCGCTACTTAATGGTGCTGAACTGCTCGGCCTGATCCAGGTTTTCCTGGGTCACCATGAACGGTTGCACAGTCACCGACTCGATCTTGGTGCCGTTGCGAATGCTGTCCACAGCCAATCGCAGTGCCGTACGGATCTGTTTGCTTGGGCTCTGTTCGACAATGCCGGTGATCTCACCTGCCTTGATGCTTTTCAGAACCTCTGGGTAGGCGTCGTATCCGATGATTTTGATCTTGTTGCTGAGTCCCATTCCTCGCACGGCTTCAACAGCGCCCAGCGTCATGTCACCCGTGGAACAGATGATCACATCAGGCGGATTGCCACCGGATGCTGTGATGATGTTCTCGACCACCGACATGGCTTTGGCGCGATCAGCTTCGCCAGACTGCTCTGCGACTAATTTGAATTTGCTACCTGCCGCGTCGAGGGCTTGGTGAACCCCTTTTGCCCGATCCATTGCTGTGGTAGATCCGATCTGTCCGGTAATCAGCACGACTTTTGCCCCCTGGGGCATATTTTTGACGACCCACTCCCCCATGATTCGTCCACCAGCAACGTTGTCAGCAGTCACAAACGGAACGGGCGAAGAAGTGCCCTCAACTCGTCGATCTACGGCAACCACCGGAACCTTTTCGTCCAAGACATCGTTGATGGCCGGCGCGAGCGCGGAAACATCATTTGGAGTTAAAACAACTGCGGCGACACCTTGGGTCAGTGAGTTCTCAATGTCTGAACTCTGCTTGGAGGAGGAAGCTTGGGCATCCTGAACCAAGAGATTGATGTCCAGCACTTTGGCCTCTTGCACAGCTTGTTCATGCATGAAAATGAAGAAGGGAATAGAGAGAGTCTGGAAGCTAATCGCCACTTTCTCACCCGCTGCGAAGACAGGGGCATTGGACACCATGAAAGCTGTTGCCAAGGCAGCCGCCAGCGCACGATGTTTAAAGTTCGTGTTCATACAATTATTCCTCACTATGTAGATTTACCGACTGCATTAACTCCGGACGGAGCTATGCCGGATCACTGGATTGCGCTGTACTGCTCTGCTTGGCTCAGATTGTCCAGAGTAACCATGAATGGCTGGACAATTACCGTTTCAAGTTCCGCGTCACCACGTACTTTCATAACGGCCATCCGAAGTGCTGTGCGAATCTGCTTGCTGGGGCTCTGCTCCACAACCCCTGCAATATCACCCTCTCGAATGGCTTTTAGAACCTCTGGATAGGCGTCAAATCCAATGATCTTGACCTTGCCTTTCAATCCCATAGAGCGGACAGCTTCTGCTGCACCGAGCGCCATGTCGCCACTGGCGCAAATGATCGCATCAGGAGGATTGCCAGTCAGTGATGTGAGGATGTTCTCAGCGACCGACATGGCCTTCGCACGCTCCCACTCACCCAATTGCTCAGCAACAAGTTCGAACTTGCTGCCACCGGCCTTGAGGCCTTCGTGAACACCTTTAGCACGATCAATCGCTGTGGAGGATCCTGCGGTTCCCGAGATGAAAGCAACGCGGGCGCCATCCTTAATGTGGGTGGTGACCCATTCAGCCATCAGACGACCGCCCGCGACGCTGTCCGCCGTCACATAGGGCACGGGAGCATCAGTGCCTTCAACACGACGGTCAACGGTCACCAGCGGCAACTTTTCGGAAAGGACTTCATTCAGTGCCGGAGCAAGGCCCGTCACATCGTTGGGTGCAACCACCATGGCATCGACGCCTTGCGTCAGCGCGTTCTCTACATCTGAGGACTGCTTGGTCGATGATGCCTGGGCATCCTGCACTAGCAGCTTCACATTGAGCGCCTTCGCCTCCAGTGCAGCTTGCTCATGCATGTAGATGAAGTAGGGAATGGATAAGGTCTGGAAGTTCACGACTACCTTTTCGCCGTCCGCTTTTGCGGGCGAAAACTGAAGCGCTAAACTCGTCACCAGAACAGCACTGCACAACAAACCACCTTTCTGCTTTTTCATTATTCTTGTTTTCCTCAGATGGATATGAGGTCGCAGCATTGAGACCCGTACTGCGAGCCACTTCGGTTACAACACTCTTACAGTCAGGGGGTGGTGTAGCCCCCATCGACCGGAAGCTCGGCACCGGTGATGAAGCTCGCTTCGTCACTGGCCAGGAACAGAGCTGCATAGGCAATTTCTTTCGGATTCGCTGCCCGGCCCATTGGCGTTGCCGCCACGACAGCCGCAGTAGTGTCCGAGTCTTGTCGAGCGATCATCGGTGTCTCAACCAGCCCAGGATGAAGTGAGTTCACACGAATGCTGTCCCGCACGTATGACAGCGCAGCGTTCTTGCTCATCATCCGTACAGCTGCCTTACTGGCTTGGTAAGCTGAAACTCCGCTAGCACCGACAATGCCCCAGATCGACGACACGTTGACGATTGAGCCCGAGTGCTGCTTTTTCATCACCGGGATAACAGTCCGCATTCCGTAAAACACGCCGTTCTGATTGACGTCGATCACCCGATTCCAGTCTTCGAGGGCGATCTCATCGATGGGGAGGTAGGAGCCGACAAGCCCCGCGTTGTTGACGAGAACATCAATTTTTCCATGTTCAGCCACTACCTCTTCGACGAGCCGTTGCCACTGCTCCAGCTTGGAAACATCCAGCTGCTTAGGAATGACATTGGCGTGTTGGAACGGCTCAGGCTGGGTCACATCACCTACGATGACAATTGCACCTTCATCAGCAAAAAGCTCAGCGATGGCCCGCCCGATGCCCATGCCGCCACCTGTTACCAGGGCAACTTTGTCTACTAGTCGATTCATCCCAGACTCCTAATACGGTGCTGCAGCTTTAACCGGTGGCGTCCTGCCCACGCAGGTCGCCCCTGGTACCGATGACTTAGTGAGATTTTCCAGTGACCTTTACCGGTGGCTGGCTGCAGCCATACCACGCGATGACAGCGAAGCACAGCAAAGGCACGTAGAAGGCAGATGTAATACCGAAGTGGTCAGCCAGAGCACCCATGATCAGCGGGATGAACGCACCGCCAACCAAGGTCATGACCAAGAATGAACCGGCCTTCTTTGTCTGCGTCCCCAGTCCACGGATACCCATTGCAAAAATCGTCGGGTACATGATGGACATGAACAGGTAGATCGCGATCACGGCGAAGATCGAGATGCGCTCGAAGCCTATAATGGCGACTACGCACAGAGCGATGCTGACCAGGCTGTTAAGAATCAGCAGTGAGCGCGCGGGCAGGTAGCGCATGATCACAGTGCCGGCGAACCGCCCCACCATGTAAGCGAGCATGCCAAGAGAGAGCAGGAAGGATGCCTTCTGCGGCGAGATTCCACTCCAATGGTCGATGGCGTAGTTGATGAAAAAGGCGCCGATGCCTACGTATGCCCCGACGTTGCAGAATTGGGCCGCCAAGGCGCCGGTAAAGCTACGTTTCTTCCACAGGCTGGTTTCGGTACTAGAGGTTGCGGACTCGGTAGTAGCGTCACTGCGCATTTCTGGGAGCTTGATTCGCGCGAAAGCAATGAACATCAGGATGACAATCGCTGCGAGCGCCACGTAGGTCACAGACACCAGATCTACACGCGTGCCGCTGAACTCGATAGGAGGCGCGAAGAATACAGCCCCGCCTACCACTGGGCCGATGAAGGCGCCAAGCCCGTTGAACGACTGCGCGAATGTGAGCCTTTGCTCCGACTTTTCAGGAGCGCCCAGAGCGGCGGCGTAGAGGTTTGCAGCGGTTTCGAGGCATCCCAGCCCACAGGCCAGGACAAACAGCGCGGCAAGGAACGGTGTGAACGTGCCGGCCATTGAGGCAGGCAGGAAGAGCAGTGCGCCGAGCGCGAACAAGGCTAGGCCCACTAGAATTCCCGCTTTGTAGCCGAAGCGCTCCATGAACTTGCCCACGGGCAAAGCGATGATGAAGTAGGCACCGAAATAGGCTGTCTGAACCAAGCCAGACTGGGCGCGGGTCACGTGCAGGGTGTCCTGAAAATGCTTGTTCAGCACATCCAACAGGCCATGTGAAAGGCCCCACATGAAGAACAGGCTTGTCACGAAAATGAAGGCTAACCGAGTCGAGGTGAGCTTTTCGCGGCTGTTAGGGAGACCATCATAGGCCTTGGTGTTAGTAGTCATGACCGGTACCTTTGTATGTCTTGTAAACCGTCATCAATGCACGCCAGGACTTTCACCCCTGGATGAGGGCCACCGCAGGCGGCCCTGAATTGAACAGCAACTAAATTTCCCTGCAGTTCGCCTTCAGATGGCGGCTACTTGAGGGGTTACGGAGCTCGGTTCCACTAGAGATAGAGCGCTTCCCACCCGGACGACCTTCCCAGTTGCTGCAGACTCTGTGGCGCAGTTGGCTAAGCGCAGTGCCAGCAAGCCATCGCGCGGAGTCGCCGGCATTGGGCTGTTGGTTTCGAGTGCATCGAGGAAGCTATTCAGCTCAATCTTGTAGGAATCCGCATGGCGCTCCAGGAAGAAGTTGAGCAGTGGTTCGGCTACGTCAGTCGCCTCGGCGCTGTAGCGGCGAACAGTGCTTGGACGGTGGTTCTCGTTTAGCAGCATGCCCTTTGAGCCCGACACTTCCAGGCGTTGGTCGAAGCCATACACGGCCTCACGGCAGCAGTTGATATGGCATTGACGACCGGAGGCAGTGCGCATCAAAACCATGACGCTGTCGTAATCCGGAATGGATTCCAGCGTTGGATCGACCAAGCGGCTACCGATGGCAAAGACCTCAACTGGTTCTTCGCCCAACAAGCTGCGAGCCATGTCAAAGTCGTGAATGGTCATGTCACGGTAGATCCCGCCCGAAGATTCCAGGTAGGCACGGCTCGCCAGCCCAGGGTCACGGCTAGTAATAATGACTTGGCGAACATCCCCGATCTCACCATCATCGATTGCACGGCGCAGGCGAAGATAATCAGGATCAAAGCGACGGTTGAACGCCAGCATGACACGGCCATTCAAGCGTTCCAATTCGTTGACAGCGGCCTCTGCCCGGTCGTAATCCATGTCGATCGGCTTTTCGCAGATCACAGGCTTGCCAAGCTTGACGGCACGCAGCATCAGCTCGATGTGAAACTCGGTTGGCGTACCGATGAAGACTGCGTCAACGTCATCACGGTCTACTGCTGAACCGTAGTCGTAGGCAGCTTCACAACCCAGTTGGCTTGCCAGCGCATCCACACCCTCTTTCCAAGGGTCAGCGACCACAACCAGTTTGGTACGCGGGTTCATCGCGACGTTGGCGGCGTGAATCTTTCCGATCCGGCCAGCACCCAATACAGCAATACGCAACATGATCTTTCTACCCTCGACAGCAAAGCTGCCTGTTATTTTTAGGTGGGTTCGGGGGAGCTACCGCTCCCACCGAAATAGCCTGGCGACTTACTTGAACTGCGAGATGGTAGTGTCGAAGGTGCGCTGAGCCATTTCTTGCAGCGGCAGCTTGCGCACGACTTCAGACAGGACTTCCACGCCCCATGGGCCGTTGTAGCCCGTAGCCTGAATGGCTTTGATGAAAGCCGGAACATCCAACACGCCCTCGCCAGGCAAGCGGCGTTTGTGAATTGTGTCCTGCCACAGCGGCTCCACCGCGTACTTGTCAGCATCGTCCAGCTCGACCGAGCCGATGAACTTGCCAGGAATGCGAGCGATCTCGCTGAAGTCAACGCCACCACGTGCCAGGTGCCAGATGTCCAGAAGCAGCTTGCCATGGTCGTGGTTAGCGCCCTGTACCAACGCAAGCGCGGTATCGATGTTGCGCACGTTACTGAACGGCATGATTTCCAGAACGATATCGGTGCCGTACGACTTCGCCTCTTCGCTGAGCTGGGCAAAATGCTCAACCATCAGAGGGATGTTGGCTTCCTCTTGGTGCAGGCCTGGAGCGGTTTTGACGGCACGAGCACCCAACTCTTGGGCTGCGTTGAAAAGTTCTGCACGCATTTTATTGGAGGCGCGACGAGCCTCACCATCCAGGTACCAGTCGGTCAGGAACTCGAACTCGACGTGCTTGATTCCGTTGGCTTCGAGGATGTGGCGCATTTCGCGGAAACCGATGCGATCAACCGTAGACATCAGGTCGACGTGAATCAGGCCCACGCCCTTGTAACCTGCTTCCGCCGCAGCTTCCACACGATCCCGGAACGCGAATGGACTGATTTCGGTTGGGCCGAATGGATAGACATCACCCGACAGGGTGAAGTACGCGGCCAACAATTCGACGTTTTGATTGCTCATGTGAAACTCCTGAGATGCAATTGAAGAGGTTGAGGCGCGCGAGCCCTGCTGAAATCAGAGCACGCGAGGGAACCGTGTTTAGAAGTGGACTTCCGACATCAACTCAGCGCGCTAGGTGCTTTCCGAAGCTGCACTGGCGATTAGCAGGCGCGACGGAGCAAGCCCTGCATCACCAGAGGGCATTACCCACCTAGGCAAGGAACTGTGAGAGATGTGAAAGAAGGGATGCCCGAACGTACCCGCAGCGGTGTTAACCGGCAAAGCGGAGCGATCACGGGTGCGAATCTTCGCTAGCCGGGCAGCGGCGGCGCAGATCTTGAGGAAGGCTAGGAGCAAGTACATGGCTGTATCTCCGTTTTTGTTCTAGTGCAGCTTCGAGAGCTGTCGTTATGGGAGAGATCATAGGCATGCGTTTTAGGAAGAAAAATACCAGAAGGTGAAATCTCTTTTTCACGTAGTGGAAAAATCGAACAGATACAGAGGGGCCCTGGCCACTCCCAAAAAAGGGCAGAGCATGGATGGATGAAGGTGCGCGAGATTCGAAGCTGGGATGATGCCCATGACAGCGACGGATTATTTCATCAGCGAAATAAAGATTTCCAAATCTGAGGTTTTATAAGCACAACCGTAAATATAGGCTTGGAACGGTCAGAGGCTGAAGTCACAGCTTCCATGTGGCTACAAAAAAAAAGGGCATGCCTTGGCAAACGCTCACATGCCCACGATAGACCCCAAGAGGCCGAGCATGAAAAACGAAAATGCAGTTGAAGAGCTGATTCGCACGCTAGAGGACAAGCGCTATGAAGCAATCGTCGCTGGCGACTTCAATGCCTTCAGAGCATACGCGCATCCTGATCTGAGCTATGCCCATTCAAATGGGGTCGTCGATACGCTTGAGAGCTACCTCGACAAGTGCCTGGGTGGCTTTTACACGTACCACCACATCGAACATCCCATCGAGTCCATCAAGATCGTTGGTGATATTGCGCTCGTTTTCGGCGAGATGAACGGTGAGATCACTGCAGGTGGCGTGCAGAAAACACTTCGCAATAAAGCTTTGGCTGTCTGGGAACAGCGCGACGGCAACTGGAAGCTGATTGCCTATCAGCCAACTCCTATTCCGAAGTAACTGCTCCTCTAGCTAGATCTCCACTGCCCGAGAGACCGCCGCGTAGGCTCTCACCGATAGGAACCCCTAACAAAATGAAAAACTTTACTTACACCGGCCTGCCAGCTCGCGTGATCTTTGGAAAGGGATCCCTCCAACAGCTTGAGGCCGAGATTGACCGTCTCGAATCCCGACGCGCCCTTGTGCTTTCTACTCCCGAGCAACGTGACCAGGCTGAGCGAATCGCCGATATCTTGGGTGAACGTGCTGCGGGCATTTTCGACAAAGCAGTGATGCACGTCCCTATCGAGACCGCACGTGAAGCGCGGGAAGTCGCTAAAGAGCTCGGAGCGGATTGCGCCATTGCCATCGGCGGCGGCTCTACAACAGGCCTAGGTAAGGCAATCGCCCTGGAGTCGGGACTTCCTATCCTGGCGATACCCACAACGTACGCCGGATCCGAAATGACGCCGGTGTATGGTCTCACCGAAAACGGCATTAAGAAAACCGGTAAAGACCCTCGCGTGCTGCCAAAGACCGTGATTTATGATCCCGAACTGTCGGCCACCCTGCCCCTCGGCATGTCGATCATGAGCGGGATGAACGCTATCGCTCACGCCGCCGAAGGGCTCTATTCGCAAGACGGCAACCCAGTGATGTCGCTGATTGCCGAAGAAGGTATCCGTGCAATGGCCGAAGGGCTGGAACGGATCAAACAGACCCCTGACGATCTCGATGCGCGAAGCGATTGCCTGTATGGCGCCTGGCTATGCAGCACTGTACTCGGTCATGTAGGCATGGCCCTGCACCACAAGCTGTGCCACACCTTGGGGGGCAGCTTCAACCTCCCCCACGCCCAGACACATACCATCGTGCTTCCTCACGCGATTGCCTACAACGCCAGTGCGGCGCCGGAGGCCGCCTCGCGCATTGTGCGAGCGCTTGGTGGTAAACATGATTCAGCGGGTGGCGCCCTCTACGACCTCGCTGAAAAACTCGGCGCCCCCCTGAAGCTGCAGGAGCTGGGTCTGACTGAGGCCGATCTTGACCGCGCGACCGACATTGCACTCGCGAACCCTTATTGGAACCCACGCCCAATTGAGCGCGATGGTATCCGCCAGTTGCTCCAAGACGCTTATGAAGGAAAACGTCCCGCTTAATCGCTGACAATTTGCCTTACCCACTCGATGCCCGTGCGGGGAATCGAGTGGGCTTTTTTTATCTCGTCCAATAGCGCTCGTAATCATTACGCTTGAAGTGGTCAAGCAGGAAGTCGATAAACAATCTTGTTTTCGCAGGCATGTGACGCCGATCCTGAAATGCCAGATTGATCGTCAAGCGAGGCAAATCCCAATCATCCAGTACGGATATAAGTCTACCGGCCACCAAGTCGTCGTAGATGATGTACTTGGGCTGAACCAGTATTCCTGCACCCGCAAGCGCCGCCGCCCTGACGATCTGGCCATCGTTTGTTTCTATGGCTGGTTGCACCTTGACGGTTTCCCGCTCTCCACCCCGGGTGAACTCCATGGTGTTCGGATGATTCGCGAGACTGTAGATGAGCACATCATGCTCAACCAAATCCTGCACCGTACTAGGAATTCCCTTGCGCTGGAGATACTTGGGTGAAGCCGCGAGCACCCTCCGGGTTTCAGCCAAGCGACGGATTGTGATATTCGAATCCGCTTCGTATTCACGCGTCCGGATTGCCAGGTCGATCTCGCTATCGATGATGTCGCGGTAACGGTTGGCACCAATGATCTTTACCTTGATACCAGGGTAGCGACGCTGAAACTCGGGCACGAGAGGCGCGATGTGTAGCATCGAAAAGGAGATGGTTGCGCTGATCGTCAGTGTGCCTGTCGGCTCAATCAACGTCGCACTGACAGTAGCCTCAGCTTCCGCCAGCTCACCCAGAACGCTTTTGCACTTGGCATAAAAATCATGCCCAGAATTAGTGAGGGATAAGCGGCGCGTGCTCCTCTCCACGAGTCGAACACCTAGCCTTTCTTCGAGAGCCGCGAGGTGACGACTGGCAGCGGCGTTGGAAATCTCCAGCTTCTCAGCGGCGCGACTCAGTGTACCCAGCTCCGCCGTATGCACGAAGAGTTCTAGCTCTGTAAATCGATCCATCCTCAGGCACCCAGACTCAAAAAGAGAAAGATTATTTCTGTGGTGAAATAAAGATTTTCATTTTTAGTATTTTATTCCACTGCATGTGACTTTAGCGTATCGCCATAGATTCGGGAACAGGCATTTGCCGGCCAGCACCCAATGTTCCCTAGGGAGTCCGTCACCTAGACCTCTCCTACCTCAAATAAAAAAGGATGCACCCCATGCGAAACCTAGATGAGCAGACGATCACCCAAGCTGTCCTTACTCGAAATGCAGGCACGGAAGATCAGCGCCTGCATGAGATCGTGACCTCTCTCGTACAACATCTGCATGCCTTCGCCCGAGAGACAAAGCTCACTGAGGAAGAATGGGAAAAGGGTATCGAGTTTCTGACCGCGATCGGGCATATCACAACCGACAAGCGCCAAGAGTTCATCTTGCTCTCAGATACGCTGGGGCTGTCCACCCTCGTCATTGCCCAGAATCATAAAAAGCCCGAAGGCTGCACAGAGGCCACGGTATTTGGCCCCTTCCATGTCGCTAACGCCCCTCACTACGATTTGGGCGAGGACATCAGTGGTGGGCTCCCGGGGGTTCCCTGGTTTGTGAAAGGCGCGGTTACCGCCAAAGACGGTACCCCCATCCCACATGCAACCATTGAAGTCTGGCAAGCCGACGATGCTGGCTTCTACGACGTCCAAAAGCCTGGTTTAGAGGATTACCACGGGCGTGCGGTCATCCAGGCCGATGCCGATGGGCATTATCACTTCCGCACGATCGTTCCTGAGTGCTACCCCATCCCCCACGATGGCCCGGTAGGCAAAATGCTGGAAGCCCTTAACCGGCATCCATGGCGCCCTGCCCATCTGCATTTCATGATCACAGCACCTGGGTATCAGCGCTTGGTTACCCACGTGTTCCGGGAGGGTGGCGACTATCTGGATTCGGACGCAGTGTTCGGTGTCCGTTCGTCCCTGATTGCAGACTGGGCGCGTCATGAGAGCGGGATTGATCCGTACGGCAAGCCGATTGAGTCGCTGTACTACACCTTGGATTTTGATTTCATCCTCCACAACGCATAGCCCTCATTATCTTTTGTCTTCCACGGCCTGCAGTCTGCAGGCCATTGCCAGTATTCGCACACTTACCTCGGAGAGGACTATGCGACCGGTCAAACATATCGTCATGTGGAATTTGCTTGGCGAGACTGAGCTTGAGCGCTCAGCCAATATCGAAAAACTTAAAACTGCATTTGAAGGCCTCCGCACAGTTATCCCAGGACTGCTCAAACTTGAGATTGGCGTCGATTTCAGCAAGATCGATTACGCCTGCGATGTAGTGTTGTATTCGGAGTTCGACTCAGTAGAAGCGCTTGAGGGGTACGCCACACACCCCGCTCACTTGCGAGTTCGCGAAGAACTCGGAAACGTGCGCACTGCCAGGCATCAGGTTGACTATTACATGTAATAACCCGTGCCCTATCACTGAACCTCGATCCAATAAAAAACGAGCACAACGTGCTTCAACAGCTCAAAAAGAAGGTATTCAGCTATGAAAACAAATCTTGCCGGCAAAGTCGTTCTGATCACTGGAGCTGCAAAAGGTATCGGTCGCGCGACCGCACTGGCATTCGCAGCCGAAGGCAGCCAGCTCGCATTGCTGGACTGGGATGAAGGAGCACTATCAGAGCTCAAGGCGGAAACCGAGGCGCTCGGCGCGAAAGTAGTCGTAAACAAGGCCGACCTCAGCACCCTCAGCGGTGTGAATAACGGCATCGATAGCGTCCTGTCCACTTACGGTGGCAAAGTTGATGTGCTTGTTAACAACGTGGGCTCCGGCGCTGTACGCATGTTCGACGACCTTACTGATGAAGATTGGGAAGCCACCATGCAGCTCAACTTTATGAGCTACGTAAGAGCTTGCCGCAAAGTCCTCCCAGTGATGCGAGCTCAACAAAGCGGCGTCATCATCAACAACGCCTCCGACCTCGCCCGCCAGCCAGAACCCTGCCCGCTCGACTATTCCGCCTCCAAAGCTGCTGTACTGGCCGTGACCAAAGGTCTGGCCCGCAGTGAAGGCCCTCACATCCGCGTGAATGCTGTTGCACCAGGCCCAATTTGGACTCCGTTTTGGACGAAATCTGGTGGCTTCGCTGAGACCATGGGGAAAATCCACGGTATGGAACCTCAAGCAGCTGTTGAGCATGAAATGTCTCTGCGCCAACTCCCTCTCGATCGTCTGGGCACGCCTGAAGAGGTGGCTAACGTCATTGTCTTCATGGCCTCTGACCTTGCGTCTTTCGTGACCTCCAGTGTGTGGGGCGTCGACGGTGGCAGCATCCGCTCGGTCATCTGACCGCACATTCAGTACTGCAAGGTTGGCCCAGGGATGTAGTTCCTGAAGCCGATGCAAGCGCGTGCCACTTGATGCCCTAGGTGGCATCCAAACTGACCAGACGAACGAGGGAACAGACGATGGCTGCCAAGATTGCAAATCAAACCAAGCTGGGCGTGGCATGCCTGGGGATCACCCATCCTCACACGTCAGGGCGTGTAAAAGCGTTCCAGCGCATTCCGGGAGTTGAGTTTCTGGGAGCCTACGACGACAGCCCGCTGCTCGACTCTTTCGTCGATGCTCTGGGGCTGCAAGCACGCAGCAAGGAAGAAATCCTCAGCGATCCCAATGTGCATATTATCCTGGTGCATCCCAAGAGCTATCTGATGGCGGACTGGGCCATCGAAGCGTTGGAAGCTGGTAAAGCAGTACTATGTGAGAAACCAGCAGGCCGCCGTTCAACCGATACCTTGAGGGTGGTGGAGGCGGTTGAGCGCACCGGAAATCTTTTCCAGGCCGGCTACTGCTGGAGATTCTCACCAGCGGTCGAGAAAATGCAACAGGTGCTCGAAAGCGGAGAAATCGGCAAGGTGCTTCAGGTACGAGCCCATGCAGGTTGCTCGCATGATGAAGCCGACACCAACCACATGAAGCAGCCTGGAGACTTGGGGGGAGCCTTCTACGTCATCGGTTGCCACACCATCGACCGAATCCTCATGCACTTCGGCATGCCCAAGTCCGTTAACGCCCGGATCACCAAGTTCGCAGGTCAAATGAGTGGGTCTGCGCGGGAAGACGCAGCCGCTGCCGTACTCAACTATGGCGACAAAATCGTCACCATCGATTTCACTTCCTGGGATCCCATGCCTTGGACAGAGAGCTGGGACATCACCGCCTACGGTACGCACGGCGTGATGCACTCCACTCCGATGCCTGCCTCATACAAGCTCTACCACGACGGGAAAATCGGCCACGCCCAAGGCTGGACACACTGGAACGAAACGAGCTTCCCTGAAATCTGGGCTGTACGGAAAACGGTGTATTCGCCGGAAATTGCTGAGATTGGCAACCCCGTCTATTTCGACCGTGAAGCCGCCGCCTTCGTTGAATCACTACGCGAAGGCATTCCCTCCCAGGTTCCGGCAAGTCAGGCTCACAATATCAACTTGATCCTCGAAGCCCTCTTCAAATCGTCGGAACTTCGAGGACAGGAAATAACCCTGGACTGAAATCGTTTCCGCTGCCAACCCTAACTTGAGCAGCGGAATACCCACATATATATAGATAGCTAGCCAGTCGAGCAGGAGTAATTACATCCTCAAACTTATCTTTCCACTTATGAAAAAATGAATTCCACTTCACGCATTTTCTTCCATGGAGAACTATGCTTTTATGGATTCACTGGTCGAAAAATAATAGCGGAATAAATTGAAACCCTTGCAACAAATGTTTAGTCCGGCGCCAGATTTGAGCGCACTTAGTTCTACTGCTACTAGAAAACTGTTCACAATCATAACAATGACAGGGCTCAGCCATGCAGTCTCAAAAAATTGTCCAGGTAACTGGGCTGCGTAAAACCTATGGCGGCATTACAGCATTGAAGTCGGTGGACTTTGAGTTGGATGCTGGAGAAATCCACGGCCTTTGCGGTGAAAACGGCGCTGGTAAAAGCACTCTCGTTAAGATTCTCGGCGGCCTAGTGCAACCCACAGAAGGACAGATCCTGTTCGACGGAGCGGTATTGCGACTTGGCCGACGCACCGACCCCTCGTGCATTTCCATCGTCCACCAAGAGCTGTCCATCATCCCGGCGCTGTCTGTATTGGACAACGTGCTCATGGGAAATACCCGAGTAGGTCGCCTTTACCTGAGGGGGCGGTTCAAAAATGATGTTCGACGCCAACTCGACTCGATCGGGTTGTCCCACGTTGCCCTAGATCAGTCCGCCTCTGAGCTCTCGCTCGCCGAGCGGCAGTTGGTGGAGATCGCCCGCTGCGTACTCCATGGCGCCAAAGTCCTGATTCTGGACGAGCCCACAGCAACATTGGCCGAAAGCGAGATTGCACGCGTCTTCACCGCCGTGCGCTGGCTTCGTGACCAAGGCACTACTGTGGTGTTCATCAGCCATCGTCTCAACGAAGTTTTCGACCTAACAGACCGCATTACCGTCTTCCGTAGTGGCGAACGGATCCTTACCTCCCCTACCTCTGAGATGAATACAGACTCGCTCGTGTTTGCCATGGTGGGCCACGAAGTAGAGCGTCGCACGACACTCGGCGCAATCAACCCACACGCACATCAAACGCGACTCAAGCTCGAAGGATTCGGGGTTCCAAACGCCTGCCAACCGCTCGATCTAGAGGTGCCGGCAGGAGAGATACTCGGCGTGGTCGGTCAACTCGGCTCAGGAGCTGATCGCCTGATCGAAGCCATCGCAGGTGTTCGCGCACATACCGGCAAACTATCAGTTGACGGTCAGCTGGTGGACATTCAGTCCCCTCTCAAAGCTATCTCGCAAGGCATCGCCTATGTGCCCGAAGACCGCGCCGGCAAAGGTGTATTTCTTGAGGCCAGTATCGGACAAAACTCGACTGCCTCGATCCTCTCGCAATTGACCCGCTTCGGGCGCCTCGAACATTCGAAGGAGCGCGATGCAGCTCAAGACCTGATGAAGCGCTTCACGATCGATACCCGGCGCATTGGCAGCAAGGTATCGAGCTTGAGCGGGGGCAACCAGCAGAAGGTTGCTATGGCCAAAGCCGCCGCGATCTCACCCAGGCTTCTCGTTCTCAACGAACCAACACGCGGCGTGGACATCGGCGCCAGGGCCGAGATTTACGCTCAGCTGCGCTCCATGGCAGCTACCGGGCTCACAGTGATTTTCTTCTCCACCGACTTCGAGGAAGTGCTTGAGCTGGCAGACCGGGTCATCACCGTCTTCAGAGGTGAAACAGTCAATGATCAGGCCATCGACCAGTGCTCCATGACCACCATCCTGATGGACATTCTGCATGGGCATGGCGAGGAGAAAATCGCATGAGACAAGCACGTGAAGCCACCCACCTCACATCGAGTACGCCATCGAGGGCAACGAAAATGACCTCAGCCGTTGGGGATTTGATCAGAGAGTCCATTCAGGCGGACAGAATCCAAGTTAATGGCATCAAGGTGGTATCGATACTGCTGATCATCTGGGGCTATTTGTCAGTCGATAATTTCCTCACCCCGGCCAACCTCAACGCCATCATGTACTCCGTTTCTGCGATCGGCATCGCCGCCGTTGGCATGGCTTTCATCACGCTGAGTGGCAATCTGTTCATGCTGTCGATGGCAGCAACCGCCGCGCTGTCTTCCATTGTATTCGCCAGCACACTCCACTTTGGGCTTCCGGTAGCTCTCATCTCAGTGAGCGTGCTCGGCATCGCAATCGGCATGATCCAGGGGGTTGTAGTAGGTACCGCACGTGTCAATCCCATCATCGCAACAATTGCCGTAGCGTCGATCGTGATGGGTCTCGGTTCCTACGTGTCGGGTGGCATGACTGTCGTTGGTAAAGGCGATGCGTCCTGGCTAGGCATCGGGAAATTCGTTTCGCTGGTGCCGAACCAGCTCGTGATCTTCTTGGCTTTCGCGCTGACTGCGAACTACTGGGTTGAAAGAACGCGCTTCGGTCGCGAGCTCCGACTCATTGGCTTAAATCCGGTAACCGCTGCCTACTCCGGTATCCGCGTCCCAAGGACTTTGGTGATCGCATTCGTGATCGCGGGCTTCTCGGCAGCACTGGCCGGTGGCCTATTCGCCTCCCAAGCCGGCCAGGGAAACTTGAAGCTGGCTGCGGGGCTCGACTTCGACGCCATCGCGGCGGTGCTGGTAGCCGGGATATCAATCCGAGGTGGGCAAGGAAAGATCATCGATGCCGTGTACGGAGCAATTTTCCTGGCGCTTATTGGGAATTTGCTGCTCGTCCACGGATTGTCCTTTGAAATCCAACTCATGGTGAAAGGCGCTGTGGTTGTCCTGGCCGTGATCCTTGCTGCACTGATTGCCCGTGGGAGGGTGCGTTGATGAAATCCCCGATCACCTCTTTGGCTTCAAACCTGCCCCTGGTTCTCACAGTCGCGCTGTTCGCAGCCTTCTCCTTGACCCTGGATAACTTCGCCAGCACACAGAACACCTACGCGATACTTCAGTCATTTGCCCTCCTCGGCCTCATCACCCTCGGCTTGTCGATGACCATGCTCGTGGGAGAGTTCGACCTCAGCGTCGGATCCATGGTCGCTGTTGCAGGGCTGATCACGCTCAAGGTAGGGGGAGATGACTTGGTGGCAGGCGCTTTGGCGGCAATGGCCTTTGCGTTTCTCGTCGGCATGGTCAATGCGCTCGTATTCGTATGGTTGCGTCTCTCATCACTCGTCATCACTGTTGGCACGATGATCGCGCTCAGCGGATTTGCCTACTGGCTTGCAGGCGGGAAGATCATCAGCACCGACAACTTCGATGCCGGCGAATTCTGGGACGATTCGATACTCGGCATTTTCTCGGCGCGCAGCCTTCTGACCGTCCTGGCCTTCGTGCTGATGGCCGGTGTCCTCGGGTTCACCAGGCTAGGTCGTGACATGGTCGCCACCGGTAGCCGTGTTCATGCTGCTCAGGCGTGCGGTGTGCCGATTGGGCGAGTCCACGTGTTTGCTTTCGTGCTCTCTTCTCTGTGCGCAGGTCTTGCCGGCGTCCTGCTCTCAATCAGCCTCGCAACCGCCTCTGCAACCATGGGAAGCAACCTTCTCCTGCAAGCAGTATCAGCCGCAATCATCGGCGGTGTTGCGCTCGCCGGTGGCATAGGCAAACCAAGCGGCGTCCTGCTCGGCGTACTCATCCTGACAATTCTTAACAATGGCATGAGCCTGCTTGGCGCTGGCTCAGCTGCAATCTTGCTTACCAATGGAGCCCTGTTGCTTATCGTCGTTGTGCTCGACGGCAAGGCAGGCGCGATGCTCCAGCTATTCCGTTCCAAAGGTCTGGTTCGCCAAGGCTGACCATCTCTCACTAGCCCATACAACAATCACAATCAGAGAGGCTTCAATCATGAATCCTGCGACCACGTTCGCCCAAAAACACCTCACTGTCCTGAATATGCTCGCCATTTTCTCGGCATGGCTGATGGCAGCGGCCACTGTGACCATAACTACCAGTCTGCCGGTAAAAGCGGCGGCCAAGGATGCAAAGGTCATTTTGCTCACCGTCAGTGAGGAGTGCGAGTACTGCTCTCGCCACCTGCAGTCGTTCCGGAAAAAGGCTGAGGAAGAAGGGATCTCTCTCAAAGTCAAAATCACCAATTTCGACCCAGCCGAGCAAGCCAGCCAAGTTGATCAGGCCATCGCGGAGCGCCCGGACGCGATTGTAGTGTGGCCTGCTGATGCCAGCGCCATCGTGCCATCGCTGCGAAAGATAAAATCCGCAGGCATCCCCGTCGTGGTGACCAACTCACTACCGGATATGAAGTACTCCAAGTTCTGGGATGTCTACACCGGGCCGAATGACAATGCCTCTGGTGGATCTGCAGCCAAAGCCATGGAACAGGGTTTCAAGGAGAAAGGCTACGGCGATGCCGGAGATGTATTCCTCGTTGTCGGTGTACCTGGTACCCCCCCGCAGATTGGCCGAGAAGCGGGCTTCCGCGAAGGTCTCGCATCCTCCGCACCTGGGATTCAAATCAAGGGCGATCAGCCGGGCAACTGGGATCAGACCAAAGCCTCGGAGGCAGCCTCTGCCCTGTTCACTCAATTTGGCAGCACCGTCAAAGGTGTTTATGCACAGGCGGACAACATGATGGCAGGTGTCATCGTCGCGGCCCAACGGGCGGGCATTGATCCTTCGAAACTCGTGCTGGTGGGCAGCAACTGCAGCATTGAAGGTGTGACGGCTATCGAGTCCGGTACCCAGTACGCCACAGTGCTGCAATCGCCCGTCCAGGACGGGGAATATGCCGCGCAGGCCGTTGCCGATCTTCTGAATGGCAAGAAGCCCGAAAAGGTTCGTTACCTGCCCCAGCAAATCATCACTAAAGCCAACGTTAACGACTGCAATTCCGCAGTTGGCCGCTGATTTCCCCAAAGCTTAAGGAGAAGGAAATGCCTGCACAAATCAAGTTTGAATTGCCCCAAGCCGTAGCCGTCTCGGGCGCTGCGTCAGGCCTGGGCTCGGAAATCTGTCAACTGCTTGTCGAGAACGGTGTTTATACCGTTGGTGTGGATATCACGGATGCCGCATTGGAGCTGAAGGATGTCCAGGGCTACCATCACGTAACGGGGGATGTCACAGACGAACCCACCTGGCAGGCAGTTGTTGACCGTCTCAAAGACAGCGGTGCCCAATCCTTCGGACTGATCACTTCGGCGGCAATCTTGGATGTGAGCCTGGTAACTGAAAACATCAGGTCGAAGATCCTGCGCACGTTTGACGTGAACGTGGTCGGGACTGCCCTGGCAATGAAAGCGCTGATTCCGCTGATGGTCGAAACTGGCGGCGGCTCGATCGTCGCAGTAGCGAGCGTTAACGCCAGCTTCGCCGAACAACAACTGGCGTTCTACAACGCATCGAAAGCTGCAGTGCGCCAACTCGCTCGAACCGCTGCGCTGGATTATGCGAGGGAAGGCATCCGGGTAAATGTGCTCAGCCCCGGTGCCATGATGGCGGGCCTGTTCCAACGGCATCTGGAATCGGCAGCTGATCCAGATCTGTTCCACAAAACCCGTGCGAAACGTCAGCCAGTGGGTCGCATCACTTCTGCGCGTGATGTCGCCATGGCTGGCCTTTTCCTCTTGTCGAGCGGTGCAGGAGCGCTGATTGGCTCGGAAATCACTGCAGATGGTGGGCTGACCACTAGTTTTGATTTCCGCACCGGCGAAGAAGGCGCTTCGGTCTAAATGATCGGGAAACGCCAGTAGAGGTTACCTACTGGCGTATCCTCGTTACTCAACAGCGCTGGTTAATCCAGAGCCCCGCGTTCAGCCCGTAGCACCAGTTCATCCACCACACGTCGAACCTTCGGTAGCAGATGGCGCGTTTGCGGCCATACCGCATGAATCGCCACATCTCCCGGACTGTATTTTTCCAGTACCTGAACGAGTCGCCCGGCCTCAAGGTGGTCTCGAACCAGGGAGTTGGGCATCTGACAAATACCCTGCCCGGCAACCGTCATAGAAACGATAGCGTCACCATCACCCACTTCGTGAGTTCCCGGAGGAGTTATCCGAGTGAGTTCACCATTGGCATCTAGGACACTCCAGCTCATCCGCTGGCCGCGTCGGTAGTTCACGATACAGATGTGATTTTGAAGATCCTCAACAGACTCAGGACAGCCGTGTTTTGCGAGATATCTGGGGGCAGCGCAAATGATCTGCTTTTGAACGGTCAGTCGACGCGCGACTAAACCGCTCGAATCCTTCAATGCGCCGAAGCGAATGCTCAGATCGACGCCCTCTTCAATAAGGTCAATGACGGCATCGTTGAAGGTCACGGTTAATTTGAGGTCGGGATTGGCATCCAGAATTTCCAGCAGCACCGGAAGCACAACACTCCGTCCATAAGCTGCCGGCAGATCGACCCGCAAGCGCCCACTAGGCGTTTGTTGATGACTGGTAAGAGACGCCTCGGCTGCAAGAATTTCGTCAACTGCCGCCGAGCAACTCGCGAAATAGGCCTCTCCATCCACGGTCAGTCCGGAGCTTCGAGTGGTGCGATGGAAGAGCTTGCAGCCAAGTCGCTCTTCAAGCTTCGCAATGCTCTTCCCTACAGCAGATTTGGTGATGCCGAGCCGATCCGCAGCCACCGTAAAGCTTCCCGCCCGAGCGGCGGTCACGAAGATCAGCACACCACTGAGAGCCTGTTCAACCTGCGCCATTGTAGACTTTTGCTCCACTCTGAAAGGAATTCTATGCGGTTTATCGCTACAAAGCTCTACCTTAATCTGTTCTCAAAGCATTTCCAACCCATTGAGGACACAGAGATGAACCAAGATATCGAACTGCTTGCTGCGTACTGGACGATCGCTGGCGACATCTACCCAATGGGCCCGACCGAAGTCAGCCCGTTCTCCTTCGAGAATCGAATGGAGGCTGCCGGCCAAGCAGGATTCAAGGGTATCGGGCTGGTGCACAACGGCATGATGGATACGGTCGATAAGATCGGCTATCCCGCCATGACTGCCATTCTGGAAAAGAATGGAATAAAGCATGTAGAGCTGGAATTCTTGGTCGACTGGTACCTGAGCGGTGAGCGGCGCCGTCAATCAGACAAGGTAAGACAGGAGTTGCTTGAGGCAGCAGAAGCGCTGGGAGCTCGATCTATCAAGATTGGCCCTGGCATCGGCCAAGAGATAGCAGACGTCAAACTGATGGCGAAAGAATTCAGGTTGCTCTGCCAGCAGGCAGCAGAGGTAGGAACCAACGTTGTGCTGGAGATCATGCCCTTCAGCAACGTCCGCAACATTGAGACCGCGCTGGCTATCGTTGAGCGAGCCGATCAGCCAAATGGTGGGCTGCTGTTGGACATCTGGCATCTGGAGCGTGGCGGCATCAAATTTAGCGAAATTTCTAAGATCCCAGCTCGCTTCATCAAGTCCATCGAGCTCAACGATGCACACAAGTACGCTATCGAGCCATTGTGGATGGACACTATCCATAAACGCGTATTGCCAGGCGACGGCACCTTTGACGTCCCCGCCTTCATCAAGGCCGTTCAAGCGGCTGGCTATGAAGGGCCCTGGGGGCTCGAAGTGCTCTCGGACACCCACCGCAAACTACCGTTGGAGCAGATGGCCAATCGCGCTTACGAGTCAACCATCAGCCAGTTCCGTAAATAGATCACCCCGCATGGCCAAGCCTTCAGCTTTTCAGACAGCGCTGGAGGCTTCCCTTTTGATTTGGAGCCTCTGCACTGTGAGCACTGAAAAAACCCTCGAAGTCATTCGAAACCTTTTCGCGAAAGTCTCATCTGGGCAAAGCCCAGAGGCCATTGCCGAGTCTTTCAGCCAGGACGTGGATTGGAGCATCCCCGGCGCGTCGAACATTGCGCCATGGGTAGGTGAACGGAAAGGACGGGATGCCGTCGCTGCGTTTTACCGCGAGTTCGGCACCTATCTGAAGCCCATCGAATTCAACATCAAAGCCCTGATGACTGACTATGAGCGAGGGGTTGCACTAGGTTCGCTTGAATGCGAAGTGCTGAGTACTGGCAAGACCATCATCTCCGAGTTCGCGATTGAGTTTGAGGTCTTCAACGAGCAAATCACCCGCTATCGGTTTTTCGAAGACTCCTATGGCGTGGCAATTGCGGCGCAGTGAGCAGCACACCAGAAGGACGTTCATCCATACCTCTTCGATAGGATTTCAAAATGCAACCACTACGATTTGTCGTGCTCCTCGGCAGCCTGAGGAAAGCCTCGTTTCATGCAACGCTCGCACGCTCGCTACATACCCTAGCGCCTGAGGGCGTTTCGATCGAATTGCTGGAGTCAGTGGGTGACATCCCTCATTACGATGCGGATGTGCAAGCCCAAGGCTTTCCTGAGTCGGTGGTGAAGATGGGGAAGGCCATCAAACAAGCCGATGCCGTCATCATTGTTTCCCCCGAATACAACTACTCAGTGCCCGGCGTTTTGAAGAATGCCTTGGACTGGATTTCCCGCCTCTCAGACGCTCCATTTGCAGGGAAGCCCGTTGCGATTCAGACAGGCTCTCCTGGCCTGATCGGCGGTGCCCGCGCACAGTATCACCTGCGGCAAATCCTCGTGTTTTTTGATGCGATTGTGCTCAACAAACCTGAGGTGATGGTTGGCCAGATCCCTAGCAAGGTCGACCAGGAAAATGATGAGATCACCGACTCCGCTACTCGTGACTTCATTGCGACTCAACTGGTTGCCCTGAGCAAGTTAGCAGCGCTACACAAGGCCTAACACTGCCGAAGGTGTGGCGCCTAAGTCGTCACACCCTACCCCTGAACCATCCACAGCATTGTGGAGCCGAACTCAACTCTCAGTATCCGATTCAGGCCTTTATCTCAGTAGATGGCTACTTGATAGTGCCGCCGCTACACCTGATCAGATTTCGGGAACAGCGCTGCGGTTGACTCGCAGCCTGTGCGAGCGCTAGTTCACTATCAAGAGACATCCCTGATGTACAACTCCAAACCTAAAGGAGCGGGCTATTGGTTGCCCGTTATTCTTGCGTGTATCCATGCCCTTATCGGCATTGCTCTTCTGGCCGGCGGGGCAGAGCTCATCCGTTTCGGCGGATCGTGGTACTACCTGATCGCAGGCCTGACCCTGCTGATCTCCGCCTTCTTCCTCTTCAAACGTCGCTTCGCCGGTGTCGGGATTTTCGCGATTCTTTTCGGCATCACCATACTGTGGTCGGCCTATGAGGCGGGGCTCGATTACTGGCAATGGGTTCCGCGCTTAGGAGTGTTCCTGGTCTTAGCGATCATCAATGCCATGCTCACGCCAACACTCGTCAATGGAGCGCGCACTCGGGTTCCATTCACCATTGCTGGCGTTCTGGGCTTGGTATTTGTCGGAGGCTTCGCAATGGCGTTCATGCCCCATGGCATGATCGAAGGCAAAGCACCTGCCGTTGCCCGGGACACCTCGTCTGCAGCGACTGAAGGCAACTGGACGCACTACGGCAAGAGCGCTGAAGGAACACGTTATGCGCCCTACGACCAGATCACGAAAGAGAACGTCGATCAGCTTCAGGTAGCTTGGACGTTCCACACCGGCGAAGTTGCAGGCACGGGTCTCGAAGACCAAAACACGCCGCTGCAGATCGGCGACACCGTTTATGTCTGTACGCCTAAAAGCCAGGTCATCGCCGTAGATGCTGACACTGGGAAAGAGCGTTGGAGATTCAATCCAAAGTCGGACACTGGTGTCTGGCAGCGCTGCCGTGGCGTAGGCTATTTCGATGAAGCCGTTGGAGAGAAGTACACCGTTTCTGCCCAGGAACCTTCTCCGCTACCCGCAGCTGCCTGTCGGCAACGCATCATCGTTGCGTCTAATGATGCTCGATTGCATGCGATCGATGCCCACACTGGAGAACTCTGTGCAGACTTCGGAAACCAGGGCAGCATTCAGCTCAACGAAGGGATGGGGCCTTACAACCCTGGTATCTATTCCCAGACCTCTGCGCCACTGGTAGCGGGCGATCTCATCATCATCGGCGGTCGTGTATACGACAACGTCGCTGTAGGTGAGCCCTCCGGCGTGATCCGTGCTTTCAGTGCGGTGACAGGCAAGCTGGTGTGGGCCTGGGACTTAGGCAACCCTCTGATCGACCGCCTTCCACCAGAAGGACAAACTTATACCCGTGGCACACCCAACGTGTGGGTCATGCCAACCTACGACGAAAAGCTGAGTCTCGTTTACCTTCCGACAGGCAACACTACGCCTGACTTCTGGGGCGCAGAGCGAACCGAAGCGGAAGACAAATACTCCTCGTCTGTTGTCGCGCTGGATGTAAGAACAGGCAAAGAGCGCTGGACATTCCAGACCACGCACCACGACCTGTGGGATTACGACGTCCCAGCTCAACCGACGCTGTATGACATTCCCAACGGTAAAGGCGAGACCGTTCCTGCGCTGATACAGGTGACCAAGCGTGGTCAAATCTTCGTGCTCGACCGCAGAGATGGAAAACCGCTAGCGGCAGTGAAGGAATTGCCAGTTCCCCAGAACGGCCAACCAGGTGAGCGTCTGTCCCCTACCCAACCCTACTCTGTAGAGATGCCAGCAATCGGTGCAGAACCGTTGACCGAAAAGCGCATGTGGGGAATGAGCATGTTCGATCAACTGATGTGCCGTGTTCAGTTCAAGAAACTGCGTTATGACGGTGACTTCACACCTCCGACGACGACTGCTTCGCTGCAGTGGCCAGGCTTCTACGGTGGCATGAACTGGGGTAGCGCATCAGTCAACGCATCCAACGACTTTCTGATCGTGAACGACATCCGACTTGGGCACATGACCCAGTTGAAAACGCGCGAAGAAACCGATCGGATCATTGAGGAAAGCCGAGGGCTCAGCGGCGGCGCTGGCCACGATGGCATCAACGCCCAAGAGGGTGCTCCCTTTGGCGTAATGTTGGTGAACTTCATGTCCCCACTGGGCGTGCCTTGCCAGAATCCTCCGTTCGGTACCATGACCGCGATTGATTTGAAGACGAAGCAAATCGTCTGGCAACGCCCCCTGGGCACTATTGAAGATACTGGGCCGTTGGGTATCTCTACTCGCCTACCAATGCCTATCGGAACGCCTACCCTCAGTGGTTCGGTGACAACTCAGTCCGGCCTGATTTTCTACGCAGGCACCTCTGATTACTACCTGCGAGCGATTGACGCAGACACGGGCAAGGAGATCTGGAAAGGACGCCTACCTGTTGGCGGCCAAGCCACCCCGATGACCTATATCTCACCCAAGACGCATCGCCAGTACGTATTGCTCACTGCAGGTGGAGCACGAAACTCGCCCGACCGTGGCGACTACGTGATCGCGTATGCCTTGCCGGCAGGCACCACCCACTAAGTCCTCGCAACCCTGAGCCACTTTGCCACCCGGGTAACGTGGCCAGGGTCTACCCTCAGCGACAATCAATGTAGCGCTTTATTCAACTCTGAAACGAGCTGGATGGCGTTTATAAACATTCTTTCAACTGTAAAACTGGATGCCATGTTTCTTAGGAGCGTGACCCCATGACTGTACTGTCCATCCTTGATCTCATCCCCATCAACGCCGGCAGCACTTTGGCTCAGACTTATGAGAACTCAGTAAAGCTCGCCCAGCATGCCGAGGCATGCGGATACCGGCGCTACTGGCTCGCAGAGCATCACAACATGCCAGGCATTGGCTCCTCGGCGACCACGTTGCTGATGAGCCACCTCGCTGCAAACACCACGTCGATCCGCATCGGTTCCGGTGGAATCATGCTGCCAAACCATTCGCCGCTCACTGTGGCTGAACAGTTTGGTACCTTGGAAACACTCTATCCCGGGCGCATTGATCTCGGGCTCGGCAGGGCACCAGGCGCAGATGGTGTGACCATGCGAGCCTTGCGGCGATCCACCGAAACCAGCGCTGACCAATTCCCATCGGACGTGGTCGAGATTCTCGATTACTTCCAAGACAACGGTCGCCAGCCTGTGCGCGCTGTCCCTGGTGCAGGGCAAGACATCCCTGTCTGGATTCTTGGCTCTAGCACCTATGGGGCAAGCCTAGCCGCGCACTTGGGATTGCCCTACGCCTTCGCCTCCCACTTTGCTCCCCGGTTGATCAAGGAAGCTCTGCAGGTTTATCGCTCGCAATTCCAACCATCCCGCTACCTGGACAAGCCGTACGTGATGGCCGGGATCAACGTCTTCGCTGCCGAAACTCGCGCTGAAGCGGAATTCATCGCCAGCTCCCATCGTAAGTGGGTCGCAGGTGTACACACTGGAAACATCACCCTCTTGCCGGAACCTCTGGAAGGTTACATGCAGAGCATCCCTCCGAATCTGCGTGCAAGCTTGGAGCGTGAACTCGCCTTCACTGCCATCGGCACGCGAGAAGACGTACGCTCTTCGATGATGGAATTCATCGAGTTCACAGGCGCTGATGAACTCATGGTTGATGCGCGGATTTTCGAGCCGGCAGCACGTCGTAAGTCCTACGAGATTGCCGCTCAAGCAGTGGCTGATCAGCGCTCTTGAGGAACGCGTCGAGCGGCAACTAGCCGCTCGTTAGCCGTGAGAACTCATCGATACCGGAGGCCGTGATCGATAATTAACTGCGACAAGTAGAAATATACTCCACTCTGTTGTTACCTATAGCGACTTTATCAACTCAGATGACACTGGCAAAGTTACATCTCGAAACATCCATCCCCGGCGCTATCGCCGCAATAAGAAGTGGCGAGCATCCCATCGCCCTCCTCCCTTCAGGCTCGCCTTGAGGCGCGCCACTCCTATTCAAAAAAACACACAGGATGAAGACCATGCCTTTAGCTCTATGGGCGCTGGCCCTCAGTGCATTTGGGATCGGCACAACAGAATTTGTCATCGCGGGACTACTACCCCAGGTGGCTACAGACTTCAACATTTCTATCCCCCAAGCCGGTAACCTGGCAACTGTCTATGCCTTGGGCGTATTCGTTGGCGCGCCGCTGTTGATCATCTTGGGCACCCGCATTCCTCGTAAAGGCATGCTAATGCTCCTCATGAGCCTGTTCGTGATCGGCAACTTCGTCACGGCAACCGCCAGCGATTTTGATATTGCACTGCTGGGTCGCTTGGTGACATCTCTGACTCACGGCGCATTCTTCGGAATTGGAGCAATCCTTGCCGCCGATCTGGTGGCACCTAACAAGCGTGTTCAGGCTATTTCATTCATGTTTTCAGGCCTGACCGTCGCAAACCTGGTGGGCGTTCCGATCGGGACGTGGCTGAGCCAAGTGATGAGCTGGCGTGACACCTTCTACGCAATTACTGCTGTAGGTGTTCTGGGTTTCATCGGTGTCATGATGCTGGTTCCGAAGATCGCCAGTCCTGACCGACCACAGATCAAAAAAGAATTCGCAGCGTTTTCGAACATCCGCGTCTTGCTCGCCATGGGCATCACCGTGTTTGGCCCGGCAGCCTTCTTCACCTCAATCACCTATATCGCTCCGATGATGGTCGAGATCGCCAAGTTCGAACCCGCCAGCGTGACGGGGCTAATGGTCGTTTTCGGGCTAGGCCTATTCCTCGGCAACATTCTGGGTGGCCGCTATGCTGATAAGGCGCTGATGCCGTTGCTGTACCTGACGCTAGGCGGCCAAGCTATCGTCCTGCTTATCTTCAGTCAGACCGCTCACAACCAAATCATGTCGGTGGCTTGCATCCTGCTCATGGCCGGGTTCGGCTTCGCGACCGTCTCCCCTATTCAGAAGCTCGTCATGGACAAGGCGCGCGCGGCAGGTGCACCGACCTTAGCCTCTGCGGTAAATATTGGTCTTTTCAACCTCGGCAATGCTATCGGCGCTTGGATCGGCGGCATCGTAATCGCTGCTGGCTTTGGCTTGGCATCACCAAATTGGGCGGGTGCTCTACTCTCTGTCATCGCGCTCCTGCTGGCTCTGGCCTCCGGCGCGCTTGACCGTAAGCACAGCAATTGCGCTTCGCTGCAAACCGCATAGCGACCGTGCCCTCAGTGCGCTGGGCTGGAGGGATTTTGAAGGCGGTATCCCAAATACCGCCTTCTTAACTACCCCTGAAAGGATTACTCGTTAGGTATCCCGCTCATCGCAGCACCCGACTTCCCTTCCTCCTTCTTCAGATGCACCGAAGCTCCAGCATCAGGTTTCCCTTCATTTGCACGGTGTGTCTCAGTGTCGCCGAAACAGCCTGAGAGCATGAATGCTGCCGCCCAAGCCAACCCAAAAAAATTGATCTTTGACATCGCCATCACTCCTTTAAGATTCCCTTATTCGGAGGACACTGCGACGCCGTCGTTCATTCTTCTGAAGTTGACTCTGAGTAGACCTTTACTCCTCTAATAATCTGAAAACTATTGCTTGAAAGAAAAAATTACTAAGCAGTCAAAGCCAGTCAACACAGATGTAAATTTCTTGCCTGCCAATTGGTTTCCGGCCTATAAAGATACTTATTTACTGCACATCCTAAACTAGTAACCCTTGCACACTCGCGTTCGATTCCCGCACACAGCCTGTAGAGCAAAAGGAAACTCTGAGTGCACCTATATTCCATATTAATTAGCTTGGAATATGAGACTCTACGCACTTTTCAGCCTCAGGCCTCACCATGAAAAAAACTCCCCAGTCTTACAGTAGCCCAGCGAAAATCCTTCACTGGTCGATGGGTTGCATTTGGATCGCGGTCTGGGTGGTGGGATTTCTTGCGGTATATTTCCGAGATACCCTGAATCCTTCGCATGGCCTTACCTACTGGCATAAAGCTTTTGCCAGTGCTCTCCTCTTCCTGCTAATACTGAGGGTGGCGTGGCGCGTCACGCATCGCCCCCCTGCAATGCCTGACCAGATGTCTGAACTGATGCAGCGCGCCGCCCACCTTGGGCATCTGCTACTTTACGCTCTCGCTCTGACGGCCTTACCCATCTCGGGGTGGATCTGGAGCTCGGTTGCGGACAAGCCGATAATGGTGCTGGGCCTATTCCAGCTGCCACCACTCACAGCACCAAACCCGGATGCCTATGATATCGCCAAATGGGTACATGTAACCTTCGCCTGGAGCTCAGTTGTTCTGGTAGTTGGCCATATAACCATGGCGCTCAAGCATCATTGGGTAGACAGGGATGATGTACTCGTCAGCATGCTACCAAGCTCAAGAGGTCGGAATCGAACGACCGATTAAGCTAGTCGGAGACGCGTCGACCACATGCCTCGCTCCCGTTGCATAGAACCAAGGGCCTCGTTGGCCCGGCACACCACTCGAAGCAATTTTTTCTGCGTCCACCAAAGGAAAGGATCGCGTCGCGCTTCGAGGTCACATCCCCATGAACAAGGATTCGTTTGAATGAGCAGGCATCATTTCCAGCTGACTTACAGCATCAAGCACTACAAAGAGACGGATAAGTCACTTGCCATGGCTAAGCAGGTGAGGGACAAAATAGCCCGAACCGACTTCCCCGGTTGGTCAAAGGTTGAAAATATAGAGACGACGTTTAAAGGCCTGCTGACCCTGCAAACGATCTCCAACAACGAAAGGCGAGATGAGGCAGAGACGATGGTGAGGGCGGCCTTTTCAGAGATCATCACCGAATTGGACGCGACTTGGGAAGTGTGGGCCTACTGCTCCCTGATGGTCGGCGACCTAGGCGACAGCATCGAGTTCTCGTTTTGACGGACTAACTTCGAACGATGCGTGCCTCACTCTAACCAGAGCTGAGTGAGGTGCAGCGCCCGCTAGCCAGATCCCTTAGTCCTAGCGCCATGCGCTATGGATAATTCCTCGGACTTGACAATATCGAACCTCGACTAAGCGGATGTCTCCGCCGTCGACGGTGCTCACTGCCCCCCAACCAGCTTAAAACCAGGAAAGCGACGATGAGTGAAAATCAACACCTGATGGTATCGTTCATAAGCAAGCCTGGGCAGGAGTCAGATCTTAAGAGTGTGCTGCAAGAGCTCATGAAGGCCAGCCGAGCCGAGCCTGACTGTATTCGCTATGACTTGTCGCAGAGCAACGACAAGCCTGGGCTTTTTTTTCTCGTAGAGTGCTGGGCAAGCGAGAAGTCTTTAATCGAGCATCAGCACACCCCCCATTTCATCGCCGGCATCAAAAAAATTGAAGCCTTGGCCGCCCACACAGACGTGCAGCCAGTTAAATGGGTTGAGCCTGACGAGTACACCTACGTGTACACAGCCTCGTAAGGCTCAGGTAAGTCAGAATCAGTTGGGCCAAGGGCCGCAGCAAGGCGGCGCTACCTGCATTGCCAACGCTGGTTTCAACCAGCCAAGCCCCAGTACAATCAGCTCAGAGCCGAACCACCCGTCAGAACCAATAAATTCTCTCTTACCAGTAACTTATGAGGGGATCAGGAGCCAAGACTTGAGCACCCAGCAATTTCTTCCACAACGCACTTACATCTTGGAAGAGCCGGAAGTTTACGTTGAGCGTTATAGGATCATAGACGAAGCCTCGTTGCCTTTCTTGGTAGATGCGGTCGAAAAATCGATCGTGTCCCAGGAAGTGGTGTAACTGAACCAGCCGAAGGCGCCCTGTGGGCGAAAGAGGAGGGTCATCGTGGTTCTTGGCTAATGTTGAGTTTGCGGACTTAACCTTCACC
>NZ_LMOA01000009.1:0-51852 GCF_001423155.1 Pseudomonas sp. Leaf127 | reverse complement strand
TTGGACCATTCGATGATGTCGGGGTGGTCGAGGTCGGGCGGTGGGGAAATTTTCAACTTTACAACGGCATAGATTAATAACGAATTGAAGATGAACAGGCCCRCCAGGCCCTCCCATAGAAAGGCGAGCACCCAGCCACGTCTGTGTGCGAACTCGATAAAGTCYTCTTTGTAACAGGTGAATATATTTTTGCCTGGCCGATTGTATTGAAACGTCTGGTCCTCGACCGCGTCGGGGCCGATTTCCATGTAGCAACGAATGCACTCCCATAACGCCATGGCTGCTTCACCGCCGCCACAGCCAAAGCCCATCGTGAAGTGTTGGTTGTCTTTAGTAGCGTTTGGGTCAGGGTTTTCAAGACTGACAACCAGCATGCCGTAGGTCATCTTTCCACCTTGGCTGGTCGAGGAGGCTTGGGTGGCGGCAGCCACGACACTTTCCCAGGGGACAATCCAGTATTCACCACTTCTTTTCAAAAAACAGGCCTCGCGACGTTGCCGATTGAAACGGATAGGAAGAGGGGTGGGGCGAAAGAGTAAATAGATCAGTCTCAGGCAGGAGGGTACTGTTATGACAGCTCCCAGAATCAGAAAGTTAATATCGTCCGTGAAATAGGCCAGGCTGCAAAAAATAATAATAATAGGCCAAAGTATCATGATGCCCGAGCCGATGCTGTAGTTGCTGATGTCCATGAAGACATCATTTTTACGCCAGATGATCCGCATACCGTCACTGGGTTTTTGTCCTGTCGGTAAAGGCAGGGGGGCCAGATAATCCTGCCTGGAAAAAAAGCCTTTTTTACAGGTGCCAGATGGAGGAAGGCTCATGGCTTCTCCTTGGGGAGCGAGATCATCGAATTATCCTGAATGCGAATGTTATGCAGGCGCGCCTGATCCAGCACCGGTGTGCCTGAGCTGCGTAACGGGATGACACCGCCGTCGGCCGACAGGGCGAAGGCCAGGCCGTGTTTGCCTCCTAGATATGGGTCTATCTCAAGCATTGTTGTCAGTGGCGTGCTGTATTTCACTCGCAGATACAGTTGGCGAGGAAGGGACAGGAATGTGCCGGTTATCAGTTTAAACGGCCCGCTCAAGCGCAGGCCCTGGCCTTGTTCATGAGGGATCCATTGGCAGCGCAGGTCTTTCAACCAATACTCGCCGATGTCTCGCATCCTGTGAACGGGACTGCCAAGAGCCGTTTTACCGCGACTGTCCACCCAGGCGTCGTAAATGATGGGATCACCGGTCAATGCCACTTGCAGGTTCATGGTTTCCGGTGTCGCACCCGGCAGGTCGATGCGCAAACCTGAAATATAAGCGTGCTGCTTCATGCCATCCCTGCTGTCGGTCAGTGCATAATCGAAAATGTGTTCATGGCTGATCTGAGGGGTATAAATAAGCGTCAACAGATGATTCATCTCTTCTTGTTGGCTTTTTCCATCGATAGGTCCCGGTATTTTGGCCTTGGCATGTGACCAGCAACTGTGGGATAAAAAATTCTGCAGTGGCGTGCGCTGAAACAGCGAGGCCACAAGGTAAATCACACCCAGGATTGCAGTAATCAAAATGATAGGCGCCAGCGCTATGCCAAGGCCGGTAAGGGCAGCGCCTGCCGACATGAGGCCTGTGAAGGCGGCGAACGTATAAAACGTACCGGCTATTGCTTGAGCAGCATAAACAGCAGTTTGTGCGCCGACGATATTCTTTCGAAATTCAAGCCACGGATCGACGAAGTCTTGGGATCTTTCTATCTGGAATGCTAGAGATTGAAACTCGCTATAGGCCGCACCTGCTGAAAGCGATCCAATGATGGCTATAAATAATGGCGGGACGAGTAGTGTGCCTGACCGTGTATTGAATTGTGTTATACCTGCGCCTTTGCGCACTCTATTGTCCACCACGGCGGCCAATGCGGCTGCCGTATAAAGCGTTGCCGACAAGGTGTCATGAAAACGCTGCTTATCCATCGTTTCCACAACCCCGGCCTGTGCCAAGTACCGACTGGCATTCCATATATTCAATATCAACACGATCAACGGCGTCAGCCCGCCACTGTCCTGCACCGCACGGCTATTGACGATGTCGGCCACACGCCCCTTGCCAATTGCCGCACCGGTTCGGGCTGCCCAGTGCCGTACTTCATCGACGTTCTGACCAAAAGCTTCCAGTATGCGAACGTTCTGCTGCTGTACCCAGCGAAAGCCCAACTGGGAATTGAGGCGGGCAAAGGTCATCAGGCTTACCCAGGTGGCGCTCAGGCGATCCCCCTGGTTGCTCTTGAGTTGCAGCACGGCCGGGCTCAGTCGATTGACCATGGCGGTCCACTGGCTGTTATTGGCCATGGCCTGCATATGGGCCAGCACGGGTTGGCCTTCGGTCCCCAGGATTTTTGATAACAAGGCTTTGGTATTGGCGATGTTTTCGTCGCTGAGCGCCGCCAGTATTTCGCCCAGGCGCGTCTCGCTATTGAGTGCCGCCTCCAGGCTCGGGCTCCAAGAGAAGAACAACTGCCGCAAGGCACCCGGGTCCTTGCTGCGCACATAGTCGGCGTACTGTTGGGCGCCCTGGCTGCGTATGCATTGGGCCGTCAGGCAACTTTCCGCCAGCTCATTCAGCCAGGTGCGGTGGCCGGCATCGTCATGGTTCACGAACCATGTACCGCTGTCATGGCGGGGCAGGAAGACACCACGGTCGGCATAGAGTCGTTGCTGGCGGTCTTCTATGTGTCGGTAATGGTCGGGGGCCGTGACGTCCAGCCAGTGGTTCATGGTCGGCAGGTCGACGTATTCACCGATTTTCCCATCAAGAATGCCATTCTTGTTGTTGTGCTTTTTCTGCTGGCGATAACGGCGTACTTCGCTTTCCAGATCGTCCTTGTCTATTTCCCTGGGCAGGAACGAGTCCATAGGCGCTCTCACGTGTTCGATTTCATCGTCGATGTCGGCCAGTCTTGCTTGAGCCCTGGCCTGCGTACGCACCCTGCTGAATTTTATGATCCTGGCCTTTTCAGCACGTAACGGCTCCAGCTGGCGACTGATCTCCAGCAAGGTTTCACCCTGTTCAGGCGTTACATTGGGTTTATGCGGCGCGAAGCGGTAATTGACCCGGTTTGCCACCTCCGTCCCGTCTTCCTTCAGCAAGCTGCGAACGAACCCGCCCACCGTCAGGCGGATCTGGTTGTCACCGATCCACTGCTGATGGCTGATTTCCAGATGATCCTGTTCGTGATCGATGTCGCGCAGCACGCCCAGGTCATCGTCCAGGCAGGCGAGTACCGCCCACAGCTCTTTTGCTTCCTGCCTCGCCGCTCGCAGCCAATGGTAGGTGGTNAACGAAACACCCGGTGAGCACGCGGCGCATAACAATCTCTGTCAGTCTGTTCGTGATCAATGTCGCGCAGCACGCCCAGGTCATCGTCCAGGCAGGCGAGTACCGCCCACAGCTCTTTTGCTTCCTGCCTCGCCGCTCGCAGCCAATGGTAGGTGGTCAGGGCATTCCAGGGGTGGGCGCTCCACTGGCCGGGGGCAGGGCGGTCTTTGTCGGCGTCGGGGTACCTGGCGAGGATGTCCTCGCGTGTGCTGATCCGGTTCATGGCAGCGGTGTAGGCCCTGGCGGTTTCAACCGTGTGGTGCTTGATCATCGTGTCGTACAGTTGTTCGGCCTTGCGGCGCTCGGCCTCGCCACGACGTTGATGTTCGCTGGCCGCCCCCCGGCTGAAGGTTTCCGGCATCAGTTCAGCGATGACTTTCTCAGCGTCTCGCAGCGGCGGGCAATGGGGGGCCTGCAAATGATTGGCGACCTGCGGCAGGTCGATCAGGCGCATGCGTCTTTGCCGTGTGGCCGGTTGGGCAAGTTCCGCGCAGCGTTGCTGGTCGAGCGGGTATTCGGTGTACATCAGCCAGGCCGGCTGGTGTTTGTTCAGGGCAAGACCTGTCAGGGTGCCGCACTGGATCAGCGTGTCATCGCCATCCAGAGGGTCCGGGTCCAGCCTGCCTTCCGGGCACACGCCAAAGCGTTGCAGCGGGCCGTTGCCCTGCCACAGGTAGAGGTANCAGCGTGTCATCGCCATCCAGAGGGTCCGGGTCCAGCCTGCCTTCCGGGCACACGCCAAAGCGTTGCAGCGGGCCGTTGCCCTGCCACAGGTAGAGGTAACCGCCCCGTAGTCGGCGGGCGGCCATGGCGTGGGACCTGGTTTCGACACCGGGCTGGCAGCCTGGGTGGCTGGCAGCTTTTTCGGCCAGGGCGTAACGCACCGGCACCACGAAGATCGTGTCCTGCCTGGCCGGGCAGGCGGCCACCGGGCTGTCGATGTCTTCATGAGGCTGCTCCCTGGCTGCGCGCTCGGCATTGCACAGGTTGAGCAGGGCGGTTTCGTTTGGGTCGGTGCTCATGTGTGGGGCTCCAGGCGGCGGACCCATTGCAGGGTCAGTTCGTCGATCAGGTCATCGAGGCGCTGCGCAGGGGAGCGGCCTCTGGTTGCAAGAATCTTGCGGTAGGCCTGAGGCACAGGTTCATCGGGGAAGTGAGCGCCCAGAAGCGCGTACAGGCTGACCCAGCGGGTGATCTCGTCTTTCGTGCTGTAGCCATGACGTTTGGCGCTGTCCCGGCAAGCCTTGGCCCAGGCGTATTGCGCGGGGCTGTCCAGTCCTTTGAGTGCATTCGGAAAATAGCGCTGGCAGTGCTCGATCAGGTGTTGGTCGAATTGCCGGTACCGCGCCGCGCTGAGGTGTTCAAGCTGTGCCGCGCTCAAGCGCAGCCAGGGAATAGGTGCATAGCGCTGCCCTGGCATCGGGTCGGTGTTGATGATCGACAGCTCGCTGCCGTCCTCGGCAGGCAGGCGAATCGACTGGATAGGCCCCATGACCCGGCCGCGCTCGGCAGGGGCAAGGTCTTGCAGCCATACACGGGCGATGCGCGGGTCGTGGTAACGAAAGAACGTCGTGACATCACCGTCCAGGCTGGCATGCACCAGGCTGCGCAAGTGATCGAGCAAGACCGGTTCCGGCGCCTCGGTTTCCAGCCAGAGACCGGCCTGCAGGCGCCACTGAGCATTGAATAACTGTGCCAACGGACTGTCTGGCACCACCGGGACCAGCAACGGTCCGCAATCGGCCAGTTCGGCGTAGTCGGTCGTCAGGTAAAGCGGGTGGCAGGGCATGAACTGGCCCAGGCTCAGCAGGTGCCGGGGCAGGTTCTCGATCAGGGCGCTGTCGAGCAACAGATAGGCGCGTCTCATGCGGTGGCCGCCTTGAGCTGTTGGCATATGGCGCACACGGGGGCTGCGCTGTTGGCCGCATTGATGAAAGCTTGTTTCTGCACGTTGAGGGTCAGTGTCAGCAACGCGGCAACCTGCACCGGTAACGTTGACAAGGCGGGCATGCCGGCCAGTGCCGGGCCGCCGGTCAGGATCGGGCTGCTGCTGAACAGGCCGGCGGCGCTGATCAGCAAGTGCTGGCCTCCGGCCTTGAGCGTGATGCTGGCCCCGGCATCGATGATCAGGTTGGCCCCGGACTTGAGGTGCACCTGCTGGCCGGCCTCGATGGCCAGCACCTGGCTTGTGCGGGTGTAGCTGTTGCCCTCGATGTGCAGGTAGTCGTCGGCCTTGAGGTGGGTCTTGCGATCAGCCGCCACTGTGCACTGCGCCTCGCCTTCCACCTGGCTGATGCTGTTGCCCTTGATGGTTTCCAGCCGGTCCTTGCCCACCTCCAGGCGGCTGTCGTTGTTGATCTTCTGTTCCAGGTCGCGCTGCGCATGCAGGTAGATCAGCTCCTGCCCGGTGCGGTCTTCGATATGCAGTTCGTTATAGCCGGTGCCCTGTGGTGTGCTGCGGCTGCGATAAACGCTGCGGGTCTTGTGGGCCGGCAGCGGGTAGGGCACAGGGTTGATGCTGTTGGGCAGGCAACCGCTGATCACCGGCTGGTCGGGGTCACCCTCCAGAAAGGTCACCAGCACTTCCATGCCGACGCGTGGAATGGTGACGCTGCCATGGGCGTTGCCCGCCCAGTTAGAGGCCACCCGCAGCCAGCAACTGCTGGCTTCGTTGTACTGGCCATGACGGTCCCAGTGAAACTGCACCTTGACCCGGCCGTATGCGTCGCAATAGATCTCTTCGTTGGCCGGGCCGGTGACCCGGGCGGTCTGGCTGCCGAGTATGCGCGGCCTGGGATGACGCAGGGCCGGGCGAAAGAAGGTGTCCCAGGGCGTGGCGGTGAAACGGTTGCGGTAGCCCTGGCTGAAGCCGTCAAGGTCGTCGGTGCCCAGGGCGTTTTCTTCCAGCACTTGAGGTTGTTTACCCTGGTGCTCGACACGGCTCAGCAGCCACTTGGTATTCCACTCCGGGCGTGGGTGATCGGCAAACCTCACAAAGTGGCCGCTGCGCAGTTGCGGATGATCGCTGCCGCCTTCGGCCAGGCAGTAGTCGGTGCGTCGTCGCTCCAGCGCCCGCCGGGTCAGCGGCTTGCCGCGCTCTTGACCCTCGAAGCCACCGGGGCAGGCATAGTCTTCGAGGTCAGGCTGCAGGATGTCCGGATCGGCAGGGGACTCATATTCCAGTTGTCGGCTGGCTTTCTGGAAGTCGTAGTCACGTCGTGTGGTGCGGCTGGTGCGTGCTTGCAGGCGCAGGCTCAGGTGCTGCATCACCGGTTGCTGTGCTGGCTGACCGCTGGGTGGGTGGTAGGAAAGTGGAAAGTCCAGCGTGTTGAACATGCTCTGGTGGTCGGCAAAGATCAGGACGTGGCCTTCGCGACTGTGCTGGAAGTGAAAGTGCAGGCCCTCTTCTTCGCACAGGCGCTGGATGAAATGCAGGTCGCTTTCAGCGTATTGCACGCAGTATTCCCGGGCGCTGTAACTGTCAGCGAGCCTGAACTGGCAAGTGTTGCTGAACAGCCCGTGCTCTTTGAGGATCGCCTCGATGATCTCTGGCACCGACTTTTTCTGGAAGATGCGCTGGTTGATACGGTGCTGCAGGCAGTCAAGCCGCGGCACGAGGGTCAGGCTGTAGTGCGCCAGGCGCTGGCCGCTGTCGCGTTGCACGATGCGCTGGACCTGGCCATGAATGCCCGCCCCGGTGCGATCGAACGCCAGGAACGCCATTTGATGCAGCAGTGAGGCAAGTTTCAGTTGCGGGCGTTCGCTGACCAGTTCCACCGTGAACCGATACGGTTGGCTGATCGCTTCCTCACCGTCGAAAGACAGCACTTGAAAGTCATGGCCGAGCGTGTCGAGGTACAGGTTGAAATGACCATCGGTGGCGAGCATGCATGGGTTCCTGGCAGTCGTTGAATCGAAAAGACCTGGCAGGCTAGCCATGAAGCACGTAGAAAAAAGCCGGGCATTTCTGCGTGTTGTGTAAGAAAAAGGACCTATACAGGCAGGGCTTTTACTACTTAAACACTGCAACACTCTGCGGCTGTACAGCCGGTGTTTCGCCGCCATTCTGTAAGGCTTTTCTGCCTGAGGAATGCTCATGCGCACAGGGATGGTCGCGCTTGCACTGGGTCTGTTGACCCTGCGTTTTTTGCCGGCCTTGCCGCCGGGCTGGCTGTTGCTGCTGATGCCGGTGCTGGCCTTGATGCTGTTGCCGTACCGCACCTATCCGCTGGCGCTGTGGCTGTTGGGGTTGAGCTGGGCCTGCCTGTCGGCGCAATGGGCGCTGGATGACCGGCTGTTGCCCAGGCTCGATGGCCAGACACTGTGGCTGCAGGGCGAGGTGAGCGGATTGCCGAGCGCCAGTGAGGGCGTTGTCCGTTTCGAGCTCAAGGACGCTCACTCACGGCGTGCCCGGTTGCCGCAGCGCATCCGGGTGAGCTGGCAGGGCGGGCCACAGGTGCGCAGTGGTGAACGCTGGCGGCTGGCGGTCAAGTTGCGGCGCCCGGACGGGCTGGTCAATCCAGGGACCTTCGATTACCCGGCCTGGCTGCTGGCGCGGCGTATCGGTGCGAGCGGTACGGTGGTCGATGGTCAGTTACTGGCATCCGGGCAGGGCGCCTGGCGCGAAGCCATTCGCCAGCGGTTGTTGGCGGTCGATGCACAAGGGCGCGAGGGCGCGCTGGCGGCACTGGTACTGGGCGACGGCGCCGGGTTGGGCAGTGACGACTGGCAGGTGTTGCAGGAGACCGGCACGGTGCACCTGCTGGTGATCTCGGGCCAGCATGTCGGGTTGCTGGCTGGCGCGGTGTATTTCCTGATCGCTGCGCTGGCGCGTTGGGGCCTGTGGCCGCGCGCCTGGCCCTGGTTGCCCTGGGCATGCGGGCTGGCCTTTGCGGCGGCCCTGGGGTATGGGCTGCTGGCGGGCTTCGAGGTGCCGGTGCGGCGGGCGTGTGCGATGGTCGCCATGGTCTTGCTGTGGCGCTTGCGCTTTCGACACTTGGGGCTGCTGTGGCCCTGGCTGGTGTCGCTCAACCTGGTGCTGCTCTTCGAGCCGCTGGCCAGCCTGCAGCCGGGGTTGTGGCTGTCATTTGCGGCGGTGGGCGTGCTGATGCTGACCTTCGGCGCACGGCTGGGTGCCTGGCGCTGGTGGCAGGCCTGGACCCGGACGCAGTGGTTGATCGCTATCGGGCTGTTGCCTGTGTTGCTGGCGTTGAACCTGCCGGTCAGTCTCAGTGCGCCTTTCGCTAATCTGCTGGCGGTGCCGTGGGTGAGTCTGGTTGTCTTGCCGCTGGCGCTGCTGGGCACACTGTTGTTGCCAGTGCCGGGGGCGGGGGAAGCGCTGTTATGGCTGGCCGGCGGTGCCTTGCACATGCTGTTCGTGGCGCTGGGCTGGCTGGCCGGGCAAGTGCCGGCCTGGGTGCCGGCGACCATACCTTTGTGGGCCTGGGGCTTGAGCCTGATCGGCGCGCTGTTGCTGTTGTTGCCAGCAGGCTTGCCCTTGCGGCCACTGGGCTGGCCGTTACTGCTTTTATGTGTCTTTGCACCGCCAGACAGGATTGCGCACGGACATGTGGAGGTGCTGCAGCTGGATGTCGGCCAGGGCCTGGCGGTCCTGTTGCGCACCCGCGACCACGCGCTGCTGTATGACGCCGGCCCTGCCACGGCCGGAGGCGATCTCGGCGAGCGCGTGGTGCTGCCCGTGCTGCGCAAGGCCGGGGTGCGCCAACTGGACCTGATGCTGATCAGTCATGCGCATGCCGACCACGCCGGCGGGGCCCTGGCGGTGCAGCGTGGCATGTCGGTCAAGCGGGTGGTGAGCGGTGAGGCCGAGGCCCTGCCGGCTTCACTGGCGCCTCAACCATGCCGCACCGGGGAGCGCTGGCAATGGAATGGCGTGCAGTTCGCGACCTGGCGCTGGGAAGACGCACGTAGCAGCAACGAGTCCTCGTGTGTGCTGAGTGTCGAGGCCAATGGCGAGCGCTTGCTGTTGACCGGTGATATCGAAGCCGGTGCCGAACGTGCACTGCTGGCGGCGGACTTTGACTTGCAGGCCCACTGGTTGCAGGCGCCGCACCATGGCAGCCGCACCTCGTCCTCGCGGCGTCTGCTGGAGCGCGTGGCCCCCAGGGGCGTACTGATTTCCCGCGGACGGCACAATACGTTCGGCCACCCGCACCCTCTGGTCATGGCCCGCTACAAGGCTTTGGGCATCGGCGTTCATGACAGCGCCGAGGCCGGCGCGATCCGTCTGCGCCTGGGGGCGTTCGGCGAGCCGGAGGCTGTACGTGCGCAGCGGCGTTTCTGGCGAGATTGATGCGTCGATACCGGCCATCGGTCGTGTTAGAGTGGCGCCAATTTTTCAGGGGAGACGGCACTGTGTGGGAACTGGTCAAATCCGGTGGCTGGATGATGCTACCGATCATTCTGAGTTCGATCGTCGCAGCCGGCATCATCGTTGAGCGCCTCTGGACGCTGCGCAGCAGCCGTATCACGCCGCCGCACCTGCTGGGGCAGGTCTGGCAGTGGATCCAGGAAAACAGGCTGGATGGCGAAAAGCTCAAGCAACTGCGTGCCGACTCGCCGCTGGGAGAGATCATGGCCGCAGGCCTGGCCAACTCCAAGCATGGTCGCGAGATCATGAAAGAAAGTATCGAAGAGGCCGCCGCGCGCGTTATCCACGAACTGGAGCGCTACCTCAGTGCCCTGGGGTCGATCGGTGCAATGGCGCCATTGCTCGGTCTGCTGGGTACGGTGCTGGGCATGATCGACATTTTCGCTTCGTTCAATGCCACCGGCACGGCCGGCAATGCCGTGGTCCTGGCCGGCGGTATTTCCAAGGCGCTGATCTGTACGGCTTCGGGCCTGATGGTCGCCATCCCGACGATCTTCTTTCATCGCTTCCTGCAAGGCCGGGTCGATGAACTGGTGGTCGGCATGGAGCAGCAGGCCATCCGCCTGGTTGAAGTGGTGCAGGGCGACCGCGAAGTGGATCTGGTCGATGCGCCGGTCGATCTCAGGTCCCTGGCCAAGACCGGGGGCAAGAGAAAGTGAAGTTCCGTCGCCGCAAGCAGCGCGACATCATCGACATCAATCTGGTGGCCTTGATCGATGTGGTGTTCATCCTCCTGCTGTTTTTCATCCTGACCACCACGTTTACCCGTGAGACGCAGTTGCGTGTCGACCTGCCACAGGCGGTGACCGGGGCTTCGAACGACGACGCCGCTCGCAAGCAGGTGGACATCGCGATCAATGCCGACGGCATCTTTTCGGTGAACAACCAGATGCTGCCCAGCAATGACCTGGCCAGCCTGATCGACGCCTTGCAGCGTGAGTCCGCCGGTGACACCAGCCTGCCACTGTCGATCAGTGCCGATGGCAAGACCCCGCACCAGGCGGTGGTCACGGCCATGGATGCGGCCGGCAAACTGGGTTTCAGCCATCTGCGCATGACCACCGTTCAGGCCGCTCAGGCTAACTGATGGCGCTTTCCGATCGCTTGCTTGCCGCCTGGTATCAAGGGCATCCGGCCCTGGCGCTGTTGCGGCCGCTGGAGTGTCTGTATCGGCGAGTGGTCAACAACAAGCGGGCGCGCTTTCTGGCCGGCCACGGCACGATCTACAAGGCGCCAGTGCCGGTTATCGTGGTGGGTAATATCACAGTGGGTGGCACCGGCAAGACGCCGATGATCCTCTGGCTGATCGAGCAGTGTCGCCGCCGTGGCCTGAAGGTCGGGGTGGTCAGCCGTGGTTATGGCGCCAGGCCACCGAGCCTGCCATGGCAGGTGCAGGCCGGGCAGAGCGCAGCCGAGGCCGGCGACGAACCCTTGCTGATCGTGCAGCGCACCGGCGTACCGCTGATGATCGATCCTGATCGCGGGCGCGCCGTGCAGGCGCTGCTCGACGCCGAACCGCTCGACCTGATTCTCTCTGACGACGGCTTGCAGCATTACCGCCTGGCCCGAGACCTGGAGCTGGTGTTGATCGATGCCGCTCGCGGGCTGGGTAACCGTCGCTGCCTGCCGGCCGGTCCCCTGCGTGAGCCGGTCGAGCGCCTGCAAGGCGTCGATGCGTTGCTCTACAACGGTGCGCCGAGCGATCGCGAGGATGGTTTCGCCTTTACCCTCCAGCCTTCGGCCCTGGTCAACCTGCGCACCGGCCAGCGCGTCGGCGTGGCGCATTTTCCGCCCGGGCAGGCCGTGCACGCGGTGGCTGGCATCGGCAACCCGCAACGTTTCTTCACCACCCTCGAAAGACTAGACTGGCGGCCTGTGCCGCATGCCTTCGCCGACCATGCCGTATTTGACGCACAAGCGCTGGCGTTCACACCGGCACTGCCGTTGGTCATGACCGAGAAGGACGCGGTGAAATGCCGTTCCTTTGCCGCCGAAGACTGGTGGTACCTGGCTGTGGACGCCCAGCCGTCTGCAGCATTCGTCAGCTGGTTCGACGAGCGGCTGGCACTTCTTATTCAATGACGGGACCTTTCATGGATACCAAACTGCTCGACATCCTCGCCTGCCCGATCTGCAAGGGGCCTCTTAAACTCAGCGCTGACAAGACCGAGTTGATCAGCAAGGGCGCCGGCCTGGCCTATCCCATCCGCGACGGTATTCCGGTGATGCTCGAAAGCGAAGCGCGCACCCTGACCGCCGAGGAGCGTCTGGAGAAATGACCGCCCCTTTTACCGTGGTGATTCCGGCGCGTTTCGGCTCCAGCCGCTTCCCTGGCAAGCCGCTCAAGACCATTGCCGGCAAGCCGATGGTCCAGCATGTCTGGGAACAGGCCCGCAAGAGCAGCGCCGAACGTGTGGTCGTGGCCACCGATGACACACGCATCGTCGAAGCCTGTCAGGGCTTTGGCGCCGAAGTGCTGCTGACCCGCGAAGATCACAACTCCGGCACTGACCGTCTGGCCGAAGTGGCCGGCAAGCTGGGCCTGGCGGCGGATGCCATCGTGGTCAATGTGCAGGGCGACGAGCCGATGATTCCCCCGGCGGTGATCGATCAGGTAGCCGCCAATCTGGCGGCACACCCCGAAGCCGGCATGGCCACCCTGGCCGAGCCGCTCGAGGATGTCACCAGCCTGTTCAATCCCAATGTGGTCAAGGTCGCGACCGACCTCAACGGCCTGGCCCTGACGTTCAGCCGCGCACCGCTGCCCTGGGCGCGCGATGCGCTGGCGGCCAGCCGTGATGTGCTGCCAGAGGGCGTACCCTATCGTCGCCACATCGGCATCTACGCGTACCGTGCGGGTTTCTTGCATGATTTCGTGGCGTGGGGGCCGTGCTGGCTGGAGAACACCGAGTCGCTGGAGCAATTGCGAGCGCTCTGGCACGGTGTGCGTATTCATGTCGCCGATGCCGTCGAGGCGCCGCCGGCGGGCGTCGACACCCCTGAAGACCTGGAGCGCGTACGGCGCTTGCTGGAGGGTTGAGGTGGGGATGAGTCTTGACGTGCAGCCCGGCGTTTCGCTCAAGCCGTTCAACAGCTTTGGCGTCGAGGTCCAGGCCCGGTTGTTCGCCCAGGCCCATGATGACGACGAGGTGCGCCAGGCCCTGGCCTGTGCCCGTGGGCTTCAGGTGCCGTTGCTGGTGATCGGCGGTGGCAGCAACCTGTTGCTGACCGCTGATGTGCAGGCGCTGGTGGTGCGCATGGCCAGTCGCGGCGTGCGTATCCTGAGCGATGAGCCGCAGCGGGTGGTGGTCGAGGCCGAGGCGGGCGAGCCCTGGCACCCCTTCGTGCAGACCTGTTTGCAGATGGGCCTGGCAGGGCTGGAAAACCTCAGCCTGATCCCTGGCACCGTGGGTGCTGCACCGATGCAGAACATCGGTGCCTATGGGGTAGAGCTCAAGGATGTGTTCCACAGCCTGGTCGCCCTGGAGCGTGAAACCGGCGAGTTGCACGAGTTTTCCCTGGAGCAGTGCCGCTTCGGTTATCGCGACAGCGTGTTCAAGCAACAGGCCGGGCGCTGGATCATTCTGCGCGTACGTTTCATCCTGAGCCGTCAGGCGCACCTGCACCTGGAATATGGCCCTGTGCGTCAGCGCTTGGTCGAGCAGGGTATTGAACAGCCGACCCCGCTGGATGTCAGCCGGGCCATCTGTGCCATTCGCAGCGAGAAACTGCCCGACCCGGCCGTACTGGGCAATGCCGGCAGTTTTTTCAAGAACCCGCTGGTGCCGGTCGCCCAGGCCGAAGCCCTCAAGGCGCGTTATCCGCAACTGGTGGCTTACCCGCAAGGTGATGAGCAGGTGAAGCTGGCTGCCGGCTGGCTGATCGAGCAGGCTGGCTGGAAGGGCTTTCGTGACGGGGATGCCGGTGTGCATCGCTTGCAGGCGCTGGTGCTGGTCAACCATGGCCAGGCCAGCGGCCTGCAGTTGTTGAGCCTGGCGCAGCGCATACAGGCCGATGTCATCGAGCGCTTCGGTGTCAGCCTGGAGATGGAGCCTAATCTGTATTGAGCTTCAGGCTCAAGGTGCAGGCGGCAGGCCGGGGTCGATTCCGGTCATGCTGATCGACTGCTCCCAGAGGCGTCGCGCCATTACAGGATCCTGCGCCTGCGCCGAGCGTGATGCCTCGCCTGAGGCGCCTCGGGCTTCACCTAGGCCGGTCGGGCCATAGTAAGCACCTGGCTTCACTATTGCTGTTGCTGCTTGCAACGCAGGCCATGCGCCTTTTTGCGCCGTGTTGAGCAGCCACCCCACCATGGGCCCGAAAACCTTCATGGGCCCCATGAAGCGTCCCAGTTCGGTGGCGGCGATGCCTGGATGACAGCCCACTGCCATCACCTTCGACCCTGTGGCACGCAGGCGTCGGTCAAGCTCGAAAAAGAACAAGGCATTGGCCAGTTTGCTGGCGCCATAGCGCTTCATTCGGCTGTAGCGGCGCTCGGCATTGAGGTCCTCCCAGTCGATGCTGGCGCCCCGGTGGGCCAGGCTGGAAGTGGTCACGACCCTGGCGCCAGGTGTTTCGCCCAGCTTGGGCAGTAACAGGGCTGTCAGTGCAAAGCTACCAAGGTGATTGACGCCCCATTGCAGTTCAAAGCCTTGCTGGGTCCGCATCAGCGGTGGTGTCATGACGCCGGCATTATTGATCAATGCGTCCAAGCGTGGTTCGCCTGTCGCCTGGCGGGCCGCTGCCTGGATGCTGGGCAAGTCGCTTAGATCCAGTGGCAGGAAGGCCAGGTCAGCCTGTGGCGCCAGCGTCTTGAGGCGCGTCATGGCCTGCTCGGCCTTGACCGGGTCGCGGCACGCGAGCAGGACACGTGCACCGCGTACAGCCAGGACGCGTGTTATTTCGTAGCCGAGTCCGGTGTTGGCCCCGGTGACGATAAAGCATTTGCCGGACTGGTCCGGGACGTCGGCATCGGTGAAGCCTTTCAAGGGGGAGGGCATGAAGAAACTCGTGTAGGGAAGGAGGCAGCCAATTGGCGGGTCATACCACAGACCAAAAAAAAGCCCCGTCTGCTTGCGCAGGCGGGGCTTTTTCATGAGGTCGATCAGACCAGCGGTTTGCTTTCGCTGGTTTCTTCCTCAGTCAGGGCCTTGCGAGGAGCGGTCGGTTCGACCTTTTCCTCTACGGTGTCCTGTGCCACGGGAGCCTCGGTGCTGACCAGAGGCTCTACGGCTGGTGCTTCGATTGCCGCGTTTTCAACCACAGGGGCTTCGACGACAGGGGCCTCGACCGGCGCCACAGGTGCTGCCTGGTTTTCAGCTTGCAGGCGACGCTGCTCCTCCGCTTCACGCTTGCGACGACGCACTTCGCGTGGATCGTTAGGCGCGCGGCCCGAGCTGCTGACCGGCAGGGCCGGGGCTTCGACAGGGGCTGGCACGTCGACGGCAGGCGTATCGATGACCGGCGCTTCAACCACCGGGGTTTCAATGGCCGGCGTCACAACGGCTGGTGCCTCGACCGCGACAGTCTCGACTACCGGTGCCTCGACGACAGCAGGGGCTTCGACGACGGGCTCGGTCTGGGCGACAGGCACGAGTTCAGCCGATTCGGTTGCCGGAGCATCGGTGATGCTGGAGGCTTCAACCTGGGCTTCGACTTCAGGTGTCGGCTCGGGTGTCGGCGTGAACCGTGCAGCAGGCTGGTCATCGGCAATCACGACCGGGGCAGGCGCTTCGGTGTTCAGCTCGACGTCTGGAACGGCCGGGCTTGCGGGTGCAGGCTCGAAACGTTCAACCACCGGCGCTTCTACCGGAACGATGTCTGCTGCAGGGGCCTGAGTAACCGGCGCCTCGCTGGCGGAGACGTCTGTGACCGGCGCTTCAAAGCGGGCAGGCTCGTCGGCGGCTGGCGCTTCGACCACTGCTGCCTGAGTGTCCACCCGGGCAGGCGCTTCAGTTTCAGTGCTGGCGGCAACCGTCTCTGCTGCAGGCTCGGTCGTTTGCACGGTGACATCACTGGCACGTTCGGCCTGTTGATGGGCATCGGCTTCGGCTGGCGCGCTAAGCACGCCGCCTGCGACGGCAGCCGTTACGACCAGGCCGGCGGCCAGGGCGTCGCTGTTGTCATCGTTACCGGCTTCTTCGCTGCCTTCAATGATGTTGCCGTTGGCATCGCGTTGACGCTCACGACGGTTGCTGCGACGACGTTGACCACGCGAGCGACGACGCGGGCGATCACCCTCGTTGCCTTCCTGCTGATCGTCGTGGGCCTGCTCTTCGCTGCTCAGAGCCTCTTCTTCAGCGGTGTCGGTGTCCTGCTCGACGCGAGGCTGACGCTCTTCACGCGGCGGGCGTGGCTGACGTTCTTCACGCGGTGCGCGCTCAGGGCGCTCTTCACGAACCGGTGCCTCGGCGCTGGGTGCAGCGACGGCATCGGCTGCCAGTGCAGCGGCGACCGGTGCGGCATCCAGTGGTTCGCGCAGTTCACGCACACGCTCTTCACGCGGCTTGCGGTCGCGAGAGTTGCGTTCTTCGCGCGGGGCGCGGGCCGGGCGTTCTTCACGCTGGCCGTTTTCTTCACGCGGTGCACGTTCCTCGCGTGGGGCACGTTCTTCGCGTGGTGCACGCTCTTCACGAGGTGCACGCTCTTCACGTGGAGCGCGTTCTTCACGAGGCGCACGCTCTTCACGTGGCGCACGTTCCTCGCGAGGCGCGCGCTCTTCACGCGGGGCGCGCTCGGCACGCTCTTCGCGTGGCTTGCGCTCTTCGTCGCGACGGTTGTTGCGGCCACGGCTCTGCTGGCGACCGTTACGACGCTCGTCATTGCGTGCCGGGCGCTCGGTGGCGGCAGGCTTTTCAGCCGCGACTGGCGCGACCGGCTCCGGCTTGCTGGTGGCAAACAGGCTGACCAGCGATTTTACCAGGCCCTTGAACAGGCTGGGCTCATGCACCGGTGTCGGCGCTGCGACAGGCGCGGGGGCAGGGGCTGCCTCTTCGGCTGGCATCGGGGCGTTGGCGCGGGCCGGCGCGGTCTTGACCGCCGCTTCCTGGCGAACCAGGGTGCGTGTGGCGCTGACCTGGGGCACGACCTCTTCGACTTCGGCGGCGGCCGCAGCGATTTCGTAGCTGGTGTTGATGTTGGCGTCCGGGTTGTCGTCACGCAGGCGCTGCACTTCGAAATGCGGCGTTTCCAGATGATCGGTCGGCAGAATGACAATACGGGCGCGGGTACGCAGTTCGATCTTGGTGATCGAGTTGCGCTTTTCATTGAGCAGGAACGCTGCGACCGGAATCGGCACCTGGGCGCGGACTTCGGCGGTGCGGTCCTTCAGGGCTTCTTCTTCGATCAGGCGCAGGATGGCAAGCGACAGGGACTCGACGTCACGGATGATGCCGGTGCCGTTGCAGCGTGGGCAGACAATGCCGCTGCTTTCGCCCAGCGAAGGACGCAGGCGCTGACGGGACATTTCCAGCAGGCCGAAGCGCGAGATGCGCCCGACCTGAACGCGGGCGCGGTCGGCTTCCAGGCTTTCGCGGACTTTCTCTTCCACGGCGCGCTGGTTCTTGGCCGGCGTCATGTCGATGAAGTCGATGACGATCAGGCCGCCGATGTCACGCAGGCGCAGCTGGCGGGCGATTTCCTCGGCCGCTTCCAGGTTGGTCTGCAGGGCGGTTTCTTCGATGTCGCTGCCTTTGGTGGCGCGCGCCGAGTTGATGTCGATGGACACCAGGGCTTCGGTCGGGTCGATCACGATCGAGCCGCCGGACGGCAGTTCGACCACGCGCTGGAAGGCGGTTTCGATCTGGCTTTCAATCTGGAAGCGGTTGAACAGCGGCACGCTGTCTTCGTACAGCTTGATCTTGCTGGCGTACTGCGGCATCACCTGGCGGATGAAGGTCAGGGCTTCTTCCTGGGCCTCGATGCTGTCGATCAGGACTTCACCGATGTCCTGGCGCAGGTAGTCGCGGATGGCGCGGATGATGACATTGCTTTCCTGGTAGATCAGGAAAGGGGCGGAGCGATCCAGGGATGCTTCCTTGATGGCGGTCCACAGCTGCAGCAGGTAGTCGAGGTCCCACTGCATTTCTTCGCTGCTGCGGCCCAGGCCGGCAGTGCGCACGATCAGGCCCATGTCGGCCGGTGCGATCAGGCCGTTAAGGGCCTCGCGCAGCTCGTTGCGCTCTTCGCCTTCGATGCGGCGCGAGATGCCGCCGGCACGCGGGTTGTTGGGCATCAGCACCAGGTAACGGCCGGCCAGGCTGATGAAAGTGGTCAGGGCGGCACCCTTGTTGCCACGTTCTTCTTTCTCGACCTGAACGATGACTTCCTGGCCTTCGCTCAGGACGTCCTTGATGTTGACGCGGCCTTCAGGATTTTTCTTGAAGTATTCGCGGGAGATTTCCTTGAGGGGCAGGAAGCCGTGGCGCTCGGAGCCGAAATCGACGAAGGCGGCCTCCAGGCTTGGCTCGATGCGAGTGATGCGGCCTTTATAGATATTGGCCTTTTTCTGCTCGCGGGCACCGGACTCGATGTCCAGGTCGTAGAGGCGCTGGCCATCTACCAGGGCAACACGCAACTCTTCGGGTTGAGTTGCGTTAATCAGCATTCTTTTCATGTAGTACCGTCGGTTTCCGGGCTGCCGGAAACGGCGTTCGGCACACACGACTTCTCACGGTCGGTGTCAGAGCACGTCAGGAGTACCGGGGTACTCCAGTTTCTGGCGAAGATTCCGGCCAACAGGGCCGGAAAGTCGCAACGACGTATCCTGTTTGCTGTGGTGACATAAGGCACCCAGCCAGCAAAAGCTTGATCAGGAGGAGGAATCGGCCATCGGTAGCGGACGAGATGAAGCGTCTTGAACAGCGTTGTTGCTACACAGTCCGATGGTCGTGCGTCTCCGCCCTACACGTATCCCTGATAATTCGGGTGCTGCCGTGCGCAGAATCCGCAGCGGGTTGGCATTTACCGCGATCTTCCCGTGGAAGGTCGCGCATCATGGCTCGAGGCGTTGTTCGTAAGGCTTCGCTCAAAGCGCCCGGAAGCGACTGCACCTTGTGAACTGGCCGTGGGTTCTTCGCTCGGGAAGGCGAGTATCGACTCAGCGATCCGGCGTATTTCAGGCCTCATGTCACGCGCGCTTGTTACATTTCCAGGGGGCTTCGTTATCACCGAGAGCCTTGCAGGGCGGCCTCCCGCCCTGTGAATTGCGTTGGTCAGGGCCGGTTGTCAACCGTTTGTCCGCTGTCCGACCGCTTTTGGCGGCGTTCGCGACTATAGCAGCAATCATTAAGTGCTTCAAATCCATAAAAAATTGTTATGATTCGCGGCATGACGAATATTGCCCCCCCAACCCCCGGCGTCCAGCTGGTCGAGGTTGCGCCGGAACTTGCCGGTCAACGCATTGATAATTTCCTGATCACGTACCTGAAGGGCGTGCCCAAGACCTTGATCTACCGCATCGTGCGCAAGGGCGAAGTGCGGGTGAACAAGGGGCGCACCAAGCCCGAGTACAAGCTGCAGGCTGGTGACATCGTGCGCATTCCGCCGGTGCGGGTGCCTGAGCGTGACGAACCGGTGCCGGTGGCGCAGGCCCTGCTACAGCGCCTGGAGGCCTCGATTGTCCATGAGGACAAGGCGCTGATCGTGATCAACAAGCCGGCGGGTATCGCCGTGCATGGCGGCAGCGGCCTGAGTTTTGGCGTGATCGAGGCTTTTCGCCAGCTGCGCCCCGATGCCAAGGAGCTGGAACTGGTCCATCGCCTGGACCGCGACACCTCAGGTCTGCTGATGATCGCCAAGAAGCGCAGCATGCTGCGGCACCTGCACGAAGCCTTGCGCGGCGACGGGGTCGACAAGCGCTACATGGCGCTGGTACGTGGCAACTGGGCGACCAGTTGCAAGCAGGTGCGCGCCCCGTTGCTCAAGAGCAACCTGCGTTCGGGCGAGCGCATGGTCGAGGTCAATGATGAAGGCAAGGAGGCCCTGACGCTGTTCAAGGTGCTGCGTCGCTTCGGCGATTTCGCCACCATGGTCGAGGCCAAGCCGGTGACCGGTCGCACCCACCAGATTCGCGTGCACACCCTGCACGCCGGGCATTGCATTGCCGGTGACACCAAGTATGGAGACGAGGATTTCTCCCGTGAGATCCGCGAACTGGGCGGCAAGCGCCTGTTCCTGCATGCCTATATGCTTAATGTACCGCTGCCCGATGGTGGTCTGCTGCAGTTGCAGGCGCCGGTCGATGAGATGTGGGCCAAGACCGTGGAGCGTTTGAGTGCACCGTGACTATGACCTGCTGATTTTCGACTGGGACGGCACGCTGGCCGACTCCATCGGGCGTATTGTCCAGGCCATGAGCGAGGCGGCGCTGACCGGTGACATGCCGGTGCGTGACGAGCTGGCGATCAAGGGCATCATCGGCCTTGGCCTGCCCGAAGCCATTCGCACGCTGTATCCGGACATTTCTCCCAATGCGCTGCTGGATTTTCGCCAGCGCTATGCCGACAGCTACATGGCCATGGATCAGGTGGCTTCGCCGCTGTTCGACGGCGTGCTGGAATCGATGCAGGCCTTTCGCGAGGAGGGCTACCGCCTGGCGGTGGCCACCGGCAAGGCGCGGCGCGGGCTGGATCGGGTGCTGGGTGCGCATGGCTGGCTGGAGTATTTCGACATCACCCGGGCGGCCGACGAAACGGCCAGCAAGCCTGATCCGTTGATGCTGCACGAAATCATGGCGCACTGCGATGTGCCGCCCGAGCGTTCGCTGATGATTGGCGATGCTTCCTTCGACCTGTTGATGGCGCGCAATGCCGGCATGGATTCGGTGGCGGTGGGCTATGGCGCCCAGTCGCTGGACTCGCTGCGTGCCTACCAGCCACGATTGGCCATTGAGCATTTTTCCGAACTGCGTGCCTGGTTGGGCAAGCGCAGCCACTCGCTTTTGCAGCAGGGGTAGATGAGCCATGTCTGATAAATGGAACGCACCGTCGCAGGACCGGGACGGATCGCCGGAAGACGCCAAGAGCTGGAAGCTGCTGGAGAAGACCCTGCTGGCCGGTGTTCAGGAGCAGCGCCGCAGCCGGCGCTGGGGTATTTTTTTCAAGTTTCTGACGTTCGCCTATCTGTTCACGGCGCTGATGCTGTTCATGCCGCTGTTTGGCGATAAAAAGGTATCGGGCTCGGGCAGCCACACCGCACTGATCGAGATCCAGGGCATGATCGCCGACAAGGAGTCGGCCAGTGCCGACAATATTGTCGGCAGCCTGCGTGCAGCTTTCGAGGATGCCAATACCCGTGGCGTGATCCTGCGTATCAACAGCCCCGGCGGCAGTCCGGTGCAGTCGGGCTATGTGTATGACGAGATTCGTCGCCTGCGCGCCGAGAAACCGGCCATCAAGGTCTATGCCGTGATCAGTGACCTGGGCGCCTCGGGCGCCTACTACATTGCCAGCGCAGCCGATCAGATCTATGCCGACAAGGCCAGCCTGGTCGGTTCGATCGGTGTGACTGCGGCCGGTTTCGGCTTTGTGGGCGCAATGGAGAAGCTGGGTGTGGAGCGGCGCACCTACACCTCGGGTGAGCACAAGGCCTTTCTCGATCCGTTCCAGCCGCCCAAGGCCGATGAGGCGCAGTTCTGGCAGGAAGTGCTGGCCACCACGCACCGTCAGTTCATCGCCAGCGTCAAGCAGGGGCGTGGTGATCGCCTCAAGGACAAGGAGCATCCCGAGCTGTTCTCCGGCCTGATCTGGACCGGTGAGCAGGCCGTGGGGCTGGGCCTGGTCGATGCGCTGGGCAGTTCGAGCTATGTGGCGCGCGAAGTGATCGGGGCCAAGGACATTGTCGACTATACGATTCAGGAATCGCCGTTCGACCGGTTCTCCAAGAAATTGGGCACCAGCATCGCCGAGCGCCTGGCCATGTGGGCCGGCTTTACCGGGCCGAGCTTGCGCTAAAGCCCGGCCGCTGGTCGGGCTTTTTTATCAGGGCACGCTGACGCCTTCCTTTAACAGCATGTCGACCAGCCGGATCAGCGGCAGGCCGATCAGGCTGGTGGCGTCCGTGCCTTCGGTGCTGCGAAACAGGCTGATTCCCAGGCCTTCGGCCTTGAAGCTGCCAGCGCAGTCGTAGGGCTGCTCGGCGTGCAGGTAGCGCGCCAGGGTGGCGGGTTCCAGTTCGCGAAAGGTGACGCTGAACGGCACGCAATCGACCTGGCACTGGCCGGTGCGGCTGTTGAGCAGCGCCAGGCCGGTGAGGAATGTGACCCGTTTGCCGCTGGCGGACGACAGTTGCGCCAGGGCGCGCTCGAAGGTGTGGGGCTTGCCGAGGATCTGCTCGTCCAGCACGGCCACCTGGTCGGAGCCGATGATCAGGTGGTCCGGATGACTGCCTGCCAGGGCCTGGGCCTTTTCCCGGGCCAGGCGTTGCACCAGCTCGATGGCGCTCTCGTGCGGTCGGCGGCTTTCGTCGATGTCGGGCGAGCTGCAGGTGAAGGGCAGGCGCAGGCGGGCAAGCAGTTCGCGGCGGTACGGCGAGCTGGAGGCAAGAAGCAGGGAAGGCATGCGATTCTCCAAGGATTGAACGCTGAATTCTAATCAAGGCCGGTCCTTGCTGACAGGCCGAATTTCCTTTGACATGCCATGGGGTGATCCCTAGAATGCTGCGCCTATGTTGAATGACCAGATTCCACCTCACGTTGACCCTCGCAAATTGGCTGATCGCGGCACTTCCCTTGAAGGAAACGTGCAGCTGGCCGATCTGGAGAGGCTGTGCGACCCGTTGGCCGACAGTGTCGGCACGGTACAAGCGAAATTCATTTTCGAGCGAGATGAGCGCCGGTCGGTGGTTTTCCACACCCAGTTGCAGGTCGCGGTCAAAATGGTTTGCCAGCGCTGTCTTGAGCTGGTCACCCTGCCGATCCAGAGCGAATGTACCTACATCGTGGTGAAGGAGGGTGCGAATACCCAGTCGTTGCCGAAAGGTTATGACGTACTGGAACTGGGCGAAGATCCATTGGATCTGCTGGCACTGATCGAGGAGGAGCTTCTGCTCGCCTTGCCCATTGTGCCGGCTCATCAACCGGAAGAATGCCAGCAACCGGCGGGTCTCGATGAGCCCGAACCGAGCGTGGACGAGGTAACACGGTCCAACCCGTTCAGTGTATTGGCGCAGTTAAAGCGTGACCCAAACGTTTAGGAGTTAATCAATTATGGCTGTTCAGCAGAACAAAAAATCCCGCTCTGCCCGCGACATGCGCCGTTCGCACGACGCCCTCGATGCCAGCGCTCTGTCGGTTGAGAAAACCACCGGTGAAGTTCACCTGCGTCACCACGTATCGCCTGAAGGCGTTTACCGTGGCCGCAAAGTGATCGACAAGGGCGCTGACGAGTAATTTCTTGTCCGCTCCGATCATCGCGATCGACGCAATGGGCGGGGACTTCGGTCCCCGCAGCATTGTAAAGGCAAGCCTCGCCTGCCTGACTGCCAACCCCTCGCTGCACCTGGTCCTTGTCGGCCAAGCCCCCCTCCTTGAAGAACTGATCGCCCGCCAACAGGGTGTGGACCGTACGCGCCTGCACGTTGTGCATGCCAGCGAAGTCATCACCATGGATGAGCGGCCTTCCCAGGCCTTGCGCGGCAAGCCTGATTCTTCGATGCGCGTGGCGCTCGGGCTGGTGGCGGCCGGTCACGCCCAGGCGTGTGTCAGCGCCGGCAACACCGGCGCGCTGATGGCGTTGTCGCGCTTCGTGCTCAAGACCCTGCCGGGGATCGATCGACCCGCGATGGTGGGGGCGATTCCAACCCGCAGCGGCTATTGCCAGTTGCTGGACCTGGGCGCGAACGTCGACTGCAGCGCCGAAAACCTGTACCAGTTCGCCGTCATGGGGGCGGTGGCCGCCGAAGTGCTGGGCAAGCCGCGACCCAGGGTCGCACTGCTCAATGTCGGCACCGAAGACATCAAGGGCAACCAGCAGGTCCGCCAGGCGGCTGCGCTGCTGCAAGCGGCACCGATGCTCAATTACATCGGCTTCGTCGAGGGCGATGGCCTGTACCGGGGCGAGGCGGATGTGGTGGTGTGCGACGGGTTTGTCGGCAATGTGCTGCTCAAGTCCAGCGAAGGCCTGGCCACCATGATTGCCGACCGGATCGAGGCCTTGTTCACTCAGGGTGTGCTGGGCCGGATGGCAGGTGTGGTTGCCTTGCCGCTGCTGCGGCGCCTGAAAAGCGACCTTGCGCCGGCCCGGCACAATGGTGCCAGCCTCCTGGGGCTGCAGGGTATCGTGGTCAAGAGTCATGGCGCCGCCGGTGTCGACGGCTTGCAAAGCGCAATCCAGCGCGCCGTGGTGCAAGTCCAGGAAAACCTGCCGCAACGTCTTGGCGGGCGGCTTGAGGCGCTTTTGCGCGAGCGCGGGCAAATGTGACGCTGCCTGCGGGTGCGTCATCAAACCGTTCAGTCGTGCCAGTTTGCATCATGTCGTCGGTCCTGCCGGCGGCTCATTTCGAAGATAACCACTCAGGGGCCTGTTACATGTCTGCATCCCTCGCATTCGTCTTTCCGGGTCAAGGATCGCAATCGCTCGGCATGCTTGCCGAACAAGGCGCGCAGCATCCGTTGATCCTCGATACCTTTGAACAGGCGTCCGAAGCCCTGGGCTATGACCTCTGGAAGCTGATTCAGGAAGGTCCGGCCGAAGACCTCAATCGCACCGACAAGACCCAGCCGGCCATTCTGACCGCCTCCATTGCCCTGTGGCATGTGTGGCTGGCCGAGGGCGGTGCCGTGCCTGCGTATGTCGCCGGTCACAGCCTGGGTGAATACAGTGCCCTGGTCGCCGCGCAAAGCCTGGCGCTGGAAGATGCCGTCAGGCTGGTCGAGCGCCGTGGCCAACTGATGCAGGAGGCCGTGCCGGCCGGGCAGGGTGGCATGGCGGCGATCCTGGGGCTGGATGATGCCGATGTCATCGCCGTGTGTGCCGAGGCGGCGCAGGGTGAAGTGGTCAGTGCGGTGAATTTCAACTCGCCAGGCCAGGTCGTCATCGCCGGCAGCGCCGAGGCGGTCAAGCGTGCGATGGAGCTGTGCAAGGCGCGAGGTGCCAAGCGTGCACTGCCGCTGCCGGTCAGCGTGCCGTCGCACTGTGAGCTGATGCGTCCTGCGGCCGAGCGTTTTGCCTCGTCTGTCGAGGCGATCGAGTGGCAGGAGCCGCGCATTGCCCTGGTGCAGAACGTCAGTGCTGCAGCCGTCACCGATCTGGCTACGCTCAAGCGTGACTTGCTGGAGCAGTTGTACAAGCCTGTGCGTTGGGTCGAGTCCATCCAGTGCCTGGCCGGTCTCGGTGTGACCCAATTGGTGGAGTGTGGCCCGGGCAAGGTGCTCGCCGGCCTGAACAAACGCTGCGCCGACGGCGTGGTGACCTACAACCTGGATACACCCGATGCCTTTGCTGCCGCCCGTGCGGCACTGGCTTGAATAAGGAGAAACCTGCATGAGTCTGCAAGGTAAAGTTGCACTGGTGACCGGCGCCAGCCGAGGTATTGGCCAGGCCATCGCCCTGGAGTTGGGGCGCAACGGTGCTGTGGTTGTCGGTACGGCGACATCCGAAGCCGGTGCAGAGCGCATCAGCGCAACCCTCAAGGAACATGGCATCGAAGGTTTCGGCCTGGCGCTGGACGTATGCAATGCCGAGTCCGTCGAAACTGTCCTGGCGACCATCCAGGCGCGGGTGGGCGTGCCGTTGATCCTGGTCAACAATGCCGGCATCACACGCGATAACCTGATGATGCGCATGAAAGACGACGAATGGCATGACGTCATCAATACCAACCTGACCAGTCTGTACCGCCTGTCCAAGGGCGTGTTGCGTGGCATGACCAAGGCGCGTTGGGGCCGAATCATCAATATTGGTTCAGTTGTCGGTGCCATGGGCAACGCCGGTCAAGTAAACTACGCTTCCGCGAAGGCTGGGCTGGAAGGTTTCAGTCGTGCCCTGGCGCGTGAGCTCGGTTCTCGTGCCGTGACCGTGAATGCGGTAGCGCCAGGCTTTATCGATACGGACATGACCCGCGAATTACCCGACGCCCAGCGTGAAGCGCTGTTGACCCAGATTCCTCTGGGTCGCCTTGGGCAGGCGCAGGAAATTGCCAACGTAGTAGCATTTCTGGCGTCCGAGGGTGCAGGCTATGTGACCGGGGCTACGATCCCGGTGAACGGCGGGATGTACATGTGAGCTGATTGCGACGGTTCGTTTCAAAAAAATGTAATACGAGCTGTCTAAAATCCGTTATAAAGCTGCAATCTTTCAGTAGGTACAGGGCCGGTGGGGAGCCGGAGGGGTGCGACAAGCTTGAAAAAGCCAAAACCTCTTCTATACACTTACCCACTGGCCAGATGCCTGAACATTTCCACTAGGAGTTAAAACTAGGTATGAGCACCATCGAAGAGCGCGTCAAGAAAATCGTTGCCGAGCAACTTGGCGTCAAAGAAGAGGAAGTGAAGAACGAGTCCTCTTTCGTTGAAGACCTGGGCGCTGACTCCCTGGACACCGTCGAGCTGGTCATGGCTCTGGAAGAGGAATTCGAAACCGAAATCCCTGACGAAGAAGCGGAAAAGATCACCACCGTTCAGGCTGCCATCGACTACGTGAACAGCCACCAGGCCTGATTCTTCGTAATCGCTGCCTGTTGTCATGGGAAAACCGCACTGCTTTTACCGGCGTGCGGTTTTTTCTTTGAAACGATGAAGATGTTTCGCCAACGAGAGAGAAGGAGAGTCCTGTGTCGCGTAGACGCGTCGTGGTCACCGGGATGGGAATGATATCGCCACTGGGCAATGATGTGCCCAGCAGTTGGCAAGGCATTCTGGCAGGCCGCAGTGGTATTGATCTGATCGAACACACTGACCTGTCGGCTTTCACTACACGCTTCGGTGGGTCGGTGAAAGGATTTGATGTCACGCAATACCTGGCGCCCAAGGAGGCGCGGCGGGTCGACCTTTTTATTCAGTATGGGCTGGCGGCCAGTTTTCAGGCAGTGCGTAACGCCGGGCTTGAAGTGACCGATGCCAACCGTGAGCGCATCGGCGTTGCCATGGGCTCGGGCATTGGCGGCCTGACCAACATCGAGAACAGCAGTCGTCTGATGCACGAGCAGGGGCCAGGGCGGATTTCTCCGTTTTTCGTGCCAGGCTCCATCATCAACATGATTTCCGGCTTCCTGTCCATCCACCTGGGTGCACAGGGACCCAACTACGCCATTTCCACGGCCTGCACCACCGGTACCCACTGCATTGGCATGGCGGCCCGCAATATTGCCTACGGTGAAGCCGACGTGATGATTGCCGGCGGCGCCGAAATGGCCGCATGCGGTCTGGGCATGGGTGGTTTCGGCGCGGCCCGTGCGTTGTCGACCCGCAATGACGAACCGGCGCGTGCCAGCCGGCCCTGGGACAAGGAGCGCGACGGTTTCGTGCTGTCCGACGGCTCGGGGGCGATGGTGCTCGAAGAGCTTGAGCACGCCAAGGCGCGTGGTGCAACCATCCTGGCCGAACTGGTCGGCTTTGGCATGAGCGGCGATGCCTTCCACATGACCTCGCCACCCGACAGTGGGGCCGGTGCTGCGCGCTGCATCACCAACGCCCTGCGTGATGCGCGGGTCAACCCCGAGCAGGTGCAGTACATCAACGCCCACGGCACCTCGACCCCGGCCGGCGACCTTGCCGAAGCCCAGGCGATCAAGAGCGTATTTGGCGATCATGCCTACCGACTGGCGGTCAGCTCCACCAAGTCGATGACCGGTCACCTGCTGGGTGCAGCCGGTGCCGTCGAGGCGATTTTCAGCGTACTGGCCTTGCTCGATCAGGTGGCGCCGCCGACCATCAACCTCGACCAGCCCGATGAAGGCTGCGACCTGGACTTCGTGGCCCATGAGGCCCGGCGTCTGCCGATCGACGTGGTCCTGTCCAACTCCTTCGGTTTTGGCGGTACCAACGGCTCGCTGGTGTTCCGTCGGTTCAGCGAGTGATGCAAGCCTGGGTCGACGGCTGCCCGGCTGACGCCCTGTCGCTGACCAGTCGGGGGCTGGCCTACGGCGATGGCCTGTTCGAGACCGTTGCCGTCAGGGCCGGCCGGCCCGTGTTGTTCGAGCGTCACCTGCAGCGCCTCGAGGCTGCCTGCGCACGGCTGGCCATCGAGCCTGACCTGTCGCGGGTGCGGGACGAGATGGTTCGCTTCGCCGCCGGACTGGATGAAGGGGTCATGAAACTGATCCTGACCCGTGGCGACAGCCTGCGCGGTTATGCCCCGGCGCCTGATGCGCCGGCACGGCGCATCCTGCAAGGATCCGCTGCCCCGTCATACCCGGCCGGACATTACGAGCAGGGCGTGCAACTGTTCGAATGCCAGACCCGCCTGGCCGAGCAGCCACTGCTGGCCGGCCTGAAGCACCTCAATCGCCTTGAGCAGGTGCTGGCCCGCGCCGAATGGCGCGACCCCCGTTATGCCGAGGGGCTGATGCGCGACACCTCGGGGCGACCGGTCGAAGGGGTGTACAGCAATCTGTTCCTGATTCGTAACGGCGTGTTGCTTACTGCCGCGCTGAGCCGCTGTGGCGTGGCCGGCGTCATGCGCGGCGAACTGCTCGATCAGGCACGAACGCTGGGTATTGCGGTCGATATACGCGATTTGTCGATGTCCGACCTTGAGCAATCGGACGAACTCTTTGTGTGCAATAGCGTGTATGGCATCTGGCCGGTGCGTGGGTTTGCGCAGTTGAACTGGCCGGTCGGACCGCTCACCCGTAAACTGCAGTCTATTGCGCGCGTGCTTCTGGGTAACTGATTCGTGATCCGAAAATTACTGGTGTTGCTGGAAACTGCCGTGGTGCTGGTCGTCCTGGGGCTCGGCTATGCGCTCTGGGAGCAGAACCAGGCCTTGCATCAACCGTTGAATGTCGCACAGGAGCGCCTGCTGGACGTGCCCAATGGCTCTACGCCGTCGGGCGTGCTCAATCGCCTTGAGGGTGAAGGCGTCATTGATGGCGCGTTCTGGCTGCGCCTGTACTGGCGCTTCAACCTCGCCGGCCAGCCCTTGCACAGCGGTGAATATCGCCTGACACCAGGCATGAGTGTCCAGGACCTGTTCGGTGTCTGGAAACGCAAGGAAGTGGTGCAATACAGTGTGACACTGGTCGAAGGCTGGAATTTTCGTCAGGTGCGTGCGGCACTTGCGCGCCAGGACAAGCTGGAGCAGACCCTGCAGGGCCTGAGCGACAGTGAACTGATGACGCGCCTCGGCTATCCGGGTGTCGTGCCCGAAGGCCGGTTCTTTCCGGACACTTACCGCTATGTGCGTGGCATGACCGATGCCGAGCTGCTCAAGCTGGCTTACAAGCGCCTTGAAGAGGTGCTGGACGACGAATGGCGCCAGCGAGCCCCGGACCTGCCGTATGTCGATCCGTACCAGGCGCTGATCATGGCCTCGCTGGTCGAGAAGGAAACCGGCGTGCCCCATGAGCGTGGCCAGATTGCCGGTGTGTTCGTGCGCCGTCTGCAGATCGGCATGCTGCTGCAGACCGACCCGACCGTGATCTACGGCATGGGTGAGCGCTACAACGGCAAGATCACCCGCGCGCACCTCAAGGAACCCACGCCTTACAACACCTATGTGATTGCCGGTCTGCCGCCGACCCCGATCGCCCTGGCCGGTCGTGAAGCCATCAACGCCGCCCTGCACCCGGTGGCCGGGCGCAGTCTGTATTTCGTGGCCAAGGGCGATGGCAGTCATGTGTTCTCTGCCAGTCTGGACGAGCACAATGCCGCTGTGCGCGAGTACCAGATCAAGCGCCGCGCCGACTACCGGTCGAGCCCCGCGCCCCTGGCGCCACCGGCCACCGGTTCAACCCCTGCGCCAACCGATCCTGCCGAGGCTGAACAAGCGTCCGGCGACGAGCCGGTGGCGCCATGACCCTCAAGGATTTTTTGTGACTGGCCTGTTTATCACCCTCGAAGGCCCTGAAGGCGCCGGCAAGAGCACCAATCGTGAGTACCTGGCGGCGCAGCTGCGTGCCCAGGGTGTCGATGTGGTCATGACCCGCGAGCCGGGCGGCACGCCACTGGCCGAGCGAGTTCGCGAAATTCTCCTGGCGCCCAGTGCCGAGGTGATGAGTGCCGATGCTGAACTGCTGCTGGTGTTTGCGGCGCGTGCCCAGCATGTGGCCGAGGTCATCCGCCCGGCGCTGGCGCGTGGTGCGGTGGTACTTTGTGATCGATTTACCGATGCCACCTACGCCTATCAGGGCGGTGGGCGCGGCCTGTCTCATGAGCGCATCGCCATTCTCGAACAGTTTGTGCAAGGCACATTGCGACCCGACCTGACCCTGGTATTCGACCTGCCGGTGGAGATCGGTCTGTCGCGGGCAGCGGCCCGGGGTCGGCTGGATCGCTTCGAGCAGGAAGGCCGGGCGTTTTTCGAGGCGGTGCGCAACACCTACCTGCAACGCGCACACGCTGAACCTGCACGCTATCAACTGATCGATGCCGCGCAGTCGCTCGAACAGGTCCAGCGCTCGCTCGACGCGCTGCTGCCCGCCTTGCTGGAACGTTGCCGTGGCTGAGGCCTACCCTTGGCAAGATGCGCTGTGGAAGCAACTGGCCGGCCGTCCCCGGCATGCGCATGCCTACCTGTTGCACGGACCGGCCGGTATCGGCAAGCGGGCCCTGGCCGAGCGGTTGATGGCGCACCTGCTGTGTCAGCGGCCCGAGGCGCTCAAGGCCTGTGGGCAGTGCAAGTCGTGCCTGTTGCTGGTCGCCGGCAGCCATCCCGACAATTACATCCTGGAGCCTGAAGAGGCCGACAAACCCATCAAGGTCGATCAGGTGCGCGACCTGGTGAGCTTCGTGGTGCAGACGGCACAGATGGGCGGGCGCAAGGTCGTGCTCATCGAGCCGGTCGAGGCGATGAACATCAATGCTGCCAATGCCTTGCTCAAAAGCCTGGAAGAGCCTTCGGGCAACACCGTGCTGCTGCTGGTCAGTCACCAGCCGAGCCGTTTGCTGCCCACCATCAAGAGTCGCTGCGTGCAACAGGCCTGCCCCCTGCCGGGCGAGCGCATGAGCCTGGACTGGTTGCAGGCAGCCCTGCCGGATGCCGGTGAGTCACTGCGGATCGAGTTGCTGACCCTGGCCGCCGGTTCGCCGCTGCTGGCGGTCAAGCTGCAGGCCCAGGGCGTCAGTGAGCAGCGGGCGCTGGTGGTCGACGGCGTCAAGAAACTGCTCAAGCAGCAGCAATCACCGACCCAGTTGGCCGAAGCCTGGAAAGACGTGCCGTTGTTGCTGCTGTTCGACTGGTTCTGCGACTGGTCGTACCTGATGCTGCGCTACCAGTTGACCCAGGACGAAGAGGGCCTGGGCCTGGCGGACATGCGCAAGGTGGTGCAATACCTGGCGCAGAAGTCGACGCGCAACAAAGTGCTGGCCATGCAGGACTGGGTACTGGCCCAGCGCCAGAAGGTCATGGGCAAGGCCAATCTCAATCGCGTGCTGCTGCTCGAAGCCTTGCTGGTGCAGTGGGCAGGCTTGCCCGGACAAGGGTAGACTGCGTTGAATGTCACCTTGAGGAGCTGCAATGAGCTTGCCGATCAGTCCTGGTCCGCGTAACGGCATTCTGTCCTTGACCATCAAGGACAAGTCCGTGCTGTATGCCGCCTACATGCCCTTCGTCAAGAACGGTGGCCTGTTCATCCCGACTGGCAAGAACTACAAGCTGGGTGACGAGGTGTTCATGCTGCTCAACCTGATGGACGAGCCGGAAAAAGTCCCGGTCGCCGGGCGCGTGATCTGGATCACGCCCAAGGGCGGACAGGGCAACCGCGCCGCCGGCGTCGGTGTGCAATTCAGCGACGGTGACAATACCGCCCGCAACCTGATCGAAACCCATCTGGCCGGTGCCCTGAAGTCCGACCGTCCCACCCACACGATGTAGTTGTGTCCTTGCCCATGCTTGTAGATTCCCATTGTCACCTTGATCGCCTTGACCTGACCTCGCACGCGGGGTCGCTGGACGCTGCGCTGGAGGCCGCCCGCGCCCGCGGCGTCGGCCACTTTTTATGCATCGGCGTCAGTGCCGACAACGCCGCCGTGGTCAAGGCCGTGGCCGAGCGCTACAGCGATGTCGACTGTTCGGTGGGCATTCATCCGCTGGACGTGACACCGGGCGGGGCGCCAGCCTTGCAGTGGCTGTTGAGCGAACTGGATCACCCCAGGGTGGTGGCTATCGGTGAAACCGGTCTGGATTACCATTACGAGCCCGAGGCGGCCGAGGTGCAACAGGACTCGTTTCGCCTGCACCTTCAGGCTGCGCAAGTCACCGGCAAGCCGGTGATCGTGCATACCCGTGCGGCCCGTAGCGACACCCTCGCGCTGCTGCGCGAAGCCGCGTTGCCGCAGGCCGGCGTGCTGCATTGTTTTACCGAGGACTGGGAGATGGCCAAGGCTGCCCTGGACCTGGGCTTTTACATCTCGCTGTCCGGCATCGTGACCTTCCGCAATGCCGATGCCTTGCGCGATGTCGCGCGCCAGGTGCCGGCCGATCGCTTGCTGGTCGAGACCGACTCGCCTTATCTGGCGCCGATTCCCTATCGTGGCAAGCCCAACCTGCCGCAATACGTGCGTGAAGTGGCCGAGTTTCTGGCCATGCTGCGCGGCGAACCCTATGAGCGTTTTGCCGAGCAGACCACCGCCAACTTTGCCCGCTTGTTCCCCCTGGCCCGGGTGCAGGCCTGAAGCCTGCCGCACAAGCCGTAAACCGCAGGCAAAAAGAAACCCGGGTTCTGGGGGGGGAATCCGGGTTCAAGACCATTAGGAGTAAAACAAAGGCAGGGTCATCCATGGTTGCCTTTACTGGCGCGACATTTGGGGGAATGCGCACCAACGCTTTAAGTATTGATGAGGATACGATGGCGTCCAGTCGTCTTTGATCATTTTTTAAACAGTTTTGGAATAGCAAACCATCGCTTCAGAGCTTGATGAATGGTCTGTAGGCCACTCCTCGGCGCTTGTGGGCGGTTTTTCAGGGCGCTTTGGCGTGCCGTTTTATGTGAGGCGATGAAAAATGGAGTTTTCCAACGGCTTTCTGCTCAGCCTGTCGTTATGCCTGGACATTGGCCTGGCCAATATCGCCATGATGACCCTGGCCATGCAACGTGGTTTTTCCAAGGGCTTATGGCTGGGCATTGGCACCTGTTTCGGTGACCTGGCCTATGCGGTGCTGGCCATGACCGGCATGGCGGTGCTGTTGCAGTATGAGGCGGTGCGTTATGTGTTGTGGCTGGGCGGCACGGCGGTGCTGACCTGGTTCTGCATCAAGATGATCATGAGCGCGATGTCGGCCACGGCGGTGTTGCAGACCCCGGAGCGTGTCGGCAACGACAGCAATCGCACCTTGTTCTTTCGCGGCATTTTCCTGGCCATGTCGTCACCGACCGCCATTTTGTGGTTCGCTGCAGTGGGTGGGGCGATCATTGCCCGCCAGGGGGCAGACCTGGGCGGCGCGTCGGCTTTTCTGAGCGGGTTCTTCATGGCCGGGCTTTGCTGGTCGTTTGCCTTGTGCGCATTGGCCCACCAGGGGGGACGCTTGCTCGGCGAGCGCATGCTCAAGTGGTCGTATATCGCCTCGGCATTGATTTTTGCCTACTTCGCCATTTATGTCGTCGTGACCGGCTACATGGAGTTCATTGGCGGCGCGTCGCCGGTTTTTGCGCACTGACACCTTGAATGTGGGCTGAAACACCGGCAGATTTGCCGGTTGCGCACTGTCGCAGCGCGTGGATGATCCGTGCAATTTCGCGCCAGACAGGCATAATACCGGGCTTCGATTTAAGCCCTGCAGATTGACTCACTATGCAAAAAGAACCTCGAAAGGTCCGTGAATTTCGCCGTCGTGAGCAGGAAATCCTCGACACTGCGCTAAAGCTGTTTCTGGAACAGGGCGAAGACAGCGTCACCGTCGAAATGATTGCCGACGCGGTCGGCATCGGCAAAGGGACGATCTACAAGCACTTCAAATCCAAGGCTGAAATCTACCTGCGCCTGATGCTTGATTATGAGCGCGACCTGAATACGCTGCTGCATTCGGCCGATGTCGACAAGGACAAGGAAGCGCTGTCGCGCGCCTATTTCGAATTCCGTATGCGTGACCCGCAGCGTTACCGGTTGTTTGATCGTCTTGAAGAAAAGGTCGTCAAGGGCAATCAGGTGCCCGAACTGGTCGAAGAACTGCACCGCATCCGCGCGTCTAACTTCGAGCACCTGACCCTGCTGATCAAGGGACGGATCAACGAAGGCAAGCTTGAAGACGTTCCCCCGTATTTCCATTACTGCGCGGCGTGGGCGCTGGTGCACGGCGCCGTGGCGCTGTACCACTCGCCGTTCTGGAGCAATGTGCTCGAAGACCAGGAGGGGTTCTTCCAGTTCCTGATGGACATTGGCGTGCGCATGGGCAACAAGCGCAAGCGTGATGCCGACAGCCATCCTGAGCCAGCACTCGATCCTGCCGATAAATAAGGCGGCCAGTCGAATCTGTCTGCAATCCGGGTGGAAATGGCGCGGAAGCTGCATCAGGCGACCATTCGCCGGTTTTTCGTCACCGGCCTCTGGGAGGAACATGATGCGTAGCCTGGTCTTGCTGCTGGCGCTTGTGGCGCTGGGCGGTTGCATGAAAGTGAGTGACATGGGGGAGGGGGTGCGCGAGCAGTTCAGCGATGCCGGCCTGCTCGATCATAGCCAGACCCGGCGCACCAGCAACTTTCGCCTGCAACCCGACTCCTTCATCTACATCGCTCAGGGCGCTTTCGTGCCGCCTGGCAAGGCTTACCCGCGCCCCAATGTGGTGGCTGAAGAGGCCTTCGATAACTTTGTTGAGTTCTTTCCCATGGTCCGCCGTGCCCGTGGGCCGCTCGGCCTTGACGATGCCTTGACCGAGGCGCGCAGTGCCGGTGCTCACTATCTGCTCTACGCGCGTTTTGCCAGGGCTGACGACCGGATCGGCACCTATGATCAGTGGGCAGACGAAGAAGCACTGGATCGCATGGGCATCGACAGCGGCGTCATCCAGTTGATGCTGGTTGAAACCAGTACGCGTTATCTGATCGACAGCGCCCGTATTCGCAGTCGCGGCGGATTGCTGACGCTTTACGATACCCGTCCTGAAGATTTGCTTGGTCCGCCCCTGGAAGACTACGCTCGCAGTCTGTTGGGACTTTCCCGTTAGGACTCATCATGAGTGATTCAGGCAAGGTTAACGATCTGCTGGGGCAGATTCCGAAAAGTGGTGCATTGCCGCCGGTGCACCTGTGGAATCCGGCATTCTGCGGTGATATCGACATGCGTATCGCTCGCGACGGCACCTGGTACTACCTGGGCTCGCCCATTAGTCGCAAGCCGATGGTGCGGCTGTTTTCCCGCATCATTCGCCGCGACGGCGATGATTATTTCCTGGTCACGCCGGTGGAAAAGGTCGGCATCCAGGTCGATGACGCACCCTTCGTGGCCGTGATCCTGCAGGTGACGGGCGAAGGTGAAACCCAGGTCCTGCGCTTGCTGACCCACGTCGACGATGAAGTCGAAGTCGGCCCCGGTCATCCCTTGCGTGTTCACACCGACCCGCTGACCCAGGAGCCTGCGCCGTATGTGCTGGTGCGTGACAACCTCGAGGCCCTGATTCATCGCAATGTGTTCTACCAACTGGTCGAGCTGGCGGTGGTGCGTGAGATCGACGGCCAGCGCTGGCTGGGTGTCTGGAGCCATGGGGCCTTTTTCTGCCTCGGCCTGGAGCCGTGACCTCGTTTGCCTGACAGGCGTTGCCCGCGTAAAGTGCCGCTCCCTGTTTTTTCCTGAGGTTTTTGCATGAGCCAGTCCTTTGATATCGCCGTGATTGGCGCCACCGGTACTGTCGGCGAAACCATTGTCCAGATTCTTGAAGAGCGCGATTTTCCGGTGGGTGAGCTGCATTTGCTCGCCAGCGCCGAATCTGCCGGCAGTTCAGTGCCCTTTCGCGGCAAGAACGTACGAGTGCGTGAAGTCGATGCCTTCGATTTTTCTCGCGTGCGCCTGGCGTTTTTCGCCGCCGGTCCCGCCGTCAGCCTGAGTTTTGCCCCGCGTGCGCTGCAAGCGGGCTGCTCGGTGGTCGATTTGTCCGGTGCTTTCCCGGCTGACCAGGCGCCGCAGGTGGTGCCTGAAATCAATGCGGCACGACTGGCGGGCCTGTCGGGTGCGTGCCTGGTGGCCAGTCCGAGTCCGTCGGCCACTGCGCTGGCCCTGGTCCTGGCACCCTTGCAGGATTTGCTGGACATTCAGCGCGTCGATGTCACGGCCTGCCTGGCCGTCTCTACCGTGGGCCGCGAAGGCGTCAGCGAGCTGGCACGCCAGACCGCCGAATTGCTCAATGTCCGTCCACTGGAACCGCGCTTTTTTGATCGCCAGGTGGCTTTCAACGTGCTTGCGCAGGTGGGCACGCCCGATGCCGACGGTCATGTGGCCCTGGAAAAACGCCTGATCCTGGAGTTGCGCCAACTGCTTGGTCTGCCTTTGCTGAAGGTTGCGGCCAGTTGCGTTCAGGTCCCTGTGTTTTTTGGCGACAGCTTCAGCGTTTCTCTGCAAGGCGCCAGGGATGTCGACCTGCAGGCCATCAATGAACGCCTTGAGGCGGCAGCCGGGATCGAGCTGGTCGAGGCAGGTGACTATCCAACGCCGGTAGGCGACGCAGTGGGGCAGGATGTGGTCTATGTTGGTCGGGTGCGTGGCTCGATGGACGACCCCAAGCAGCTCGGTTTGTGGCTTGTGTCAGATAATGCACGCAAAGGTGCTGCGCTCAATGCTGTGCAGTTGGGTGAATTGTTGATAAAAGACCATGTGTAAAAGATACTTGTCGGTAATTTGCAGAAATACTCTAGCAACAACACGCTTTAGACCCATTGCGGAACTAAGTTCTTCAGCTTCGGGGAATATTTAACAAGGGATGGGCTATGGTTCAGGTTCGTAAACTGGTAGTAGCAATCGCTGCAGCTTCGGCACTGTCATCGGGCATGGTGCATGCGTTGGGGCTTGGTGAGTTGTCGGTCAAGTCGACCCTGAACCAGCCGCTGCTGGCTGAAATCGAGCTGACGGATGCGAAGGGCATCAACGCCTCGCAACTGGTGCCCAGCCTGGGCACGACGGCCGATTTCGCCCAGGCAGGCGTGACCCGGCAGGCCTTTCTCAGTGACCTGACCTTTACCCCGGTGATCAATCCCGGTGGCAAGAGCGTCTTGCGCATTACTTCCAGCAAGCCGGTGCGTGATCCTTACGTAAAGTTTCTGGTGCAGGTCCTGTGGCCCAATGGCCGTGCTCAGCGTGAGTACAGCCTGCTGCTGGACCCGCCCAAATTCGAAACGGCTGCCGCGCCTGCCGAGAAGCCGGCAGCCGTGCCTGCGGCGGCCGCCCCGCAACTGCCATCGGTGACACCGCCGGTGGCTGCACCGGTACAGCAAGCCCCGGCGGCCGCTGCGGCAGCGCCTGCCGAGGCGCCTTTGCCGGCACCGAGCGCCGACAAGGCGGCCCGCTACGTCACCTCCAACAACGATACCTTGTGGGAAATCGCGGCGAAGGTGCGCAATGGCGGCACCATTCAACAGACCATGCTGGCCATCCAGGCACTGAATCCGGATGCGTTCATCGATGGCAACATCAACCGCCTCAAGAAAGGCCAGGTCTTGCGCTTGCCGACTGCGCCGCAGGCCACCGCCTTGCCGCAAAGCCAGGCCGTGGCCGAAGTGGCCCAGCAATACCGCGCCTGGCGCGAAGGCCGCAGGACGCCTGCCGGCAGTCGTCAGGTGGATGCGACTCGCCGCGCCAGTGCAGGCGCAGCCCCCGCCCAGGTCGAAGCCAGGGATAACCTCAGCCTGGTCGCGGCCGGCCCCGCCGCCCAGAAAGGCGCGGCGGCCGATGCCGACCTGGCCAACAAGCTGGCGGTGACCCAGGAAGCGCTCGACACCACGCGTCGTGACAATGCCGAGCTGCAAAGCCGCATGGGCGATCTGCAGAGCCAGCTCGACAAGCTGCAGCGCCTGATGGAGCTCAAGAACGATCAACTGGCCAAGATGCAGGCCGGAGCCAACGCACCGGCCGCGCCGGCCACCCCGGCTGTCGCACCGTTGCCGGCCACTGCTGTCGATGCCGCCGGTGCGCCGATCAAGCCGGCCGGTGAGGTTGCACCTGAAGACGCCCTGGCGGCAGCCCAGGTGGCCACACCGCCAGCCGATCAGCCGCTGGCGGTGGAGCCTGTGGCTGCAGAGCCTGAATCCGATCCGCTCAAGGCCGTGCTCGACAACCCGGTGATGCTTGGCCTGATTGGCGGTGCCGCCTTGCTGGTCCTGGCCTTGCTGCTGCTGTTTCTGGCGCGTCGTCGCAATGCCAAGGCCGAGAAAGACAAGCACAAGCGCATGGCGCGTGCCCTGGCCGAAGAGGCGCAGTTCACCAACGACATGGAGCTCAATGCGCCGGCCGACAGCTTCGATGGCCTGGACGTCGCTTCGCCCAGCTACAAAATGGCCCCGGCTGCCGTGGCCGCCGCTGCTGCCAATGCCTCGCGCGACCGACCGACCGATCCTCTGGTGCAAGCCGAGATCCATATTGCCTATGGCCGCATGAACCAGGCTGTGGAACTGCTGGAAGAGTCGGTCAGAGAAGAGCCGCAGCGCGACGATCTGCGTCTGAAACTGATGGAAATCTACGCCGAGCAAGGCAACCACAAGGCGTTCGCGGCTCATGAACGAAAGCTGGTGGCGGCGGGAAAGCTTCAAGCTGAGGCCGGGCCGGCGCTGGCGCCGGCCGTTGTGCCATTGCCTGTAGAGCCTAAAGTGGCCGATACCGCAGCGCCTGTGGCCGCCGTTGCCGCTGCCGCCGCAGTCGCCGCCACTACGGCGGCGCTGTCGACGGAACTGGATGCCAAGTACCTGGAAGAACTGCTGGCCGATGACGAGCCCGAGCAGGCGCCGGTGGTCGAGCCAGTCGTTGAGCCGCCAGCCGTGGCGCAGGACGAGGCTGAAGTCGACCCGCTGGAAAACGAGTTTGACCTGAGCCTGGATGCCCTTGAGTCGGCGCCTGAAGATCATGTGGTCACGGTGGACGACCTGGATGACCTGCTGCTCGACGACGCGCCAGGTGCCAGCGATACGCCGGTCATGGATGAGCCGCTGTCAGCGGTGAGCCCCGAGCCTGACAATCTGTCGGACTTCGACCTTGATCTGGCCGACGACGATCCGGTGCTCAATCACGAGGACGATTTCCTGGCAGGCTTGGGTGAAGATCCGCTGGACCTGGGGGCGAGCGAGCCTGAGCACGCCAACGTTGACCTGGAGCTGCCCGAGGATTTCGACCTGTCTTTGGCCGATGAAATTGAAACCGAGCACGCCAGCGAAGCCTTTGCCTCCGAGATCGACGACGTCAATGCCGAACTCGATCGTCTGTCGCAGAGCCTGGAGAATCCACCGCTCGAAGAACAGGCCTTCACGCGCAACGAGCCGGCGCCTTTCACCAGCGACGATGCGTTGGCCTTCGATGACGAGCCTGAATTCGATTTTCTTTCAGGCACCGACGAGGCGGCAACCAAGCTGGACCTGGCACGGGCTTATATCGACATGGGCGATGCCGACGGCGCGCGCGACATTCTTGGCGAAGTAGTCGACGAGGGTGACGAAGGGCAGAAAAGCGAAGCGCGGGAGCTGTTGGCAGGCCTGACCTGACATCATGCATCGGGGCGGCTGGCGTCTTTTGTCCGCCGCCTTATAATGGCCGCCCTTTTTGTAACCCTCTCAGGCTGTAATCCTTGGCCAATATCGATAACCCGGCTGCCGAAACGGCTGCCGAGGGCGTTTACCGCATTGCGCTGGGCGTCGAATACAAGGGCTCGCGCTACAACGGCTGGCAGCGTCAGCTCAGCAGTGCGACCACCGTCCAGGAAGTTCTCGAAAATGCCCTTGGCAAGGTGGCGGCAATGCCCGTCTCGCTGCAGTGCGCCGGCCGCACCGACGCCGGGGTGCATGCCTGCGGTCAGGTGGTGCACTTCGATACCACGGTCGAGCGCTCTGAAAAAGCCTGGGTCATGGGCACCAATGCCAGCCTGCCGCACGATGTCAGTGTGACCTGGGCGCGCGTCATGCCGCCGCATTTTCATGCGCGCTTCAAGGCCATCGCCCGACGTTATCGCTATGTGATCTACAACGACCAGATCCGCCCGGCGCACATGGGCCAGGAGGTCACCTGGAACTACCGGCCGCTGGATGTCGAGCGCATGGCCGAGGCGGCGCAATACCTGATTGGTACCCACGATTTCAGTGCCTTCCGTGCCGGGCAATGCCAGGCCAAGTCACCCATCAAGAAAATGCACCACCTGCGTGTGACCCGTCACGGCAAGATGATTGTCATTGATGTGCGGGCCAACGCCTTCTTGCATCACATGGTCCGTAATATTGCAGGTGTCCTGATGACCATCGGCACCGGCGAGCGGCCGCCGCGATGGGCCCTGGAAGTCTTGCAGAGCCGGGTGCGGCGCAATGGCGGGGTCACGGCGCATCCTTTCGGCCTGTACCTGGTGCAGGTCGAGTACCACGATGAGTTCGCCTTGCCGGAACGTTACATCGGTCCGCATTTTCTCACCGGCTTCACTGGCCTTGCCGGCTGACGATCGCAGCAGCATTTGTTAACATCCGGCACTTTCCGAAAGGACTGAGGTTTCGCGACATGTCAGCCGTTCGAAGCAAGATCTGCGGGATTACCTGCATGGAAGATGCACTGGCTGCCGTGGATGCCGGCGCAGACGCCATCGGGCTGGTGTTTTATCCGCCCAGCCCGCGTGCGGTCACTGTGTTGCAGGCGCGGGCAATCATTGCCGCCTTGCCGCCGTTCGTCACCACGGTCGGGTTGTTCGTCAATGCCACCCGGTGCGAGCTCAACGAGACCCTCGAGGCCGTGGCGCTCGACCTGCTGCAGTTTCATGGCGATGAATCACCCGAGGACTGCGACGGTTACCACCGGCCGTTCATCAAGGCGCTGCGGGTCAGGCCTGGCGATGACATCGCCGCCGCTTGCAGGACATACGCCAAGGCCAGCGGGCTGTTGCTCGATGCCTATGTGCCCGGCGTGCCGGGCGGCACCGGAGAAGCCTTTGACTGGAGCCTGATTCCCGAGGACCTGGCAAAGCCGGTGATTCTGGCCGGTGGCCTGACTCCGGACAACGTGGCGCAGGCCATTGCACAGGTCAGGCCTTATGCGGTGGATGTCAGTGGCGGGGTGGAGTTGCGCAAGGGCATCAAGGATCACGACAAGGTACGGGCTTTCATGCGTGCTGTGCGTGGGGCCTGATGTGACGGTTGCCAAAGTGCTGCCGTCCATTAGCCTGTCCCTGTGTCGAACCGCATCGGCAGGTCTTATTGAGCAGGTCAGGTCCTGATGGGCGCTGGCCGGATTGTAAATACCATGGTCGAAAGCAGGCAGGTCTGGCCAGGCGCCGGCCGCAGGCTGTCTGTTTCGGCCAACATCACGAATTTAGTCAAGGGCATGCACCCGACGCACAGGCGTCAGGTGCTGGAACCGAACCGGTACTGGAGAAGCAAAGCATGAGCAATTGGTTGGTAGACAAACTGATCCCTTCGATCATGCGTTCCGAGGTCAAGAAAAGCTCGGTCCCTGAAGGCCTGTGGCACAAGTGCCCCTCCTGCGAAGCGGTGCTGTATCGCCCCGAACTGGAAAAGACCCTGGATGTCTGCCCCAAGTGCGATCACCACATGCGCATTGGTGCGCGCGCGCGCCTGAACATTTTCCTCGATGCCGAGGGCCGCAATGAGCTGGGTGTCGACCTGGAGCCTGTGGACCGCCTGAAATTCCGCGATGGCAAAAAGTACAAGGACCGCCTGGTCGCTGCGCAGAAGCAGACCGGCGAAAAAGACGCCCTGATTTCCATGAGCGGTACGCTGCTGGACATTCCTGTCGTGGTGTCGGCGTTCGAATTCTCGTTCATGGGCGGCTCGATGGGCGCTGTCGTTGGCGAGCGCTTTGTACGCGCAGTCAACTACGCGCTTGAACACCGCTGCCCGATGATCTGCTTCTCGGCCTCCGGCGGTGCGCGCATGCAGGAAGCGCTGATCTCCCTGATGCAGATGGCCAAGACCTCGGCGGCGCTGGCACGTCTGCGCGAAGAAGGCATTCCGTTCATCTCCGTGCTGACCGACCCGGTCTACGGCGGCGTTTCCGCCAGCCTGGCCATGCTGGGCGATGTGATCATTGCCGAACCCAAGGCGCTGGTCGGCTTTGCCGGGCCTCGCGTCATCGAGCAGACCGTGCGCGAGAAACTGCCCGAAGGTTTCCAGCGCAGCGAGTTCCTCATCGAGCATGGCGCCATCGACATGATCATCCCGCGCCAGGAACTGCGCGTGCGCATGGCCCGGCTGCTGGCACAGATGCTGGGCCTGCCGTCGCCAAAGACACCAAAGCCGGTCTTTGAGGCCGTTGCCGCCGAGCCGGACCTGGCCACCGTATGACCGCGCGCACGCTGGATGACTGGCTTGCCTATCTGGAGCAACTGCACCCGTCGGCCATCGACATGGGGCTGGACCGTTCACGGCAAGTCGCTCGCCAGCTGGGCCTGACCCGGCCGGCACCGCGGGTGATTACCGTGACCGGCACCAACGGCAAGGGCTCGACCTGTGCCTTCCTGGCAGCTCTGTTGCAGGCGCAGGGCCTGAAGGTCGGCGTCTACAGCTCGCCGCACCTGCTGCGCTACAACGAGCGTGTGCAGGTGCAGGGCGAGCAGGCCAGCGATGCACAGTTGTGCGCAGCCTTTACCGCTGTCGAGGCTGCGCGTGGTGGCATCACCCTGACTTACTTCGAGATGGGCACCCTGGCGGCGTTCTGGCTGTTCGAGCAGGCGCAACTGGATGCCGTGGTACTGGAAGTCGGCCTGGGCGGGCGCCTGGATGCTGTCAATCTGGTCGATGCCGATCTGGCGCTGGTGACCAGCATCGGGCTGGACCATGCCGACTGGCTGGGCGACACCCGCGAATCGGTGGCATTTGAAAAGGCCGGGATCTTGCGCGCCGGTGTGCCGGCGCTGTGTGGTGATCTCGATCCACCGGCGCCATTGCTTGAGCGTGCTGCCGAGCTGGCGTGTCCGTTGTCACTGCGCGGCCGCGATTTCGATCTGAGCATCGAGGCGCGGGGCTGGCACTGGCAGGGGCGTGACCGGGCAGGGCACCCGCTTGAGCTGCGTGAGGTGCCCTTGCTCGACCTGCCGATGGAAAATGCCGCCCTGGCCTTGCAGGCCTATGCCCAGCTCGACCTGCCCTGGCAGGCTGATGTATTGCGTCAGGCGCTGAGGGATGCGCGTATCGTCGGGCGGCTGGATCGGCGGGTCGTGCGCTGGCAGGGCAAGACCCTCACGTTGCTGCTGGACGTCGGTCACAACCCGCATGCTGCCCGCTTCCTGGCGCAGCGCATGGCCCAGCGGCCGCTGTCTGCCGGGCGCCTGGCCGTATTCGGCCTGCTGTCCGACAAGGACCTTGAAGGCGTGGTGGGTGAGTTGCAGGGCAGCATCCGGCACTGGGCGGTGGCGCCTTTGCCGACGCCGCGTACCCGACCGGTCGTGCAATTGCAGTCGACCCTGCAGAACCTTGGCGCGAATGTGACGTCTTATCAGGATGTCGCGCAGGCGCTGCAAGCACAGTGCGTGGAGGCGACAGCCGATGACGAGATCCTGGTGTTCGGGTCTTTTTATTGTGTGTCCGAGGCGCTGGCGTGGTTGGCCCGGCACACCGATTGAGGATTGAGGAAGCTGCACATGGCGTTTCTGGATAAGGCTTACAAGCAGCGGATGGTGGGTGCGCTGGTATTGATCGCTTTGGCGGTCATCTTCCTGCCGATGTTGTTTACCCGCCAGGACGAGACCCGTTCGGTGCAGGTCGACGCCCCGGCAGCCCCCCAGGCACCGGCGGTGCAGCCCTTGCAGGTCGAGCCGGTGCCGGTGCCTGAGCAGCAGGAGGCGCTGGTTGATAATGCGCCCACTGGAACTGCGCCGCCGTCGATGCCGATTGCACCGTCACCCACCGCTTCTGCGCAAGCATCGGCACCGGTTGCCAGCGCACCGGCGCCCAGGCCTGCGCCCGCTGCCAAGCCGACCCCGGCGCCTGTGACCACCGCTTCGGTGCCTGCCGCCACGGCCCCGGCGACCACGCCCGCCAAACCGGCGGCGCCCAGTGGTGTCGATGCCAACGGCCTGTCGGTGAGTTGGTCGGTGCAACTGGCCAGCCTGTCGAACCGGGCCAATGCCGACAACTTGCAGAAGACCCTGCGTGCCCAGGGCTATAACGCCTATATCCGCACTGCAGGCGAGGTCAATCGGGTGTTCGTCGGGCCGCTGATCGAGCGTGCCGAGGCCGACCGCCTGCGCGATCAGCTCGACAAGCAGCAAAAGCTCAAGGGCATCGTGGTGCGCTTCCAGCCTGAGCGCGGCTGACTCTCCTGCATTTCTGCGTAATACGGGCCAGTTTCCTGGTCCGTTCTGGATAAAAATCCCTGCACCGATAATCGCAGCTTACCGAGGGCCGAGCGCTCTGCTAAAATGCGCCGCCTTATCCGTCTGCAGGCTGCAACGTGTCATTTACTCCGGTTGACTGGGCGATTCTTGCGATTATCGCCATCTCCGCTTTGATCAGTCTCAAGCGCGGCTTCGTCAAGGAAGCCCTGTCGCTGCTGACCTGGATCATTGCAGGTGCGGTCGCCTGGATGTTCGGCGCGGGGCTGGCCCACCACCTGGCTGACTACATCGCAACGCCTTCTGCGCGCATCATTGCCAGTTGTGTCATTCTTTTTGTCGCCACCCTGCTGGTAGGCGCCATGGTCAATTTTCTCATCGGCGAACTGATTCGCGTCACCGGGCTGTCCGGGACCGATCGTTTCCTGGGCATGGTCTTTGGTGCCGCGCGCGGTGGCCTGTTGGTCGTCATCGCCGTCGGGCTGATGAGCCTGGGGCCGGTGCAACAGGATCAATGGTGGCAGCAATCGCGTCTGCTCCCGCAATTTCTCATGGTCGCTGACTGGTCGAAAAACCTGGTTCTCGGGATGTCCGGTCAGTGGTCCGCCAGCGGTATCAGCATTCCTGCTGAGCTACCGTTCAAGGAGCAGGTCCTGTCGCCGGAAGCGGCGCAGGACGTGCTTGGTAAATCCAGTTCCATTAAGTAGGGGTTGTGTCGCATGTGTGGCATCGTCGGAATCGTCGGTAAGTCGAATGTCAATCAGGCGCTCTATGACGCGCTGACTGTCCTGCAGCATCGCGGCCAGGATGCTGCCGGTATCGTGACCAGCCATGACGGCCGGTTGTTCCTGCGCAAGGACAACGGATTGGTGCGCGATGTGTTCCAGCAGCGTCATATGCAGCGTCTGGTCGGGCACATGGGCATCGGCCATGTGCGCTATCCGACAGCGGGCAGCTCGACCTCGGCCGAGGCTCAGCCGTTTTACGTCAACTCGCCTTATGGCATTACCCTGGCGCACAACGGCAACCTGACCAACGTCGTGCAGTTGGCCAAGGAGATCTACGAGTCTGACCTGCGTCACGTCAACACCAACTCCGACTCGGAAGTGCTGCTCAACGTGTTCGCCCATGAGCTGGCTGTGCGCGGCAAGCTGCAGCCCACCGAAGAAGATATCTTCGCGGCCGTCACCGACGTGCACAAGCGTTGCCGTGGTGGCTACGCCGTGGTGGCGATGATCACCGGTTATGGCATCGTCGGCTTCCGTGACCCGGACGCCATTCGTCCGATCGTGTTCGGCCAGCGTCATACCGACGAAGGCGTCGAGTACATGATCGCCTCCGAGAGCGTGGCCCTGGATGTGCTGGGCTTCACCCTGATTCGCGACCTGGCGCCGGGCGAGGCGGTGTACATCACTGACGACGGCAAGCTCTACACCCGTCAGTGCGCGCCGAACCCCAAGTACGCACCGTGCATCTTCGAACACGTCTACCTGGCGCGTCCGGACTCGATCATCGACGGCATCTCGGTGTACAAGGCGCGCCTGCGCATGGGTGAGCGGCTGGCCGACAAGATCCGTCGCGAGCGTCCCGAGCACGACATCGACGTGGTCATCCCGATTCCTGACACCAGCCGCACGGCGGCGCTGGAGCTGGCCAACCACCTGGGCGTCAAGTTCCGCGAAGGCTTCGTCAAGAACCGCTACATCGGCCGTACCTTCATCATGCCCGGCCAGGCGGCCCGCAAGAAGTCCGTGCGCCAGAAGCTCAACGCCATCGAGCTGGAATTTCGCGGCAAGAACGTGATGCTGGTCGACGACTCGATCGTGCGCGGCACCACCTGCAAGCAGATCATCCAGATGGCCCGTGAAGCCGGCGCCAAGAATGTGTATTTCTGCTCGGCGGCGCCTGCTGTGCGTTATCCGAACGTGTACGGCATCGACATGCCGAGCGCCCACGAACTGATCGCCCACAACCGCAGCACCCAGGAAGTGGCCGACCTGATCGGTGCCGACTGGCTGGTCTACCAGGACCTCAGCGACCTGATCGAAGCGGTCAGCGGCAGCAAGAAGATCAAGATCGACAATTTCGACTGCTCGGTCTTCGATGGCAAATACGTGACCGGCGACATCGACGAGCATTACCTGAACCGGATCGAAGATGCGCGCAACGACGCGGCCAAGGTCAAGACCCAGGCCGTAAGTGCGATCATCGACCTGTACAACAACTGATTGCGACAAGGAATACGCGCATGTCTGAGCAATGGGATGCAGGGCGCCTGGACAGTGATCTGGACGGCGCAGGCTTCGATACCCTGGCCGTACGTGCCGGCCAGCACCGCACGCCGGAGAGTGAACACGGTGATCCGATGTTCTTCACCTCCAGCTATGTGTTCCGTACGGCGGCCGATGCCGCCGCCCGGTTCGCAGGTGAAGTGCCAGGCAATGTCTATTCGCGCTACACCAACCCGACCGTGCGCTCCTTCGAGGAGCGCATTGCCGCCCTCGAAGGCGCCGAGCAGGCGGTGGCCACGGCCACCGGCATGGCCGCCATCCTGGCTGTGGTGATGAGCCTGTGCAGCGCCGGCGATCATGTGCTGGTGTCGCGCAGCGTGTTCGGCTCGACCATCAGCCTGTTCGAAAAGTACTTCAAGCGCTTCGGCGTCGAAGTCGACTACGTGCCGCTGGCCGAACTGACCGGCTGGGATGCGGCGATCAAGAGCAACACGAAACTGTTGTTCGTCGAATCACCGTCCAACCCGCTGGCCGAACTGGTCGATATCGCCGCGCTGGCTGAAATCGCCCGTGCCAAAGGCGCGATGCTGGTGGTCGACAACTGCTTCTGCACACCGGCCTTGCAACAGCCGCTGAAACTGGGCGCCGATGTCGTGGTGCATTCGGCCACCAAGTTCATCGACGGCCAGGGCCGTTGCATGGGTGGCGTGGTTGCCGGTCGCAGCGAGCAGATGAAGGAAGTGGTCGGTTTCCTGCGCACCGCAGGCCCGACCCTGAGCCCGTTCAACGCCTGGATCTTTCTCAAGGGCCTTGAAACCCTCAGCCTGCGCATGCGTGCCCATTGCGCCAGCGCCCAGACCCTGGCCGAGTGGCTGGAGCAGCAGGACGGCATCGACAAGGTGCATTACGCCGGCCTCAAGAGCCATCCGCAGCATGCCCTGGCCCAGCGCCAGCAAAAAGGCTTCGGTGCGGTGGTGAGTTTCGAGGTCAAGGGCGGCAAGGAGGGCGCCTGGCGCTTTATCGATGCAACCCGACTGGTGTCGATCACCGCCAACCTGGGCGACAGCAAGACCACCATCACCCATCCGGCCACCACCTCCCATGGTCGCCTGTCGCCTCAGGAGCGCGCCTCGGCGGGCATCCTTGACAGTCTGATCCGTGTGGCTGTCGGGCTGGAAGAAGTGGCCGACCTGCAGGCTGACCTGGCACGCGGGCTGGCAGCCCTGTGAGTGACTGGACGCTGCCGGTCCACAGCAACAGCAACGGTCGGGTGGCGCTGGTCACCGGGGCCGCACGCGGCATCGGCCTGGGCATCGCCGCCTGGCTGATCAGCGAGGGCTGGCAAGTGGTGCTGACCGACGTGGACCGCATGCGCGGTGCCAGGGTCGCCGAAAGCCTGGGGGACAACGCCCTGTTCATTTGCATGGACGTGGCCAGTGAAAGCCAGGTGGTGGGCGGCGTGGCCCAGGTGCTGCGCCAGTTCGGGCGTCTGGATGCGCTGGTGTGCAACGCGGCGGTGTCCGAGGCGCACAACGGCACACTCGAAAGCCTGGACCTGGAGCGCTGGAACCGGGTGCTGGCGGTCAACCTCAGTGGTCCGATGCTGCTGGCCAAGCACTGTGCGCCTTACCTGCGTGCCCACGGCGGCGGCATCGTCAACCTGACCTCGACCCGTGCGCATCAGTCCGAGCCTGATACCGAGGCTTATGCAGCAAGCAAGGGCGGTCTGCTGGCCCTGACCCATGCCTTGGCGATGAGCCTGGGGCCGGAGATCCGCGTCAATGCCGTATGTCCCGGCTGGATCGATGCCCGTGATCCCTCCGTGCGGCGTGCCGAACCGCTGGCCGATGCCGATCATGCGCAACACCCGGTTGGCCGGGTCGGCACCGTTGAAGACGTAGCGGCCATGGTCGCCTGGCTGTTGTCGCGCAACTCCGGTTTCGTGACGGGGCAGGAGTTCGTGGTCGACGGCGGCATGAGCCGCAAGATGGTCTACGTAGAATAGCGGCAAGCGGCAAGTTGTCAGCGACAGGTAAAAGCGCTCTGATTCGGAGAGATTTTAAAAAACTTCAATCAGGGTATTGACTTAGGTTCTGTAGGTGCGTAAATTTCGCGGCCTCAGCGAAGCAAAGGGTGATTAGCTCAGCCGGGAGAGCATCTGCCTTACAAGCAGAGGGTCGGCGGTTCGATCCCGTCATCACCCACCATCGTTGAGTTTGAAGGCTGTTTCACGAGGGTCTTCAAGGTTTCAAAACCAGGGTGAAAGTCCTGAATGCGCAGCGGTAGTTCAGTCGGTTAGAATACCGGCCTGTCACGCCGGGGGTCGCGGGTTCGAGTCCCGTCCGCTGCGCCATATCATCCAGACCGGGTTCGCCGGGTCCGGGACTGAAAAGCCCAAGGGCTGATCAGTCAGGCAGTGATGCAAACTACCGAAAGTTTGTTTCAGGCCGATTAAAGTGTTGTAAGCGTCACAAGCGATACGCAGCGGTAGTTCAGTCGGTTAGAATACCGGCCTGTCACGCCGGGGGTCGCGGGTTCGAGTCCCGTCCGCTGCGCCATACAAAGCTTCAAGGCCTTGAACTCCTTGAAGCAAATAAAAAAGCCACCTCAGGGTGGCTTTTTTATTGCCTGGTGTTTTTGCACCTTTCTGATGCGCAAGCGTCGAGTGACGGGTACGTCTGTCGCGAAGGTTGATGAAACACAAAATGTATCGTCATCCATGCCAACTCTGCGTTGATCCTCTGCCTGCCTTGTTGCAGACTTGGCGCCTCTTTTGCTTTGTCGTCTTGTCGCTACTCTCTCCAGGATCCTCGATGGTCAATTTTCTGAATGTGCGCACCGCCTGCTGGGTGACTGCCCTGCTGCTGGCTGCCGGCTGCACGTCTCCCAAGAAGCAGGCGCTTTACGATCACGAGCATTTCGACGATGCCGGCACGTATTCGCGCAGTTACCCGGCCAGCGACGTAGCGTCCTGCGAAGCGGCGCGCCGCGCCTTGCTCAGCCAGGGCTACATCATCACCAGCAACGACCCGAAGATGATCGGCGGGCGCAAGAGCTTCCAGCAGACCGGCGACACCCATATCGAGATCAGCTTCAACGTGGTCTGTGCCGATGACTCCAGTCCTGGTACCTCAAGCATGTTCGCCAACGCCTTGCAGGACCGCTACGCGTTGAAGAAAACCAACACCTCGGCCAGCCTGGGCGTCGGCGTGCTGGGGTCGGTGTCGATGCCGATCGGCTCCACCGACGACTCGATGGTCAAGGTGGCCAGCGAAACCGTGGCGTCAGACAAGTTCTACGAGCGCTTCTTCGGCCTGGTGGAAAACTTCCTGCCGGCCGAGGTCAAGCAGGCGGCGCATATCGTCGAGAAACCCAAGGCGGACATGGGCGTGCCTGAAGTGGCGCCGGCTCCGGCTCCGGCTGCCGCGCCCGTATCTGCCGCACCGGCGGCGCTGTCGGCTCCGGCGACCCCGGCGGTGGTGCCGGCTGATGCAACGCCCGCGCCGGCGGCTGTCAGCGATTCAACGGCCACCGACGTGAGCAGTCAGCCGCAGGCGGCGCCTGTGGAGTCGGAGTCGATCAAGGTCGAGGCTGTCGAAACACCGGCCCAGGCGCCCGTTGAGGAGGTTCAGCCAGCGGCAGAGCCACCCGCCGCCGAACAGCCGGTCATCGAGTCGTTGTCCACGGAACCTGCGTCCAACAAGCCGCCGTCGGAACCGATCCAGGCCATGCCGATCCCGTAACCGCGTCAGCCCTTCTGCGCCAGGCTCTGTTCGTGCAGTTGCTGGAGAAATGCCGTCAAGGCGACCTCTTCGGCACTCAGGCCCTGGCGCTTGCGCACCCGCGGCAGCTTCGCCAACTGGCCCAGCACAAACCCTTCCAGCACCGCCGGGTGGATGTAGCACTTGCGGCACACCGCCGGCGTGTTGCCCAGCTCCCTGGCCACGTTCTTGACCATCTCGACGATGTGCTTTTTCGCATCGGCTTCCGGCTCCCAGTCCAGCTTGCGCAAGGTGGTCAGGGCCATGACGCTGCCGGCCCAGGTGCGGTAGTCCTTGGCGGTGAAGTCAGCGCCGGTGAGGGTGTGCAGGTAGGCGTTGACGTCCGATGAGGTGATGGCGTGGCGCTGCCCGTCTTCGTCCAGGTACTGGAACAGGTTCTGGCCGGGCAGCTCCAGGCAGCGCTTGATGATGCGCGCCATGCGCTTGTCCTTGATGCTGATCTGATGCTCGACGCCGCTCTTGCCCCGGAACTGAAACAGGATCTCGCTGCCCTTGATGTCCACATGCTTATTGCGCAGGGTGGTCAGGCCGAACGAACGGTTATCCCGTGCGTAGCGTGTATTGCCTATACGTATCAGGGTGGCGTCAAGCAGCATGACCACGGCCGCGATCACCTTGTCGCGGCCCATGCCGGGCACGCCCATCTGCGCTTCGAGCTGCTTGCGCACCTTCGGCAGTGCCGAGCCGAACGCCATCATGCGCGTGTACTTGTCCTGGTCACGGATTTCCCGCCAGCGCGGGTGGTAACGGTACTGCTTGCGCCCGCGCGCATCGCGGCCAGTGGCCTGCAGGTGACCGCGAGGGTCGGCGCAGATCCACACATCGGTGTAGGCGGGCGGAATGACCAGCGCATTGATGCGCTCGATCTCGGCCTGGTCGCGGATGTGCTGGCCGTCCAGGTCGAAGTAGGCAAACTTGCCGCGCAGGATCTTGCGACTGAAGCCGGGCTGGCTGTCGTCGACATAATGCAGGTCGCTGGGAAGCTGTTCGGCGGCGATGGCGTCAGGCATGACGTTCAGGTCCAGAAGGGGATATCTTCATGGACCCTCGCCGCGTTTACAGGTGCCAAAAATCTGCAGACACAATCGTGTCACGCTCCCCGTAGGAGCGACCAGCGGTCGCGAAGACTCACGATCAGACGCAACAGATTCAGTGTGTGCCCCGGCCCTTTCGCGACCGTGGGTCGCTCCTATAGTTATTTCTATAGCGACCCACGGTCGCGACTCGGTTCTACCCCATAAACAGCCGGTACGCCGGATTATGCGTCTCGTCCCAATACGGGTAGCCAATCTCCTGCAACGTGTCCTTGACCAGGTCGTGTTCATCCTCTGGCACCACCAGCCCGGCCACTACCCGCCCATCGGCCGCGCCGTGGTTGCGGTAGTGGAACATCGAGATGGTCCAGCGCCCGCCCAGCTTGTTGAGAAAGTTGAACAGCGCCCCCGGCCGTTCCGGAAACTCGAAGCGCAGCACCAGCTCGTCGCTGACCCGCTCCGAATGCCCGCCCACCATGTGGCGGATGTGCAGCTTGGCCAG
>NZ_LMOA01000008.1:0-74152 GCF_001423155.1 Pseudomonas sp. Leaf127 | reverse complement strand
GCCGCTGGACAGCCTGCTGAGCCTGAACGGYCAGGTGTATGACGGTGAGCTGAGCCTGGACTGGACCTACAGCCGCGAGGTGTTCGACGCGCAGACCATCGAGCATCTTGCACAGGCCTATGCCGACGAACTCAAGGCACTGATCGCCCATTGYTGCRACCCGCGCCATCGCGGCGTGACGCCGTCGGACTTCCCGCTGGCGGCGYTGACCCAGGCRCAGCTCGACAGCTTGCCGATGGCCGCCGAGCAGATCGCCGACCTGTACCCGCTGTCGCCGATGCAGCAGGGCATGTTGTTCCACAGCCTGTACGAGCAGGAAGCGGGCGACTACATCAACCAGATGCGGGTGGATGTCGAAGGGCTGGAGGTCGAGAAGTTTCGTCAGGCCTGGCAGGCCACAGTCGATAACCAGGATGTGTTGCGCGCCAACTTCATCACCCGTCTGGCTGTACCCCTGCAGGCCATCGCCCGGCAGATGCAGGTGCCGTTCGTGACCGAGGACTGGCGCACCCGCAGCGACCTTGTACAGGCGCTTGACGATCTGGCGCGCAAACAATTGCAGCAAGGGTTTGATTTGCTCAATGATCCGTTGCTGCGCCTGACGCTGATTCGCGTGGGTGACAAGCGTCATCATCTGATCTTTACCAGCCACCACATCCTGATGGATGGCTGGAGTCACGCCCAACTGCTTGGTGAGGTGCTGCAACGCTACACCGACCAGCCGGTGCCGCAGGTGGCGGGCGGTTATCGCGATTACATTGCCTGGCTGCAACAGCAGGATCCTGCCGTCAGTGAGACGTTCTGGAAACAGCAACTGAGCGAACTGGCCGGCCCGACCCGTCTGGCGCGAGCTGTTACGCCGGGTACTGGCGAGCAGGGCTCGGGGCGCGGGGAATATACAGGCCGGCTCGATGCCCGGTTCACGCAAAGCCTGGGTGATTTTGCCCGGCAATTGCGAGTCACCACCAATACCCTGGTGCAGGCCACCTGGTTACTGCTGTTGCAGCGTTACACCGGGCAGGCGTGCGTCACATTCGGCGCAACCGTCGCTGGGCGCCCGACCGAGCTTGTCGGTGTCGAGCAGCAACTGGGGCTGTTCATCAATACCCTGCCGGTTATCGCCAGTCCGCGTCCCGATCAACGCCTGGCCGACTGGGTCGAGCAACTTCAGGCGCAGAACCTGCAATTGCGTGAACAGGAGCATACGCCGCTGTACGAAATCCAGCGCTGGGCAGGCTGGAGTGGCGAGGATCTGTTCGACACGCTGCTGGTCTTCGAGAACTACCCGGTGGCCGAGGCTTTACAGCAGGCCACCCCGCAAGGCTTGTTGTTCTCCGGTGTGCATAACCATGAGCAGACCAACTACCCGCTGAGCCTGGGTATTGTTCTGGATGACAGCCTGTCGATTCATTACAGCTATGACCGGCGCTTCTTCAGCGACCAGAGCGTGCGCCAGATTGCCGATCACTTTGCGCATTTGCTGCAAGCGGTGCCGGGCCATGCAGAGCGGCCTCTGGGCCAGTTGCCTTTACTCGATCACATCGAAAGCTGCCAGGTCATTGACGGCTGGAGCCAGCTTGACAGGCATTACCTGCAAGGAAAATGCATTCATCAGTTGATTCAGGAACAGGCAGACAAGGCACCAGAGGCCGTCGCGGTGATGTGCGGCGAACAGCAGCTCAGTTACCGCGAGCTGATACAGCGTGCCAATCAACTGGCTCATAAGTTGTGTGAAGCCGGCGTCGGGCCTGAAGTGCGGGTTGCAGTCGCCTTGGGGCGTTCGGTCGACATCATCGTGACCTTTCTGGCGGTGCTCAAGGCTGGCGGCGTTTACGTGCCCCTGGACATGGGCTATCCGCAGGACCGCTTGCTGTACATGATCAAGGACTGCGAGGCCGCACTGGTGCTGACCCAGAGCGACTTGCTGGCGCGCTTGCCACTGGCGGACGGTCTGCAAGCGCTCGCGGTGGATCGACCGGAACAATGGGCGGGCTATCCACTGACCACGCCGGATGTAGCGCTGTCGGCAGAAAACCTGGCCTATGTGATCTATACCTCCGGTTCCACTGGCCAGCCCAAGGGCGTCGCGGTTGCCCACGGGCAGATTGTCATGCATTGCCTGGCCATTGGCGAACGCTATGAAATGACGCCGAACGACTGTGAGTTGCAGTTCATGTCGCTGGCCTTCGACGGTGCGCATGAGCGCTGGTTGACCACGCTGAGTCATGGTGCGCGCCTGCTGTTGCGCGGCGACGACCTGTGGACCCCGGAAGAGGTGTATGACGTCTTGCACCGTTTCGAGGTGACCGTTACCGCGCTGCCGCCGGCCTACCTGCAACAGCTGGCCGAATACGCCGCCACGGCGGGTCATCCGCCTGCTGTACGCGTGTATTGCTTCGGCGGGGATGCAGTGCCTCAGGCCGCCTATGAACGGGTCTGGAAAACCTTGCGCCCACAACGCATTTTCAACGGCTACGGGCCGACCGAAACCGTGGTCACGCCGCTGCTGTGGAGTGCCTGTGCCGGAGATGAATGCGGGGCCGCCTATGCGCCGATCGGCACGTTGGTCGGGCAACGCTGTGCGTATGTATTGGGCGCTGATCTGGACCTGTTGCCGGTGGGGATTGCCGGTGAGCTTTATCTGGGCGGCACAGGTGTTGCCCGGGGCTATCTGGGCCGCCCGGCGCTGACCGCTGAACGCTTCGTCCCCGACCCGTGGGGTGTTGACGGTGGGCGGGTATACCGCAGTGGTGACCTGACCCGTGCCCGTGCGGATGGCCTGATGGATTACCTGGGCCGTATCGACCACCAGGTGAAAGTGCGCGGCTTCCGTATCGAGCTGGGCGAGATCGAGGCTTGTCTGTTGCAGGACGAACAGGTCCGTGAGGCCGTGGTACTGGCAATCGAAGGTGTCGGTGGTGCGCAACTGGTGGCCTATGTGGTGGCTGGCACAGCGGTGACGGACGAAGAAACGGTGCGCACAGCCTTGAAAATGGCGCTCAAGGCTCGTTTGCCCGATTACATGGTGCCGGCGCATATCGTGCTGCTGGAGCGCCTGCCGGTGACGCCTAACGGCAAGCTGGACCGCAAGGGCCTGCCCAAGCCCGATATCAGCCAGATGCAACAGGCGTATGTCGCGCCGCAGAGCGAGTTGCAGCAGCAGATGGCGTCCATCTGGGCCGAAGTACTCAAGCTGGAAAGGATCGGCCTGAATGACAGCTTCTTTGAACTGGGCGGGCACTCGTTGCTGGCCACCCAGGTGATGTTGCGTGTGCGTGAGCAACTGGGTGTCTCGATGGCACTGCGTGACCTGTTCGATCATCCGCAACTGAGTGATTTCTGCCAGCTGGCCGAGCAAAAAGATAACCAGGATGCGCCTTTACAGGATGAACTGGCTAAATCCCTGGAGGCCCTTAAACGTCTTACTGCAGAGGAAATTGACGAGCTGATTTCGTAGGAGATACATCAGTGCAAGAGCTACTCGACTCCGTAAAGTCGCTATCTGGTAAAGAACGCAAGGCCCTGGCGGCCTTGCTTAAAAAGCAGAAAGTGAATCTGTATGGGGTCACTCCCATCTTCAAGCGGGAGCCGGACGAGCAGCCCTTGCTCTCTTACGCCCAACAGCGCCAGTGGCTCTTGTGGCAACTGGAGCCTGAAAGCCCGGCCTATAACATTGCAACGGCCTTGAGTTTTAAAGGGGCGCTGGATGTCGAGGCCTTGCAACAGAGCTTTCAGGCACTGATTGCACGGCATGAAACGTTACGCACGACGTTCGAGATGGACGGTGAAAAGCCGCGCCAGGTGATTCATCCCGATCTGCCTTTCAGCCTTGATTTCGAATGTCTTGAGCCGGGCGATGACGCGCTTGTCCAGTCCCGGGTCGAGCAAGAGACAGGGCGTCCGTTCGATCTGCTCAAGGGGCCGTTGCTGCGGGTAAGACTGTTGCAGCGGGCCATTGATGAGCATGTGCTGGTACTGACCCTGCATCACATCGTCTCTGATGGCTGGTCGATGCCGATCATGGTCGATGAGCTGGTGCAACTGTATGTGGCGTACAGCCGCGGGCAAGCGGCCAGTTTGCCGGACATGCCGATCCAGTACGCTGACTATGCGGTCTGGCAACGTCACTGGATGGAGGCCGGTGAGCAGGAGCGGCAACTGGCTTACTGGCAGGCCCGGCTGGGAGGTGAGCAGCCAGTGCTGGAGTTGCCGGTCGATCATGCGCGCCCGGTGGTCAGAAGCCATGCAGGCGACAACCTGAACATTGAGCTGCCAACCGATCTGGTTCGGGCGCTCAAGCAATTGGCCCAAGGTCAGGGCGTTACGCTGTTCATGCTGTTGCTGGCATCGTTTCAGATGCTGTTGCAGCGTTATTCCGGGCAGAACGACATTCGCGTCGGTGTACCGATTGCCAACCGCACGCGGGTCGAGACGGAGCAACTGATAGGTTTCTTCGTCAATACCCAGGTCCTCAAGGCCGAGTTCAATCTGCATTTGAGCTTCAACGATCTGTTGCAGCAGGTCAGACAGACGGTGCTTGATGCCCAGGCGCATCAGGATCTTCCATTTCAGCAATTGGTGGAGGCGTTGCATCCCGAGCGCAGCCTGAGCCATAACCCGCTGTTCCAGGTGATGTACAACCACCAGACCCAGGTGAAGGGCAAGGGCGTCGCGCTGCCAGGGCTTGAGTTGCAACCACTGGCGTACGACAACCACACGGCCCAGTTCGATTTGAGCCTGGACACCTTTGAGTCCGAGACGGGGCTATGGGCTTCGCTGACGTTTGCCACAGAGCTGTTTGACCGGCAGACCATCGAGCGGATGGGGCGGCACTGGGTCAATGGGCTACAGGCTGTCGTACGTCAGCCGCAGCAGCGGATTGCCGAAATATCGCTGCTGGGCGTCGATGAGCACCAACAGATCATCCATGTGTGGAACCGCACCGAGGCCCGTTACCCGGCCGGGCAGTGCCTGCCGCAACTGATCGAGCAACAGGTGCTCCGYACCCCGGACGCCACGGCCGTGATGGCGGGCAAGCAGTCATTGAGCTATGCCGAACTGAACCGGCGGGCCAACCGCCTGGCGCACAAGCTGCGCGAGGCGGGCGTCGGCCCGGATGGGCTGGNACCCCGGACGCCACGGCCGTGATGGCGGGCAAGCAGTCATTGAGCTATGCCGAACTGAACCGGCGGGCCAACCGCCTGGCGCACAAGCTGCGCGAGGCGGGCGTCGGCCCGGATGGGCTGGTGGGCATTGCGGTGGAGCGCAGTCTGGAGATGGTGGTCGGTCTGTTGGCCATTCTCAAGGCCGGTGGCGCCTATGTGCCGCTGGACCCGGACTACCCGCGCGAACGCCTGGCGTACATGCTCGAACACAGCGGTGCCCGCCTGCTGCTGACCCAGCAACGKTTGCTCGACCAGTTGCCGGCCACCGAGATCCAGACCTGGTGCCTGGACCACGCCGCAGACAGCGCCGAGCGCGATCACTGGCCGGTCGATAACCCGGTCGCCGTGCTGCACCCCGAACATGCGGCGTACTGCATCTACACCTCGGGCTCCACCGGCACGCCCAAGGGGGTGGCGGTGCGGCACCAGGCCCTGGYCAATTTCCTGTTCAGCATGGCCGAAAGGCCGGGGCTGACGGCCGCTGACCGGGTGCTGGCCCTGACCTCCCTGTCCTTCGACATCGCCGGCCTGGAACTGTACCTGCCGCTGCTGGTGGGCGCCTCCGTGGTGCTGCTGGCCGATGGCGAGAACCAGGATCCCCAGGCCTTGCTGGGGCTGATCGAGCAGCAGGCGGTCACCACCGTCCAGGCGACRCCGTCGACCTGGCGRATGCTGCTTGATGCCGCCACGCCGGGGCAGTTGCGCCACTGCCGTTTGCTCAGYGGTGGCGAGGCCCTGGCGCCTGACCTGGCCAGCCGCCTGCTGGAGCGCAGCGAGCAGGTGTGGAACCTGTACGGGCCGACGGAAACSACCATCTGGTCGGGCCTGCACTGCCTGGACCGGCAGTCGCCGGTGCCGTTGCTGGGCCGGCCGATCGCCAATACCCGGTTGCACATCGTCGAGCCTGGGTTGTGCGCGGCAGCGCCGGGTGTGGCGGGCGAACTGCTGATCGGCGGCGACGGTCTGGCCCGGGGTTACCTGCATCGCCCTGATCTGACGGCCGAGCGCTTTGTGCCGGACCCGTTCGACGCCAGCGAGCAGGGCGGCGGTCGGCTGTACCGCASCGGCGACCTGGCGCGGTACCGCGCCGACGGGGTGCTCGAGTACCTCAGCCGTGTCGACCATCAGGTCAAGATTCGCGGCTTTCGTATCGAGCTGGGCGAGATCGAGGCGCGGTTACTGGCGCACGAGGCGGTGCGCGAGGCGGTGGTCATCGATGTCGAGGGGCCGGGCGGGCKGCAGTTGGCGGCCTATGTGGTGGCTGGGCGAGATCGAGGCGCGGTTACTGGCGCACGAGGCGGTGCGCGAGGCGGTGGTCATCGATGTCGAGGGGCCGGGCGGGCGGCAGTTGGCGGCCTATGTGGTACCCATGGATTTGACCGTCGCAGAAAACGATAAAAAGAACGGGCAATTGTGCAAGGTTCTGCGCAAGCATCTGAAGTCAGGTCTGGCTGACTATATGATTCCGTCCCACATCGTCATGATGAGCCATATGCCGATGACGCCCAACGGAAAAATGGATCGCAAGCGACTGCCTGATCCTGACAGAGGGCTTGAGACACCGGGCAGTGCGCTACCCAGAACCAGGATAGAGCGGCAACTGGCCGCTATCTGGCAGGAAGTGCTTGGCCGTGACCACATAGGTTTGAACGATGATTTCTTTGAGCTGGGCGGGCACTCCATTTTGATGCTGGGTGTGTTGCGACGGGTGCGCGAGCAAATAGATGAACGCTTTGCCATGCATGATTTCATGCGCCATCCCACCCTTGAAAAACAAGCCGAATTGTTGCGTGATTGCCTGGGTGCAAAAGCCTCCAGCCTGATCAAGCTTAATAGCTGTCCCGATGAGGGGGCTGCACTCTTTTGTCTTCCGCCGGCCGGGGGAACGACGTTCCCCTATTATGCGCTGGCCAAAGAGTTGAATACGGTTTGCCCCGTGTATGCGCTGCTTCATAAAGGCTTCGTGGAGAAAGGGTTTCACTACCCCGGTTGGCATGACATGGTCGGCCATTACTTTGACGAAATTGTCAGGTTACAGCCTGAAGGTCCTTACCATCTTCTGGGGTGGTCGTCGGGTGGCGCGCTGGCCATGGAAGTTGCTCACCTTCTCGAACGCAAAGGCGAAAAGGTCAACCTGTTGGCGCTGGTCGATTCCATGATGCCGCCGGCGCTTTCCCAGGCGCATCGACAACCGATACAGGAGGCGGCGGTGCCCGTGGACCTGGCAGAGCTGGATGAACGCAATCATGCTGCGGTGATGATGATCAGGGGCTTTTTTCCTGAGAAAAGCGATGCCGATATCATGCACAAAGTGATCGAAGCCCGGACGGCAGGTCTGCAGGACGATCGTTTTGTCAGGTTTATGATCAATGAATTGCTTGGCGAACAGTCAGCCGATTCGCCGCGCTTTCAGCTGCTGTACGATGCGTACGCACTCGAGGCTGAGTTTTCAGTCGGTTACGATATCTATGGAAATATTTCCAGCCTGGCCAACGACTTTGAGTTACCGGCCTTGCACGTGCGTCCGGAACTGTGGTGGTCATCTGTTTCATACCGCCATATCGATGTGCTTGAGGCGTCCCTTGTCGAGGCGTGTGGCCTCAAGGGTGTTCAAGGTTCCGAGTGTCTTGATGTCGCGCATGAAGCGATGATCTATGCGCCTGCTTTTCTACAGTCTTTGAAGTTGCGCCTTCGAACCTACTTCAACGCCGATAAGCGTGCCTGATCGGTCCCTGGCACGACGACGCCATCAACGTCGTGGCGGCCGGACATCGCCTTTGTAACGCCTGCCTCCAGGATTGATCGAACGATTGATCCTGGAGGCAGGCGCTGGCGTTCATGCTGCCAGTCGGCATGCGGGACTGATTCTTGACACGGTGCAAGAGCCTGTTGCGTTTATCCGGATGCAGGCAGGGAGGTCATGACCCACCTCCCGGATTCCGGCAGTGGCCTGCTCGGGATCCGGGGCGGGTATGGAGATGTACGCGGGGTGCGTTCATCAGGACGACCTGATGAACGACTGTGTTTGCGATCAGTAGGTGTACTTGAGCGAGGTCATGAAGTTGCGAGGCGGGCCGAACGTTCCACGTGTGCCTGCAAAGGAGTATTCCTTGTCGAGCAGGTTGTTTACGTTGAGCGACAACGACAGGTGTTCGTTGATGTCATAGCGCCCCAGCAGGTTTACAAGCGCATAGCTGCCTTGTTCAATGACCTTCAGGTTGTCGCCGGTCTTGCTTTCCCAATTGACGCCACCGCCCACGGTGAATTTATTGAGGGCATCGGGCAGGCGATACGTCGTAAACACCTTGAAGTTGTGCCGTGGCGCGCGCGTCATGATGCGCTCGTTTTCATCGTTGCGTGTCACGCTGTAAACATAACCGCTGCTGAAGTTCCAGTCTTGCGCGAGCTGGCCTGCCAGTTCAAGTTCCACGCCTTCGGTGGTGGTGTTATTGAACAGCTCGTAGCCGTTGATCGTGTTGCTCCAGATGGCCAGATTATCCTGTTTGGTCTGGAACAGGGACATCGACGCGTTCAAGCGCTCTTCATTGAACACAGCCTTGATACCGGCTTCTATGCTGGTTCCTTCCTCGGGCGCCGGCGAGGTGACGTACTGGCTGACCAAGGGGTCCTGTGGCTGGAAGATCTTTGTGTAACTGCCGTACAGCGACCAGGTTTCATCGAGTGCGTGCACAAGGCCGAAGTAGGGCGTGAAAATGCCCGTTTCCCGGCTGCGGGCCTTGGTCGTGTTCCCGGATGAGAACGTCAGGCTGTCATTGTTGTTTTTCCAGTCGGTCAGGCGTCCGCCCACCAGCAGACTGGTGCTGTCGGTCAGGTGAAAACGCGAGTTCAGATAAGCGCTGTACTGATGCTCATGCCGATCGCTTTCGCCTGTTTTCAGGTAGCTTGGCTTGGGCGTGTCGTCTGCCCAGGTAAATATATTGGGAATCAGGTAGGTGCCAGGCGTCATGGTGTAGTTATCGCCATACGCATGGATCTGCGTCAGCGTGACCCCACCGATCAGTTCATGTTCACGCCCAAAGAGAGAAAACGGACCTGTCACATAGGTGTCGAGGTTGTTTTGCTCCGTGGTGTTGAGCCAATGCGGGGCCAGCAATCGCCCGCCCACCCCTGTGGATTGATTGATCGATCCGCTGACGGTGGAGTAAAGGCTTTCATACCGATACCGGGAGTGCGACAGTTCGGTCTTGAAACTCCAGCCAGACGCGAATTTATGTTCGACTGACGCAAAGACGCTACTGAGCTCATGGTCATAGTAAGCCCAGCGGGGGGTGTCATTATTCGACGGGCCGATGTCGATCTTTTCACCATTGCTGTAGATCATGGGGAAAATGGCCGCTTGAGAGTCTGTGTCTTTAGTGAGGTGGCTGAAGCCGACCGTCAACAGGGTGTCCTCGCTCAAATCGAGTTCACTGATGCCGTACAGGCTCATCCGCTCCTGCTCATAATTATCTGTCCAGCCATGCTGGTGCTTGTAATCGGCAACCAGGCGACCGCGGATATTGCCGCTCTCGGTCAAAGGTCCGGACACATCGACGCCCGTGCCGTAGCGGTCCCAATTACCGGCTTCTGCCGTGATGGACGCTTGCGGGTCGAAGGTGGGACGCTTGCGCACCATGTTGATCGTGGCCGACGGCTTGCCCAGGCCGCTCATGATGCCCGTCGCACCCCTTACGATTTCAATCCTGTCGTACATGGCCGTGGCTTGCAGGTAGTTGGCCATCGAGGATGCTGTAGGCACGCCATCAATCTGGAAGTTGTTGATGGTCGAACCGCGTGAAAAAATCTGGGGTGCATCACCGCCATACACCAATGGCTTGACACTGATCCCGGTTGCCGCATCCAGCGCATCGGCCAGGTCATCCAGTTTTTGATCTTCCATCCGCTGGCGTGTAAGCACCGTGACCGACTGAGGCGTTTCCTGCGGCTTCAGATTCAAACGCGCAGAGCTGCTGGTCGAACCCGTGGTGTAAGACCCGGTTCCCTCAGTGATGGAGCCCGGCGCCTTGCCGGAAATCGTCACTGACGACAGCTCCATCGTGTCAGTCGAAGCAGGCACCTGCAGCGTCAGGGTATTTCCAGTGATCTGGTAGCGAACCCCTGTTCCCTGTAATAAAAGATGGATCGATTGATCCAGGCCATAACGGCCACTGATGGCGGTCGAGCGCAGGCCTTGCACGTCGCCAGGGTTATAAAGAAGTTGAACGTTGGCCTGTTCTGCAAAGACCTGCAACGCCTTGTCGAGCGGCTGTGCAGGAATATTCAGGTTCCATTCCTGAGCCTGAACCTGCGTGACCATCCCCATGGTCATTGCAAGGCCCAGGCCGGTCAATGTTCGTTGCGGACGTAATACATGACGCATCAACAGCGCCTTGGCCAAGGGAGAAAGTGTGCTCAAAGTGTGTGCGGGCATGATGTTCTCTGTTTTTGCAATTGAGAATTTTTTCTTTTCGTATTTATTCAACGTTCAGGCCCGGAAAACCGGAATCTGCACGTTGAATTATTCAAGCCAGCGACGCTTCGCAATGAACCTTGCCCGCTTCCATTTTGACCAACTGGTCGGCGATGTCGAAATAGCGGTCGTCGTGGCTGATGACGATGATGGTCTTGCCCAGCCGTTTAAGGTCCGGCAGCAGCTCGGTGTAGAAAATACGCCGGAAGGTAGGGTCCTGATCGGCCGCCCATTCGTCGAACACCAGCACCGGGCGACCTTCCAGCCACGCGCTGAGCAATGCCAGGCGCTTGCGTTGCCCGGTGGACAGGTCAGTGGTGCTGAACGCGCCATCGCGAATGGTGACCTTGTGGCCGATCTCCAGGCGTTGCAAGTAGCGTTCGGCCTCCCTGGGCACATCGCCGCCGCCCTGAACCAGTTCGTCGAACAGGTAATAGTCGGCAAAGACCGTGGTAAACAGCTGGCGGTAGTCGTCCCTGTTCTGGGCGACGATGGGCTGGCCGTCCAGGAGGATTTCGCCCTTCTGTGGAGCGTAGAGCCCCAGCAGCACCTTGATCAGTGTGGTTTTACCACAGCCGTTCTCGCCAACAATAAAGACGATCTCGCCTTGTTCGATGCGCAGGTTGACGGGGCCCAGGCGGAAGGGCTCGCTGCCTTGTACTGCAGGAAAGGCATATTGCACATCACGCAGTTCCAGGCTTTCCAGGGTCAGTCTCTTGGAACCTTTGTCTTCAAGCAACAGGTGAGGCTCCGGTGAGGAGAACTTTTCGGACAGTTCGGCGATACGGCGGAACGCGATCTGCGCACGGCTGATAATGGGCAGTGTGCCGATCAGATGTTCCAGCGGGCCCTTCATATAAAGCAGCACCAGCACGAAGCCACTCATGACGCTTTTATCGGCATTGGGCCAGTAAGCCTGGAAGGCCAGGGCCAGGCCGATGACGACAAAGAACAGCATCGAACCAAAGGTCTTGGCCACCACGAAAATATTGATGGCACGGATTTGCAGGTCACGAATATGGTTGGCGGTGCCCTGGATTCGCTGCTCGAACATCCGGTGTCGACGCGGTCGGTGGATGCGCAGTTCTTTGGCGCCTTCCGAGACCGCGCCGTAGTACTTCTGCAGTTCGTCCTCGGTTTCCCGGGCGGCCAGAAAGTTCTTGATGCCGTGGCTACGCGCGAAGTACTGCACCGTAGTCCCTATCGCGATGGCGACCACCATCAACAGGAACATCTGCCAGGACAGCATGGCCAGGTAACCCAGGCAACCGAGCGTTACTGTCAGCGAGATCGCCAATGGCGCGAAAGCGAAAGCAAAATCGCTGATGGTGCCGACATCATGGGTCAATACCGGAATCAGCCGATGGGTACGGTAGCGCTCTATCTGTTCGATCGGGGCAGACATGACTTTTTCACCGAGCGTCTTGCGCAGCCCGACGACAATATTTTGCCCCACATAGTTGCTGCCGATATCAGACACGATCGAACTGAGCAGCGCCATCAGGCACAAGCCGGCGAAGCTCAGGACGATGCCTTGAGTCATACCGCTGTCAGAGTGCAGTACCTTGTTGATCGTGGCCAGCAGGGTGGTGATGCTCAGCCCCCCCACCATGCCCAGAACGATCGAGAGCGTCACGATCGGCCAGAAAGGTTTGAGCAGCGTCATCAGTTCGCGAATGGCGCCGCGGGTTGGCTGGGACATAAACAATTCCTGCTGGGTCAGGCGCTGATCAGCGTGGCGGCCTGAGACTCGTGGGTGAGGGGCTGGATTTTCAGGGCCTGGTACAGCGCCTTGCCAATTTCTTCACTGCGCATGGGCAAGACCGAAAGCAGGGTGTCGCTCAGGCCATGTGAGGTTTCACAGAAGCCTTGCAGGAACACCGGTGCCAGTAATGTGGGCGAGGCCAGGGCACGGTAGTCGCGGTCCACTTCAAAGCCATCGAGGTGGCTTTCCAGCGATGCCAGCAGCGAACGATGGGAGCGGCGTTCATAGCCGGTCGCGAGGATGATGGCGTCGTAGCGATGGGTTCGTTGTTGGTGGGTGGCCAGGTCGCGCAGGGTCAGTTCGATGCCTTGATCGCTTGTGTGAACCGTCTCGACCTGTTGCCGGCACAGCACGGCGTGGCGGTACTGATGGGCCACTTTCTGGCGATAAAGAATGCCGTAGATGCGCTCGATCAGTTCCGGGTCGACCACTGAGTAGTTGGTATTGTGGTATTCCCTGATCAGCTTTTCGCGATCTTGCGGGGTTTGCCTGAATACCAGATCGGTGTATTGCGGGGCGAAGATTTCGTTGACGAATGCGCTGTCGTCGGCAGGCTTGAGCGCTGTACCGCGCAGGATCATCTCGACCTTGACCGAGGGGAAGCTGTCGTTGAGGTCGATGAACGCTTCTGCTGCGCTTTGCCCGGAACCAATGATTGCAATACGCATCGGCTGGCCTTCACTGCACGGCAGCTGACGCAGGCTGCTCAGGTAGGTCGAATGGTGGAAGACCCGTGGGTCGTCCTTGCAAGGTGCGAAGGCGTCGGGGATTTTCGGTGAGCCGCCGGTGCTGATCACCACCGAGCGGGCATGGCGTACCTGCTCCTGGCCGTTGCCGGTTTTCGAGGTCAGCTTGAGGTGGTGAATGACGCCGTTGTCGAAGGCCGGCTCGATGCGCGTGACTTCTTCGCCATACGCGGCCTGATCGGCAAACTGCTCGGCCACCCAGCCCAGGTAATCATTGAACTCGAGGCGGCAGGGATAGAAGGTGCCCAGGTTGACGAAATCGACCAGGCGATCCTGCTGTTTGAGGTAGTTGACGAAACTGTACGGGCTGGTCGGATTGCGCAGCGAGACCAGGTCCTTGAGAAAGGAAATCTGCAATTCGCTCTGCGACGACAGGGTATCGCCATGCCAGCGGTAATGGGCCTGCTTGTCGATGAACAAGGCATCGAGCGCCTTTCCGTTAAGCTGGGCAAGCTCCTCCAGCGCAATGGCCAGGGCCAGGTTGGAAGGGCCGAAACCGACGCCGATGACATCATGAATAGTCGCAGAGCTCATACCTTGAATCCTTCCTTCGGTGGTTTGACGCTGTCCAGGGGCTGGTACAGCCGCTCGGAAAAGAAGCGCTCACGGGAGAGCATCACCAGCAGTGCGCGCTTGTGGGGAAAGTCGAAATGCTTGACCTTGGCGAAGCCGCTGCGGTCGAAATTGGCGATCTGTCGTTGGTTGTCGTGACGCGGTTCGCAGACAATGCGCTGGGTGCGCGGATCATCGAGAAACAGGTAATGGCAGATCGACGAGCACCAGGCGGTGTAGAACGCCTTGCCGCGAAATGCCTCTTCGCCGACCAGCAGGTGCAGGCCGCGGTCGTAATCGTCAACGTCATAGAAGGGCGAGATACGGTCTTCCCTGGCCCAGTAGACCTCGAAGTAGCCAAACGCCTGGCCATCGAAGCGGCCGATCACAGGCACTGTATGGGGATCGTCCAACTGTTTTTGCAGGTAGGCACGATGCTGCTCCAGGCTGCCTTGCTCCTCCCAGAAGTGCGCCACGCGCGGGCTGTTCATCCAGCGATTGAAGGCGGGCAGGTCGCGCTCGGGATCGGCTTGCTGGAACGTCAGCGTCTGGCCCAGCCAGGGAATATGGCGGCTATAAAGCACGTCGCCCGACGCTACCGGGCGCAAGGGATGGCGTTTGCCTTCGCTCAGCACGAACTGCTGCGGTGCCACGCCAAACGAGGCTTTGCCTGACCACGGGCGTGGGTACTGCCAGAACGCCTCGGCGTCACAGGTGACACCTTCGTGCCCCGCCTGCCTGAGCAGTCCGTCGGCGATCAGGGCGGCAGTCGTGGTCGGGGGCAACCGGGTCAGGGTAATACGGATCGGTAAGGGCGCGCGCGTGAACGCAGCTTCCAGAGCGGCGAGCAAGGCGTGTTGCTCAAGGCCTGGTTCCAGATGACTGACCTGGCCGCTCAGGGTCTGTCCGGTTGTCGGGTGCAGTGCGATCCTGAGTTGCACCCTCGCGTCGAGCAGTACCACGAGTTCGTGCGGGTCATGCCGGACGCGCAGTTGTCGGTCAGGGTAGAGGCTGGCAAGGACCGGAAGGTCGCAGTGGATATTCATCAAGGCATTCCGCGCTTCAGAGGCTATAGCTGTGAAACGAAAAAGCGAGTGGGGGATTTAGACGCGCCGGTCACCCTCCTGGGGATTTCGATCGTGCAAAAGCGCCTGCTCAGGGGCAGGCGCTTTTGTGCTGCACAGAGATTCAGAGCGCCCTGGCAACCCTGAACCCCAGGAAGTCTCCGCGGGTGGTTTTCAGTCGGTCGTTACGATTGGCCGAGCGCGAGAAAATCGGCGGCTCACCCCAGTCGTTGCCACGCATATGCGCACTCTCGCATTCCCCGCCCTCGATCCACGCGCTGCCATCGGCAGGCGCACCGACATAATCCTTGTGCCAGCAGTCGGCAACCCACTCATACACATTGCCGTGCGCGTCATACACGCCAAAGGCATTGGGCGGGTAGCTGCCGACCGGCGCGCTGTAGGTGTAGCCATCCCTGGGCCCATAGGTGTTGGCGTGTTGGCTGATCTGGTACTCGCCTTCCTTGTCGAACGCAAACGGGAAGGGGCCGGTCGAGCCTGCCCGGGCGGCGTATTCACGCTCGGCTTCACTGACCATGCGGTACGGCTTGCCGGTTTGCTGCGCCAGCCACTTGGCGTAGCCCTGGACTTCTTCAAAGTCGACACACACCGCCGGTTGCCTCGGCGCCTGCTGGTAGCTGGGCTTGCTGGCTTCGCACCAGCGACCGGGGCGTTTATCGCCGCTCTTTATGACGACGCCACTGGCCTTGATCCAGGCGTCCAGCTCGCCGGCGGTGACCTGGAAGCGGCTGATGGCGAACGGCCTGGCAAAGGTCACGGTGTGTTGCGGGCCTTCATCGGGTTGGCGACCCACTTCGTCGTCCGGTGCGCCCATGACATAACTGCCGGCCGGCAGCACCACCATTTCCGGGCAGTCCTTGCAGTCCTTGAAAACAGTACCGGGTGGTTTTTCTTCGGCGGCAACGCCAGTCAGCGATAACGCCAGGCAAGCGCTTGAGCACAACAGGGTGAGTGATTTCATGGAGACCTCGGTAAAAATGAATCGGCAGTGCGCACCGGCCGTACGAATGTGAACTCAGAAGTACCTCAGCCAGGCAATGTCCCTGCGCCGCTGCTTGAGGCGTGCGAACCAGGCCGTTGGAAAGAACAGCGCAACGCTCAGCAGCGCGCTGCACAGCCAGATACCGGACAGGGTATCGAAGCCGTAGTAACGACCCATGTTCGGCCCCAGGGTGTGCAGTACAGCCAGGTAGATGAGCTTGAGGGTGTACAGGTGCAGCAGGTAGAAAAACATCGGCGCGCCGCCATAGATGGCCATGATCCTGACCGCCCGACTGTCCTGGTACTTTTCCAGCAAGGCCAGGGTGGCCAGGCCGAAAGCCAGCGAGGGCAGCAGGTACAGCAGCGACGGCGGGTACTTGGTGGCGCTCTTGAAGCTCTTGAGTGTCTCGATCAGTTCGCCGGTATGCACCCAGGGCTTTTCGCCGTAGCCGTTCAGGTAGCGCAGGGCGACAAAGGCGGCGAACAGCACGGCCGCGCACCTGAGCAGAATCGAAATACGCTGTCGGGACTCGATGTGGGAGCCATACAGGGGACCGGCGGCGTAGCCCAGGATGATGACCCCGAACCAGGGCAGCAGCGGATAACTGGTGAAGATTGCCGGGAAATGCGTGAACTCGAACGAGGCCCGCTCATGCAGCATGGCCCAGGGCAGATAGAGGGCCGACTGATGATCGACGGCGAGGCCATCGAGCAGGTTGTGCCCGGCGATGATCGCAATGCCCAGCAGCCACAGCACAGGCCTGGGCACCCGCAGCAGGCAGGCCAGGACAATCATGCTCACGCCAATGCACCAGATCACTTGCAGGTCCAGGGACCTTGCCGGAAATTCGCCGCTCCAGGCGAAATCCACCAGGGTGACCTCCAGCACAATCAGAAACAGTCCGCGCTTGAACAAGAAGGCGCTGGTGTCCTTCAGGCCATGCGACTGGCTGTACAGCCAGGCCGACAGGCCGGTCAGGAACACGAACAGCGGCGCACAGGGCTCGGTAATCATCCGGGTCAGGTACAGGCCCAGCGGCGTGTGGTAGTCCACCGGGTCGGCGACTTCATGCTGCAGAAAGAACGTCTCGCGCACATGATCGACCAGCATGGCCAGCAGGATGATGCCGCGCAGGGCATCGATCGACGCCAATCGGGTGCGTGCCACCCACCGGGCGCCTGCATCGACCGCCGCATGACCTGGCGCAGCGCTGCCGGTGCCGGTCTGGAGTGAAAGGCTCATGGGTCGTCCTCCAGGTTACTGGCTGGCTGCGGCGGGCTTTTGGCTGCCCGCTTGCTGCACCTGCTCCCACACCCGCAGGAAATTGCCGCCCCACAACTTGGCAATGTCTTGCTCCGAATAGCCACGCTGGATCAGTTCGGCGGTCACGTTGCGTGTATCGCCCACGTTCTCCCAGCCGATGACGCCGCCGCCGTCGTTGAAGTCCGAGCTGATGCCCACATGGTCAATACCGATCTTCTTCACGGCGTACTCGATGGCGTCGCCAAAGTCCTTGAGCATGGCGCGTGGGTCTTCGTCGAGGATGGCGTACAGGGCGCCGGCGTATTCGCCGAACTTTTTCTCCGGCCAGATGGAAAAAACCGGGTCGGCCGGCATGCTGGCCTGGGACAGGTTCTGCACCTTGGGCAGGCCGAAGCCGGCGCGCATCTGGTTGATCTTGTCCAGCGTCTCATCGGAAAACGGCTTGAGATACGACGAAAACCCCGGGATCTGCACCACGCCACCGGTGTCGCGGATCAGCCGCAGCTCCTTGTCGGTGAGGTTGCGTTGCAGGTCCACCAGGCCCCGGACGCTGGAGTGCGAAGCGATGATGGGTGCACGGCTCAGTTGCACGACCTGCTCCAGGGCCTGGCTGGACATGTGCGATACGTCGATCACCACGCCCAGGTCGTTGAGGCGCTGCACGGCCTGGCGGCCCAGTGGCGAGAGGCCGCCGTGCTCGTCCGGCGAATCACCGAAGAACGGCATGGGCCGCGACGAGTCGGCCCAGGCGTTGTTGGCCACATAGCTGAAGCCGAAGATGCGCATGCCGCGTGCGGCCCAGTCGTCCAGGGCCGCGACATCGTCGCCCAGCGGGTAGGCGTTGAGCATGCTGATCACGATGGCGAACTTGCCCTCATGGGCCAGGCGCTTGAAGTCGGCCGGTGTGTAGGCGATGCCGGCCTGGTTGGGAAAGTCGCGGGCGATGCCGGTGATGATGCGGTAGCGGGTTTCCAGCTCATGGCGGGCGGCTTCGACAAAACCCGGCGTCGGCCGGTGCGGGCCGTTGGCGCCGTTCCAGAATTCCGGCCAGGCCCAGAGCGTCAGTGCCGCGCCACTGAGGCGCCCGCGTGCGGCCTTGACCAGGTCGAACTGGGTCCGGCCATCCTTGTTGGCTTCGTTGCCGGCCCTGCCAAAGGTGGGCTGGATATCGATATGGCTGTCGAACGAGAGAATGCGTTCCTGTATCTCGTTGGCGCGCAGCGTAACCTGCGATGGGTAGGGCTGCAGGCGGCCAATGAACAGCCACCAGGCCAGCGCGGCGGCAGCCACCAGTGCAGCCACTGTCACGAGGCTCAAGATCAGCCATTTCCTGGCGGCGCGACTCATGCTCATCAAACTCCCGGGCGTTATCGGCGTGTACCGGCGAGCGGCCGGTGGTTGGGAGGAATAACGAATCAGGCGCGGCGCAATTTAATCGGGGGCGGCTGTCGATAATTTCAGCGCGGCGCCATCCGTTTACAGGGCATGGGATGTGCCGTCGCGTAAGCAATACGCGGCAGGCACTTGATCAGGTGCTCAGATGAGGTGACGTATGGATGTGCTCGCGGTATTGACCCGCTTGTTTGCCGGTGCGCAGGCGGTGGGCGCGCAGGGTGTGTTCCAGTTCGATTTCGGCCAGGGCCAGGCGGTGTGGGCGCAAGTGAATGACACGCTGGAGGTGCGCCCGGGCCGGCATGCAGCCGCCGATGTCACCATTGCGGTGGACGCGCAGGCCTTTGCCGGCATCCTGCAAGGCACCCAGGACGTCGAGGAGCTGTTTGCCAATGGCCGGCTGAAAATCGACGGGCAGATGGGGCTGGCAACCTTGTTGCCGCAGATCATCAGCGCGGCCCGGCGTGGTACGACCGTCGAGCAGCCGGCGGCGAAAATGAACCAGCGTTATCCGGCGCGCGAGCGGGCCAGTGATCGGCTGTCGGCGGCACAGCCGGTGCTGTCCGGCATCGAGCGACGCTCGCTTGGCAGCCTGTCGGTGGAGGATTTTCGCCGTGACTATCTGCCGTATGGCACGCCGGTCATTCTCAGCGATGCCTTGCAGGACTGGCCGTTCTTCAACATGAGCCGCGAAGAGTCGATCATCCATTTCGCCGAGTTGAAGGGCATTACCCGACACGGCGACTACGCGCAGAAGACCTTCTCGACCGATCGCGACTTTCGCTCGACCTCCATTGCCGGGTTCATCGAATCGCTGGAGCGCCCCCGCGCACCGGGCGAGCCTGCGCCGTACATGGGCAACAACCTGATGCCGGCGCAACTGCTGGAGCTGATCCGTTTTCCGCACTACTTCGAGCGTTCGCTGTACATCAAGCCGCGTATCTGGATCGGTCCCAGGGGGACGCTCACCCCACTGCATCGTGATGACTCGGACAACCTGTTCGCCCAGGTCTGGGGGCAGAAATCGTTCATCCTGGCGGCGCCGCATCATCGCGAGGCGCTGGGCACCTGGTCGACCTCCGAGGGCGGCGGGCTGGAGGGCTGTGATGTGAATCCCGACCAGCCGGACTATGAAGCGTACCCGGCCGCCCGCGAGGTAGTGTTCCACCGCATTGTGCTTGAGGCAGGAGACCTGTTGTTCCTGCCCGAGGGCTGGTTCCATCAGGTCGAGTCGGTGTCGACGTCGCTGTCGGTCAACTTCTGGGTCAACTCCGGGCGCGGGTAGGCGGGTCAGGCCCCGAACTTCAAGCGACCTTTCATCAGCACCGCGTGGGCCGGGAATGAGCAGAAGAACTGATAGTCTGCGTCGGCTTTCAGCTTCGCGGTGTCGAAGGTCACGCTGTCCTGCTCGCCACCGCCGAGCAATCGGGTGTGAGCAATGACACGGGTGTCAGCGGTCTTCAGATAGCCGTTCTCGACCCCGGCAGCACTGCCTTCGTCCAGGATCGCCTGCATGTCGTCGGTCTTGCTGAGAATCCAGTTATGCCCCATGACTTCCTTGGGCATCTCGCCCGGATGCTTGAGGGTGACGGTAAAGGTCTTGCAGCTTGCCGGCACGATGATTTCGTTTTTGTCGAACGTCATCTGGTCGGTGCCATGAATCTCGGTGGTGCAGTCTGCTGCCGACCAGGCGAAGCCTGGCAGGGTGAGGGAAAGAGCCAAAAGCAAGGCGCGGTGCATGTGATTCTCCAACGGCTGTTCAAAGGTTCTGCAAAGCAGACGAATCAGGCGCCGGTGGTTTTAGGGGCTGTTGCCGTTTCAGCACAGCCGTGATGAGACGGCAACAGACCCCTGGTCTGCGCGGCATGGCGCGACGGCATAAATTTCGATGCCGGCCGTTCGTTCTTGGGGCAGGCGCTCTGACCAGAGAGCGGACAAGCGGATGGGTCTAGATGAAGTGTTCTCGGCGGGGATTGCTCGCAGGTGCAGCAGCCGTGGCAGCCACGGCGGGTGGGATTGGCTTGCCGGTTCTGGGCTACCAGCGCTATCAGGCGGCCGAAGAGGCGGCGCTGGTCGAGGAGCCCACCATCGTCCCGCCCACCCTGGGGCAAAGCCTGCTGGCCGGGCGCCTGGTCGGGATCTGGGATTTTCGTCTGCTCGATGGCCAGCAGGGGTTTGCCGAGCTGGCTGGTGAAGGACTGGAGCTGTTGCTGGACGTCGGTCCGTCGGGACGGGCATTGCGTGGGCATCTGGGGCGCCGACCGTTCAAGGCCGGCGGCTTTGAGCTCTTTGGCGATCTGGACACCGGCAAGGCGCCTAACCTGCGCTGGAAACTGGCGGACCGGCAGGGGCGGGCCTACGAATGCTCGGCCATCTTCGACGAGGTCTGGGGCATCTGGAGCACCGGCGGCGGCCAGGCGACACTCAGCGGTGCCTTGCGCCTGCGCGGCAGTCAGGTAGGGGCGTCCACGGTACAGGCGCGTTTCGTGGCCGTCCGGCGGCCTTTCATCCAGGCCCGTGAACGCCTGCCTTACACAGCTGACCTGCACGCCTGGCTGATCTCTCCCGAGCACCGGCTTTATCACCAGCTCTGGCACGCGACGCGTGATCGCTGGCACCGGCTCAATGCCGAGCACCAACAGGCCTTGCGCGGGCTGGGCTGGCAGCCGGGGCCGCTTGGCCAGGAGCGCGATGCGCGGGGCAAGCACCGCCACACCAACGGCTCCGGCGAGGACTTCCTGTACATGCACCGCGGCATGCTGGGGCACGCGCGCAGCTTCCAGGATTTGAAAGCGTGGCAGTCCTTTCCGCCGCCCCGGCCTTTTATCGGGCACGGTATTCAGCCTTTTGTGGATTACCTGGAAAACCATGACGGCTACTCGGTGCCGCCGGCCTGGGAATCGCAGGGCGACGATGCCTTCAACCAGTGGCTGCGCGATGTCAAAAGCAGCGAGGGCTACTACGGCAACTTTCAGGTCTGGGAAGCGCAGTACCAGAATCCCGAGTACCTGAGCACGATCTGCCTGGGCGAACTGGGCAGTCGTATCGAACTGGGCCTGCATGACTGGCTGCACATGTGCTGGGCGGCGGTGGGGCGTGACCCGAACAGCCAGTACCCGATGATCTATGACCGCCCGGCCGACGATTTTTCCGAGCGCTGGTTTCGCGCAGAAAACGACTATCTGGCCGATGCCTTTTCCTCGCACGTCAACCCGGTGTTCTGGGCGTTTCACGGCTGGATCGATGACCGTATCGAGGACTGGTTCGAGGCCCATGAACAGGTGCATCCGGGCGAGGTGCGACGCGCCGAGGTCGGCGGCGTGCACTGGTTTGCCAAGGGCCGCTGGGTCGAGGTCGATCAGCCCTGGCTCGGCCCCGCCGAGGCTGGCTGCGGGGCCTGGGGACGCAGTAATGGCGGCGGCGGTGGCGAGCTGGACGTCGAGACCATGAAGCTGGCGCTGCGCGTCATTCGCGCCAGTGAACAGGAAATGGAGCGCCTTTCCGGGCGCATCCCGCGCCGCCCCTGGTACGGCCGCTACCTGCCACCCGGTCCCGGCAAGGCGTGACTCAGCCGGCCTTGCGCCGGATCACCGTCTCACCCTCGTTATTACGACTCAGCACCACCGGCAACACCTTGGGCAGCGCCTGCACCAGGCCGGCGATGTCATGGGTGTTGTAGATGCCGCCGATGCGCAGTTGCGCGGTGGCGGCATCGGCAATGTGCACAGGCGTGTCGAGGTAGCGGTTGATCTGCGGCAGGGCATCGGCCAGGGTCAGGTTGTCGAGCACCAGCTTGCCGTTGCGCCAGGCCATTGTGTTATCCAGCGAAGCGGCGCTGACCTGGGGGTCGATGCTGGCGGGGTCATAGCGTGCCTGCATGCCCGGTGACAGGTAAGCCACCCGGTCGCGCTCGGCCTTGTCGCCCAGCACCCTGACCGAACCTTCGGCCAGGGTCACAATCACCGAATCCTTGTAGGTCCAAACGTTGAATTGCGTGCCGGTGACCTGGATCTGGCCCCTGCCGGCATTGACCATGAACGGGTGCGCCGCATCGTGCTGCACCTTGAAGAAGGCTTCGCCCTGGCTCAGGGTCACGCTGCGCTGATCCTTGTAATTGCTGTAGGACAGCCGCGTGCCAAGGTTCATCTGCACATGCGAGCCATCGGCCAGGGTCACGTTCCGGGTGGCCGTTTCGCTCTCGAAGCGCTGGTAACTGTCCGCAATCCAGCCCTGGTTCCAGCCGATCAGCCCGGCCAGCGGCAGGGTGAAGGCCAGTACGGCGGCGGCCATCAGCGGGCGCCGGGTGGCGCGTCGAGGCAGGCGGACCGCACGGGGAGCGACCAACACCGGCGCCGTTGAGGCCGATGTGACCACGGGCAGAAATTCGCTGATGTCCCAGATCTCCAGCATGGCATCGAATTCACGCTGGTGGGCCGGGTCGCTGTTCAGCCACTGCTCCAGGTGCATGCGTTCGGTTGCGGAAAAGTCCGGTTCATGCAGGCGCATGCACCAGTGCGCCGCTTCATCGCTGAGGCGGTCATCGGGCGCGGGCGGAGGCGTTTGGCTGGGCATCGGCATTACCGGTTGAACTGCGTTTTTCCTGGGGTTACTGCATGAAATTCTTTTTATGCGGATGAGAATTATATACAGTTAGCCCCTGTTTAACAGGGCATCTGAGTGTCAAGGATCCGGTACACGGTTTCCTGACGGAGTGAACATGGAACAGTACTATCAAGGCCTGCTGGGTTACCTGACGATCAAATTGCGTGACCGCAATCTGGCGGCGGATGTGGCTCACGACGCTTACCTGAAAGTGCTGGAAAGCCCGCGCCTCGACACGCTCGAATACCCTAAGGCATTTCTTTATCGCACCGCAATCAACCTCTGCGTGGATGCCTTTCGCCGGGGCGTGGTGCGCAACAGCGAGTCGCTGGTCGATATCACGGCCGAAGAAAGCCCGCAGACGCAAAGCCCCCACGCCACGCTGTATCAGCTGCAGCGGGCCGAGCTGGTCATGGCGGCGCTGGATGAGCTGTCCGACAAGTGCCGCCAGGCCTTCCTGCTGCGCAAGCTGGACGGTCTGTGCCATGACGAGATTGCCGAGGTGATGGGCATTTCCAAGGCCATGGTCGAGAAACACATCGTCAATGCCATGAAGCACTGCCGTGTCCGGGTCTCGGAGATGGAGCGTCTGTCGCCGTCTTAAATTCCGGCTGTGCCCGTACGTCCCTCCTGCACCCCCCTCCATGGCGCCCGTTCCGGCCGCTCAATGATCTGCAAGAGGTATTCAGGTGCGTCGAAGTCTTCTGGCCAGTGCCCTGGCCGCGCTGCTGCTGTCTCAGGCGGGTTGCGCCCGCGATGCCTTGCACAGCGGCGAAACCGAAATCCGCTGGACCGCCTTTGGCATCCCTCATATCAAGGCCCATGACGAGCGTGGCCTGGGCTATGGCGTGGGCTATGCCTATGCCCGCGACAACCTGTGCCTGCTCAGCGACGAGGTGCTGACCGCCCGTGGCGAGCGCTCGCGCTTTCTGGGTCGTGACGGGCAGTCGAGCGCACGGCTGGGCAATGTGCAGTCAGACCTGTTCTTTACCTGGCTCAACAACGACAAGGCGGTCGACGCCTACTGGCAGGCGCAGCCAGAGCCGGTCAAGCAACTGCTGGGCGGCTATGTCGCCGGCTTCAACCGCTACCTGAGCGAGAAGGGCGCGCCCAAGGCCTGCCAGGGTGCCGAGTGGGTGCGGCCATTGCACGAGACCGACATGGTGCGGCTGATCCACCGGCTGATGGTCGAGGGCGGCATCGGCCGCTTTGCCGAGCCGCTGCTGGCCGCCGCGCCGCCGACGTCACGGGCCGCACAAAGCGCAAGCATCGATCCTGCGCGTGTATTGGGTTCTGTCTATGAGCGCGGCAGCAACGCCGTAGCGGTGGGCGGCGAGCGCACCGAGAATGGCCGTGGCCGGCTGCTGGCCAACCCGCATTTTCCATGGTTCGGCGCACTGCGTTTCTATCAGATGCACCTGACCATTCCCGGCAAGCTGGACGTGATGGGCGCGTCCCTGACCGGCCTGCCGGTGATCAACATCGGCTTCAACCGGCAACTGGCCTGGACCCACACCGTGGACACCTCCGGGCACTTCACCCTGCGCAAGCTGGCCCTGGACCCGAAGGATCCGCTGTACTACGTGGTCGACGGCAAACGTTATCCATTGCAGCGGCGTGAGGTGCAGATCCAGGTCCGTGAAGCCGACGGCACGCTGACCACCCGCAAACAGGTGATCCATGAATCGCGCTACGGCCCGCTGATCAAGTGGCCGGGCGTGGCCGACTGGGATCGCCAGAACGCCTACGCCTTCCAGGACGCGAACCTGGCCAACACCCGCGCCGTGGAGCAGTGGTACGCGATGAATCGCGCCACCAGCGTCATCGAACTGCGCGATGTGGTGCAGCGCATTCAGGGCATTCCGTGGGTCAACACCCTGGCCGCCGATCGGCAGGGGCAGGCGGCTTATATGAACGTCTCGGTGGTGCCCAACGTGGCGCTGTCGCAACTGAAAGACTGCATCGTGCCCGCCTTGCAGGCGCAGGGCCTGCCGGGGCTGGACGGTAGCCGCAGCGCCTGTGACTGGCAGAATGCCGAAGGCGCCGTACAACCGGGCATCGTGCCGGGCGCGCAACTGCCGGTGCTGCTGCGCAAGGATTTTGTGCAGAACTCCAACGACAGCGCCTGGCTGGCCAATCCGGCCCAGCCGCTGACCGGCTTCTCGCCGCTGGTCAGCCGCGAAGGCTCGCCACTGGGCCTGCGGGCGCGCTTTGCCCTCACGCAACTGAGCGGCCTGGGCCAGGCGCCGATCAGCGAGGCGTTCCTGCGCGGGCTGGTGACCGGCAACCGGGTGCATGCCGCCGACCTGCTGCTTGATGACCTGCTGCAATGGTGCGGCAAGCTCAAGGGCGACAGCGAATTGCAGCGCGCCTGCATCGCCCTGCACGGTTGGGACCGCAGCGCCGGCGTCGACGCCTCACGCGGCTGGCTGTATTTCCAGGCCTTCGCCAGGCAGTTCCAGGCCCAGGGCAAGGGCTGGCGCCAGCCGTTCGATGCACAAGACCCGCAACACACCCCGCGCGGCATCGCCTGGCAACAGCCGGAGGTTTCCCGTGCCGTGGCTGAGATGCTGCGCAAGGCGGTCGCGCAGGTCGATGCCCTCAAGCTGCCCGCCAGTATCACCTGGGGCCAGGTGCAGGTGGCCGAGCGTAACGGCAAGGCCATTGCGGTGCCGGGCGGTGACGGGCACCTGGGCATCTATAACGCCATGCAGAGCACGCCGCAGAAAGACGGCACGCTCAAGGTCGTCAGCGGCAGCAGCTATATCCAGCTGGTGAGCTTTGACGATCAGGGGCCGGTGGCGCAGGGGCTGTTGTCGTTCTCGCAATCGAGCGACCCGGCCTCGCCGCACTACGCCGACCAGACCGAACTGTTCTCGCGCCAGCAGTGGCAGCCGCTGCCGTTCAATGAAAAACAGATCGAGGCCGACCCGACTCTGGAGACTGTGCGCTTGAAGGAATAATCGCTCAATGCCGTGACAGAACTGAAAAGGCCCGGAATCCTCATCACAGAAGATTTCGGGCCTTTTCATTGATACACCGGCTTGCATGGCCCAGTAGGAGCGCGCTTGCCCGCGACCGAGTGCGCTAGCACTCGCAAAATCTACGAAACGCTGAAAATTTACGACTGCTAACGCAGCCGGTCGCGGGCAAGCGCGCTCCTACGGGTGATCCATGTTAAATATATAAAAATCAAAGAGTTAGTTAAGTTTTAACTTAGAAGCAGAGCCAAAAAGAATCCCGCCAATACGCCTTCATATATTCAAACAGAATATAAAAGCCAAAATCAGCAAGATAAATCGAATAGGACACGCATCGGCAAACTGGTATTCTATATAAGAGAAAAATATTTCGCAATCCGAAAAAACAAAAAAGGTGCGAAGAACATGTTGAAGAGCGACAAATCCCTCACGGCTTCGCTAAAAGAGCCGGACGACAAGAAGTTGCGCAGCACCGTCCAGTCCCTGGCCAAGGGCTTTCGAGTTCTGGAAGCTTTTTCGGCGGACAACGAAGAACTGACCCTGAGCCAGATTGCGGCCGCTGCCGACCTTGATCCCGGCACCACCTTTCGCATGCTCAATACCCTGGTCGAGCTGGGCTATGTGTCCCGCATTCCGGAAAGCCGCCGCTTCGCCCTGACCCTCAAGGTGCTTGACCTGGGCTTTCATGCCATCGCCCGTACCGACCTGCGCAGCATCGTGCGCCCGATCCTGCGCGGCCTGGTCGGCGAGACCAACGAGGCCGCCAGCTTTGCCGTGCTGCAAGGCGCCGATGTGCTGTACCTGGAGCGGGTCCGCGCCGGCATCACCCGGCTAGGCGTCGATATCCGCGTCGGCACCACGGTGCCGGCCACGCAGACGGCCATCGGCCAGTCGATCCTCGCGTTTCTGCCTGAAAAGGAAGTGGACAAGGTCCGGCAACTCACGCCCCTGACCCCGTTCATCATGAAACCCCATGCCAGCGAGCTGGCGCTGCCCGAGCTGCTGGGCCGCGTCCGCGCCGATGGCCACATCCTCACCGAATCGCTGTTCACCGACGGCCTGCGCATCCTGGCCGTACCGGTACTGGATATCGACGGTTATCCGGTCGGCGCGATCAGCATTGCCGCGCCGACCGTGCGTTGTTCGGCCGAAGAGCTGCGCGAGCGGGCCTTGTCCTCGACGCTGGAAGCGGCCGTTGCCATTGGCAAGGCACTGGAAGCCAACGGCAGTATCGGACCGACGTTATAAGCCAATAACTAAAGACTGAATAACCAGAGGGCAAGTTGCCTGTTCAACTTGCCCGCCGTTCTCAAACACTTTCAAGCACTGTGCGTGTTGCACGGCAGGCCCGCGCACGCCCGATAATCCGAACAACAAGAAGAGGAAGTGCCATGTTGATGCAGCACGTAGAAACGGCGCCATTGACCGAAGGAGGAAAGAGCCAGGCCAATATCAGCGCCCGCCTGGAACGCCTGCCAATTACCCGGCAAGTGTTCTGGGCGCGAAACATTATTGGTGCCGCCACGTTCTTTGATGGTTATACCGTGATCGCCATTGCCTATGCGATGCCGGTACTGGCCAAGGAGTGGAGCCTGAGTGCCACGCAGATCGGCATGATTCTGTCGGCAGGCTATCTGGGGCAGTTGTTTGGCGCGGTGTTCTTCGGCTGGCTGGCCGAGCGCATCGGGCGCATGAAAGTGCTGACCTTTACCATCCTGTTGTTCGTGGCAATGGATGTGGCCTGCCTGTTCGCCTCCGGCGCGGTCGCGATGATGGCCTTCCGGTTCTTGCAGGGCATCGGCACCGGCGGCGAGGTGCCGGTCGCCAGTGCCTATGTCAACGAGCTGATCGGCTCGAAAAAGCGCGGGCGGTTCTTCCTGCTTTATGAAGTGATGTTTCTGCTCGGACTGGTCGGGGCCGGGATCATCGGCTACCTGCTGGTGCCGGTCTATGGCTGGAAGGCCATGTTTGCGGTCGGGCTGGTGCCGGCGATGCTGCTGATTCCACTGCGTTTCTTTCTGTTCGAATCGCCGCGCTGGCTGGCCTCCAAGGGCCGCCTGGACGAGGCCGACCGCATTGTCACGCGTCTTGAAGACAGCGCCATCAAGTCCGGCAAGACCCTGACCCCGCCGGTCGAAGTGCCACCGATCCAGAAGCCGGGTGCCGTGCAGGGCTGGAAGGAGCTGTTTCGCGGCATGTACTTCAAGCGCTCGCTGGTGATCTGGAGCATGTGGTTCGGCGCCTACATGGTCGCCAACGGCCTGATCACCTGGCTGCCGACGCTGTACCGGCAGCATTTCAACCTGCCGCTGGACACCAGCCTGGCCTACGGCTTCATGACCTCGGCGGCCGGCGTGGTGGCGGCGATCATCTGTGCCTTGCTGATCGACAAGGTCGGGCGGCGGCGCTGGTACATCGGCGCGCTGTTCCTGGGCGCCGTGCCGCTGGCGGCCCTGGCCCTGACCGGCGCGACCACACCGCTGCAGATCCTGCTGCTGGCCGGGCTGGGCTACGCGCTGATCCAGACCGTGACCTTCTCGCTGTACCTGTACTCGGCCGAACTCTACCCGACCCGCTTGCGGGCGCTGGGCACCGGGGTCGGCAGTGCCTGGCTGCGCCTGGGCTCGGCGGCAGGCCCGCTGGTGGTCGGTTTGGCAGTGTCCGGGGCGGGCGTGCATTACGTGTTCGGTGTCTTTGCGGTCGTGCTGTTATTGACCGGTATCGTCACCGCCTTGTTTGCCATTGAAACCAAAGGACGGATGCTCGAAGAACTGTCGCCGTAACTTCAATAACCCGATAAACCGCTGTCCGTTACACCCCAACTTACCCATTCACTTCAGAGCGTGCCGTTGTGCATGTTCTGCGCCCCTGCACGCGTCAGTTGTGGACATTTGAACCCAAAAAGAGGAACTACCATGAGCACCAAGAACACCATCGATCTGCGCGGTCTGGTCCCGGCACCCGTGACCCCTTTTACCCGCGATGGCCAGGTCGACTACGACGCCATCCAGAAACTGGGTGCGTGGCTGGGCAGTTTCGACGGCGTCAAAGGGCTGGTCGTGCTGGGCCATGCCGGTGAAGGCACCTTCCTGACCCAGGCCGAACAGGCCCGGGTGATCCAGGCCTTCAAGGAGTCGGTGGGCGGTCGCCTGCCGATCATTGCCGGCATCACCGGCGAAGGCACCCAGGTGGCGGCCGCTGAAGCGGTGCGTGCGGTCGAGGCTGGCGCCTCGGCGGGCCTGGTGTACCCGTCCCACGGCTGGCTGCGTTTCGGCTACCAGAAGGGCGCCGCGCAGGATCGCTACAAGGCGATCTACGAACACAGCGGCCTGCCGCTGATCCTGTTCCAGTACCCGGATGTCACCAAGGCCACCTACGACCTGGAAACCCAACTGGACATCGCCAAACAGCCGGGCGTGTTCGCCATGAAAAACGGCGTGCGCAACATGCGTCGCTGGGACACCGAGATCCCGGTGGTGCGCCGTGAAGTGCCGGACCTGCAGATCCTCACCTGCCACGACGAATACCTGCTGCACACCATGTTCGACGTCGACGGTGCCCTGGTCGGCTATGGCGGCCTGACGCCCGAGCCGTTGATCGAGCTGATCGAAGCCGGCAAGCGCAAGGACTACCCGGCCGCCCGCGCCCTGCATGATCGTCTGCTGCCGGTGACCCGCACTGTCTACCATCGCGGCTCGCACATGGAAGGCACCGTGGCTCTCAAGCATGGCCTGGTCGCCCGCGGCATTCTGGAGCACGCCACCGTGCGCTCGCCGCTGCTGCCGCTGGCCGAAGGCGCCGACCGTGAAATCGCCGACGCGCTGCGCGCCGCCGGCCTGGTCTGACCCCGGGGGCTGCGCCGCAATGGCGCAGCCCATCCCCGTGTTCTAACCCAGACAAGGCTCCCTGTTCCTGGAGCCTTGCCACTGATTCCTGATGCCATTGTCGATCCAGGTTTTCCGGGACGGCGATCGGCTGCCTGGACATCACTGATCGAGCGAGCCCCTCAATAAAAACAACAAGGGAGTCATGGTCTTGAAAGCACTTACCGCCCAAACAACCGGCGCACTGTTATTCACCTCGGTCTTGCTGCACGCCCCGGTGCACGCCCAGGGTTTTATCGATGACAGTCGTGCCAGCCTCAACCTCAGAAACTTCTTCTTCGAGCGCAACTTCACCGCGCCCGGCGCGGCGCAAAGCGAAGCGCGGGAGTGGACCCAGAGTTTCATTCTTGACGCACGCTCGGGCTTTACCACCGGTACTGTTGGCTTTGGTGTCGACGTGCTGGGCAAGTACGCGGTCAAGCTGGACGGCGGTGCCGGCCGCTACAACGCGTTGTTATTGCCGCGCGACGGCGATGGCGACCCGGCCGGCAGTTTTGGTCGCCTGGGTGTCGCGCTCAAGGCACGGATCTCGGCCACGGAACTGAAAGTCGGCGAATGGATGCCCAACCTGCCGCTGGTCACCGCCGACGACTTTCGCGCCTTGCCGCAAACCTTCAGGGGCGCGCAATTAGCGTCCGAAGACATCAGGCACTGGACGCTGTACGCCGGCGAGTTCAGCAAGACCAGCCTGCGCAATGACTCTTCTATGGAAGACCTGGCCTATGCCGGCGTGCAGAGCGATGGCTTTCGCTACCTGGGCGGCGACTACCGCAGCGAATCGAAGAACACCACCGTGCGCCTGTGGGCCGGTGAGCTCAAGGACATCTATCAGCAGCAGTACGCCGGCCTGATCCAGCGCTGGTCACTGGCCGAAGGCATCACCCTGAACGCCAACCTCGGCCACTTTCGCGGCAAGGACGACGGCAGCGCCAGAGCCGGGCAACTGGACAACCACACCATCTCCTTGATGCTGGGGCTGGGCATGCGCCAGCACACCTTCAGTGTCGGCCTGCAACAGGTGGGCGGTGACACGGGCTGGATGAGAATCACCGGCAGCGGCGGCATTTACCTGGCCAATAACACCTTCAACCATGCGTTCGACAACCCGAAGGAAAAATCCTGGCAACTGCGCTATGACCTGGACTTTGCCGGCTACGGTGTGCCGGGCTTGAGCCTGATGACGCGCTACGTGAAGGGCCGCGATGTACAGCTGCGCAATGTCGACGATGGCGGCGAGTGGGTGCGTGAGTCCGAGTTGGGGTATGTGGTGCAGGGTGGGACGTTCAAGAGCCTGTCGCTGCGCTGGCGCAATTCGAGCGTGCGCCGGGATTTCAATGCCACCGATTATGATGAGAATCGGGTGATAGTGAGTTACCCGATCAGGTTTCTGTGAGGCGTGTGCAGCGCTGCTGTCCGGTTGTGGGCTGCCCAGGCGCGCTGGCGTGAGCAAGTAGACTTCCACCAGGCCCCGGGGTTGTCGCCAGGCCTGACAACCCCGGGCCTTTTGTCAATCAGACCTTGAAGCGCTTGACCAGGACGCTCAACTCTTGCGACAGCTCGTCGAGTTGCCCGCACAACGCATTGTTACGTGCAGTAATGGTCTGGGTCTGCTTGATGTGTTGACTGATCTGGGACAGGCTTTGATTGACTTCGCTGCCAATGCTCGACTGTTCTTCGGCCGCCGTCGCGATCTGGTTGTTCATGCCGTTGATCTCGGAAACGGCACTGCTGACCCCTTCGAGAATCTTTACCGTACCGCTGACTTTTTCTACGGCCGCTTCGCTGCCCGTGAGGCTGCCCTGCATGGTGATGACCGCCGTTCGCGCCCCTTGCTGCAGTTGGCTGATCTTGGTCTGGATCTCCTCGGTGCTTTGCTGGGTACGTTGCGCCAGGGAGCGCACCTCATCCGCCACAACGGCAAAGCCGCGCCCCTGTTCGCCGGCACGGGCGGCTTCAATCGCCGCGTTCAGGGCCAGCAGGTTGGTTTGCTGGGCTATGCCTCGAATGACATCGAGAATCGAGCCGATGGACTCCACATCACTGCCCAGATTCTGGATATCCAGCGCTGCGGTTCTGATGCCGGCTGCCAGATCACCGATGGCAATGATGGTCTGGCCCACATTGGCTTGCATGCTCTGGGCCTGATCGTCGGTCTCTCGTGTGGTTTGTGCGGCACTTTGTGCCGACTGCGCGACGTTGTGCGTGGCCAGGGCCATCTGTTCCATGGCGTGATTGACCTGATCGGCATCCTCGGCCTGGCGTACCAGTGCGTCGGCTGCGTGTTGAGTGCTGTGCCCAAGCTGGGCATTGTGCTCTTCAAGTAACTGCGCGCACCGTGCCAGGCTCAGGATCATTTCACGGATCTTGCCCACGAAACTGTTGAAGGCGCCTGCCAGTTGGGCCGTTTCTTCATTTCCATCGACCGGCAACTGCCGGGTCAGGTCACCTTCCACCGACGCCAGTGATTGCAGGTTCAGTGTCAACAGTTTGATGGGCTTGACGATACTGCGGGCGACATACGCCGCGACCAGGCTCAGCAGCACCAGCAAGACGGCAATGATGCTCCATTGTTTCCAGCGCAAGACCTGCATGGCTTTTTGTTGTTGCCGGACCTGCTCGTCAATCAAGGTGTCGACGCCGTCCACGTAAAAGCCCGCGCCAACCGTCCAGTTCCATTTGTCCAGGTAGCGGCTGTAGGACAACTTCGGGTAGGCCGTGCTGTCATCACCGGGCCTTGGAAAGTAGTAGGTGACAAAGCCGCCACCGTTCTTGGCGGCGCCAATCAACTCACGGATCAGGTAAACACCGTGTGTGTCGCGCAGGTCCCAGAAGTTCTTGCCTTCGTCCTTGCCGGCCAGGAACACCCTGTCGCCATTGTCGGTATAGCCGAAGTAATAACCGTCCTTGCCATAGCGCAGGTCGCGCAGGCGACGGCGTGCCTCTTCCTTGACCTCGGGCGACATGGCATCCGGTCCTTCATACAACGGTTTGATCGTGCTGTAGGCGATGTCCAGATAACTGAGCAACTCGTCCTTGCGTGTCTTGATCAGGGCATCACGTGTTTCCCGGGCGCTTTGCTCAGTCAATACCTGCAGTTCGGAGAGGGCCAATAACTGAATGATCAAGGCCAGCAACAGCGCGGGAATAACAGAGAGCAATAAAACCTTGTCGCGAATTTTCCATTTCATGAACAACCCTTACTTATCGATGGGTGCTCTCATCCTGAGTCAGCGCTGTTGAGCGGGGCTGTTGTCACAGTCGATCAGGCAGACGTGCGCACCAGAAAAAGGCGATTTGACGATTTCAGATCAAAAACCAGCAGCGCTTGAATCACTGTTTACTGTGCGACACGTTGAAGCAGACGGGCGTCGGCGCTCTGTAACCCGACTTCATGGACCGAGGTCGGGTCAGGCGGCGGGCCGATGGAATCACGGGGCGTCGCCACATTGAAGACGGTCTTTCAAGTGCGCGGCGGAGTATGTCATTTCCGTGGAATTGTTATACGGCGATCATGCGTTGCGCTGCATAAAACAGGCCTGGCCCGGACAGGAATATTCTCCAGGCACTGTCCTCGAAAGGCTCATCACACTCGCCAAGTGATAGCCGCCGGTCTTTTTGCCGGGCCTGATGAAGCCGTTTCCAGCCGCCGGCCAGCGCGCGAACGTGCGCCGCCATCAGGCACATGGGTCGCCCTGCAGGCCTCTGGCAGGCTGCTTATCAAGAAAATGTCACATTATTGTCATCTTCCGGCGCCATGCTCGGCGCCATTGCCGTAATGGCACGCGATGGACGAAATGTGCTCAATGGACTTTCGGTCGACGTCGGTTATCGGCACAATTCGCGTCCGCTTTTTTCAGGAGGTTCGCGGACTCCTGTTGGCCGACCTTTAATACGGAAGCGAAATGATCAAGACGCCGTACTACCTTATCGACAAACAGAAGCTGCTGAGCAACCTGGAAAAGATCGCCTACGTGCGCGAACACTCAGGCGCCAAGGCGCTGCTGGCGCTCAAGTGCTTTGCCACCTGGTCGGTGTTCGACCTGATGCAGCAGTACATGGACGGCACCACCTCCAGCTCCCTGTACGAGCTCAAGCTGGGCAAGCAGAAGTTCGACGGCGAGACCCATGCCTACAGCGTGGCCTGGGCCGACGATGAAATCGAAGAAATGATCGCCAATTGCGACAAGATCATCTTCAACTCCATCGGCCAGCTCGAGCGCTTTGCCGAGGCCACCACCGGCACCATCCGTGGCCTGCGCGTCAACCCGCAAGTGAGCAGCTCCGACTATCTGTTGGCCGACCCGGCGCGCCCGTTCAGCCGCCTGGGCGAGTGGGACCCGGTGAAGATCGGCGCGGTGATGGACAAGATCTCCGGCTTCATGTTTCACAACAACTGCGAGAACGGCGACTTCGACCTGTTTGACCAGATGCTGACCACCATCGAAGAACGCTTCGGTGAACTGCTGCACCAGGTTACGTGGGTCAGCCTCGGTGGCGGCATTCACTTCACCGGCGAAGGCTATGCGCTGGACAAGTTCTGCGCGCGACTGAAAGGCTTCTCCGAGAAATACGGCGTGCAGGTGTACCTGGAGCCGGGCGAGGCAGCCATCACCAACAGCGCCACGCTGGAAGTGACCGTGCTCGACACCCTCTACAACGGCAAGCACCTGGCCGTGGTCGACAGCTCCATCGAAGCGCACCTGCTGGACCTGCTGATCTACCGCCTCAACGCCAAGCTGGCCCCCAGCGACGGTGAACACACCTACATGGTGTGCGGCAAGTCGTGCCTGGCCGGGGATATCTTCGGCGAGTATCAATTCGATCGTCCGTTGGCCATCGGTGACCGCCTGTCGTTCCTCGACACCGCCGGCTACACCATGGTCAAGAAAAACTGGTTCAACGGCCTGAAAATGCCATCCATCGCCGTCAAGCAACTCGACGGCAGCATCGAAGTTGTGCGTGAGTTCGGCTTTGAAGACTACTTGTCCAGCCTTTCGTAAGCTGGCGTATTAAGGAGACCTAAAGAAATTGAAGAAGAACGTTCTTATCATTGGTGCAGGAGGTGTCGCCAAGGTGGTGGCCCACAAGTGCGCGCAGCACAACGACGAACTCGGTCGTATTGCCATCGCGTCGCGCAACATCTCCAAATGCCAGGCCATCATCGACAGCGTCAAGGCCAAGGGCAGCCTCAAGCAGCCCGCCGACATCCAGGCCTTCTCGCTCAATGCCCTTGATGTCGAAGCCACCAAGGCCCTGATCCGCGAGACCGAATCGCAGATCGTGATCAACGTGGGCTCCGCGTTCCTGAACATGTCGGTGCTGCGTGCCTGCATCGATACCGGCGTGGCCTACCTGGACACCGCCATCCACGAAGAACCGGGCAAGGTCTGTGAAACGCCGCCCTGGTACGGCAACTACGAGTGGAAACACCTCGAGGAATGCCAGAAGAACAACATCACCGCCATTCTCGGCGTAGGCTTTGACCCGGGTGTGGTCAACGCGTATGCAGCCCTGGCGCAGCAACAGCATTTCGACCGCATTGATTCGATCGACATTCTCGACGTCAATGCCGGTTCCCATGGCAAATATTTCGCCACCAATTTCGATCCGGAAATCAATTTCCGTGAGTTCACCGGACAGGTGTGGAGCTGGCAGAACAGCCAGTGGACCAGCAACACCATGTTCGAAGTCAAGCGCACTGACGACCTGCCGGTCGTGGGCTCGCAAAACCTGTACCTGACCGGTCACGACGAAGTGCATTCGCTGTCCAAGAACCTGGACGTGCCGAACGTGCGCTTCTGGATGAGTTTTGGCGAGCACTACATCAACGTCTTCACGGTGCTGAAAAACCTCGGCCTGCTGTCGGAGCAACCGGTCAAGACCGCCGAAGGCCTGGAAGTCGTGCCGTTGAAAGTGGTCAAGGCCGTGCTGCCTGATCCGTCTTCGCTGGCGCCGGGCTACACCGGCAAGACCTGCATCGGCGACCTGGTCAAGGGCACCAAGGATGGCAAGGCCCGTGAAGTCTTCATCTACAACGTGGCCGACCACGAAGAAGCCTTCGACGAGACCGACAGCCAGGGCATCTCCTACACCGCTGGCGTACCGCCGGTGGCGGCTGCCTTACTGGTGGCCCGTGGCGAGTGGGATGTCAAGCACATGGCCAACGTCGAAGAACTGCCGGCCGAGCCGTTCCTCAAGCTGCTCGACGTGATGGGCCTGCCGACGCGCATCAAGGATGAGCACGGCGACCGTCCGTGGGACCAGCCTGCATAAGGCTGCGCTGCTGGATAAAAAGGACCGCCTCGGCGGTCCTTTTTCATGGTGCCCCCAACGACACTACGGTCATGGTGCCCCAACGACACCACCCAACGACACTACGGTCATGGTGCCGTAGGAGCGCGCTTGCCCGCGACCGAGTGCGCAGCGCTCGCAAAATCTGCGAAACGCCACACATTTACGATCTGAAAATCTGCGAAACGCCACAATTTTACGACTGCTAACGCAGCCGGTCGCGGGCAAGCGCGCTCCTACAGCCGGTCCAGTGTTTGCCAGGCGACAGCGCGTCACGCCATCCCCATCGACAGGAATCAAGTCATGCCGTTTTCAATCACCCAACGCACCCTCACGCTGCTAGCCGGCCTGCTGCTGTCGATGAGCGCCAGCGCCATCATGCCAGTCACCGGTTATGGCGAAATGGATGTGCCCGCCTTCGAGGCGACCGCCCGCAAGACCTACGCCTTGCAGGATTTTTCGAAACAGTACCGCGCCACTCTGGAAATCGCCGACAACGACGAAGTGTTCCGCCCCGGCATCATCCGCGTCTTCGACCGGCAAAATCCCGCGCCGCTGTTCGAGGTCCGTTCCGATGAGCTGGTGCTGGACGTCAACCCCGGCGGTGAGGTCAAGGCCAATGTCCAGCAACTGCCGTATGGCGAGCAGAGCGTGCTGATCTACCAGGACTTCAACTTCGACGGCATCAAGGACCTGGCGGTCATGGACGGCCAGAACAGTTGCTACCACGGGCCTTCGTTCGAGGTGTTCGTCGGCACCGAGAACGGCTTTCGCCACAGCGCTGCCTTCACCCAGCTGGCGCAGGACTACTGCGGCCTGTTCCAGGTCGACGAACAGGCCCGTCGCGTGAAGACCATGACCAAGGACGGTTGCTGCACCCACTGGTTCGCCACCTACATCATCAAGGACGGCGAGCCGGTCATGGAGCGTGAGACGGTGATCGACCAGACCAGCTCCTCGGGCCTGGCCCGCGAAAGCCGATCGGTGAACCGCAACGGCAAGATGGTCGCGGATGGCGTCGAGCGCACGCTCTGGGAAGACGACGAGCAGCGCCAGGAGCTGCTGGCGTTCCGGCTGGCGCCGTCCGGCAAGCGCATCGTCCTGTTTCGTTCGGCCCCCGGCGAACAGGTGTATTACGCGGCGGTCGACAGCAAGAACGAGGTCAGCCTGCTGTATCCCGAACAAGAGACCGAGCGGTTTGAGCTGGACAGTAGCGCACAGGTGCTCAGCTTTGTGCGTGGCGACACCACTTACCGCATCCTGGGCGATGCGCAGGGGGCGGTGAAAGGCATGGACGTGGTGATCCGTGGCAAGACCACCGCACTCAAGGTGCAGCCTGGCTCGTCCAGGGGGTCGCTGGCACAGGTGCAGGAGGCGTTGAAGGCCGCCCCATGACCTGAGGCGCTGCGTCGGTAACATGTACCCCCAACACAATCGTTGGGCCTGGCCCCTAAAGGGCGTACATTTCGTTACCGACCCAGGACTTCAAGGAAGTGCCATGATCCGTCAGCCGATCCGCGATGCGGTGTTAAGCCTGACCACCCGCCTGGTCGAAGAATGTCACCCACAGGTGGCGCAGCAGCACAGCGCCGAGCTGGCCCGTTACGCCCGGCTCAACTGCGCCTGCGACGCCCTGGAGTCTTTCCATGGGTTGCGCCCCCGGGCCGACGACGATGCCTTTGATGTGCTGTCGGCCCGTCGCGCCCAACACGCCGACCTGATCGCTGCGGCCAACCTGCAGGCCTGGGAGCAGCAGGCACCGCCGGGTTTGTACCTGGCCATTCCGTATTTCTCCCGCTGCTCGGACAAGCAGCCGGTGTGGCTGGTCAACCGCAGCGAGCAGCGCATCACTTACCTGGGCCGGCGCCTGTATGCCTTTGCCAGCACCGACGACGGCATCGATGAGTACCAGCGTTCGGGCAATGCCTTTGCCGATGGCATCGCCGGCTCCGCCGAACTGGCACCGGGCGGGCGCTTGCAGATCGAGCAGTATTCCATGAGTTTCGACGGCGATTTTGTCAGCAACCGCCGGGTCATTCTGCTGATCGACGGCGAGCGCAGCGAATGGCTGACCAGCATCTCCAAGCTCGGCGGTTATTTATGGGATGAAGAGCGGCGCGGCCTGCACCGGCTGGAGCGCGGCGAACGGTAGGAGCGACTTTGGCCGCGAAGAGGCCTGCACGCTCCTGACCGCTAACGACCAAGCGTTAGCCGCATGCGTCCGTCAGATTTATGAGGCTCACACGTCACGATCGATCGCATAGCCCGACCAGGCCTGGCGCACCGGCACGATTTCCAGGCGGTTGATATTGATGTGCGCCGGCAGGCTGCACACATGCACGATCTGTTCGGCGATGTCTTCGGCGCGCAGCGGCGTGGTGTTGCCGTACAGGGTGTCGGACGCGGCCTGGTTGCCCTTGGTGCGCACCAGGGTGAATTCGGTTTCGGCAATGCCCGGCGCGATATCGGTGACGCGCACACCGGTGGCGATCAGATCACAACGCAGGTTGTAGCTGAACTGGGTGACAAAGGCCTTGCTGGCGCCATACACATGCCCGCCGGGGTAGGGCCAGGCACCGGCCACCGAGCCGATATTGATGATGCTGGCGCCTGTGCCGGTCTCCAGCAGCAACGGCAGCACGGCGTGGGTGACGTTGACGAGTCCTGTGATATTGGTGTCGATCATGGTGTGCCAGTCCTGCAGGCTGACCTGCTGGGCAGGCTCCGGTGCCAGGGCGAGACCGGCGTTGTTGATCAGGGCATGAACGCGGCGAAAGCCGTCCGGCAGCGCATCGACCACCTGCCTGACGGCCTCGGCATCGCGTACGTCCAGCGCGGCGACATGCACCGGCACCTGCGCCGCCAGTTCGTCCTGCAGCGCGTGCAGGCGCTCCAGGCGCCGTCCGCTGAGGATCAACGACCAGCCCGCCTGAGCAAAGCGCCGCGCCGTGGCCCGACCAAAGCCGGACGTGGCACCCGTAATAAAGACAACCTTGTGCATATGAACCTCTATGGGGCCTGTAGGAGCGCGCTTGCCCGCGACCGGCTGCGTTAGCAGTCGTAAATTTTCAGCGTTTCATAAATTTTGAATGCGTCCACAGTTCAGTATTTGTGGCGTCTGGCAAATTTTGCGAGCGCTACGCACTCGGTCGCGGTGGTCCGGCATTCCGGCAAGCGCGCTCCTACCCGGGTGCCAATGGATTTTGTGCCGACCCGCTCAGGCGCTGGCCTGCAGCTCGTGGTACTGGCGGTTGAAGTAGATCAGGCTCTGCGCCTGCTCACTGGTGGTAATCGCCATCACTTCGCACACCAGCACGTCGTGGGTGCCGACTTCGGTGATCTGGCTCAGGCGGCAGTCGAACGACACGCTGGCCTCTTGCAGAATCGGCGAGCCGGACGGTCCCAGGGTCCAGCGGGCCGCGGCAAAGCGTTCGGCCATGGGCGTCTTGCCGCCGAACAGGTTGGAGATTGCCTGGTGGCCGGCGCCGAGTACGTTGACGCACAACACGCCATTGGCCTTGAAGGTTTCGTACACCGACGCGCTGCGGTTCAGGCACACCAGCAGGCTGGGCGGCTCGTCGGTGACGCTGCACACCGCCGACGCGGTAAAGCCGGCGCGCCCGGCCGGGCCATCGGTGGTGATGACGTTGACGGCGGCGCCCAGGCGCGCCATGGCGTTGCGAAAGTCGCTCTTGCTGGGTTCGAAACCGGTCATGGCGTGGCCTCTGCGGTGGGCTGGACGGCGAGAAACGACAGCAGCGCGGCGTTGAAGTCATCGGCTGCGGTGAGGTTATGGGCATGCGCGCCGTGGTCGACGGTATGCAGCGTGGCATGGGGCAAGTGCTGCGCCAGGTACTGCGAACAGGTCCAGGGCACCAGCACATCGTCCCGGGCGGTGCTGACCAGCGTCGGCGTGGTGATCGTGGCCAGGCGCTGCGCCACATCGAACGCGCGCAAGGCACCAATGCGGGCCTTCATGGTGGCGGCTCCCGGAAAATGCGCACAGGCATGCTCCACCTCGGCCTGTACCTGCTCGGCGTGAGCAACGCACCAACTGGCCGGGTACAGAAAGATCGGCTGTGCCTCGACATAGGCCCGCGGGCCCAGTGCATCGAGCAACCCCAGCCGCGCCTCGAAGCAGCGCGCCGAGTGCGGGTTGGGCTGCGACCAGGCGTTGATCAGGGTCAGGCTGCGCAGGCGTGTCGGTGCCTCGAGCGCCAGTTGCAGGCCGACCAGGCCGCCCAGGGCATGACCGACGAAGTGGCAGCGCTCAGTCTGCGTAGCCTCCAGCACCGCGTGCACATCATCGGCCATGTGCTTGATCCGGTAGCCATCGGGCAGGGCTTGCAGGCTGCGGCCGGTGCCGCGCTGGTCGTAGGCGATGACCCTGTAGCCGGCCGCGACCAGCGCCGGTATCTGCAACGACCAGTAGCCGGCCGAGCCGCCCAGGCCCGACGACAGCAGCACCGCTTCAGCGTCGGCCGGCCCGTGAACTTCGGTGTACAGGCTCATGCTCAAGCGCCTTTGCCGAGGTGCGCCACGCTGGCGATTTCAATCAGGGCATCAGGCTTGACCAGTCCACACTGGATGCAATACCGCGCCGGCTTCTCACCGGGAAAGAACTCGGCGTACACCGTATTGATGGCCGCGTAATCCTCCCAGTGACGCAGGAACACATGGTTGAAAGTCACGTCATCCATCGTGCCGCCCGCGGTCTCGATCACGCGCTTGATGGTGTTCAACACATGGCGCGTCTGCGCGGCGGCATCGCCCACATGCACGACGTTATTGTCATGGTCGAAGGGCAGGGTGCCGGACACATACAGGATGTTGTCGGCCAGGGTGCCGGGCACGAACGGCGCCAGTGGGGTGCCGGTGCCGGGCGGGGTAATGATGGTCTTGGGCATGGGGGCGTCTCCGGAATGAACAATGAACGGATCAGTTGGCGGTCACGGCGCTGACAAAGTGGTCCACCGTGGACACCCAGCCAAAGAAGGTCTCGATGTTGTAGACCGAGCTTGATTGAATCACCGCACCGCCCAGTTCATGGGTGGCGTCTTCGAGCATCACGCCGAAGTACTCAAGGTGAAAGGCATCGCGCAGGGTGGCCTCGACGCAGACATTGGTGGCAATGCCGGTGAACACCAGGTTCCTGATGCCGCGGGCGCGCAGGGTGCTGTCGAGCGTGCTGTTGAAGAAACCGCTGTAGCGGGTCTTGGGCACCACCAGGTCGCCCGGTTGCGGGGTGAGTTCATCGACAATCTCGTAGTCCCAGCCGCCCTTGGCCAGAAAGCGGCCCTGCAGCTCGGGGTACTTGCGCATGGTTTTCAGGGCGTTGGACTTGTACCAGTTGGGCGAGCCGGGGCCACCGGCCTCGACATAGCCGGCGTCCCAGCCGTTTTGCAGGTACACCACGCTGAGGCCGGCGGCCCGCGCCGCCTCCAGGGCCTGGCCGACCCTGGCGATCACCGAACGGGCACCGGAAATGTCAAAGCCGGCCGAGTCGACATAGCCGCCCGGCGAGGCATAGGCATTCTGCATGTCGACTACCACCAGCGCGGTGTTCGAGGCGTGCAGGTACAGAGGCTCGGGGCGGGCGCTCAGCACCCAGGGCTGGCCGCCGCCGGCCTCGGCGATGCCGGCCGGCGTGGTCGAAGAAATCGTCACGTTCTTTTCAGTGCTCATGAGGCCGCTCCCACACTCAGGTTAATGGCCGGCTGGCCGACCTGTGACGGCACTGGGGTCAGTGCGTCAAGGCGGCTTTTCATCAGCGGCTGGATGCGCTGGCCGAAGGCTTCGACCCCCTCGACAAAATGGTCGAAGGTCAGCAGTACGCCCTCGGTGCCTTCGACTTCGGCCACTTCGTCGAGCATGCGGGCAATGGATTCATACGAGCCCACCAGGGTGCCCATGTTGATATTGACCGCCGAGGTCGGGTCGGCCATTTGCCGCACGTTGCTGTCGGCCTTCTTGTCGACTGCGCCTTGTACGCCCAGCCAGGCCACCGCTTCTTCGTCGACCCCGGCCTTGTAGTGCTCCCACTTGGCGCGGGCGGCTTCGTCGGTCTCGTCGGCGATGACCATCATCAGGACGAAGGTGCTGACATCACGCCCGGTCAGGCGGCTGGCTTCGATCAGTTTCTGCGCGGCGGGGGCGAAGGCCTTGGGGGTGTTCACGCCTTTGCCAAAGCAGAAGTTGTGGTCGGCATGCCGGGCCGAGAACTCCATGCCGGCATCGCTTTGCCCGGCGCAGATGACCTTCATGTCGGCCTGCGGACGCGGGCTGACGCGGCAGTCGTCCATCTGGAAGTGCGCGCCCTTGAAGTCGGACTGGCCGGTGGCCCACAGATCGCGCAGCACCTGGATGTACTCGGACAGGTACTCGTAGCGGTTGCCGAAGAATTCGTCGCCCGGCCACAGGCCCATCTGCGAATACTCCGGCCGCTGCCAGCCGGTGACCAGGTTGACGCCGAAGCGGCCGTTGGCAATGGAGTCGACCGTGGCGGCCATGCGCGCCACGATGGCCGGTGGCAGCACCAGCGAGGCGGCGGTGGCGAACAACTGGATGCGGCTGGTGACCGCTGCCAGCCCGGCCATGAGCGTGAAGGACTCCAGGTTGTGGTCCCAGAACTCGGTCTTGCCGCCAAACCCGCGCAACTTGATCATCGACAGCGCGAAGTCGAAGCCGTAGTGCTCGGCGGCCAGGGTGATCTGTTTGTTCAGCTCGAAAGTCGGTTTGTATTGCGGTGCGTTTTCGGAAATCAACCAGCCGTTATTGCCAATCGGGATAAAGATACCAATCTTCATAATCCTCTCCATGCGCTTCGCAAGCCAGGTGCATGCGTCTCGAATGGTGTTTTGCAGGTGTCGTGCCAGTTATTTTTTACTGTTTTATATCAATGGCTTGGATTGTTTTATGCGTTTTTGTTGGACCATTTGGTCTGTTTTGGATCGTTTGATGTGCCCGCTCTTGAGGCGAGACGCCGGGGGTGTGGAACATTAGCGGGCATTTTCAGGCCGCTATGCCATGCGCCGTTGCCCCGTAGTCCGTCGCCCACAGACAACCCTGATACACTCGCGCCTTCATTCGGGCTGACGGTTCTGGCTGTGAACAGTAAATCCATCGACGACGTGCAGGCGCCCCAGGCGCCGGCCAAAAAGAAGACGCAGGTGAAGAAGGCGGCAGTCAAAAAGACCGACAAGCCGGCACCCAATGCCAGGGCGAAAACCCCGCGGGCCATGAGCCCCACCTCCGAACAACGCCGCCTGCAACAGATCAAGGCCAAGCGCGAGTCGATCATCCAGGCCGCGCTCGAGCTGTTCTCGCAGTTCGGCATGCACGGCACCAGCCTGGACCAGGTCGCTGTGGCAGCCGATGTGTCCAAGACCAACCTGCTTTATTACTTCGCCAGCAAAGAGGCGTTGTACACCCATGTGCTGCAGCACCTGCTGGACATCTGGCTGGTGCCGCTCAGCGGCTTTGACGCCGCGCAGGACCCGCTTGAAGCCATTGGCAACTTCATTCGCGTCAAGCTGGAGCTGTCGCGTGACCACCCCGCCGAGTCACGGTTGTTCTGCATGGAGATCATGCAGGGCGCGCCGCTGATCAAGGCCCAGCTGGAGCAGGCGCTGCGCGAGATGGTGGCGCGCAAGGTCGAGGTGATCCAGGGCTGGATCGATGCCGGCCGGCTGGCGCCGGTCGACCCCTACCACCTGATCTTCTCGATCTGGAGCACCACCCAGCATTACGCCGACTTCAGCACCCAGGTGCAGGCCATCACCGGCAAGACCCTGGCGGACCCTGTGTTTTTCGACGAGGTGCTGGGCAATCTGCGCACGCTGATTTGCCAAGGCATCGCGCCACGGCCCTGACCTGTCTTCAAGAACCACGAGGGAAACGCCATGAGCGATACCCCTGTCAACCTGAGCCCGCCACCTGAAGGCTACGGCGATTGGCTGACCGAGCTTAAATACCGTATCCATACGGCCCAGCAACGTGCCACCCTGGCGGTGAACCGCGAATTGGTGCTGCTTTACTGGCAGATCGGTCACGATATCCTGACCCGGCAGACACAGCAGGGCTGGGGCGCCAAGGTCATCGAACGCCTGGCGCAGGATTTGCGCGCCGCCTTTCCCGATATGAAGGGCTTCTCACCGCGCAGCCTCAAGTACATGCGCGCCTTTGCCCAGGCATGGCCGGACGCGGAGTTTGTGCAAGGGGTGCTTGCACAATTGCCTTGGTATCACCAGTTAGCGTTACTGGACAAACTGCCCGGCCCCGAAACGCGCCGCTGGTATGCCGCCAAGGCCATCGAACATAACGGGTCGCGCAACATTCTGGTGATGCAGATCGAGGCCCGTCTGCTGGAGCGCAGTGGCAAGGCCGTCAGTCACTTCGAGAGTCACCTTCCCCAGGCGCAGTCTGATCTGGCTCGCGAATCGCTGAAAGATCCTTATCGCTTCGATTTTCTCGGCCTGACCCTTGAGGCGCAGGAGCGTGAGATCGAAAACGCTCTGGTCAGGCATGTCACCGAGTTTCTACTGGAACTGGGCGCAGGCTTTGCCTTCGTCGGTCGGCAGGTGCTGCTCGATGTGGGCGGTGACGAGTTCTTCATCGACCTGCTGTTCTATCACCTCAAGTTGCGCTGCTATGTAGTGATCGAACTCAAGGCCGGCAAGTTCAAGCCCGAGCATCTGGGCCAGCTGGGTTTTTACCTCACGGCCGTCGATGCCCAGCTCAAGCACCCACAGGATGGCCCTACGATTGGCCTGCTGCTGTGCAAGAGCAAGAACAAGGTCGTGGCCGAATATGCCCTGCGGGACAATGCCCGCCCCATCGGTGTGGCGGAGTATCAGTTGGTGGAATCCCTGCCGGCAGAGCTGCAAACCAGCTTGCCCAGCATCGAACAGATCGAGCGTGAGCTGGCAGGTGGTGACAGCGATGATTCGCCATGACGGGTCAGCCTTGCATTGATTGCTGAGGTTCTCAGGTGCAGGTCCGCCGTATGGCGGCCTCTGCCCGCTTCTCGTGCGTCCTGCACAAACTGAGTGCTCCGAACCGGACCATTTGATCCGTTATATCGCCTTTAATTTAACAACCTGATGATTTTAAAGGCTTATTTTTTGTGGCATGGAAGCTGCTATTGCCTCTGACATGCTGAGCCAGAGGGCCCGCCGGGTCAGCATTGCTCTGTCAATCATTCGCCTACCATCAGGAAAACGACTTTATGTTCAGGACTGTTTTGCAGGGGACGTTGTGTGCAGCCATGGTGCTCGGCGGTGCGGCGGGCCAGGCTCAGGCGCAAGAGGCCCAGGGGCTGACCCTCAAGGGGCCGGCGAAGATTGCCATGGTCTATATCAGCCCGCGCAATGACGGTGGCTGGACCCAGGCGTTCGACGAGTCGCGGCTCAAGCTGGAGAAAGAACTGGACCAGAAGATCCAGTTCGTCGAAAGCGTGCCGGAAAATGCCGCCGCCATCACCCCGGTGGTGGACCGCCTGATCGCCCGGGGCGCCAATATCATCATCGGCACCGCCTTCGGGTATTCCGACACCTTCCTGGCGCTGGCGAAAAAATACCCCGACGTCGCCTTTCTCAACGGTTCGGGCACCACCAACGCCGCCAACCTCGAATCCTTCTACGGGCGCACCTATGAAAGCCAGTACCTGTGCGGCATGGCTGCCGGGGCGGTGTCGAAATCCGGCAAGCTGGGATTCGTAGCGGCCAACCCCTTCGGCCAGGTCAACTGGACGGTCAATGCCTTCGAACTGGGCGCCCGTGAGATCAACCCGGCGGCCACGGTCACGGTGGTCTACACCGGCGCCTGGAACGACCCGGTCAAGGAGCGCGCAGCAACCATGGCGCTGATCGACAACGGCGCCGACGTGATCGGCCAGCACGTCGACAGCCCGACCCCGCAGATCGTGGCGCAAGAGCGTGGCGTGCACGGCACCGGTCACCACCGTGACCTCAGTGAATTCGCACCCAGGGCCACGGTGTGTTCGTCGATGTGGGTGTGGGACCGCTTTCTGGCGCCGGAGCTGAAAAAGGTCATTGCCGGCCACTGGGTGCCAGCCCCTGACGGCGCCTTGCTGTCGATGGCGCAGGGCGGCACCGACATCAGCCTGACCGCCGATCCGGTCATCGATGCCGCCAGCCGCGAGAAGATCCAGGCCGCACGCGCCGAGCTGCTGGCGGGCAAGAAAATCATCTACAGCGGGCCGATGGCCGACCGCGACGGCCAGGAACGCCTCAAGGCCGGCCAGGTCATGAGCGACCCTGATCTGTGGAAAATGGACTGGTTCGTCAACGGCGTGATGACGCAGCGATGAAACAGGTCAATGCGCTGCAACTCACCGGTATCAACAAGTCGTTCGACGGTTTCCAGGCCCTGACCGATGCGCACTTCACCGCGGCCTGGGGCGAGGTGCATGCGCTGCTGGGTGAAAACGGCGCCGGCAAGTCATCGCTGATGAACATTGCCGCCGGGCTCTATGCCCCCGAAACCGGCAGCCTGCTGATCGACGACAACCCGGTGCGGCTCAACGGCCCACGCGAGGCGGCGCGCCACCGGATCGGCATGGTGCACCAGCACTTCAAGCTGGTGAAACCCTTCACCGTGGCGCAGAACATCCTGCTGGGCCTGCCGGCGCAACCCTCGTCTGGCAGCTACCGCCAGCGCTTGCAGGCGCTGGAGCAGCAGATCAGTGCCAAGGCCCGGGAACTGGGCTTTGTGCTGGACCCGCGCCAGATTGTCGAACACTTGTCGGTGGCCGAGCAGCAACGGGTGGAAATCCTCAAGGTGCTGTTGGCCGGGGCGCGCATCCTGATTCTCGACGAACCCACCGCCGTGCTCACCGACCAGGAGGCCGAGCGCCTGCTGGGCACGGTGCAGGCCTTTGCCCGGCAAGGGGCGGCGGTGGTGCTGGTGACGCACAAGATGACCGATGTGAAACGCTTTGCCGACCGGGTCACGGTGATGCGCGGTGGCCGCACGATTCAGACCCTGGTGCCGGACAGCGTCAGTGTCGAAGAACTGGTGCGCCTGACCGTCGGGGAGTCGACCCGCGCCGGTTATCAGCCGGGACCGGCACCGGGCGCGGTGCGCCTGCAGGTGCGTGGCCTGCGCAGCCCCGGGTCGTTGAAGGGGGTCGACATGAGCCTGCGGGCCGGGCAGATCTACGGCATTGCCGGGGTCGGCGGCAATGGTCAGGGCGAGTTGGCCAATGCACTGATGGGCCTGGCGCAACCCACTGAAGGTGAGATCCACCTGGAAGGCTTTGGCGACCTGCGCCAGGCCAGCCCCGAGCAGCGCCGTGACCTGCGCATTGCTTCGATTCCTGCCGACCGCTATGGCGCCGCCCTGGCCGGCTCGCTCAGCGTGGCCGAGAACTTCGGCATCGGCCATGTGCACAGCGGCCGCTACGGCTCCTGGCTGCGCCTGTTCGGCAAGCGTATGCAGGCCGATGCGGCCGCTGCCGTCAACGATTTCGACGTGCAGGGCGTGCGCTCGCTGGCGCAGAACGCTGCGCTGTTGTCCGGCGGCAATGCGCAGAAGCTGGTGATTGCCCGCGAATTCAGCCGCGACCCGCAACTGGTCGTGGTCCACAGCCCCAGCCGTGGCCTGGACGTGCGTGCCACCCAGGCGGTGCATGCCCGCTTGCGCGCCGCCCGTGACGGCGGGGCGGCGGTGCTGGTGATCAGCGAAGACCTGGACGAGGTCATGGCCCTGGCCGACCGCATCGGGGTCATGAACAGCGGGCGTATCGTCGCCGAGTTCGACCACCCGGCCGACCGCCAGGCCATCGGCAAAGCAATGGTGAGCCATGACTGAAACCACTCTGAATCCAGCCATCACACCCCCACGGCAACCCTTGCTGGGGCGCCGCTACACCCTGGAAATCCGCCAGCAACTGGCCTGGCCGTGGCAGGCGCTGATCATCGCCCTGGCCTTGTTGTGCGGGGTGGCGATCTGCACCGTGATCCTGCTTGGTGCCGGGGTGCCGGCCGGCGAGCTGCTCAATGAGTTTGTGGTGCAGACCCTGTTCGATGCGCAGAACTTTCGCGCCGTGCTGTTCCAGGCCGCGCCCATGATCATGGTCGGCCTGGCCGGGTGCATGGCGTTTCGGGCGCGCTTCTGGAACCTGGGCCTGGAGGGGCAGATGATCTGGGGGGCCATTGGCGCCACGGCGGTGTCGTTGTTCGAGATCGGCCCTGAGGCCCTGCGCCTGCCGCTGATGATGCTCGCGGCCATGCTGTGCGCCATGCTCTGGACCCTGGGCCCGGTGCTGCTGAAGTTGCGGCTCAAGGTCAACGAGATCATCTCGACCCTGATGCTCAACTACATCGCCGCCAATGTCCTGCTGCATCTGGTGTACGGCAGCTGGAAAGACCCGCGTGACAACTTCCCGTACTCGCCGCCGTTCAAGGCGTTCGAGCGCCTGCCCGACCTGGTGGCCGGCTACAACCTGGCCATCTTCATGGCGCTGTTGATCGCGGTGTTCACGCTGTGGTTCGTCGGCGTGTCACGGGCCGGCCTGTACCTGCGCTTTGTCGACGCCAACCTGCGGGTGGCCGGCGCGGTGGGGGTGCCGGTGCGGCGGATGATCATTGGCACGGTGTTGCTGTCGGGCGCGCTGGCAGGACTGGCCGGGTTTGTCGCCACGGCCGGGCAGGAAGGGCGCCTGACCCAGTCGTTCTACCAGGGCTATGGCTTTTCCGGAATTCTCATCGCCTTTCTGGCGCGCAATAACCCGGCAGCGGCCACGGTAGTGGCGCTGCTGATCGCCTTGCTGTTCGTGGCCGGGCGCAACCTGCAGGTGTTCTACCAGATCCCGTTTTCGATGGTGCAACTGATCCAGGCGATCCTGGTGATCTGCGTGGCGTGCTCGGACTTTTTCATTCGCCACCGCGTGCGGCGTATTCAGGCGGGGGACTGCTGATGGAGCTGTTGACTCACTGGTTGGGCAATGCGCCTGACTTTGCGGTGCCTTTTGCCCTGGCGGCGCTGGGGCTGATCATCACCGAGCGCGCTGGCGTGCTGGCCCTGGGCGCCGAAGGGCTGATGCTGGTGGGGGCGCTGGCCGGGGTCGGCCTGCAACTGACCCTGGGCCTGAGCGGCCTGTCGCTGGGCGCCTCGATGCTGGCGGCGGCGGCCGTTTCATTGTTGTTTGCGCTGATGGTGCTGGTGCTGCGCATCAACCAGGTGATCGCCGGGCTGGCGCTGGTGTTCTTCTGCCAGGGACTGACCGGGTTGCTGGGCACCGTGCTGGGCTGGACCAACCGGCCGGTCAGCGGCCTGCAGGCGGTGGAGCTGTGGCCGCTGTCGGAGTTGCCGCTGGTGGGCAAGGTGTTCGTGCAGAACCCGGTGGTGTTTCTGACCCTATTGATCTTTGTCGCCGTGGTGTGGCTGTTGCAGGCCACCCAGACCGGCCTGCGCTTGCGCGCGGTCGGGGAAAACCCGCAGGCCGCCGATGCCGCCGGCATTTCCGTGCTCGGTTACCGGCTGGCGGCCATTGTGCTGGGCGCGGCGCTGATCGGCCTGGCCGGCGGCTATGTCGCGGTGTTGAGCACCAAGATGTGGATCGCCGACATGATGGGCGGCCGCGGCTGGATTGCCGTGTCACTGGTGATCTTTGCCCGCTGGTCGCCGTGGCGGGCGCTGGCCGGTGCGCTGTTGTTCGGCAGCATCGAGGCCTTGATTCCGCAACTGGCCGCCGCCGGCGTGCGCCTGCCGCAGTATTTCGTGCTGATGACACCGTACGCGGTGACCTTGCTGGTGATGGTCTGGGTGGCGCAGGCCAGTCACCCGTCGCGCAGCCAGCCGGGCGCACTGGGCGAGCCGTTCATTCGCGAGGAACGCCGCTGATCCAGAACCCGTAGGACCCGTAGGACCGGCTTTAGCCGGGAACAGGACACCTTGTCATTTCGCGGTGAATGCTTTCGCGGCTGAAGCCGCTCCTACGCGCGTCCGACCCAACAATAAGAAACGTATACACCTGCCTATCACCCCTGATCCAGAACCCTCGGAGCAAGACCTCTCATGACGTGCACTGCAAAATTCCTGATGTTGGCGGGCGGCCTGCTCGTGGCCGGAGAAAGCCTGGCGGGCGACACCTTGTTGTGGCACGACGAGAGCCTGACCTACCTCAACGGTATTGATTTCAAGGTCGACCCGGCCCGGCAGCAGACCGTCACCTTCGAGCACGCCAGCGGCTGGAGTGTCGGCGACCTGTTCCTGTTCGTCGACACCATCAAGTTCAATGGCGAGGCCACCAACGGCGCCGGCGACGGCCATACCTTCTATGGCGAGATCAGCCCGCGCCTGTCGCTGGGCAAGCTGACCGGCACCGACCTGTCGTTCGGTATCGTCAAGGATGTGCTGATCTCGGCCACCTACGAGTTCGGCGAGGATGACGTCGACGCCTACTTGCTGGGGCCGGCGGTGGACCTGAACCTGCCGGGCTTCGATTATTTCCAGATCAACACCTACCTGCGCCAGACCGACGGCAAGCGCGACGGCGACGGCGTGTGGCAGATCACCCCGGTCTGGAGCTACACCGTGCCGGTGGGCAACTCTGACCTGGTGATCGACGGCTTCATGGACTGGGTGGTCGACAACGATAAAAGCTACCACGCCAACCTGCACTTCAACCCGCAGGTCAAATACGACCTGGCCAAGGGCATGGGCTGGGGCAAGAAATTCTATGTGGGGGTGGAGTACGACTACTGGAGCGACAAGTACGGCATCCGGGACAGCCAGGTGTTCACCACCAACCAGAGCGCCATCAGCCTGCTGCTGAAGGCGCATTTCTGACCCGGCTATTACGCCGCGCGCTCCCTACACCGCGCGCCCCCTACACCGCGCGCCCCCGTAGGAGCGCGCTTGCCGGAATGCCGGACCACCGCGACCGGCTGCGTAGCAGTCGTAAAATTTCAGCGTTTCGCACATTTTGAATGTGTTCACAGTCATGAATTTGTGGCGTTTCCGAGATTTTGCGAGCGCTACGCACTCGGTCGCGGGCAAGCGCGCTCCTACCAGTGGTCCGGGGTTGCAAGCAGTCCGGGGTTGCAAGTGGTCAGGCGGTGTCGCTGATGAGGGTCAGCACATCATCGATAAACCGCGTCTCCTCGGGGTCGGTGCCGTCGCGCAGGTAACCGGGTATGTGTTGCTGGTAATCGCTGCGGTCGGCCGGTTTGCTGTCCAGCAGGGCTTCGAGCATCGCCGGGCGTAGCAGGCGGCGGTGTTCGGGGGTGTCCGGCAGGGCCGGGCGGATGATGTGCTGGTCCAGGTACACCAGTTTCTCGCGCAGGTCGCTGCCACCCTTGAGGGTGATTCGCTCGGCGTGCTGGCTGTATTCCTCGGCCACCAGGCGGATCATCTCTTCTTCGGTGGTGGGCTGTGCTTCAGGCGCGGCAGGCTCAGTGCGCAAGGTGGCCAGCTCTTGCAGGATCGTCTCCAGTTGCAGGCGCGCATTGCGGAACCAGTCCACCGACCAGATGCGGCGGATGCGCCAGCCCAGTTGCTCCAGCACGCTCTGGCGCAGACGATCGCGGTCGCGGGCCGACTTGGCCGAGTGGTAGGCGGCGCCATCGCACTCGATGCCCATCAGGTAGCGGCCCGGCTGGCCAGGGTCGCGCACGGCCAGGTCGATGAAGAACCCGGCCACGCCCACCTGGGCTTCACACTGATAACCATGACGCTCCAGCGCCTCGATCACCGACACCTCGAAGTCGCTGTCCGGCGCCTTGCCGGTTTCACGCACATGCGGCATGCGCCCGGATTCGGCAAAGTGCAAAAAGTCGCGCAGTGCCTGCACGCCACGGCTGGAGGTGCCGGTGATCAGCACGTCGCTGGCGGTGAACGAGGCAAACACCTGCATGCGCTTCTTCGAGCGGGTGAACAACACGTTCAGGCGGCGCCAGCCATCGGTGCCGTTGATCGGGCCGAAGCGCTGCGGCACCGTGCCGCCGGCTTCCACCGGCCCGTAGGTGGCGGAAATGTAGATGACATCGCGTTCATCACCCTGGACGTTTTCCAGGTTCTTGATGAACAGCGGCTCGTCGCCTTTTTCATTGTGGTCGCGGGCGCTTTGCAGGGCCGGGTTCTGCTTGGCCAGGTGCTCCAGCGCCCGCTCGATCTGCTCGGCCTGCTTGATGTTCATCGCCACCACCCCCAGCGATTCCTCGGGGTTGTGCAGCAGGTGATGCTCGATGGCCTTGGCCACCACCTCGGCTTCTTCGCGGTTGCGTTGCTCGACAAAACGGCCGCGCTCGACGCGGGCGAACTTGACGCCGAACTCCGGCGACTCGCGGTGCGGCGAGGGGTAGACCACCAGGTTGCTGTCGTAGAACGCCTGGTTGGAAAAGGCGATCAGGCTTTCATGGCGCGAGCGGTAGTGCCAGCGCAGGCGGCGCAGGCGGAACAGCGGCATGGCCGCCTCCAGGATGCTCTCGGAGTCCTGCGCCACCGAGCGCTCGGGGTTTTCTTCGTCGTCGTCATCGCCCTGGCGGGCAAAGAAACTGGTGGGCGGCAACTGTTTGGGGTCGCCCACGACCACCAGCTGGCTGCCGCGCGAAATCGCGCCCAGCGCCTCTTCGGGCCGTACCTGCGAGGCTTCGTCCATGATCACGATGTCAAAGTGCACCTTGCCGGCGGGCAGGTACTGCGCCACGGCCATCGGCGACATCATGAAGCACGGCTTGAGCGCTTGCAGCGCTTCGGTTGCCCGCAGCATCAGGGCGCGAATCGGTTCGTGACGGGTCTTCTTGCCGGCCTCGTGCTTGAGCAGGGCAAGCTGGGTGCGTTCCTTGACCTTGCCGGAGTTGTTGCCCTCCGGCACCTTGTTGCGGTCGATCTGCGCCGCCACCTGCTGGCGTTGCAGGCGGGTCAACTGGCTGTCGATTTCCGCAAAGCGGGCACGAATGGCTTCCTGGTCCTTGCCCGAGAACTGCCCCAGCGCCGGATTGGTTTCCAGGATCTGCCGCGACCACAGGTCGGTGAGCCCCAGCAGGCAGGCGTCGCGGGTGTGCTCGGCCAGAACAGTGCGGTTCTCGACCAAACGGATGACCGCCTCGAAACCCAGGTCGGCCAGGCGCTTGCGCAGGCGGCGGTATTCCAGCCAGTGCTCCAGCAGCGGTTCGTGATCGGCGGCGCGTTGCAGGCGCAGGCGCAACGCAGCCAGGTCGTCGCGGTCCAGCGCTCCCCACCATTCGGGCTCATCGAGCTGCGCGCTGGCGATGAACTCGCCCAGTGTTTGCCGGGCGTGCGCCAGCGCGGCGGCCAGCGGCTCGCTCAGTGCGTGCCAGTCCTGCACACGTTGCTCGGCCTGGCGCGGCGTGCCGCCGGCCAGTTGCGCCAGCAGCCGCGGGCGAATCGACAGGTTCATCAGCGGGCTGGCCAGCGCCACGGTGTGCTGCCAGGCCTGCAAGCGGACACGGGCGTTGGCGAGCTGATCCAGACGCGGCAGCTGCTCTTCGCCCAGGCATTCGCGCATCGCCAGGTTGTTTTGTTGGGCGTGGGCCAGTTCCTGCCAGATCTCCAGGGCCTTGGCCAGTTTCAACACCCGGGCGGTGGTGGGCTGTTGTTCTTTCACCAGCGCCAGGAGCGTGTTCAGCGCACCACCGAGTTCACTCACCAGGTGCGCGTACAGGCCCTCGGCGCCAAGCAGGTCGGCGGACTTCAGCGCATGGGCGTCCAGCGGCAGGGCGCTTTCCAGGCGGGTGCGGTGGTTCAGCACGTCGCCCAGGTAGGTTTGCTGGGCACCGACATCGGCCTGCAACAGCTCCAGGGTCTGGCTGCTTTCTTCCAGCAGGTACTGCGCGACCCAGACCGTGGCGCCGAAACCGCGGCCACAGCGGTCGCGCAAGGTGCGATACCAGTGACGCAGGGCGAGCAGGTCGTCGACCCGGGTGTCGCGGCCCTTGAACAGCTCTTCAAGCGTGTCGCGGTACAGCGCATGGGTGTTGAGCCGCTGCAGGCTGCGCTTGTAGGCGATGCTGTCAGGCAGCGCCTCACGCGCCGCCGCGAGCTTGACGCCGGGGCGCACCATGCCCAGCACTTCGGCCTTGGCCGCACGCCAGTCGCTCTTGAGCCAGGCCAGCAGCGAGTCGTCGGCCAGCACCCGTTGCAGGTCTTCGAGGCGGGTGTGGTCGGGCAGGCGTTCGAGGCTGAAGGTTTCAGCGGTCTGCGTTTCAAGGCGCTGGATGTCGGCGATCAGGTGCTGCAGCTCGGGCAACACGCTGTCCATCGCCGCCTGTTCAAAGCGCTTGTGGCGCAGCCCGGCCACGCCGGCCGGCAATTGCCGCAGCAGATCAAGCAGCAGGTCAAGGTGCTCAAGGCCCTGTTTGTCGGTCTTGAGCGTCTGGCCGGTGGCGGTGCGGTTGATCGTCTGCAGCAACTGCGCAGTGGGCGCGGCGCCCGCCAGCAGGTCGCGGGTGGCTTGGGTCAGGTCGAGCAGGTCATCGAGTTTCAGGCTGTCGCTGTCGTTGTGCCGATGGATGTGCGCGCACGCCTGCTTGAGGGTGTCGACGGTGGTGCCTGAGTCAATGGCCTCGACGGCCAGCGAGCGGGCCAGCAGTTGCCGTTGCTCCAGCAACTTGTCCATGGCCTGCAGCCAGGCCTGGAGCGCGGCACAGCGGGCCGCGTCGAGGCGCTCGATCAGCGCCCAGTCTTCATCGCCCTTGGGCAACGGCACGGCGGCCAGCGCCTGGGCCAGTTGCTCAAGCGTGCTCAGCGAGGCGCTGGTGATCTCGGCAGCCTCAAGCTGGCCGGCGGCCGTGGTGCGGGCGCTGTCGAGTTGCACCAAGGCCGCGATGGCTTGCTGCAACTGTTGCAGCAAGGCGGTGCGTTCCAGACCGGTGAGTTGCGTCAGCGTGCAGCCAAACCACGGGTGTGTGGCCAGCTCGCCGGTGGGCCCGGCCTCGGCGGCGGTCTTGCTGTAGAGGTGGGTGAAGTAGCCAGCCTGTTCATTGATCTCGTTGCGGTCGAGCCCCTGCACCTGGGCCGGGTGCACATCGGCCGGGCGCAGGCCCAGCTCTTCGCGCAGGCGCGTGGCCTGCATCAGGATCTGGTGCGCGCTCAGGCCGCTGTCTTCGTGGAGCGCGTGCAGTTGCTTGACGTGGTCGTTGAGCTGCTGCTTGAGGCGCTCGTAGTTGGCGATCAGCGCCTGCAATTGCTCCGGTGGCAGGTAGCTGCCCTGGCTGCTGATGCGCTGGCCGATGCTGGCGGCCACGGCGCTTTTCTGGCTCTTGTGGCTGTGCAATTCCAGGCAGAAATCACCGAGGCCGGCGCGGGTCAGACGGTTTTTCACCACCTCCAGGGCGGCACGTTTCTCGGCCACGAAGAGGATCTTCTTGCCCTGGGCCAGGGCCGCCGAAATCATGTTGGTGATGGTCTGCGACTTGCCGGTGCCAGGTGGGCCTTCGATGACTAGGTTCTCGCCGCGCATCACATCGATCAAGGCGCTGTGCTGTGAGCTGTCGGCGTCGTCGATCAGCGGGAACTGCTGATGCACGTCCGGCAGTTCGTCGATGGCGTGCTCGCTGCTGAAACTGCCGCCCGCAGAGCCAGAACCTGCCGTGTGGTCTTCTTCGGTGGCAGCGCTGCCGGACAGGCCGGTCAGGCGCTGCACCAGCGCATTCTGCAACAGGGCCGGGTTCTTCTCCGGCTCCAGGTCCAGGTACATCATCAGCTTGCCGAACTCGAACAGGCCCAGCGAGGCGTAGCGGTGCAGCTTCCAGTCGGGTTTGGTTTCCAGCAGGGTGTTCTGCACGTGGGCGAAATAGGTTTCGGGCAGCAGGTCTTCGGTGATGCCCGGCAGCGCCAGGCCGAAGTCGCGGCGCAGTTTTTCCTGCAGCGACAGGTTGGTCAGGATGTCTTCGCCGCTGTAGTGCATCTCATAACTGAAGGTGGCGGTCCTGGCATTGAGCTTGCCCTTTTCCAGGCGCACCGGCAGCAGCATCAGCGGGGCCAGGCGCGGGCTGTTCTTGCCGGCGATGGATTCGTCCCACTCCAGGAACCCCAGCGCCAGGTACAGGATATTGGCGCCGGTCTCTTCCTGCGACAGCCGCGCCTGCGCGTGCAGGGTTTGCAGGCGCGCCTCCAGCTCGCCGGGGTAGTACAGCGTCTGCAGGGTGTTGTCGGTGTGCTTCTTGTCTTCGCTGTCGGTGCCGTCGGGGTGTGGCAGCGGCAGATCGTATTCGGTGTTGATCCCTGAGCACATGGCCCAGGCTTCGCTGCTCGGCGGTTTCTTGAGCTCGCTGACACTGCCCGAGGCGGCGTCGTATTTCAGGTAGCCCTGGTCGATCAGTTGCCGCTCGGTGGGCTCGGGGATCGCGGCAAAGCGCAGCGTGGTTTCGTCGAGCAGGGCGGTGAACAACTGATCGGGCAATTCGTCGACCAGGCGCACGAAGCGTTTGGAGCGGGCATGGGAAAAGTTGAGCAGGCGGTTGCGGGCGCTGAGGTCGAGCAGGCGACCACGCAGTTTTTCCATGCTGCCCGGGGTTTCGAAGGCGGGCTCGGGCAGGTCGTCGGGTGGTTCTGGGGTGACCGGCTCTTGTTCGTCTGGCGTGGGCTGGTCCGTCAGCGACACCGCGTCGCCGTCTTCGCCCATGCGGTACAGCCAGCCCTTGGCGATCAATTCGTCGCGGATGGTTTCATAGGTGACGTCATCGACCTCAAGACCATAGGCCGCCGCCTTCTGCGCCAGCCGTTGCTGCAATGTTGTGTTGATCACCGCCGAGCCGTCCCGGGGCACCTGCGCGAGCATCAGGTCTTTGAGCAGGTTGCGTTCATCCATGGTCAACGGCCGGCCGGCCGTGGGTTGCGCGGTCATGTGTTTTGTCTACCGGAAAAAAGATGGAGCCCATGCAGACCGAACGTATCGGTGGGGCGATCAAGCGGAGCTTGCGATGGGCTACACAGTAACGACTGCGGGTAGTCTTGCAAAGTGTTTCACCGACGCGGCCGGGGCGTGGCTTATGGAGGCCGACGAGACGGCACCCTGTTATGCATCAAAGACTGGACCGGCGTAGGAGCGCGCTTGCCCGCGACCGAGTGCGCAGCAGTCGTAAAATTGTGGCGTTTCGCAGATTTCGAATGTGTTCACAGCTGTAAATGTGTGGCGTTTCGCAAATTTTGCGAGCGCTGCGCACTCGGTCGCGGTGGTCCGGCATTCCGGCAGAGCGCGCTCCTACCGGGGTGTACGGGGGTCAGAAGAGCTTGGTCAGGCGCAGGTTGAGCCGGGCTTTTTCCTTGAAGCCTTGTTCCACCTCCAGGTCCTTGCCCAGCACGGCCTGCACCTGCACGGTCTGGGTCAGCATGTGGGTGGCGCTGAAGCGGATGTACTGGGTGCCGAGGGCGTCGTCCTGGTCGACGTTGTCGAGCCGGGTCTTGCCGCCGTCGACATAGCCGCCGCCAAAGGCCAGGTGGGTGCCGGGCGAGAGGTGGTAGCGCAGGTAGGCCTGGTATTCGTAGCGCGGTTTTTGCTTGAGGGTGACGCCGTCCGGGCCGGCATCGGTGTTGCGGCCGAACCACGACACGTCGGCGGCGGTGTCCAGCGCCCAGTCAGCGTTGAAGTGGTGGATATAGGCCGCTTGCAGCAACAGCCGCCAACGGTTCTCACCCAGGTTCAGCGGGTCGTTGCGCTCGTAGCTGCCGGTGGGCAGGTACAGGTAAGGCCCCAGGGAAAAGACATCCTTGTGCGCCGTGTCCAGCGTCCACTTGACCGGTGCGCCGAGGATCAGGTCGCCGGTGCCGGTGGTCTGCCCCAGGGCGCGGGCATCACCTCCGGCTTTCAGGCGGCCATAAGGCAGGATGAACTGCGGCTCGAACGAGGCCGTGGGGCTGAGCGGCACCGACTGGATATAACGCAACAGCGCAACATCGGTCTTGAGTTTGAAATCGTCCGAGACCTTATGGCCGTTGCGGTAGAAGTCCGAGCTTTCGCTGTGCTGGGCGTACAGGATCAGCGCGCCCATGCCGGGCGGCAAGGGCTCGTAGTCGCCGGCAGTGATCTCCAGCGCCTGGCTGGCGGTGGCGCAGCACAACAGCGAGGCGCCGGCCAGGGTGTGACGGGTGAGGTACGGCATGGTCGTTCTCCTGGCGGGCTCAGCGGCTGAGCAGGCCGCTGTCGGGATGGCAGTTGAGGTATTCGAAGTACTGCGCGTCCGCGGGAATGACCGCGACCTCGTGGTACAGGCGCAACTGGACCTGGAAATTCAGGGCCTGCACGTACTGCATGAAGCCACCGAAGATCGCCAGGTGCGTCGGGTGGGTCTTGGCCCAGCGCTCCAGGTTGGCCAGGTCGTTGAACCACACCAGGCCAAAGCTCTTTTCCACCGGCGCGCCGGTCTGGCTGTCCAGCGCCTGCATCAGCCGGCAATTCAGGCAACCGATGGCCTGGCCCTCGTCGCGCAGAAAATCCATGCCGGTGCGCAGTACCGGTTGCACATCATTGACGTACATCTCGCGCTCCCGGCCGGTGGTGCCGGTCCAGTCCTGCCCGGAGCGGATCAGGCACAGGTTGTCGCGACCCGGCACCCGCACCCGGCCCGGCCGCAGCTGTTCTGCCACCACTGGCGCCGTACTGCCGGCCAGCGCCTCGACCTGCGCCAGCGGCAGGCGGTCGCGGGCGCTGCCCCAGTAGGCGTGCTCCACAATCGGCGCGCTCATGCCGTGGGCCAGGTGGCTGACGCCCTCCGGCGCATCGAGCGCCGAAAACAGCGTCTCGAAGCGGTCGGCGGTGGGGCACACCACCTCCATGAACCAGCCCAGCGGTCCGGTTTCCCGCGCCGGGTCCTGCCACCACGCGGCAAACCCCGAGGCCTGTCGCCATTGCTCGAAGGCCGCCACATCGCTCCAGTAGGCGATGGCGATGCAGGTCGCAAAGCCCTTGGCGTCCACGCAATGGGCGCTGTCCCAGTAGCGGGGGCCGGCGTCGGCTGCGAACAACGTCGTGATCGGCCCCAGCTCGGCCAGGCCGACCGCCTGCCGGGACTGCACGCCGAAGCAGGCCATCACCACCTGGCCCACCAGCGGATCGAAACGCGCCGACCAGGCCGGGTAGGGCGGCTGGTAGCCGGGCGGGGTGCTGCTGGCCTGGCGGCGCGGCTGGCGCAAGTGTTCAGCAATGGAAGAATCCATGTCACACCTCGACGTGGGCAGCGGCTGTGGATTCGTTCGCTTGTACCGCCGCTTCAGCCGCCGCGACCGGCAGGCCGGGCAGCGGCACCACGCACGGGTTGGCGTTGGTGTTGAGCATCAGGCGGGTGACGTCGGGGCGCGAGTAGTGCCCGGCCGGGTCCGCCGCGACCTTGGCGAAGATCAGCGCGGCCGGGTCCAGCGTGGCGTACAGCAGGCCCTCTTCATGCTCGCCCAGCGGCGTGGCCAACTCGCTGCCATCCGGGCCAAAGATCCGCGCATGACCACCACCGGCCTGCAACAGGCTGCGCTTGGCGTCGGTGTCGCACAATAGCTCGATCATTTCCGGCGACACCACCGCACATGGCGCGATCACAAAGCACTGGCCCTCGGCGGCGTACACGCGCGAGGCGGCGATATTCACCTCCGGCCCCAGCGCCTGGGTGGCGTTGGTGTACAGGCTGAAGCTGGGCCAGGCCGCCACATGGATCTGCTCGTTCTGCGCATACAGCGCGTACTTGGACAGCGGTTGCAGGTGCTCCCAGCAGCACAGCGCGCCGAGCACGCCGATGGGCGTTTCAAAGGTGCGCAGCGACGACCCGTCGCTTTCCCCGAACAGCGTGCGCTCGACGTGCGTGGCCTTGAGCTTGCGCCGTATGCCGACGGTTTCGCCGTGGTTGTCGATGATCCACTGACCGATGTACAGCGAGCCCTGGCTGCGCTCGCTGTAGCCCAGCACCACATAAATGCCGGCCTGGCGCGCCGCTGCGCTGATGCGCCGTGCCTGCGGGCTGTCGAGCACCAGCGACTGCTGGTGGTAACGGTGCACCAGCGGCATGTTCCAGGCCGGCGCATCCAGCCACAGAAACCACGGGTAACCCGGAATCCACGTCTCCGGAAAGGCAATCAGGCCCGCGCCCTCGGCAGCAGCCTGCTCGATCAGCGCCACGGTCTTGTCCACCGTGGCCTCCAGGTCCAGAAACACCGGGGCGGCTTGTACACAGGCAACTTTCAGGGGGGCTTGCATCGCGGTCGACTCCAATGGCGGGTAAGTGACCACAGGCTAGGCGCGCCGACACCTTCAGCAGTAGGACCCAAAGGAAGCGCTTATTGACTGCCTCGGCGGGGAGGGGCGCAGTGGTGCCGCAATTGCATCTTTATTGGCTCAAGGCTTGAAAACGCAGGTTGAACGCGATGAGCATCTCATTCGATACCCACAGCATTGGCGTGCACGAGCGCGCCGACTTCTGGCAGGACGTGGTCTGCAACACCTTCGTGCCGCTGGCGTGTGCGTTCCCCGACCGGCAGCATTTCTACGGCCGCCTGGAGGCCTACCGCCTCGGTGAACTGGCCGTGGTGGACGTGCAGGCCAACGAGCAAAGCGTTGTGCGAGACGCCTCGCGCATCGCCCGCAGCGATGACGAGTTCGTGCTCGTCAGCCTGGCCATCGAAGGCCGCGCCCGGGTCTGCCAGGAAGGCCGCGAGGCGCACTTGGAGGTCGGCGACTTTGCCATCTATGACACCCGCCGCCCCTACCAACTGCACTTCGACGGTGCGTTTCGCCAGACCGTGGTGCAGATTCCGCGGCACCACCTGCAACAGCGCTTGTGTAACCTGGAGTACCTGACCGCGTTACCGATGTCACGCAACAACCCCCTCGACCGCCTGGTGTTCGACTTCCTCACCGGCCTCTCGGGCCTGGAAGACCGCATGGCCGAAGCACAACAGACACGTCTGGTCGACCAGGGCCTGGACCTGCTGGCCATGGCGCTGTCCGAACGCGTCAAGGGCGACATCCCGGGCCCACGCCGCAGCGCCTTGCTGCTGCGCCTCAAGGACGACATCCAGACCCGGCTGGGCGACAGCGAGCTGTCCCTGGCCAGCGTCAGCGCCCGGTTCGGCATCAGCGTGCGCTACATCAACAGCCTGTTCCAGGAAGAACAGACCTCGTTCGGCCGCTACCTGCTGGCGTCACGCCTGCAACGCTGCGCCCGCGACCTGCGCGAACCCTTGCTGGGCAAACGGCAGATCAGCGAGATTGCCTACCGCTGGGGGTTCAGCGACATGGCCTATTTCAGCCGCGTATTCCGCAAGGCCTATGACATGACAGCCCGCGACTACCGCCTGGGCGAAGGGCAAAGAAAAAGCGGCGACTGATCACTCAGCGCCGCTTCAACGAACAAACGTTCCCCGGATCACAATCCCGGGCATTCCCGAGCCCGCTCAGAACTGTGGAAGGGGGCTCTGCCCGCGATGACTGCCGTACAGGCGCAACAGATCGATGCCTGGCCTTGCCCCGAAAATGCCACTGACACAACCCGATCCCCGAGCCCGCTCAGAACTGTGGGAGGGGGCTCTGCCCGCGATGACTACGGCACAGGCGCAACAGATCGATGCCTGGTCTTGCCCTGAAAATGCCACTGACACAACCCGATCCCCGAGCCCGCTCAGAACCTGTGGAAGGGGGCTCTGCCCGCGATGACTGCCGTACAGGCGCAACAGATACCTGCCTGGTCTTGCCCTGAAAGTGCCACTGACACAACCCGATTCCCGAGCCCGCTCAGAAACTGTGGGAGGGGGCTCTGCCCGCGATGACTACGGCACAGGCGCAACAGAGACCTGACCCTGACGGCAAACCCAAACCCCCGCCTCAATGACCAGCACCCCGCTACATCCGACGCTTCTCAAAACGCACATCCCCCTCCGGCAAGCTCTTCACAGCCTGCCAGCCAAGCCTCCGATAAAAACCACTGGCCCGGCTTGCCTCAGCCGTCTCCAGCCACAGAACCTCGTGATCCTGAAACAGAAACACCTCGGCCTTTTCCACCAACGCACGCCCCAGCCCATGGCCTTCGAACCCAGGCAGCACGAACGCCGCAAACACGCAGCCGTCCTCGACATCCGCCATGGAAAAACCGACCGGCACACCCGCCACCTCGGCCACCCACGCGCAGGGCGCCTCGGCAAGGGCCTGCTGAATGGTCTGCGGGGTAATCCCCATGTCAGCCAGCTGCTGATAAGAAAGATGGTTTTCCCGCACACCGGTTCGAATCTCGAAAATGGCAGGGATGTCTTCAACCGTGGCGAGCCGTATTGTTTTTTCCATGAGGGTTGCCTGTGTGCTCCATTGATCCGGGGGGTGATCAGTCTCCAGATCATGACTTCATGTAATCGTATAGTGTGCTGACTGAGCACGGTCTGACGCTGGCCCGCCACGACGGCGGCACAGGTGCAGTAATTTACAGGCTTGCGCGCTTCCCAAGCCGCTCCGTAAACGGCGCCCTGATCTCACACCGGAACCCCGCCGGCTCATACGCCAGCACTGCCGCCCCCTCAAAGGCATTGCGCAGGCTGCCATTGATCATCGCCGTGCCATACCCTTTGCGCGCCGGCGGCGCCACACAAGGCCCGTTACTTTCCATCCACGCCATGCCAAACACGGGCTCCGCCCGGCCATCCTCAGGCGCAACAGACCACTGCACCTGCAACACCCCGCCCGGCACCGAAAGCGCGCCGTATTTCGCTGCATTGGTGGCCAGCTCATTGATCACCAGAGCCAGCGCCGAAGCCGCCTCCGGCACCAACTGCATCGCCGGTCCTTGGCACTGGATATCGAAATGGCCGGCATAAGGCCCCAGCACCTCGTGCAGCAGCGTGCCCAGATCCATTTCATCGGCACTCATGGCAATCGCATGCGCACGGTGCATCATCACCAGCCGCTTGCCGAACGCCTCCCTGAACCCCTTCGGCTCCGGGTTGCTTTTCAGCGTCACATCCGCCACACCGCCGATGACGGCAAAGATATTGCGCATCCGGTGCTCCAGCTCACCGATCAGCAACTGATGCGACTCCCGCGTACGGCTGTAGCGACACACCTTGGCGCACAGCGTGGCTGCGGCTTGAATCAACGCGTGCTGATCGGCATCCAGCGGCGTGGCCACCGCATGCAGCACTGCAATGCAGCCCTGCGGCGTACTCTCCACGTCCAGCGCCGGGGTCGACAGGATGGACGTCAGCCCATACTGCTGCAGTAAGGCGGTCCATTGCGGCGCAAAGCGCGCATCGGCGGTGACATCCGGTACATCGATCGGTCGCCCACTCAAGATCGCCAGACCACAGGTGCCACGGTCGGTGACGATAATGTTGTTTTCCAGACGCTCGCTGAAGGCGCGTGGCAGCGCCGGGAAGGTCGAGTGACGGAACGTACGGCCAGGACGGTCGAGCACACTGATGCCGACGGTCGAGCCGGGCAGACGAGACTGCAGGAAAAGGGCGAACTGGCCTAGCCATGGTTCCACAGCCGCACCGCAAGCCATCAGGTCCAGGGCGCTGTCGTGAAAGGTTTCAAGCAGCGACTGCATGGGGAAACAGCCCTCGAATGCCGGAAACCGGTGATTGTACAGGGGCGTCAGCAAGGCGTCCTTAGCAGACCCGCCTACGCATGTCGCCTCGCTATCTCACGGCAAACACAGACAAGGAGCGCGCTCTGTCCGGGTTCGACCGGCTGCGCAGCCGTCGTGAAGTTGCTCACACCTCAAGCCTCGACAACGTCCTTGCGCAGTACCCGCTCCAGCAAAAACTGCCGTGCCTCTCTGGAGGCCTTGCTGATACTGCTTGGATACTGGATGCGGTAACACTGAATGCTCCCGTTCAGGCAAAACTGCCAGAGTTGGTCCTTGGCAATCCCTTGTTCACGATAATCAGCCAATTGAGTGCATACGCTGTGTTCACCGGTATGCGGAAAATACGTTCGGCGAGCTTTGGCGCTGCTGGCACCATTGGCAAAAATGATGATGTCTGGCTTGAGGATGTCGACCTGGGTTTTTAATAGCTGCATAGAGATCGCCTCAAGTTCACGGTATTTCGGCCAACGCATCGGCGATTTTCCATCCCAGGCAAAACTGAATAAATTGGCCCAAGCGATACCCTCATTCCCATGATCGGCGGCCAGCGCACGAAGCAGGTTAAAAAAGCTGGCGCCTTTGTCTTTGGGTTTTGACATGTATTGCGTCAAGCAAGCCTGCTGCTTGGCCATGGCTCTTTGAATGTATTCATCCAGGTCAATAAATGGCACTTCATTGTTGGTAATGTTCCAGCGCCGCGTTTCCCGCCCCACGACCATGATGCGTCGGGAGGCTTGTTCGTAGGCCTGCGATGCCCCGGGAAGAAACAGCCCTGAAAGCTTTGCAAACTCGGGTGTGTGGGACTGGCTGCGATCAAGCCAATGCAGCGGCAGGGTAGACAGAATGTGCTTGTAAGCCTGGGTCAAGGCTTGGTGGGTGGCATTCATCAAAGCGCGCTCTTGAAATATGAGTGGCGTGGCCTCGCTACAGCGAATGGCACGAAGTTCTGGTCGATTAACGTATCCACGCGCTTTAGTTAGCGGCAGCGCTATTCAGTGCATCACGGTGATGTCACTGCCTCACCCGTTGATAATCATCGGCAGCTCTGGACGCAAATCGATGGTCTGCGCGCTTGCACCATGATCGATCTCCAATTCAATCAAATGCTCATCACCCTGAACCATCTCAAACCCCTTAAGCTGATTGGCACAGTTGGCAGCGGTAGAAAACACCTGGCGGCTGGGCGTGGTCACGCGCACAAACGTGATGTCGCGAAAGCCATTGGGGTGTTCCAACGGCTGCGCTCGCTCTCTCGGCGCCTCATCGGGCCGCTTGGCAAACGACAGAAAAAACCACATGGGTTCCGATACAGGCGCATGCCCCACATCGACGCTCAGTGCAGCGGGTAGGTAAACAGGCCGATACGCCCAGACAGGAAACATGGGTTTCTCGCCGGCGATGGAGGGCCTGAAGCAAATCCCGAAGGGGGCCGCGGCCCCCTCTGCGCAGGTGAGGCGTTCGAAGAGTCGGGTGGGCGCGGTCAGGTCACTTTGAGCCTCTGACTCATCAGTGAGGTACAACAGCTCGATAAACGCATTGCGCAAGAAAAACCGCCTGTTGGCAGTGCCCTGGCCTGGGTGCACGTTGGGCGTTCCCTCAACAAGCCCGAGGGATTTCAGGGCCTCAGCGCCGTGATTTTCATCCTTCACGCAAACAAAAATATGATCTATTTCCATGGCTAATGCCCTTTAATTCGCTGCGGTGCTCAGGCGCTTGGCAGCAGCACCCATTTAATGAGACAGGGCTTCCAGCTTGCCTGCAACGCTCGTGGAGTATAGGTTCGACGCTGCACTTATCGGGGCTGACTACCGTGTATTACTGGAACAAAGACAACTTCGAAGGCCTTCTGGCGCTTGCACAAAGCTTCGATGCCCAGGCCGATCTGAAACCACTGGCGAGCTATTGTCGGTATCGCGAACAAGGGCTACGTCGCGAAGCCTTTGCTGCACTTGAACAGTTTCTCGTCGCATCCCGTTCGTTTGACAGCGCCACCGCACGTCGCGCCGCCATCGAAATCCTCGAAGCCAATTCGCGCACCTCGCAAGCCCATCAGTTTCTGACACAGCCGCTCACCGCCCGGTTTCTGCTGCCGACGCTGGGGGCATGGATGGAGGAGGATGCAGAAGCAGCCTTGCCCGTGCGATGGCTCGGACTACTCAACCGTGATCCGGCACTGCTTAGACGAGCACTGTCCATGTGCCCCGACGATTTACCCGTGCGCAAGGTACTGATCGACTTCGCGCTGGGATGGGCTGACCACGCCACCCATCATCTTGACGAATCGGTCTTCCTGGGCAGCGTTGACGAGGCGACTTCAGCCGTGGATCTTGCCCGAAGTTACATCGCCAAAGCCCCCGATCCCGAAGCGCTGGCTCACCTGACACGTGAAGTGGAGTATTTCGATCGCCTTATCACAGACTGGAAAGCCTATTCGGAAAACCCCACAGGCGACTTCCCCGAATGGTGCGCGGAGCGGGAACGCAACTACAACTATCCCGCCAAGTTCTATTACGAGCGATGAAGGATCCGGCGTGTTGGCGGTGATGATTCGTGGACGCACGGCAATGACGGCGCCAAGCGACTCTCGGCCGGGAATACAGGTCCACCGTCCTGCTGAAGGGCTACACAACCGTCAGGGCAGGTTTTCCAGTTTCGCCTCTGCCGCGTCATCGAAAATGATGAACAGCGCTTCGGCATCCGCCGGGCGCAGGCGCTTGGTGTTTTGCAGGGCCTGGATCGACTCGATCTGAATGGCGCGCTCGGCTTCAATGTCCTCGCGGGTGCTGGCGGCATTGAGCGCGCGGAGCAGGTCGTTCATCTCGTCGCGGATAGGCTTTTGCAGGCGGAGGAGATCGATTTTTTCCTGGGGCATGGCGTGGGGACTCTGGAAGCGGATGGCAGGCGTGCAGGGATGATGCCTGTAAATCACGTGTTCATAAAGCCAACGCGGTCGATGTGGGAGAAGGCTCTGACCCGGGCGGCGATCCGACGATGAGGCCAGTAAGAGCAGCGCATCTGTTGGATCTGTCTCACAGCACCGAATGACTCCCATGTCATACACCGACATCCAAATCTGTCAGATTTCTCCTGGGCACTACCGGTGATAGCAAGACGCTTCTCTTTCTATTGAAGGAAATTTCCGAGAAAATCCCGACCGCTTGCGCTGGTCAATTTCGGTCACTACCCTCCGAACGTCGCTGTAAATCCAGCGATCAGGTTTGGTAGACCTGAGGTCAATTGGCGCAAGGTGCAACCGTTGACGAGGCTTTTACGGCCTCGGTAATGGGGGCCGTGCGCATGGCGTTTTCGGACGCGCCGGGTTGCCAATTACCGGTTCTACCAACTTGTGCGCGGCCCCCACCCTGCGTTTGGTAGCAAGGGGTGATGGCTCCATAGTCATAATTGGAGTTGTACCCATGAAAAAGATCGTTCCCGACCCACCCACCCTCGAATTCACCCTGAGCCTCCTTGAATGCCGCCTGGCCCATGCCGTGGAGCTGCTGCGCTGCGCGACCGCCACGGTCTATGAAAGCGCCGATAACCTGCAAGGCCCGCCACGCCACTTGGCCATGGCCGGTATGCACTTGATCACCCAAGCGCACCTGACGCTAGACCAGGTGCTGGATCAGTGGCCGGTGATGAGCAAGGAAGTAGAGGAGACGTAAGGGCTGTTGGCCTGACAGAGTCAGGCGAGTTGCTTGTGTTGTGTGGACCCCGTTGCCTGGAGAGGTGGCGGGGTTTTGTTTTGCGTGAGAAGCGCGAACTTGCAACGCTTGAACACTGCGCGGTGCTTTCATGTCGCTGGCGGCGACATGTACGCATAACGTGTTCTTGAAATGGATTTTTAGCGACATGTTGCTCATAGCCAAGCGCCAGTGAACAGTGTTTGGTTGCGCCTGAATCTGTCAGATTTTTCCTGTGCTCTACAGGTGATAGCAAGACGCTTCTCTTTCTATTGAAGGAAATTTCCGAGAAAATCCCGGCCGCTTGCGCTGGTCAATTTCGGTCACTACCCTCCGAACGTCGCTGTAAATCCAGCGATCAGGTTTGGTAGGCCTGAGGTTTAGCGGCGCAAGGCGCCACCTTTTGCGAGGCGCTTTTTCTCGGCCTGCAATTTATGGGGGCCGTGCGCAGGGCGTCTTCGGGCGCGCCGGGTTCCGCTAACCGGTCCTACCAACTTGTGCACGGCCGCCACCCGGCGTTTGGTAGGCAATGGGTGAACGGCTCCATCTGTATAAGCGGAGTTGTACCCATGAAAAAAATCGTCCCCGACCCACCCACCCTCGAATTTACCCTGAGCCTCCTTGAATGCCGCCTGGCCCATGCCGTGGAGCTGCTGCGCTGCGCCACCGCCACGGTCTATGAGAGCGCCGACAACCTGCAAGGCCCGCCACGCCATCTGGCCATGGCCGGCATGCACTTGATCACTCAAGCGCACCTGACGCTCGACCAGGTGCTGGATCAGTGGCCGGTGATGAGTAAGGAAGTAGAGGAGACGTAAGGGCCGTTGGCCTGACGCAGTCAGGCGAGTTGCTTGTGTTGTGTGGACCCCGTTGCCTGGAGAGGTGGCGGGGTTTTTATTGGCGGCGCAATTGCCTCAAAGCCAGTATTCCCGACCCAGGTCGATGTCAGGCGATTTGCTATTATGTACGGGTTTTTTAACCGCGCTTTGGCGCAGCGCCGCAGGCCGTCATGCATTCCCAGGGAGGAGCACGTGCGTACACAAGTCATCATCGAGGATCATGTCCTGCCGCAACTGCTGACTTCGGCCATCGAAGCTTATGAGGTGTCGCACAAAGCCCATGAGCGAGGCCGGAGCAACAAGAGTCTCGAAACCTTCGGCTTGCTGTGGGGGTATGCGCTGCCTGTACGCAAGGGCCTTCCGGCACGCTTGGTCGCAGTGGTCGCCACCGTCGAAACCTCGGCCCTGCGGCATACCCATTGGGTGCGCCCCGACTTCGAATCCATTGCGATGAAACGCGATTTCTTCGGGGAATACTGGCCGCAACTGGAGTTGATCGGCACGTTCCACTCGCATCCTTACGAGGACATCACCGAGGTCAACGATAACAAGGGGTGGCGAGCCTCTGATGCCGACATGGAATTCTGGCCTGCCCTTCATGAGTTCGTTTGTCCGGACATGGACGAATTGGCGCACCTGGTCATTGCCATCACGGCGCTCAGCCGCAAGGGAACGGCAGAACCTGTTCGCCTGGCCGGCAGTGAATACACCTCCGGTTATGTGATCACTGCCGAGAAACGCAAGCTATGGATCAAGGGCTACACATCGTCGCTGTATGAGGAGATCGATGAAGATACTCCGGTCGACGATGATTTTATGGCTGGCAATATCGAGACAAAACGTTCCTATGACGTGTGGCAGGACGAAGACGTGCTGCTGGAAATACCGTCGTTGGAGGCGCGCTTCAGGCATGAATTGTTGCGTAAGTAGAAAGTAGAAGTGCTTTGGGTGCATTCAAGATCGCAGGTGCTGTGGCAATCTTTGGCAGAAGCTCAAAAAAGTAGATAAGTCCTACAAGATGTCCAAAGCGACCATCAGGATCAGGGAGTTACGGTGGCAATTCCAGATTTTCAAAGCGTGATGCGCCCTGTGCTGAGCGCGGTTCAGAACGGTACGCCGCTGCCGCTCAATGAGTTACGTGAGCGGGTGGCTGAGCAGTTCCTGTTGACCGAAGATGAACTCAAAGAGCGTCTTCCTTCCGGCCATCAGACCGTCATCAACAACCGCGTGGGCTGGGCGCGCACTTATTTAAACAAGGCAGGGTTACTGTGCATTCCGTCCAAAGGGCTGGTGCAAATCACCCCACGTGGCCTTGACGCCTTGGCCAGTGGTCCGCAGCGCATAACCGTGAGGTGGTTAAAGCAGTTTCCGGAATTCGCAGACTTCCATACTGCCAAGTCGCAAACAGTCGAGGCACCTGCCGTACTGAGCGTTGATAACATTGAGATTGCCGAAACCACACCGGACGAACAGCTGACCGAGGCGCATCAGGCGTTGATGCAGTCCCTTGCCGACGAACTGCTTGCACAAGTCCGGGTAGCCACTCCCAGTTTCTTTGAGCAACTGGTGGTCGATCTGATGATCGCCATGGGGTACGGCGGTTCGCGCAAGGAAGCGGGGAAGGCGACGCAGGCGACTAATGATGACGGTGTCGACGGCATCATCAAAGAAGACAAGCTCGGCCTTGATGTGATCTACCTGCAGGCCAAACGCTGGACCAACACCGTGCATCGCCCAGAGATAGACAAGTTTATAGGCGCACTGACCCGCCAGCGTGCGCGTAAGGGTGTGTTTATCACTACTTCAGAATTCTCGGAAGGGGCTCGTACTGCAGCGCTGGGGCTGGATATTAAAGTGGTGCTGATCGACGGAATTGAGTTGGCGCGCCTGATGGTCGAGAACAACCTGGGCGTGAGTGTTAAGCAGATTTATGAAGTGAAGCAGATTGATAGTGATTACTTTACAGAGTGATGATTTGCTTGGCAGCGGCTTCACGCACGCTATTAGGTCTGTGCCATCGCAATCGCCTGCAAACTGCCTGCCTCAGGTTTGACGGTGTCTTAAGCAAAATACGGAGTTTGGGCAAGGAAGCCGGTTGAGGAAATCGGATGGCGCTATGTCATGCATCGGCGCCTGAAGCTGTCAGATTTTTCTTAGGTTCTACAGGTGATAGCAAGACGCTTCTCTTTCTATTGAAGGAAATTTCCGAGAAAATCCCGACCGCTTGCGCTCGTCAATTTCGGTCACTACCCTCCGAACGTCGCTGTAAATCCAGCGATCAGGTTTGGTAGGCCTGAAGTTCACTGACGCAAGGCGCCCGCCTAGCGAGGCGCTTTTCTACGGCCTGCGTTTTATGGCGGCCGTGTGCTTGGCGCCTTCGGGCGCGCCGGACGCCAGTGACCGGTCCTACCAACTTGTGCACGGTCGCCACCCAGCGTTTGGTAGGCAATGGGTGACGACTCTTTTGGTCTCACTGGAGTTGTACCCATGAAAAAGATCGTCCCCGATCCACCCACCCTCGAATTTACCCTGAGCCTCCTTGAATGCCGCTTGGCCCATGCCGTGGAACTGCTGCGCTGCGCGACCACCACGGTCTATGAGAGCGCCGATAACCTGCAAGGCCCGCCACGCCACCTGGCCATGGCCGGTATGCACTTGATCACCCAGGCGCACCTGACGCTAGACCAGGTGCTGGATCAGTGGCCGGTAATGAGCACGGAAGTAGGGGAGACGTAAGGGCCGTTGGCCTGACGGCGTCAGGCGTGTTGCTTGTGTTGTGTGGACCCCGTTGCCTTTTCAGGTGGCGGGGTTTTATTGGGCTGTAGTGCAGGTTGGAATGTTTATGCAGGTTGTATTTCTGGCTGGATGTATCGAGTCAGGCTACGCGCAGGGGTAGCCTATTTCGGCTGCGAATACTTTGGCCTCGGCAAAACTCAAGTCGGGATTGAGCGACTTCACCAGGCTCTCAGTCAGAACACCCTGTTCGTAGATAAGCTCAACAGCCGAGAGCGGCACTTCGATTTCGTAGTACTCACTGGCGAAGTCTACATAGGCGGACGCGGGTTCTATCAGAGGTAACAGGAACTCTGTGGACCCATCGTCAACACCGGTAGCCAGCGTGTTGCCGTGCTCCGCCTTCTGCCAGCTCAAGTCCTCTGCGCCTTTCCAATAGCAGTAACTCAATTCATCCATGCTGAATGCAGGCTCATTCAGAAATGAGGCGAACGTCTCCGGCACCTGGCTTTTAACGGCGGCTGTCAGGCTCGGATCGCCTGCCAAGGACGATTCGTGAGCCAGTCCCTTGATTGCTGCGCCAAACGGTCCAAAGAGCAGAAACCAGTCATCACCCGAACCGTTTCGCATGGAGGCCATTTCCTCGCCTTCATTCCAGCGTGCGTCAAAGCTGTAGTACCGGTATTCCCATTCAGGTGAAAGGATTGCGTCGAGCATTGCCAGGGCTTTCGCTCGTTGGCGCAGCGTCGCGATGTCTGGGAGGCGTGCTGGGTCCAGTCCGGTACTGCGAGGCATGAGGGCTCCGAATTCGGTCGTGTTGAAAGAGAGTTCTGAATATCACCCTGCTCAAACCAGAGTTTCTGAGATTCTAGCGCGCCGCTATCACTTCACGACCTCGATCTTTTTTACAAAGATCAGCGTGTCATCCGCAGCAGGCCCGGCGATGCGCTCGTTGTTGGGTTCGCTGGCAACGGTAACCTTGACGTTCTTGCCAATCATGGCCGGTAACAAGCTTGCCTCACCTTCGTCTTCGGCAGTAAACCAGTCACCGCAGTTGCCATCGCAATAGGCGCTAAACCGTCGACCGTCATTGACCAGCACAGTAATGCTGTAGTCATCGATGCCGCCACCAGTAATCAATGCACCCTGCACGGTCTCCGGTTTGGTCAGTTTGAAGTGGCAGTAGCCCGGCGTGTTTGCGTCATCGCCTAGAAGGCCGCATCCGCGTTCGACTTCGCTGTTGATTAGCGCGCAGCTGTTGGCCGCGTTGCATGGCGGGCGGGTGGCGGGGGATACGTTGATGCATTGCTTGACCAGCATCTCGGCGCGCTTCTGGCCGATGGCTTCGGCGCAGGTTTTGTCTGCGGCATTGGCTTGGAATATGGCCAGTAGGGTAATGAGAAATGAGAGGGCCAGGCTTTTTGTGTGCATGGATTGTCCAGTAGCTGGTAAGGGTGGCGGTATGTCAGTGTCAGAGGCCAGAGATTTTAGCGAAGTCTTGCAGACCGCAGCAGGTCTCACATCGGCCAATCCATCTTGCTCAGCCCTTCTTCTTGTTAAGGCTCTTCAACCGCTGATCAGCCCGCTGCACCGCAGCCATTTTCTCCGGTCGGTTCATGCGTCGCCATTTCCGAATGTCTTCTTTGTTGCGCCCACAGCTCACACAGATCGCCGCTGAGTTGGCTGGTGGATGTGCAGGGGGTTCGATGTCTTTGGCCATTGCTCAATGCCTCGGTGCCGGGCGTTCGATGTCGTCCTGGCTTTGCTCATGTTCTCGGAATGGCAGGCACAAAAAGTACGGCCGTACAGACCGTGTGAAAACGCAGTTTGCGGCGGCGTAAAGCAAATGCCCCGACTTGTCGGGGCATTTGCTTTTCTGGAATGTAAAAAATACAGCGCCTCTCAGCCCATCAGCGCTATCAGCTGTTGTGCTCCCAGCACCTGGATAGCCCTTTTCAAGTTGTAGGCCTGTACCGCTAGCGCCATTTCTGCGCGAGTCCCCTTCAACTGGCGCAGCAAAAACCGGCCATTGCCGAAGATCCAGTGCTTCAGGTTGCCGAAGGGATGTTCAACGATGGATCGGCGATTGACCATCATCTCGGGATGGACCTTCATCCGCTGTTCCATTCGCTCAAACGCCGCTTCATGGGCATGGCGCATCAGATAGCGACGCTGAGCCTTGGTGCAGCGGCTTTTCAGCGGGCATTTCCCGCAGTCGCTGATGGCCGCCTGGTAGATTCGATCGCCTTTGTTCAGCTGTTTAAGTGTCAGTGGTTTGCCAGCAGGGCACTGATATTGATCGGTATCTTTGTCGTAGCTGAAGTCTGTCCGGTCAAAGTACTGCTCCTCACCACTGGTAGGGTTGTTGGCCCTGTTCGGTGGAACAAAAGCAGTGATCGCCGCGTCCTCGCACGCCTGGAACTGGGCGCCATTGGAGTAACCTGCATCCGCTGTGACGCAGAGTTTTGATTGCTGCAGCTCGTCTTTAGCGGCCTTGGCCATCGGTTCGAGTTGGCGGTTATCGGTACCTTCCTGAGTGACTTCGTGGTGCAAAATCAGGCAGTGCTTCGCGTCCACAACACGTTGAACGTTGTAAGCCACCAGCGGGACGGAGGCCGTTCGCATTTTTTGCGCATCGGACTCACCAACCACGTGTTGAGCCAGACCTTGAGCTTGCATCAGCACTTGGCAGGTCTGGTTATTGGCCTTTTTTACCCGCAACCCGGCCAGCGCTGCCTGTACCGCTGAGCGGTCGATCGACTCTCCTTCTTCGTCGCAATCCGCTTCATCGAGTTGCGCCAGGTAACGCGCAATTTTCTTGTCGAGCGCCGCTTCGCGGTCCTGGAGTTTTTTCGGTGTCAGGTGTTTGCGGCTGGAAGCGACCGCCTGAAACTTGCTGCCGTCGATGGCCACCAACTCGCCGGCAATCAGACCAGCCTGTCGGCAGAATCGGACGAAGGCACGACAGGTTGCGGTGAACGCGGCACTGTTGTCGCGCCGAAAATCAGCAATGGTTTTGAAGTCAGGTGCCAGTCGACCCAACAACCACATGACCTCCACGTTGCGCCGACACTCTGCCTCAAGTCGCCGCGACGAACGAATGCGCTGAAAATAGCCGTACAGATAGAGTTTGAGCAGGTCGGCGGGATCGTACGAAGGACGCCCAGTGGCCTTGGG
>NZ_LMOA01000007.1:0-108350 GCF_001423155.1 Pseudomonas sp. Leaf127 | reverse complement strand
ACCAATGCCGACCTGAGCGTGGCCAATGGCACCTTGAGTACCGTGACCAGCACCAATGGCGGGTTGACCTGGACTGCAACTTTCACACCTGCAAGCACGATCAGCGACAGTACCAACCTGATCAGCCTTACCAATACCGGCGTCAGCGATGCGGCCGGCAATACCGGCAGCGGCACCACGGTGTCCAATAACTATACCCTCGACACCGTGCGGCCCACGGCCACCATCGTGGTGTCCGATACGGCCCTGGCCGCGGGCGAAACCTCGCGGGTGACCATTACCTTCAGCAGGGCGGTGAGCGGCTTTACCAATGCCGACCTGAGCGTCGCCAACGGCACCCTGAGCGCCGTGGCCAGCACCGACGGCGGGCTGACCTGGACCGCCACTTTCACGCCGAAAGCGGCGACCAGCGACAGCACCAACCTGATCAGCCTCAATAACGCCGGCGTCAGCGATGCGGCCGGCACTGCCGGCAGTGGCACCACGGTGTCCAACAACTACGTCATCGATACCCTGCGGCCAATGGCAAGCATCGAGATGAGTGACCTGGCCTTGAAAACCGGTGACACGGCAACAGTAAGTATCGCCTTCAGCGAGGCGGTCAGCGGTTTTGGCAACGACGACCTGAGTGTCGAGAACGGCACGCTGAGTGCCTTGAGCAGCAGCGACGGCGGTCTGACGTGGACGGCAACTTTCACTCCGGCAGTCGATCTGCTTGATGCCAGCAATGTCATCAGCCTGAACAATGCCGGTGTGCTTGATGCCGCTGGCAATGCCGGCAGCGGTACCACCGGGTCCACTAACTACACCCTCGACACCGTGCGCCCCACGGCCACCATCGTCATGGCGGATACGGCGCTGAAAGTCGGCGAGACCTCCTTGGTGACCATCACCTTCAACGAGGCCGTCAGCGGTTTCACCAACGCCGACCTGAGCGTGGCCAATGGCACGCTGAGTGCCGTGACCAGCACCAACGGCGGCCTGACCTGGACGGCCACCTTCACACCAAAGACCGCAACCAGCGACAGCACCAATCTGATCAGCCTCAATAGAGCAGGTGTCAGCGATGCAGCCGGCAATATCGGCAGCGGCACTACGATGTCCACTAACTACGCTATCGACACCGTGCGGCCGACGGCGACCATTGTCGTAGCCGATACCTCCCTCAAAGCCGGCGAAACCTCATTGGTGACCATCACCTTCAGCGAAGCGGTGAGCGGTTTCACCAATGCCGACCTGAGCGTGGCCAACAGCACCTTGAGTGCCGTAACCAGCGCTAACGGCGGGCTCACCTGGACCGCAACCCTGACACCCGCCAGCGCGGTGACCGACAGCACCAACCTGATCAGCCTCAACAAAGCCGGGGTCAGCGATGCTGCCGGCAACGCGGGCAGCGGCAGCACGGTCTCCAATAACTACGCCGTTCTCACCGTACGACCCACGGCGACCATCGTCGTGGCCGACACGGCCCTGAAAGCCGGCGAAACCTCATTGGTGACCATCACCTTCAGTGAGGCCGTCAGCGGCTTCACCAACGCTGACCTGAGCGTGGCCAACGGCACCTTGAGTGCCGTGACCAGCACCAACGGTGGCCTGACCTGGACCGCCACTTTCACGCCAAAGGCCGCGATCAGCGACAGCACCAACCTGATCAGGCCCTGAAAGCCGGCGAAACCTCATTGGTAACCATCACCTTCAACGAGGCCGTCAGCGGTTTCACCAATGCGGATCTGAGCGTGGCCAACGGCACTCTGAGTGCTGTGACCAGCACCAATGGCGGCCTGATCTGGACCGCGACGTTCACGCCAAAGGCTGCGATCAGCGACAGCACCAACCTCATTACGCTCAACAAGGCCGGGGTCACCGATGCCGCCGGCAATACCGGCAGCGGCACCACCGTGTCCAATAACTACGCCATCGACACGGTACGCCCAACGGCCACCCTGATCATGGCGGATACGGCCCTGAAAGCCGGCGAGACCTCGCGGGTAACCATTACCTTCAATGAGGCGGTCAGCGGCTTCACCAACGCCGACCTGAGCGTAGCCAACGGCACCCTGAGCGCGGTGACCAGCACCAATGGCGGGCTGACCTGGACCGCCACCTTCACACCAAAGGCCGCAACCAGCGACAGCACCAACCTGATGACCCTCAACAGGGCTGGCGTCAGCGATGCCGCCGGCAATATCGGCAGCGGCTCTCTTGTCTCCAGTAACTACGCCATCGATACGGTGCAGCCTGCGTTGGCACGGAGCACCACCGTCGGTGCCATGACCCTGAGCCAGCAACTGGACAGCCTCAAGGCCACGCAGAACAAACAGTTGAGTGACCTGGCGCGGGCGTTGGGGGCGATGGGGTAGTTGAAGTCCGGGGTTGCTGCGGTGCCGTTCCTGATGGTCGGCATCCGTGGCAACGTGCACTAAGTCATATCGGGCTTATAGGCCGTTTTTTGGATCCCACTATTAATAAAAAGTTTTTTATTAACCGCTTTTCATCGTGTTATAAAACTGCCGCCTTTTTATTGTCAGTTTTTTCCTAAGCTTATGTACGGTTCATAGCAATATGCTATCCGTCTTATTTTCATTCGGTTATGCTCGCCTTCTTTCACGGTCGACCCGCGAGCCCAGCCCTTGCCGAACTTTCATTTCATTTCCGGTTTGCCGCGCTCGGGTTCGACCCTGCTGTCGGCCATTCTTTTACAGAACCCGCGTTTTCATGCGGGCATGAGCAGTCCGGTGTTCAGCCTGTTTTCAGGCGTGCTGGGGCAGTGCAGCGCCGGCAGCGAATTTGCCTCGGTGATCGACACCGACCTGCGTCGCCGCCTGCTGGGCGGCCTGTTCAGTTCCTATTACGCCGACAAGCCCGAGACCTCGCTGATCTTCGACACCAACCGCGGCTGGTGCTCGCGCATGTCCGCCGTCAATGACCTGTTCCCGAAGGCCAAAGTCATTGCCTGTGTGCGCAATGTGGCCTGGATCATGGACAGCATCGAGCGCGTCTACCGCGCCAATCCGTTCGAGAACACCAAGCTGTTTGGCGATGCCGACGAGCGCAATACCGTCTATAGCCGGGTCGATACCCTGGCGCAGCGCAACCGCATGGTCGGCTTTGCCTGGGCGGCGCTCAAGGAAGCCTATTACGGCGAACAGGCCGACTCGTTGCTGCTGATCGACTACGACCTGCTGTCGCAGTCGCCCGAGCAGGTCCTGCGCCTGGTGTATCAATTCATTGGCGAGCCCTGGTTCGAGCACGACTTCAATCACATCGTCTATGACGCGCCGCAGTTCGACGAAGCGCTGGGTGTGTCCGGCCTGCACAAGGTCAAGCCCAGGGTCACGCATGAACCCCGGCGCACGATTCTGCCGCCCGACCTGTTCGAGCAGTATTCAAAGTTGTCCTTCTGGAATGACGCCGCAGGCAGTGCCGCCCACGTTATTCGCATGAAATCAGACGCTGCGGTCATCTGACCGCCGTTTTCATATCCGTTGCAACGATCAATCCTGGGTGAGCAGCATGTGGTGGAATAAAAAAGCGTCTCGGACCGTCAAGCCTGCCGGTTCAGCTCAGACCGTTCCCGTTCCGCCCATGATCCTGTGCCTGGAGCCGCGCATGCTGTTCGACGGCGCGGTGGCCGCGACCGTGGCCGACACCGCGACCGAGCACCCGGCAGCGGCCGTGGCCGAGGCCGCAGCGAACACCACCGCCGACAGCAATGCCGGCCAGGACAGTGCGCATGCCACCGCCGACATCATCCCCACCGGCCCTGCCGAGCCGGGCCAGACCGTGGTGTTCGTCGACGCACGGGTCAAGGACAGTGACAGCCTGATCGCCGGCGTGGCCGCCGGCACCGACGTGGTCAGGCTGGATGCCAGCCGCGAAGGCCTGCAACAGATTGCCGAGTACCTGGACGCGCACCNGGCCAGACCGTGGTGTTCGTCGACGCACGGGTCAAGGACAGCGAAGCCTGATCGCCGGCGTGGCCGCCGGCACCGACGTGGTCAGGCTGGATGCCAGCCGCGAAGGCCTGCAACAGATTGCCGAGTACCTGGACGCGCACTCGGGGGTCAGTTCGGTGCAGATCATCGCCCACGGCAATGCCGGTGACCTGTGGCTGGGCAGCACCCACCTGTCGAGCGACAACCTCAACCAGTACAGCGGTGTGCTGGCGCAGATCGGCCAGGACATGAACGCCGGTGGCGATATCCTGATCTACGCCTGCAACACCGCCGAAGGCGAGGAGGGGCTCGATTTTGTCAACGCCCTGGCCATCAGCACCGGCCGTGACATCGCCGCGTCGAGCAACCGCACCGGCATGGGCGGCGACTGGAGCCTGGAAGTGGCCACCGGCAGCCTGGAGAGCACCAGTGCCTTGTCGCAGCAGGTCAGGGACGGTTACCAGTGGGGCCTGCAGACCCTGGTGGTCAGCAACTACGCCGACACCGGCAACAGCGCCTCGTTGCGCAACACCCTGGCCAGCGCCCAGGCCGGTGACATCATCACCTTCAGCACCCCCGGCGCGACGGTGCTGCTCGACAGCCAGTTGACCATCAGCAAGAACATCACCCTCGATGGCGACCTGGACAACAACGGCACCGGCNCCCACCAGCGCAGGCTACGCCAGTCCACACCTTCAGCACCCCCGGCGCGACGGTGCTGCTCGACAGCCAGTTGACCATCAGCAAGAACATCACCCTCGATGGCGACCTGGACAACAACGGCACCGCTGACATTACGCTCGACGCCCAGTACAAGAGCCGTGTGCTGGAAGTGACCTCGGGCCGCACGGTGACGCTCGATGGCCTGGTCGTCACCAGGGGGCTGATTGCCGGTAATGGTGCCGACTTTCGAACCTTGCCTGCCTCATCTTTGGGGGCAGGGATTGCCAATAGTGGCAACCTGACACTCAATAACGTCACGGTGACAGCCAATGCCGCCTCGGGGGGCGGGGGGGCGAATCAACCCACTCCATCCTACTACCATAGTAACGGTAATGGTGGCGGTGGTGGTGGCGGTGTCAAGGGGGATACTGGACCTGGCATCGGGGGCGGTTCTGGCGGCAGTGACAGCTACGGTGATCCCGGAAGCCTTGGTGGCTCTGGAACCGGCGGCAAGGGCGGTACAACTAGGTTCTACTCTGCCTGGAGCGCATCCGGTGGTTCTACTACAGGCGGCGCAGGGGGGCAGTCTGATAGTCGCCTATTTGCATCCGGTGGCACCGGTGGCTCGGCCAGCAGCGCGTCCATCAGGATTGGGGGCGGCGGCGGCGCCGTCGGTGGCTATCGGTCAGGCGGCGGCAAAGGCGGAGATGCCACTGGTGGCATCTTCAACAGCAGCGGGGCGGTGCTGACCATCATCGGTCGTTCGAGTATTACCGACAACGCCGGCGCCGGTGGGGGTGGCGCTGCCGGCGGCAGCACATACATCTATGACATGTATGAGCCCGACGCCCCGGGATATGCTGCCGGCGCTGGCGGGCTTGGCGTCGGAGCGATCTGGAACGCCGGCACCCTCAATATCAATACCACCAGCTACGCAAGCATGACCGGTAACGATGGCGCTGGCGGTAACGGCGGCAAGGGAGGTGTCATCGCCGAGAGGTATGTAGCGCTTGACGGTGCCACCCCTGCAGGTGTGGACACGCTTCACAACCTGGGCACGCTGAACCTCGACTACGCCAGGGCCACCATTGCGCTGGCCGACAGCAGCTTGCAGGCGGGCCAGACCACGCAGGTGACCCTGACGTTCAGCGAGGCGGTGACCGGTTTCGACAGCAGCGACCTGGTGCTGGCCAACGGCACGCTTGGCCCGGTCAGCAGCACGGATGGCGGAATCACCTGGACCGCCACCTTCACCCCGAGCGTGAACATCGAAGACACCAGCAACGTCATCACCCTGGACCTGGCCAAGGTGCTGTTCGACGGCACGGCGGGGACCGGCAGTGCAAGTTCCGGCAACTACACCGTCGACACCCTGCGCCCGACAGCGGCCATCACCGTTGCTGACGCTGACCTGAAAACCGGCGAAACGACCCGGGTGACCTTTGCCTTCAACGAGGCCGTCAGCGATTTGACCCTGGCCGACCTGACGGTGCAGAACGGCACGCTCAGCGCTGTGAGTAGCAGCGATGGCGGCCTGACCTGGACCGCGACCTTCACCCCCGCCGCCAATGTGCAGACGGCCGCTAATCTGATCACCCTGAACAAACCCGGTGTACTGGATGCGGCCGGCAATACGGGGGTGGGCAGCAGCACGGCCAGCTACGCGATCGACACCCTGGCGCCGACCGCGACCATCGCCGTGATCGACACGGCGCTCAAGCGTGGCCAGGCCACCACGGTGACCATCACCTTCAGCGAGGCGGTGACCGACTTTGATGTGACCGACCTGCTGGCGCCCGACGGCAGCGTGAGTGGGCTCGGCAGTGCCGACGGTGGCACCACCTGGACGGCGAGCTACACCCCGACCAACGACGTCATCGCCGTCGCCAGCACCCTTGTCCTCAACACTGCCCATGTCAGGGACCTGGCGGGCAATATCGGCAGCGCGTCTGTGACCTCCAACAGCTTCAGCATTGACAGCCTGCGGCCGATCGCCAGCATTGTCATGGCCGACAGTGTGTTGAGTGTCGGTGAAAGCTCAACGGTTACCATCACCTTCAGTGAGGCGGTCAGCGGTTTCAGCAATGACGACCTGACCGTCGAGAATGGCACCCTGAGCGCGGTGAGCAGCGCCAATGGTGGCCTGACGTGGACGGCGACCTTCACCCCGACGGTCGATCTGCTCGACGCCAGCAATGTCATCAGCCTCACCAACGCTGGGGTCAGCGATGCGGCTGGCAATACCGGCAGCGGCAGCACGGTATCGAATACCTACGTCATCGACACCCTACGGCCCACGGCAAGCATCGCGATGAGCGACCTGGCCTTGAAGGCTGGCGACAGCGCGACGGTGACCATTACCTTCAGCGAGGCGGTCAGCGGTTTCAGCAACGACGACCTGACGGTCGAGAACGGCACGCTCAGCGCGGTGAGCAGCAGTGACGGCGGCTTGACCTGGACGGCGACCTTCACCCCGGCGGTCGACCTGCTCGATGCCAGCAATGTCATCAGCCTGGACAACGCCGGTGTCCTTGATGCCGTTGGCAATGCTGGCAGCGGCAGCACGGCGTCCACCACTTACGTCATCGATACCCGGCGACCCACGGCGACGATCGCGATGAGTGATCTGGCCTTGACAGCCGGCGACACCGCGACAGTGACCATTATCTTCAGCGAGGCGGTCAGCGGTTTGAGCAACGACGACCTGACGGTCGAGAACGGCACGCTCAGCGCCGTGAGCAGCGGCGACGGCGGCCTGACCTGGACGGCGACCTTTACCCCGGCGGTCGATCTGCTCGATGCCAGCAATGTCATCAGCCTGAACACTGCCGGTGTGCTTGATACCGCCGGCAATGCGGGCAGCGGGACCACGGCGTCCATGCCATACCTCATCGACACTGTGCGGCCAACGGCGAGCATCACGATGAGTGACCGGGCCTTGAAGGTCGGCGACACCGCCACTGTGACCATCACCTTCAGCGAGGCGGTCAGTGGCTTCAGCAATGCCGACCTGAGCGTGGCCAATGGCACCCTGGGTACCATGACCAGCGGCGATGGCGGTAGCACCTGGACTGCTGATTTCACCCCGGACACCAACATCGAGGCCACCGGCAACGTCATCACCCTGGCCAACAGCGGTGTGGTCAATGCAACCGGCAATGCCGGTGCAGGGACGACCGATTCGGCCAGCTACAGCGTCGACACCCTGGCCCCGACCGCGACCATTGTGATGCGCGACAGCGCGCTGATTGCCGGTGAAACCTCGCGGGTCACCCTCACCTTCAGCGAAGCGGTCAGCGATTTCAGCAACGACGACCTGAGCGTCGAGAGCGGCACCCTGAGTGCGGTGAGCAGCAGCGACGGCGGCCTGACGTGGACGGCGACCTTCACCCCGACGGCCGATCTGCTCGATGCCAGCAATGTCATCAGCCTGAACAATGCCGGCGTGCTTGATGCCGCCGGCAATGCCGGTAGCGGCACGACCGATTCTGACCGCTACGCCATCGACACGGTAAGGCCAACGGCAAGCATCACGATGAGTGACCGGGCCTTGAAGATCGGTGACACCGCCACTGTGACCATCACCTTCAGCGAGGCGGTCAGTGGCTTCAGCAATGCCGACCTGAGCGTGGCCAATGGCACCCTGGGTACCGCGACCAGCGGCGATGGCGGTATCACCTGGACTGCTGATTTCACCCCGAACACCAACATCGAGGCCACCGGCAACGTCATCACCCTGGCCAACACCGGTGTGCTCAACGCAACCGGTAATGCCGGCACAGGCACGACCGGTTCGCCCAGCTACAGCATCGACACCCGGGTCCCGACCGCGACCATCGTGATGGCTGACAACGCGTTGGTTGTCGGTGAAACCTCACGGGTCACCATCACTTTCAGTGAAGCGGTCAGTGGGTTTACCAATGCCGACCTGAGCGTGGTCAACGGTACCCTGAGTGCCGTGGCCAGCACTGACGGGCGTCACCATCACTTTCAGTGAAGCGGTCAGTGGGTTTACCAATGCCGACCTGAGCGTGGTCAACGGTACCCTGAGTGCCGTGGCCAGCACTGACGGCGGGCTGACTTGGACCGCCACTTTCACGCCAAAGGCTGCGACCAGCGACAGCTCCAACCTGATCAGCCTTAACAAGGCCGGGGTCACCGATGCCGCCGGTAATACCGGCAGTGGCACGACGGTGTCCAATAACTACGCCATTGACACCGTGCGCCCGACGGCCACCATCGTCGTGGCTGATTCAGCGCTGAAAGCCGGCGAAACCTCGTTGGTGACCATCACTTTCAGTGAAGCGGTCAGTGGCTTTACCAATGCCGACCTGAGCGTGGCCAATGGCACCTTGAGTACCGTGACCAGCACCAATGGCGGGTTGACCTGGACTGCAACTTTCACACCTGCAAGCACGGAGCGGTTTCACCAACGCTGACTTGAGCGTGGCCAACGGCACTTTGAGCACCGTGACCAGTGCCAACGGTGGACTGACCTGGACCGCTACCTTTACGCCGAAAGCGGCGACCAGCGACAGCACCAACCTGATCAGCCTCAATAACGCCGGCGTCAGCGATGCGGCCGGCAATGCCGGCAGTGGCACCACGGTGTCCAACAACTACGCCATCGACATCCTGCGGCCAATGGCAAGCATCGAGATGAGTGACCTGGCCTTGAGGGCCGGCGACACCACGACAGTGACCATCATCTTCAGCGAGGCGGTCAACGGTTTTGGCAACGATGACCTGAGTGTCGAGAACGGTACGCTGAGTGCAGTGACCAGCCTTGACGGCGGCTTGACCTGGACGGCGACCTTCACCCCGGCGGCCGACGTGACCGATGCCAGTAACCTGATTGTTCTGAACAACGCCGGTGTGCTCGATGCTGCCGGCAATGCCGGCCGTGGAGGCACCACCTCCGATAGCTATGCCATCGACACCCTGCGCCCCACGGCCACCATCGTGCTGGCCGATACGGCGCTGAAAGCCGGTGAAACCTCATTGGTGACCATCACCTTCAGCGAAGCGGTGAGCGGTTTCACCAACGCTGACTTGAGCGTGGCCAACGGCACTTTGAGCACCGTGACCAGTGCCAACGGTGGACTGACCTGGACCCTGTCCGTCGAAGGCTTCTATCAGCTCTTCATTGGTGACCATCACCTTCAGCGAAGCGGTGAGCGGTTTCACCAACGCTGACTTGAGCGTGGCCAACGGCACTTTGAGCACCGTGACCAGTGCCAACGGTGGACTGACCTGGACCGCTACCTTTACGCCAAAAGTGGCAATCAGCGACAGTACCAACCTGATCACCCTCAATCAGACCGGGGTCAGCGATGCAGCCGGCAATATCGGCAGCGGCACGGCCGTGTCCACTCACTACGCCATCGACACCGTGCGGCCCACGGCGACCATTGTCGTAGCCGATACCTCCCTCAAAGCCGGCGAAACCTCATTGGTGACCATCACCTTCAGCGAGGCGGTGAGCGGTTTCACCAACGCTGACCTGAGCGTGGCCAATGGCACCTTGAGTGCCGTGACCAGCGCTAACGGTGGGCTCACCTGGACCGCGACCCTGACACCCGCCAGCGCGGTGACCGACAGCACCAACCTGATCAGCCTCAACAAGGCCGGGGTCAGCGATGCTGCCGGCAACGCGGGCAGCGGCAGCACGGTCTCCAATAACTACGCCGTTCTCACCGTACGACCCACGGCCACCATCATCATGGCGGATACGGCCCTGAAAGCCGGCGAGACCTCGTTGGTGACTATCACGTTCAATGAGGCAGTCAGCGGTTTTACCAATGCCGACCTGAGCGTGGCCAATGGCACCTTGAGTGCCGTGACCAGCACCAACGGTGGCCTGACCTGGACCGCCACTTTCACGCCAAAGGCCGCGATCAGCGACAGCACCAACCTGATCAGGGGCACCTTGAGTGCCGTGACCAGCACCAACGGTGGCCTGACCTGGACCGCCACTTTCACGCCAAAGGCCGCGATCAGCGACAGCACCAACCTGATCAGCCTCAACCGGGCCGGKGTCARCAATGCGGCGGGCAATGCCGGCAGCGGCACCACGGTATCCAGTAACTACGCCATCGACACGCTGCGGCCAACGGCGACCATCGCCATGAGTGACCTGGCCCTGAAAGCCGGCGAAACCTCATTGGTAACCATCACCTTCAACGAGGCCGTCAGCGGTTTCACCAATGCGGATCTGAGCGTGGCCAACGGCACTCTGAGTGCTGTGACCAGCACCAAACCCTGAAAGCCGGCGAAACCTCATTGGTAACCATCACCTTCAACGAGGCCGTCAGCGGTTTCACCAATGCGGATCTGAGCGTGGCCAACGGCACTCTGAGTGCTGTGACCAGCACCAACGGTGGGCTGACCTGGACCGCGACGTTCACGCCAAATGCTGCGATCAGTGACAGCACTAACGTCATCAGCCTTAACAAGGCGGGTGTTATTGATGCGGCTGGCAATACCGGCAGCGGCATGACCCCATCCAGCAACTACGCCATCGACACCATAAGGCCGACGGCGAGCATCGTTGTGGCTGATACAGCGCTCAAAGTCGGCGAAACCTCGCGGGTGACCATCACCTTCAACGAGGCCGTCAGCGGCTTCACCAACGCCGACCTGAGCGTGGCCAACGGCACCTTGAGCACCGTGACCAGCACCAACGGTGGCCTGACCTGGACCGCCACTTTCACGCCAAAGGCCGCGATCAGCGACAGCACCAACCTGATCAGCCTCAACAAGGCCGGCGTCAGTGATGCGGCCGGCAATATCGGCAGCGGCACCACAGTGTCCAACAACTACGCCATCGACACCGTGCAGCCTGCGGCAACACGGGCCGTGTCCGGTTCGGTGCAAAGCTTTTCCAGCGGTGCCCTGACCCTGAACCAGCAACTGGACAGCATGAAGGCCGTGGAAAACAAGAAGTTGTTGGACCTGGCCCTGGCGTTGGGAAGCCTGGCGTAAGCGAGGCCGGTGCCTGATCGGTCGACTTGATATTCAGGGTGCCGCTCTGCAATGGGCGGCATCCATGAACACAGATCGTATCAAGCCTTGAGCCTGTCACGGTCGTCACTGCGCCGACCTGCTCTTGTCTCTGGTGAATTGAACTCTTCGCGTCCAAGCGGTCTTGTATAGCTCTGTCGACAAACGATGCCTTTGCGGAGCGACTATGAAGCCCCATGCCGAACTGCGCCTGTGCGCCGTGCCGTTGTGTGCAGGCCTGGTGTATGGCACGGCCAAGGGCCTGGCCCTGGGCTGGAACGCGAGCAATCTGTTCTCCGGGTTTCTGTTTGGCGTGGTCATCGCCATTGTGGTGGGTATTCCACTGTTGCTCTGGGGTGACCGGCGTTTCGAGCGCTTCAAGAGTCGGCACCTGATCAGCGCGCTGCTCCAGAGCCTGGTGGCGGTGCTGTTGGCGCGCAGTACCTGGCTGATGTGGGCCGTGGGTGGCCTGGCGTTGGGCGTGCTGTACACCGCCGTGGTCAGCGCCATCGAGCGTCTTGAAGTCCGCCCCAAGGGCGCGCGCTCCCGCTGGACGACGATTGTCGCCGTGCCCCTGTCAGGCGGCCTGGTTTTGGGCGGTGCGGCAGCGGTGCTGGCGCAAAGTGCCGGCATGTTCATGTTCTTCACTCTGATCGGCACCTTGCTGAGCATGCTGTTCGGCTGGCCGGTGCTGTGGCTGATCGAACGCTTTTTCTCGACCCGCTGGCGCTATGTGCTCGGCGGCGGCATCAGCGGCGGGCTGATCTGGCTGGTGTTCGGGGCGCCGGTGATCGCCACTGACCCGCAGGCACTGGCCAACGTGCTGGGGCCGTGGAGCTTTCTACTGTCGTGGTTGATGGTGCCATTCCTGCTGCTCGGTCTGGTGGCAGGCGGCCTGTGTACACTGCTCGACCGTTTGCATGAGTGGCGAAAGCCTTCCCGTTGATTTCAGGAACCCCTGCACGCCATGAAAGATAACGCCATTATCAACGTCCGTTTCGACGCCGACACCCTGTGCCTTGAGTGGGCCGACGGCCTGAGCCTGAACCAGCCGCTGACACGCTACAGCCGGCTGCAGGATGCCAGCCCGCAGGCGCGCGCCGGTTTTGAGGTTCTGGAGCAGGGCACTTCGGTAAGCTGGCCAGAGCTGGGCATTAAGGTTGAGGCCGTTGACTGGGTCTGGGAACACCTGTGCGATGCGGCCATGCAGCGCCTGCACGCCCTGGACTGGGACCTTGAGCGCCTGACGCCGGTGGACCAGTCCATCGTCGCGCTCTGGCGCCTGGAAGCTGACGGCTACAACGGCGGCTTCCTGCAGTTTTTCTGCAACTGGGGTGATCAGACCTGCACCCTGGCCTTGCAGGCGCTGGCCGCCATCGGTGCGCACGAAAGCCATGCGGTGGTCAGCCGGCAGCGGCAATTGATCGCACCCCTTGAAGACCATCCGCAACTTGAAACGCTGTGGGACATCATGCAGCTGTTGAGCGATGAGCAGCATGAAGTGATCAGTGGCGAGCTGGATGAACAGCTATGGAGTGCGATGGAGGAGGTGCCTGCTTTGGCGGCCAGGTATTTCTATCGTCGATAGCAGGCGGTTATCGAGTCATGGCTATTGCTCATTAGTGCTTATCAGCCTGCCCCAATAAACTGGACAGACTCGAAGCCATAACGACAAGAAATCAGGAGCGTCATCCATGCAGGAGTCGTCAACGCTACAACGCCTGAGCCAGCAGGTCGGCAGCGACCATCTGATCACTGACCCGTACCACAAAGCCTGGTACTGCAAGGGATTTCGCTACGGTCGTGGGGAGGCCCTTGCAGTGGTGTTGCCGCAGACCCTGGCGCAGTTGTGGCAGGTACTGAAAATCTGCCAGGAACAGGGCGTCATTATCCTGATGCAGGCGGCCAACACTGGCGTCACCGGCGGCTCGACCCCGCAGGGCAATGATTATGACCGACCGGTCGTGATTATCAGCACGCGCCGGCTCAAGGGCATGCAAGTGATCGATGAGGCCCGGCAGATCATCGCCTTTCCGGGCAGCTCCCTGACCGAGCTGGAAGAGGGCCTCAAGCCCTTCGGCCGTGAGCCTCACTCGGTGATCGGCTCATCCTGCATCGGCGCTTCGGTGGTCGGCGGCATTTGCAACAACTCCGGCGGCTCGCTGTTGCAAAGGGGCCCGGCCTTTACCGAAAAGTCCCTGTTTGCGCGAATCAACGAAGACGGCAGCCTGGCGCTGGTCAACCACCTGGGCATCGAACTGGGCGATACGCCCGAGCAGATGATCGATAACCTGGAGGCAGGGCGTTATACCACCGGGAGCGCCAGCGACTGGACGGGTAAAGTCTGGGCCGACGATTATGCGGCAGTGATCAAGGACGTCGACGCCCCGACGCCGGCTCGCTTCAACGGCAACCCGCAGTACCTGCATGAAAGTGCCGGCTGTGCGGGCAAGGTCATTGTATTTGCGGTGCGGCTGGCCACCTTCGAGGCGGTAAAGGCCCAGGACACCTTCTATATCGGCACCCACGATGAACAGGAACTGCTGCAACTGCGGCGCTTTCTGATCGAGCACCTCGATCACTTGCCGATCCAGGCCGAGTACATCGACCACAATGCCTTTCGCCTGACCCTGCGGTATGCGCGGCACATGTACCTGGCGATCAAGCGCCTGGGGCCTTCTGCGTTGCCGGGCCTGATGCAGAAAAAGGCGCTGTGGGACACCCGGGTGAAACGTCTGAGGGTGCTGCCGGCCAATCTGGTCGACCGCTTGATCCAGTGGGGCAACCGGCTGGTGCCGGCCACGGTGGCGCCGCGCCTGATGGCGTTTCACCAGCGTTTCGAGCACCACCTGATGATCAAGGTCGACCGTGCCGACGGGCCACAGTTGGATAGCCTGTTAGCGTCGTTTTTTGCCGAGCGCCGCGGTGACTGGTTCCATTGCAGCGAGGCCGAACAGGCCGATGCTTTCCTGGTTCGCTTCGCGGTGGGCGGCACGCCGGTGTTCTATTGCGATTACTACCGTATTGACAGCGACAGCCGGCTGATCTCGCTGGATGTGGCGCTGCGGCGCAACGACGACCAGTGGATGATCCAGTTGCCGCCGGCATTGGCTGCGCAGGTTCAGGAGCAGAGCTGCTGCGGCCACTTCTTTTGCCTGGTTAACCACCAGGACTACATCCTCAAGCCCGGCGTTGACGGCGTAGCGTTCAAGGCGGCGGTGCTGGCGCATCTGGACCAGCGCGGTGCCCGGTACCCGGCCGAACACAATATCGGCCACCTGTACCACGCCTCAGAGGCGCATCGGCAGCATTTTCATGCACTGGACCCGACCAATAGCTGCAATCCGGGCATCGGCAAGACCAGCAAGCGCAAGGACTGGGCATGAAGGCCCGGCTTTTTCGCGGCTGAAACCACGCTCTTCAAAAAATAACTTACTGATTTTATTGAATATTAAATTCACCCTTGTAGGAGCGCGCTTGCCCGCGACCTGCTGCGTAGCAGTCGTAAATTTTCAGCGTTTCCGAGATTTCTGCGAGCGCTACGCACTCGGTCGCGGTGGTCCGGCATACCGGCAAGCGCGCTCCTACCACCGCCCGATGTTTGCTGCGCCACAACGTGTCGGGTGCAGTGCGAATGCCCGGGAATCTTTCGCGACTGAAGCCGCTCTCTCAAAAAAATAACTCACTGATTTTATTGAATATTAAATTCACCCTTGTAGGAGCGCGCTTGCCCGCGACCGGCTGCGTAGCAGTCGTAAATTTGTGGCGTTTCGCAGAGTTTGAATGTGTTCACATCTGTTCACTTTCAGCGTTTCATCAATTTTGCGAGCGCTACGCACTCGGTCGCGGGCAAGCGCGCTCCTACCACCGCCCCATGTTTGCTGCGCGACTGGGGGGGCGGGGTCAGTGCGAATGCCTGGGAATCCCGCCGCTGCGGGCGATGATGCGCATGTGCAGGGTCGCCGGTTCCAGACAGCCGCCGGTGGACAGTTGCCCGACCAGTTGCCGGTAGAGCGCCTGCCAGGGCGTTTGCGAGGCCGGAATGTTCGGTGTCCAGGCGGCGCGGCGGCGCTCCATTTCCTGTTCGTCGATCAGCAGGTTGACCGAGCGGGCATTGAGGTCCACGCGCAGCAGGTCGTGGGTCTGCAACAACGCCAGGCCGCCGCCAACGGCCGCTTCAGGTGACATGTTGAGAATCGACGGGCTGGCTGACGTACCGCTCTGACGACCGTCCCCCAGGCAGGGCAGGGAGGTGATGCCTTGCTTGATCAGCGCCTTGGGCGGGTCCATGTTGACCACTTCGGCACTGCCCGGATAACCCACGGTGCCGGCGCCGCGGATCACCAGGATGCAGCGCTCGTCGATGTCCAGGCTCGGGTCGTCGATACGGGCGTGATAGTCCTCAGGCCCTTCGAAGACAATGGCGCGTGCCTCGAAGCTGTTCTCGGCGCCCGGCTCGGACAAGTAGGTCTTGCGAAACGCTTCGCCCACCACCGACATCTTCATGATGGCGCTGTCGAAGAAGTTGCCGCTCAAGACGATGAACCCCGCACTGTGCTTGAGCGGTTGGTCGTAAGGCAGGATCACGTCGGTGTTGCTGGTCACCGTCGCAGCGACGATCTCGCCGATGCATTGGCCGCTGACCGTGGCACACTGTTCGTGCAGGCGCCCGGCCTTTTGCAGTTCGTGCATCACCGCCGGCACACCGCCTGCACGATGGAAGCCTTCACCCAGGTATTTGCCGGCCGGCATGCAGTTGACCAGCAGCGGAATGTCCACGCCAATGCGCTGCCAGTCTTCCAGGTTCAATTCGACGCCCATGTGCCGGGCGATGGCGATCAGGTGCGGCGGGCAGTTGCTGGAGGCGCCCAGGGCCGAGGCGACGGCAATGGCATTCTCGAAGGCCTCCCGGGTCATGATCTGCGAGGGACGCACGTCCTGCATCACCAGTTCGCAAATGCGCTTGCCGGTGGCATAGGCCATCTGGCCGCGCTCGCGGTAGGGGGCGGGAATGCTCGCGCAGCCCGGCAGCGACATGCCCAGCGCTTCGGCAATCGCATTCATCGACAGAGCGGTGCCCATGGTGTTGCAGTGACCCACCGAAGGCGACGCCGCCGTGGTCATTTCCATGAAGCCTTCGTAGTCGATCTCGCCGGCGGCCATCAGTTTGCGGGCATGCCACAACACCGTGCCCGAGCCGATCAGCTCGCCCTTGTGGTGCCCGTCCAGCATGGGGCCGCCCGACAGCACGATGGCCGGCAGGTCCGTGGTGGCGGCCGCCATCAGACAGGCAGGCGTGGTCTTGTCGCAGCCGGTGGTCAGCACCACCCCGTCGAGCGGGTAGCCATGCAGGATTTCGACCAGCCCCAGGTACGCCAGGTTACGGTCCAGCGCCGCAGTGGGGCGCCGGCTCTGTTCGGCAATCGGGTGCACCGGGAATTCCATGGGGATGCCACCGGCATCGCGAATGCCGGCCTTGACCCGTTGCGCCAGTTCGATGTGATGCCGGTTGCACGGTGTCAGGTCGCTGCCGGTCTGGGCAATGCCGATGATCGGGCGTCCCGATTGCAATTCACTGCGGGTCAGGCCGTAGTTCATGTAGCGCTCGACATACAGGGCGGTCATGTCGGCGTGGTCGGGGTCATCAAACCAGAGCTGGCTGCGCAGCGGGCGCTTGGAGGGGGTCATGGTGGTGTTCTCTTTATTGTTGGGGGGCAATCGTCGGGCCGGTGGTCGCCGAACCGCGACGGAGTCTAGCGCTGTTGAGGGCCTGGCAACTGCCGGGCACTCAGGTTACGCAGCAGCGCGCCGACCCCGAAGGTCCAGGGCGCGGCCGCATCGCTGGTGGTAACCGTATTGCGCAGGCTGCCCAGCAACGGGCTGCTGATGCATACCTGGTCACCTGGCTTGTGGGTAAAGCCGGCACCCGGGTGATCGCGGTCTTCGGTGGGCGCAAACAAGGTGCCGAGAAACAGTACGAAACCGTCAGGATACTGATGGCAGGCATTGAGCGTCTGGTGGGCAAGGTCCTGCGGGTCGCGACTGATCTGGTCCATGGAACTGGAACCGCGCAACTGGTAGCCCTCAGGGCCGCTGACCTGCAAGTCGACGATGCAGGTGCGCACCGCGTCCAGGTCGAAGTGTTCGTCGAACAGGCGAATGAACGGGCCAATGGCGCAGGAGGCGTTGTTGTCCTTGGCCTTGCCCAGCAACAGCGCACTGCGGCCTTCAACGTCACGCAGGTTGACGTCGTTGCCCAGCGTGGCGCCGTGAATCTGCCCGCGACTGTTGACGGCCAGCACCACTTCCGGCTCGGGGTTGTTCCATTGCGAGCCTGGATGAATACCGATCTCGCTGGCGCTGCCGACCGCGGACAGGATGGGCGCCTTGGTGAATATTTCGGCATCCGGACCAATGCCCACTTCGAGGTATTGCGACCACATGCCCTGTTCGATCAGCAGGGTCTTGAGCCGCAGGGCGGCGTCGGAACCGGGCTTGACGGCCCGCAGGTTGTCGCCGATGGCCGTCCGTACAATGGCTCGCACGTTTTCAGCCCTGGCAGCGTCACCGCCGGCTTTTTCTTCGATGACCCGCTCGATCATGCTGGCAGCGAAGGTCACGCCCGCCGCCTTGATCACTTGCAAGTCGATGGGTGCCAGGAGGAAGGGCTGTTCGGGGTCGGCGTGTGTGCCGGTATTGGCCAGGAGTGCTTCGACGCTGGTAATGAACCGGCCCGGTGTGGTGCGCACCGCTTCAAGGGGTGCGTCGAGCTCCAGTAGTTCGCTGAGCGTGGCAAAACGCTCGGACAGATCGAAAACACCGTCCGCGCGCAGCACGACAGGCGAAGGGCCGGCAATCGGCCCCGGAATCCAGGCACGACCGATCAGGGTCGCGCGTTCAGCGTCCTCGGGCAGGGTGTTTTGCAGGGTCAGTCGAGTCGACATGATGGGTGTTCCTGATTCATGAAGGCTTCACGCTAGGGGGAGGCGTGGATAAACTCCAATGGCATATTTTCAATATTCGATAACCTCAAGTTATTGAGCTGCTGGAGCCCTTCATGTCGGACGTGTCCTTTTCCAATTTCTGCAACTGGTTCAAGTTTCGCCACCTGAACCTGATCGACACGCTGGAGCGCACGCGCAACATGCACCATGCGGCCGAGCAGATGAACCTGAGCCAGCCGGCCCTGAGCAAGATGCTCAAGGAAATCGAAAGCCTGTTGGGCTTTGCCGTGTTCGAACGCCTGCCGCGCAGCATGGTCCCCACGCCGCTGGGCGCCGAGGTGGTGCGTTATGCGCAACTGGCCTTGAACGATGCCCGCACCTTTGTCGAGCGCATCAATAACCTCAGTGCCGGTGGCCATGGCCATCTCAAGGTGGGCGGCATCTTTGCCGCCACCGCCGTGGTGCTGCCCGAGGCCATTGTGCAGATCAAGGCGCGCTGGCCGCTGCTGGCCATCGAGGTGGTAGAGCAGACCAGCGACCACCTGATGGCCATGCTCGAAGAACGCACCCTGGACCTGGTGATCGGGCGCTTTACCGAGCAAAGCCAGCGCCAGCGCTACGATTTCCAGGCGCTGGCACCCGAGCCGTTCTGCATTGTGGTCAACAGCCGGCACCCCTTGTGCGAGGCCGGGCCTATGACCCTGCAGCAGCTGGTGGACTGGCCCTGGATGTTCTACCCCAAGGGCACGCCGATTCGCGGGCAGATGGAAGGGGTGTTTGCCGAGGCCAATGTCGAGGTGCCGCGCAATACCATCGAGACCATCTCGATGCAGACCTTCCTCAAAGTCCTGCAGAGCGGCCCCATGATCGGCATGCTGCCTGACGCCATGGTCCAGGCGCAGGTCGAGAGTGGGTTATTGAAGCGCCTTGATACGCCGCTTTACCTGACGCCGCAGTACTACGGCATCCTGACCCGTAAAGGCGAGCCACTGGCCGGACCAGTGCGCGAATTCGCCGATATCCTGCTGCATAACGCTGCGCATGTGCAGGACAAGCAGGATTGATTCAATAACCAGGCGTTATCGTTTAATCCACAAATGCCATTGGGATCGAATCAGTGCATGGCATAGATTACTGGCCATTGCCGCACGGCCAGGCACACACGCATGGCTGCCCTGTAACGGTGACAACGCCGGGTACAGGGCCTGGCGACAACCCGACTCAATAAAAACAATCAGGCATGCACGCATGCCCAAGGGTTAACTCCATGCAACCAGATTCAGCGCATTCGCACGCCCCCGATCCGGCCTTCGAGGAACGCACCTACCGCAAGGTCATCTTCAGAATCCTGCCGGTGTTGTTGCTGTGTTACATCGCCGCCTACCTGGACCGGGTGAACATCGGCTTCGCCAAGCTGGACATGCTCAACGACCTGCAATTTAGCAATACGGTCTATGCCTTGGGCGCCAGTATGTTTTTCTGGGGCTATTTCCTGTTCGAAGTGCCAAGCAACCTGTTGCTGCATCGCTTTGGCGCGCGTTTCTGGATTGCGCGCATCATGCTGACCTGGGCGGTCATTTCCATGGCGGTGGCTTTCACCGTGCCGCTGGCCGGGGTTTTCAACGTCCAGGCCAGCACCATGTTCTACACCTTGCGGTTTTTGCTGGGGGTGTGTGAGGCGGGCTTTTTCCCGGGCGTGATCCTCTACCTGAACTACTGGTTTCCGACCCATCGGCAAAGCCGGGTGATGTCCGGGTTTCTCATTGCCCTGCCGATCAGCCTGACCCTGGGCGGCGCGCTTTCGGGCTGGCTGATGACCGCCATGCAAGGCGTGCATGGCCTGGCCGGCTGGCAATGGATGCTGCTGATCGAAGGCGTGCCCTCGATCATCATGGCCTTTGTGGTGATCGTTTTCCTGTGCGATGGCATCGACAAGGCCAAGTGGCTCGACGACAAGGAAAAGGCGCTGCTCAAGGCCAATCTCGTTCGCGAAAATGCCGGCAAGGTCTCGCGCCTGAGCGACGTGTTCTTCAACCCCAAGGTGTGGTTGCTCATCCTGATCCTGCTGACCTTCAATACCGGCTTCTACGGGCTGGCGTTCTGGATGCCCTCGATCATCAAGAGCGCCGGGGTCACCAGCAGCCTGGAGATCGGCCTGCTGACCGCTATTCCGTATGGCGTGGCCATGGTGGTGATGCTGCTCAATGCCCGCCATTCCAACCGCACCGGCGAGCGTCGCCTGCATGCGGCCATCCCGGCCTTCATAGGGGGTATAGGCCTGATGCTCAGTGCGTACTTCGCGCATGACCTGGTGCTGTCGGTGCTGTTCCTGACCGTGGCGGCCTCCGGGATTCTCAGCCTGATGCCCATCTACTGGACCCTGCCGGGCACCTTGCTGTCGGGCGTCGCAGCCGCCGCCGGCATCGGCATGATCAATGCCTTTGGCAACCTGTCGGGCTTTGCCGGCTCGATGATCACCGCCACGGCCGAAACCCTGACCGGCAACATCAACAATGGCACCTATGTGCTGGCAGTGAGCCTGTTCATCTGCGGCGGGCTGATCCTGAGCATTCCGCGCAGCATGCTCAGCAGGCACGCCGACACGACGTCGGCCCTTCCTTCCACACTGGCGATGGAAAAGGCATGAACATGAACAACAAGCGCGTATTGATTACCGCTGCGGGGCAGGGCATCGGCCTGGCCAGCGCCAAAGCCTTCGTCGCCGCCGGTGCCGAGGTGATTGCCACCGATGTGGACATTACCGGCCTGCACGGCATAGCAGGGTTGCAGGCGTTGACGCTGGATGTCACCTCGGCGCCTGCGATCCTGGCCTTGAGTGAGCAGGTGGGCCCGATCGATGTGCTGTTCAACTGTGCCGGTTTCGTGCATGCCGGCAGCATCATGGCCTGCGATGAGGTGGCCTGGCAGCGCTCGATGGACCTGAATGTCACCGCCATGTACCGCACCATCCGTGCGTTCTTGCCCGGTATGCTCAAGCGCGGCGGTGGCTCGATCATCAACATGGCGTCGGTGGTCTCCAGCGTCAAGGCCGTCCCCGACCGCTTTGCCTATGCGGCCAGCAAGGCGGCGGTGGTCGGCCTGACCAAGGCGGTGGCGGCCGACTTCGTCAGCCAGGGCATACGCTGCAATGCCATTTGCCCCGGCACCGTGGAATCCCCGTCGTTGCGCGCCCGCATTGCCGCACAGGCCGAGCAGCAGGGCGTGAGTCAGGAGCAGGTGTACCAGCAGTTCCTGGCCCGTCAGCCCATGGGACGCATCGGCAGCGCCGAAGAAATCGCCAGCCTGGTGCTGTACCTCGGCTCCGACGCCAGCGCCTACACCACCGGCAGCCTGCATGTGATCGATGGCGGTATGAGTATCTGACCCCCGTTTTTTCTTCAGCCACACCAGGAGAACCCATGAAACTGCTTCGTTATGGCGACAAAGGCTTTGAAAAACCCGGACTGCTCGATGCCGATAACCAGCTGCGCGACCTGTCTGCCCATGTGGCCGATATCGCAGGGCCGGCCTTGAGTCCTGCCAGCCTGGCCATGCTGGCCAGCATCGACCCGACCAGCCTGCCGCTGGTGTCGGGGGCGCCACGCCTGGGCGCTTGTGTCGGGCAGGTCGGCAAATTTGTCTGCATCGGCCTGAACTACGCGGATCATGCCGCCGAATCGGGCATGGACATTCCGGCAGAGCCGATCATCTTCAACAAATGGACCAGTGCCATCTGTGGGCCCAACGACGACATCGAAATCCCCCGAGGCTCGCTCAAGACCGACTGGGAGGTGGAACTGGGCGTGGTGATCGGCAAGGGCGGGCGTTACATCGATGAGGCCAATGCGATGGACCACGTCGCCGGTTATTGCGTGATCAATGATGTCTCCGAGCGCGAGTGGCAACTGGAGCGTGGTGGCACCTGGGACAAAGGCAAGGGCTTTGACACCTTCGGTCCGCTGGGGCCGTGGCTGGTGACCCGCGACGAAATACCCGACCCGCATGGTTTGAATCTATGGCTGGAAGTGGACGGCCATCGTTACCAGCAGGGCAACACCCGCACACTGATCTTCAACGTGCCGTACCTGATTGCCTACCTGAGCCGCTGCATGAGCCTGCAACCGGGGGATGTGATTTCCACCGGCACGCCACCGGGCGTCGGCCTGGGCATCAAGCCGACCCCGGTGTTCCTGCGGGCTGGGCAGACCATCCGCCTGGGCATCGATGGGCTGGGTGAGCAACGGCAAATGACGGTGCAGGCCGACTGACCGGTATTGGCTGGCATTGCCTGGCAGTGTCGCCAGCACCCTTGAGTCAGTGCTGGCGACACAGGTCCGGCTAGACGCAGCGATCAGAAGCGAAAGGCCTGACGACCGATCAACAACCACTGGCCGCTCTGCTTCTGCCAGATCTGAAAGTTTTCGATTTCAGTGGGCACTACTTTTCCGCTGTTTACTGCCTGAGCCGAAAAGTGGTTGCGCACCAGCGCCACATCCCCGGACATGATGATCTTCTGGTTAAGCATTTTCAGCTCGTTGAAGGCGCTTTTACCGGTCTCGATATCAGCGATGAACGCCTGCTTGTCCTGAATGTTGCCGCTTGAATGCCCATACGTCAGGTTGTCGGCGGTCAGCGCCTTGAGCTGCGGTATATCCTTGTGCCACATGGCTTGGGTCAGCTTGTCCACAGCGGTGGCAACATCGTTTTCATCACTGGTTGCGGCGGCGACATAGCCGGTGAACAGGCACAGGAAACCTACCAGCAATTTCAGCTTTTTCATGCTCAGATCCTTTTGTTGTATTTATCGGAAACGAAACGTCGCAGATGATCGTATTTGTACGTCATCGTACAACGCGAAGGATTCTGCCTGTCTAGTGAGCGTAAATGCAACCGTTTGTAAGACCAAAGAAGGCGTTCCGGAGGTTAGCGCGTCAGGCCTGCCGCCTCGACAATCAGCGCCGCCAGCGCGTCGGCCTGGGGATCGAGCCGGGCGCTGGCGCGGTGCACCAGACCTACGTCGCGGTGAAAGGTGTGCACGCCCAAGGGCAGTGCCCGCACCGAGGCCGGCCAGACCGTGCCGTGAATATGCGGTACCAGCGCCACGCCCACCCCCTTGGCCACCAGCTTGACGATGGCCTCCTGTTCATCCAGCTCGCACACCTCGCGGGGCCGCAGATGCATTTGTTTCAGGAAGCGCTCGACCTGCCGACCGCCGAACGAGGTGCGGTCGTAGCGGATGAACGGCTGGGTCGACAGCAGGGTCAACCAGTCATCACCCGGCGTGCCCTGGGGCACGATCAGGCAATAGGGTTCGCTGGCCAGCGCCGTCCAGGTCAAGTCACGGTGCAGTGAAAACGGCGGACGGATGATCGCCGCCATGTCGATCTCGCCGGCATCCACCAGGTCGACCAGCGCCATCGACACCCCCGGCACAATCCGCGTACGGCACTGGGCAAATTGCGTGTGAAAACGCGCCAGTGCATCGGGCAGCACATTGCGCTGGATCGACACGATCGCGCCAATGGTAAGCAGGGTCGAGGCCGGCACACCCGGGCTGCTGTGGCCCAGTTCGTTGTACATCTGCACCAGTGTTTGCGCCTTCAACAGCATTTCCTGGCCACGACCATTCAAATGCGCCGCCCGCCCGGTGCGGTCGAACAGTTCAAACCCCAGCTCCGCTTCCAGCCGCTGCATCTGCGCACTGACGGCTGCCTGGGTCAGACCGACACGGTGGGCGGCGGCGGCAAACGTGCCTTCACGCGCAACGGCAATCAGGGTCTTGAGCTCACGGATCATGTACAAATTTCCTTTGCGCTAATCACAAAATCATATTGTTTTTTTTATTGAGTGGTGAAGCTTACTCTTTTACCTATCAGCACCGCAGCGTCATGACGTTCAGGCGGCTGAATCACATCCTCGATAAAAACGACACCGTGGAGTTCCCGATGAGCCTTTCTCCTTTTCACCTGGCAATCCCTGTTTATGACCTGGCCGCGACCCGCGCTTTTTACGGTGAAGTCTTCGGCCTGGAAGAAGGTCGCTCCAGCGCGCAATGGGTCGACTTCAACTTTTACGGCCACCAACTGGTGATTCACGAACACCCCAAGACCGCCTCCCAAGAAAGCGTGCACAGCAACCCGGTCGATGGCCATGATGTCCCGGTGCCGCACTTCGGCATCATCCTGCAATGGGAACAGTGGGAAGCGTTGGCGGAGCGCTTGAAGTCGTTCGGCACCGAGTTTGTGATCGAGCCCTATATTCGTTTCAAAGGCCAGGTGGGCGAACAGGCGACCATGTTCCTGTTCGATCCGTGCGGCAATGCCCTTGAGTTCAAGGCATTCAAGGACATGAGCCAATTGTTTGCCAGGTAAGTCACCTCTTCTGATAAAGCGCCCCACGGCGTGGGGCGCTTTATCTGTCGCGCTACGGCTTTTAGCTAACGCCGCTCTCCCACTCCAATAAGAAGACTGGACATGAAGCGTATACCCCTGGTTTGGCAAATCGTTGCCGGGCTGTTGCTTGGCGTGCTTGTCGGTTGGTACTTGAACAACCATCCTCTTTACCAGCAATGGGTCAGTGCAGAGATCCTCAAGCCCCTGGGCGATATCTTTATTCGCATGATGAAGATGGTCGTGGTGCCCATTGTGTTCTGTTGCATGATCCTGGGGATCGCCGGCGGCGGTGATAACACGTCATTTGGCCGCATGGGCGCCAAGGCCATGGCTTACTTCTTTGCTATTACCAGCCTGGCGATCGTACTGGGCCTGTGCCTGGCCAACCTGTTCGAGCCAGGTGTCGGCACGGACATCTCCGGAATGACCACGGCCACGGTGGCCTTGAAAACCGAGCCCTCCAAGGGCGCGCTGGTGATTGTGCAGAACATTGTCCCGGACAATATCTTTGTTGCCTTGACCGAGGCGAAACTGTTATCGATTTTGTTCTTTTCAGTGCTGTTGGGCATGGCGCTCAATGCCTTGCCACGAGAACGAAGTGCACCGGTCATTACGGTGGTCCAGGGACTGAGCGACGCCATGTTCAAGGTCGTGAGTTTCGTCATGGTGTATGCGCCGATCGGGGTGTTCGGCATGATCGGTGCGACCGTGGCCACCTTTGGTTTCGCTTCGCTGTTGCCCCTGTTGAAACTGATCGCAGTGGTGTATCTGGCGCTGGTCATGTTTGCACTGGTGGTGCTGGGCGGGATTTGCTATTGGCTGGGCGAAAACATCTTTGCCTTGATCAGGTATTTCCGCGACGAATTGATCCTGGCCTTTTCCAGTGCTGCCTCGGCGGCGGTCATGCCGCAATTAATGAACAAACTTGAAGCCTATGGCGTACCCCGGCGTATTGTCAGCTTTGTGGTGCCGGTGGGTTATGCCTTCAACCTGGATGGCGCGTCGATCTTTTTAGGGGTGGCAACCCTCTTTGTGGCGCAGTTGTACGGCATCGACCTGTCGTTGTCGCAGCAGGTCCTGCTGGTGGTGACCATGGTGCTGACCTCCAAGGGCGCCGCCGGCGTGCCGGGGTTTGCGATCATCATTCTGTCCGCGACCCTGGCCTCGGCCGGCCTGCCGCTTGAGGGCGTGGCCCTGATTGCCGGCATCTTCCGCATCATCGACAGCGGTACCACGACCCTGAACGTGCTGGGCAACGCCATTGCACCGTTGGTGATCGCCCGCTGGGAAAAGGTCGAGCTGGTTCGCAATGTCCCCGAAAAAACCGGGCAGCCGGGCTGAGCATTGCTTCAGCGAGCCGTCACTCGATGGGGGGCAAGCATGGCCACGGCCGTTGCACCGATGCTCTGCAGGTCTTCACGACTGACGCCGTCGTGGGCCTGCAGCGACATGCCTTCCAACAGCGTGTTAAGCGCGGCGGCCAGCAGGCGGGTGTCTGTCTGCGCATGCAGTTGCCCGTCGGCGATGGCACGGTCCAGACGCTGCTGCAGGCAGTCGCGGCCCTCCTGGCGCAGAGCCTTGAGGGCGGCGCTGACCGAGGCGGCATCGTCCGAGACGTTGACCGCCGCCAGCACCACCATGCACCCGCAGGGTGCCAGGGGCTCGGTCAGGATCGAAGCTGATGAGTGGAAAAAATCGCCCATGGCACGCACCACGTCCGGTTCGCTGTCCATGCGCATCCAGGTCGCGTCCCAGAACGTGGCTTCATAGTGCTCGACCGCCTCCAGGAACAGCCTGGACTTGTTGCCGAAAGCGGCATAGAGGCTGGGCGGGTTGATGTGCATGGCGGTGCACAGCTCGGCGATCGACGCCGGCTCATAGCCGCGCTTCCAGAACACCTCCAAGGCCTGTAACAAAGCCTGGTCACGGTCAAAGGCACGGGGGCGGCCCTTGCTGCGAGGCGCAGAGGGCAGGGGGGTATCGGTCATGGATCTGATGGCCTTGAAACACAGGCGTTGATCATACACAAAACCGCTTCTGCGAACGGGCTGCACGGTGCGCCCTGTGTGGTCGGTTATCGAGCCGTTACTGACGGTGCGGGGGTTTTTTGATAGCATCCGGGCCACCATGAAAAAAAACCAACCCGATATGCGTCAGCACATCCTCGATGTCGCTCGCACGCTCATGACCCATAAAGGCTATACCGCTGTCGGCCTGACCGAACTGCTCGGGGCGGCCGGCGTTCCCAAGGGCTCGTTCTACCATTATTTTGCATCCAAGGAAGTCTTCGGGCAGGCCTTGCTCGAAGCGTATTTCCAGGACTACATCGGTCGCGTAGACGCGCTGCTGAACGCCACGGGCACAGGGGCCGAGCGCTTGCTGGGCTATCTGCGCTACTGGGCCGAGACCCAAGTGCTCGACCACACCGATCAGAAGTGCCTGGTGGTCAAGCTAGGTGCCGAAGTCTGCGACCTGTCCGAAGACATGCGGGGTGTTCTGGAAAAAGGTACGGCCATGATCATCCAGCGTATCCGCCAAGGCGTCGAGCGGGGTCAGGCCGACGGCTCGATCAACTCTGGTCTGGAGGCAGCGCTGCTGGCTGACTCGCTTTATCAGTTGTGGCTGGGCGCTTCGTTGATGGTCAAGTTGCAGCATTCGGCACAGCCGTTCGAAGCGGCGATGCAGATGAGCCAGCGGCTGCTGTCATAGCGTTTCAGACCATTTGCCCTATGCCCTTGTTGTCGGATCTTGATGAAAGCACCTGTGGTTTTTTCTGTAGACGACTGGTCTATTCATAGTTAGCATGACGGTCTTCTGTAAATGGCGAGGTGGCCAAGGCCCTGCGCCGTTTTTTTTGGCAATAAAGTAGACGACTGGTCTATTCATATGAGTTCAGACATGACCGATAACGCATGGCGCACCGATCTGTTCAACCCCGTCAGCCTGGGTGCCCTTACGCTGGCCAACCGCATCGTCATGGCACCGGTAACCCGTAGCCGCTATGCCGAGGACGGTGTGCCGGGTGAGCTGCATGCGCTGTATTACGCCCAGCGCGCCAGCGCCGGGCTGATCATCGCCGAGGCGACCAATATTTCTGCGCAAGGCCGTGGCTATGCCGCCACACCGGGTATCTGGAACGATGCACAGGTGGCTGGCTGGCAGAAGGTGACCGAGGCGGTACACGCCGCCGGCGGTAAAATCGTCTGCCAGCTCTGGCACGTAGGCCGGTTTTCCAGTGTGCAGTTGCAACCCGATGGTGCGGCGCCGGTAGCACCATCGGCCATCAAGGCCGAAGGCAATACCTACACCACCGAGGGTTTTGTCCCGGTGTCGACGCCCCGTGCCCTGGAAACGGATGAAATCCCCGGCATCATCGACCAGTACCGGCATGCCGCCGAAAACGCCAGGCGCGCAGGTTTCGATGGCGTCGAGGTGCACTCGGCCAACAGCTACCTGCTCGACCAGTTCCTGCGCGACTCCACCAACCGGCGTACTGATCAATACGGTGGCTCGATCGAGAACCGCGCCCGGCTGACGCTGGAAGTGACCGACGCCGTCGTGAAGGTCTGGGGCCATGAGCGGGTGGGGATTCGCCTGTCGCCGGTGACACCGGATGCCGGTAACACGCCGCCGGACAGCAATGTCATGGCAATGTACGGCTATCTGATCCGGCAGCTCAATGCGTTCGATCTGGCGTATCTGCACGTTGTCGAAGGCGCCACAGCCACCTCGCGCGAAGTACCGGCCGGTGTGGACCTGGACGCGTTGAGCGGGCAGTTCAACGGGCCGTTCATTGGCAATAACAACTACGACCTGGAGATGGCCATCCAGCGCCGGGCGCAAGGCCGGATCGACGCTGTCGCCTTCGGACGCCTGTTCATTTCCAACCCGGACCTGGTCGAGCGTCTGCGCCAGGGTGCCGGGTTGGCCATTGCCCCGCATGAGAGCTACTACGGCGGCGGTGCCAAGGGCTACACCGACTGGCCGCCGGGCAACTATTGATGATGCCAGCTTGCTGAGCCCGAACCACTGCCCGGCTTCTCCGGGCAGTGGTCTGTCGCAGGCTTGGGATCAGGGCGCGACGTGGGTGTGGTAGATCTTGCTGACTACCGTCCAGCGGCCTTCGACTTTCAGCAAATTGAAGAAATCGGTAAAGCAGAAGCCGGAAATGTCATTGGTGTCGATACGCGCGCTGGCAGCGGTGCCGACGATATCGATATTAACGATGGCACTCTGTGCTTCGGGAGAAGGGCGAAAGGCACTGTCGATGATGTCAAACAAGCCCTGGATGGGGCCGCCTGTGAGTTTTTGTTCGGCATCGACACCGAAGAGAGTGGCCTGCTCACTGAATGCCGGTTTCATGAGGCTGCTCTGTGCCTGTTTGCCGCCTTCGTTGTACTGGTTGAGCACGGTAACGATGGCGTTGTATTCCTGCACGTAGGTGGGGTGGGTCATGGTAGGGCTCCTGAATGGGTATATCTGTAGTGATCGATAAGCTGCCATCGAATTCTATAGTGATTACTACAAATAGTATCGGGGTTTATTCAGGCCCACATGATTCCCGCCGTTTCCAAGGGTTACAGTCAGCACTTGACCGTGCTGTTCTTCCTTATCAGCTTAAAAATGAATCATTGATTTTATTGAATATTAGACTCAACGCTTGTAGGAGCGCGCTTGCCCGCGACCGAGTGCGAAGCGCTCGCAAAATCTCGGAAACGCCACAATTTTACGACTGCTACGCAGCCGGTCGCGGTGGTCCGGCATTCCGGCAAGCGCGCTCCTACAAGGCGGCCTTGTACCTCACTGCGGCCATTGTTCCAGCAGAATCGACACGAACTTTTCCGCCGCCGGTGACAGCGAGGCGCCGCGCCGGTACACCAGGCCCAGTGTGCGGTTGACCACCGGGTCGCTCAGCGGAATGCTCACCAGGGTCGGGTGATCGGCGGCCGGCATGGCCAGGCTGGGCATGGCCGACACCCCAAGCCCGGCCTCGACCATGCCCAGCGAAGTCGACAGGTGCTGAACTTCATAAAACCACTGCGGGCGCCAGCTCAGGGCGGACAACGCGTGGTCCAGCAGCATGCGGTTGCCGCTCAGGCGACCCACCCCGATCAGCCGGTAATCACTGAGCTCCGACCAGGTGATGGACGTGCGGCTGGCCAGTTCATGGTCGCGCCGGCAGGCCAGGACAAAAGGTTCGTTGACCAGTGGCACGAACTCGATGTCCGGGTGCTGGCCACTCATCATGTTGATGCCAAAATCCGCCTCGCCGCGTAACACCGCTTCCAGGCCTTCGTTGGCGCTGAGGTCGAGCAGGCGAATGCGGATCTTCGGGTAGCGCTCGTTGTACAGGCGAATCACCGAGGGCAGGAAATAGAACGCCGCCGTGGGAATGCAGGCGAGGGTGACCTGACCGACCTGACGCTCGGCCAGCTCGCGGATATTCAGGATCGAGTCGTCGAAATCGTCCAGCAGACGCCGCGCCTTGGGCAGGAAATCCCGCCCGACGCTGGTCAGGCTGACCTTGCGTGTCGTGCGGTCAAGCAGGGTCGTACCGAGACCCTCTTCAAGCTTTTTGATCCGTCGGCTCAACGCTGGTTGTGACAAGTGAAGGGCATCGGCCGCCTCGTGGAAACTGCCAAGTTCGGCGATTTTCACGAAAGATCGGATGTCCTGAAGCTCATATTCCATGGTTTGACCTCAAGGTCGAAGCGGGCAGGCAGACAATGTCCACACTAAAGCAATCATGCATGGATCGCAATAATCACTCCGATCTTTGCATTTGAATGACGCTAATTTCCCTGACATTCTTGCTCAAAGAACATCAAAAACCTCGATTGATTAGCAAGAGTCAGTAGTCATGCAACGAATTCCTTGTGTACTGATGCGTGGCGGCACCTCCAAAGGGCCTGTGTTCCTGGCCTGGGACTTGCCGGTTGCCGTCGAAGAACGCGACGAGCTGCTGCTCAACCTGATGGGCTCCGGTCATGAACTGGAGATCGACGGCATTGGCGGTGGCAGCCCGCAGACCAGCAAGGTGGCGATTGTCAGCCCGTCGTTGCATGCCGACGCCGATGTCGATTACCTGTTCGTGCAAGTGATGGTCGCCGAGCGTCGTGTCGACACCGCGCCCAATTGCGGCAACATGCTGTGCGCTGTCGGGCCTTTTGCCGTCGAGCAGGGCCTGGTCAAGGCCACGGGCGATTCGACCCTGGTGCGCATCCGCAACCTCAACACCGGCACCTTCGTCAATTCCGAGGTTCACACCCCCAGTGGGCTGGTCAGCTATGAAGGCGACACCGCCATTGATGGCGTGCCTGGCACCGCAGCGCCGGTAAAACTGACCTTTCTCGATGCCGCCGGCAGCAAGACCGGCAAACTGTTCCCGACCGGCAACACCCAGGATGTCATCGACGGTGTGCCGGTAACCTGCATCGACATGGCCATGCCGATGATGCTGATCGAAGCCGCTCATCTGGGCAAGCGTGGGAATGAAACACCGGCACAGCTGGACGCCGACAGCGAATTTCTCAAGCGTCTGGAAAGCCTGCGCCTGCAAGCGGGCCTGGCCATGGGCCTGGGCGATGTCAGCCAGAAAGTGATTCCAAAGCCGGTACTGGTGTCACGGCCGTTCGCTGACGGCACCTTGTCGGTGCGCTATTTCATGCCGCACAACTGCCATCGGGCACTGGCCATTACCGGTTCCATCGGTCTTGCCACCGCCTGCGTGACGCCCGGCAGTGTCGTGGCCGCCATGCTGGACCTGGCGGATGAACCGCGCCTGCAACAGGTGCGCATCGAACACCCCAGTGGCGGCATCGATGTTGTTTTGTCGTACACGGGTGAAAACGCCGATACCATTCGCGCCTCTGTGGTGCGCACGGCACGCCGGTTGTTCTCCGGTTTCGTCTATGCACCTGCTTCGCAACGCCTGGCCGGCTGAGGCTGCCAGTACGGTTTTGCATCAGCACAATTCTAAAAAACGGGTGATGCCATGAAAGTTGTCAAATCGCTCTACTTCCAGATTGTCTGCGCCGTGATTCTGGGGGTGCTGGTCGGGCACTTCTGGGCGCAGCAGGCCGTGGCCCTGAAGCCGCTGGGTGATGCGTTCATCAAGCTGATCAAGATGATGATCGCGCCGGTGGTGTTCTGCACCATCGTCACCGGCATTGCCGGCATGAGCGACAAGCGTTCGCTGGGCCGCCTGCTGAGCAAGACCCTGCTGCTGTTTCTGGGGCTGACGGTGATCAGCCTGTTCATCGGCCTGGGCGCGGTGTACCTGTTCCAGCCAGGCGCGGGCATGAACATCGACCCCAGCCGCCTGAGCACTCAGGGCTTGTCGCAGTACACCGACTCGGCGGCGAAGTTGAGCGTGGTGGAGTTCTTCATGCACATCATCCCCGACACCTTCATCGGTGCGTTCAACAAGGGTGAAGTGTTGCCGGTGCTGTTCATTGCCGTGCTCAGCGGCTTTGCCCTGTCATCGCTGGGCGAGCGTGGCAAGCCGGTGCTGACGGTGCTTGAATCGGCCTCGCACATGGTGTTCAAGATCTTCGCCTACCTGATGCGTTTCGCCCCGATCGGCGCATTCGGCGCCCTGGCCTTTACCGTGGGCCAGTACGGCATCACCTCACTGGGGTCGCTGGCCAAGCTGATCATGACCCTGTACGTCGCCTGCGGTTTCTTCGTCTTTGTGGTGCTGGGCAGCATTTGCCGGGCCCACGGGTTCAGCCTGTGGAAGTTGCTGCGTTATTTCCGTGAAGAGTTCCTGGTGGTCCTGGGCACCTCTTCGACGGAGCCGGTGATGCCGCGCATGCTGGAAAAACTTCAGGCCCTGGGCTGCAAGAAAAGCATCGTCGGCCTGGTGTTGCCCACCGGCTACTCGTTCAACCTCGACGGCACGGCCATCTATCTGTCGCTGGCGGCCATCTTCATTGCCCAGGCCTGCAACATCGACCTGAGCGCCGGGCAGGTGATCACCATGCTGGCAATCATGCTGCTCTCGTCCAAGGGCGCCGCCGGGGTGACCGGCAGCGGCTTCGTGGCACTGGCCTCGACCCTGACTGTGATCCACGACATTCCTCTGGCAGGCCTGGCCTTGCTGATCGGTATCGACCGCTTCATGTCCGAAGCCCGGGCCCTGACCAGCCTGGCCAGCAATGCCGTGGCCACCGTGGTCATCGCGCTGTCGGAAAAGGGCTGCGACCGCCAGGTGCTGCAGGACACGCTCGACGGCAAGATCACTGAACCGGTCAACGCCACTGCTGAGTCCTGGGACACCCAGGCGTCCGCCCGACACAGCTAACCGCCTTACCCCCAATAACGCCTTGAAAACACAGGCGCCGGGCTCCCATCATCGGGAAGCCTGGCGCTCGGGAGGCCGTGCGCCTGCGCATCGGCCAAGCAGCCAATAACAAAAAGAGAATTTCCTATGCTCGCTCTGCTCGGCCTGGCCATGGTCGTGGTGTTCACCTACCTGATCATGAGTAAACGCCTCTCGCCCATCGTCGCCCTGACCCTGGTGCCCATCGTGTTCGCGCTGATCGGCGGCTTTGCCCCGACCACCGGAAAAATGATGCTCGACGGCCTGAAAATGGTGGCGCCCTCGGCGGCGCTGCTGCTGTTTGCCATCCTTTTCTTCGGCCTGATGATTGATGCCGGCCTGTTCGACCCGCTGATCCGCAAGATCCTCAAGCGCGTCAACGGCGACCCGATGAAAATCGCTATCGGCACCGCCTTGCTGTCGCTGGTAGTCGCCCTGGACGGCGACGGCACTACCACCTACATGATCACCTGTGCGGCCATGCTGCCGCTGTACAAGCGCATCGGCATGAACCCGATGATCCTGGCCACTATCGCCATGCTGTCGCTGAGCATCATGAGCGGCATGACCCCGTGGGGCGGGCCGGCGACACGGGCCATCGCAGCGCTGGGGCTGGATGCCGGCGAATACTTCGTGCCGTTGTTGCCGACCATGATCGGCGGCGCGATGTGGGTGGTGTTCACCGCCTTCCTGCTGGGCCGTGCCGAGCGCAAGCGCATTGGCAATATCGAGCTGCAAAGCGGCGGCGGCAACTGCTACATCAACGAGATCCTCGGCGACACCCCGCACAAGCGTCCGAAGCTGGCCTACGTCAACCTGGCGCTGGTCATCGCGGTCATGATCGCGCTGGTGATGGGCGTCATGCACTCGGCCGTCCTGTTCCTGATCGGCTTCGTCATCGCCCTGATGATCAACTACCCGCAACTGGACATCCAGAAAGAGCGCATCCTGGCGCATTCGGGCAATGCCATGACCGTGGTGCTGCTGGTGTTTGCCGCCGGTATCTTCGCCGGCATCTTCTCGGGCACCAAGATGGTCGATGCCATGGCGCAAACCCTGGTCGAATGGATTCCGCCGTCGTGGGGCCACCTGTTCCCGCTGGTGGTGGCGATCACCAGCATGCCGCTGACCTTCGTGCTGTCCAACGATGCCTACTACTTTGGCGTGGTGCCGATCCTGGCCAATGCCGCCGCGGCCTACGGTATTTCGCCGCTGGAAATCGCCCGCGCCTCAATCCTCGGCCAGCCAGTGCACCTGATGAGCCCGCTGGTGGCCTCGACGTTGTTGCTGGTCGGCATGGTCGACCGCGACATCGGTGATTTCCAGCGGGCCACGGTCAAGTGGGCGGTGCTCACCTCCCTGGTGATTACCGCCCTGGCCCTGCTGACCGGCGCCATCAGCCTGTTCGTCTGAGTCTCCTGCCTTTTTGATCCCTCCGTAAAACGCCTTCTTTATATAGAAGGCGTGCGGTGGGCTGCGTCCTCAATAACAACAATGAGTCGTTTGCCATGAACACTTTGCTCACCCGTGGTGCCGTGTATCCCCTGTTGGCGCTGTTGCCGGTGGCCACCGCCGGCGCCGAAGGCTTTATCGATGACAGCAAGCTCAAGCTGCAATTGCGCAACGTGTATTTCAACGAGAACTTTCGTGATGAACACGGCCTGAGTGCCAACGCGGCACGCACCGCCAAGAGCGAACGTACCGAATGGGCCCAGGGCTTTCTGCTCGACTACCAGTCCGGCTTCACCCAGGGCACCGTGGGGTTTGGCCTTGATGCAATCGGCTTGCTGGGCGTCAAGCTCGACTCCGGCCGTGGCCGCAGCGGCACCGGGCTGTTGCCGGTGCACGCCGATGGCCGTGCGGCCGATGAGTTTTCCAGTGCCGGCATGACCGCCAAGGCCCGATTTGCCAAAACCACGGTCAAGTACGGCACCTTGCTGCCGCGCACACCGGTGCTGATCTACAACGACGCACGCCTGTTGCCGCAAACCTACCAGGGCGCCAGCGTCAGCAGCACCGACATCGAGAACCTGACCCTGTCGGGCGGCCATCTTGATCGCTTCAAGCTGCGTGACTCCAGTGACAGTGTGGGCCTGAGGCCCGATGGCTACAGCGGTGCCCATACGGGTGACTTCAGCTATGCCGGCGCCGAGTACAAGCTGGGCAAGACCGTGCGCCTGAGTTATTTCTTCGGCGAGCTGGAAAACTTCTACCGGCAGCACTTTGCGGGCATCCAGCATGACCTGCCGTTGGGCGCCGGGGTGCTGACCAGCGACCTGCGCTATTTCCAGAGCAATGACACCGGCGCGGCCTACGATGGCAAGGTCGACAACCACATGCTCAGCGGCCAGTTGTCGTACGCCTTGCTCGGCCACACCTTCAACGCCGGTTACCAGGCCCTGAGTGGCGATGCCGGCCTGCCGTATATCAGCGGCGCCACGGTGTACTCTTTCAGCAACGTCGGCATCGGCAAGTTCATCGAGGAAGACGAGAAAACCTGGATGCTCGGCTATGCCTACGACTTCAAGCAACTGGGCGTGCCGGGCCTGACCTTCTCGACCCGTTACCTGAGCGGCAATGACGGCAAGTCCAACACCACCGTCAAGGAATGGGAGCGCGATGCCGAGCTGGCCTACGTCGTGCCGTCCGGCAGCTTCAAGGGGCTGGGCGTGAAGTTGCGCAACTACGTCTACCGCTCCGACTTCTCGCGCGGACGCGACAGCAACCGGCTTTACCTGACCTACGACATTGCCCTCTGGTAGAGCGCAGTCCAGGGCATGCACCGCGGTGCGTGCCCGGCAGGGAGCAAGTATTCATCCGCCTGGACAGAGAGCGCAAACGGTGTCATTCAAATCGAAAATACTGCTGCTGACCGTATTGCCGGTGCTGTTTTTTGCCCTGCTGATCGGTGTCGCCATCCGTTCCACGCTGATGGAGCGCGCCGAACAGGATGTGCTTGAAACCCGTGAGCGGCTGCTTGAGCAAAGCCGGGCGCAGCTCAAGGACTACGCCAGCATCGCCCGCACCGCCGTGGCCGACCTGTACGAACCGGCCGCCGAGGGTGACCGGGCCAGCCGGGCGCAGGCCATTGCCCGGCTGTCAAAGATCAAGTACGGCGACGACGGCTACTTCATTGGCTACGACAGCCAGGTGGTGCGCCTGTTTCGCGGCGACAGCCGCGAGGGTGTTGGCGTCAACATGAGCGAGCGCAAGGACCGCAACGGCGTGTACCTCAACCGCGACATGGTTGCGGCGGCCAAGAACCAGCAACATTACGTCAATTATGCCGGGGCCCTGGTCAGCACCGATCAGGTGGTGCCCAAGCTCGCCTACAGTTTCTACCTGGCCAAATGGGACATGGTGGTGGTCACGGCGGTGAACCTGGACCGTATCGAAAGCCAGGTCGCCGAAGTCCGCGAACACGTTGCCGAGCGGGTGCGCAGCCTGGTGACCGGGGTGGCGCTTGCCGCGCTGGTGTTGCTGCTGGTCATTGCGACCTTGGCGCTCTGGCTGACCAACAACAGCTTGCGGCCCTTGATGCGCATGCGTGCGCACCTGGATGAAATCGCTGCCGGCGAAGGCGACCTGACCCGCCGTCTGCCAGTCACCGGCCGTGATGAGCTGGGGCAACTGGCGGTGTCGTTCAATGCCTTTGTCGACAAGATTCACGGTCTGGTCAGCCAGATCGTCGACATGGCCGGGCAACTGGACCAGGCGGTGGGCGAGGTGGCCGGGCAGAGCGCGCGGATGGACCAGGCCATGACCGTGCAGCGTCAGGAAGCCGAGCAGGTGGCCGCTGCGATCAACCAGATGTCGACTGCCGCCTTGCAAGTGGCGGCCAGTGCGCGCAGTGCCTCGGGTGCGGCCCTGGAAACCGACCAGCAATCGCGCTACGCCCGCCAGGTGGTAGACGACAGCCATACCCGCATTCAGGCGCTGACCGCCAGCCTGTCCGAGGCCGGCGGCTCGCTGCACAGTTTGCAGAACGATGTGGCGGCCATCGTCACCGTGCTGGATGTGATCCGCTCGATTGCCGACCAGACCAACCTGCTGGCGCTCAATGCCGCCATCGAGGCCGCCCGGGCCGGGGACGCGGGGCGCGGCTTTGCCGTGGTGGCCGATGAAGTGCGTGCACTGGCCAGCCACACCCAGCGCAGCACCCAGCAAATCCAGGCCACCCTCGAAACCCTGGAGCGGACCACCGCCAGCGTGGTGGGCTCGATGCAGCAGTCCAGCGACGCCGGGCAGGGCGCCAGCACCCAGGCGGCCCAGGCCGGCCAGGCGTTGGGCACCATCGTCGGGCTGATCGGCACTATCAACGAAATGAACGCACACATTGCCGGCGCGGCCCAGGAGCAGACCGCGGTGGCCCACGAGATCAACCACAGCGTGCATCAGATTGCCGACGCCATCGACAGCGTCGCCGAACAGACCCGTACCGGTGTCCAGACCAGTGAGGCGCTGCACACCATCGGCCATCGCCTGCAGCAGCTATTGGGGCAGTTCAGGATCTGACTTAATGCCTTTATTGGGTATCCTGTGTCGCTGACACCGCGCTGTCGTGCAGCAGACATGGGGCCAGGTAGGAGCGCGCTTGCCCGCGACCGAGTGCGAAGCGCTCGCAAAATTTTCGCAACGCTGAAAATCTACAGCGAATGACCGCAAAATCTTGGAAACGCCACAAATTTACGACTGCTAACGCAGCCGGTCGCGGGCAAGCGCGCTCCTACAGCCAGCCCCGCGTTGGCAGCGTGCCCGTGAGTGCTACCAGTTATAGCTGACGGCGCCCACCAGGCTGCGCTCGTCGCCATAGCGACAGGAGTTGGCACAATACATATAGCGTTCGTTGGTCAGGTTCTGCGCGCGGGCGCTGAGTTGCCAGTGCGCGTCCAGTGCGTAGCTGATGCGCGCATCGAACAGGGTGTAGGCGGCAATCTTGCGGTCGCTGATGCTGGGCAGGGTGTGGGTGGTGCCGTTGTAGCGTGCGCCGGCGCCGACGCTGACGTCGCGCAGGCCCAGCGCTGCCAGGCGGTAGTCCAGCCACAACGACGCGCTGTGGTAAGGCGTGCCTTCGATGCGTGAGCCCTCCAGATGCGCGTCGTTGTCGGCGATGACATGGGCGTCGGTGTAGGCGTAGCCGGCGCTGAACCCCAGGTTTTCGCTCAGTTGCCCCTTGGCCTCGATTTCAAGGCCTGTGCTGCGCTCCTTGCCGGTCTGCTCGTCGAAGTCCGAGCCTGGAATCGAACTGGTGACATTGCTTTGCGTCAACTGGTACAGCGCCGCACTGATCAGCAGCTCGCGGTCGGCCGGCTGGTAACGCAGGCCGATCTCGTACTGCTCGCCCTCGGTGGGCTTGAAGGCCTTGCCATCGCTGCCACTGCCACTGGCCGGCAGGAACGACTGGCTGTAACTCACATAGGCCGCCACGCCGTTGTCGGTCAGGTACACCAGGCCCACTCTGCCGGTGAGCTGGCTGTCGTCCGTGGTGGTCCGGGCGCCGTCGCGGTAGGTGCGCGTGGTGCTGTCGGCCCAGTCCTGGCGCAGGCCCAGCAAACCCACCCAGTGCTGGTCGAATTTTGCCTGCTCCTGCAGGTACAGGCCCAGTTGCCGCGCATGCAGGTCCGAACCGCGATCAATGCTGCGATCAACCTGCGGCAGGTTGCCGTACACCGGGTTGGCAAGGTCCAGCGCCGGGGCATTGCCGCTGTAGCGGTGGCTGTCGTAGGTCTTGCGGTAGTAGTCCAGGCCCGCCAGGACGGTGTGTTGCCAACGGCCGGCGTCCAGGTCCAGTTGCAGGCTGTTGTCGCTGGTCCAGCCGGTGGCCAGGTCTTCGCGGCTGTTATAGCTGCGCGACAGTTGCGACAGGTTCGGCCCGCTGATGCGGCTGGTGTTGAGGGTGATGTAGTCGTAGTCGACGCGTGACTCGAAGTAACGCACTGCCTGGCGCAGTTGCAAGTGCTCATTGAAGCGGTGCTCGAACAGGTAGCCGGCGGTGTGCACGGTGCCGTCGTAGTCGTCGTAATCCGGCTCGCCGGCAAACAGGTCGTACGGCACCTTGTAGCCCGGGCCGGGACTGTACACCGTCAGGTCATAGCGCATCGGCGGGGTCAGGGTGGTGCGGGTGCGTTGCGCGGTGGCCAACAGGGTCAGGCGCGTGTCGTCGGCGATTTGCCAGGCCAGTGCCGGAGCAATATAGGTTTTGTCGTCGTCAATGGCATCAAAGGCGGTGCCGCTGTCACGCTGTAGCGCTGTCAGGCGATAGCTGAAACGGCCTTCGTCGTCCAGCGCGCCGCTGTGGTCGGTGGACACCTGGCGGCGCTGGTGATTGCCGTATTCCAGGTTGATTTCATGCAGCGGGCCGAGGGTTGGGCGCTTGCTGACGGTATTGACCAGGCCGCCGGGCGCCAACTGGCCGTACAGCACCGAGGAAGCACCCTTGAGCACCTCGACCCGCTCCAGGCCATAGGGCTCCTGGCCGCCTTCGAACTGGGTGCTCTGCATTTTCATGCCGTCGCGCAACACGCCACCGGTGCGCGGGCCGATGTCGAAGCCGCGCAGGCGGTAGTCGTCGGCCACGCGGCTGTAGCCATTGGGCTGGGCGACTACGCCGGGGGTGTAGTTGAGCACGTCGGCCAGGCTGCTGTGCTGGCGCTCGATCAGCGCTTCACGGGTGATCACCGAGATCGACTGCGGGGTTTCCATCAGCGGCGTATCGGTTTTGGTGGCGCTGGCACTGCGGGTGGCTACGCGGCTGTAGGCCGGACCCCAGGCGTCTTGTGCAGGGCTTGAGCCCTGGATATCGATGGGCGCCAGTTGCACGCTGGCTTCACGTCGCGGCTCGACGCTCAAGGTGCCGCCGGGGGTAAGGCTCAACTGCAACGGCAAACCCTGCAGCACTTGTTGCACGGCCTGCTCGGCGCTGTAGCGACCACGCAATGCCGAAGCCTTCAGGCCACGGGTCAGCCCCGCACTGAAGGCGATGCCCCGGCCGCCTTGCCGGGCAATGGCGGTCAGGGTCGCGTCCAGCGCGGCAGGCGGCAGGTCAAAATCGAGCAGTTGCTGGCGCATGGCGGGTGCCGGCGCCGGTTCGGCCACGCTGTCGAGTGCGGTCAGGCTCAAGGCCAGGGCCAGGGGAGAAAGGGTCAAGCGCAGGGGCACAAGCATGGCGGCGGTCTTCATGAGGTCAGTCGATACCAGCCTTGTGGCGCGAGCGGGGTGTTTATTAACGGGGCTGCAAAAATTATTGCGCGCGCAGGTCGATGTGCGTCCACCAACCCAGGGGTTGCCGGACGCTGATGGGCAGCACCTCCTGCAAGGTGCGCAGGGTCTGTTCGCTGTCGTCGAGCCGGAACACCCCGGAAACGCGCAAGGCGCCGGCCTCGGGCGTGATCCGCATCCAGCCGTGGCGGTAAGGGCGCAAGGCCTGGATGACCGTGTCCAGCGGCTGGTCGTGCACTTCCAGCAGGCCATCTTCCCAGGCGGCAGCGCGGGCCTGGCTTGGGTCCAGCCGACGCACGCTGTGGCCATCGAGCCAGGCCCCCTGGCCGGCGCGCAGTTCAAGTGGCGCTGCATGGGCCACCGAGACCTGCACCCTTGAGGACTGCACCCACACCTGCGCCCCGTGCTTGGCCAGGGCGACGCTGAACTGCGTGCCCAGCGCCCGGGCTTCACCAAAGCGGGTGCGCACCACCAGCGGCCGCGCCGGGTCGGCGGCCACCTCGATATTCAAGGCGCCCTCATGCAGGATCAGCGTGCGTTGCTGCGCCTTGAAGTCCAGGTCGACCCGGCTGCCGGCATTGAGCAGTACCCGGCTGCCATCGACAAGGGTGAACGGCCGGCGCTGCGCCACCCCGGTTTGCAGATCGGCGGCCAGGTGCGGCCATAGTCCCTGGCCGTGCAACCACCCCGCGCCCAGTCCGAGCCCGGCGATGCCCAGCGCCCCGCGCAACAGATGCCGACGCCCGGCCCCGGCCCGCAGCAACAGCTCGCGTGACTGCTCGGGCGCCTGGCTGAACGCCTGGCCCAGGCGTTGCTCCAGTCGCTGCCAGGCCTGGCGGTTGTCGTCACTGGCGTGCAACCACTGCTCGAAGTGCTGCTGCTCGACGGCGCTCATGTGCCCTGAGCGTTGCAGTGCCAGCCATTCGATGGCTTCGGCCACTGCCGGCGGCAAGTGGCCTGCGCTCATGCCGGTTCCAGCGCCAAGTAGCACAGGCCCAGCGCCTTGACCACATAGGCATGCACACGAGGCGCGGAAATACCCAGGCGCTGACCGATTTCAGCGTAGGTCAGGCCATCTAGCTGGCTGTACAGGAACGCACTGCGGCCCATGGGTGACAAGCCCTCCAGCAAACTGTCCAGCGCGCACAAGGCTTGCAGGGCCTGGGCCTGTTCTTCGGCCGAAGGTGCATAGGTAAAAGGCTGCTGCGCCAGGGTTTCAAGGTAGGCGCGTTCCAGGTCACGGCGGCGCCAGGAAGCAAACACCAGGCGCTTGGCGATGGTCGTCAGCAACGCGCGCGGCTCGCGGATGGCCTGCAGGTCAGGTGCAGCCACCACTTGGGCAAAGGTTTCCGCCGCCATGTCGGCGGCTTCTTCCCGGCAGCCCAGCCGCGCCCGCAACCGCCCCAGCAGCCAGTTATGATGATCGCCAAATAACTGATGCAGCACACGGTTGCGGGCACTGAGAGGCGTGGCAGTGGAAGCGAGTGGCGTCATGGCTTAAAAGGTAATGAAAATTGTTATCAAATGATGCCGGTAAGCCACCGGCGATGCAACAGGTGTGTCTTCAGCCGTTGTACTGCAGGGTCTGGATCAACAGGTGAGTGAGGGGAGGCTCGACTGTGCAGGCTCAAGTAAAGGTGATGATCGCTCAGCGCATGCCAGCCTGCATCAGGTGTGCAGGCTGGCGTATGCGGCTCACTGAAATGGCTGCAACGCATTGCCACGCGTGCCCTTGAGCTGGCACACGGCGGTGGGCTTGACCAGCCCGAAGGTGGACACCGCCATCATCCCGCCAGTGGTACCGCTGGGCACCGAGCAGTTGTAGTCGCCGGCCGAAGTCCTGGCGGTGAAGTAGGTCTGCATGGAGTCGCTGCGCACATTGGACACGCGTGAGACCGACTCGCCGGTGTTGGTTTCGGCCAGGGTCTTGAGGTGATCCTCGGTGGGCTTCATATTGCTGCACCCGGCAACAGCGATGAACAGGGCGCTCAGCAGGGCAAGACGGGTAGCAGGGGCATGCAGTTTCATCGGACTTCTTCCTTGGGCTATCGGTTTTTTCGACGCGCAACGAGGCCTCGCATGGGCGATTTGCCGTGCGTGCGCTGCGTTGAATGGGTGAGAAAAACTATAACGATGCCCCGTGCCCCGGTCATTAGCACACGTGTACTAGTGGCCAATGCCTATCAGCCAAGGTGATTTCATGACCTTTGCAGGTGATCCCGTAGGAGCGACCACCGGTCGCGAAAGCTGCGGCACAGGCGCAGCAGGGGGCTGGCTGGGCTGGCTTCTTCGCGACCGTTGGTCGCTCCTACGCAGTTGATGAGACCGATGGATTCTAGGCCCGCCGCTGGTGYTTCTTCAGGCGATAGGCAAATTCAGGCCCAGCAAGAACGGCACGATCCCGTAGGAGCGACCGGTCGCGAAAGCTRCRSCACAGGCGCRGCAGGGGGCTGGCTTCTTCGCGATCGTTGGTCGCTCCTACGCAATTGATGAGACCGATGGATTCTGGACCCGCCGCTGGTGCTTCTTCAGGCGATAGGCAAATTCAGGCCCAGCAAGAAAAGCTGCGGCACAGGCGCAGCAGGGGGCTGGCTGGGCTGGCTTCTTCGCGACCGTTGGTCGCTCCTACGCAGTTGATGAGACCGATGGATTCTGGCCCCGCCGCTGGTGTTTCTTCAGGCGATAGGCAAATTGCGCACGGCTGAGGCCCAGCAAGCGGGCGGCGGCGGCCAGGTTGCCGGCACTGTGCTGCAAGGCCTCGGTGACCAGCCGCGCCTCCAGCCCTTCGATAGAGAAGCCCGGGTCCTGCTGCCCCAATGTTTCCAGTAACGCTGGCGCTGCGGTGGCAGCCGAGGCGGCCTGGCGCAGGGCGGCGGTCGACAGGCTGCCGTGGCCGTCGACTTCGTAAGGGTCCGATGGCATCGGTTCATTGCGAAACAGGTGCACCAGATCAATGGGCTGGCCGTCATCGCTGGCAATCAGGCCGCGCTCGATCAGGTTCTGCAGCTCGCGCACGTTGCCCGGAAAGGGGTAGCGCAGCAGTACCTTGAGCGCCCGCATGGTCAGACCGGCCGGGGTGCGCGCATAGTCCTGGCAAAAGCGCTTGAGAAACGCGTCGATCAGCAACGGAATGTCATCGCGGCGTTCGCGCAGCGGTGGCAGGGCGATGGGGTAGACATTGAGGCGGTAGAACAGGTCTTCGCGAAAGGAGCCATCCGCCACCGCCTGGCGCAGGTCGATATTGGTGGCCGCCACCACACGCACATCCACCTTGATCTCGCGCACCCCGCCGATGCGTTCGATTTCCCGTTCCTGCAAGGCACGCAGCAACTTGCTTTGCCCCGGCAGGCTCAGGCAGGTGATTTCGTCGAGAAACAGCGTCCCGCCCTGGGCGCGCTCGAAGCGCCCGGGCCTTGAATGCGTAGCGCCGGTGTAGGCCCCGCGCTCGACCCCGAACAACTCGGCTTCGATCAGGTTGTCCGGAATCGCCGCACAATTGAGGGCCACGAAGGGGCTGTCACGCCGTCGGCTAAGCTGGTGCAGCTGGCGGGCAAACATTTCCTTGCCCACCCCGGACTCGCCGCTGATCAGCACGGTGGCCGGGGTCAGGGCGACCCGCTGCAGCGCCTGGCTGGCGGCATTGAAGGCGGCGCTGGCGCCGATCAGGGTCGGTGGCGCGCTGCCCGTTGCGGCTTTGGCTGGCGGTGTGCCGGGTTGGAGCGCGACGTCGGGGCGGGGCACGGCCTGCGAGGCATTCAGGTAGCCCAGGTCCTGCCCGACATCGCCCCACTGTTCGGCAGTCTTGCCGATGACCCGGCAACAGTCGTGGCCCATGCCGCGGCACTGCACCTCGCGAAAAATCACCATCTGCCCGAACAGGCCACTGACAAAACCGATGGCGTAGCCGATTTCGGTCCAGCACACCGGGTCCTGGCCAATGCCGTAGGCGGCCAGATGCTCATCGGCCTCGCAGGAGTGGTGCCAGAGAAACTCGCCTTCATAGAAGCCCGAATCAGCGTCGAACTTGAAGTGCAGCGGTTGCACCTTGGCCATGCCTTCGAGGGTGTGCAGGTGGGTGCCGGCGCGAAACACCGCGGCGGCATCGGCATGCGGCCAGCGCTCGCGGATCAGCCGTGCGTCGCGGGCGCCGCAGCCGTAACCGGTGCGGGTGAACAGGCCACGCGCCTGCTCCAGCCCCAGGCGTTCGATGATCTCGCGGCGCAAGGCGCCGAACGAAGAGCTGTGCAACAGCAGCATGCGCTGGTCATTGAGCCAGATACGCCCGTCTTCGGGAGAAAAGAACAGGCAGTCGGTCAGCTCGGCCGGGGTGGGCGAGCTGCTGTCGCTCAATTGCCGGCTGTCGCCGCGCGGGTGGTAGTCGGCAGGGTCAGGCTGGGCATCGTGAGGGTGAGTCATGGTTCGGCCCCTGTAACGCTGGGTTAACGATATGAACAACCGGCGAGATAGTTATTAAACATAACCTTCTCAAATGAACAAGCGTCTGGTTGCAGGTTTTTACCGGGCCTGAGCAGCAGGCCGGGGTGCGAGCCGTGCAAAGCCGCCGGGCAGACGCATCGACCTTTTATTTTCGAAGGCCGGCTGCCCGACGGCACAGCCCTTGCTCAAGGCTTGTTGCGGCGTTTGTACCGTTCAAGACCGGTGCAAGCGATGACAATGATAAGAACCGGAGTTGCCATGTCAGTGACTGAAACCACCCCTTTTTTGCACCGTGCGCTTACGTGCGAATGCCTGTTCAACGGCGACTGGATTCCCGGCTCGGGAACCGTGCTGCCGGTGATCGAACCCGCCAACGGCGAGCCCTTGATGCGCTGCGCCATGGCCACGCCCGACGACATGGCCCAAGCCTGCGAGCAGGCCGCGAAGGCCCAGCCGGCCTGGGCCGCGCTGGGCCCGCGTGAACGCGCCGAGATTTTTCGCAAGGCGGCTGCCGTGGCGCAGCAGGCCTTTGCCGAGCTGGCACTGTATGTGGCCCGGGAAACCGGCGGCGCCTTGTTCAAGGGCGAACATGAAGTGCGCGAGGCCATCGTGCTGCTGCACCAGGCGGCAGGGTTGTTGTCGCAACCGCACGGGCTGGTGCTGCCCAGCGCCGCAGGGCGGTTGTCATACGCCAAGCGCCTGCCGCACGGGGTGGTCGGGGTGATCTCGCCGTTCAATTTCCCGCTGATCCTGTCGTTGCGCTCGGTGGCACCGGCGCTGGCCGCCGGCAATGCGGTAGTGCTCAAGCCCGACCCGCAGACACCGGTCAGCGGCGGTTTTCTCATCGCCCGGCTGTTCGAGGCGGCCGGCCTGCCCAAGGGACTGTTACAGGTGTTGCCAGGCGATGCCCCGGTGGGTGAGGCGCTGTGCCGTGACCCGCATGTGCGCATGATCGCCTTTACCGGCTCGACCGACGCCGGGCGCAAGGTGGCCGCCGTGGCCGGGCAGAGCCTGAAAAAAGTGGCGCTGGAACTGGGCGGCAAGAACCCGCTGATCATTCTCGAAGACGCCGACCTGGACCAGGCCGCCAATAATGCGGCCTGGGGCGCCTGGCTGCATCAAGGGCAGATCTGCATGGCCACCGGTCTGATCCTGGTGCATGAGTCCATCGCCGAGGCATTCATCCGCAAGCTGGTGGCCAAGGCCCGGGCGCTGACCGTGGGCAATGCCGCCCGTGGCGAAGCGGCGCTGGGGCCGTTGATCAACGCGCGGCAGTTGCAGCGCGTGCACGACATCGTCAATGACAGTGTGCAGGCCGGTGCCCGGCTGGAAACGGGGGGCGACTACGACCGGCTGTTCTACCAGCCCACCGTGCTCAGCGGGGTGCGTCCGGGCATGCGGGCGTTCAAGCACGAGATCTTCGGCCCGGTGGCGGTGGTGGTCAGTTTTGCCAGCGACGAAGAGGCCATCGAACTGGCCAACCGTACCGAATACGGCCTGGCGGCGGCGGTGATCTCGCCTTCGGTGGGGCGCGCCATGGCCATCGGCGAGCAGCTTGACTGCGGCCTGCTGCACATCAACGACCAGACCGTGGCCGACGAATGCAGCAACCCCTTTGGCGGACGTGGCGCCTCCGGCAATGGCGGCAGCGTGGGCGGGCCGGCCGACTGGGACGAATACAGCCAGTGGCAGTGGGTCACGGTCAAGAATGTGCCGCCTGCCTATCCCTTCTGATTCCCCTTTGCCTTACAACAATAAACAAGAGGGCTGAACATGAACCTGCACAATAAAACCCTGGTGGTGACTGGCGTGGCATCTGGCATTGGTGCCGAGGTGGCCCGGCTGGCGCGCTTTCAAGGCGCCCGCGTGATCGGCGTGGATCGCCATGAGCCGCAACTGACCCTGGACGGTTTCTTCCAGGCCGACCTCGGTGATGCAGCCAGCATCGAGGCGCTGGTGGCACGCCTGCCCGAGCGGGTCGATGCGCTGTGCAACATTGCGGGGGTGCCCGGCACGGCGCCGGTCGAGGCCGTGGCCACGGTCAATTACCTGGGCGTGCGTCACCTCTCCCAAAAGCTGCTACCGCGTCTGCCTGCCGGCAGCAGCATCGTCAATGTGGCCTCGGTGTTGGGCGCACAATGGCCGCAACGGCTTGAGCGGCACAAGGCCCTGGCGGCCACCCGCGACCACGCCGAGGCCTGTCAGTGGCTGGCGGCCAACCCGGTGGCGCAGGACGGTTGCTATCAGTACTTCAAGGAAGCGCTGATCGTCTGGAGCTTTGCGCAATCGCAGGCCTGGTTTCGCGACCACGGCGTGCGCCTGAACTGCGTGGCGCCGGGGCCGGTGTTCACGCCCATCCTGGGGGATTTTGTCAGCATGCTCGGGCCTGAGCGGGTGGCGCAGGACAGCACGCGCATGACGCGCCCGGCGCTGGCTGACGAGGTGGCGGCGGTGATTGCCTTTCTGTGCTCGGACGCGTCGCGCTGGGTCAATGGCGTCAACCTGCCGGTGGACGGAGGGCTGGCCGCGACCTATGTCTAGGGGCGTCGACAGCGTTTGACAACCCGCACCTCTGCGGCGCCTGTTGCACCGCTGTCGCCAGCAGAGCTGCCTCCCACAGGACTGTGGGGTCTTGAACAACAACAAAAATACAGGACTTACAAGATGCTCAAGCCATTCTTGCGGATCGTTGCGCCCATGACATTGTGTGCATTGTCGTCAGCCACCCAGGCCTATGACTTGCCCGGCCTCAATCTGGGCAGCACCAGCTTCTATGACGGCTCACCGGCGCCGGCCGGCCCTGGCTGGTACCTGGAGGAGTACCTGACGTATTCCCGGGCCAGCCGTTTCAACGACGCCAATGGCAACAAACTGCCATTGCCCCGGCAGGACCTGGAAGTGGTGGCGCCGACCACGCAGATCATCTATGTGGGCCAGCCGCTGGCCAACGGCGCCATGCCGGGCATTACCGTCATCAATACTTCGCTGGCACATGTCGATGTCGACGATGGCCTGAACAATGCGGCGCTCAGTTCCCGCGCAGGTTTTGGTGATGTCATCGTCGGCCCTTTCCTGCAACTGCCGACCCTGACCCGCGCCGATGGCAGTCCCTTGCTGACCCAGCGGGTCGAGGTCGACGTGGCGATTCCGGTGGGCCGCTACGATCGCCGGCGTTCGATCAACCCCGGCAGCAACTTCTGGTCGTTCAATCCGTACTACGCCGCCACCTACTGGTTCAATCCCAAGTGGTCGGCCAGCGGGCGCTTCATGTACCTGTGGAACGGCAAGAACGATGACCCTCAAGTCGCTTTCGGCGAAGTCTCCGACACCCAGGCCGGTCAGGCGCTGCACGCCAACCTGACGTTGCAGTACGCCATCGACCAGTCGCTGAGCCTGGGGCTCAATGGCTATTGGTTGAAGCAGATCACCGACACCGAGGTCGACGGCCACGCCGTCAGCGGGCGCCGGGAAAAGGTCTGGGCCATCGGCCCGGGGCTGGTGTATGCGTTCAACAAGGAGAACGTGCTGTCGGTCAATGCCTACTTCGAGCAGGAAGCGGAAAACCGCACCCAAGGCAACAAGATGGTGCTCAATTGGTTGCATAAATTCTAGGTCTGTCGCGGGTCATTCAATAGCGCGTGCTGCATGAATTGCATCCATAATGCGCCCTGGCCGCCCTTTGACAGAGGGCGCCAGGATTTCATGCAAATGCCGCCTTGCGAAGGGTCAGGCAGCCGTGACTTGACCGCATAAAAGGGCCTGGTGTGAAAGAAATACGCTCGCAGTGGAGCAGGGAGTGGGTCGCACGCAAATTTCCCGATAAATCCCAATGGCCGCGCATACAGCGCCTGCTGCGCTTTGGCGGTGGCGCCTGTGTGTTGCATGGCCTGGGCTGGGGCATCTATTACGCCAGCCACGGCATGGATGTGCTGGCGTTACTGTTGTTTGCGCTGATGCTGCTAGGGTCGGCCTGCCTGTACCTGTCCAGAAAACTGGAGCGCTTCTCGCTGGGCACCATTGCCCATGTACTGGTGCTCATGACGTTGTTTGCCAGCATCGCCGACACACCGACGGCGGCGATTTCCCGCTCGACGCATCTGTTCTTCATTCCCATTGGCGCGGCGACGTTCTTGCTGTTTCGCAGCGAGGGTGTCTACCTGCGTTGGGTGTTCCCGAGCCTGTGTTTTGCCATGCTGGTGCTGCTGGCCATCCATCCGGTGAGTTTCGGTGCCCCGCTTGAACTGTTGCCGGCCGAGATTCATGAACTCGGTCATGCCTTGAATTGCCTCACGGCCATGGTGCTGACGATTGGTGTGCTGGCGATCTTTCGCGAGGACCTGAGCAGCAAGGTCGAGCAATACGCCGCGCTGGCCAGGGCCTTGGCCCAGCATGAACTGTGTGCCTTCATGCAACCGCAGGTCTCGGCGCAAGGCCGGATTATTGGCGCCGAAGTGTTGCTGCGCTGGGACCGACCTGGTCATGGCGTGCAGTCACCGGCCGAGTTCATCCCGCTGGCCGAAGAGACCGGGCTGATTCATGAAATCGGCCTGATGGTGCTGGAACTGGCCTGTCGGCACCTCAAGGCCTGGTCACAGTTACCCGGTGCCGATCACCTGATGCTGTCGGTCAATGTCAGCCCCTTGCAACTGGCCTCTCCCGGTTTTGTCGAGGATGTGCGTGCGATTCTGACCAGGGTCGGTGCCCCATCAAACCGCCTGCGCCTGGAAATGACCGAGTCCACCCTGGCCAGTGATCTGCAATTGATCGCCTCGAAAATGAAAGCCTTGCGCCAGGAGGGTATTTCCTGGTCGCTGGACGATTTCGGCACCGGCTTCTCATCGCTGTCCTTGCTGCAGGCGCTACCGCTGGATGAGCTCAAGATTGACCAGTCGTTCGTGAGCAACCTGGAAAACGACGCCAGCAAACGCGAACTGGTGAGAAAGATCATTGAAATGGCGGGTGTGCTCGGCGTGGCCACTATTGCCGAAGGTGTGGAAACCCCGGCGCAGCGTGATTGCCTGGCCGAAATGGGCTGCGTGGCCTTTCAGGGCTACCTGTTTGGTCGCCCTGTACCGGTGAGTGAATTTATCCAGGCTCAACAAACGTAGCCGATGGGCCGCAGTATGGCCATCGCGGCTGAAGCCGCTCCTACCGAATGTGCGTCATGCCTTGAGTCCGGGCGCTACACAAACCGTAGGAGCGACCAACGGTCGCGAAGGAGGCCGTCAAGCCGGCACCCTGCCGCGCCTGTACCGCAGCATTCGCGACCGGTGGTCGTTCCTGCGCGGTTGGCGTCAGACCCCCAGGTAACGTTGTGACAGTTCGGGGGTTTCGGCCAGTTGTGCAGGCGTGCCGTGCCAGACCTGGCGGCCTTTTTCAACGATGTGGTGGCAATCGACGACCCGGGCCATTTCCTTGAGGTTCTTGTCGATCACCAGGATCGTTTCCCCCTCGCTTTTCAGGCTCGCCAGGCAGCTCCAGATGGTTTCACGGATGATTGGCGCCAGGCCTTCGGTGGCTTCGTCGAGAATCAGCAGCTGCGGGTTGGTCAGCAGGGCGCGGGCGATCACCATCATCTGCTGCTCGCCCCCGGACAGGGTCTTGGACAACTGGTCCTGACGTTCCTGCAAACGCGGAAACAACTGATAGATGCGCGGCAGGTCCCATTTGCCCCTGGTGGCGGTGGCCAGCAGGTTTTCGCGCACGCTCAGGCTGCCGAAGCCGCGCCGGCCTTCCGGCACCAGGCCCAGGCCGGCCTGGGCGATGCGGTAGGGCGCGGCACCGCGCATTTCCCGGCCGTGAATCAGTACGCTGCCGGCGGTGGGCTTGAGCAGGCCCATGATCGACTTGACTGTGGTGGTCTTGCCCATGCCGTTGCGCCCGATCAGCGATACCACCTGGCCCTGCTCGATTTTCAGGTGCATGTCGAACAACACCTGGCTCAGGCCATAGCCGGCCTGCAATCCACTGACTTCAAGCATGTTCTTCTCCCAGGTAGGCGGCGCGCACGTGCGGGTCGTTGCGGATCTGTTCGACACTGCCGGTCAGGATGGTCTGGCCGTAGACCAGCACGGTGATGCGGTCGGCCAGGGCGAATACCGCGTCCATGTCGTGCTCGACCAGCAGAATCGAGTAACGCCCCTTGAGCGCCTGCAGCAGTTGGGTCATGCGTGCCGACTCCTCGGCGCCCATGCCGGCCATGGGTTCGTCCAGCAGCAGCACCGAGGCTTCCTGCGCCAGGGCCAGGGCGATTTCCAGTTGCCGGCGCTCACCGTGGGACAGCTCGTTTACCGGCGACTGACCCCGAGCCCCCAGATCCACGCGTTGCAGATAGGTTGCAGCCGCCTGCATCAGTTCCGGGTCGCTGCCCAGCGGCTTCCACATGCCAAAGGTCTTGCCCTCGCGGGCGGCGATGGCGATGGCGACGTTTTCGAGCAGCGTGAATTCCGGGTACAGCTGGCTGACCTGAAACGCCCGCGCCAGGCCCAGGCCGGGGCGCTTGTGGGCCGGCACCTGAGTGATGTCCTCACCCTTGAGCAGGATGCGGCCCTTGTCGGGAGTGATCTCGCCGGCAATCTGCGCGATCAGCGTCGACTTGCCGGCACCGTTGGGGCCGATGATGGCGTGCAGTTCACCCGGGGCAATATCAAAGCTGGCGTTGTTGGTGGCCTTGACCGCGCCGAAGGTTTTTTCCAGGTTCTGGATCGACAGTTGCGCATTCATTGCGGCACCTCGCTGTTGACGGCGGCGGTCGGGACCGGCGCCGGTTGTTTACGGCGCCGGGCGGGCAGGGGACTGAGCAGCAGTCCGTACAAGCCCTTCTTGCCGAACAGCACCACCGCCAGCAGGATGGGGCCGAAGATCAGCAGCCAGTGCTCGGTCCACAGGCTCAGGACCTGCTCCAGGCCCAGGTACACCGCCGCGCCCAGGATCGGGCCGAGCAGGGTGCCGACGCCGCCGAGGATCACCATCGCCATCAACTCACCGGATTTGTGCCAGGCGCCCATGTCGGGGCTGACGAACATGGCGTAGTTGGCCCAGAGAATGCCGGCCAGGCCGCCGCCGACACCGGCAATCACAAACGCCGTCAGCCGGTAGCGCAGCGGGTGCAGGCCCAGGCTGATACTGCGCCGTTCACTCTGCTTGAGGCCGCGCAGTACATAGCCGAAGCGCGAGTTGACCAGGCGCCGGCAGAACAGCAGCCAGGCCACCAGCAACCCCAGGCACAGGTAATAGAACTGCACCGGGCTGTCCATATCCAGCCCCGGCACGGCGTTGCGTTCGGTGAGCAGGATGCCGTCGTCGCCGCCGTACAGCGACAGCGAACTGAGCACGAAGTACAGCATCTGCCCGAACGCCAGGGTGATCATGATGAACTGCACGCCACTGGTACGCAGCGACAGGTAGCCGGTCACCAGCGCAAACAGCGCGCAGACCAGCAGCGACAGCGGCCAGACCACCAGCGCGCTGCTCGAACCTTCCCAGCCCCACAGCGGCATGGCCTGGGCAGTATGAAAGCCGACGATGCCGACCACATAGCCGCCCAGGCCAAAGAACGCGGCATGGCCGAAGCTGATCATCGCGCCGTAGCCGATCAGCAGGTCCAGGCTGGCGGCTGCCATGCCGTAGATGGCCAGGCGGGTAAACAGGCTGACCAGAAACGGTTCATCAAGCAACGAGGCCAGCAGTGGTAGCAGGGCAAAGACGGCAAGGCACAACAAGTCAATCAGGACTCGACGAGACATGGGTTTCTCCTAGGCGCGCGCAGGCAGCAGGCCGCGCGGACGGACCAGCAGCACGATGGCCATGACGATGTAGGCGCTGGCGGAAATCAGCCCGCCGCTCAAGGTGCCGCTGATCTGCGCCGGCACCAGTTGGTCGAGCAGCTGCGGGATATAGGCCCGGCCCAGACCGTCGACCATGCCGATCAGCAGGGCGCCGGCCAGGGCGCCACGCACCGAGCCGACACCGCCCACGACAATGACCACGAAGGTGGTGATCAGCACTTTTTCGCCCATGCCGATTTCCACCGACAAGAGCGGCGCGGCCATGAACCCGGCCAGCCCGCACAAGACGCAGCCAAAGACGAACACCAGGGTGTACAGGCGCGAAATGTTGACGCCCAGCGCGCCGACCATTTCATGGTCATCGGCCCCGGCGCGGATCAGCATGCCCAGGCGCGTGTGGTTGATCAGCAGCCACATGGCGATGGCCACCACGATGCCGGCAGCGATGAACAACAGGCGGCTGACCGGGTACATCAGGCCGGGCAACACTTCGACAAAGGTGCCATACCACTCGGGCGTGGGCATGGCCGGCGGGCTGCGGCCGAACAGCACGGTGATCAGCTCGTTGGTGAAGAACACCACCGCGAGGGTCGCCAGCACCTGGTCGAGGTGGTCGCGGGTGTAGAGGCGACGCATGATGCCGGTCTCGATCACCAGTCCGTACAGCGCCGAGCCTGCAATCGCTGCCAGACCCGCCAGCCAGAACGAGCCGCTGGCCGAGGCGGTGTAGGCCGCGCAGAAGGCCCCGACCATGTAGAACGCGCCGTGCGCCAGGTTGATGACACCCATGATGCCGAAGATCAGCGTCAGGCCCGAAGCCAGCAGGAACAGCAGGGCGCTGTACTGCAGGCCGTTGAGGATTTGTTCAAGTAGCAGCATGCTGAAAAGTCCTACGCAAAGTGCCGGCCCCCGAAGGGGCCGGCACGCGGCCCAAAAGTCGAATCACAGGGTGCATTCGGCGGCAAAGCTGTCCACTTGCGCGGTGGCGATGGTCTTGACCGGGACCTGTACCAGCTTGCCGTTGGCATCGGCCTCGACCCGCAGCAGGTACCAGTCGATGACCGCATGCTGGTTCTTGCCGAAAGCGAAGTTGCCGCGAATGGAGTCGAACTTGACGTTGCGCAGGGCATTACGGAAGGCATCGGCGTCCTTGACGTTGCCATCGACGGTTTTCAGGGCCGCACCGATCAGCCGGGCGGTGTCGTAGGCCTGCGCGGCATAGACGGTCGGCACACGCTTGTACTTGTCGGTGAAGGCCTTGACGAAGGCCTGGTTGGCCGGGTTGTCGGAGCCCGGGTTCCACAGGGTCACCACGTTGGTGCCCTTGGCGACATCGCCGGTGGCGGCGAGCATGCGTTCGTCCATCGAGAACACCGGCACCACCATCGGGATGGTCTTGCTCAGACCCGAGCTGCCGTACTGCTTGGCGAAGTTGATGCCGGCACCGCCCGGGTGGAATTCAAAGATGGCGTCCGGGGCCAGTGAGCGCACTCGTGCCAGTTCGACCGAGAAGTCCAGCTGGTTGAGCTTGGTGTAGATCTCGGTCACCTCGCCCTTGAAGGTGCGTTTGAAACCTTCCAGTGCATCGCGGCCGCCCTGGTAGTTGGGCGCCAGGATGACCATTTTCTTGTAGCCCAGGTCGTTGGCCGCGACCCCGGCCATCTCGTGAATGGTGTCGTTCTGGTAAGAGGCGACAAAGTAGTTGGGCTTGCACTGCTTGCCGGCCAGGTTCGAAGGACCGGTGTTGTTGCTGATATAGAAGCCGTCTTTGGTGGCGGTGTTGACTACGGCGGCCAGCACGTTGGAGAAGATCACCCCGGTGTACAGGGAAATACCGTCCAGGCTCATGCGGTCGACGATCTGCTTGGCCCGCGCCGGTTGCAGGCCGTCGTCCTCGACCACCAGATTGACCGGCACCCCGCCGAGCTTGCCGTTTTCCTGGTCGATGGCCAGTTGAAACGCGTCGCGGGAGTCTTCGCCCAGGTAGCCGGCCGGCGTCGACAGCGTGGTGATAAAGCCGATGCGCACCGGGTCCTGGGCCCAGGCCGACAGGCTCGTTGCGCCGCTGGCTGCCAGCAAGGTTGCCACCAATAGTGTTTTCATAATGCCGCCTTAATGAATCGCGCATCGCGCACGAAGTAGTTGTTAGTCGAGGGCAGTAAAAAAGGGTGAATCATGGGTAAACCGGCGCCTTGATTGTGGTTTTGGCTCTCCAGCGCCGGCGTGCAGGGTCAGGTGTTGCTTTCGGTGAATTTCTCGTAGTAAAGGCGCGTGCGCTCCAGCGTCTGGTCGGCCAGCCATTGCTTGATCGACTCGACCATCGGCGGCGGGCCGCACAGGTACATGTCCAGGTCCTGATCGCGAAACTCCGCCAGGTCGAAATGCTCGGTGATGTAGCCGCGCTTGCCGTCCCAGTCCGGGCTCGGGTCGCTGATCACCGGGGTGAAGCGAAAGCCCGGGATGCGCTCGGCGTAGCTGGCAATGCGCGCCGTTTCGCACAGGTCGGCGGCGTTGCGTACGCCGTAGTACAGGTGCACCGGCTGCCCGCAGCCGCGCTCGGCGATCTCGTCGAGCATGCCGAGGAAGGCTGACAGCCCGGTGCCGCCGGCCACGAACACCAGCGGTTTATCAACGTGACGCAGGTAGAAGGCCCCCAATGGCGCCTCAAGCAGGATTTCGTCGCCGATCACCGCATGCTCGCGGATGTAGTTGCTCATCAGCCCGTCCGGCAGCAGGCGGATCAGAAACTGCAACTGGTTGCTCTCATTGGGGCGGTTGGCAAACGAATACGAGCGCATGCCTTCACTGCCCGGCACTTGCAGCCGGGCGTACTGGCCGGGCAGGAAGTCGAGCTTCTGGCCGTCGACGCCAGCGTCCAGGTGCAGGATGGCGGTGTTGGGCGAAACCTGCTCGACCGCCCGCACAATGCTTTTGAGCCGGCCAGGCCCTGCGGCATTGCACAGGCTGGAATCGAAGTCGAAATAGAACGCCGCATCCGACTGCACCCGGGTCTGGCAGGTCAGCATCTTGCGTTCCAGCAGGTCCTGGGCCGACAGCGCTTCATCGTCGACATAATCCTGGCTGTACTGGCCCGATTCGCAGCGACCCTGGCAGGTGCCGCACACGCCCTCGCGGCAGTCGAGCGGAATATTGATGCCGTTGCGCAGCGCGGCATCAAGCAGGATTTCATGGGATTGCACCGGGAAAAACAGGGTTTTCCCGTCGGCAAAGCTGAATGCGACCTTGTGGCTCATATCCGGATGTCCGCGCGTCAGAGGTGATAGAAATCGAGCACCGAGTTAATGGTGTCGTTGAGCAGCACCACATGCTTGCGGCTGATCTTCCAGCTGTCGCCATCCGCCCGCAGGCGGTAGGTGGCGTGGCCGAAAAATGCCTCGGCGGTCTGCAGGCGGTAGTACAGGGTGTGCCAGTTGACCTTGACTTCGAGGTCGCCACCGTCCAGCTCAGCGATGCGCACGTTGTTGATCAGGTGCAAGGTACGCGGCATCGGAATGGTCGAGGCCGCCTTGCCGGTGCGGATGCGGAACACCCGGTCTTCCAGGCCGCCACGGTTGGGGTAGTAGATCAGCGACATGCCTTTCTTGGGGTCGGTGGTGTAGACGTGCTCCGAATCCCATTGCGGCAAATGAAACTCGCTGTCTTCGCTGAACATGGCCAGGTACGCATCCCAGTCCTGGCTGTCACAGGCCTGGGCATTGCGGTAGAAAAATTGCTCGATGCGGTATTGCAGTTGCGAATCCATGTTCATACCTCACGCAGTTTCAACGGTTGCTCTTCGGCGGCCTTGCGCGCCAGGCCTTCAAGCATGAAGCGCTGCCAGTTGCTGTGCTGGTTGACGTACAGCCCTTCGTGGGTGAATTCGGTGCCGGTCAGGGCCGGGGAGATGCCGATGGTTTCGCTGTTGGGCGTGGCGCCCTCGACCCACTTGCCTTCGCCGCGCGAAATGTCGCTCCAGCGCTCCAGGCGGGCCTGGAAGCCACGCTGCGCCTCGCGGAACTCCACCAGGTCATCGGGGGTGCCCATGCCGGAGACGTTGAAGAAGTCTTCGAACTGGCGGATGCGGTTTTCGCGGTCGGCATCCGACTCGCCGACCACGCCCAGGCAGAAGCTGTTGATCTCGGTCTTGTTCCAGGCCAGGGGGCGAATGATGCGCAGCTGCGAGCTGATCTGGTCGAGGAAGAACATGCTCGGGTAGATGTTCAGGTTGCGCAGCCGGTGCATCATCCACTCGGCCTTGCCCTGACCGTACTCTTCGAGCAGGCGCGGCATGATGGTGCTGTAGCCGGGGCGCACGGCCGGGTTGGGCATGTCGCTGAACAGCACGCTGTGGCCGTTGTGGAACGCGAACCAGCCGTCGTCGGTTTCCTTGTCGCCGGCGCCCAGCTTGCTGTAGTCCAGGGTGTCGGCCCCGGCGACGCCTTTTTCGGCGTTGACCTGCTGGCGGTGCTGCACGGTGGCCACATAGTTGTAGTGCACGGTGCTGACGTGATAACCGTCCAGGCCGTTTTCGTTCTGCAGCTTCCAGTTGCCGTCGTAGGTGTAGGCCGACTTGCCGGGCAGCACTTCCAGCTGGCCGGTGGGCGACTGGGCGACCATCATGTCGAAGAACACCTTGGCGTCGCCCAGGAAGTCTTCCAGCGAGTCGGTGCCTTCAACGTCCAGGCTGACGAACACAAAGCCCTTGTAGCTTTCGATGCGGGCCTTTTTCAGGCCGCGAGTGGCCTTGTCGAAGCCTTCGGAATACTCACCCGGCGCCTTGACCTTGACCAGGCGTCCGTCGCTCTTGTAGCACCAGGCATGGAAGGGGCAGGTGAAGGTCGACTGGTTGCCCTTGCCCACGCGGGTCAGGGTGGTGCCGCGGTGCTGGCAGGCGTTGATCAGGGCATTGAGGCGGCCTTCGCCGTCGCGGGTGATGATCAACGGCTGGCGCCCGGCGCGCATCGTCATGAAATCGTGCTTGTTGGCGATTTCACTTTCGTGGCAGGCGTAGATCCAGTTCTTTTCGAAAATCAGTTCCATTTCCAGGTCGAACAATTCAGGCTCGGTAAACATGTCGCGGGCAATACGGTAAACACCGTCGGCCGGGCGAAAGTCCAGGCAGCCTTCAATAAAGTGTTTCCATTGTTCCGGGCTTCTTGCACTGTTCATTTACGCTCACCTCGTTGTTGCGACTGGGTGCCATTAATAAGTTGCGTGTGGCTGGCATTAGACAAGGTGCCCCGAAACCGGTCTATCCGCTTTGTCGGCAAACACAGTCCATAAAGTGCGCGCCCCGGCCCGGCGGGCGATTCAGGGGCGGGTCAGGTACAAAACAAGTAACTGGATATGAATACCCGATTAACGGGATAGCGAGCGCTGCGTTAATTCTGCCTAATCAGCCCGACTGCCCATTCGGTGTTTCACCGTCGCGGCAGCGCCCATAATGACTGACGCTAAAAATTTTAATAAAGCACCCACTGCCAACGATTGGGGCAGCCGTCTTGGTTGCGCCGTAACTGAGGGATACGTCATGTTTCAAGCGAGTTGGTTGACCCGTTGTGTGCACACCGCCAGCCTGGCCGGCCTGTTTGCACCGATGCTGGCCCACGCCGATTTCATCAACGACAGCCAGCTGTCGCTGGGCTTGCGCAACTTTTATATCGACCGCGATTTCAAGGGTGAAAATCCGGCCCGCTCACGGGTCGGCAACTGGAGCCAGGGTTTTGACCTGCGCTTTATCTCGGGCTACACCGAAGGCCCGGTGCAGTTTGGCCTGGACGCCTCGGCCCAGTACGCCTATCGGCTCGACGGCGGTGGCGGCCGCGGCCCGGACGGCATCATTCCCTACAGCAAGAGCAAGCAGGAGCAGGCCACCGACTATGGGCGTGGCGGCTTTACCGCCAAGATGCGCTACTCCAAGACCGAGCTGAGGTTCGGTGAGCACCGGCCCACCTTGCCTGTGGCTTACCTCGACGATTCGCGGCAGTTGGTGACCACTTACCACGGCACGCTGATCGAGTCCAAGGAAGTGGATAAGCTGACCCTCACCGGCGGGCGCTTTACCGAGATCAGCGGGCGTGAGTCGTCCAACAGCGAAAAAATGTACCTGTTCAACGGCCCCGACGTGCAGCGGCGCAGCGATGGCCTGAACTTCGGTGGCGCCAGCTACGCGTTCACGCCCAACCTGACCGGCACCTACTTTTACGGGCAGCTCGAAGACATCTACCGCCAGCATTACCTGGGCGTGACCTACCTCAGTGACCTGGGTGACGGCTACAAGCTCAAGACCGACCTGCGTTATTTCAACAACAAGGAAGACGGCGATGCCCTGTACGGCCGCATCGATAACCGCTCCTACGGTGCCATGACCACCTTGCGCAAGGGCGCCCACGCCTTTGGCCTGGGCTACCAGCGCATGCTGGGCGACAGCGCTTTTCCGACCCTCAACGGTTATGCGCCGCAGCCTTACCTGGTGAACTGGTCGGCCATTGCCTTTATCAAGCCCAACGAGAAATCCTGGCAGGCGCGCTACGACTTTGATTTTGCCGGCGTGGGCGTGCCGGGCATGAAGTTGATGACCCGTTACATTCGTGGCAGTGACATCGACCGGGGGGCCTTAAGCGATAACAGCGAGTCGGAACGCAATATCTATCTGTCTTATGTGGTGCAGGACGGGCCGCTGAAGAACCTGGGCGTGGAACTACGCAACATCAACGTCAAGTTCCGCCACGGCAATGACTTTGACGAAAACCGACTGATTACGACCTACACCTGGAAATTCTGGTAAGTCGACACGTCTTGTAAGCGCGCTTCTAAAAATGCAGATTTTAGCGCAGCGCTTCAGGTAACACCGGCTGGGCAAGTAATACCCAGTGCGGTGCCCTCTCATGCGTGACAACTGTGCAAATAATGAACGGTTGCTCTTTTTTGCAGCGTGGTTCTGCTTTTAGTCCTGCGCGTGCAGTTTTCAGGTGGCGCAGGCTAGAGCGGTGGCGTGTAGACGGCTGTCCACTAATTAGGTAAATGTTATCCACATATTTCGCCGGCCGCCTTACGGGCGGGCGGCGGCATAAAGATTGCTCTTTCAAAACAAAGGCGTGCCGCCAGAGCGCGTCCATGAAACAGCCGTGGGTGCCCTGATGACGACAACAGCAGACGGACAGGTCCGGGATATCCGGATCGAAGGTTATGACCTCAAGGGTGCACGACAGTGGATGGCCGGCATTTGCGGGCCCCATTTGCTCGACACCCGTTACCCCAGCCGTATCCGGTTCCAGCACAGCGGCAACGTGCTCAAGTCGATGTCCACCACCCTGGGCGTTATTGCCTATGGCACGGATGTCACCATCGGCATCGAGGACGCCGAGCACCTCAACAGCTACAGCCTCAGCCTGCCATTGAGCGGTGCGCAGCACCTGAGCAAGCAGGGCTTTGAAGTCACCTCCGACCCCGATCACGCGATCATCATCTCGCCGCATGAAGGGCAGGCGCTGTCGATCGAAGGCGACTGCCGCAAGGTGCAAGTGGCCATTACCCGCGCCGCCATGCGCCACACCCTGGAAGACATGCTGCAGCGTTCGCTGGACACACCCTTGCGCTTCGAGCCGCTGATGGACGCCGTCAATGGCGCCTCGGCCTCGTGGTGGCGCATGGCGCGCTACTTTATCGGCGAACTGGAGCGCAGCCGCGAACTGTACGACCAGACGTTTTTCTCCCGCGACATCGAAAGCTCGCTGATCAAGGGCCTGATCCTGGCCCAGCCCAATAACTATTCCGAAGAGCTGCGCAGCGTCGTAGGCGTCAAGCTGCCGCATTACCTGGTGCGCGCCAAGCAATACATTCACGACCACGCTCGCGAAGCGTTGCACCTGGAGGACATCGAGGCCATGTCCGGGGTGTCGCGCTTCAAACTGTTCGAAGGCTTCAAGAAATACTTCGGCATGTCGCCCATGGCCTACCTGAAAAAATACCGCCTGAGCGCCGCCCGCCAGGAAATACTCGAAGACACCTCGTCGCGCAATATCTCGGTGATCGCCCTGGGCTGGGGCTTTACCCATCTGGGGCGCTTTTCCAGCGAATACCGCAAGCTGTTCAACGAAACCCCGAGCATGACCTTGCAGCGCAATCTGGCCCGTCTCGGGCGGTCGCAGTGATGATGGCCACGTCGATGGAGCCTGCGCTCAATGGCAGCGCAGCGCTTGACCTGTCGCGGTTGTGCCAGACCCCGGTGTTCACCAGCCATTCGCGCCAGGAAAGCCACCGGTTGCTGGCCCGTGAACTGGTCGAGCATGACCTGAGCTGGCGCAGCGGCCGTGTCGATACGGCGTTCTTTCGCGCCGAAGTCGGGCGCTGCCAGTTGTTCGTGCTGCGCTATGGCGCCGAGGTCGAAGTCCGGCCACGACCCTTTACCGATTTCGTGTTGATGCAGATGCCCCTGCGCGGCCGCGCCAGCATCGAATGCGACGGCCTGGCGCTGGAACTGGAAGAAGGGCAGGTGGCGGTGTTGTCGCCGAGCCGCCAGGCGCGTCTGGTCTGGCACAGCGGCTGCGAGCAACTGCTGCTCAAGGTGCCGCGCTCGCTGTTGCGCCTGACCCAGCAGCGGCTGGTGGACGAGGGCGGGCTGGCGGCGGATTTCAACCTGCCGGCTGCTTATTGCCTCGATAACACTCAGGTGCGTGGCTGGCTGCGGCGGGTGGACGAGTTGCTGGCGCAGCTCGACGACAGTGCCAGCCAGCCGCTGCATGGCCACTGGCTGCGGCACCTGGAAGAAAGCCTGCCGCTGTTTCTGCTTACCCACCCACCGCATGACGCACAAACGCCGCTGTCGGTGCTTGAGTCCCCGGCCCGGCGCCAGGCGCTGCGGCAGTTGCAGCGTATCGAAGGCTTGATGCGCAGCCGCCTGGGCGACGCCCTGTCGCTGGGTGAACTGGCCACGCAAGCCGGCATCAGCATGCGCAGCCTCAACACCCTGTGCCAGCGGGCCTACGCGCAAACGCCCATGGAGCGCTGGCGTAACCTGCGGCTGGAGGCGGTACGTGACTGTCTGCTGGAGCGACGTGAGCTGAGCGTCACGGAGGTGGCCATGGCCCACGGGTTTACCCATGGCGGGCGTTTTGCGCGCTATTACAAAGAGCGTTTTGGTGAATTGCCGCATCAGACGGCTGCAGGATGAGGTGCGGCTGATATTTTCGGCAGAGCTGTCTGCGTGGGGCTGAGTCCGGGCGTGAAACCAGAGCGACATTACACGCGTGAGGGGGGCTGTGCAGACTGCTAGAGAGGCTGCACTTGCAGGGCCTGTAAATCAGCTATCGGCCCCGAGTGTGTAAAAACGCTTAGCCAACTTGGCGTATGAGCCTTATGAGAAGGCATTGATTACGCATTCCATTGCCGAGTTTACTGATCCAGGCGTTGACGAAACCGAGGAACAGCAAAATCCAGAAACCGCCTCATTTTCAGGGGCATATGCCCAGGTGACATGTGGATCAGGTTGATAGGCGCCGCCGAAGGCTCGTATTTATCCAGCACAATCTCCAGCCGTCCCTCGCTGATCGCTTCCGCGACTTGGTAGTGCAACAACTGAACGACTCCAACTCCATCAATGGCGGCCTGCGCTGCTGCGTCAGCGGTCGTCACCGATAAGCGCGGGGTAATCCGCCTCGTTGATTCTGCCACGCCATGTTTTGAGTGTTGAAAAGGCACAGGGGCGTCAAATCGCACGGTTGGCAAGTTCTGCAGATCGGCGGGGCATTCAGGTCTTCCATAAGTGTCCAGCAGCCTGGGACTCGCGCACATTACAGTTCTCATGGCGCCTACCTGAGTGGCGATCATGCCGCTATCAGCGAGTGTTCCAATGCGCACAGCCATGTCCACGTGATCGTCAACGAGGTGAGCGTTGCGATCAGAAAGCAAGAGACGGATGTTGATTTCGGAAAACTCACCTAAAAACGCGTTGATGATCGGCAGGACATGCAGCCGGCCGAACATGATTGGCGCGGTCAGGACCAGTTCGCCTTTGGGGACAGTGAATTCTCCGGCAGCTTCGCGTTCGGCAACCTCCAGCTGCTCCAATATTCGGCGCGCCGCAGCCACATAAGCCACCCCGGCATCGGTCAACGAGAGCCTGCGCGTGGTTCGAATCAATAAACGGCTACCTATCAGCTTCTCTAGGTCAGAAATTTTCCTGCTGATGGTGGTAAGGGGGATATCGGCTAGCCGTCCGGCTGCCGTCAGGCTGCCAGCATCAATCGCAGCCACGAGCAGCTTCATTGCCTCAAATCTGTCCATTGAGTATTCCATTATCTGGTAGGGAGGTTGCCGATATTCTCGGATTATGTGGCTTGCTTGAAACAGGCAATATAGCTCTGTCAAGTGGGTGCGCCTGGCGCTTGATAAGCCATGAACTGACCGCCTGATAGACCCCTTATCTTTTTTTCAGCGTCCAAGGAGCTTGCATGAGCATTAACAATTTGTTGGCCGCCACTGCCCTCAGTGCAGCGCTCACCATCGCAGGCGTGGAAGCAGCTGAAATCAGCCCCCAAAGGGCAAGCGACGTCCAACATCATTTTGTAGAGGTACAAGGAGTCCGCATCTTCTATCGGGAAGCGGGCGATCCCTCGGCGCCCACCATCGTGTTGCTTCATGGATTCCCTACGTCATCATTCATGTATCGCGACTTGATTGAGAAGCTGGCGGACCGTTACCACGTGATTGCGCCTGACTTCCCGGGTTTTGGATTTTCGGACAGCCCTGATCGGGCGAAGTACTCATACACGTTCGACAACATCGCCAAAACCATGAATGGATTTACTGAAGCGCTGGCGCTGAATCGCTACGCTCTTGAAGTCTTCGACTACGGCGCGCCTGTAGGCTGGCGGATGGCCGTCGCACACCCCGATAGAATCACTGCAATCATTAGCCAAAACGGGAATGCTTACGTTGAGGGCCTCAGCGAGGGCTGGAACCCGATTCAACGTTACTGGAGCGCTCCCACTGCCGAGCATCGCAACGCATTGCGTGAGTTACTCAAACCAGAATCAATCAAGTGGCAATACACCCATGGCGTAGCGAACCCTGACAGTATCGCACCTGAAACGTACACCTTGGATGACGCGTTCGTCTCGCGACCAGGTAACGATGAAATCCAGCTTGACCTGTTCTTGGACTATGCCACCAACGTGAAGCGCTACCCCGAGTTCCAGGCGTATTTTCGTACCTATCAGCCGCCGATGCTGGCCGTCTGGGGAAAGAACGATCCGTTTTTTCTTCCCGCAGGAGCGCAAGCGTTCAAGCGTGATATTCCCAACGCTGAGGTGCATTTCTATGACACCGGGCACTTCGCACTGGAAACACATTTGAACGAGATCAGCGGCGAAATCCACCGTTTCCTAGACCGGAATCTGGTGCCGTAAAAATAAGCCTCATCGCACGTCTGCAACGGCGGGCGGTGTGCTTGCTGGTGCAGGTCTACGGCACCGCACTCAAGGCATGGGCGCAGGAGCAATTCGGCGGCTTCATCAGCGCGATCAAGTTCAAGCTGGACATTAAAAAGTCGAAAATCACAAGGGGGATCGCGCTCAGTGATGACCCTGGATGGAACATTCCTGCCGCACAAACAGTTCTGAGGACGCCCAAATGAGTGAAGAAAAACGTTTGCCATTACCGCCATTCACCCTCGACACCGCTATTGAGAAAGTCCGCGGGGCTGAGGATGGCTGGAACTCCCGAGACGCGGCTAAAGTCGCTCTGGCTTATACCCAGGACACGGCCTGGCGTAACCGTTGCGAATTCATCGAAGGTCGCGCTCAGGCTCAGGCATTTCTCGAACGAAAGTGGCGCAAGGAGTTGGACTACCGATTGATCAAGGAGCTATGGTCTTTTACCGATAACCGTATTGCCGTGCGCTACGCCTATGAATGGCACGACGATTCGGGCAACTGGTTCCGGTCGTACGGTAATGAGAACTGGGAGTTCGCCGCGAACGGGCTGATGCAACGGCGCTTTGCCTGTATCAATGACCTGCCGATTGCTGAATCCGATCGCAAGTACCATTGGCCTTTGGGGCGACGTCCGGACGACCATCCTGGCTTGAGTGAGCTTGGTCTTTAAGGCGCCCTTACCTTCGTTGATAGAGACGACCAACAGTTCCGTCGCCCTCAACAGACATGACAGGTTAAATGGGCGCTCACTCTGTCGCTGTGCGAGCTGACTGGCCTGATGCACAAGGGATGTCATCAGCGACTTCCATAGGGTACGTCTAAAAACTACCTGCGTTGCCATCGCTGCGTTAAAGACAGGGTCGTGCGTGAGTCTGGACGTGTGCGATCCTGGTCGGAATGCTCATTTACAACCCGTAAAGTCGAGCGCTATTCCGACTGTTCCTCTGTCTTGGTGGGTCATTCTCCGGGCGTTCATCATCGGCGTCTCGCGTTTTAAAGGTCTGGCAATGGTCTGTCAGGATTTATGGCGCGGTGACAGGAATCGGATAATTAAAGCGCTTTGACTTGATCATTCAGACATTGGCGTAGCGTCATATATGTTCGTGAACCAGCCGGCAGCGGTGGCCGGTGATAGAGGCAATCTGCTCCACCAGGCGCTGGTCGATGGACCCGTTCCAGAAACCGAAGGCGAGGTTGCCAAAGCCCCATTCGCACGTCAGGAACGTCCAGTCAACGATACCAGGGCTGGCATGGCAGGCAGGGCATTGCATGCAGTCGTCAGGCTCTGCTGAATACCAGGCTTCTACTGCGTCACTCCACGGCAGGTCATCGGGGCTGTGCGTGGCCTTGCAGATCGGGCATGCAAATCCCTGTATGCCGTTATCGCCGGTATGGAATACGCGCCGCTCGATAATGGTTTGCATCCCGCACTGCGCAGAACGATCCCCTGCCGGATGGGTCTCCCAGTTCGCGGCCATCATGCCACGACCGAGCAAGTCGTTCCCGACCCACGAGAGTGCTTCGGGGGCTGACGAGGAGACGACCTGTTGCGTCATGAGCCAGTCCCTGACCTTTTGCGCCAACGGTTTTGCCTCTTCCAGCGATGCATCCAGCACGACGATCCAATCGATATTGGCACTCATGGTCATTGCTCCGATAGGCGCAAATGAAATGTCTCGGCCTTGTAGGTATCCGAGCCATCTCGAACAGGGTGTATCCCCGAGCTTGCAGTTGACAGCCAGCGCGCATGAATGGACGAAATTATCCGGTTACCTGTCTCAAGGCCCACTGAAATTGAGTGGCAAGCCTCTTGCCGAAAAACATATGCAATCCAGAAAAGCCTATTGCACACTGGCACCCGAATCAGAAACAGGCAAACAGGTGTTATCCCAACGCTGAACTCTACACGTTCAGCGATGGTGCTGATGCCTGGCACGCTCTCGTTTCATGCCTGGTTCTCTGACACACTTTCCTGCCACTGCACGAGTAAGACAATGCTTCCCTCCAACAGCCGATGGCTATGGCTTTACTATCCGGTGAGCTGGATGACCGTATGTGTTGTGCTTGCGCACATCGCGTTTTTCAATTGGGCCCTGCTGACACCCAGGGAGGTCAGCGGCACCCTGTTCGGCGGCGCCATGGGCACCCAACTCTATCTTATTGGCTGGGGCGTTGCCATGATCGGCTTGATAGTGGCCATCTTGCTGCGGCTGTCGGGGTCGATCTTCGCCTGGATGGCCGCCGGGCTTATGCCACTCTGCATCGGCGGCTGGTGGCAACTGAACTACCCGGACGATGCCAACGGTAATCTGATTTTCAGCCCGGTACAGTCCGACATCACGGTTGCCATGCTGATCGGTGCAGCGATCCTCGCCAGCGGTTTGTATGCCTGTACAAGAGCCAAAACGGCGAACAAGAAAGCCTCACTTTCCGGGTTGAAACTGTTCGGAAAAATAGTGGTTGCGACCGCACTGAGTGGATTTTTTGTATCCATACCACTGGCGGTCCTGAAGCAGCAAGCACTGCCTGATTGCGCCGTCAACAAGCAAGGCCAGCAATTGACGGTCTGCCTGGATGCCGGGGACACACCTACGCTTGTGGAGTAGGCACGCGGGTAGTTGCGTGCGCAGCGGCGGGCGGTTGGGCGAGTAGGGCTTTTTCATCGAAACCCGTTGAAAACAGCCGGTCCAAGAGGAACCGGGCAGGCAGTCACGTAGAGTGGGTCACCAGACAATGGGTTTGTCGTCCCAGGCCCAGAACGTCCCGCTGTCAGCCGGTCCGTGCGCGCCTATCACCTCAATGATGCGTTGCGCCGAGAAAGCCGGTTCGAACAGTTGTCCCTCAGGCACGTTTGCCTGGAAGGGCTGAGACAACTCGGTGTCAGTCGTGCCAGGGTGTATGGCCAGCACCGTAGAGGCCTGGTTCAGGCGTTTCAATTCGATGCTGGCCGTGTGCAGCAACTGGTTGAGTGCCGCTTTGCTGGCGCGGTAGCTGTACCAGCCACCCAATCGGTTGTCGCCAATAGAGCCGACCCTCGCCGACAGCGCCGCGAAAGTAGACGGTTGTTTGCGTAATAACGGCAGCAGGTGTTTAAGCAGCAGGATGGGCGCAAAGGTGTTGGTCGCAAAGCTCGCTTGCAGGCTGGCAAGCGTCAGTTGCGCCAGGCCCTTTTCTGCTTTTGCGCCGTCTTGATGAAGAATGCCAAGCGCGCTGATGACCAGGTGCAGGTGCTCGCATCCTGCAAGCGTCTCGCTCACCAGCGCAGCAAGGGCTTGCTCATCGCGCGCGTCACAGTCGACTCGCTTGAGGCGTTGGCCATACTGCTCTGCCAGCGTTGCCAGCCCTGCGGAGGTGCTGGCTTGTCGCGCCACCGCCCATACCTGAGCCACATCATCGCGGGCCAGCAACGCTGCGCACAGTGCAAGGCCGATGCCGCGGCTGGCGCCGGCTATCAGCACGTGAGCCTCGCTGTTCAGTTCGGGTATCAGACGCATAAGGCACCTTGAGGAGCATGGTTGAAGTAGGTTTATGACTTCGCCACCAGGCATGGCGTTCAGGTGGCTAATTGACAAGCGCCGCCTATGTATCGCCCCTGCCGGCCTCATCGCCTGCAGAGCAGCCTCCCACAGGATTAACGACACCCTTGGATTTCAGCCAGATCAGACTGTGGGAGGCGGCTTGCCGGCGATGGCTATGGAACAGACGCAGCAGAGCCCCCTCCCACACGTCGGGTGTCAGTCCTGACGCTTACAGCGACTCACTGCTCGACCAGCGGCCCATCAGGGTGTTGGACGGCAGTTGCTCGTCCAGCAGCTTTTTCGCGGTTTCAGCGCCGGCCACCGGCAGGCCGGTCGGGTCGAGCAGGCCGATCTGCACCAGTACGCTGGCCTGGTCCCAGTAGATGTGCTCATGGCACAGCTTGTCGCCGCGGAACTTGATCACGCCCAGCATCGGGATTTCCACATACTTGCCGGTGGGCGCCACGTTGGGCAGCATCCAGTCGATTTCGCTGGTGTGGGTAAAGCACATCACGAATTCATCGACGATCTGTGACGCGCCGACGGTGCGCGAGATCGGCACCAGCTTCATGTCGGGCGGGTTGCCGTGGACGAAGTGGTGCTGGTAGAAGCGGCTCAGTTCGCGATAGCCCACGCCACCGGTCATGGTCGGGATGTGATTGACGTAGGGTTCGGCCACCATGGTGGCCATGGTCGCGGGCACGTCGCGTGCGGCAAATTCGTATTCGATGTGTTTTTCCCACAGGTCGGACAGGTTGAAGTGCGGGCCGATCTCCTGCTTGAGGGCGGCGATGCTGCGCTGATGAGCCATCAGCGCGGCGGGCTTGTCGTAGTGCATGCCGCCCTGGCGGGCAAAGGCATGGTCCACGCCTGGGTAGGTGTAGATCTCGACCTTGGCGCGCCCGGCCAGGCGCTCGCTGATGGCGGCGCGGGCATTGGCGTCGCAGTAGCTGTCCTGTTCGGCAAAGTGCAGCACCAGGCGGCCCTCGATGCTGTTGGCCTCATCGAGCATCTGCTCGATGCCCATGCCGTAGTAGCCTACGCTGCAGGCCGCGTTGGTGCGCGTGGCGGTCAGGTAGGCCAGCTTGCCACCCATGCAGAAGCCCACGTAGCCAAGACCGCTGCCTTCGACCTCAGGCAAGCCGCGCAAGGCGTCGAAACTGGTCGCGATGTCCTGAACCGCTTTGTCGACGTCCATGCGCTGGAACAGATCGATGGCGCGGGCGAAGTCGGCTTCGGTGTACCCCAGTTCGATGCCCGGCTCCAGGCGCCAGAACAGGTCCGGGACCAGCGCGACATAGCCTTCCTCGGCATAGAAGTCGGCCACCTGGCGCATGTTGGCGTTGATGCCGAAGATTTCCTGGCCGATGACGACGCCGGGACCCTTGCCGCTGGCGGGAACGGCCAGGTAACCGGCGAAGCTGCCGCTGCCGTCGCTGGCTTGAACGGTGATCATCTTGCCCATGTCGTGCTCCTCGTTATCGTTATTCATCAGGTTAAGCATCAAGTCGCGGCCTGGACGCTGTCGCGCAGGCGCTCGAACCATACACGCGGCGACAGGCCCTGGTCAGGCCCCAGGATCGAAAAGCCGCCGTCCACCGGAATGTCGACACCGGTGATCCATGACGCGCCGCTGCTGCACAGGAAGGCCACCACCTGGCCGATTTCCTCGCCGCGCCCGACCCGGCCCAGCGGATGGAAGGCCGCGCCGACGCGGTCTGCTACGGCGATGTCACCGCCGCTGAGGCCGGCGACCGTCGGTGACCAGGTCCAGGCCGGCGACACGCTTACCACGCGGATGCCGGTCGGCGCCAGCGTCACGGCCAGGTTGCGGGTCAATTGCAGCATGGCGGCCTTGGAGGCCGGATACAGGGCACGGCCGGCAGCGCCGAACTTGCCACCGGTGCTGCCGATATTGATCACGGTGCCGCCCTGGCTCATGTGCGGCGTGGCTTTCTGTACGAAGATCGCCGCCGACACCAGGTTGACGTTCAGCGTGCGCAGCCACTGGGCGCGGTCCGACAGCAGGCCCTGGTCTTCATAGATGCAAGCGTTGTTGACCAGGATGTCGAGCCGGCCGAAGGCGCTGAGGGTGGCTGTGATGCAGCGCTCGATATCGTCGTCCTGCTCGACATCACAGGCCACGAACCGGCAGTGCTCGCCCAGCTCATGAGCCAGCGCGGTGCCGGTGTCGTGGCTGCGGCCGACCAGCATCACGCGGGCTCCGGCCTGCAGCAACTGGCGGGCAATGTCGGTGCCCAGGCCTTGGGTGCTGCCGGTGACGATGGCCACCTGGCCTTGCAGGCAAGCCGAAGGAATTGAAGTCATAGATCATTCTCCAGAAGGCCGGGCACATCGCTGATTGTGGCAATCAGGCGCATGCACTCCAGGCTGGCCAGGTGCGTGGCCGGTTGCGCGGCGGCGCAGGCATCGGCCACCACGGTGACCTCGAAGCCGCAATCGACTGCATGGCGCACCGTGCTTTCCACCACCGAATGGGTGGCGACGCCGGCAATCAGCAGGTGCCGCGCTTCCAGCTGGCGCAGCAGGGTTTCCAGCGGCGTGCCGTAGAACGCATTGATGCGCGTATGGGTGACAACAAACTCCAGCGGGCCGGGCTGCGGCTGCAAGGCGTCGTGGAACTGCGCGCCCCAGGTGCCGTCCTGCACCGCGCCGCTGGCGGCCACGGCGCGCAGGATCGGTGCGTTCTGTACCAGGTCGGCGTAGTCGGGGCGGTAGGCCACGCGCACATGGATGATCGGCCAGCCGCGTGCGCGGGCGCCCTGCTGCAAGGCCACGGCGCTGGCGATCACCGCTGTGCGCGCCGGGTCGTCGGCCGCCAGACCCACACGGATGCGCCCGTCCGGGTGCAGCACGTCGTTCTGGTAGTGCAGGGCGATCACCGTCGGGCGGCGCATCAGACGAACACCTCAAGGTTGGCGAACACGTCGTTGCAGTTGATCAGGTCGACGCGCTTGAGCTGGATCTTCCACTGGCCATCATCCTGGGTGGCCAGCTTCCAGGTGTAGCGCCCGGCCAGCTGGCGCTGGTCGAGGCGCCATTCGCTGACCTGAAAGGTCGCGCTGACCACCAGCAGCCCCTGGCGGTCGAGCCCTTCTACCATTACGTTGCCGACCAGGTGCGCGGTGCGGGTCACCGGTTGCTGTGACCAGTTGCGTACGTTCTCGACCCGGCGGATGCGCACCTCGCGCAGCATACGGTTTTCCCAGAACAGCGAAATATGCTCGAACGGATCGGCCTGGCCGTGCTGTTGCGGCACCCAGTACATGCCGGTGTCGGTGAACAACCGGTCCCATTCCCAGAAGCGGCGCTCATCAAGCAGCCGGGCTTCCTGGTACAGGAACTGTTCAAGCTGGCGCAGGGTGTCGGTCGGCACCTGGGCCGGGGTCAGGTCGTGGGTCGAGACATCAAAGGTGCGATCAAGCAGCATGGGTGCTCTCCTTGGCGATCACGGTGGCGCTCATGTAGTGCTTCCAGGCCGCGAACTGATTGCGCATCGGCAGCTCGCTGGTGCCGTTGGTCGATACCGCGCCATCGGGCAGCGTCTGATCGGTGCCGGCGTAGCGGTGCATGCTGATCCACTCGCCGCCGCGGGTCATGTTGCCTTCCTGGCAGCGGGCATAGACTTCCACGTCATCGGGCATGACGTTGGAGGAGGGCGAGTTGATGACGTTGGCGTAGGTCAGGGCCCGGTCGAACACCGCATCCGGCGCACCCTTGCAGCGAAACGTCTGGATCTCGACCAGGGTGCGGTCCACCGCGATAGGGCGGATGACCCGGAACTGCATGAACACGGTGTGCGGCGAGCCGCTGCCGTAGATCACGGTGTTGTGGCGGTTCATGCCCATGATGGCGCGGGCGCGCTCTTCGCCGTACGCCTGGGTCAGGCACTCGAAATGCGCGCGCGAGACCTCATCGCGCTCGGCTGCCGCCGGGTCGAAGATCGCCTCCATGTAGCCGTGGCCGTTGTGGTAGGCGCGCAGTTCGAGCTTTTCCCAGAAGTCGTAGGGCTCGCCATTGCCGTCCATGATCAGCAGTTCAAAAGGCATTTCGCCCAGTGCCTGCGCTTCGTCGCGGGCGGCATCGACCGAGGATTCATGGGTGACGCGGGCATGCATGGTGTCATGCAGGTTTTCGTAGAACACCTTCCAGTTGGAGCGCTGCATGACCTTGAACACGCCGCCGGCCACTTCCACTTCACCCACCGGCGAGCGGTCGCACAGGTTGTCGATGGAGGTGATCACGCCGCCGAGAAACGCCTTGAGGTCCGGGCCGTGGTCGATCTGGCTGGCAAACACGAAGCCGCGGTAGCTGTCGACCCGCGCCAGGCTGACCATGGAGAAATCCGGGTGTTTCGGGTTGAAGCAGGTGCCCTCGAAACCGTTCTTGAGCGGGGCCGAGAGGTGCTGGCCGTCGAGCTTGAAAGTCCAGGCGTGATACGGGCAGCGGAAGAACTTGCCGACGTTGCCGTCGCCTTCGGCCACCAGCTTGGCGCCCTTGTGCGGGCAGCGGTTGTAGAGCACGTTGACGCCTTTGTCGGCGCCGCGCACCAGGATCACATCCTGATCGCCGATGCGCGTGGTGTGGTAGTCGCCCGGGTTCTTGACCTGGCTTTCGTGACCGACGTAGATCCACGCCTGGCCATAGATGCGCTGCATTTCCAGTTCGAAAAGCTGAGGGTCGGTGTACACGCTCTTGTGCACGCTGTCGTCGCGGACCAGGGCCGCAATCTGTTCGTTGCTGGGAATCATGAGGGTTCCTTATCTAACGGCCATACACAGATGCGGGACAGGCCCACACCCCACAAGTCAGGTTACAAATCGAGCACCAGCCGGGTGCTGCTGGCACGCGACACACAGGTGCAGAAACTGCCATCGGCCCGTTCACGGGCGGACAGGCAGATGTCGCGATGTTCCACTTCGCCTTCGAGCACCTGCGCCACGCACACCCCGCAGTCACCACGCCGGCAGTCGAACATCGGGTCCAGGTCGGCGGCGATCATGGCGTCCAGCACGGTCGTGCCGGCCGGCACCTGCAAGGTCACGCCGCTGGCGCGCAACTCCACCTCGAAGCCGGTTTCAGCCTCGGCCTCCAGTGCGCCGATAAACAGCTCGCTGTGCACCTGCTCATCGTCCCAGCCGGCCTCGCGGGCGGCCTGCAAGACGCTGGTGATCAGCGCCTTGGGGCCGCAGACATAGAGATGGCGCCCGTGTGCAGGTGCGTCCAGCAGCGTGGCCAATGGCAGGCGCCGCGCCGGGTCGCCGCCGCTGATCCAGCACTGCGCGGTGCCCAGCGCCCGCACTTCGTCGAGGTACGCCATGCGGGCCGGTTCACGGCCGGCGTAGTGCAGGGTAAAAGGCCGGTTGTGGCTCGACAGGGCGCGGGCCATGCCCAGGATGGGGGTGATGCCGATGCCGCCGGCAATCAGCAGGCAGTCCTGGGCCTGTTCGTGCAGCGGAAAATGGTTTTTCGGTGCCCGCACGGTGACCGGCTGGCCGGCTTCGACGCCATGAATCCAGCGCGAACCGCCACTGCTGCGGTCTTCCAGTTGCACCGCGATTTCGTAGTGCCGGCCATCGGGCAGATTGACCAGCGAATAGGCGCGCCACAGCGGCTTGTCACCCGGAATCTGCACCTCGATGTGTGCACCCGGCGTGAAGGCCGGAAGAGGGTGCCCGGCGGCATCGACCAGAATCAGACGGCGGACGGTGGCGGTAAGCGGCTCGATCCGCTCGATGCGCAGAGACAGGCTGGACATGCACGATTCCTGAGTGGGGCGGCGGGTCGCCGTTGAAGTCGTGCCTACTGTACGGAGCAGCCAGGGATGCAAAAAAGCCGATACCGGCAAATCGATAGCCGTATCTTGCGTAAATGCACAGGCCGGATCAGCCGGTCTGAAACAGCGAACTGTCAGCCCTCTTGTGCGTCCACCTTCCTGACCGCCTTCGGTCTTTGTCTATCGAGTGATTCAGAGGAGGTGCCTCGATGAAAGCGTCATCACTGTTCCTGAGCCTGTGCTGCGCCGTGCTGCTGCAGGGCTGTTTCGACAATTCCGGCAACGAAACCAAGAACAACACCGACGGCAGCCAGTCATCGGTGCAGATGCAGCAGAAGGACGGGGCGAAACCCGATAAATAGGCCGTGCCTATGGCTTGCGTGCACGGCGCACTGCACGCGAGCCACGGCAACGACGTCCGAGGCATGAGCATCCTTTATGATTGATGAGCACAGATCATCCATGAACTGACGAACCATCGTTTGTACCCGCCCCCGGCCTGACGTCCAATCCATCGCAAACAACCACAACCACTCGCACCCGATGCGAGCTGCGATGGAGCCGCCCCAGCCATGACCCCGACGTCCTCCTTGTTGATTCTTGGCGCCTCAATTCTGCTGATCGTGGTCTTGATCAGTAAATGGCGCATTCATCCGTTCCTGGCGTTGCTGGCGGCCAGTCTGCTGGTCGGGATCGGCACGGGCATGACGCCGACCGCCATCCTTTCGGCGTTCGAGAAGGGCGTGGGCAGTACGCTGGGCTTTCTGGCCGGCATCATCGGCCTGGGCAGCATCCTGGGCAAACTGCTTGAGGAGTCCGGCGGTGCCAAGCGCATCGCCACCACACTCTTGCAACGGATGGGTGAGAAAAATGCCGCCTGGGCCATGATGCTGGTGGGCTTTATTGCCGGCATCCCGGTATTTTTCGAGGTGGGTTTCGTGCTGCTGATCCCCTTGATCTATGTGGTCGCCCGTCAGACCGGGCTGAACCTGCTGTACCTTGGGGTGCCGTTGGCGACCTCGCTGATGGTGGTGCACTGCATCCTGCCGCCGCACCCGGCGGCCACCGCCATTACCGGCATGCTCGGGGCCGATATCGGCAAGGTGATTCTCTACGGGCTGATCGTCGGCCTGCCCACGGCAATGATTGCCGGCCCCTTGTGGGTTAAGTTCACCTGCTGCCGTGAGGCGCCTGCAAGCCAGGCATCATTTCTGGCGGCGCGCACTGAGGCAGTCCAGCACAAGCAGCAGGCGCCAGGTTTCGGCATCGCGATGGCGACCATCCTGTTACCCCTGGTGCTGATGGTAGGTAAAACCCTGGCGGTGCCCTTTTTTGCCCAGGGTTCGATGGCTCTTGAGTGGATCGCCTTCATTGGCAACCCGCTGGTTGCGCTGGCCCTGTCGATCTGCTTCGGCTACTGGTCGCTGGGCCTGCGCCGTGGCTTGAGCATGAGCGATTTGCTCAGCCTGACCAACCGGTGCTTTCCGCCCCTGGCCGGTATCCTGCTGGTCATCGGTGCCGGCGGTGCATTCAATGACATGCTGGTCGGCAGCGGCATCGGCAAGACACTGGCCGATGTGCTGGGACAATCGCCGATCAACCCGATCATTCTGGCGTGGCTGATCGCCAGCCTCATGCACTTTGCCGTCGGCTCTGCCACGGTGGCCATGATCAGCACGGCCGGCATGGTACTGCCGGTCATGGCGCTGCGCCCCGAGTACAGTCCCGAGATCCTGGTCATTGCCATTGGCGCCGGCGCCATTGGCTGGACGCACGTGACCGACTCTGCCTTCTGGGTGGTCAAGGAGTACCTGGGGCTTTCGTTGTCAGAGGCGCTCAGGCATTTCACCGGGGCCACGGTACTGGCTTCGTTTACCGCGCTGTTGTTCACGCTGGCACTCTCGCAGATGATCTGATGGTCGCTGCGCCTCTTCATACTGGAAAACCATAAGGCGGCCTCATGATTCATGGCAAATCGCTGGACGAATGGTGCACACGTCACCCGCTTATCAAACAACTCGTCGCGCTTGAGCAAGTTACCTGGTTCAACCCGGCGATTGCGCCGGCGGCTGTCGCCCTGGCGGATGTCGGTCTGACCCGTGCAGACGTCAGGGACGCCAGCGAGCGCCTGCGCCGCTTCGCGCCTTACCTGGCGCTGGTGTTTCCCGACACGGCGGCCCTGCACGGCATCATCGAGTCGGGTATCCAGCCGCTGCCGCACCTGCAGCAACGGCTGGCACAAGAGGCGGACCTGCCGGCCGCTGGCGCGCTATGGCTGAAGAAGGATAGCGAACTGCCGGTGTCGGGCTCGATCAAGGCCCGCGGTGGCATTCACGAAGTACTCAAGCACGCTGAGGACCTGGCTGTAGAGGCCGGATTGATCACTCTGGAGGATAATTACGAGGTGCTGTCCGGTGATCTGGCGCGCGCGTTCTTCAGCCACTACAAGATTGCCGTCGGCTCCACAGGCAATCTGGGCCTGTCCATCGGCATCATGAGCGCCATGCTGGGCTTTCAGGCCACCGTGCATATGTCATCCGATGCCCGGCAATGGAAAAAGGACAAGCTGCGAGCCTGCGGTGTGACCGTGGTGGAATACGCGTCCGACTACAGCGTCGCGGTCGAGCAGGGGCGTCTGCAAGCCCGGGACGATCCGGCGTGCTACTTCGTCGACGACGAGAACTCGCCCCATCTGTTTCTGGGCTATGCGGTGGCTGCCGAACGGCTGGTGATACAGTTCAAGCACGCTGGGGTGATCGTCGATGCCGACCACCCGTTGTTTGTGTATTTGCCCTGTGGCGTGGGAGGCGGGCCAGGCGGTGTTGCCTTCGGCTTGAAGCTGGTCTTTGGCGATGCGGTGCATTGTATCTTTGCCGAGCCGACCCATTCGCCCTGCATGCTGTTGGGCGTGCATACCGGGCTGCACGATCAGGTGAATGTGCAGGCATTTGGCATCGATAACGTCACCGCCGCTGACGGCCTGGCGGTGGGGCGTCCGTCGGGCTTTGTGGGGCGGGCGATGCAACGGCTTGTCGACGGTTACTGCACCGTGAACGATGAAGAATTGTATCGCCTGGTGTTTCTGGCCCATGAACTTGAGCAGGTCAGACTGGAGCCCTCGGCATTGGCAGGGGCTCCGGGTTACACCCGCGTTCTGGGCGATACGGCGTATTTGCAGCGCCTTGGCCTGTCGGCAGCGCATCTGAACAATGCCACGCACCTGATCTGGGGCACCGGTGGCAGCATGGTGCCAGCCACCGAGTTTGCCATTTACCTGGCCAGGGGCCAGGCCTTGCAAGCGGCCCATGATCTGGCAACCTCCAGCCCGGACACTGCCGCTGATTAGAAAAGGAGCAAGACGATGACCGCATCCGGGCCCAGGCCGCCAAAGCTGGGCGGCACCCATCTGGCTAATTTGCACACGTTTCTGGTCGCCGCCCGTCATCTCAGTTTCACGCGGGCCGCCGACGAGTTGTGCCTGACCGCCAGTGCCGTCAGCCATCGCATGGCCCGGCTGGAGGATGAACTGAAGCTCAAGCTGTTCCATCGCCTGGCCAGAAAGGTCGAATTGACTGACGATGGCGAACGTATTTTCCAGGCCATGCAACTCACGATGGACACATTGTCTGAAGCGGTGCAGGAGCGTGCCCACGCCCAACTGCAAGGGCAATTGTGCCTGTATGCCCGGCCGTCGATCGCGCAGTGCTGGCTGGTGCCTCGACTGGGCGACTTCATGGCCCGCTATCCGGGTATTCAACTGGATGTGCGCGTGGGCAATGAGCCGGTGGATTACCGGACCCGGCGCATTGACCTTGCCCTGTGCTATTCGAACGGCGAGCATCCGGGCTTGCGCAGTCGGCGGCTCATGCCGGAGCGGATCGCCCCGGTGTGCAGCCCGGACTACGCCAGGGCCCATGACCTGACAGGCCAGCCCGCCCGGCTGTCGCACTGCACGGTGCTGCACGATGTCGCGGCCTGGGACAACATTGCGTTCGATACCGAATGGCGCCTCTGGCTGCAGGCCGCCGGCCAGAACCTCGAACTGCCCGAGCGCTTCATGACCTTTGACCGTTCCGATCTGAGCACGCTGGCGGCCATCAACCAGGCCGGCGTGGCCATGGGGCGTGAACAGTTGGTGCGCAAGCGCGTGCAGGATGGCGAACTGGTGCTGCCGTTCGGTGGATTCCAAGGGGTGATGAACTATGGCTATTACCTCGTCCATCCGGCGCATGAAGCCATGCCCAAAAGACTGCAGGTCCTGATCGACTGGCTCATCGAGCAGGCCGACAACTGAAAGACTGCGTGTACAGCCCACCATGCCGGGGGCGTTCCATACGTTCGACTGGCAAAACGAATGAACTTTGGCGGTGCAAAATTCTTCCATTACAGAAGAATCGCGCAGTCTTCAGGCATTTGCCCGATGCCTGCTCACTGCAACCTGTCGCCAGAGCCGCCCATGACCCAGCCAGCCGAACATCGCGCCACACTTACCGGACCGTCCTTGCGCCGCGCCATCACCGGCCCGATGTTGTTCCTGTTCATCCTGGGGGATGTGCTCGGTGCCGGCGTGTATGCGCTGGCCGGCACCATCGCCGGCGAGGTGGGCGGTGCCATCTGGGTGCCACTGCTGGTGGCGCTGTTCTTCGCCATGCTCACCGCAGGGTCCTACGCCGAGTTGGTCACCAAGTACCCCCATGCCGGGGCGGCTTCTGTGTTTGCCGAAAAAGCCTTCAAGTCGCCCTTGATTTCCTTTCTGGTGGGCTTTTGCATGCTGGCGGCGGCCGTGACCAGTGCAGCGGGGCTGTCCCTGGCCTTTGCCGGTGATTACCTGGCGGCGTTCGTCGACGTGCCGGCGCCGCTGGCGGCGATGGTATTCCTGATGGTGATCGCGCTGCTCAATGCGCGCGGCATCAAGGAGTCGCTGGGCGCCAACATGGTCATGACCGTGATCGAGGTGTCCGGCCTGCTGTTGGTAGTGGTCGCGGCGGCCTGGTTCTTGCGGTCGGGCGAGGCCAATCTTGCCCGCGCGGTCGAGTTCAAGCCGGGCGTCAATCCGATGCTGGCCGTATTGGGCGCAGCGTTGCTGGCGTTCTACTCGTTTGTCGGCTTTGAGACCTCGGCCAACCTGGCCGAGGAAATCCGGGATGTACGTAAGGTTTACCCGCGTGCCTTGTTCGCGGCGCTGGTGGCGGCGGGTATCGTCTATATGGCGGTGGGCGTGGCGGCCTCGGCGGTGCTGCCCATGGAGCAACTGGTGGCGACTTCGGCACCGCTGCTTGAGGTGGTCAAGGCGTCGGGCCTGGACATCCCGCCCAGGGTGTTTGCCTTCATTGCTCTGGTGGCGGTGGCCAATGGCGCGCTGCTGACCATGATCATGGCCAGCCGGCTGACCTATGGCATGGCCTGTCTGGGCCTGTTGCCGCAGCCTTTGGCAAACGTGCTGGCCAAGCGCCGCACGCCCTGGGTGGCAATCGTCGCCACAACCCTGGTGGCCATTGTCCTGACCCAGACCGGCACGCTGGCAGCCCTGGCCGAAACCGTGGTGCTGCTGTTGCTGTTCGTGTTTCTCAGCACCAACCTGGCGGTGCTGGTGCTGCGCCGCGACCCGGTGGGCGAGGCGCATTTTCGCGTGCCGACGTGGGTGCCGGTGCTGGCGATCGTGTCGTGCCTGGTGTTGCTCAGCCAGCAAAGCCTCGATACCTGGCTGCGCGGGGGTGGGCTGATGCTGCTGGGCGCCGTGCTGTATGCCTGCAACCGGATGGCGACACCCCTGGCCAAAGCCGATTGAGGGCAGGGGCGATCAGACTGAAATCATTGACCTGGAGGAGAGTTGCCCCATGAGCGAAACCGATCTTGAAATGGAACTCAAGGCCTGGCGCCTGCTGCTTGAAGACGACGTCTATCGTCTGGAATTTCCCGAGGACTATCACAACACCCTGATTGCACGCGCCAATGAATTGCGCACGCGTGAGTGGATCAGCCAGGAGGACTGGCAGTTGCTCAAGACCGCGGCCGATCAGGCATATGCCTTCACGACCGAGAGGCTGGCGCGCAACCAGCGTGACTGCCTCAAGATCAGTTCGCTGCACTTGCCGACCCTGCCCTGAGCGCAAAAAAAGATGCCGGGCACCTCACGGGCAGCCCGGCATCAAAGACCTTGCTTCAAGGTTTCAGTGCGCCAGCATGTTGTGGTGAATGCTGTTCATGATCCACAGCGACAGCCCCACCAGCAACGCAATGATCACCACGGTAAACACCAGCGCAATCAGGTTCCAGCGCTGCTCCGAGGCCGTGTCCAGATGCAGGAAGAACTTCAGGTGGGCAAAGATCTGCACCGCGCCGAACGCGACCACCACCCACACGGTCACGTTGCGTGGCAGCGCCGGGTACATGACCAGGGCGAAGGGGATAAGGGTCAGGAGCACCGACAGGATGAACCCGACGTGGTACGAGCGGCGGCTGCCATGACGGCTGCCAGCGCTGCTGTGAACCGGACTTTGTCTGTACATGTCATGCCACTCCCAACAGGTAAACGACGGTAAATACGCAGATCCAGACGACATCGAGGAAATGCCAGAACAGGCTCAGGCAACTGAGCCGGGTGGCATTGGTGCTGGTCAGCCCGCGCTGCTTGACCTGCGCCATCACCACGAGCATCCAGATCAGCCCGGTGAATACGTGGGCACCGTGGGTGCCGACCAGGGTAAAGAATGCGGTCAGGAAGGCGCTGCGGTCCGGGCCGTAGCCCTCGACGATCAGATGATGGAATTCATTGATCTCCATGACGATAAAGCCGCACCCCAGCAGGAACGTCACCCCCAGCCAGCGCAACACGCCTGCCTTGGATCCGTGGTTCATCGCCAGCATGGCGTAGCCGTAGGTAATGCTGCTCAACAGCAGCAGCATGGTCTCGGCCAGCACGTAGGGCAGCTCGAAGATATCGATGGTCGAGGGCCCGCCGGCCACGCTGTCGCGCAGCACCGCATAGCCGGCAAACAGGGTGGCGAACAGGATGCAGTCGGTCATCAGGTAGACCCAGAAGCCGAACACGCTCATGGACCCTGCGTCCTCATGACCCTGTTCATGGTTGTGGGCGATGTCTTTTTCCATCACGAGATTGGACATGGTCAGGCCTCCGCCAGGTCTTTGAGACGTGCTTTTTCAATGCGTGCCACTTCTTCGGTCGGGACGAAGTAGTCGGTGTCCTGGTCATAGCTGCGCACGATCACGGCAACGATGGACGCCACCAGGCCGAAGATCGCCATCCACCAGATGTGCCATACCAGAGCGAAGCTGCAGATCAGGGCGAAGACGCTGATCACCATGCCCGACGCGGTGTTGCGCGGCATGTGAATGCTGCGGTAGTCGGTGTGGCTGAGGGTGCTGACCCCGCGCTCCTTCATGCCCCAGTAGGCGTCCAGGTCATCGACCTTGGGCTGCTCGGCAAAGTTGTAGAACGGTGGCGGTGAGGTGGTGGCCCACTCCAGCGTGCGCCCGTCCCATGGATCGCCGGTCAGGTCGCGGTATTGGTGGCGGTTACGGATGCTGATGTAGAGCTGCAGCGCCTGGGTGGCCACCCCGCACAGGATGATGCCCACGCCTACCAGCTCCAGCAGCAGCCAGGGACGCCACTCGGGAACGTCAAAGTGATTGAGCCGGCGGGTCATGCCCATGAAGCCCAGGACATAGGACGGCATGAAGGCGAAATAGAACCCGGTCAGCCAGCACCAGAAGGCAATCCGCCCCAGCCGGTCGTTGAGCCGGAAACCGAAGGCCTTGGGAAACCAGTAGGTCAGCCCGGCCATGTAGCCGAAGACCGCGCCGCCAATGATGACGTTATGGAAGTGCGCGATCAGGAACAGGCTGTTGTGCAGCAGGAAGTCGGCCCCCGGCACCGCCAGCAGCACGCCGGTCATGCCGCCGATGCTGAACGTGACGATAAAGCCCAGCGTCCACAGCATCGGTGTTTCGAAGCGCACCCGCCCGCGGTACATGGTGAACAGCCAGGTGAAGATCTTCACCCCGGTCGGCACGGCGATGATCATCGTCATGATGCCGAAGAAGGCATTGACGTTGGCCCCCGCGCCCATGGTGAAGAAGTGGTGCAGCCAGACAATGAACGACAGGATAGTGATCGCAATCGTGGCCCAGACCAGCGAGACATAGCCAAACAGGCGTTTGCTGCTGAATGTGGCAGCGATCTCCGAGAAAATGCCGAACGCCGGCAGGATCAGGATGTACACCTCCGGGTGTCCCCAGGCCCAGATCAGGTTGACGTACATCATCGGGTTGCCGCCGGCCTCGTTGGTGAAGAAGTGCATGCCCAGGTAGCGGTCCAGCGAGAGCATGAACAGGGTCGCGGTCAGGATCGGAAACGAGGCCAGGATCAGGATCGAGGTGCACAGGGCGTTCCAGGTGAACACGGGCATCTTGAACAGCGTCATGCCGGTGGTGCGCATCTTCAGGATGGTCACGAAGAAGTTCAGGCCCGTCAGCAACGTGCCGATCCCGGAGATCTGCAACGACCAGATGTAATAGTCGACCCCCACCCCCGGACTGTAGGCAAGGCCCGATAACGGCGGGTACGCCACCCAGCCGGTGCGGGCGAACTCGCCCACGCCCAAAGAAATATTGACCAGGGCCGCGCCGACCACGAATAGCCAGAAGCTCAAGGCATTGAGAAACGGGTAGGCCACATCCCGGGCGCCGATCTGCAGTGGCACGATGATGTTCATCAGGCCCACGACAAAGGGCATGGCCATGAAGAAGATCATGATCACGCCGTGGGCGGTGAAAATCTGGTCGTAGTGTTCCGGCGGCAGGTAGCCCGGCCCGCCACTGGCCGCCATCGCTTGCTGGGTGCGCATCATGATCGCGTCGGAGAAGCCGCGCAGCAGCATGACCAGTGCCACGATGATGTACATGCAGCCGATCTTCTTGTGGTCCACCGTGGTGAACCACTCGCGCCAGATATATCCCCACTGGCGTTTCCAGGTGATCGAGCCCACCAGCGCCACCCCCATCAGGCCCACCACCGCCAGGGTGTACATGACAATGGGTTCGCTGGTCGGGATAGCGTCCCAGGACAGTTTTCCAAACATGATCAACGCTCCTCGGCCATCAAATCTTTTTGCGCATCAGTGCGCGGTTGCGGCGCAGGCGTTTGAACCTGGTCGCGCGTCCCACCCCGGGCTTTGTTCATGCCTTCGTACGTGTCGACGATGTCCAGGAACAGGCGCTCCTGAACAGGTGAGTAGTAAGTAACGTCGTGTTTTACAGTGGGCTTGGCCAGCGTGGCATAAGCGGTATTGTCCAGAGGGCGGGGAACGGATTTCACCTTTTCGATCCAGGCCTGGTAATCGTCTGGGCTCAATGAAAGTGTCGAGAAGTTCATGTCGGAGAAACCGTGGCCGTTGTAGTTGGCGGCAATGCCGCGAAACTCGCCGGTTTCGTTTGCAATCAAATGAAGTTTGGTCTGCATGCCGGCCATGGCATAAATCTGCCCGCCCAGGGCCGGAATAAAGAACGACGTCATGGCCGCATCGGAGGTGACGGTAAAACTCACTGGCGTATTGACCGGCAGAGCCAGTTCATTGACCGAGGCAATGCCCAGGTCGGGGTAGATAAACAACCATTTCCAGTCGATGGCCACCACTTGCACATTGATGTGGTCAACGTCCGAATCCAGTGGTCGGTACGGATCCAGAGCGTGAGTGGTGTGCCAGGTCACCCAGCCCAGCACGCAGATGATCAGGAACGGCACGCCCCAGACCACCGCTTCGATCTTGTGCGAACTGGCCCAGCGCGGCGTGTAGCGGGCCTTCTTGTTGGTGGCCCGGTAACGATAGGCGAACAGGAACGTCATCACGATCACCGGGACGACCACCAGCAGCATCAGGCCGGTGGCCAGGATAATCAGGTCCCGCTCATCCCTGGCCACATCACCCTTGGGATTGAAGACAATCAGGTTGCAGCCCGTTAATAGGAAACTGGCAGCAAGGTACGCCAGGTGAGGTACGTAAGTTCGCTTAATTACAGGCTCCTGTGTCATGACTGATCCGTGTAGAACGCGAGACGACGACGCACCTGTACAACGCGTTAGTGCGGCGGCAATGGTCGCTTCGCTTGTTTTTCAGCGAAGCGAAGTTGCTTCGCTTGTTGGACGATGACTGCACCCTGACGAGACGGTGCCGTCTCGCTTACTTGCCACCTGTTGAGGCCGTGGGCTTAAAGTAATTGCCAGGTAAGTTCGCCGCTGTCTCGAGGGTTTTTGAATAAGGCTCTCAGTGTTGGTGCAATGATTTGTTACGCAGGCTGACGAACGGTTAAACAAGCGAAGCGGAACTAACGAGTGGTAATAACAGGCCGTGCGCAGACCGGCTGGCCGAAGGATGGAATCATTCACGCCAAGGGCAGGTCATTGTCGGAAATACCCGTATAAGGAGTGCATCATGTTTGTTCGTGGCAAGGCGTATAACACTTGGGTCGAACAGGATCAGGCCGATGAATGCTTCGAGCAGGAAGCGGAAAACGGCTGCCATATCGAAGTGCGGGCCAGGGAAGTGGAAGGGGGCGACATCCAGGTATTCCTGGGCGTCTATGGCGACGGCGGACAGCCTGTGGTCGAGCGGATCATGACGTTGCCCGGCAGCGAATGGAATGTCGAGTGCGCGCTCAAGCGCGGCATCGATCAGGCCGAGCGCATCGCCGGTGGTGAGTCGGGGCGGTTACCGTGCGCCGATGCGCACCTGCATGGCGACGATTGACGGCGCGTCGGCCAGACAACTGCAGGTTGTTTATGCCGAGTGAAACTCGACCGTCAGGTGACTGACTTCGTGCACCGGCGTAAGGCGCTGACGAATATCTTCGGCCGATGCGCCGGGGTTGCCCATGACGCTGACGATGGCCGCATGCGCTTGCGGCCCGATGCGCCAGACATGCAGGTCGGTGATGGTTGCATCGCCGGGTTGTTCAACCCGAGCACGGATTTCCTCGGCGACCTGTGCGTCGGTCTGGTCCAGCAGGACACTGGCCGTCTCGCGCATCAGGCCCCAGGCCCAGCGCGCGATGACGAGGGCGCCGACCAGCCCCATGAGCGGGTCCAGCCATACCCAGCCCAGGTAGCGGCCGGCGAGCAGGGCAACGATGGCCAGCAGCGAGGTGAGGGTATCGGCGAGGACATGCACATAGGCCGCCTTGAGGTTGTTGTCGCTGGCGTGAGGGGCATGATGATGTTCATGTTCATGTTCATGTTCATGAGAGTGCCCGTGCCCCAGCAGCAGGGCACTGACGATATTGACCACCAGACCCACAATCGCCACGAGGGTCGCGGTGCCGAATTGAACCTCGGCAGGATTCAGCAACCGCATCAGCGATTCGCCCGCGATCCCCAAGGCAACCATGCCCAGAATCAGGGCCGAAGCAAATCCGCCCAGGTCACCGACCTTACCGGTGCCGAAGCTGTAGCGCGGGCTGGTGGCATGACGCCTTGCATAGCGGTAGGCCAGCGCGGCAATGCCCAGGGCGCCGGCATGGGTCGCCATATGAAAGCCATCGGCAAGCAACGCCATGGAGCCGGTGAGGTAGCCGGCGGTGATTTCACCGACCATCATCACCAGAGTGAGCGCCACCACCCATAAGGTGCGCCTGGCGTTTTCGTCGTGCGCGGCGCCGAGATAGACGTGATCATGGACGTAAGGGCGGTTCATCCGGGCATTCCTTATCAGGAGTAACGGCGAATGGCTTCGAGCAGTTCCTCGACGCCCCGGTTGCGTTCCTCTTCGCTCAGCGCCGGATTGGCAACATGCTCCCTGGCGTGGTCCTCGATGATTTCTTCCATCAAGCCGTTGATGGCGCCACGTGTGGCAGCCACCAAGTGCAGGGTTTTGGCGCAATCGAGATCCGACTCCAGGGCGCGCTCGACTGCCTGCAATTGCCCGGTGATGCGTTTGACCCGCTTGAGCAGCGCGTCTTTGTTGGCGGCGATGTGACCCATGACGTTTCCCTGTACGTTTCAGGGTTGCATCATAGGTATACCCCCTATACCTATGCAATGAATATTTATAGACGGTGGAAACCATCGGATGCACCCATGGCAGGTATCCGTCATGGCTGTTCAGAAGTCGACTGTCGCCGACACTGATACGCTGCGCGGCGCGCCCTGCGAAAACGCGCCGTACGAGGCCACACCCGACCAGTACGCCTGGTCCATCACGTTCTGTACCATGACGCGAAACGTGGTCGGTCGTTCAGCCAGGCGCAGGGTGTAGCGTGCGCCTACATCAAGCCGGGTCCAGGCCGCCAACTGCTGGGTGTTGGCCTGGTCCACGTACTGGCTGCCGGTATGGATTGCACCGCCGCTCAGGGTCAGGCCCTCGATCCATGAAGTGTCCCATTCAGCCCAGAGATTGGCCTGGATATGCGGTACGCCTACTGGTGCATGGCCGCGATTGGCGGGCGTTGCGGTACGCGTCAGCTCGGCATCGAGCAGCGTCACGCCCCCCAGCAGGCGCATGCCGGGGGCTATTTCACCGAACACATTCAGCTCCAGGCCGCGATTGCGCTGTTCACCCTGAACCGAGAACATCCCCGAGGCCAGCTCGCCACTGGGTTTGGTGATCTGAAACAGCGCCACGCTGGTGGTGAAGGAGCCGTAGTCGGCCTTGATCCCGAGTTCATGCTGGCGAGAGAGATAAGGCGCGAAGATTTCCCCGGCGTTGGTGGCGGCGGAGGGCGCGATATCGCCCTTGCTCAGGCCCTGGATGTAGTTGTAGTAGAGCGATACCTGGTCCCAGGGTTTGAGCAGCAGGCCGAACAGCGGCGTCGTTCTGCCGTCGTCATGGGGCGAGGTCAATCGGCCGTTGGCGTCGTAGTTATAAGACTCGATACGCTGCTGGCGCACGCCGAGGGTTACCTGCAGGCGTTCATCCAGCACCGACAGCGTGTCGGCCAGGGCCACGCCGGTCAGTTCGCTTGCGGACACTTTCGGGGTGCCTGGCCTCTGGAGCCAAGGCCTGGCGCGTTCGATCGGGTGGTCAATATTCGACAGAACCGGCGCGCCGGTCACGATCCCGCGTGACAGTTCGTCGCGATAACGACTGACTTGCAAGGTTGTCCGGTGGCTGACCGGCCCGGTGTCCAGGCGCAGGCGTAAACCGGCATCGACGGTATGGCGCTCGACCTCGAACCGGTAGTGGCCCGGTATCGAGGACGTGTCGCCGGCGGCATTGATGATCGTGGGGGTCTGGTCGGACAGCCGTGCAACTGCCGAGGTGCCGCCACCGGCGTGAGCGAACAGTATCAGGGTGTCGCTCAGGTCGTATTCGCCGGTGAACAGGGCCGATTGATCACGGGTGCGCGACCAGCCCCAGGCCTGGCTGACGTTGACACGGCCGTTGGCCGCCGCCGGAATATCGAGGCCCGGGGCGATCAGGAACGGCCTTGAAGCAGCATCAATGCGTTCTTGCTGGCTGAGCCAGTCCAGGCTGGCGCGCAGGCGTTCGCCCTGATAGTCGAGCGCAATGGCGCCGATGTCGATGTCCCGCGCCTGGTTTTCGATCGCCGTGTCGCCTTGCTGGGTGCTGGCGTTAAGGCGCACGCCGAAGCGGCGCTCCTCGCCCAGGCGTCGGCTGACATCAAGGTGGCCGCCGAACTGGGCATCCTGTGTGTAACGGGCGACAAGGCGGGTCAGGTCCTGCTCCAGGGCACGCTTGGGCACCACGTTGATGACGCCACCGACGGCACTGTTGGGCGACATACCATAGAGCAGGGCGCCCGGGCCCTTGAGCAGCTCGATGCGTTCGGCGTAGTCGGTGAACACCCGGTAGTTCGGCGCGACGCCATACACGCCGTCGAACGCCAGCTCACCGAGGTTGCCTTCGGCGACCGGAAAGCCACGGATGAAGAACGAGTCGACAATCCCGCCTTTCTGGCCGGTGGAGCGCACCGAGGCGTCGCGCTCCAGCAGGTCGCCGACGGTGACCGCCTGTTGATCCCTGACCAGCGCCGAGGTCCAGGTGCTGACGCTGAAGGGCGCGTCCATCACATCGGTATTGCCCAGCACACCCAGCCGTGCGCCAGTGGCGACCTGCCCACCGGCATACTCCGTTGTCAACGGGTCGGCACGCTTGCCGGTAGAGGTCACGGTCGTTTCGTCCAGCGTGATCCGGCGCTGCACCAGGGTGTAGCTGCCGTCGCTGCGTAACAGCATGCCCAGGCCGCTGCCCTCCAGCAGCCGATTGATGGCCGCTTGCACCGAGTATTCGCCCACCACGGCGGGACTGTTCAGGCCGGCGGTCAGCGCCGGCTGGAACGACAGGGCAATGCCGGCGTCCACGGCAAAGCGCGACAGGGTAGCGCCCAGCGGGCCTGCGGGAATCTGATAGGTGTGCAGCGCCGTGGCATTCAGCGGCGCAGCCTCGACGGCCAGGACCTGCGGACAGAACAGGCCGCTCAGGGCAAGGCCCAGCGCTGAACGATGCAAGGCGCGTTGCAAGTGACGATCCGGGCGCAAGGCGCTTGCAGCGGGCATGAATGGACCTGTGGGCCGGACGAAAGGGTACGTGTTCATAAAGCCAGCCGAGCGCGAAAAAAGTATCACCCGTGCGGCTGATTTCGATCAGTCAAGCATGCGCGCAGCCGATGGATCTTTTCGCGGCCGTTGGTCGCTCTCATCAAACACAAAATAACTTATTGATTTTTGCCTATAAAATTCACCTCTGTAGGAGCCCGCTTGCCGGCGACCGAGTGCGAAGCGCTCGCAGAAACCTGTGAAACGCTGCAATTTTACGACTGCTACGCAGCCGGTCGCGGTGGTCCCGCATTCCGGTAAACGCGCTCCTACCGGGTCCATGTTTGATGCGCGACAGCGTGCCGCCTTGGCGCGGTGTCAGTGACACAGGGTTGTTGGGGTCTAGTGGGCTCCTACAGATCGTGTGTTTGCTGCGCGCCGCCTTGGCGGCGGTTCCATCTCCTGCAGGTTTTTGCGTTGTCTCAGGCATGCGAGAGCGTGACCCACATGCCCAGCAGCGGGTCGCTGACCCGGATCGGGTAGGTGCGTACCAGCATGTTCAGCGTGCGTCGGGTGTCAATGACCGGGTAGGCACCGGAAATGCGCACCCCGGCAATCGCCGGGTCCAGGCGCAGAACGCCCCGGTGATAGCGCGTCAGTTCAGCGATGAAATCGTCCAGGCGCAGGTTGTCGGCCATCAGCATGCCTTGGGTCCAGGCACTACTGTGCGGCGCGGCCAGGGACAGCTCGCCAAAGGCGCTCGATGAAAAATCGCTGCGTTGTCCTGCGTGCACGATCAAGGGCGCGGACTGGCTGTTCCCGGCCAGTTCGACCTGCACAGCGCCTTCGAGCACCACCAGTTGCGTGCGTGGCTGCAGTTGCCGCACGGTAAAGCGCGTGCCCAGCGCCTGCAGGTGACCCTGGCGGGTCACGACCCGAAACGGTCGCGGCGGTTGTGCAGGGTCCGCTGCGGTCTGCACCTGAATTTCGCCGTCGCGCAGATGGATGAGCCGCTGCTGGGCATCGAATCGCACATCGATGGCGGTATCGGTGTTCAGGGTCACGGTCGAGCCGTCGGCCAGGGTCAGCTCGCGTTGCTGACCAACAAGGGTGCGATGGTCGGCCGACCATTGCTGGACCTCGGCTAGTTTCCAGCCACCCCAGCCGACCGGCACGACGGCCAGCAGCGCCGCCAGCTTACCCAGCGCGGCACGCCGGGCAGGGCTGCCAGGACGGTCAAGGGCCGACATCGCCAACGACGGCGGCACGCCGCCAAGCTTGCTTTGCAGCGCCTGTACACGGCCCCAGGCCCGGATACGCGCGGGCGTGCTGGTTTTCCAGTGCTCCCATTCGGCCCGTTCGGTTTCGTCGAGTTCGCCTTCACTCAGGCGCATCAGCCAGTCGGCGGCTTCTTCAATGGCCTGTTGATCGAGATGCGGCTCCTGACGACGCGTGAGCACTCACTCCACCTGCAACAGGCACTGCACGAAGGCTTGCTTCATGTAGCGCTTGACCGTAATCAGCGATACGCCCAGTTGCGTGGCGATGTCGTCGTACTTCAGGCCGCTGATCTGCGACAGCAGGAAGGCACGCTTGACCAGGGGGGGCAGGGTGTCGAGCATGGCGTCGATGTCGTGCAGGGTTTCCAGCACGATCAGACGCCATTCCGGCGAAGGCACCTCGTGGGCCGGCACCTGCGAGAGCGCTTCCAGATAGGCCTGCTCAAGGGCCTGGCGCTGGTACCAGTTGATCAGGATGCCCTTGGCCACGCAGCTCAGGTAGGCCCGCGGCTGGTTGATGACGGTGATCTGGGAGGCGAGGATGCGGGTGAAGGTGTCCTGCGCCAGGTCCGCCGCATCCATGGCATTGCCCAGCCTTTTTCTCAGCGTTGCGTACAGCCAGCCGTGATGGCCGGCGTACAGGGCTTCGATCACGCGCAGGTGAGTGTCGTCATGGGGGGCAAGGGTTTCGCTCATGGCGGCCGCATTTCATGCAATTGAGAATTGTTCCTGATGCTAGTGTAGAAGCTGGCTGCGATGCAAGCGGCGATTGGCGGCGCGCCAACAGTCGCCAGAACGCGGCAGGGGTAAAAAAGCCTCACGGACGGTGATACTTTTTGGCTGGTCGGCTGGCAATAGGAGTGATTAGCATTTTCGCTTCTTGAACAGGATTCCCGCCATGCCCGTTGTCAGTCGTCCCCGCGCCGAGCGCGCGTTAACGCTCGCCATTCATACCGCCTTGTCGAGCCTGGTCCTGGCCACAGGCAGCGCCAGTACCTGGGCGGCCGGTCCTGTTCCCGGCGAGGCCGGCACCGAGGTGCTGATCCTCGACACCACCGACATCAAGGCGCGTTACAACACGCCGACCGCATTGCCCGACACCCTTGCCGGTGGCCAGGTTGCGCGGGGTGCCCGGCTGGGCATGCTGGGCAACAAGGATGTGATGGACACGCCCTTCAGTGTCACCAGCTACACCGCCAGGACCCTGGCCGACCTGCAGACCGTGACGGTGGCCGATGCGCTGCAACGGGACCCTTCGGTGCGCTCCACCGGCCAGACCGGCGGCATCGTCGATTCGTTTTTCATTCGTGGTTTTCCCATTGGCGAGGGCAACCTGGGTGAACTGGCGTTCGACGGCGTGTATGGCGTGGCCCCGAACTACCGGGTGTTCACCGAGTACGCCGAGCGGGTCGAGGTGCTCAAGGGGCCCGGCGCGCTGATGTACGGCATTTCGCCCAATAGTGGCGTCGGTGGCGTGATCAATGTCGTGCCCAAGCGTCCGCTGGACGAAGACCTGACCCGGTTTACCGGCACTTACGCCTCCGATTCGCAGATGGGCGGTCATCTGGACCTCAGCCGGCGGTTCGGTGAGGAGAAGCAGTTTGGCGTGCGTTTCAACGGTAACCTGCAAGGGGGCGATACCGCCATTGACGATCAGCAGCGCGACCTCGGGATCGGTGCCATTGCCCTGGATTATCGCGGTGAGCGCCTGCGCCTTAACCTTGATTACATCAGTCAGAAGGAAAGCGTCGACGCCGCTTCACGGCCGTTCACCCTCGCGCCGGGCGTGGAGGTACCGTCCGCACCGAACGGTCGCACCAACCTGTCGCAGCGCTGGGGCTGGTCGGACACCCGGGAGCAGTCGGCCCTGCTGGGCGGCGAATATGACCTGAGCGACAGCGTGACCGTGTTTGCCCATGCCGGTGGCGGACGCTCTGACGTCAAGCGGCTGTCTGACCAGGTGCCGAGAATCCTCAATGAGGCCGGCGACACCAGCAACGTGCCGGGCTATTACAAATTCAACGTCGATCGCTCCACCGCCGATGTCGGTCTGCGGGGTGTATTCGCCACGGGCCCCGTCACCCATACCACCACGGTCATGGCGACCCGCTACCAGGACGAACTGTCACGGGGGATCAACAACGGCAGTGAAATCCGTTCGAACATCTACCACCCCGTCGACACCGCCAGGCCCTTCATTGCCACGCCCAAGGTGCTGCGTATTTCCGAGTCGGAGCTGTCCGGCGTTGCCGTGACCGACACCTTGTCGATGCTTGACGAACGCGTGCAACTGACCCTCGGCGTGCGCCGCCAGGACATCGAGTCGCGCAACTACAGCGCCGCAGGTCCTGTCAGCTCGGCCTACAGCGACAGCGCCACCACGCCTCTGGTCGGCGTGGTGGTCAAGCCTTGGGAGGACGTCTCGCTGTACTACAACTACGTCGAAGGCCTGAGCAAGGGCGACATCGCTCCCGGCACCGCAGCCAATGCCGGCCAGACCTTCGCCCCGTACGAGTCGAAGCAGCATGAACTGGGCGTCAAGTATGAGCACGGCACGTTCATGACCACGCTGGCGCTGTTCCAGATCGAGAAGCCCAGCGGCGAAGTCGGCGCCGACAACCTGTTCTCGGTCCAGGCCGAACAACGCAACCGTGGGCTGGAGCTGAGCCTGTTCGGCGAAGTCGCGCCGGGCACACGCCTGATGGGCGGCGTGACGTTGCTGGACGGCAAGCTCACCGACTCGGCCACCACCGCCAACCGTGGCAACAAGCCGGTCGGTGTACCGGATGTGCAAGCCAACCTCTGGGCCGAGTGGGATGCACCGGGGCTTGAGGGCTTCACGCTGACCGGTGGCGCCATTTATACCGACCGCCAGTACATCAATCAGGCCAATACCCAGCAACTGGACGCCTGGACCCGCTTTGACATGGGGGCGCGCTACACCACCCGTATCGACGGCCGGCCGACGACCCTGCGTGCCACGGTGCAGAACGTCTTTGATCGTGAGTACTGGTCGGGCGTGGCGTCGTATGGGGCGTTCTCGCCGGGGTATCCTCGGACGTTGCAAGTGTCGGCGACGGTCGATTTCTGAGGTCGCTCAGGCCATGAACGGGCAAGGGGCATCGCTTTGCTGCACGAAAGCCATTTGAGTGCAGAGAGTCATTACAGTCAGCTCTGGTAATCAGAGGCCCGGCACGTCAATCAATATTGGCGTGCTCACCGCTTTTTGAATGTTTTGAAACGCATCATGTCGATGTAACATGGCATTTCATCTGCACTACAGCTACTGTCCAGCACCTGCCAATGGCTGCGGTACAGGCGGGTCATGTTTGGCCAGCCATCTGGTTTCAGTCTTTTTTGGAATACTCCATGACAGCTCCGTTGGACACCGACGCAAGGGACGCCTCGGATCGGTTAAGGACGCTGGATACTTACGACATTCTCGACTCGCCCCGCGAAGCCGGGTTCGATGGACTGGTCGCGCTGGCCGCGCAGCTTTGTGAGGCGCCCATTTCGGTGGTCAACCTCATCGCCAGCGATCGCCAATGGTTCAAGGCCGAAGTGGGCCTTGGCCTGCGTGAAACGCCGCTTGATGTGTCGATCTGCAAGCATGTGCTCTTGCAACCTGGCCTGACGGTGATTGATGACTTGCGCAATGACCCGCGCATGAACTGCAACCCGCTGGTCAGCGTCGACGGCGGCTTGCGCTTCTATGCCGGTTGCCTGCTTGAAACGCCTGACGGCGTTGGGCTTGGCACCCTGTGTATCCTGGATACCAAGCCCAGAGAACTGCGTGAAGATCAGCGTTTTGCCTTGAAGATCCTGGCGTCTCAGGTCATGACGCAAATGGAGTTGCGTAAATCGCTCAGGGAAAAAGAGCAGCTTCTGGTGCAGCAGGAAATGCTGTTGCAAGAAGTCAATCATCGTACAAAAAACAACCTCCAGCTCATCGTCAATCTCATCCAGCTGCAGCAGCGTCAGCTCACCGATGACGTGGCGCGCGAGGCCTTGCTCGATACATCGCGCCGTATCATGAGCATCGCCGCCGTGCATGAGCGGCTCTATAAGGCCGATCAGGCCGGCTCGGTCGATGCGGCGTCCTACCTTCAGGAAATCATGCGCGGCATTCAGGCCACGGCACCTGCTGCGGTGGCGTTTGATGTGTCGCTGGCCTCTGTGCACCTGGCCCTGGACAGGGCCATACCGCTGGCACTGATCGTCAATGAGCTGGCCATAAACTCGCTCAAGTACGCTTATCCTGGAGCCGATTCAGGGCTGATCAGCGTCAGGCTGGCGTGCAGCGACCGGCATGTGACCTTGATTGTCGCCGATGCCGGACTGGGTCTGCCCCAAGGATTCGAAGACAAGAAAAGCCGCTCTCTGGGCATGCGGATCATCATGTCCCTGGCCCGGCAGATTGGCGCCGAGGTCATATTCACCAACCTTCGCCCCGGGGTTGAATGCAAGGTCAGCTTTGATCTTTGAGCGGCTGTGATCAAACCGGTAAGTCGCCACTACCGAGCGTCCGGAAATATTGATAGCATCCGGCCACTTTGGCATGCGCGGCTGTTGCAAGGCCATTCACAGCGTACCCAGGTCATTGCCGGCGGCGTCCTTGTCTGTTGCCCGGGCTGACCAACGGAGTTCAGGTTCTCTGAACGCTTGTCGATACCCCGATTGAATATTTCCGACCTTGTACAGGGATGTGGCGAATGAAGCAGGCAGTGTGGTGGGCGGTGTTGGCCCTGATCAGCGGTGCAGCGCAGGCTGCGAGCGACAGTGATCCACTACTCGAGGGCGCCAAGTCTGCCTCCAGCGAGGTTCGCGGCGTACTGCGCGCTCGCTTTCAGGCGGTATTGGCCAGTGAATTGGCTGGCCGGGTGACGGAGCTGCCTTACGCCGAAGGGCAATCGTTCAGCAAGGGCGATGTGCTGGTGCGTTTCGATTGCAGTGCTTATCAGGCTCAGGCCAATGCTTCCGGCGCCGCTGTGCGGGCGACTCGTGAAGAGCTGCGCAACAAACAGCAACTGGCAGCGCTCAATTCCGTCGGCAAATTCGAGGTGACCCTGGCCGAGGCCCGGCAGGCCCAGGCCCAGGCCGAGTCGCAGGTCTATCAGGTGCAGGTCCAGCGCTGCCAGGTGAGGGCACCGTTCGATGGCCAGGTCGTGATGCGACGCGTGCAGGCACACGAAAGCGTCGCCAGCGGCACGCCACTGCTGGAAATCGTCGACAACCGCTCCCTGGAAATCCATCTGTTGGTGCCTTCGCGCTGGCTTGGCAAGCTCAAGCCCGACCAGACCTTCAGTTTCGTCCCGGATGAAACCGGCACGCCGATCAACGCCGTCGTCAAGCGCCTGGGGGCGAGGATCGACGAGGGCAGCCAGACGCTGCTGTTGATCGCGAGCGTACCGGCCCACACTCAGGGCCTGCTGGCCGGTATGAGCGGCACGGCGCACTTTTCGGAGTCGCCGTGAACGCTCCTGTCCCAGGCGCCCTTGAACAGCTTCTTGCCCATTACCTCAAGCTCGAGCGTCAGGCGCGTGCGGCCGCTTCGGTCGAGGTACTGTCTTTCAGCATGGTCAACGACAGCCAGGCGCTGTTCGGCTTCCGTCACGCCGCCTTGCTGATCACAGGAAAGGTACGCGCCCTGACTGGCATCAGTGCGGTCGAGCCGAACGCGCCGTTCGTGGTGTTCATTGAGCGCATTGCCTCGCGCCTGGCGGCCGGTGAGCGTTTCGCCTTGCCGGGCGTGGTGCCTCCAGAAGATCTGGACCAGGCCAGTCGTGATGACTGGCAGGCGCTGTCGGCCCCTCATGCCTTCTGGCTGCCACTGAAAAGCCGCGAGGGTGAGGTGTTCGGCGGTCTCTGGCTGGCCCGTGATACCGACTGGAATGGCGCCGAACAGGCCCTGTTGACGCAGTTGGGCGATTGCTACAGCCACGCCTGGCGTGCCTTGCAGCCGGGCAAACCGTGGCGTTTGCGCTGGCCGGGGCGGACCCGCTGGGCGATGGCCGCGGCCTTGTTGCTAGTGCTTCTGGTACCGGTGCGCCAGTCGGTGCTGGCACCCGCCGAAGTGGTGCCACTCAATGGCCAGGTCGTGGCCGCGCCGCTGGATGGGGTGGTGGCCGAATTTCTGATCAAGCCCAACCAGTTGGTAAAGACCGGGGAGGTGCTGGTGCGCTTCGACGCCACCAGCCTCAAGGCCCAGGCCGATGTGGCCGAACGCACCCTTGGGGTCGCCGAGGCCGAATTGAAGGCCAATACCCAGCGGGCATTTTCCGATGCCGACTCCAGTGCCCGGCTCGACCTGCTGGCCGCCCGGGTCGAGCAGAAACGCGCTGAACGTGATTATGCCCGCCAGTTGCTGGCGCGCAGTGAGGTGCGCGCTGAACGTGACGGCATCGCCGTGTTCGCCGATGCCCAGCGCTGGACCGGCAAGCCGGTGCGCACAGGCGAGCGCTTGCTGGAAATCGCTGACCCGTCCCGGGCCGAGCTGCGTATCGAACTGCCGGTGGCCGATGCCATCGGCCTGGAGGCGGGCGCTGAAGTTGCGCTGTTCCTGGACAGCGATCCGCTGAATCGTCATCGTGCAACGTTGGAGCGTGCCGCGTACCAGGCCCAGAACACGGCGGCCGGGCAACTGGCCTATCGGCTCGATGCAGCCTTCGAGGCGGCCCCGCCGCGGATCGGCTTGCGCGGCACAGCCAAGGTCTTCGGTGAGCGGGCGCCGTTGGCGCTGTACCTGCTGCGCCGACCGCTGGCCGCCCTGCGCCAGGCGGTGGGCCTGTGATATTGCCGGCGCTGCGTGCCGACCTGCAGCTTTCAGCGGGGGCGCCGGGGCTCGACGGTTCGCCGCAATGGACACTGGCCGACCCGCTGCGTGGCAAGTACTTCAAGCTGGGCGCGCCGGCCATGCGACTGTTGAGCCATTGGACGCTGGGCGACCCGGCGCGGGTGTTGAACGCGGCCAATGCCGAGCCCGGTGCGCCGCTGGGGCCGCAAGCGATCGAAGAACTGCTGCGTTTCTTGCGCGGGCATGACCTGATCAGCGCCAGCGATGCCGAGCAACGTGCCGGTTACGAGGTCAAGGCGGCCAGCCAGCGCCAGGGCTTATGGACCCAGGTGCTGCACAAATACCTGTTCTTGCGCATTCCGCTGTGGCGTCCGGATGCTTTTCTCAATCGCACCTGGCCGTGGCTGGAGCGTTTCGGTCCGAGCCTGCTGCGTTTGGGCCTGCCGACAGTGCTGTTGCTGGGTATCTTTCTGGTCATGCGCGACTGGGAGCGTTTTCTGGCGACCTTTCCGCATCTGCTCAGCCTGGGGGGCGTGGCGGCCTTTGCCATCGCGCTGGGTTTTGCCAAGCTCTGCCACGAATTCGGTCATGCCTACATGGCCAAGCGCGCCGGCTGCCGAGTGCCGAGCATGGGTGTGGCGTTCATGGTCTTGCTGCCGATGCTCTACACCGACGTCAGCGATGCCTGGCGTGTGCAGGACCGGCGTACCCGCCTGTTGATTGGTGCCGGCGGCGTGCTGGCCGAGCTGTTGCTGGCCTGCATGGCCTTGCTGGCCTGGTCGTTGTTGCCGGACGGGGCAGGCCGCACGGCCGCGTTCATGCTGGCCAGTGCGACGTGGATTACCACGGTGATCATCAACGTCAACCCGCTGATGCGCTTTGATGGCTACTTTCTGCTCAGCGACCTGTGGGGCGTCGACAACCTGCAAAGCCGGGGTTTTGCCCTGGGCCGCTGGCACCTGCGCGAGCGTCTGTTCGGCTACGGCGAGCCGGCACCGGAGCGCTGGTCGCCGGCGCTGCGCAAGCGCCTGCTGTGCTGGAGCTATGCCGCCTGGATCTGGCGCGCAGCCCTGTTTTTCGGTATCGCCCTGGCGGTGTATCACCTGTTTTTCAAGGTGCTCGGCATCTTCCTGATGATGGTCGAACTGGTGTGGTTCATTGGCCTGCCGATCTGGCGCGAGTGGGGGCACTGGTGGCAACACCGCGACAAGGCACAGCCCCGTAAGGTGCTATTGCTTGGCGTCGGGCTGCTGGCGTTGCTCACGATATTGATGGTGCCGTGGCGCAGCGCGGTGGAAGTGCCGGCGATGCTTGAAGCGCAACGCGTCAGCGCGTTGCACGCACCGGCCCCGTCGCGGGTGCGCGAGGTGCGGGTCAAGGATGGGCAGCCTGTCACGCACAATCAGGTGCTGCTGACGCTGGAGTCGCCGGACCTTGAGTCGCGCCTGAGCATTACCCGGCGCGAAATCGAGATTCTGCAATTGCAACTGCGCCGCCAGTCGGGCCGCAGCGCCACGGCCGCCGACAGCGGCATCCTGGAACAGCGCCTGGCGGAGGCTGTGGCCGAGTACCGTGGTCTTGACGCCCAGCGTGAGCGCCTGAGCCTGCGTGCGCCGCATGCCGGTGTGGTCCGCGATCTGGCACAGAATCTGGCGCCAGGACGCTGGGTCAGTGTCGAGCAGCCGCTGGCCCAGGTTGCCGAGGGCGGATTGCGCTTGCGGGGCTATCTGGCTGAGGCAGATTTGTGGCGAGTCGAGCCGGGCACCACCGGGCATTTTGTCGCCGATGATGTGCTGCGCAATTCCTTGCCGGTGAGCCTTGAAGAAGTAGACACCAATGGCGTCGCCTTCATCGATCAGGAGGCGCTGGTGTCCGACCAGCACGGACCGATTGCCGTGCGCCGTGACGAAGAGAAAAGGGCGCAGCCGCTGGAGGCTCAATATGGGGTTCGTTTCGGGCTTCAAAGTGTGGCGCCCCAACAGGTGTCGCACCCGCAGAGAGGTGTTGTGGTACTGGACGGGAAAGCCATGTCGTTACTGGGATCTGCCTGGCGACGAATGGCTGCATTAGGCGTCAGGGAAAGTGGATTTTAGTCATGTGATTGTCAGACACTTGCGCTACGATGCTGGCATTCTGCCGCGCAATCGCATGTGACGTTCGTGACAAAGAAAGATTCACCGGATAAGTCGTTCATACAGGGAAGTTGCTTTGATGTTGTCGAAGTACGCTGTGACACTCCGTGCCTTGCATTCAGACGATATGGCGTTCATCGAAAGCCTTTATGCCGGCTCGCGCGCCTTTGAGATGTCCCATAGCGGCTGGCCCGCCGAACAGATCGCGGCCTTTCTCAGCCAGCAGTTCAATATCCAGCACGCTTACTACCAGACTCACTACCCCGACGGCGAATTCCTCATCGTCGAGCAGTCAGGCCAGGCCATCGGCCGGCTTTACCTGTTCTGGGGCCAGGCATCCCTCAACCTTATCGATATCAACCTGCTCCCTGACTATCAAGGGCGGGGTATCGGTACCGCGCTGATCGAAGAACAGTTACGCAAGGTCGACGAGCAGGGCCTGGGCGTGGATCTGTTCGTCGAGCACCACAATCCTGCAATGCGTCTGTATGAGCGACTGGGCTTTCACGTCAATGGCGACTCCGGGGTCTACACGCGGCTGCGCCGAGATCCTCGTACTGAACCAGGGGAAACTTCATGAGTAACGCAGTCGTTTACAGCGTGCCCCGTTTTGCTGAACTGAAAGAGGCCGGGACGCAGGGTTTCGTGCTTCAGGTCGCGCCCGGTCAAGGGGTGAGGGTGGGCGTACTCGAGCTCAGAGAAGGCGTGCCGATGAGCCGTGATTACGAATGCTACTCGCTGCTGCTGGTACTGCCGCTGGGGGTGATCCCGGTACAGGGAGTGTTCAACCTGTTCGGCCCGGGCCGCGATCAGCCCTGGCAATTGATGATGACGCCGCTGATGCCTGAACCCGACGGGCGCCAGGTGCTTGAGGCGGTCGTGCAGTACAAGCGCCAGGTCGCGGACAACACAACGATCTGATAACGGAATTTCAACCCCGCAACTCAATAAACAAAAGGACATGTTCGATGGCAGATCCATTCATTGGCGAAATCAGAATGCTGGCCAGCAATTACGCCCCAAGAGGTTTTTTGATGTGCGACGGGCAGCAGCTTCCTTTGATGCAGAATCAGGCGTTGTTTGCCTTGATCGGCACCGTCTATGGCGGCAATGGCCAGACCACCTTCGCCCTGCCTGACTTTCGGGGACGCTCGCCTATCGGCTGGGGCCAGGGTACAGGTCTTTCGATGCACGATATCGGTGAAGCCGCGGGTACCGAAAACGTGACCCAGTTGGTCGCAAACATGCCGATTCACAACCCTGTGGTCGCCATTACCGCCAACGCAACCAGCCTGCCGGGCGTCAACACCAACCAGGTGGTCAACGCCATTGCCACCAGCGACACGCCGATCGCAGGCGGTTGCCTGGGTATCGTCAACGATGGTGCCGGTACCAACTACCCGGCATATCACAGCGGCAAGGACAACACTGGCGCTGACCTGCCCCGGGTCGATCTGGCGACCACGCCGGTGACCTCGGCCGGTCCCGTCACCGCCGCCGGCGTTATCAGCACCTCGGGTGGCAGCATGCCGATCTCGGTCATGAACCCGTACCTTGCCGTGAGTTTCGTCATTGCGACCCAAGGCATTTACCCGACCCGCGACTAACCGCAACAACCGGCGGTGCCTTCAGGCACCGCCACTTTTTTGGCCGTACTGCCGGATTTGGCACTGCGGTGACACACCACGAGGTGCACCATGAAATTCATCGAACGACTCTCGCGCAAGTCCGCCCAGCAGCTCCAGCCCGTTGAGCCTGGGCAGGCGCCTATGCTGATGGCGCTTGAACCGCGAATCATGTTCGATGCGTCCGTGGGCGTGGTTGCCCAGGAGGCTGCAGCGCAGACCACTGCCGATGCAGCCCGGGTCAGCACCTCCAGCAACGAGACCAGCCAGATCCCAGCGGCCGCAGCCGATACGTCGAGCCAGCAGCAGGGCACGCAGCGCCAGGAAGTGGTGTTCGTCGATGGCCAGGTCAACGACACCGCGCAACTGCTTGCCGGCCTTTCCGGCACCGCCGAAGTGGTGATTCTTGACCCGAGCAAGGACGGCCTGCAGCAGATGGCCGATTACCTCAAGGGTCGCGAGGGCCTGGACGCCATTCACCTGCTGTCTCACGGTGCCGACGGCACCGTGCAAACGGGCAACGTCTGGCTGGCCAGCAACAACCTCGCCGAGCACAGCGAAGCACTGGTCAGCATCGGTTCGGCGCTCAAGGCCGACGGCGATTTGATGCTCTACGGCTGCGATGTGGGCGAGGGCGAGAAAGGCCAGGCTTTCCTGGACCAACTGGCTGCGATCACCGGCGCCGATGTCGCCGCGTCGATCGATGACACCGGTGCGGCGGCACTCGGCGGTAACTGGGCTCTGGAACGCAGCAGCGGCGCCATCGAAACCGCTGCCCTGAGTGTGTCCGGCTACGACAGCCTGATGGCACAGAACTACACTGGCGGCACCAGCGCTACTGCGCCACTTCTGGCTTCTGGCAACAACCTCATGCGCTCGGTGGTCGGTGACTTCAACAATGACGGCCGCGCCGACATCCTTTACCAGGGCTCCGGTGCGAATGCACCATGGAATCTGGCACTGGGCAATGCCGACGGCACCTTCAGCGTCGTGAGCCAGGCCACCTCGCCCTTTGCTGGTGTAACCCTGCTCGATGCGGCAACCGGCGGTTCCAACTACCACGCCGCCGACTTCGACGGTGACGGGGATACCGACCTGATGGTGGCCGCCGTCAGCGGGTCGCAAGTGCTGCTCTATCGCAATAACGGATCAAGCTTCACGTCCGAAGACATCACGAATGGTAATGCCCCCGTTTTCGGCGTGAGGTCAATTGCGGGGGATTTCAACGCAGATGGCGCCGTCGATCTCCTGTACCAGACCAACTCCACTAGCGGCTCGCCCTGGCGTGTAAAGCTGAACAACGGCAACGGCACGTTTGTAGACGTGCTCAGTACCGACGCTCTCTCACCGTTCAAAAACGTGACCCTGTCTGATTTCCTGGCCTACAACTACAAGGTGGCGGATGTCGACGGTGATGGCGATTCGGATCTTATGTATGCCTTGCAGAACACCCAGCTCCAGTATCTGCGCAACGACAATGGCGTCTTTACCACTGTTGCCGGCAACCTGAACCTGCCTGTCACGCCGGTCAACCGGGTAGTACTGGGGGATTTCGATGGCGATGGTGACGCTGATGTGATCTACCAGACCAGTGGTAATGGATCAGCCTGGCGGTATGCCAGGAACGACGGTACTACGTTCACTGACATGGCTATCACCAGTTCACCATTCGCCGGCGTTACCCTGGCGGACATGGGCAACCAGCAATACCGGATGGGTGACTTCGACGGCGATGGCGACCTGGACATCTTTGTCGCTTCCTCCACCCTCAGCAGCGTTTACTTTCAGGGCGGCAGCTCGCCGCAACTGGCCAGCGCCACGCCCGCTGACAACAGCCTGAGCGTGTCGCCGACGGCAAACATCGTCCTGACCTTCAACGATGTGGTGACCAAGGGAACGGGCAATATCTACATCGTGCGCACCAGCGACAACACCGTGGTGCAGACTATCGCGGTGGGCAGCAGCGCGGTCACCGGCTCCGGCACCACCTGGACCATCGACCCGCCGGCGGACCTTGCGCAAGGCGTGGCCTACGCGATTCGCATCGACAACAAGACCTTCGCCAATGCCGACGGCAAGGTCTATGCCGGCATCAGGAACAACGTTGCGCTCAACTTCGTGACCTCCAGCAACGCAGCCCCGGTGATCACCAACCTCAACGGCGACGCTGTCAGCTACACCGAGGGCAGCGCGGGCGTGTTGCTCGATTCGAGCACCAACACGACGGTCACCGATACCGACAGCGCCAACTTCAACGGTGGCAACGTCACCGTGTCGATCAGCAACAACGGCGTAACCAGCGAAGACGAGCTGTGGATCTCGGGTCAAGGCGCGGGCGCGACGAACATCAACGTCAGCGGTAGCAACATTACCTATGGCAATGACCTGATCGGCACCTACACCGGCGGCACCCTGGGTAACCCGCTGGTGATCAGCCTGAACAGTGCGGCGACTCCCGTCGCGGTCAGCGCGCTGCTGCAGCGCCTGGCGTACCGCAACAGCAACGACGCCGACATCACCCCCTCGACGCGCACCGTGCAGGTCACGGTCAACGATGGCACTGGCGGCACCAGTACCGCAGCCTCGGTAACCCTTTCGGTCGTGGCGGTGAATGACGCACCGACCCTGACCGCCACCGCGACCAACCCCACCTTCACCGAGAACGGCACGGGGTCCACGCTGTTCAGCGGCGCCGCCATCAGCACCATCGAAGCAGGGCAGAGCATCACCGGGCTGTATGTGCAGGTCAGCAACCTGGGCAATGGCAACCTGGAAAAGCTGATCATCGACGGCACTGCGGTGACCCTGGTCGACCAGACTTCGGTCACGACGTCCACCAACGGCCTGAGCGTATCGGTGGCTGTCAGCAGCACGACCGCCACCGTGAGCATCACCCATGCCGGGCTCTCCACGGCGCTGGCGCAGACCCTCGTCAACGGCATGGCTTACCGTAACGACAGCGAGAGCCCGACGGGCGCTTCGCGCACCGCCATCCTGATCGGTGTTCGCGATAGCGGCGGTACCAGCAGTGGCGGGAGTAACGCCGGCATTGTGTCAATCGCCAGCACCGTGACGGTGGTATCGGTCAACGATGCGCCGACCCTCAGCGGCGGTCCCTTCGTGCTGGCGTCCATCAACGAAAACACCGCTACCAACGGCTACCTGGTCAGCACCGTCCTCGGCAGCGTCACTTATGGCGATCTGGATACAAGCGCCCAGACGGGTATCGCAGTCACCGCCACCAGCGGTCGCGGCTTCTGGCAGTACTCCACCGATGGCAGCAACTGGACCGACATCGGTACGGTTTCCAGCAGCGCCGCGCTGTTGCTGGACTCCACCAGTCAGGTGCGCTATATCCCCGATAGCGCCAACAGCGAGAACGTCAACTTTACCTTCCGTGCCTGGGACCGCACCACCGGTACTGCGTCCACCACCGGTAACCGCAGCACGGTTGACACCACCACCAATGGTGGCAGCACCGCGTTCTCCACTGGCACCGCCCAGGCCACTCTGGTGGTGACCTCGGTCAACGACGCGCCAGTGCTGACCCCGGTCGCGCCGAGCCTTTCGGCGTTGACCGATACCTCCACCACCAACACCGGCGACCTGGTCAGTGCCCTCACCGCAGGCATCACCGATGTCGACACCGGCGCTGTGCAGGGCATCGCCATCACTGGCCTGACGTCCACTTATGGCACGTGGCAGTACTCCACCAACGGGGGGAGCACCTGGAGCAATGTCGATACCGTCGCCACCACCAGCGCACTGATGCTGCGTTCGAGCGACCGTGTCCGCTTCATTCCGGACGGCATCAACGGTGAAATCGCGACCATCACCTACAAGGCCTGGGACCAGAGCGGTGCCACCAGCGGCCTCCAGGGCGCCAAGATCAACGTCACCACTTCTGGCGCTGCCACGCCCTTTTCCACTGCGACCGACACCGCCAGCGTGGTCGTGACGGCGGTCAACGATGCGCCGACTCTCACCGGCACGGGCGGCAGCGTGGCCTGGACCGAAGGCAACAACGTCACCTCGACCCCGGTGGTCATCGACAGCGGCCTGACCCTCAGCGATGCCGACGGCCCGGGCATTGCCTCGGCCACCGTGCGTGTTTCGGGTAACTACAGCAACAGTCAGGATGTACTGGCGCTGGTGTCCGATACGGCGACCATGGGCAATATCATCGGCTCGTGGAACGCTACCACCGGCATCCTGAACCTGAGCTCCGCCGGCAACCTGGCAAGCCAGGCGCAGTGGCAGGCGGCGCTGCGCTCCGTCACCTACACCAATCTGTCAGACAGCCCGACGACCACGACCCGTACCCTCGAATTCGTGGTCACCGATGGCGGGGGTGCCAGTGCTGCCGCCGTCACCCGCAGCCTTACCCTCACGGCGGTCGACGACTCGCCGGTCATCACGGCGGCATCGAGTACCCAGGTGGTCGAGGACGTGGCTTCGGCCATCAACCAGATCAGCCTCAGCGATGTCGACTCCAGCAGCGGTACCGTGACCCTGAGTGTCGGCGCTGGCAGCCTCGCCGCCACCAGCGGCAGCGGCGTGACCGTGGGCGGTACGTCCAGCGCGCTGACCCTGACCGGTACGCTCACCAACATCAACACCTTCATTGCCAACAACGGACTGACCTACACCACGGTGGCCAACGCTACGGCCGACGAGACGCTGACCATCCGCGTCGATACCGCCAGCGCCAGCACCGACAGCACCAGCATGACCCTCAGCGTCAATCCGGTGAACGATGCGCCGGTGGTCACAGTACCTGCCAGTATCAGCGTTACCGAGGATGTGCCGGGCGCGCTGACCGGTATCAGCTTCAGCGATGTCGATGCCGGTAGCGCTTCTGTCACGGCGACCTTTTCGGTGCCCAGCGGTACGTTGACCGCCACCTCGGGCAGCGGTGTCACAGTACTGGGCTCGGGCACCGGCGCGCTGTCGTTGTCGGGGTCGCTGAGCGATATCAACGCCTTTATTGCTGCCTCCAGCGTCAGTTTCCAGACCGCGCTCGACAACACCAGTACCGTCACGCTGACCGTGTCGATCAACGACAACGGCAACACCGGCGGTTCTGCACAGACCGACAGCAAGAACGTGAGCCTGCTTGTCAGTGCGGTGAACGATGCGCCGGTCAACAGCGTGCCGGTCAGCCAGAGCGTGCCGCAAGACAGCGTGCTGACCTTCAGTACGGCCAACAACAATGCCATTGTGGTTAGTGACGTGGACGTGGGCAGCAATCAGATCGCTGTCTCCCTCGCTGCAACCAATGGCCGCATCACTCTGGCGACCTTGGCCAACCTGACCCTGACAGTCGGCTCGGGTACGAACGACACCAGTGTCTGGTTCAGCGGTTCGCTGGCCGATGTCAACGCGGCCCTTGATGGCCTTACATTTACCCCGGCGGCGGGCTACAACGGCGCTGCGTCGCTGCAAATCGTGAGCAGCGACAATGGCAACAGCGGCAGCGGTGTTACCAGGACCGATACCGATGCCATCGCCATCACCGTCGCACCGCTGAACCCGACCGTGACCCATGTCAGCGTTGTGCAAGCGGACGGCGCCTACAAAGCAGGCGAGACGCTGGATGTCACGGTGACCTTCGACATGGCCGTCGATGTCGCCGGCGGTATCCCGAGCCTGTTGCTGGAAACCGGGCTGACCGACCGCCTGGCGACTTATGTCAGCGGCTCTGGCAGCAATACCCTGACGTTCGCCTATACGGTGCAGGCCGGTGATGTGAGTGCCGACCTCGACTACGCCAGCACCATGGCCCTGCAACTGAATGGCGCGACGATCAAGAGCGTGAGCAACGACAACGCCGCGCTGGTCCTGCCGACCCTGGGCGGCAGCGATTCGATCGCAGGCCAGAAAGCTATCGTTATCGATGGTGTGGTGCCGAGCATCAGCAGCGTCGCCGCGCCGGTCGATGGCACCTATATCACCGGCCAGAACCTCGATTTCACGATCAGCTTCAGTGAAACGGTGCAGGTCAATACCGCCGGCGGCACCCCGCGCCTCGCCGTGACTCTGGACACCGGCGGCACCGTATACGCCAGCTATGTGTCCGGCGCTGGCTCCAATGCGCTGGTATTCCGCCTGACCGCTGCCAGTGGCCAACTGGACAGCAACGGTATCGTGCTGGGTGGCGCGCTGCTGCTCAATGGCGGCAGCATCCGCGACACGGCCGGCAACGACACCCAGCTTACCCTGAACAATGTTGCCAGCACTGCCAACGTCACCATCGACGGTGCAGTACCGGTGGTGGTCAGTGTGACGCCCCCGGCCGATGGCAGCTACAAGACCGGTGACACGCTGAGCTTCACTGTCAATGCCAGCGAAGCCATGCAAACCGGCGCACTGGCGCCCCGGCTGGTGCTGGACGTGGGCGGGGTGACCCGTTACGCCACGTATGTTTCCGGCAGCGGCAGTGCGGCGCTGGTGTTTGCAAACCGGCGCACTGGCGCCCCGGCTGGTGCTGGACGTGGGCGGGGTGACCCGTTACGCCACGTATGTTTCCGGCAGCGGCAGTGCGGCGCTGGTGTTCCAGTACGTGGTGCAGGCCGGTGATACCGACAGCAACGGCATCGCGGTGAACAGTCTTGACCTGCGCGGTGACGCGCTGACCGACGTGGCCGGCAACGACCTGAACCTGACACTCAACAGCGTCGGCAGCACCGCTGGCGTGCTGGTCGACACCACGGCACCTTCGGCCAGTGGCATCGTGCGGGTCGATACCAGCCCGACCAACAGTGGTGCGGTCAGCTTCACGGTGAGCTTCAGCGAGAACGTCAGCGGCGTCGGRGYYTCGGACTTCAGCCTGAGCCTGACYGGCAACGCGTCCGGCAGCATTGCCAGTGTGACCCAGGTGGATGCGCGGACCTACACCGTGCGGGTCGATACCGTCAGCGGCGTCGGCAGTTTGCGCCTGGACCTGAAAGCCAGCGGCACCGGCATTGTTGACGCTGCCGGCAATGCCATMACCGGCGGCCTGATCGGCACCGGCTATGTCATCGACCGCGTGGCACCGAGTGTCACCCGTGTCGATGTCCCGGCCGATGGCACCTATGTGGCCGGGCAGGCCCTTGATTTCACCGTCAACCTGGACGAGGCCGTGCTGCTCGATACCACCGGCGGTACGCCACGCCTGGCAATYACGCTGGGCACGGGCGGTACGGTGTATGCCAGCTACCTGTCCGGGGCCGGGACCGATGCCCTGGTGTTTCGCCTGACCGTTGCCAGTGGCCAGMTGGACACCAACGGCATCAGCGTCGGCAACAACCTGCAGCTTAATGGCGCGACCCTGCGCGACAGCGTCGGTAATGATGTCAACACCACGCTCAATGGCCTGGGCAGCACCRCGGGCGTGCTGGTCGACGCGATCGTGCCGGTGGTGGGTTCGGTCGGCCTGCCGGCCGACGGCAGTTACAACGCCGGCGACGTCCTGAGCTTCACGRTCAACACCAGCGAAGGGGTGGTGGTCGATACCACCACCGGTACGCCGCGGCTGGTCTTGACCATGGGCAGTGCGACCCGCTATGCCAGTTATGTCTCGGGCGCCACCAGTGGCGCGCTGGTGTTCCAGTACACCGTGCAGGCGGGCGACACCGCCGCCAGCGGCCTGGACCCTGAACCTCAATGGCCTGGGCAGCGCCGCCGGTGTGTTGGTGGATACCACGGCGCCGACTGCAAGCAGCATCGTTCGGGTCGATTCGACCCCGACCAACAGCGGTACGGTCAGCTTCACGGTGAGCTTCAGCGAGAACGTCAGCGGCGTCGGGGCCTCGGACTTCAGCCTGGCCCTGACCGGCACTGCGTCCGGCAGCATTGCCAGTGTGACCCAGGTGGATGCGCGGACCTATACCGTGCGGGTTGATACCGTCAGCGGCGTCGGCAGTTTGCGCCTGGACCTTGATAGCAGTGGTACCGGAATTATCGACGCTGCCGGCAACGCCATCAGTGGCGGCCTGATCGGCGCCAGCTACAGCATTGACCGCGTCGCACCCGCAGTCACCCAAGTGACGGTGCCAGCCAACGGTACTTATGTGGCGGGGCAGAACCTGGATTTTACGGTCAATTTCAGCGAGACCATGGTGGTCGATGCCACCGGTGGCGTGCCGCGCCTCGCCGTGACCCTGGACACCGGCGGCACCGTATACGCCAGCTATGTATCCGGCTCCGGAAGCAGCGCCCTGATATTCCGCCTGACCGCCACTATTGGCCAACTGGACAGCAACGGTATTGTGTTGGGCGGTTCGATACAGCTCAACGGCGGCACGCTGCGCGACAGCGTTGGCAACGACACCCAGCTTACCCTGAACAATGTTGCCAGCACTGCCAACGTCACCATCGACGGTGTAGTACCGGTGGTGGTCAGTGTGACGCCCCCGGCCGATGGCAGCTATAAAACCGGCGACACGCTGAACTTCACTGTCAATGCCAGCGAAGCCGTGCAAACCGGCGCACTGGCGCCCCGGCTGGTGCTGGACGTGGGCGGGGTGACCCGTTACGCCACGTATGTTTCCGGCAGCGGCAGTGCGGCGCTGGTGTT
>NZ_LMOA01000006.1:15997-129869 GCF_001423155.1 Pseudomonas sp. Leaf127 | reverse complement strand
GTGCTTGCAGGTGTGAAAGTTGCAGTCCAGGTCAACCCGCCATTGGTGCTGGTCACGGTACTCAAGGTGCCATTGGCCACGCTCAGGTCGGCATTGGTGAAACCGCTTACCGCTTCGCTGAAGGTGATGGTCACCAACGAGGTTTCGTCGGCTTTCAGTGCTGAATCAGCCACGACGATGGTGGCCGTCGGGCGCACGGTATCAATGGCGTAGTTATTGGACACCGTCGTGCCACTGCCGGTATTGCCGACGGCATCGGTGACCCCGGCCCGGTTGAGGCTGATCAGGTTGGAGCTGTCGCTGGTCGCAGCCTTTGGCGTGAAAGTGGCGGTCCAGGTCAGACCGCCGTCAGTGCTGGCCACGGCACTCAGGGTACCGTTGACCACGCTCAGGTCGGCATTGGTAAACCCACTGACCGCTTCACTGAAAGTGATGGTGACCCGTCCCCGGATGCTCGCCGAGTGTTGCCACCAGCCGCTCCAGGGTCGGCGGTGCACCGCGNTGGTAAACCCACTGACCGCTTCACTGAAAGTGATGGTGACCCGTGAGGTTTCACCGACAACCAACGCGTTGTCAGCCATCACGATGGTCGCGGTCGGGGCCCGGGTGTCGATGCTGTAGCTGGGCGAACCGGTCGTGCCTGTGCCGGCATTACCGGTTGCGTTGAGCACACCGCTGTTGGCCAGGGTGATGAGGTTGCCGGTGACCTCGATGTTGGTGGCTGGCGTGAAGTCGGCGGTCCAGGTCAACCCGCCGTCAGCGCTGGTCACAGTGCTCAAGGTGCCGTTGGCCACGCTGAGGTCGGCGTTGGTAAAGCCGCTGACCGCCTCGCTGAAGATGATGCTCACAGTGGCGGTGTCACCGGTCTTCAAGGCCCGGTCACTCATCGTGATGCTTGCCGTTGGCCTTACCGTGTCGATGGCGTAGCGGTCAGAATCGGTCGTGCCGCTGCCGGCATTGCCGGCGGCATCAAGCACGCCGGCATTGTTCAGGCTGATGACATTGCTGGCATCGAGCAGATCGGCCGCCGGGGTGAAGGTCGCCGTCCACGTCAGGCCGCCGTCGCTGCTGCTCACCGCACTCAGGGTGCCGTTCTCGACCGTCAGATCGTCGTTGCTCAAACCGCTGACCGCTTCGCTGAAGGTGAGGGTGACCCGCGAGGTTTCACCGGCAATCAGCGCGCTGTCGCGCATCACAATGGTCGCCGTCGGGACCAGGGTGTCGACACGGTAGCTGACCGAATCGGTCGTCCCTGCACCGGTATTGCCGGTTGCATTGACCACACCGCTGTTGGCCAGGGTAATGAGGTTGCCGGTGGCCTCGATGTTGGTGTCAGGGGTTAAATAAGCAGTCCAGGTGATACCGCCATCGCCGCTGGTCACGGTACTCAGGGTGCCATTGGCCACACTCAGGTCGGCATTGCTGAAATCGCTGACCGCCTCGCTGAAGGTGATGAGCACGATGGCGGTGTCGCCGACCTTCAAGACCCGATCATACAGCTTGAGGCTCGCCGTTGGCCGCACGGTGTCGATGAGGTATGGCGTGGACGCCGTGGTCCCGCTGCCCGCATTGCCGGCTGCATCCAGCACACCGGCAGTGTTCAGGCTGATAAGGCTGCTGGCCTCGAGCAGATCGACCGCCGGGGTAAAGGTCGCCGTCCAGGTCAGGCCGCCATCGCTGCTACTCACAGCGCTGAGCGTGCCGTTCTCGACCATCAGATCGTCGTTGCTCAAACCGCTGACCGCTTCGCTGAAGGTGATGGTGACCGGCGAGGTTTCACCAGCAATCAGCGCGCGGTCCGTCATCAAAATGGTCGCCGTCGGGACCAGGGTGTCGACACGGTAGCTGACCGAATCGGTCGTCCCTGCACCGGCATTGCCGGTTGCGTTGACCACACCGCTGTTGGCCAGGGTAATGAGGTTGCCGGTGGCCTCGATGTTGGTGTCAGGGGTGAAATCAGCAGTCCAGGTGATACCGCCATCGCCGCTGCTCACGGTACTCAGGGTGCCATTGGCCACGCTCAGATCGGTATTGCTCAAGCCACTGACTGCTTCACTGAAGGTGATAGTCACGGTGGCGGTGTCGCCGGCCTTCAAGGCCTGGTCGCTTATCGCAATGCTTGCCGTTGGTCTTATCGTGTCGATGAGGTATGGCGTGGACGCCGTGCTCCCGCTGCCCGCATTGCCGGCCGCATCCAGCACACCGGTGTTGTTCAGGGTGATCAGATTAGCGGCCGTCTGCACATTGGCGGCGGGTGTTAAGGTCGCGGTCCAGGTCAGGCCGCCATCGTTGCTACTCACAGCGCTGAGCGTGCCGTTCTGCACCGTCAGGTCGGCCAGGGTCAAATCGCTGACGGCCTCGTTGAAGGTAAAGATCACCCGGGTCGTTTCGTCGGCTTTCAGGTCAGCGTCAGCAACGGTGATGGCCACTGTCGGGCGCAGGGTGTCGACAGTGTAGTTGCCGGAACTTGCATTGCCGGTCCCCTCCGTGCCGCCGAACAGCACCTTGGCCAGGTCCAGGGTGATGACGTTGCTGGTGTCTTCGATGTCCACGTCCGGGGTGAAGGTGGCGGTCCAGGTGATCCCGCCATCCGTGCTGCTGACCGGGCCAAGCGTGCCGTTGGCCAGCACCAGGTCGCTGCTGTCGAAACCGGTCACCGCGTCGCTGAACGTCAGGGTCACCTGCGTGGTCTGGCCCGCCTGCAAGCTGCTGTCGGCCAGTGCAATGGTGGCCCTGGCGTAGTCGAGGTTCAGCGTGCCCTGATTGTAGAGCGTGTCGATGCCGACAGCCGTCGCTCCTGCCGCATCTGTACGATCAAAGCCAGCAGTACCACCGGCGCCATCGTTACCGATCAGGCGTGCATGGCTGGAGGTATTGATATTGAGGGTGCCGGCGTTCCAGATCGCCCCGACGCCAATCCCTCCCACACCGGCGGCGGCGGCGGGCAAGTATTCTGGTTGGAAACGGTTACCAGCACCGACACCGCCCCCACCGGCGCCGGCGTTGTCGGTGATACTCGAATGGCCAATGATGGTCAGCACCGCCCCGCTGCTGTTGAAGATGCCACCACTGGCATCTGCACCCTTGCCTCTGCCATCGTTCAACTCATAGCCAGAGGCGCCGCCCCCTCCGCCAATATTGATAGTTGTGCTGCTGGCCGAGCCACCGGCACCGCCGGCTACAATAACAAACTGAGAAGGCCCCCCTGAGCCACCGATGTCAGAGCCGCCGGAGCCGCCCATGGGAACGCTCAATGAAGCGCCGTTGCCTCCTTTCCCGGAGCCGCCAGGATTTCCATCAGCGTAAACGGCGCGACCTCCATAGCCCCCGCCGACGCCCGTAGAGGCACTGGTCATGATACCGCCCCCACCACCGCCGCCCCCTTGAAAGGGTTGCTCGTTAATGTTCTGAGACGCTCCACCGCCCCCCGAAGCGGCATTGGCTGTCACCGTGACGCTGTTGAGCGTCAGGTTGCCGCTATTGGCAATCCCGGCCCCTAGAGACGAAACAGCAAAACCATTAGTGTCGGCACCATTACCGGCAATCAGCCCCCTGGTGACGACCAGGCCATCGAGCGTCACCGTACTACCCGAGGTCACTTCCAGCACGCGGCTCTTGTACTGGGCGTCGAGCGTAATGTCGGCGGTGCCGTTGTTGTCCAGGTCGCCATCGAGGGTGATGTTCTTGCTGATGGTCAACTGGCTGTCGAGCAGCACCGTCGCGCCGGGGGTGCTGAAGGTNGGTGATGTTCTTGCTGATGGTCAACTGGCTGTCGAGCAGCACCGTCGCGCCGGGGGTGCTGAAGGTGATGATGTCACCGGCCTGGGCGCTGGCCAGGATGTTGCGCAACGAGGCGCTGTTGCCGGTGTCGGCGTAGTTGCTGACCACCAGGGTCTGCAGGCCCCACTGGTAACTGTCCCTGACCTGCTGCGAGAGGGCACTGGTGCTCTCCAGGTTGCCGGTGGCCACTTCCAGGCTCCAGTCGCCGCCCATGCCGGTGCGGTTGCTCGACGCGGCGATGTCGCGGCCGGTGCTGATGGCCAGGGCGTTGACGAAATCGAGCCCCTCCTCGCCTTCGGCGGTGTTGCAGGCGTAGATCAGGATATCGCCACCGGCGTTCATGTCCTGGCCGATCTGCGCCAGCACGCCGCTGTACTGGTTGAGGTTGTCGCTCGACAGGTGGGTGCTGCCCAGCCACAGATCACCGGCATTGCCGTGCGCGATGATCTGCACCGAGCTGACCCCCGAGTGCGCGTCCAGGTACTCGGCAATCTGTTGCAGGCCTTCGCGGCTGGCATCCAGCCTGACCACGTCGGTGCCGGCGGCCACGCCGGCGATCAGGCTGTCGCTGTCCTTGACCCGTGTGTCGACGAACACCACGGTCTGGCCCGGCTCGGCAGGGCCGGTGGGGGTGATGTCGGCGGTGGCGTGCGTGTTGTCCTGGCCGGCATTGCTGTCGGCGGTGGTGTTCGCTGCGGCCTCGGCCGCTACCGGGTGCTCGGTTGCGGTGTCGGCCACGGTCGCGGCCACCGCGCCGTCGAACAGCATGCGCGGTTCCAGGCACAGGATCATGGGCGGAACGGCAACGGTCTGAGCTGAACCGGCAGGCTTGACGGTCCGAGACGTTTTTTTATTCCACCACATGCTGCTCACCCAGGATTGATCGTTGCAACGGATATGAAAACGGCGATCAGGATGACCGCAGCGTCTGATGTCACGTAAAGAACAGCAATATCATTTCAGAAAGACACGTTCCGAGAAAACTCGAACAGGCAGGATCGTCGTCAAACAATACGGGCGGCGAGCGCTCTGCCATGAGTATTTCTCATGCGCCCACCGGGCAAGCACTGCACTTACAGGCCGAAGGATTTAAAACGCCAGCATAACCGAATGAAAATAACGCGGATAGCGTATGGGCAAAGACAGTAGAGGCCTTTGGAGAGAAATATTAAAAAGCTGATCAGAGCGACAAATAAAAACAAAAATAAATTGCGCACACGCGTGGGAAATTTTTAAAAGTAAAGTATGACCACAATGCGATTGAGCCCCAGGCACAGGAACCTGAATAAAGACGCCTAGCGGACAATGAATCGCCGTAGCGCACCTGGCCCGGGCTGCGTCAGCAGTCGTGAATGTCAGCGTCTCACCGATGCCTGTGAGCGCTTCGCGCTCAATCGCGGACAAGCCCCCTCTCACAGACAGTCGAGGGGGGCAGCCGCCTGCACGGCCATGCGGCGTTAAAAAGCGACTCGCAATGCTCATTGACACGTGTCAACTGCGCTTGCTCGCCGCTTTTTGCCTTGCCTGACCTTCGCTCACCGACGTTTCGTACAGAGCCTAAGGTTCCAGAATCGCCACTGCTCGCACGAACCCGGCCGAGGCATGGCGGATCTTGTACGGAAAGCAACTGATCAGAAAGCCGTGATCCGGCAACTGCTCCAGGTTGGCAAGTTTTTCCATCTGCCCGTAGCCAATGTCACGCCCGGCCTTGTGGCCTTCCCAGATCAGCGAGGCGTCGCCGGTTTCGGCAAAGCGTTCACGGGTGTACTTGAACGGTGCGTCCCAGCTCCAGGCGTCGGTGCCGACCACGCGCACGCCGCGCTCGAGCAGGTACAAGGTGGCCTCGCGGCCCATGCCGATGCCGGCATCCAGATAGCCGGGCTGACCGAACAGGCTGCCGGCGCGGGTGTTGACCAGCACGATGTCCAGCGGTTGCAGCACATGGCCGATGCGCGCCAGTTCGGCCTCGACTTCGGCGGCGCTGACCAGATGGCCGTCGGGCAAGTGACGAAAATCCAGCTTCACCCCCGGTTGCAGGCACCACTCCAGCGGCAGCTCGTCGATGCCGAAGGCCGGTTTGCCGCCGTCAGTGGTCGAGGCATAGTGCCAGGGCGCGTCCATGTGTGTGCCGCTGTGGGTGGTGATCTGCAGGCGCTCGGCGGCCCAGGACTCCTGCCCTGGCAGGTCTTCCAGACGCAGGCCGGGGAACATGGCGGCCATTTCCGGCCAGCCTTGCTGGTGGTCGATGTAGTCGATCTTCGGCAGCAAGGGCGGTGGGTCGGTGTAGGGGTTGTTGTCCAGGCTGACAGAGAGGTCGAGCAAACGGCGGCGGGTCAGGTTCATGCAGAGCGATTCCTTGGCAGGAGGGTTACGCGGCGACGCGAGGGAATGTCGAGGGCATTGCGCAGCAAGGTGGCGGCAGAGCCGTCATGGCGAAACCCCAGCGCGCGGGCAATGGGGGTGTGCAAGGGGGGGAAACGACCAAACAGGGCCTCCAGTGACGGGTCAGGTTCAAAGCGAATGTGCGCACCGTAGTCGGCCCCGTAACAGGCGGTCAAGGCGTCCAGAACCTGGCCCATGGACAGATGTAACACAGGCAGTTGCCAGACTCGCGCGCCGTCCAGGCCGGACAATTGCGCAGCATGCAGCAGGTTATCGACGCAGCAGCGTGCCGACATCCACCACGCCGTCGCCTGAGGCGAAACCGGGCAGGTGTAGCTGTCACAATTGGCAAAGGCATGTAACACATCACTCATGAAAGCCGAGCGCAGGCCATTGGCTTGCCGGGGCCTGGCGACGATGCCGGGCAGGCGTACGCTGCGGCCATCGATCAGGCCCAGGCGCGTGAGGTCCTGTACGGCGGTTTCGATCATCAGCTTGTGGGCGGCATACGACAGTTGCGGACGCGGCTGATGGCTTTCGTCCATGCGCCGGGGCAGTTCGCTGCCATACACCGCGATACTGCTGGCATACACCAGCACCGGCGGGCGCTCGCGGTGGCGCAACTGCTGCAGCAATTCCAGGCTGGCCTGCAGATTGACCTGGTAGCCCAGCTCGTAGTCCGTCTCGGCGGCCCCACCCGGCAGGCTGGCCAGGTGAAACACCACGTCCACCCCGTCGGCCAGCGCCCGGCGCAGCAAGGCCGGATCGCACAGGTTGCCGAGATGACGCCGCACCCGGCGGTCATCGGGCAGATCGGTCAGTGCCTGATCCAGCAGCAACAGGGCCTCGATACGTTGCCCGCGCAACTGGCCGGCCTCCAATAGCCGCTGCACCAGTGCGCGGCCGACAAAGCCGTTGGCCCCGGTGATCATCACGCGCATGGCCAGCCCCCCTGCACCACCTGTTGATCGATGGCGCCAAACAAGACCTCGCCTTCCTGGCCACGGGCTTCCATGCGCACCCGGTCGCCGAAGCGCATGAAGCCGGTGCGCGGCTGGCCGTGCTCGATCATCTCGATGGCCCGCCGTTCCGAGATGCACGCCGAACCGACCTGGCGATCGGCATTGGACACCGTGCCCGAGCCGATCAGGGTGCCGGCGCACAAGCGTCGTGTCAGCGCTGCATGGGCGATCAACTGGTCAAAGCCAAAATGCATGGCACCGCCGTGCGGGTGGCCGAACCACGCCCCGTTCCATTCGACGTTCAAGGGCAGGTGCACGCGCCCGTCATGCCAGGCGGTGCCCAGCTCATCGGGGGTCACCGCCACCGGGGCGAAGCTGCTGGCCGGCTTGGCCTGCACGAAGCCGAACCCGGTCTGCATTTCACGCGGTGCCAGGGCGCGCAGGCTGACATCATTGAGCTGCACCAGCAGGCGCACATGCGCCAGTGCCTGCGCAGCCGGGCAACCCATCGGCACGGCATCGAGCAGCACCGCGAACTCGCCCTCAAAATCAATGCCGTGCGCCTCGCTGGGCAGCACGATGTCGGCGCGGGGACCGAGAAAGTCATCGCTGGCACCCTGGTACATCAGCGGAATACGCTCGGCGCCTTCGATGGGGTCGAGGTTGAAGGCCTTCTGCATCAGTTCGCCGTGGCTGAGAAAGCACGAGCCGTCCAGCCATTGCCAGGCGCGGGGCAAGGGCGCGGCCAGTTGTGTGATGTCCAGGTCGAACGCCTGTTCGGCCTGATGGGCATTGAGCTGCCGATAGAGGTCCTGCAACGGTGCCTCTACCTCGCACCAGCGCTCCAGCGCTGTTTGCAAGGTGGCGGCAATGCCGCCCGCCTTCACGGCGCGGCTCAGGTCGCGGGACACCACCAGCAGGCAGCCATCGCGGCTGCCGTCGTCGAGCGTGGCCAGCTTCATGGCAGCACCGCCTTGAGCGCGGCGTCATAGCGGCCGTCAAGCAGGATGAAGACCATCCGCGCCATCTGATCGGTGCGGTTGCTCCAGGCATGGTTGGTGCCGCGCTGCACGACCACGTCGCCGCGCTTGAGGTGGACCTCCTCGGTGTCGAGCACCAGCCACACCTCGCCTTCGGTGACGATGCCGTAGTCCAGGGTCTCGGTGCGGTGCATCAACCGGTGCCGCGCCTCGGCGTGGCCGGTGCCGGCCTGCTGCTGGCCGATCTCGGCGAACACCGCCGCGGCGTCCTCGACACTGAGCGACGGCTGTGCGCTGTCGGGCGGCATGTCCACCACGCGAATGACGCTGCCCAGGGGCACGGGGCTCAGTTGCAGCGGTTGCGTGGACGGATCGGCGCCGTTGTCCAGCGGCGCCGGACTGTGTGGGCTGTTCCAGAGTTCATGGAACACCGTGCCGGGCACGGCCTTGAGTGCCACGCTGTTGGGGGTGGCGCCGCACAGGGTGACCATGGCCTGGCCATGCGGGTCATGACCGGTGACAACACGTTTGAATTCGGGCAGCGGTTGCATGGTTTCTCCTGGAAAATCAGTGGCCATCGCCCAAGGGCATGGCAGGGGCGGACGTGGCCGGGCGCGATGAGCGGCGCAGCAACAGCAGGCACAGCGGTGCCAGGATCAGTTGCACCAGGGCAATCAGCAGCAAGGCCCTGGGCAGGTGGGAAAGCTCGCCGGTGGTGATGGCCAGTACCAGCAAGGGGCTGGCGAACTCGCCGGCGAAAATCGCCGCCGTGAACCCGCCGGTGGCCCGGCCGCGTTGCTCGAAACCGACGCAGGCCATGACGCGGGTGATCAAGGTGGGCAGCAACAGGCCGATGCCCAGGCCATTGATCAGCACCGCCAGTGCCATCAGCTCCAGGCGGGTCACGTACGCCATCAGTGCCCCGCCCAGCCCGGCAATGGCAAAGCCCAGCGCCAGCACGCGCGCCGCCGGCTGGCGCGACAGCCAGCGAAAGCTCAGCGCGCCCAGCAGCACGCCCAACTGGTTGGCGCCCATGACCAGGCCGATCTGTTGCGGGGCGTGGATGTCGAGCAATTGCAGGCGGTAACCGGCCTGCACCGGAACGATGAACAAGCTGACGCCGGCCAGCAGGGTCAACAGGTACAGCGGGCTCAGGGCGCGCCAGGCAAAACGCTCAGAGGCATGCCCGGCCGGACGGACTTGCACCTGAGGCTCCCACAGCAACAGGGCCAGCAGCGGCAGGCACACCAGCCCTGCCGCATACAGCACGAACGGCGTGCGCCAGCCGTGCTCGCCCAACGCCCCGCCAAGGCCCATGAACAGCGCCGCCGACAACGAGGTGACCACCATCTGCAAGGCAAACAGCCGCTCGCGGCGCCGGCCGTCGAAGTAGTCGCCCATCAGCGTGGTGCAGCAGGTCATGATTCCCGCCTCGGCCAGGCCGATGCCGGCGCGGCTGGCGACGATCAGGTGCAGCGAATCGAGCCACAGCGGCAAGACCCCGCACAGGCTGTAGAGCAGCATGCTGCCCAGCAGCAGGCGCCGCCGGCCGATGCGGTCGGCCAGCACCCCGGCCAGCGGCGCCAGCAAGGCGATCACCAGCGCCGGCAGGGTCAGGGCCACCGGCACCAGCACCGCCGCGCCCGGGGTGTCGGCAAAATGCGCCTGCATGCGCGGCAGCACCGGGGCGATCAGCACCGCCCCCAGCACCGGCAGGCAACTGCAGAACAGTAACAACGCCGCCTGGGCGCTGCCTGCACGAGCGTGATTGTTCATGGGACGATTCTCCTCAGGCCCGAACGGGCTTGCCGTCGCCGGCGGGATTGGGCGCGCGCTGCACGGGCAGTGCCGGACGGGCGGCCGTTTGCGCCGTGTCAGGCACACCGGTGGCGTCATGCGCCGGCGCCAGGCGCTGCGGCAACAGGAAGTAGGCCAGCGCCGGCAGCAGCACCAGCGCACCGACCATGTTCCAGACGAACATGAACGCCAGCAGCACGCCCATGTCGGCCTGGAACTTGATGGGCGACAACACCCAGGTGCCCACGCCGATGGCCAGGGTCACACCGGTCAGCATCACCACCTTGCCGGTGAACAGCAGCGCCCGGTAATAGGCCTGCGACAGGCTGGCGCCCTTGCGCAGTTCGGCCAGCACGATGCTCATCACGTACAGCGCGTAGTCCACGCCGATGCCCACGCCCAAGGCAATCACCGGCAGGGTCGCGACCTTGACGCCCATCCCCAGGCCGACCATCAGCGCCTCGCACAGAATCGACGTCAGCACCAGCGGCAGCACTGCGCACACCACGGCCCGCCAGGAGCGGAAGGTCACCAGGCACAGGATGATCACCGCGCCGTACACCCACCAGAGCATGTCGCGGTTGGCCTGACGTACCACGATATTGGTGGCGGCCTCGATCCCGGCGCTGCCGGCGGCCAGCACGAAGCGCGCCTGGTCGCTGTCGTTGGCTTTGGCAAAGGCCTGCACGCTGTCGACCACCCGGGTGAGGGTGTCGGCCTTGTGGTCGGTGAGGTAGGCGTAGAGGGTCAGCAGGCTGCAGTCGTCGTTGTACAGGCCACGCGGGGCCCCGGCGGTGACCATGTTCAGGGTCGCCTGGTTATTGACCAGTTCGTACCATTTGGGGTTGCCTTCGGACAGGCCGACCAGCACCCGGCGGTTGAGCAAGGCCAGCGAGTTAGTCGAATCCACCCCGCTCAGGCCGCGCAGTTGCCAGTCCAGTTGGTCGACGCGCTTGAGCGTGTCATAGGCCGAGCAGCCGCCCGGCGGGGTCTGCACCATCACCGCAAAGACATCACTGCTGGCGCCGTAATGCTGGGTGATAAAGGCATTGTCGCGGTTGTAGCGCGAGTCGGACCGCAGCTCCGGGGCGCCGGCATCCAGGTCGCCGATCTTCAGGTGCAGGCTGACCATGAAGCCGCCGATCGCCATCAGCGCGGCCACCGTTACGCACAACGCCGCCCAGCGACGCTGGGTGAACAGGTCCAGAAAGCGCCACAGCGCAGGCTTGGCCGCCCCGCTCGCTTCGGCCTCTTCAGCGCGCAGGCTGCGCCGGGCAGCCGTGGGGCTGACACCGATATAAGACAGCAGCACCGGCAGCAGGATCAGGTTGGTGAAGATCAGCACCGCCACCCCCAGGCTGGCGATGACGGCCAGGTCCTGGATCACCGGGATCTTGATGATCATCAGCACGGCAAAGCCCACGGCATCGCACAACAGCGCTGTCAGCCCGGCGAAAAACAGCCGCCTGAAGGTGAAGCGCGCCGCCACCAGCCGGTGCATGCCACGACCGATGTCCTGCATGATGCCGTTCATTTTCTGCGCGCCGTGGCTCATGCCGATGGCAAACACCAGAAACGGCACCAACACCGAATACGGGTCCAGTTCATAGCCCAGCAGCGGCAACAGGCCCAGTTGCCAGACCACCGCCACCAGTGAACAGGTCACCACCAGCGCGGTGCTGCGCAGGCAGCGGGTGTAGCCGTAGAGCACCACGCCGGTGATGACGATGGCCGCCGCAAAAAACAGCAGGATCTGGCGCAGGCCGTCGATCAGGTCGCCCACCACCTTGGCAAAACCGGTGATGTGGATCTCTACGCCTTGCGACTGGTAGTGACTGCGCAGGGTTTCGAGTTCATGGGCCAGGGCGGTGTAGTCCAGGGCCTGGCCGTCCGGGGTCTTGTCCAGCAGAGGCACATAGATAATGCTGGAGCGCTGATCGAAAGCCACCAACTGGCCGATCTCGTTGGAGCGCTCGATATTGCGCTGCAAGGCCGAAAGGCTCGCGGCTCCGCCGTCATAGCCATCGGGAATCACCGGGCCACCTTCCAGGCCCTCTTCGGTCACCCCGGTCCAGCGCGTTGAGGGTGTCCACAGCGACTTCATGGCGGCGCGGTCCACGCCCGGCAGCAGGTAGATCTCGTCGTTGAGCGCTTGCAAGTTGCGCAGGTAATCGCGGTCGTAGATCGTGCCCTGCGGGTTGGCCACTGCGATGCGCACGGCATTGCCCAGCCCGGCCAGTTCTTGACGGTGCGCCAGGTAGTTATGGATGAATGGATGATCGTGGGGGATGGTTTTCTCGAAGCTGGCATTGAGCGTCAGGCGCGTGGCCTGCCAGCCCAGCAGCAAGGTGGCCGCCAGGCACACCAGCAGCACCCAGGTGCGATGGTTGAACAGGGCGCGTTCCAGCAAGGAGCCGGAGGCGCTGTCGAAGTCGTCGAGGCGACCGCTGGACGGTGCCTTGGAAGTCGAAACGTGCATGGGCTCAGTCCGCCGCAGAAGAAGTGGAAGAAGACGTCAGGCGCCGGGCGCCGGCCATGCCCACGGTGATCAGCGCGCCGTCGGCGGCCTGGGTCACGGCGGTCAGCGGCAGGCCTTCGGACACCGCCTGCGGTGTGGCGGCAAAATCGTTCAGGCCGCTGCGCAGCAACAGGCCGGCCTGATTGGCCAGCAGCACCTGGTTACCGGTCACGCGAATGGCGTTGAGTGACGCCGGTATCGGGTTGGCCAGGGTTTCGAAGCTGTCGCCGTTGTCTCTGGAAACAAACAGCTTGCCGCGCAGGCCGCCCACCAGCAGGCGCCCGTCGGGCAGCAGGGCGAGGCTGAAATAGCTGCCTTCGTACGGCCCGTCCAGCGCCTGGAAATGCTCGCCGCCATCGCGTGAGCGCAACAGCAACCCTTGTTCGCCGGCAATGAACAGATCGCGCCCCTGGCGCGCCAGGGCATACAGGTGCAGGCCGCCAGGGTTGGGCAAGCGGGCGCCTTGCGACTGCCAGGTGCGGCCACCGTCGGCGGTGGCCAGCGCCAGGCCATAAGCCCCCACGATCAGGCCGTGACCGGCATCGCTGAAACTGAGCGCCAGCCAGGGCTTGTCGGCGCCATCGGCCACCAGGCGTCTGGCCGCGTCGATGCGCGTGCTGTCAGCTGACGCCTCGGCGGCGCGCAGCTCCACGGTCGCCACACGCTGGCCATCCAGTTGCAGGGCCCAGTGTTCGCCGCCGTCTTCACTGCGCAGCACCACCCCGGCGTGGCCCACGGCCCAGCCGGTGCGGGCATCGACAAACTGCACCGCGTTCAGGCCGACGCTGACCGGCACCGCCGTGGCCTGGCGCCAGTGCAGGCCATTGTCGTCAGACAACAGCACCACGCCCCGCTCGCCCACTGCCACCAGACGGTTACCTGCACGGGTCACGTCCTGCAGCACCGCGCGCAAAGCTTGCGGGCCTTGCACGGCAGGCTGTTGCAGCGCCTCGGTGGCTTGCACCGTGAACACCGGCGTCAAGCTGCAACAGGCGGCCAGCAGCCAGCGGAAAACCCTTGTATTCATGTGCACGCCACCTTTCAAGGTTGTTGTTATTGAGTCCAAAACGCCTGTCGCACAGCCAACAGGGCGCCGGTGTAGGAGCGCGCTCTGCCCGCGACCGGCTGCGTAGCAGTCGTAAATTTTCAGCGTTTCCGAGATCTTGCGAGCGCTTCGCACTCGGTCGCGGTGGTCCGGCATTCCGGCAAGCGCGCTCCTACCACGGTCAGGCTGCGGACAGCGCGCCCGCTGCAGCTTCAGCGCACGCCTTCGCCGGCCATGGCGTCGGCGGTGAACACCGAGTCCTTGATCGGCGGCACGATGCGGTACTGCTCGGCCTCGCCGGCAAACAGGTCGCCGGCAAACCAGGCCCCGGACACCAGGTCGTAGAAGCCGTTGGTCAGCGTCACCACCCCCGGCAGGTCGGGCAAGACGACCGGCGATGTCCACACCACCTTGGCCAATTGCCCACGAGCGTCGTAGCGCTCGCCCAGCACCGCCGCCCAAGTGTCTTCATCGAGGTAGTAGGTGCTCTTGGGCATCACATGGCGCTGGCCGTTTTTCAGCGTGGCCTCGACCACCCAGACCCGATGCAGCTCCCAGCGAACCACGTCGGACTTCAGGTGATGGGCGTCCAGCAGCGCTTCGGCACTCGAGGCGGTGAACACCTTGTTGGCGTTGTAGGGGATGTACATCTCTTTCTTGCCCACCAGCTTCCAGTCGAAGCGGTCGAGACGGCCATTGAACACGTACAGTTCATCGAAACTCATGACCCCGGCGGTGGCCGGCGTCGGCGTGTCGCAGCAGGCGTTGGGCAAGCGACGCACGCGGCGCTGGCCCGGCAGGTAGGTCCACACCGCCGCCTTGTCGGCATTGAGGTTTTCAAGGCCGGTGATGGCCTCGCCGGCACGCAGGGGCGGACCGTCGTTGATCATGCGGATCGACCAGAACACGCCCTTCTCGCCCGAACCACCCGGCAGGTACCAGGGCATCTGCAGGTCGGCACGCGAGTCGTTGGTCAACACATGCTTGCCGTCGGCGGTGGTCAGGTACTGGGAGAAGCTGGCGTGCCAGGACGCGCCGCGCCAGCGCAGCAGGTGGTTCCACATGGCTTCGGCGCCGTTTTGCGGAATCGGGAACGGAATACCCCCGGAGGCGCCCTCGGGCATCCCCCCCGCAGGGCCTTCGACCAGCTTGCCGGCCGTGGCATTGGCAAAGGTGGCGTCGTACACCGCCTGCGGCGCGGCGGCGCTGCGATGGGTCGGGTACACCTCGACCCGGTAGCTGTCGGGGTATTTCTTGAGCATCGCCTGCACACCGGGGGTCAGTTTGTCGGCGTACTGGGCCATGTTCTGCGCGGTGATGGTCAGGGTCGGCTTGTCGCTGGCGAACGGGTCACCGCGCTTGCCGCCCGCTTTATAGGCCGGGTCGGCCTGGGTGTAGCCGCCGGTCCAGGCCGGAATGCTGCCGCTGGCATTGCCGGCGCGCTCGGCGCCCAGCGGGGTCAGGCTGGTCTTGAGCCGGGCGGCGTCCTCGGCCGACACGGCAGCCATGGCACCGTGGGCGAACAACAGGGCAGCGCTCAGGGCGCTGAGCATCGAGACGATCTTGTAGGTATGTTTCATCGGGCTGTCCTGGGTCAGAAGCTGCGGCTGACGGTGAAGGCGATGAAGTCGCGGTCTTTGAGCGACTGTTCGAAGGTGTAGTTGTTGCTGGCATCCAGAAAGGTGTTACGCGGGCCGTAGTAGTGGGTGTAGGTCAGGCCCAGGTTCCAGACGTTCAGGTAGTTGCCCTTCAGGCCAACGTTGATGTCGCCGCCCTGGTCGGTGCCAAACCCGGTGCCCAGCGCGCGCGAGGCACCGTGGGTGTAACTGGCGCCAAGCGGCACGGACAGGTCCAGGCCCGGGTAGAACTGCCGGTACATCGGCTCGTAGACCAGGCGCAGGCTGGCCGCGTCGCGGTCGGCATTGGGGTCGATGGCATCGCGGTTCTTGCTCACGCTGAGCACGCGGTTCCAGGCGATTTCACCGAGAAAGCTCGATTCGCGGGCAATGAAGCTCGGCTCCAGGCTGGCCAGCCACGACAGGTTGGCGTGCAGGGTCCGGCCGGTGGCGTACACCGGGTTATCGCTGTTGTCGAGCGCCTCGCCAGGGGCCAGCGAATGCTGGTTGGTCGAGGCCAGCGGCTGGTTCCAGCGCGTCGACACTTCACCGGCCACGTTGAAATTGCCCAGCGTGGTGGAAAAGCTGGCGCCCAGGGCCGAGATGTCCTCGGGGTAGACCCAATAGAACTCACCCGCCTTGCCGGTAACCGGGTTGAGGCTGGCAAAGTCGGGGCGCACGTTGAGCTGCGGCGACTTGTCGTGGAAGCGGATGGCATACAGGCCCCAGTCAACGGTCTCGGTGCGCCAGCGCAGTTGCACCCCGCCTTGTCCCGAGTCTTTGGCGTCCTTGTCCTTGCCGTGGTAGAAGGCCAGCGGCTGGCCACCCGGCATGACCGGTGCGCCGACAAACAAGCGCTCGGCGCCGTCGCCAAAGAAGTCGTCATTGGAAAAATAGCTGCCGGCGGCCGGCAGGCGGTTGGCTTCCCAACTGAACTGGTAATAGGCGCCGATCGACACGTCCGGGGTCAGTTGCAACTGGCCGGACAGCTGTTGCACCGGGCGGATCAATTCCTTGAACTGGGTGTTGGGCACCGACAGGCCCTTGACCACGTCGATCGGTGCCATGCCACCGGCAATGCCGTTCATGCCGTAGAACAGGCTCTCGCCCCACTGCATGGCGTAGCGGCCCACACGCCCGGACACCGGCAGGCCGCCGATTTCGGTCTTGCCGAACAGAAAGGCATCGAGCAACTCGCCCTTGCGCCCGTGCAAAGTGCGGGTGTCATCGGTGAACTGGTCATAGCGCACCGAGGTGCTGTTACTGCGGCTCGGGTCGTTGTTGTCAGTGCCACGGTTATAGGCGTCGTCGTACCAGGCTGCACCGCTGACCCGTGCGCCGACGTTGTCATAGGTGATGTCCAGCTCCGAGAGCAGGTCCAGGCGGTTGGAGATCAGGCCCTTGCGGAAATTGCGGTCGCCGTCGTCCAGGTTCAGCGAGGTCTGGCCTTCGGTCAGGCGGCTGTCGGGGTCCTGGGTGCGCCAGGCGGCGCTGTATTTCAGGGTGTTATCCCAGCGCACCCGCAGGTCGGGGATACCCGTGTCGATTTCAAAGGCCTGGCTGTGCCCGGCGGCCAGGGCCAGCAGGGTCATGGCCAGGGGTTTGAGCGGCGGCAGCGTGCGCCTGTGTACAGGGTTGCCAGTCAACATCGGAAACACCTCTTTTATTGTTGTTGTGCGTGTGTACGGCCAGGCAGCGCGCAGGCGCCACCGCAGGGTTCAGATGGGGCGAGCGGTGACCTCCAGCATCTGCTTGACCAGGCCGATGCGGTCGAACGACGGGTCGCGCTCGACCTCCTTGGCGCCGGCCAGCAGCGACATTTCACTGATGTACTTGCAGCGCTCGAAACGCCGGGCCATGAAGCGCTGCAATTGCGCCTCCAGCGTGCCGTCGGCGGTCAGTTCTTCGGCCAGCACCACGGCGTCTTCGATGGCCATGCCGGCACCCTGGCCCAGGTGCGGGGTGGTGGCGTGGGCGGCGTCGCCGATCACCAGCACCCGGCCGCGGTACCAGGGCTCGTCGATGAACACCGCTTCCAGCGGCTTGTAGACCACTTCGGCAGAATCGGTGATCTGCTCGCGCAGCTCGCCGATCAGGCCGCCGAAACCGGCCAGCCGCTCGCGCAGTTCAGTGGCCAGATGGGCTTGTTCTTTCCAGGGATTGCCCGGCTCGTGGGAGGTGGTGAACAGGTACATCAGGTCGTCGGCCAGCGGCACCAGGCCCGCATTGCCGGCCGGGCCCTGGTAGTTGGCCAGGTGATCGAGCCCGCCGCTGCGCTTGAAGTTGTAGCGCCACACCGACTGGCCGGTGAAATGTGGCTGGTAGATGTCGCCAAACAGCAGGCTGCGCACTTTGGAGAACAAGCCGTCGGCACCGACCAACAGGTCGAAGCGCCCCTGGCGACCGTCGCTGAACAGCACGTCCACGCCCGCCTCGTCCTGCTTAAAACTGTCGATCGAGGTGCCCAGGTGCACCTGGGTGCCCAGCGCGATGGCGGTTTCGCTGAGCACCTTGTGCAGGGCGCGGCGCGAGATGCCGACATTGGCCGGGTACTCGGGGCCGGCCAGGCGCTGGCCGGGAATGCGCACCAGCTGCTGGCCGGTGGTGGAATAGATGGCGACGTCCTCAAAGGCGAAGGCCGCGTCCAGGTAGGCATCCAGCAGACCCAGGCGGTGCATTTCGCGCACCACGTTGCTCTGCTGGATGATGCCGACGCCGTAGACCGTCCATTCGGTCTTGAGCTCGACCAGTTCGACGGCAATCCCTTTGCGGCGCAGGGCAATGGCGGCGCACAGCCCGCCGATTCCGCCGCCGACGATCAACACGTTATTCACGGTATTCATGGCATTCCTTATGTCTTGTTCTTGTAGTTGCGCACGGTGTGCGGGCCTTCCTGTGCCTGGGCACAGCTTCCCGGTGCAACCGGGCTTTGACCAATCGTGTGTAGGGATGCGACCTATCGCCTGGCGCGATACCTCAGTCGTGCAACTGCGCCAGCGGCACTAGCAGCCAGCCGGCCTGCTCGTGGTGTTGCAAGGACACCAACGACTGCCCCCGACACGGGCCGTAGACGCACTCGCCGGTGTCGGGCCGAAAGCGGGCGTTATGGGCGTAACACACCACCCACTGGCCGTCGGCACTGAGAAACCGGTCCTTGCGGTACTCCAGGGGCGTGTGCAAATGCGGGCAGCGATTGCGATACACCCGCACAACGCCGGCATGGCGCAGCACAAACAGGCTGTCGGCACCCTGCCCTTGCGGGTCGAACCCACGCGCCTGGCCCTCGGTGATTTCGTCGAGCCGGCACAGCGTGGCGCAGGCCATGGCTCAGCCCTTTTTCGGTGGCGGGCCGCTGGGGGCCCATTTTTCCCGGGCACTGAACAGGAATAATTGCGAGTTATCGGCCGACATCGGCGCCTGCCGGGCGGCCCATGCGTCGTCATGACGGTCCATGTCGGCGTCGTACTCGATGTGGCAGCCCAGCGGCGAGTTGAAATACCAGAACCAGTTCGAGCCCAGCATGTGCCGGCCCGGCCCCCAGAAGCTGGTCCAGCCCTGGCTCTGGAAACGCGTACCGGCCAGCAGCACTTCGGTGCCGCTGCCCATGTGGAAGGTGAAATGCTCGCAGCCCTGCATGTGCGGCGGAGTCTGGATCATGAACAGGCAGTGGTGGTCGTCCATGGCGGCGGTGCGCATGAACGGGCCCACGCCAATGAAACTGTCCGTCGTGACAAAGCCCAGCCGGTCACGGTAGAACGCCTCGCCCTTGGTCGCATCGGGGACGAAATACACCACATGCGACAAGGTGCGCGGCAAGGCCGGCATGTCGCCGTAGATGCCCAATTGATTGAGTGGGCGCTGCGGGGCGCTGCCCGGCGCGTTGGTCAGGTCGGCGGCGGCTTCGAAGGCACGCCGGCAGGTGACCTGAAAGGCAATGGCAAAGCCCAGGTCGTCGATGCAGTGCAACGCACCGTCGGCATCACGACGCACCTCGCGGTCACGACCCAGCTCATCGGCAATGGCTGCCAGGTCGGCGGCGCTGGCCACGCCATACACGGTTTCGCGCAGCGACGGGGTCGGGCCCAGGGCCGGCGGCAGGCTTGGGTCATCGCCGCGGCGGATGATGATCGCGGTGCCGTCGAGCGCTTCGAAGCGCCCGCCCTTGGCGTCCAGGTGAGTGGCCGCAAGGCCGTAGTCGCGCAGGCAACTGGCACAGGCCGGGATGTCGTCGACGCCGAAGATCAGGGCGTCGAGGCCAAGAATATTCATGGCGGGCTCTCCATTGGAATTGTTATGGGCGCCGGGCAAGGGCGCAGGTATCGGCCACGACGGCAAGGGGCCGTCCGGTTGCAGCGCAGTTGACGCCAGCACTGGGCGGCTGACCAATCGTGTGTAGGGATGTGAGGCATCGGCAATTGCGATACCTGCGCGGGCATCCATAAGGCCGGGCGTTTACCGCCCACAGCGGCAGAAGCGGGATTGACGCGGGATCGGACGCGGGCGAAGGTATCGCCAAAATAACTACAAGACCCTCGAGGTATCGCCGTGCGCTTCAACCACCTGGACCTGAACCTGCTGGTCGCGCTGGATGTGCTGCTGGAAGAGCAGAACATCACCCGCGCCGCCGAACGCCTGCACATGACCCAGTCGGCTACCAGCGGTGTGCTGGGTCGCTTGCGGACCTTTTTTGAAGATGAACTGCTGGTGCAAGTGGGGCGCAAGATGCAGCCGACCCCCTATGCGCTGGAGCTGGCCACCCCGGTGCGCGAGGTGCTGCTGACCATTCGCTCGTCCATCACCGCCAAGCCGGTGTTCGAGCCGGCCAGCAGCAAACGGCACTTTCGCCTGGTGACCTCCGACTACCTGATCAGTGTGCTGTTCGCCCGGGTCATCCAGAAGATCCACCAGGTGGCGCCGTCGATCACCTTCGAGATGCTCAGCCCCGGCGACGGCAGCGGCGAGCTGTTGATGCGCGGCGAAGTGGACATGATGATCGTGCCCGAGCGCTACGCCATCGACGGCCACCCTTCGCAGCTGTTGTTCGAAGAAGAGCATGTGTGCGTGGTCTGGCGCGACAACCCCGAGGTCGGCCAGACCCTGACCATGGAGCAGTACATGCAGATGGGCCATATCTCGGTGGGGTTCGGTCGCAACCGGCACCTGAGCATCGAGGACTGGTTCATGAGCCAGTACAACTTCCACCGGCGCCTGGAAGTGATCACCAATGATTTCAATACCCTGCCGCAATTGCTGGTCGGCACTCATCGCGTCGCCACCATGCACCGCCGCCTGGCCGAGCTGTATGCGCGCTACCTGCCGCTGCGCATCCTGCCGGCGCCGGTGAAGATTCCGGTGATGCGCGAATACATGCTCTGGCACCGCAGCATGGAAGGCGACCCCATGCACCGCTGGCTGCGCGAGCGCATCCGCGACTTCATGCACGATGTCGACCAGCCGGCCGAGGCGTTGCAAGCGACGGGCTGACGCGGTGCAGCCATCGCGTTTGGCGATACCTCGCATCCCCCGTCGCGATTGGCCGCACCCTGCCCTGCCTGCGTACCTTTCAGGGGTACGCGCCCAGCCTGTCTTTGGGCGCCGGACCTTTCGCCCGCACAAGGACAATAAAAAATGTTCCGCTATTTCCCTACCAATTACGTCTGGAACCTGTCGGTGGACCTGGCCATCGAAATGGGCGCCCGCATGGGCGAGATCGAGCAGATGTGCGCGCCCTTGCAAGAGGCCGCCAGACAGCCCGACGCCGACGGCACCCGGGCCTTTCGTGAAACCTGGGCACAGATGGCCGACAAACTGTGCGGCCTGGCCGAAGAAGACCAGGCGGCCGGCCGCTTGCTGTCGGCCGGTGAAAAATACAGCCGCGCGGCCACTTATTACCTGACTTGCGAACGCCTGCAGGCCCATGGCGCGCCGGGCCGTGAAGCGCTGTACCAGCGTTTTCTGCAGACCTTCGCACAGGGTATTGCCTTGGCGAGCGAGAATTGCGAGCGGGTCGAGATTCCTTACGAGGGCAAGCACCTGAGCGGTCTGTACGTACGCGCCGAAGGCGTGCAAGGGCCGGCGCCCTTGCTGGTGCAGGTCAACGGCCTGGACTCGACCAAGGAAATGAAATACCGCGTCGGCCTGCCGGCCTGGCTGGCCAGGCGCGGCGTGTCGTCCCTGATCATCGACCAGCCCGGCACCGGCGAAGCCCTGCGCCTGCAAGGCTTGACCGCCCGTTATGACAGCGAGCACTGGGCCAGCCGCGTAGTGGACTGGCTGGAAACCCGCGACGATGTCGATCCCGAGCGCATCGGCATGGAAGGCGTGTCACTGGGCGGCTATTACTGCCCGCGCGCCGTGGCCTTCGAGCCACGCTTTGCCTGTGGCGTGGTCTGGGGCGCCAACCATGACTGGCGCGACGTGCAGAAGCGCCGCCTGGAAAAGGAAGGTGATTTTCCGGTGCCACACTACTGGGCGCATGTGTGCTGGGTCTGGGGCGCCAGGAACGTCGATGAGTTCATGACCATTGCCGAGAATGTCCACCTCGACGGCGTGCTGGACCGCATCAAGGTGCCGTTTCTGGTGACCCATGGCGAGAAAGACTCGCAGATTCCGCTCAAGTGGGCGCACCGCACCTACGAGCAACTGGTCAACAGCCCGCGACGCGAGCTGAAGATCTTCACCGACCGCGAAGGCGGCGTGCAGCATTCGAGCTTCGACAACAGCATCAATGCCGGACACTTCATTGCCGACTGGGTGGCCGAGGCATTGGGCGGGCGCACAAAAGCCTGACCTGCACGGCAACGACCGATCATGGTGGTCGCTTGATCAGGAATTTCATCAAAACAACTTTTTGATGTTAATGGATAGTTGATTTATCTCAGTAGGAGCCCGCTTGCCGGAATGCCGGACCACGGCGACCGAGTGCGAAGCGCTCGCAGAAATCTGTGAAACGCTGAAAATTTACGACTGCTGCGCAGCCGGTCGCGGGCAGAGCGCGCTCCTACACACCGCCCCCATGTTCACTGCGCTACAGCGTGCCGCCTTGGCGCGCCGCCTTGGCGCGCTGCCCTCCCGCCATGATGCAAATGTCGCGAACAAGCGGCGAACGTCTGGCGTCGTTCTCGGTCACACCCCTTACAGGATGCCTTTATTCAGGCTCATGGCACGCTCAAAAGCGTGTCATCAGCAAGGGATCGTCGCAGTCCTCTTTTTTACTGATTGAGCGTTCAACATAAATAAAGTAGGCTGTTTTCAGTTATCAGGGTCGATCACGGCCCTGGCCTTGGCGAACAACCCGCGTGCACCGATCACCACGGTGCAATGAACGAACCGCCCTGCGGCCCCACCCGGCCCGGAGGCGGACGCCAGTCAACCTATGCACTTGCGAGAATTTTATGGCCCGTTTTGAAACGCAAAAACTCTACATCCACGGCGGCTATGTCGACGCCAGCAGCACCGAGACCTTTGATGCCATCAACCCGGCCACCGGTGAAGTGCTGGCCAAGGTTCAGCGTGCCACGGCCGCCGATGTCGACCGTGCGGTCAAGAGCGCCGCAGAAGGCCAGAAAGTCTGGGGCGCCATGACTCCTGTCGAACGTTCGCGCATCCTGCGCCGTGCCGTGGACATCCTGCGCGAGCGCAACGATGAACTGGCGCAGCTCGAAACCCTGGACACCGGCAAGGCCTATTCGGAAACCCGTTACGTCGATGTGGTCACCGGCGCCGACGTGCTGGAGTACTACGCCGGCCTGGCGGTGGCCATCGAAGGCGAGCAGATCCCGCTGCGCGACAGCTCGTTCGTCTATACCCGCCGCGAGCCGCTGGGCATCACCGCCGGCATCGGTGCCTGGAACTACCCGATCCAGATCGCCCTGTGGAAGTCGGCCCCGGCCCTGGCCGCCGGTAACGCGATGATCTTCAAGCCCAGCGAAGTCACCTCGCTGACCACCCTCAAGCTGGCCGAGATCTTCACCGCCGCCGGACTGCCCGATGGTGTATTCAACGTCCTGACCGGCAGCGGCCGCGATGTCGGCAGCGCCCTGACCGAGCATCCGCAGATCGAGAAGATCTCGTTCACCGGCGGCACCAGCACCGGCAAGAAGGTCATGGCCAGCGCCTCGGGCTCAAGCCTCAAGGAAGTGACCATGGAGCTGGGCGGCAAGTCGCCGCTGATCATTTTCGAAGACGCCGACCTGGACAAGGCCGCCGACATCGCGATGATGGCCAACTTCTACAGCTCCGGCCAGGTGTGCACCAACGGCACCCGGGTGTTTATCCCCAACAGCCTCAAGGCCGCCTTTGAAGCCAAGGTGCTGGAGCGCGTCAAGCGCATCCGCATCGGCGACCCGACCGACGAAAACACCAACTTCGGGCCGATGGTCAGCTTCGACCATATGGAAAGCGTGCTGGGCTACATCGCCCAGGGCAAGCAACAAGGTGCACGCCTGCTGTGCGGCGGCGATCGCCTGACCGAAGGCGCACTGGCCAAGGGCGCCTACATCGCCCCGACCGTGTTCACCGACTGCACCGACGACATGACCATCGTGCGCGAAGAAATCTTCGGCCCGGTCATGAGCATTCTTGGCTACGACAGCGAAGAAGAAGTCGTGCGCCGTGCCAACGACACCGACTACGGCCTGGCTGCCGGCATCGTCACCGAGAACCTGACCCGCGCGCACCGCGTGATCCATCAGCTCGAAGCTGGTATCTGCTGGATCAACACCTGGGGCGAATCGGCCGCGGCCATGCCGGTAGGCGGCTACAAGCAGTCGGGCGTGGGCCGTGAGAACGGCATTCTGTCGCTGGCGCAGTACACCCGGGTCAAGTCGATTCAGGTCGAGCTGGGTGACTACGCCTCGGTGTTCTGATAGAGGCGGCGCCTGCGCACATCGCAGGCGCCGCCTGGCGGCATTGCGCCTGAGCCGTGAAAGCGCGGCAACTATTTTTCGCGGCCCAGGCCGCTCCTACGGTCGTTGACGCGACCGTTCAGAGATGAGGACGCATTTCATGTCCCAAGAATTCGATTACATCATCATCGGTGCCGGCTCGGCCGGTAACACTCTGGCCGCCCGCCTGACCGAAGACGCCGGCGTCAGCGTGCTGCTGCTCGAAGCCGGTGGCCCTGACTACCGCCTGGATTTTCGTACCCAGATGCCAGCGGCCCTGGCCTTCCCGCTGCAAGGTCGGCGCTACAACTGGGCCTACGAGACCGACCCGGAACCGCACATGAACAACCGCCGCATGGAGTGCGGTCGCGGCAAGGGCCTGGGTGGTTCGTCGCTGATCAATGGCATGTGCTATATCCGCGGCAACGCCATGGATTTCGACGGCTGGGCCAAGCTGCCCGGCCTTGAAGACTGGGCCTACCCGGACTGCCTGCCGTATTTTCGCAAGGCTGAAACCCGCGACATCGGCCCCGATGACTGGCACGGCGGCCAGGGCCCGGTCAGCGTGACCACGCCCAAGCCCAACAACAACCCGTTGTTCGCCGCCATGGTCGAAGCCGGCGTGCAAGCCGGTTACCCGCGCACCGAAGACTTGAACGGCTACCAGCAGGAAGGTTTCGGCCCGATGGACCGTACCGTCACGCCCAACGGACGCCGCGCCAGCACCGCGCGCGGTTATCTGGACACCGCCAAGCAGCGTGACACCCTGACCATCGTCACCCACGCCACCACCGACCGCATTCTGTTCGAGGGCAAGCGCGCCGTGGGTGTCAGCTACCTGGTGGGCAATGCCACCACGCCGACCCAGGCCCGGGCGCGCAAGGAAGTGCTGCTGTGCGCCGGCGCCATCGCCTCACCACAGATCCTGCAACGCTCAGGCGTAGGTCCTGCCGAGCTGCTGAACAAGCACCATGTGCCGGTGGTGCATGACCTGCCGGGCGTAGGCGAGAACCTGCAGGACCACCTGGAAATGTACATTCAGTACGCCTGCACCCAGCCGGTGTCGCTGTACCCGTCACTGCTGTGGTGGAACCAGCCGGCCATCGGTGCCGAGTGGCTGTTCAACGGCACCGGCATCGGCGCCAGCAATCAGTTCGAGGCCGGCGGTTTCATCCGCTCGCGTCCCGAGTTCGAATGGCCGAACATCCAGTACCACTTCCTGCCGGTGGCCATCAATTACAACGGCACCAAGGGCGTCCAGGAACATGGCTTCCAGGCGCACGTCGGCTCCATGCGCTCGCCCAGCCGTGGCCGGGTGCAGATCAAGTCCAAGGACCCGCACGAGCACCCCAGCATCCTGTTCAACTACATGGCTTCGGAGCAGGACTGGCAGGAGTTTCGCGATGCGATCCGCATCACCCGCGAAATCATCGCGCAACCGGCGCTGGACCCGTACCGCGGCCGTGAAATCAGCCCAGGCCTGGACGTGAAGACCGACGAACAGCTCGATGCCTTCGTGCGCGACCATGCCGAAACCGCTTATCACCCGTCCTGCACCTGCAAGATGGGCACCGATCCGCTGGCGGTGGTCGACGGTCAGGGCCGTGTGCATGGCCTGCAGGCGCTGCGCGTAGTCGATGCCTCGATCATGCCGGAAATCATCACCGGCAACCTCAACGCCACCACCATCATGATCGCCGAGAAGATCGCCGACCGTATCCGCAACCGCAGCCCGCTGGCGCGCAGCACGGCCAGGTACTTCAAGGCCAACGGCGCGCCGGTACGTCGCACCGCGATGCGCCCGACCGAGCACACTGAGGGTCTGGATGCACCGCAAGCGGCTCCGCTTCAAGCACCGCTGGAGCCTGTGGCGCACTGATAGTCTGCATTCGCGACCGTGGGTCGCTCCTACGGGTTTTTCGCAGGAGCGACCCACGGTCGCGAATGGCCCGACCTCATCATGGCCTGGCCTGCCACATTCGCTCGACCGGCCCCCACGTCCATGAACCGGCGTGACTCATCCCCCTCTCTTCGCATCCAATCTCTCAGGCATTGACTCTTCCTGTTGACGGATCTGATGACGCAATATGCCCATTGTGTGATCAACGCCATGCAAGTGCAGGTCATCGAAGAGCGTCCCGAGTCGTTTGATTTGAGCCGCTATGGTTTCCATGACCCGGCCGGCTCCGCTATCGGCCAGCAACGCCTGGCCACCACCGCAGCCTATGCCAACCTGGTGGATGAGCGCATTGCCGAGCGGCGCGAAACCCATGCCGGCGATTCCCAGCGCCTGGGTGTGTTCATCAAACGCCGCTTTCGGCCCTCGGTGCGTTACTGCGCGGTGATACCCGAACGCCTAGCGCAACTGGCCGTGCCGGCCTGCATCCCGGTGACCCTGGCCGTGCTATGGCACAGCCGGCGCAAGATCAGGGACACCGCCTGAACCGCCCCGGCCCGACCACAGAACCGGCAACAGACCCTAAGTCGCATTCGATAGCCGGTTCACGCTGGTGATACGCCCGTTCCAGATCATCTCGTAATGCGCGCTCTGGTGAATGGCGGTCACCGGGCGCGGGGTCATCAGCGCCCAGCACAGGTTGCCTGGCGAGCGCACCGAGCAATAACGCAGGCCCACGCCGCCCTGATGCTTGATGGCTGCACCCAACTGATGAGAGTGACTGTAATCGCCCGGCGCGTGAATCGGATGCGACAGCGACAAGGCGGCGGCATCGCGCAGGCCGGCCTCGTTGAAATGACACACCAGGGCGCGAAACACAAAGCGCTCGTAACTCAGCTCCGGCACTTTCGACCAATAACGCTGTTGATGATGGTGCACTTCGGCCACGGCGGTTTCGACGGTGTCGGCCACGTACAGCACGCCAAAGCGACCATCGCTGAAGCGTGAACCGTCCGGGTTGACGTGGGTAAAGGGCGCGGCGGCATAGGAACAGCCGGGAATGCCGAAGGGAATCTCGCGCAGCGCAATCAGCTCGATACGCCCGACTTCATTGAGCAGGCGCGGGTTGGTCAGCGCCTGGATCTGATACAGCGCCTCGAACTCGGCCGCGTCGGCCACGTCGTTGAACAGGTCGATGGGCGGGAAGCGCGAATTGACCAGCCGGTGCGCCTGCACGGCCTGTTGCGGCCGCTCGGCCAGTTCGGCCGGGCTCACCATTGCGCACCCCGCAGGGCATCGATGCGCCGGAAGGTTTCGTACAACGAAATGAAGTCGCCCTGGGCCATGATCTCCAGCGGTGTACGACCATTGAAGAAATCATTGTGATTGGCCAGCGAGGCGAAGCCGTACACATTTTCAGGGTTATCGAAAATCGTGCGCAGCGCTGCATGGATATTGAGCACAAAGCTGATGCGGTGCATCTGATCCATGTCCAGACTCACCGACCAGCCGGCGTCGTCTTGCCGGGCACGGGTATAGGTGCTGCGCGAGATACGCAGGATGCGGCAGGCCTGGTCTGTCGAGGCCTGCCATTTATCGAGAATGCGCAAGGCGGCGCGCAGGCCGGTAACGCACTGGGTCTTGCTGAGGACGGCGGCTTGAGCCAAAGCGGTCATGATGCACCTCGAATAATCATTCTGTAGATTCAAATCTAGCACAAACAACTCTACAGACCAAAATCTGCAGGACGCGGCAAGCCCAGGTGCTCGCGCAAGGTATGGCCGGTGTAGCATTCGCGAAACAGACCGTGCCGGCGCAGGATCGGCAAGACACCCTCGACAAACGCATCAAGCCCTTCGGGAAAATGTGCCGGCATCAGGTTGAAACCATCGGCGGCCTCACCTTCAAACCAGGCGATCATCTCGTCGGCCACCTGATGCGCGGTGCCGACCACAATGCGATGACCCCGTGCGCCGGCGGCCAGATGGCAGACCTGGCGCAGGGTCAGACCGTCCTTGTGGCTCATGTCCAGCAACAGTTGCGCCCGGCTTCTCATGTTCTGTGGCAGGGTCAGGTCCGGCAACGGCCGGTCCAGGTCCAGGCCGCGCACGTCATGCCCCAGTCGGTCACTGACCAGCGCCAGCGCCGCGTCCAGATCATTCCATTGCTGCAAGCGTTCGAAGTGCGCCAGCGCCTCCTCCCGGGTACGGCCGATGATCGGCATGATGCCCGGCATCACCAGGCAATGCGCCGGGTCACGACCGTGCTCGACCACCTGGCGCTTGAGGTCTCGATAGAACTGCTGCGCACTGTGCAAATCCTGCTGGGCGGTGAACACCACCTCGGCAATGCGCGAGGCCAGGGCCATGCCCGGTCCCGATGAACCGGCCTGCACCAGGACCGGATGGCCCTGCGGGCTGCGAGTCAGGTTAAGCGGGCCGGCAATATTGAAAAACCTGCCCTGATGATCAAGGCGGTGCATCTTCGCCGTATCCAGGTAGACCCCCGTTTCAGCATCGCGCACATAGGCGTCGTCTTCAAAGCTGTCCCACAAACCGCGCACCACATCGACGAACTCCTCGGCCACGGCATAACGCTGCTCATGATCGGGATGGTTGCCCAAGGTGAAATTGGCCGCACTGTCGTAGCCGGTGGTCACCACATTCCAGCCGGCGCGACCACCGGACAGGTGATCGAGGGTGCCGAACTGACGCGCAATCGTGAAGGGTTCGCCGTAAGTGGTCGATGCCGTGGCAACCAGGCCGATACGCTCAGTGACCATGGCCAGTGCGCCGAGCAGGGTCAAGGGCTCGAAGCGCACAATCATCGACGGCGGTTCCTGAGGACCGGTGACAAGTTTGTCACCGAAGAACACCAGATCGAAACAGGCGCGCTCCGCGCTTTCGGTCAGGCGTCGGATCAGATTGAAATTCTCGCTGCCGCTTTGTGCACCCGGATAACGCCAGCCCGAAGCATGATGACCGGCGGCCTGGATAAACAGGCCCAGACGCATGTGCTGTTGGATACGACTCATGACACCCACACTGGATTAAGTAGTTTTGTTACAAGATATAAATATTAGCTTATGAGCTTTATGTATTTTTAACATTTTGTTACCAGTCGTACACTTTCACTCACCCAATAATGGGATCCAAAACGGGCGCTTCCGGCGCTAAGGACACTGACGATGCACGCATGGATAACGACTGATGAACAACGCTGCCCGAACGTATTTTGCCCCCCTGCCCACCGCCGGGTTATTGATTGCCGCCAGTGCCCTGAGCAGCCTGGTCCAGGCTGAAGACACGCTGGACACCGTGCTGGTGACCGGCCTTCGTGGCAACCAGCAGCGCACCCTCACCGACACCCCTGTCCCGATCGACGTCTACACCAGCGAGCAGCTCACCGCCACCGGCAAGAGCGGCCTCAAGGAAATCCTCGCCCGCCTGATCCCGTCCTTCAACGTGCCGACCTTCAACGGTGGCGGCACCGGGTTTGTGGTGCGCGGCATCAGCATGCGCGGGCTGGGTGGCGATCAAGTGCTGATCCTGGTCAATGGCAAGCGCCGGCACAACACCGCCATGATCAACAACAATGCACGGGTCGGTAATGCCTCTACCCCGGTCGATCTGGACCTGATTCCCACCGCCGCCGTGGAACGCATCGAGGTGTTGCGCGACGGCGCCGCCGCCCAGTACGGCTCGGACGCCATTGCCGGGGTCATCAATATCATCCTCAAGCGCAACGCCCAGGGCCTGACGGCTGAAACCTCGCTGGGCCAGAACTACAACGGCGACGGCACCACCGGTCATGAAGCGGCCAACCTGGGCACGACACTGGGTTATGGCGGTTTTTTCAACCTGTCGTTCGACGCCAAGGCACAGGAACCCTGGATCCGCGACTCGGCCGCCTCCGGCCAGCTCTACTTCAACCAGCCCGACGGCTCACCCGACCCACGCGAAGGCAATCGCCATGGCTGGGGCAACGAATACGGCCTGGGCCGCGACCGTACCACGAGCCTGGCCTACAACCTGGAAGTGCCGCTGCAAAACGATGTGCGCCTGTATTCGTTCTCGACCTTGAGCTATCGCAACAGCAACAAGGACCTGGGCCACCGCAAACCCACCGACATCACCAGTCTGGCCGGCGTGCCAGGGGCGCCGTATGGCGACGGCGGCCAGGCCCGGCGCGAGATCGAGGAAGTCGACTACCAGGCCACCGCCGGGCTCAAGGGCGAGCTGGCCGGCTGGGACTGGGATGTCAGCAGCAGCTATGGCCGCGACAAGGCGCGCCTGTACACCGACAACAACGTCAACATTTCCAACGGTCCGGACTTTAGCCAGCACCGCTTCCACCTGGCCAACGAAGTCTTCGACCAGTGGACCACCAACCTGGACGTCACCCGCGCCCTGGACATCGGCTGGAGCAGCCCGCTGCAAATCTCGGCCGGGCTCGAATACCGCCGTGAAACCTTCACCCTCGAAGCCGGCGAGCCCAATGCCTACAACCAGGGCAGCTACGTGATTCCCAGCGGGCCGTTCGCCGGCCGGGTACCCGACCCCGGGCTGTTTTCGGTGGCCGGTACCAGTCCGGATGATGCCGGTAGCAGCCAGCGTCAGAACGTCGCCGCTTACTTTGACCTGGGCCTGGACATCACCAACGACTGGTACGTGGGCGCAGCAGTACGCCATGAGAAGTACAACCAGGGCATCGGCGACACGACCAGCGGCAAACTGACCACCCGCTATGAATTCCTGCCCGGTTATGCCGTGCGTGCCGGAGTCAGCAAGGGTTTTCGCGCGCCGTCGCTGGCGCAGAACCAGTTTTCGGCGACCAGCAGCATCACCCAGTTCGGCGTCGGCGGCGTAACCAGCGTGGCCCGTACCCGCCAGATGCGTCCCGACTCAGCCGAAGCCAAGGCGCTTGGGGCCACCTCGCTGCAACCTGAAACCTCGCTCAGCTACAGCCTGGGCCTGACGGCAGAGCCTGTGGAGCGCCTGCGGCTGACCGCCGACTGGTACCTGATCGACATCGACGACCGCATCCTGCAAACCGGCGTGCTCAGCGGCACGGCAGTGTCGAACATTCTCACCGCCAACGGCCTGCCGCCGAATCTGGCCGGCCAGTACTACGCCAACGCAGCCGACACCCGCACCCAGGGGGTCGACCTGGTAGCCGAGTACAGCCTGGCGTTGCAGCAATACGGGCAGGCGAAGTTCAGCCTGGCCTATAACCACAACCGCAACACCATTCGCGCGCTGGCCGCCAACCCCAGCCAACTGTCCAGCCTGGGCGCCGGCTACGTGTTGTTCGACCGTCAACAGCAGACCGACCTGACCCGTGCCACGCCCAAGGACAAGTGGATTGCCTCGACGCAATACCGGCTCGACCGCTGGAACGTCAACCTGGCCCTGACCCGCTACGGCCAGTACACCGAAGGCTCGAACATCCCGGAAAACGACCGCACCTACAGTGCCAAGTGGATCACCGACCTGGACGTGGCCTACGACGTCACCGACAACCTCACGGTGGCCTTGGGCGCCAATAACCTGTTCGATGTGTACCCGGACAAGAAAGGCATCAAGACCTGGGCCGGCACTTACGAATACGGCATGTTCTCACCGTATGGATTTGCCGGTGGTTATTACTACGGCCGTGTGAGCGTAGCGTTTTGAACCGCTCGGTCAAAACCCTGCTGGCCGTGCTGGGGCTGGGCTTGACGCTGGCAGGCGCAGTGCAGGCGCAGACCACGCTGCGGGTGGGCAGCCAGAAAGGTGCGCTGAAGGTGCTGCTGGAGGCGTCGGGGCAGTTGCAGGACCTGCCCTACACCATCGACTTCGCCTCATTTGCCTCGGCGCCGCCGGTGGCCGAAGCCCTGCGCGCCGAGGCCATCGATGTCGGCGCGCTCGGCGAGGCGCCATTCATCTTTGCCGTGGCCGCCCAGGCACCGATCAAGACCGTGGCGGTGATCAAGTTGCAGGTAACCGCCACCATGGTGGCGCTGGTGGTCCGCCAGGATTCGCCGCTCAAGACGACAGCGGACCTCAAGGGCCAGCGCATCACGACCACTCGCGGCTCGATTGGCCATTTCCTGGCCCTGGCGGTGTTGCGCCAGGCCGGGCTGCACGGCACGGATGCGCAGTTCATCTTCCTGCAACCAGGCGAATCACGGGTGTTGCTGGCCAATGGCGGGGCCGACGTGTGGGCAACCTGGGACCCCTATACCAGCATGGCCCGCCTGCAGGATCAGACCCGGGTACTGGCCAGTGGCGAGAAACTGTTTGCCGGCAATGTGCTGATCGTCGCCAGCCAGCAGGCCATCGACGAAAAGACCGAGGCCGTGCGCGACCTGCTGGGCCGCATCGACCGCGCCTACCAGTGGGCCAACCACCATGTGGACGCCTACGCCGAACGACTGGCTGCCTCCACCGGTCTGCCCGTCGAGTTTCATCGCGTCTCGACCCTGGAGTCGCGCCCGCAACGCATCGCCATCGATGCGACGGTGATCGATCAATTGCAACACAGCGCCGACCTGTACCGCGATGAAGGAATCATCCGCCAGGGCATCGACGCCAGCGCGCACTACGACACCCGTTTCGATCATTGAACCCGGCACTGTTTCATCTTCAGGGTTCACTTTTACTGCCAGGAGGTACGGTAAATGCTCGCGACCATCGAAGCACGAGCCTTGAGCTCGGTGCATATCCAGCAACTGCTCGATCACGCCATCTATGGCATCCGCATCCCGGGCTTTGTCAGCGAGCAGAGCCTGGAGGCGGCGCGTCGACAGTTGTTCGACCATCCGCAGCGCGGTGCCCTGGGGCATGCGCGCGAGTTTACCCGGCTGGGCATCGCCTATGCCGAAATCAAGGACGACACGGTGCGCCAGGCCTATCACCAGGCGGCGCGAGGCAATATCGACCGGGTGCGGGATGCCTTTCGGCCTTACCTGTCGCCGCTTGACGATTTACGCCTCAGGCTTGACGAGGCGTGGCCGCGGGGTGCGCACCTGCTCGATGTCGACGGCCAGAAGTGCTTCACCGGCGTCACCCGCTACCAGGAGCCGGGCATCGACCTGTGCCCGCACATCGACAAGCTGGAATGGAACCTGCCGCCCCATTTGCAAGTGGCCTTGCAGGCGCAGCTGTCGGCCAACATCTACCTGCAAGTGCCGGCGCAGGGCGGCGAGCTGGAGGTGTGGAACACCCGCCCCAGCGAAGACCAGTACCAGCATCTGAAAAGCGCCCGCCACTACGGCATCGACCGCGACCGGCTGCCGCCGGCCGACTTCACCACCCGTCCCGAAGACGGCGACCTGATCATCATCAACCCGCGGTTCATTCACGCGGTCCGTCCCGTGCACCACACGCCGCGAATCACCCTGTCGAGTTTCATCGGTTATTTCGGCGAGCAATCCCCCCTGATCTACTGGAGTTGAGCATGAGCGCGACCTATAAAGCGGCATTTGAAACGGACCTTCAACAGGACTATCGCGGCAAGCATGCCTTGCTGCTGATCAGCGTCGGCCAGGATTATCACGAAGGCGGCAAGTTCCAGGCCACCATCGACCTGATCAACCGCCAGGGGTTTGCGTTCACCACCATTGCCGTGGCCGATATCCTGCAGCGCCATAACCTCAGCAACTACAGCTATGAAGAGGTGTACCGGGTCAGCAGCGAATCGGGCGACCAATGGCTGGCCCGCAACCAGGCGGCGATCAACTCACTGGCCAGCGTGACGCGCATCCTGCGCTGGGAGCAATGCCTGCTCGACAGCGACTACCGGCCGTGGCTGGACCGGGTGCAGTTCGAATACGAGAACAACCGCGACTACCGCGATGAGGTCAACGGCACCATCGGTCTGTTCCTCGAGCGTCTGCACAAGCGCAACCCCGAGGCGGACCTGGAGGAAGCCCGTACCCGCTGCCTCAACTACCTGATCGAGGAATGCCCGATCATCATGCCGCTGTGGGCCTCGCAAGGCATCGACTTTGTGGTCTACCCACAACCGATGACCCGCGCCATGGCGGCCACGCGCCGGCACTTCGTCGAGCCCCACTACCCCCATCAAGCCCAATGGCTGTCGCTCAAATTCAAGAAACGCGCCGCCACGGTCGAGCCGCCGCTGCATGGTAACGCGCATCCGGTCTGGGCCAGGATTGCCTTCGCCATCTGATCACAGGTCCACAGGGGATGCGTCGGTCTTCAATGACCGGCGCATGGCCCAGGGCCGGCGGATCTGGACACAGGAGATTTTCATGACAGCTTCTCGCAAATGGTGGGCCCTGGGCGGTGTCAGCATCGCCAGCTTTCTGGGCTGCGTCGACTTCACCATCGTCAACACGGCCCTGCCGGCACTGCAAGAGCAGTTGCAGGTCCCGGTCGACGCTCTGCAATGGGTGATCAACGCGTTTCTGCTGGCGATGTCCAGCTTCATGGTGCTGGCCGGACGCCTGGCCGATCTGTACGGGCGCAAGCGCGTGCTGTCACTGGGGCTGGTGGTGTTCGGGCTGGCCTCCCTGGCGGCGGGCCTGGTCAGCCACCTTGAAGCGCTGGTGGTCGCCCGCGTGCTGCAAGGGCTGGCCTGCGCGGTGCTGTACACCGCGTCCGGGGCCATCGTGGCCCAGGCCTTCACCCCTGAAGAACAGGGCAAGGCCTTCGGTGTGCTGTTCGGGGTCAACGGTGTCGGTCTGGCGGCAGGCCCGGTCTTGGGTGGTGTGCTGACCCAGGCGTTTGGCTGGCCATGGATCTTTTTGATCAACGTGCCGTTCGTATTGCTGAGCCTGGCGGTGATCGCCTGCAATGTCAGCGAATCGCGCTCCGACGAGGCGCAACCCAGGCTCGACTGGGCCGGCACCCTGCTGTTGCTGATCGGCCTGCCGGCGCTGGTACTGGTGATTGTCCAGGGCAGTCACTGGGGCTGGCAGTCGACCACGACCCTCGGCACGCTGGTGCTGGCGGTGCTGGCGCTGGGTGTATTTGTACACGTCGAACGGCGCGTGACCTCGCCCATCATCGACCTGCGCCTGTTCGCCAACCGGCGATTCGTGGCGGCGGTGCTGGCCAGCTTTACCCTGGCGGTGTTCTATTGCGTGGCCTTTTTCATGATGCCGCTGTACCTGGCACAGGTGCGCGGCACCGACAGCCAGGGCACCGGCCTGCTGCTGTTGCCCACCACCCTGGGCGTGGCGCTGCTGTCACCCTGGGTCGGCCGGCTGGTCGATCGCAAGGGGCCGGCCCTGCTGATCCAGACCGGGCTATTGCTGTTTGCCGCCAGCGCCCTGTTGCAGGCCGCGTTTTCGCCGGACACCGCCTGGGCCTATGTGCTGGCCGCATTCGCCCTGATGGGTCTGGGCTGGGCCTGCCTGCTGGGGCCCTCGACGGTGCTGGGCGTAACGGCGGTGCCCGAGCGGTTCGGCTCGGTGGCGGTCGGTTCGCTGATGACCCTGCACAACGTCGGTGGCGGCCTGGGCCTGGCCTTGGGCGTCGGGTTGCTGCGGCATTACACCGGCACGGCACAAAACGTTGGCAGCAGTGCCTTCCTGCAAGGCTACCAGGCCGTGATGATCGCCCTGACGGCCGTGCTGTTCGCCGCCTGGCTGGGGCAGCGCTGGCTACTGCGTGAAGCACCGAGTGTTGCCAGGGCCTGACAGCCCGGATCATCCTCGTTCGCCGCTCTAAGCTCATTCCAAATAATTATTGGAATGAGCTTTTTTATAACCTCAATATTCGCCTACCGAGTGAACGGCCCAGCCAGACACCTGAAATGACCGCGCCCTCGTCGCGCAAACCTGCCCCTCTATCAAGAAGAATCGTCATGGCCCATAAAGCGTTCGTTCGTCCTCTGCTCACTGTGCTGGCGGCTTCCCTGCTGACCTTAAATGTTCAGGCTGCGCCCCTGATCATCGGTTACCAGACCGGTGTCGATCCCAGCAAGGTCGCACAGGCCGACGGTGCCTACGAAAAGGCCATTGGCGAGACAATCGACTGGCGCCGCTTCAACAGCGGCCCGGAAGTGGTGACCGCGCTGGCCTCGGGCGACGTGCAGATCGGCAACCTGGGCTCCAGCCCGCTGGCCGCCGCAGCCTCGCGCAAGGTGCCGATCGTGGCGTTCATCGTTTCGGCGCAGATCAATTCCGCCGAGGCCCTGGTGGTGCGTAACGGCAGCGGCATCGTCAACCCGCAGGACCTGGTCGGCAAGACCATCGCCACGCCCTTCGTGTCCACGTCGCACTACAGCCTGCTGGGCGCACTCAAGCAATGGGGCCTGGAAGGCAAGGTCAAGGTGGTCAACCTGCAACCGCTACAGATCGCCGCCGCCTGGAAGCGTGGCGACATCGATGGTGCCTTTGTCTGGTCGCCGGCGCTGGGCGAGATCCGCAAGACCGGCAAGGTGCTGACCGACGCCGCCGAAGTCGGCCGCTGGGGCGCGCCGACCTTCGAGGTCTGGGTCGCGCGCAAGGATTATGCCGAGAAGAACCCACAGGTCATCGCGCAATTCACCAAGGTGACCCTGGACGCATTCGCCGACTACGCCGCGCACAAGGCGCAGTGGACAGCCGATTCCGAGCAAGTGAAAAAGATCGCCAGGCTGACCGGCTCCAATGCCGAAGACGTGCCTGAACTGCTGGCCGGCTCGGAATACCCGGACGCCCAGGCACAACGCTCCAGCGCGCTGCTCGACGGCGGCACCGCCACCGCCATCCACAAGACTGCCAGCTTTCTCAAGGAGCAAGGCAAGGTCGAGACCGTGCTGGGCGACTACAGCCCGTACGTCAGCGCCCGGTACATCAAGCACTGAGCCCACAGCAGGAGATCACCGCCGCCCTCGCGCGCCGCAAACAAGGGACCGTTGTAGGAGCGCGCTCTGCCGGAATGCCGGACCACCGCGACCGAGTGCGTTAGCGCTCGCAAAATCTCGGAAACGCCACAAATGCATGACTACTACCCCATCAGGGATCTATGAAACGCCGCAATTTTACGACTGCTAACCCATCAGGGATTTATGAAACACCGCAATTTTACGACTGCTACGCAGCCGGTCGCGGGCAGAGCGCGCTCCTACAAGGGGTGAACTTAATATCCAATTAAATCAGCTAGTTATTTTTTATGACAGGTCGCGTACTCAAGGCCGCTGCAGCAACATCATTCTGGAGACAAAGCCCATGGCCCTGTTGCAACTGGAGCGCGTCAGTGCTCATTACCCGGGCGCCGCCGAGCCGGTGCTGGCCGACATTTCATTGACCCTCGGCCCCCGGCAATTGCTGGTGGCCCTGGGGCCGTCGGGCAGTGGCAAGACGTCGCTGCTGAACCTGATCGCCGGCTTCGTCGCCCCCGGCAGCGGGCGTATCACCCTGGACGGCGTACCGGTGCATGGCCCGAGTGCCGAGCGCGGCGTGGTGTTTCAGGACGACGCTTTGCTGCCCTGGCTGAACGTGCTCGACAATGCAGGCTTTGGCCTGCAACTGGCCGGCGTCGAACGGCGCCTGCGCGAACAGACCGCCCGCGAGATGCTTGCCCTGGTGGACCTGGCCGGCTTCGAAGACCGGCAGATCTGGCAACTGTCCGGTGGCCAGCGCCAGCGTGTGGGCCTGGCCCGCGCCCTGGCCGCCAACCCGCGTGTGCTGCTGATGGACGAGCCGTTCGGTGCACTGGATGCCTTTACCCGCGAGCAGGTTCAGGAGTTGTTGCTGCAGGTCTGGCAACGCACCAGCAAGCCGGTGTTCCTGATCACCCATGACATCGAAGAGGCCGTGTTCCTGGCCACCGACTTGATCCTGCTGGCACCCTCGCCCGGCCGGATCGACGAGCACCTCAAACTGGACTTCGGCCAGCGCTACGCCGCCGGCGAATCGGCGCGGGCCATCAAGTCCGATCCTGCCTTCATTGCCACCCGCGAGCATGTGCTGCAGCGGGTGTTCTCGCAACGCAGCGCCGAGGCGCGCAAGGAGCCCGCATGAGCGACGCCCAGATCAGCCAGGCCGGCATTGGCCACCTGGACCGTCAGCCCCCACCGGCAACACGCCGCCCCTGGGTGCTCGGCACACGCACCATCAGCAGCCTGACCTTCATTGTGCTGCTGACGCTGTGGTGGGCCATCACCGCCACCGGGCTGATCGAGCCGCTGTTTCTGCCGCCACCCTCGGCGGTGCTGCAAAAAGCCTGGCTGCTGGTCACCGACGGCTACATGGAGTCGACCCTCTGGCAACACCTGGGCGCCAGCCTGCAACGCATTGGCCTGGCGCTGGTGGCAGCTATTGTCTGTGCCGTGCCGGTGGGCATTGCGATCGGTCATAACCGCATTGCCCAAGGCATTCTCGACCCGTTGATCGAGTTCTACCGGCCCATCCCGCCGTTGGCCTACCTGCCGCTGATCGTGATCTGGTGCGGCATCGGCGAGCTGTCCAAGACCTTGCTGATCTACCTGGCGATCTTTGCGCCGATCGCCATTGCCACCGCCACCGGGGTGCGCAATGTCGACCAGGCGAAAATCCGCGCGGCCCAGTCGCTGGGTGCCAGCCGCCGCCAGCTGATCCGTCATGTGATTGTGCCGGCCGCCTTGCCGGACATCCTGATCGGCATCCGCATCGGCCTGGGGGTCGGCTGGTCGACCCTGGTGGCCGCCGAACTGATTGCCGCCACCAGCGGCCTGGGCTTCATGGTCCAGTCGGCGGCGCAGTTTCTGGTCACCGACGTGGTGGTGCTGGGCATCCTGGTCATCGCCCTGGTTGCCTTCGCCATGGAACTGGGCCTGCGCGCCCTGCAACGCAAACTGGTGCCCTGGCACGGCCGCTCACACTAAGAGATGACTCAATGAGCCTGCATATCACCCCTGTCAGTCCGGCGCTGGGCGCCCGCATCGAAGGCGTCGACCTCAGCCAGCCTCTGAGTGCTGCGCATCACGCGCAATTGCATCAGGCGCTGCTTGACCATCAGGTGCTGTTCTTTCGCAACCAGCCACTGACACCTGCGCAGCAGGCGCGGCTGGCGGCGCATTTCGGTGACCTGCACATTCATCCGATCTACCCCAACGTGCCCGGGCAGCCCGAGGTGCTGATTCTCGACACGGCGGTGACCGACCTGCGTGACAATGCACTGTGGCATTCGGACGTGAGTTTTCTTGAAACCCCGGCGTTGGGCGCAATACTCAGCGCCAGGCAGGTGCCGCCTTACGGCGGCGATACCCTGTGGGCCAGCAGCAGCGCCGCTTACGAAGCCCTGTCAGAGCCGCTCAAGCGCCTGCTCGACGGCCTGAGCGCCACTCATGACCTGAACAAATCGTTCCCGGAATCACGCTTTGCCATTACCGAGCAGGACAAGGCTCGCTTCGAGGACGCCAAACGCCGCCACCCGCCGCGCAGCCATCCGGTGGTGCGCACCCATCCGGTGACCGGGCGCAAGGGCCTGTTTGTCAACGAGGGCTTCACCACACGCATCAACGAACTGCCGGACGCCGAAAGCGACGCCATTCTCAAGCTGCTGTTCAGCCACTCGACCCAACCACAATTCACGGTGCGCTGGCAGTGGCAACAGGACGATGTGGCATTCTGGGATAACCGCATTACCCAGCATTTCGCCATCGACGACTACAGCCCGCAGCGACGCATCATGCACCGTGCCACTGTTCTGGGTGATGCGCCGTACTAGGGCCTGTTGCCCATCGTCCGCACAATGGGCAGCCGGATATCGACGGGCAAGCATGGAGCAGGGTTCATGCCTGTTCACGTTCAAGCCCGCACTTACCGACCCTACTAACCCGCCATGAACGCCCTATCCACATCCCTCTCCCGACATGAACTAAGCCCACTTGATCATCACGCTGGGTCAAAGGGTTTATTAACTCCGTTATTACGGGCATCGCACAAGCGGCCACCCCCTTGCTTATTCAAGCGCGCGCCCACTTCATGGTTATAACTAAAGTAGTAATCCATTAGTCCCTGTTCAAGCCTGCCTATTCAAGAATGGCGGCCCATGAGGCAGGCCGTGCCTTTTCAAGGATTTGGCAATCGCCTGCCCACGTGTCACGCCCGCTGTTCGCCGCGCATGAAGTTACGCCACTCCCAAGGTATTAATGCCTTAATCGATTCATCGAACATCCGCATTTAACTGAATAAAAAAACCGACAAACGGTTGGCGACATGTCGACTTGCCATTAGGCCCCCGTATTTGTGGATCGTTACGCTTACCGCCTCGACCAGCAAACAGCCAATACGCATTCACTTGATTAAACACGCTGTGACGAAACGAAGTGACGTTGCTATACCCAAGCCATCCAGAAGTTATCGAACACCTCTTGTGGTCAGGGAATTCACACAAGCGTTCGCCAGGCTCATGCATGTCCTGCACGGTCGGGAATGCTGGATAAGGTTGCAGCCTGACCACAGGGGTACACGGGGAAAAGGCAGGAGTCGTCATGGACAACATCGTAGTCGCCGATAAAGCCACATCCGAGATTTCCGCCAGGGAATGGGGCAGTTTTCAACTGGCAAAGCCAGGCGTGGTGCAGATGCCCGTCGCGCCGTCGCAGATCGCCTCGGTCAACCGTAACGGCCAGGACCTGATCCTGACCCTCAAGTCCGGTGAAAAAGTCACGATCGGTAATTTTTTCGCCACCACCGCTGAAGGCGTACAGAGCGACATGGTCTTTGTCGGTGAAGACGGTGCCCTGTGGCAAGCCCAGTACAGCGCCGACGCCTTCAACGGCTTTACCTTTGCCGAAGTTGCCTCCATCGACACCCTGATTGCCGACGCCGGCCTTGTCGATGGCGCGACCCAGACCTTCGCCTTTGCCGGCCTTGGCCTGCTGGGGGCTGGTGGCGCGGCGGCGGCCGCTGGCGGCGCAGGCGGTGGGGGCGGCGGTGGTGATGATCCTGTCGCCCCTGACGCACCCGGTAACCTGAGCCTGTCGACTGACGGCCTGACACTCAATGGCACCGGTACACCCGGCGCCACGGTCAACGTACGCAACCCCGACGGCACCGTGGTGGGCAGCACCGTAGTGGGCGCCGATGGCAACTTCTCGGTGCCGCTGGACACCGCGCAGAACAATGGCGAGCCGCTGGTGGTCGATCAGACCGATCCCAACGGCAATACCTCCGGTGGCACGCCGATTACCGCTCCGGACACCCGCGCGCCCCTGGCGCCGGCCAACCTGCAGTTGAGTGACGATGGCCTGAACCTGACCGGCATCGGCGAAGCCGGGGCCACCGTCACCGTGCGCGATGCCAATGGCAATGTGCTGGGCACCGCCGTGGTCGGGGCCGACGGCACGTTCAGCGTAGCGCTTGGCAGTGCACAGCTTGACGGCCAGACCCTGAACGTCGATCAGGCCGATGCCACCGGCAATGTCTCGCCAGAGGCAACCATCAACGCGGCAGACACCACCGCGCCTGCCGCCCCGGCCAATCTGCAGGTCGGCGCCAATGGCCTGACCCTGACCGGTACCGGCGAAGCCGGCGCCACCGTCACCGTGCGCGCTGCCAATGGCGCGCTGCTTGGCACCGCCATCGTCGCCGCGAACGGCACGTTCAGCGTAGTGCTGGGCAGTGCGCAACTGGACGGCCAGACCCTGAGCGTGGTGCAGACCGATACCGCCGGCAACGTGTCACCCAGCGCCTCGACCACCGCACCGGATGGCAACGACGCGCCGGGTGCGCCCACCAACCTGCAACTGAGCACCGATGGCCTGACCCTGACCGGTCGCGGCGAAGCCGGCGCCACGGTCACTGTGCGCGGTGCCAATGGCACCCTCCTGGGCACCGCCGTCGTGGCGGCCAACGGCACATTCAGCCTGACGCTGGGCAGCGCCCAATTGAACGGCGAAACCCTGAGTGTGGTGCAAGGCAACAATGATGGCACCTCACCGGTGGCGTCCCTGACCGCCGCCGACGTCACCGCTCCCGCCGCACCGACCAACCTGCTGGTCAGCGCCGACGGCCTGACCCTGACCGGCCGTGGCGAAGCCGGCGCCACCGTGACCGTCCGCGCCGCCGATGGCAGCGTGCTGGGCAGTACCGTGGTTGCAGCCAATGGCACGTTCAGCCTGACCCTGGGCACCGCGCAGACCGATGGCCAGGTCCTGTCTGTCAGCCAGGCCGATGCCGCCGGCAACCTCTCGCCTGCTGCCTCGGCAACCGCGCCCGATGGCGTGAATGCGCCATCGGCACCCGGTGACCTGCAATTGAATGCCGACGGGGTGACCTTGACCGGCACCGGTCAGCCCGGAGCCACCGTCACCGTACGCAACGTCGATGGCACCGTACTGGGCAGCGCCGTGGTCGCCGCCGACGGCACCTTCAGCCTGACCCTGGACAGCGCTCAACTCAACGGAGAAACGCTGTCGGTGGTCCAGACGGACGCATTCGGCAACAGCTCGGCCGCCACATCACTGACCGCCGCGGACCTCACCGCCCCGTCAGCGCCGGCCAACCTGCTGGTCAGCAGCGATGGCCTGACCCTCACCGGCACCGGCGAAGCCGGCGCCACCGTGACCGTACGCGCCGCCGACGGCAGCGTGCTGGGCAGCGCTGTGGTCGCCGCCGATGGCACATTTACCGTCACTTTGGGCGCCGCGCAAACCGACGGGCAGGCCTTGTCGGTCAACCAGACCGATGCTGCCGGCAACCTCTCCCCCTCGACCTCCACGACAGCGCCTGATGGTGTCAACGCACCTTCTGCCCCCACCGGCCTGCAACTCAGCGCCGACGGCCTGACCCTGACGGGCAGCGGTGAAGCCGGCGCGACCCTTACCGTGCGCACGACCAATGGCGCCATCCTCGGCACCGCAGTAGTGGCCGCTGACGGCACCTTCAGCCTCACCCTGAACAGCGCCCAGTTGAATGGCGAAACCTTAAGTGCCGTGCAGAGCAATGCCGACGGCACCTCGCCGTCCGCCTCCCTGATCGCCGCTGACGTGACCGCCCCGTCAGCCCCGGCCAACCTGCTGGTCAGCAGCGATGGCCTGACCCTCACCGGCACCGGCGAAGCCGGCGCCACCCTGAGCGTACGTGATGCCAACGGTACGCTGCTGGGCAGTACGATGGTCGCGGCTGACGGCAGCTTCAGCCTGACCCTGGCCAGTGCGCAACTCGATGGCCAGACCCTGAGCGTGGTGCAGACCGATGCAGCAGGCAATGTCTCGCCCGTGGGCTCGACCATTGCCCCGGACGGGGTCGACGTTCCGGCGGCTCCCGGCGCCCTGCAACTGAGTGCCGATGGTCTGACCCTGACCGGTACCGGTGAAGCCGGCGCGACGGTCACCGTACGAGGGACCGACGGCGCGATGCTTGGCACGGCCACTGTCGCGGCCGATGGCACCTTCAGCGTCACCTTGGGCCGCGCACAATTGAATGGCGAAATCCTGAACGTCGTACAAAGCGATGCCGACGGTACTTCGCCTTCAACCTCGCTGACCGCCGACGATGTCACCGCCCCGGCCGCGCCTGCCAATCTGCAAGTCAGCGTCAGTGGCCTGGCCCTGGATGGCACCGGTGAGGCCGGCGCAACCGTTACCGTACGCGCCGCCGATGGCCGCGTGCTGGGCACTGCCGTGGTGGCCGCCGATGGCACTTTCAGCGTCACCCTGGGCAGTGCACAGACCGATGGCCAGGTACTGTCCGTCAGCCAGGCCGATGCCGCCGGCAACCTCTCGCCTGTTGCCTTGGCAACCGCGCCCGATGGCGTGAATGCGCCATCGGGCCCCGGTGGCCTGCAATTGAGTGCCGATGGCCTGACGCTGAGCGGCACCGGTGAAGCCGGTGCAACAGTGAGCGTGCGCGGCCCGGACGGCGTTCTGCTCGGCACTGCCGTAGTGGCCGCCGATGGCACCTTCAGCGTGCCCCTGGACACTGCGCAACTCGATGGCCAGACCCTGAGCGTGGTGCAGGCCGATGCCGGCGGCACCTCGCCTTCGACTTCGCTGACCGTAGCCGATGTCACCGCACCGGCTGCGCCAGTCAACCTGCTGCTCAGTGCCGATGGCCTGGCCCTGAGCGGTACCGGTGAGGCGGGTGCGACCGTCACCGTACGCGCTGCCGACGGCAGCGTGCTGGGCACGGCCGTGGTCGCCGCCGACGGTACCTTCAGCGTGCCCCTGGACACTGCACAACTCAATGGCCAGACCCTGAGCGTGGTGCAGGCCGACGCCGGCGGCACCTCACCGCCCATCCCGATCACAGCAGCCGACATCAGCGCGCCGCTGGCACCGGCCAGCCTGCAGATCAGCGCCAATGGCCTGACCCTGAGCGGCACCGGTGAAGCCGGAGCGACCGTCACCGTGCGCGCCGCCGATGGCAGCGCACTCGGCACTGCCGTGGTGGCCACCAACGGCACTTTCAGTGTCACGCTCGACTCCGCTCAACTGGACGGCCAAGTGCTGTCCGTCAGCCAGACCGATGGGGCCGGAAACCTTTCGCCCGCCGCCTTGGCCAGTGCACCGGATGGCATCGATGTGCCGCTCGCCCCGACCGGCCTGCAACTGAGCACTGACGGCCTGACCCTGAGCGGGCTCGGTGAAGCCGGTGCCACCGTCACCGTACGCGATGCCAACGGCAATGTGCTGGGCAGCGCCATGGTCGCCGGTGACGGCCGCTTCAGCGTCACCCTGGACACTGCGCAACTTGATGGCCAGACCCTGAGCGTGGTGCAGGCCGATGTCGACGGCACCTCGCCATCGGCCTCCTTGACCGTGCCCGATGTCAGCGCACCGCAAGCCCCGAGCGGCCTGCTGTTCAATGCCGACGGCAGTCAGCTCAGCGGCCAGGCCGAGGCCGGTTCGACCGTACTGGTGCGCAGCGCCGACGGAACCTTGCTGGGCAGTGCGGTAGCGGCGGCTGACGGCAGCTTCAGGGTGACGCTGGTCCCGGCATTGGCCGACGGTGAAGGGGTAAACGTGTCGGCGCGAGACCCGGCCGGCAATGTTTCGCCCATCAGCAGCCTTACCGCCCCTGACCTTCCAGGCGACACCACGCCTCCTGCGGCGGCGACCGATCTGGCGCTCAATGCCAATGGCACCGTATTGACCGGACGCGGCGAAGTCGGCGCCCAAGTGGCGGTCACCAATGCCGCCGGCACTTTGCTCGGCAGCGGCCTGGTCGGCGTCGACGGCACCTTCAGCATCACCCTCGACCCGGCTCAGGATGACGGCCAGGCGCTGGGCGTGGTGCTCACCGATGCCGCCGGCAATGCCTCGCCCAATGCGACGGTGACCGCACCGCACCTGGGCCGGATCGACCCACCGGTCGATCTGGCCGTGTCTGCCGACGGCCTGTTCCTGACCGGCCGCGCCTTTGCCGGCCTGCGCATCTTCGTGCGCAGCGCCTCGGGGCTGATGCTGGGGTCTTCCACCGTCGAGGCCGACGGCACCTTCAGCGTGGCCCTGACGCCGGGCCAGGTCAACGGCGAACAACTGGACGTCACCGCAGCCGATGCGGCGGGCAACAGCGCGCCGAATGTGACAGTGATGGCACCGGACATGACCGCACCGGCCGCGGTGACCGCCCTGGTGGTCAGCCCTGACGGCAGTAGCGTGGCCGGCAAGGGCCAGGCCGGCGCCACCGTGACGGTGCGTGACGCCAACGGCAACACCCTGGCCAGCGGCGTGGTCGCGGCCAACGGCAGTTTTGTGCTCACGCTGGACCCGGCCGTGGCCGGGAACAGCGTGCTGTCGCTCAGCCAGGTCGATGGCTCGGGCCTGGAGTCGCCGGTCAGCAACGTGACCGTACCGGATGCCAGCGGTCCTGTGCCGCCCGATTCGGCCATCCTTGACCCTACCGGCACGGCGGTCAGCGGTATCGGGGTGGCCGGCACCACCGTCGAAGTGCGTGATGCCAATGGCAACGTGCTGGGCAGCACCGTGGTGGCCGCCAATGGCAGCTTTACCGTGCCGCTGAGCGCGCCACAAGCCAACGGTGAAGTGATCGAGGTGGTGGTCATCGCTGTCGACGGACGCGAATCGATCCCGACCCTGCTCACCGCGCCGGACACCACGGCCCCGGTACAACCGGACAGCCTGGTCATCAATGCCGATGGTCTGGTGATCAGTGGCCGTGGCGAACCGGGGGCCACCGTCACCGTGCGTGATGCCGACGGCAACCTGCTCGGCTCCGGCACCGTGGGGGCCACTGGCAGTTTCTCGGTGCCGCTGGCCAGTGCCCAGAACCAGGGCCAGGTGCTGCAAGTGACCCTGAGCGATGCGCAAGGCAATACCTCCGTACCCGCCAGCCTGACCGCACCGGACCTGCAAGCACCATTGCAACCGGCCAGTCTCGCCCTGGATGCCACGGGCACCGTGCTCAGCGGGACCGGCCGGGCCGGCTCGACCATCACCGTGACCGACCAGGACAATAACGTGCTGGGCACCGCCGTGGTCGGTGCCAACGGCCTGTTCAGCGTGACCCTGGCCAGCGTGCAGAATAACGGCCAGGTGCTTGAAGTGACGGCGGTATCGGCGACTGGCGAAAGCGCCACGCCCGTGGATTTCGCCGTACCGGACACCCTGGCACCGCAACCGGTCACCGACCTTTCGCTTAATGCCAACCGCACGCAACTGAGCGGTGAAGGTGAAGCCGGCGCACGGGTGACCGTACGCAATGCCAGCGGCACCGTACTGGGCACGGCGCTGGTGGCTGCCGATGGCTCGTTCAACGTCGCCCTGTCGCCGGCGCCGGACGCCAGCGAAGTCCTGCAAGTGGTGCAGGCCGATGCCGCCGGGAATCTATCGGACCCGGTCAATACCGTACCGATGGACACCATCGCGCCCGATCCGCTGAGCAACCTGGCGATTTCTGCCAACGGCAGCGTGGTCAGCGGCAATGGCGAAATTGGCGCGCGGGTGCTGGTTTTCGATCCAGCGGGCATGCAGATCGGCAACGGCCTGGTGGGCCTCAATGGCCGCTTCGAAATCACCCTGACCACCGCACAAGACAATGGTCAGGCCCTGACCCTGACGCAAACCGATGCGGCCAACAATACCTCGCCGATCGCCAACCTCGATGCGCCGGACATTCAGCCACCGTCAGCGCCGGCCAATCTGTTGCTGGCCGGGAACGGCCTGACCCTGACCGGCAGCGGCGAGGCCGGTGCGACGATCAGCGTACGCGATGCGACCGGCACTGAAATCGGCACGGCCACGGTGGCCGCCAATGGCACCTTCAGCCTGACGCTGACCAGCGCCCAGCTCAATGGCCAGAACCTGAGCGTGCTCCAGACCGACAGCGGCAATAACGCCTCGTCGGCCACCGCACTGATCGCTGCGGACAGCACCGCCCCGCTGGCAGCGACCAACCTGGTGATCAGTGCCAATGGCGCGACCCTGACCGGCACCGGTGAAGCCGGCACCACGGTCAAGGTGACCGGTGTCGGCGGCGTGGCGCTCGGCACTGCCGTGGTCGCGGCCAATGGCAGTTTCACGGTGACTCTGGTGCCGGCGCAGATTGACGGGCAACAGCTCAGCGTCACGTTGACCGACGGTGGCCCTAATGTGTCACTGGCCCAGACCGTTGCCGCCCCCAGCCTGGGCGTACTGCCCCAGCCTGACAACCTGGCCATTGATGCCGACGGCCTGACCCTGACCGGTACGGCGCAAGCCGGCACCACCGTGCAGGTGTATGCCGCCGACGGCAGCTCGCTGGGCAGCAGCATGGTGCTGCCGGATGGTACCTTCAGCGTGGTGCTGGGCAGCACGCAGCTCAACGGTCAAATCCTGGAGCTGGTGATCCGCGATGACAGCGGTCGCAGCTCGCTGCCTTTGCAATACAACGCGCCGGACAGCACCCCGCCGGCGGCGGTCGCCAACCTGGCGATCAGCCCGGATGGCCTGACCGTATCCGGCACCGGCGAGGCCGGTTCGATAGTCACGGTGACCCGTAACGGCACCCCGCTGGGCACGGTCACGGTCGGCAGTGACGGTGTGTTTACCCTGTCACTGGACAGCGCCGCCCTGACCGGCGACAGCTTGAGCGTGGTGGCCCGCGATGCGGTCGGCAATGCAGCACCCGCCGTGCTGCTGGCCGGCCCGGACGCCAACAGCGTGGCCAGCCCCACCGGCCTGCTGCTGTCGGCCGATGGCCTGACCCTGACCGGCCTGGCAGCCGTCGGCAGCGTGGTCCGGGTCAGTGGCAGCGGTGGCGCCCTGCTTGGCACCTCGACCGTGGTCGGCGCCGACGGCACATTCAGCGTGAGCCTGGCCCAGGCACAGACCAATGGCCAGACCCTCTACGCCACCGCCAGTGCCGGCGGCCAGAATTCGGTGCCAGCCTTGTTGCTGGCGGCCGATACCACCGCGCCCGACGCCCCCACCAACCTGATGATCAATGCCGATGGCAGTTTCCTGACCGGTCGTGCCGAAGCCGGCGCCAGCCTCACGGTGCGCGGCCCGGATGGCAGCGTGCTGGGCACGGCCACGGCCAGCAGCACCGGCACCTTTATCGTTACCCTCAGCCCGGCACCGTTGAACGCACAATTGCTGTCGGTCACCCAGACCGACGGTGGCAATAACACCTCGCCTTCGGCCACCGTCAATGCCCCTGACCTGCAAGCCCCTGCCGCCCCGACCGAGCTGGCGATCAACGCCGCCGGCACCGTGGTCAGCGGCAAGGGTGAAGCCGGCGCCACCGTGCAGGTTCGCGATGCCGGCGGTGCGCTGCTGGCCAGCGGCGTGGTCGATGGCAGCGGCCACTTCCAGGTCAGCCTGGCGCAACCGCAACTGACCGGTGCCGCCTTGCAGGTGCAGTTGACCGATGCGGCCAACCAAAGCTCACCGGCCAGCAGCCTTGCAACCCTGGACCGTACCCCGCCCGCGGTGGTCAGCGACCTGAACCTGAGCGCCGATGCCACCACCCTGGCCGGCAGGGGTGAGGCCGGCGCGACCGTGCAGGTGCGCGACGCCAACGGCACCGTGCTGGGCAGCGCGACTGTGGCTGTCAACGGCACCTTCAGTGTCACCCTCGCTCCGGCCCCGACCAATGGCCAGACCCTGGAAATCGTCCAGGTCGATGTCGCCGGCAATACCTCCTCCGAGGTCAACCTCAACGCCCCGGACATCAGCCCGCCCGCCGCCCTGGCCAATGTCGTCATCAATACCGACGGCCTGACCGTGACCGGCAATGGCGAACCAGGCGCCACGGTGTTTGTGCGTAACATCGGCGGCACGGTACTGGGCAGTGCCCTGGTCGGCGCCAATGGCGGGTTCAGCGTGACCCTGAGCGGCGCGCAGTTGAACGCCCAGTTGCTGACCGTCAATCAGGAAGACCCACCCGGCAACGAAGGCCCGTCGGTCAACGTCACGGCACCTGACATCACGCCACCGGCCACCCCGGACCAACTGCTGCTCAACGCCACCGGCCTGCAGGTGACCGGTCGCGGCGAAGCCGGCAGCACGATCACCGTCAGCGACGCCAACGGCCGGCTGCTCGGCACCGGCACGGTGGGCGCCAATGGTCTGTTCCAATTGACCCTGAGCGAAGCGCAACTCAACGCCCAGACCCTGAGCGTCAACGCTCGCGACACCGCCGGCAATACCTCAGGCAGCGCCAGCCTGCTGGCCGCCGACCTGACGCCACCGGCGGCCGTCACGGCGCTGGCCGTGGCCGCCAATGGCGCTACGCTGACCGGGCTGGGCGAAGCCGGCGCCGAGGTCACCGTGACCAACGCCAGCGGCACCGTGCTGGGCACCGCGTTCGTGGCCGCCAATGGCACTTTCAGCGTGACCCTGAGCCCGGCGGCCAGTACTGGCAGCGTGCTGACCGTGATCCAGAGCGACGAGGCCGGCAATGATTCGCCCGGCGCCAGTGTCACCGCGCCCGGCAACCTGGCACCCGATACCCCGAGCAACCTGAGCCTGAGCGCCGATGGTCTGAGCCTGAGCGGCACCGGCACCGCTGGCTCTACCGTGGTCGTGCTCAGCCTGAACGGCCAGGTGCTGGGCACCACACTGGTGGCCGCCAACGGCAGTTTCAGCGTCGACCTGCTCAACGCGCAGCTCAATGGCGAGACCCTGAGCGTCTCAGCCACCAACAGTGGCGGCTACAGTTCACTGCCGACACAACTGCTGGCGGCAGACGTCAAGGCACCGGATGCACTGACCGATTATCGGTTGTCGACCGATGGCCTGACCGTCACCGGACGCGGCGAAGCCGGGGCCACCGTGACGATCAGCGCCGCCAATGGCGCCGACCTGGGCACGGCCGTGGTGGCCGCCAACGGCACCTTCAGCGCCACCCTGTCGCAGCCGCAACTCAATGGCCAGGTTCTGAACCTGACCCAGACCGATGTGGCGCAGAACGAGTCAGTGGCGGTCAGCCTGATCGCTGCCGACCGCATCGCACCGCTGATCGCCACCGGCCTGGCGCTGGACAGCACCGGAACCCGGTTGTCCGGCCTGGGTGAGGCCGGCGTCACTGTCACCGTGACCAACAGTGCCGGCACCGTGCTGGGCACCGGCATAGTACGTGTCGACGGTACCTTTCAGGTCACCCTCGATACGCCACAGCTCAACGGCCAGCCCCTGGCCATCAGCCTGGCAGACGCCGCCGGCAACGTATCGCCCGTGGCCGGCCTGGTCGCGGCAGACCGCACCGCCCCCATGACCCTGACTGACCTGGTGTTTGCCGGTGACGGTGTGACCATCACCGGGCGCGGCGAAGCCGGGGCCACCGTGCGGGTCGGCAACAGCCTCGACAGCGTGGTGATCAGCCCGACCGGCGCCTTTACCCTGGTGCTTGGCACCGCGCTGCTCAACGGCCAGACAATCAGCCTGACCCAGGTCGACGGCAGCGGCAATGTCTCGCCTGCCGCCAGTCTGCTCGCACCGGACAGCACCGCCCCGCTGGCCCTGCAAAATGTCCTGGCCGACCCGACCGGCACACGGGTGACCGGCAGCGGTGAGGCCGGCGCTACCGTAATTGTGCGCAATGCCGGTGGTGTCGAACTGGGCCGGGCCATGGTGATGGCCGACGGCTCGTTCAGCGTGGCCTTGAGCCCTGCGCAAATCAATGCCCAGGCCCTGAACGTCCAGCAGATCGACCTGGCCGGCAACCTGAGCCCGACCAGCACCGTACCCGCCCCGGACCTGACGCCACCAGCGCTGGCCACAGGCGCAATCAATGCCGCCGGCAGCCAGATCAGCGGGATCGCCGAAGCCGGCGCGACCGTGCGGGTCAGCCGTGCCGACGGCACCCTGGTGGGCACGGTAACCGCCAATCCTGATGGCACCTTTGCACTGCTGCTCAATCCCCCGTTGGTCAACAAAGAAGCGCTGCACGTGGTGGTGATCGACACGGCGCAAAACCTGTCGCCGGTGCTCAGCCTCACCGCACCGGACCTCACCCCGCCAGCAGCGGTCGCCAACCTGCAGGTCAACGCCCAGGGCAACCAGCTCACCGGCACGGGTGAAGCCGGCGCCACGGTCACGGTCCTCAGTGGCAACATCAGCCTGGGCACGGTGATGGTTGCCAGCGACGGCACATTCACAGTAGCCCTGAACACCCCGCAACTGAACGGCCAGGTCCTGACCGTGCAACAGACCGATGCGGCCGGTAACCCATCGCCGTCGGTCACCACCCCGGCACCCGACACCACCGCGCCCAACGCACCGGGCGCCTTTGCGCTGATCAACGCTGGCCTGACCCTGAACGGCACAGGTGAGGCCGGCGCCAGCGTGACCGTGCGCAATGCCGACCAGACCGTACTGGGCGTCGGTACTGTGGCCAGCAACGGCACGTTCAGCATCGACCTCAGTGCACCGCAGCTCGATGGCGAACGGCTGAGCATTCGCCAGACCGATACGGCGGGTAATGCCTCGGCCAATGCCACCTTCACAGCCCCTGATATCACCGCGCCCGACGCCGTCGCCAACCTGGCGCTGAGCCTCAATGGTCTGGTGCTGACCGGCACCGGTGAAGCCGGCGCCACGGTGCAGGTCTCGGTGGCCGGCACCGCGCTGGGCGCCCCTGTGCTGGTCGGCAGCGAGGGTACGTTCAGCGTCAACCTGGGCACCCCTCAACTCAACGGTGAAGTGCTCAGTGTCGTACAGACGGATATCAGCGGCTCCAACCAGCCTTCACCGGCGGTGACCCTGAACGCGCCAGACATTACCGCGCCAGACCTGGCGATCGTCGGCCTGCCGACCGCCAGCACTCTCAGCGTCAACGCTGAAATCGGCAGTACCGTCACCGTCAGGGCCGCCGATGGCAGCCTGCTGGGCACCGCCGTAATCACCCTGCCCGGCACAACGGTCATCGCCCTCAATACCCCGCAGATCACCGGTGCACCCTTGACCGTGGTGGCCAGCGATCTCCTCGGCAACGCCACCACCCTGATCGTCGATTCGCTCGACACCACCCCTCCGCCATTACTCAGCAACGTGGCGCTCAACTCGACCTACACCGAGCTTTCAGGCCTGGGCGAGGCAGGCGCCACGGTAACCGTGACCCGCGGTGGCACAGCCATCGGCACCGCCGTGGTCGCCGCCGATGGCACCTTCACCGTCACCTTCGATACACCAGTGGTGGCCTTGCAAACACTTATCGTTACCCAGGCCGACACCGCAGCGACGCCCAATGTGTCGCTGCCGGTGACGCTGACCGTACCGTTGTTTGCGCCACCGGCCGCGCCGGCCAATGTGGTGCTCTCGGCCGACGGCAACACCGTGACCGGTCAGGGCACGGCCGGGCTGACGGTCAATGTCAACGCGGCGGACGGCACCGTGCTGGGCACCACGACGGTGCTGCCGGACAACAGCTTCAGCGTCACCCTGAACCAGACGCAGACCAACGGTGAGCAGATAAAAGTCACGACCTCCGCGCTGATCGGAGGCGACTCCAGTCCGGTGTTCGTCACCGCACCCGATACCACTGCACCGGATCCACTGGCCAACGTGGCGCTCAACCCGGCCGGTACGGTGGTGACAGGTAACGGTGAGGCGGGTGCCACGGTCATCATCAGCAATGCGGCCGGCGTGGAGCTGGGCCGGGCCACGGTGGCCGCCAATGGTGGTTTCAGCGTGACCCTGAGCAGCGCCCAGACCAATGGCCAGGTGCTGGACGCCGTGCAACGTGATGCAGCCAATAACATCTCGACCGAGGCCAAGGTCTTTGCTGCAGACACTACCGCCCCGCTGCTGGCCAGCAATCTGGCTGTCACCACGGGCGGTACGGTGGTCACGGGCAACGGTGAGGCCGGTACGACGATCAGCGTGCGTAATGCCGTCGGCACTGAAATCGGCACCGGGCTGGTTTCGGCCGCAGGGACGTTCAGTGTCACCCTGACCGGCCCGGCCCTGCTCAATGGCGAACGGGTACAGGTCACCCTGAGCGATGCCGCGCTCAACGTCTCGCCCATTGCCAGCGTCAATGCCCCGGACACCACACCACCGGCGGCACCCGGCAACCTGGCGATTGTCGGCAGCGGCCTGCAACTGACCGGGACCGGCGAAGCCGGGGCCACGGTGTACGTCACCAGCCCGCTGGGTGTGGCGCTGGGCAATGCGCTGGTCGCCAGCGATGGCAGCTTTACCGTGCAACTGGCCAGCGCCCAGCTCAACGGTCAGGTGCTCAGCGTGCGTCAGGCCGATGCGGCAGGCAATGCCTCGCCGGTGGTGACCACGATCGCAGGCGATACCGTCGCCCCGCTGCTGGCCACCAACCTGGTGGTGGCCGCAGGCGGTGCCAGCCTCAGCGGCAGTGGCGAAGCCGGGACGACCGTCGAAGTGCGCAGTGCCGGCAATGGGCTGCTCGGCAGCGGCACGGTCGGCAGCAACGGCCTGTTCACCGTGGTGCTGAGCCCGGTGCAGACCGATGGCGAGGTGCTGAGCGTACGCCTCACCGATGCCGCGCAGAATGTATCGCTGCCGGCCAGCGTCACCGCACCGGACACCACGGCTCCAGCCGCCCCGGCTACAGCGGTGATCAATGCCACCGGCAGCCTGATCAGCGGCACCGGCATCGCCGGCGATCGCATTGCGGTCGACACGGCCGGCGGCACCCGCCTGGGCACCGCGCTGGTGGCCGCCAACGGCACCTGGTCACTGATCCTGAGCCCCGCACAGATCGACAGCCAGGTGCTGAGCGTCACCCAGCTGGATGCGGCCAACAACGCCTCCCCGGCCGTGACCGTGACCGCCCCGGACCTGACGCCACCACCGGCGGCCACCGCGCTGCTGTTATCGGTCGACGGCCTGACCCTGACCGGCAGCGCCGAGGCCGGCGCCACCGTGACGGTGAAAAATGCCGTGGGCGCCACCCTGGGCACCACCACCGCGCAAGCCAACGGCAGCTTCAGCGTGGGACTCTCCGGCGCGCAGATCAACGGTGAAACCCTGACCGTCGGTGTGGCTGACGCCCGTGGCAACCCAGGGCCGAACGTGACCCTGGTGGCGGTCGATGTCGATGCCGGCCGGCCGGTGGTGGCCAGCGACAACCTGACCACCGCCACGGTCAACCTGGCGGCGGTGAGCACCACCCGTACCTACACCGACTCGTTCCCGACCCTGGTGGGCCTGGGCTTTAGTCACACCTTCAACTTCACGGTCGACAGCGGCACCACGGCCGACCCTGTGCTGACCCTGACCAGCGGAGGCGTACTGGACCTGGGCACCCGCGCCACCTTCACCCTGCAAGTGCAGGACAGCAACGGGGCCTGGGTGACCCTGGGCACCGCGGGCAACGGTTCGCTGATCAACCTGGACGTGCTGTCCTCCACCGGTGTGCGTGTGGACATCAGCACCCTGCTGGCCGGCACCTACCGGCTGACCGTGGCCAGCAACAGCCTGACGGCGGTCACCAATATCAACAGCACCCTGGTGCTGGATATCAACAGCCTGAGCCAGTTCAACGGCGCGGCGGGGGCCGCCGTCACCGGCAACGTGATCAGCGATGTCGGGACCGATGGTACCCGCGACATCACAGGTCCCGACAACGGCGCGGTGGTGCGCATGCAGACCGGCACCAGCAACGGCAGCCCGGTCTACACCAGTGCCGGCACCGGGCTGGTCGTCCAGGGCCTGTATGGCACGCTGACCATCGATGCCCAGGGCAACTACAGCTACCGGGCCAGCGGCAGCGCCAGCAGCGTGGGCAAGGTGGATGTCTTCACTTACCAGTTGCTGCACGCCAACGGCCTGTCCGACACCGCCACGCTGTACGTGCGCATCGACAGCCCACAGGCCATCGAGACCTGGAGCAACACCAACCTGGCGACCCCTGCACTGTTGCTTGATGCCAGCAATGATGTCGCCAGCACCGACATCACCCTGGCCAACCGGGTGGTTACCAACACCTCCACCCTGGGCACAGTATCGGCCGGGCTGCTCAGCCTGAGCGCTTCGGGCACTGAAGACTTCACTCTCAGCGGCGCCGGCACGGTCAATGACCTGACGCTGACGTTAACCTCCAGTGGCTTGCTGTCGCTGCTGAGCGCGGTGAACGTGACCCTGCTCAAACAGAGCGCCACCAACGCCAACCAATACGACGTGGTGAAAACCTGGTCCGGGACCAACGCACTGATCAATCTGGGCGGCGGCGTCTATGGTGCATCGATCGACGATCAGCCACCGGGTAACTACCGGGTCAGCCTGAGCTACACCGGCGTGTCGGTGGGCCTGAGCATCACCGTCGGGCTGATCAACAGCACCACCCTGCCCAATCAGTTCGTGGTCAACAGCTCCACGCCGGTAGCCGGCAACCTGCTCACTGACACCGCCGGGGGCGGCGCTGACGTGCTGGGCTCGGCACTGACCGTGCTCAGTGTGCTGGCGGCCGCCAACACCTATGTGCAACCGGGCTACAACGGCACCAGCATCATCGGCACCTACGGCACCTTGCTGGTGCAGGCCAACGGCGACTATACCTACACGCTCAAGCCGGGCCTGACCGGTGCCGTGATCGGTCAGGAGGAAGTGTTCACCTACCGCCTGACCCACCCCAACGGCAGCACCGACACCGCCACACTCACTATCGACCTGGACCAGGCCAGTACGGCCAGCTCACGCATGGCGCTGGCCAGCGCCGACAATGACGATGCCTCGAACAGCCTGGCGGCCAGCACCGGCACCGCCGGCAACGACACCCTGGACGGCTCGCAGGGCGGCGCGGTCAGCCTGCACGGCGGCGCCGGCAACGATAAGTTGATCATCAGCGACCTGGACTTCGTGGCCGTCGATGGCGGCACCGGCACCGATACCCTGCTATGGGCCGGTGGCGACGCCAGCATCAACCTGGGCAATCTGCATGACCGGCTGAGCAACATCGAGGTCATCGACCTCAACACCACCAGCTCGGTCAACCTGACCCTGAACCTGGCCGACCTGGTGGCCGTGACCGAGGCCGATAACAGCACGCTGTTGATCAAGGGCAGCACCCAGGACAGCGTGCACCTGGGCGGAACATGGGCAGTTGATGGCACACAGCTGGCAGATGGTCTTCACTACACCCAGTACACACCGCAGGAGGACCCGACCCATCACCTTTGGGTGCAGAACGGTATCCAGGTGGTGTGACGCAGGACACGGCGCGCTGCGGGGGCGGCGCGCCGGTATCAACCAGTAAGGGATTATTGTGAAGTCAGCCTATGCCTGCATTACCCGACACGCGCCCGTCGCCCTGTTGGCGATGGCCACGCTGCTCAACAGCCACCCGGCCTACGCCGCACAACCTTCGGTCACCACCAGCCGCCTGGAACCTGGCACCGGCCAGGCAGATCCACCGCCTCAAGGCCGGGACTCGCCACCGGCAGACACCGTCCAGGAGGTGTCCAGTCTCTATCAGCAAGGCGAAGGCATCATGGCCACGCTGCTCAACCGCCACCGGGCGCGCGGCGCCGAACCGCCGACCGATCCGGCCTTGACCGAAGTGAGTCCCACCCGCCTGCAAAAACCGCGGCTGGATCCGGGCGCCATCCCGGCGCCGGCCGCCACGCGCCTGTCCAGTCAGCCGGCTGACAGCGTTCAGGCGCAGGATTCCCGGCCGGCTCAGGCGCCGCCGCAGCCACACGCCAGCCGAATGGACAACGCCCGGCAACACGACCCGGGTGCCGTGACGGTCGTGCCGCAACCATCAGCGCCGAGGTTCGACAGCGCACGGCAACAGGCATCACCCCCTGTGGCGGCTGCACCAGCGCCGTCAATGCCAACACCGGCACCACGGCCTGGCGCAGGCCAGAACCAGCCTTCCTACCGTGCAGCGCCAGCCGCAGCGCCACCACCGGTGCCACGCGCGGCCAGCGTTCCCACCGGCCAGCGCCTGTCGCTGGACGAAGCCGTGCGCCAGGCCGTCGGCTGGCACCCCGACATCGCCCAGGCGGTGTCCACGCTGTACCAGCAAGGCGAAGGCATCAATGTGGCTGAGGCGGGCTATTACCCGCAGATCACCGGCGGCATCCGTGGCGGCATGGACACCGGCTACGGCAGCGACCGCAATTCCCAGGCCATGAGCATTTCGCTCAAGCAGATGCTGTACGACTTCGGCAAGGTCGATAACGCCGTCGAGGCCGCCCGTGCCCGTGTGGCGCGTAGCCAGGCGCAGATTCTGCTGAGCATCGACCAGATCGCCCGCGACACCGCCTACGCCTGGGTCGAGGTGCAGCGCTACCGCCACCTGAGCGAAATCGCCCGCAAACAGATCCAGGGCGTAGGCGATATCGTCGAACTGGCCCGCCAGCGCAGCGACATGGGCGCCAGCACCCGCTCGGACCTGGTGCAGGCACAATCCCGGGCCGAGGGTGCGATGGCCAGCCTGGAAGACTACAAGGCGCAATACGCCCGCTGGCAGGCGACCTTGAGCAACCTGATGGGCCGCACCACCACCGCCGAGGTGGCCGATGAATTCCCACAGGAATCGATGACCGCCTGCTCACGCTCGCAGCCGGCCACCGACATTCTGCCCGCCGTGCTGGTCGCCCAGGCCCAGCGCACCCAGGCCGAGGCCGAGCTGGCCGGGGCCCGGGCCGATGCCTACCCGACGCTGTCGCTGGAACCGACAGTCAACCATTACCTGGACAGCGGCTACAACGACAACAACCCGGCCATCGACCGCACCCAGGCCGGCATCTACCTGAACTTCGAGGTGCCGATCTACCAGGGCGGCGCCACCAGCGCCCGCAGCCGCGCCGCCGGGCACGCCCTGAGCGCCGCCGATGCCGCCCAGGACGCCGCCCTGCTGCAAGCCAGCCAGGGCCTGGCCGAGGCACGGGCGCAAACCTCCAGCCTGGCCCTGCGCCTCAATGCCTTGCAGCGACGCCAGGGCAGCATCAGCGAAGCGCGCGAGCTGTATGGTCGCCAGTACCTGGACCTGGGCACCCGGCCGCTGCTCGACCTGCTCAATGCCGAGCAGGAAATCCACCAGTCGCGCTTTGAACTGGCCGGCACCCAGGCGGACCTGCGCCGCCTGCAGATCGACTGCCTGTACAACAGCGGCGGCCTGCGTCGCGCCTTCGACCTGGAAGCGCGCACGGTGCAGGGCGTGAGGATTCTGCCATGAACGATGCCGTGATCATCACCACTCCCGACCCCGGCCAGGCCGAGCAGCCGCCCGACTATTCGCAATGGATGGAAGCCATCCTGCTGGTGGCCCGTCATTACCGCATGGACGTCTCGGAAGAAACCGTGCGCATTGCCGCCCAGCGCCCCGACCGTGATGTCGAGGACGTGGTGCGCCAGATGGCGCGCCAGGCCGGGCTGACGATCAAGTTCGGCGGGCGCCGGTCCCACGACCTGGGCCGCTGGCGCACGCCACTGGTGGTCGAGCTGCAGGACGGTCAGATCGGCGTGGTGCAAAGCCTGAGCGAGGGCGAAGTCGGCATCGCGCTGTCTGGCGATCAGGGCCTGCAACAGCGCATGCCCTTGCAGGCGCTGGGCGAGCGGCTGCGACGCACGGTGATCATGCGCCCGGCCCGGCCGCTGTCGGATGTGCGCACCGATGACTATGTGCAGCCCTTCGATGAGCACTGGTTCCGGCGCATCGTGCTGCGCGACCTCAAGCCCTACGGCCATGTGATGATCGCCTCGCTGGTGGCCAACCTGCTGGCGATGGCCGGCGTGCTGTTTTCCATGCAGGTCTACGACCGGGTGATCCCCGCCGAATCATTGCCCACGCTCTACGTGCTGTTTGCCGGCGTGCTGCTGGCGGTGCTGTTCGACTTCACCTTGCGCATCATGCGCCTGCGCATCACCGACCTGCTGGGCAAGCGCGCCGACCTGCGCGTCTCGGACCTGGTCTACGGTCATGCGCTGCGCCTGCGCAACTCGGTGCGGCCGCGCTCCACGGGTTCGTTCATCGCCCAGTTGCGCGAGCTGGAACAGGTGCGCGACATGATCACCTCCAGCACCGCCACGGCACTGGCCGACCTGCCGTTTTTCTTTCTGTTTTTGTTCGTGTTCTGGCTGATCGGCGGGTCGCTGGTCCTCATCCCGCTGGCGGCGCTGGTGTGCATGCTGCTGCCGGGCCTGTTGTACCAGCGCCGGCTGGCGCGGCTGGCCAATGCCAACATGCGCGAGTCGGCGCTGCGCAATGCCATGCTGGTGGAAAGCATCCAGGGCATGGACGACATCAAGGCCCTGCAAGCCGAACAGCGCTTTCAGGAGCAGTGGAACCGCCTCAACGCCACCACCGCCGACACCGGCCTGCAACTGCGCAGCCTGACCAACGGCCTGGTGACCTGGACGCAAAGCGTGCAAGGCGCGGTGTTTGCCATTGTCATCGTGTTCGGCGCGCCCATGGTGATCGCCGGTGACCTGACCACCGGCAGCCTGGTGGCCGCCTCGATGCTGGCCTCGCGGATGATGGCGCCGATGGCCCAGCTCAATCATGTGCTGACCCGCTGGCAGCAGGCCAAGGTCGCGCTCAAGGGCCTCAACCACCTGATGCAGCTGCCGGTCGATCATCCGGAAAACAGCAAGCGGGTGCACCTGCCGGTGATTCGCGGCGACTTTCATATCAGGGACTCGGCGCTGCGCTACGACCCGATGGCGCCGGTGGCGCTGCACATCAACGAGCTGCGCATCCGCCCTGGCGAGCGCATTGCCGTGCTGGGCCGCAACGGTGCAGGCAAATCCACTCTGCTGCAGGCGCTGGCCGGGGCGATGGACCTGGCCACTGGCGAGCTGAGCATCGATGGCATTGCCATGAGCCACCTTGACCCGGCCGACCTGCGCCGTGACGTCGGGCTGTTGCAACAGCATGCACGGCTGTTTCACGGCACTCTGCGCGACAACCTGGTGCTGGGCGCCGGACGTGCCAGCGACCAGGAGCTGCTGGCGGCGCTGTCGATCAGCGGCGCCCTGGAATTCATCCGGCACCTGCCCAAGGGCCTGGACCACCTGATTCTGGAGGGCGGGCTGGGCCTGTCCGGCGGCCAGCGCCAAAGCCTGCTGCTGTCGCGCTTGCTGCTGCGCCAGCCCAATGTGCTGCTGCTTGACGAACCTACGGCGTCGCTGGACGACGTCACCGAAAAACGCCTGCTCGATGACCTGCTGCTGTGGTGCGAGGGCCGCACGCTGGTCATGGCCACCCACCGGCTCAGCGTGCTGCAGCGGGTCGAGCGCATCATCGTGGTCGACAACGGCCGCATCGTCATCGACGCGCCACGGGAAGCGGCCCTGGCGCAACTCAGACAACCCAGCGGGGTGCGCCCATGAGCCGTGAAGTCGCATTTCACCTGCCGTCGGCGCCCTCCTCTTACCTGGACGGTGCCGACGAAGCCGACGTGCTGCGCGCCACCCGCGTGGTGTGGATCTGCGCGCTGATGCTGGGCTGCTTTCTGCTCTGGGCGGCTTTTTTCCAAGTGGTCGAAGTGTCGAGTGGCACCGGCAAGGTGGTGCCCAGTTCGCGCGAGCAGGTCATCCAGTCGCTCGAAGGCGGGATCATCACCGAAATGAATGTCAGCGAAGGCTCACGGGTCGAGCGCGGCGATATCCTGGCGCAACTGGACCCGATCAAGACACAGTCCAATGTCGGCGAAAGCGAAGCCAAGTACCGCGCCGCGCTGGCCAGCGTCAGTCGCTTGCAGGCTGAAGTCAGCGGCAAGCCACTGGTGTTTGCCGAGTCGCTCAAGGCCTGGCCGGAGCTGACCCGCGCCGAGACCGAGCTCTACCAGACCCGCCAGCGCGGGCTCAAGGAAACCCTGGCCGGCATCGAGCAATCGTTGAAACTGGTGCGCAGCGAGCTGACCATCACCGAGAACCTGGCCAAGGCCGGTGCCTCCAGCCGGGTCGAGGTGATCCGCCTGAATCGCCAGCGCTCGGAACTGGAACTCAAGGCCAGTGAAGCGCGCTCGGACTACATGGTCCAGGCCCGCCAGGACCTGGCCAAGGCCAGCGCCGAGGCCGACTCGCTGGCCGAAGTGGTGCGGGGTCGCGCCGACTCCTTGACCCGCCTGACCCTGCGCTCGCCGGTGCGCGGCATCGTCAAGGACATCGAGGTGACCACCATTGGCGGGGTGATACCGCCCAACGGCAAGCTGATGCAGATCGTGCCGCAAGACGACCAGTTGCTGATCGAGGCGCGCATCGCGCCCCGGGACATTGCCTTTATCCACCCCGACCAGGTGGCCAAGGTGAAGATCACTGCCTACGACTATTCGATCTACGGCAGCCTGGACGGCAAGGTGGTGACCATCTCGCCGGACACGATCCAGGACGAGTTCAAGCCGGAGGTCTTCTATTACCGGGTGTTCATCCGCACCGGCGCCGACGTGCTGTACAACAAGGCCGGCAAGCCGTTTGCCATCGTCCCCGGCATGGTGGCCACCGTGGACATCCGCACCGGAGAGAAAACCATCCTCGATTACCTGATCAAGCCGCTGAACAGGGCCAAGGAGGCCCTGCGCGAACGATGATCTAGTGCATCGTGGCGACCGAGACACCGACCGGGGCCGGTACCGGCCTGCCAGTGCCCTGCTGGCTGGCGTAACGCTGCCACTCACGGCTGATCTCGGCGTACGGCATGAAGATGCTGACCTGCTCCTGCACCGGCAGGTCGGCGCGCTTGAGCTTTTGCAGGTCATCCTGCTCCAGGTAAGCAACGTTGATGCCGACCACGGTGCCGTCGGCGGCGTACACCGGCCCCCCGGACATGCCCTGCACGGTCGGGCCATCATGGGTGCCGTACATCACGCCCCCGTCCTTGGCGTCCAGGCGCACCATGGCACTCAGCGCACGGCCCTGGCCCTGGCTTTTCATGTACATGGAGTTGTAGCCGACCGCCGTGAGCGTTTCGCCGGGGCGGTACTGGCGCCACATGGGCGCGCGCTGACCGGCCTTGTGACGGAAGAACTGCACGTCGCCTCGCCCCTGGAAGACCGCCCCTGGTACATAGGGAAGATGCTTGACCGTTACGGCATATTCATCGTTCCACTGCACGGCGCTGGCCATCATCAGTAACGCCAGAGGACCTCCGGCATGAACGAGAAACGCTTGGTCTTGAACAGGATCCTTTACATACGCGGTGGACATTCCATTGCACCCGCTGATCAGCACACAGGCTGCCAGAAGTGACTTGAGGGGGGTCATGCGGCTCACATTGGGATGGATTGAAAGGTGGTGCGAATATGTCACTGAGCCATCACCAAGGCAATATGCCATTAGTGCAAGTCGACGGACGGTGGGTTTTTGTCGCCATTTTTTCGGCGCCTGAAAAAATGCTGCCGGGTACATGGAATGACCTGGCACAGGTTGACTGCGCAACCTTGCGAACCGGAAATGGACGGTCTGCTCAAGACACAGCAGGGGCTATGCAGATCGCTCGCCCCTGCTGCATCGGCACCCAAGGGATTTACCGGGGCGTGTTCAGCTTGATCACATCACCGGAAACAGTCGTGGTGTAGCCGTTGAGGACCCATGCCCAGAACCACTTTTCCTGCACCTGGGTATTGATCAGCGCATCGCCACCCTTGGCTTTGATTGCCGCATTCTGCGCACGTACAAATCGGGAGTTCTGCTGGATAGGGATCAGGTTGAACAGCATCAGACCTGTCGCACTGGCCTCGCTGTGGCCGATGACGGTGTACTCGCTGCTGTCGTAATGCTCAGTCTTCATGGGGGTGCCGGTGCAACCCGCCAGGACCAGACCACAGGCTGCAACCACAACGGCTTTGCTCAAAAACTTCACGATAAAACTCCATGCAATAACGCCCGGATCCAATTATCGGGCGGGCGGCAGTCTACCTGTAAGGCGGGTGCGTGTGAAATTTTACGCCGGCGCCCCCTCCGCCGGCTGTTAATGCCCGGGTTCATCAGTGCCCCCGGCAAATGTGCTGTTGCAGGCCTGGAGAGTTGGGCATACCTTGTCAAAAACCTATACAGAGGCACTGTTGATGTACAAGAAACCCACGTGGCCGCTGACGCTCTACTTTGACGGCGCCTGCCCGTTGTGTGCTCGGGAAATCAGGATCCTGCGGGCAAGGGCAGCGCCCGATCGCCTGCAATTCGTCGATATCAGCGCTGAGGCGTTCGAGGCCGGATCGGCAGGACTGACGCATGCGCAGATGGCGTCGCTGTTGCACGCCAGATTTGATGATGGCACCTGGGTCACCGGCCTGGACGCCACGCTCTGGAGCTGGCGGGCAGCGGGCCTGGGTGCCTGGGCAGCGCCGTTGTCGTGGCGTCTGACCCGGCCGCTGCTGGACCTTGGCTATCGGCTTTTCTGCCGCTGGCGCCCGCACCTGACCTGGCTGCCTCACCCTGACGGCAGTGCCCGCTGTCAGGATGAGCACTGCGCCGTTTCGCCTACCGGCACTGCCCCGCACGATCGCTCAGCGCCTGACAAACGCTAGCCGTGTCCTTAATCGGCCTGCTTCAACCACTCGATCACCTGCGCATGCAACTGCGGATCGCCGCACGCCACAATGGCGCCGCCATGTTGCGCAGTGCCACCGTCCCAGGCGGTCATCACGCCACCGGCGCCTTCGATGATCGGGATCAGGGCCTGGACGTCATACGGCTTGAGACTGGCCTCAATGATGACGTCGACAAACCCCGACGCCAGCATGCAGTAGGCATAGCAGTCACCGCCCCAGCGCATCAGGCGGGTCTGGCTGGCCACGCGATCAAAGGCTTCGCGCTGGCCGGGTTCGGTGAACATGTCAGGCGTAGTGGCCATCAGAATGGCCGAAGACAGGCTGTCGCAGCGACGGGTTTTCAGCGGCACGCCGTTGCACCAGGCGCCTTCGGGGGTGCCGATGTAACGCTCGCCGGTGAATGGCTGGTTCATCATGCCGAGCACCGGGCGCTGGCCGTCGTTGAGTGCGATCAGCGTGCCCCACAGCGGCAGGCCGGTGATGAAGGCACGTGTGCCGTCGATGGGGTCCAGCACCCAGGTCAGACCGCTGCGGCCGGTGACGTCCTCTTCTTCCTCACCCAGAATGCCGTCCTCGGGGTACTGGGCCAGGATATGCTCGCGCATCACCCGCTCGGCGGCCTTGTCGGCCACGGTGACCGGGTCGAAATGCGCGCCGCCCTTGTCCTCCACCGTCATCTGCGCCCGGAAATAAGGCTGGATGGCCGTGCCCGAGGCATCTGCCAGACGGTGGGCAAAGGCCAGGTACTCTTGCAAGGTGTCGTTGCTCAGGGTCATGAGGGTTTCCTGTTCTGGAGGCGCGTGATGCAGGCGCACGTGGCGTGCAGGCGCGGATCATACCGCACCTGCTGTCCTGGGCGAGGCAACCTGACGATCCTCTCTGAGTCGCATTGCAAGACCAATCAGTTTCTCTTGTGCGAATATTCTGAACATTGAGTGACAGGCTTGTTTGATTTATTTGGCTGCTTAATATTGCTGCCAGTACATTCAGCCTCCAGCCCATCGCCATGAAATCCTTCAAGACCCTCAGAGTTCGAGTGCGAGACAAGCATGCAGCACAACTGCGCAAGGCCTCTCGTGCCGTGAATTTCGTGTGGAATTACGTGAATGAGTTGAGCAGCCGGGCGATTCGCGAGCGCGGGCGTTTTCTATCCAGATTCGATATGCATCCGTATGTCAAAGGCTCCAGCAAAGTGCTTGGGCTTCACAGCCATACCATCCAGAGCGTAACGGATGAATATGTGAACCGTCGCAAACAGTTCAAAAAGCGTCGGCTCCACTGGCGTTGCTCGGATGGTGCCCGGCGCAGCCTGGGTTGGGTGCCCTTCAAGACAGGTGCTGCCGTCTGGAGAAACGGTCAGATCCTCTTCAACAAGCAGCACTTCCAGGTCTGGGACAGCTACGGCCTGGCGGGTTACTCATTCAGATCAGGAAGCTTTAATGAAGATACCCGTGGACGTTCGTATTTCAACGTCACGGTCGAGATCGAATGCACGCTATCACCGGGTCAAGACACCCTGGGTATCGACCTGGGCCTGAAAACCACCGCCACATGCAGCGACGGCGAAAAGCTTGAAAGTGGCCAATTCTATCGGGATCTGGAGGCGGCTTTGGGCATTGCCCAACGTGCCGGCAAAAAGGCGCGAGTGAAAGCAATTCATGCAAAGATTGCAAATCGGCACAAGGACGCCTTGCACAAATTCAGCAGCGCTCTGGTTGCGCGTTGCGGATTGATTGTTGTGGGCGATGTAAGCTCACTGAAACTCGTGAAAACCCGCATGGCCAAGTCGGTGCTCGACGCCAGCTGGGGTCAACTGAAAACGATGCTGGCCTATAAATGCGATCACGCAGGTATCATTTTCAGGGTTGTCAGCGAGAGAAACACCACCCAGACCTGCTCGACCTGCAAGCAATTGCCAGCGTCGAGGCCGAGAGGTATCGCAGGGCTTGGAATAAGGGAATGGACTTGTTGTGAGTGCGGTGCCACTCACGACCGCGACATCAATGCCGCCAGGAACATTCTCGCGCTCGGGCATGAGCGTCCATCTGTGGGAATCTCTGTCCTCAAGGACAGGTAAGATGCCAACCCGCCGTGTAACCTCAGGGAAATCGTAAGTTCTCCGTCCAGGCAATCACGTCTCTGACAAATCAATATGCCGGTTAAGCATTTCTAACTTGTGGAGGTGTCTGCACTGTGGCATTGAGGCTGAGTAAACGCCTTTGCCTGCCTGAAAAGGGTCCCTGTCCAGCCCGCTCACACGCCTGCGATTGAGGCATGTCCTTTCCAGCCCCTGCGCGCGCCTTTAAATTTTTCCCATTTATCAGCCCTCTCCCTGTTAGGGCTATAATGCGCGCGCCTTTATTCTGATTATGACGTCCTTATGAAAACCCTGTTTTTCGCTGTACTGCTGTCGCTGTCACTGGGCAACTTTGCCTTCGCCGCGCCGCCCGCAACCTTTGCCGACGCCAAAGTGGTCGCCAAGGAAAAGATTTACATGGATCAGGCCAACAGTGCCCAAGGCGAGTTGTATTGCGGCTGCCAGTGGAACTGGGTCGGTAAATCGGGCGGCCAGGTCGATGCCAAATCCTGTGGTTATAAAACCCGCAAACAGGAAAACCGCGCCGAGCGCACCGAGTGGGAACACATCGTGCCGGCCTGGACGTTCGGGCATCAGCGCCAGTGCTGGGCCAACGGCGGACGCGAGCATTGTATTGATGACGACCCGGTGTTCCGCAGCATGGAAGCCAACCTGTTCAATCTTTACCCGGCGGTGGGTGAAGTGAATGGCGACCGCAGCAACTACAACTACGGCATGGTCTCTGGTGTGGCGCCGCAATATGGTCAATGCACCACCAAGGTGGACTTTGAACAGCGCGTGGCCGAACCGCGTGATGAAGTCAAAGGCCTGGTGGCACGGACCACGTTCTATATGTTTGATCGCTACAAGCTGAGTATGTCGCGTCAACAGCAACAGGTCTTGATGGCGTGGAACAAACAGCACCCGGTCAGTGCCTGGGAAAAGGAACGTAATAACCGCATCACCGCGATCATGGGCCACACCAACCCATTCGTGACCGGTGCGCGCACCTGGACCCTGGATTACAAGCCGGTCGGCGATGGCCTGGTCAGCCCGATCCCGGCACGGGCGCAAGCAGCCACCGCGCCGGCAGCGGCGACCACCGCCTCGGCCGGCTCGATCATCGGCAACCGCACCAGCCAGATCTACCACCTGCCCAGCGGCTGCCCGAGCTACGACAAGGTGTCGGCCAAGAACCAGGTCGCGTTCGAATCCGAGTCCCAGGCAGTAGCCGCCGGGTACAGGAAGGCCGGGAACTGCAAGTAAGCCTGGACGCTATCTTCGCAGGAGCGGCTTTAGCCGCGAAAAGGCAAACACCTTCGCCGCCCAGCCGCTCCTGCCCACCTATCGGGGCCATTACGCCCCCATCAACGCCCTCACCCGCCCCGCCAGCGCCTCGGCGGTAAAAGGCTTGGTCAGTACCAGCCTGCCTGGACCCAGTTGCGCATCGCCAAGCGCTGCACTTTCGGCGTAGCCGGTGATGAACAGGGTCTTGAGGCCGGCACGAATCTCCTGGCCGGCGTCGGCCATCTGACGCCCGTTCATACCGCCGGGCAGGCCCACATCGGTGACCAGCAGGTCGATGCGCGCATCCGAGCGCAGCACCTTGAGCCCGGCCATGCTGTCGCCGGCCTCGATCACGGTGTAGCCCAGATCGCCCAGCACATCGGCCAGCAGCATGCGCACCGTGGGTTCGTCATCGACCACCAGGATGGTTTCGCCGACCCCGGCAAGTGCCGCCGGTATCGGCTCAATGTCGCCTTCGCTGTCTGTCGCCGTACCGAAATAGCGCGGCAAATAGAGGCACACCGTAGTCCCCTGGCCGACGGTCGAGGCAATGCGCACCTGCCCGCCAGACTGCTTGGCAAAGCCATAGATCATCGACAGTCCAAGCCCGGTGCCCTGGCCGATCGGCTTGGTGGTGAAAAACGGATCGAAGGCCTTGGCCATGATGTCCGGGGTCATCCCGGTGCCGGTATCGGTCACGCACAGACACAGGTACTGGCCTTCAGGCAGATCGTAGGCATGGGCGGCAGCAGCGTCCATGCAGTGGTTGGCGGTCCTGATGGTAATGCTGCCACCGTCCGGCATCGCGTCGCGGGCGTTGAGGCACAGGTTCAGCAGTGCGTTTTCGAGCTGGCTGGCATCGACCAGGGTCGGCCACAGCGTGGGCGCCTCCAGGGCTTCGACGTGGATGCCAGGGCCGACCGTGCGTTGAATCATCTCGACCATGCCGGCGACCAGCGCATTGACATGGGTGGGCCTGGGGTCGAGGGTCTGGCGCCGGGAAAAGGCCAGCAGCCGGTGGGTCAGGGACGCGGCGCGACGGGCGGCCCCCTGGGCGGCGCCGATGTATTTGCCGATGTCGGTCAGGCGGCCCTGGGTGATGCGCATGTCGATCAGTTCCAGGGACCCCGAAATGCCGGCCAGCAGGTTATTGAAGTCGTGCGCCAGTCCCCCGGTCAGTTGTCCGACCGCCTCCATTTTCTGCGACTGCCGCAGTTTTTCTTCGGCCTGCATCAATTCGGCCGTGCGCTCGGCCACACGGTGCTCCAGCGTGTCATTCATGGCCCGCAGCGCGGCGGTGGCACGGTCACGCTCGGCCTCGACGGTACGACGCTCCTGCACATCGATCAGCACCCCGGGAAAGCTCAGGCCCGTGCGGTCCTCGGCCAGGTCGACCCGCCCGTTGGCCTCGATCCAGTAATAATTGCCATCGGCACGCCGTACCCGGTACTGGTGGGCATAGGCGCCACCGCGCCGGATCACCTCATGGATGGCGGTAATCAAGCCGTCCTGGTCATCGGGGTGCACGGTGGTGATCACCTGCACCAGGCTCAGCCCCGTGCGCCCCAGTGCCGGGTCAAGACCAAAGGCGTCGGCAAAACCTTCATCGACCGTAAAGCGGTCCGTCAGCAGATCCCAGTGCCAGGTACCGATGATTGCTCCTGCCGCCAGCGCCAGTTGCACCCGCTGCACGTTTTCACGCGCCAGCAACTCGCTGGCGCGCAAGCGCTCCTGGGCATTGCGGCGTTCGGTCACATCGCTGAAAAAGATACCGATCGTGCGTTCGGCCGGATCGCCGACCCGCACGGCCCGCACGTCAAACCAACGCTCGAAGGCCTCGGCATAGTTCTCGAAGTTGGCCGGCTCGCCGGTCTTGGCCACATGCCCGTAGGCCTTGAACCAGAATGGCTCCAGGTCCGGTGCAAATTCGGTGACCCACTTGCCGCGCAGGTTGACCCCGGCCTGTTGCTCGAACGCGGCATTGACCTCGACAAAGCGGTAGTCGATCGGCTGATCATCGGCGTCGAACTTGACCTGGACAATCGCAAACGCCGCCTCGATGGTCTCCAGAATGGTGCGGTACAGCGCCTCGCTTTTTAGCAGGGCCTTTTCCGCACGCCGCACCCGGGTCAGGTCAAGCATCGCGCCGATCATGCGCACGGCCTGACCTTGCACGTTACGGATCACATGGCCACGGTCAAGCACCTCGGCCCAGGAGCCGTCGGCGCGATGAAAACGATACTCGTCGGACCAGGCATCGCCCTGGCCGTCGATCAAGGCATGGATCGAGTCGTGGATACGCGCCCTGTCATCGGGATGAATCTGCGCAATCCACCAGTCGCCGGTCATGTCCTGCGCGGTCAGGCGATGGCCATAGGCGTCTCGCAGGGCGTCGTTCCACTGCACATGATTGGCCTGCAGGTCCCAATCCCAGATCGCGTCGTTGGTGGCCTTGGCCGCCAGCCGATAGCGCTCCTGGGTTTCTTCGATCGCAAGCCCCGTCACTGGCGTGCAGTGTGGCGTGGCCAGGGTCAGGGCATGGGATGTCTGCACCTGCGGTACGGCGTCGAGGCCGGCGGTCTCAAGCAGACTGTGCAGGCGCATGACCTCGGCCTCCAGCGCCTCTCGGGAAAGGTGTTTCAGCACGGCCCCCACCTACGCATGTTTGTAACCACTGACGGACTCTCTGAGATCATATTAATAGCACATGGCCAGACCGGGAGCAGGATACTCCCGGCGGTCAGGCCCGCCAAAATAATCTCTTTCATCCGTTTGCGTATCGAAAAAGTGCCTTGTGCAGAGGCCATCGCGCAACAAGTGGCAGGCCGGCCCGATAAAACCGATGGCCGGTCTTATCGATTGATGAAAACCACCCCCGACCTTGCCCGCTCGTCCACGGTCAGTTCAAAGACATCCGGTCGCGAGTAATGCCCGACCACGTCAAAGTCATACCGCGCCCTGACCAGTTCACCGGTATCGATCTCGGCGGTCAGCAAGCCGGCCGCGCCCTTCAACGGCCCCGCCAGTACATCGCCCAGCGGGCCAACGATCAGGCTGCCGCCATTGATCAAAGGCCGATCGTTGTCCCAGCCCGGCACCTGGGTGCCCAGATCGGCAGGCGACGGCTGGACCTGGCAGGCGCTGATCACAAAGCAGCGGCCCTCATGGGCGATATGGCGCATCGAACTGTGCCACACATCGCGCTCATCCACGGTCGGTGCACACCAGATCTCGACGCCCTTGGCGTACATCGCGGTGCGCAGCAACGGCATGTGGTTTTCCCAGCAGATCGCCGCGCCGATGCGGCCGGCCGGCACATCGAACACCGGCAGGGTCGAGCCATCGCCCTGCCCCCAGATCAGCCGCTCGGTGCCGGTGGGCATCAGCTTGCGGTGCTTGCCGACCAGGCCCTGGGCCGGGTCGAAAAACAATGCGGTGCAAAACAGCGAGCTGCCCGCACGCTCGATGACCCCGACCACCAGATGCGCCCCTGTGCGCTGCGCGAGTCCTGCCAGCGCATGGACTTCGTCGCCGTCCAGGTCAATCGCATTATCGAAATAACGTGCATAGGCCTCACGCCCCTCCGGCAAGCGATAGCCCAGGCGCGTGCCGAAATCCTCACCCTTGGGGTAGCCGCCCAGAATCGCTTCGGGCAGCACCACCAGCGTGGCGCCCGAGGCCAGGATGGCCTCTTCATAAGACAGGATCAGTGCCAGGGTCTGGGCCTTGCCACCGGGCAGAGAGCCGATCTGAAGGGCTGCAACGGTTGAACGCGCCATAGTGAAGTCCGTGCCGAATAAATATCAGCCGATTCTAGAACGCTCGGTCATCATTGATGAATAGTGACTGGCTGCTACATGATATGAAGCACATTCATATCAGGCTGAAGCATTCGATCACAGCAGCCTTCGCTTCGATGACCGAGGCTTCGACCAACTCCTGCGTGCGCCAGCCCAGCTCGATCGGATAGCGGCGCAGCGCAATCGGGCATGGCAACACTTGCAAACCGCACAAGCGGGCAATGGCCTGGGCCGCATGGTCCGGTACGGTGGCAATCGCAGCGGTGCCCTTCAGCAGGTAAGGCAACGCGGCAAAATGGGTGGTCGAGGCCACTACCCGGCGTTTCAGGCCCGACAACGCCAGCCCTTCATCGACCACGCCGATAAAACCGCCCGAGGAAATCAGGATCTGCTCGTGCTCGACAAACTGCTCGACACTGAAGGTCGCCGGGTCCAGCCGGGTGTGTTCCGGATCGACCAGGCAACTGTAGCCTCCTTCGCCCAGCAGTTGTCGGCTGAGCACCCGGCTGGCAATACTGCCACTGGTAATGGCCAGGTCGATGCTGCGCTCGAGCAAGGCATCACTGACGATCTGGCTGTGGGTCTGGCGAAAGATCACCCGCAGCTGCGGGGCGCGTCGGGCCAGCACGGCCATGAGCGTGCGGCCGATGGCGATTTCGAAATCGTCCGACAGCCCAAGGGTCACCGACCGTCCGGCAAAGCTTTCAGGCACCGGCAAGGCCATGCTCAGGCTCTGCCGACACTTGTCCAGGGCTTCGGACACGACGGGCTTGAGCTGGTTGGCCAGCAAGGTCGGCGTCAGGCCCCGGCCGGTGCGCACGAACAGCGGATCGCCATACACCACCCGCAAGCGCGCCAGCGCTGCACTGACGGCCGACTGGGTGACGCCCAGCCGCAACGCAGCGCGGCTGGCGCTGCCTTCGTGGTGCAAGGCCTCGAAGACCTTGAGCAGGTTGAGGTCGGTGTGGGCGATGTTCATCGGGTCATACCCTTGGCGAAGGTCGCGCCTGAACGTGGCGCGATCAGGCGCTGAAGGGCTACCGTATGCCGATCAATGAGGGTAGCCCCTGAACAGGCTTTATCAGTCTTTTTTCTTTTCCTTGACCAGCTCGTCGTAGTCGGAATTGATCGCGAAAGTCTGCGCCAACCAGGTCTCATCAGGCTTGTACAACTGCATGCGCAGCCCGGCCGGCCCTTCCCGCATGCCCACCAGATACACCAGGGTCACATACCGGGTGCCGACGGTGCGCTCCTCGATGAGTTCATGAAACTTGTACTCCCCACCGAAAGCCTTGCTCATGTACTGGACCATCTGTTGCCTGTCTTCAGGGTCCATGTCCTTCTTGACGCCCATCGTATCGATAGCCTTGTCGAACTGCCTGGCCTGGATCTGTTCGAACAGCCGCTGCGGGACACCGCTGTAATCGTCGGCGCCAGCGGTCGTGCTCAACAGCGCCAGCGTCATACCCGCCATGAGTGCTTTCATGCCTTTTCCCTTCTGTGTACGAATGCGAACGGCCGGTGCCATGCCGAGGGTGATCAACATGCCTGTGACTGAAAAAGCCGCCGCAAGTTCGCAGGCGCGGCTTGAACCGCGAAGTATACGCATGACATAGCCCCAGGCCACCATCTGCGGTCTGCCGCAGACCGTCCTGGCGAATATTTCCCCGTTCATGCTGTCCCTTGCAGTTCACAACCAATGGAGCACAGCAGTCATGGGCCTGGATATTTGTGCCTACAGCAAACTGGTGGAAGCGCCTGACGCCAGGCGTGATCAGGACGGTGAACTCGAAGACTGGGAGCACTACCGCCAATTTCGCGAGAGCAATGACTTTCCGGGCCGGCTTGAAGGCCTCAAGCCTGACGTTGCCTATGAGGTGAGTGGCGAAACCCTTGAGTTTCGCGCCGGCAGCTACACCGGCTACTGCGCCTGGCGCAACCAGTTGGCGCAGATGGCAGGTTATCCCCTGACCCGCTATGAAGGCCCTGACGGTGAGACCGAGGGGTATGACGCCGGCGCCTGGTTTTCCAGCGAAGGGCCTTTCTTCGAGCAGATCAATTTCACCGACAGCGACGGGACCCTGGGGCCGAGCGCCAGCGCCAGGCTGGCCGCAGACTATGCCGCCCATGCCGACAAGGCCGAGCAGATCGGCGGCGTGTTCTGGGCGCTGTACCAGCAGTGGCAACAAGCGTTCAGCCTGGCGAAAGACGATGGAGCGGTGGTGTTTGGTTGAGTGTCAGGGGTGACTCAGGACGTGCCCGGTTCGGTATCGCGATACGGTTGCCGGTCTTGACCTCGCGCAGGGCCAGGCTGGACTGGATGGAGGCGATGCCCACCTGGCGCCTGAGCACCTGCTCGATGAAGTCACTGTAGCTGTCGAGGTCTTCTGCCAACACTTGCAGCACATAGTCGGCATCGCCGGTGATCTTGTGACAGGCCAGGACCTCGGGTAACTGCGCAATCACGGCCTCGAAGTCATCTGGCGCATGGTCGGCGTGGGTAGAAAAGCGGATGTGCACGAAGGCCATGATATCCAGCCCCAGCATGCGCCTGTCGAGGTTGGCCTGGTAGCCCTTGATCACGCCGGCCTCCTCCATGCGCTTGCGCCGTCGCCAGCACGGCGTCAGGCTTAACGACAGCCGCTCACTGAGTTCGGCGTTGGAAATACTCGCATCGTCCTGCAGCAACTCAAGGATCGCCAGGTCGGTTTCATCAAGACTGATGCGCTTGGATAATTTTTTCTTCATCGAGTCATTCCTGAGTAAAAAAACCCGAATTTTTTTAAAAGGTACGAATACAAAGCAAAGAAAGCGCCCCGGGGTCGGAACAGAATAGTTTCACCGGCTCACATTAACGGATGCGCAGAATGTTTACAGTTTTTAGTGATTCCCACCGCCTGCATCACGGCACCGAATTGAAAGACGGTGTGCTCAAGCCTTCGTTCGAACAGCCCAGCCGGGCAGACACTGTTCATCACCGCGTCAAGCAGGTCGGCCTCGGCCAGATCATTGAGCCGCGAGCCTTTGACCGGGCGTGCTATGTCAACGCCCACAGCGAGCGCTACGTCAGTTTTCTGGAAACCGCCTGGGCGCAGTGGTCCGCCACCGGACGCACCCACGATGCCTTGCCGCTGGTATGGCCGGTGCGCGACCTGGCCAACCAGCAAGTGCCCGCGTTCATCGACGGCCAGTTGGGTTTCTATGCCATGGATGCCGGCTCACCGATTACCGCCAGCACCTGGCAAGCGGCCAGGACCAGCGCCGACATCGCCCTGACCGGCCTGGCGCTGCTCGATGAAGGCCACGACAGTGCCTTTGCCCTCTGCCGGCCGCCCGGCCATCACGCGGCACGCGAATACATGGGTGGCTACTGCTATCTCAACAACGCCGCCATCGCCGCCCAACAAGCGATCACGCAAGGCGCCCAACGCGTCGCGGTGCTGGACGTCGACTTTCATCACGGCAACGGCACCCAGAACATTTTCTATGACCGCCGTGACGTCATGTTCGTCTCGCTGCACGGCGAGCCGGCAGTGTCTTATCCGTACTACTCGGGCTTCAGCCACGAAGTCGGTGTCGGCCACGGCGAGGGCTTCAACCACAACTACCCATTGCCGAAAAACACCACCTGGCAACGCTATCGCGATGCCTTGCTGCATGCCTGCAAGCAACTCCAGCAGTTCGCCCCGCAGGTGCTGGTGATCTCCCTCGGGGTCGATACGTTCAAGGACGACCCGATCAGCCACTTTCTGCTCGAAAGTGACGATTTCATTGGCATCGGCGAGCTGATCGCGAGCATCGGTTGCCCCACGCTGTTCGTCATGGAAGGCGGCTACATGGTCGACGAAATCGGCATCAATGCCGTCAACGTGCTGCATGGCTACGAAAGCAAGCGCGCCTGACATTCCCAAGCTGCACCTTTCAACCAGTCAATCCAGGAAGCACACCATGACGCTTTTCATCGACGTCGATCAGGCCGCGCGCCTGTTCACCACGGTCGGCATTCGCCAGGCCATTCGCGAAATGGCCCGCTATATCGAAGCCGACTACTTGCGCTGGGCCGAATTCGACAAGTCGCCGCGCACCGCCAATCACTCGCCCAACGGGGTGATCGAACTGATGCCGACCGATGATGGGCAGCAATATGCGTTCAAGTACGTCAACGGCCATCCGGACAACGGTCAGAACGACCTGCTGACGGTCATGGCCTTCGGGGTGCTGGCCGACGTCCACAGTGGCTATCCCACCCTGCTCAGTGAACTGACCCTGACGACCGCCGTGCGCACGGCCGCCACTTCCGCGCTGGTCGCGCAATCGCTCGCCCGGCCCGGGGCAAGCTCGATGGCAATCATCGGCAATGGTGCCCAGAGCGAATTCCAGGCCCTGGCCTTCCATGAAATGCTGGGCATCGACGAAATCCGCGTGTTCGATATCGATCGGGCCGCCTCGCTCAAGCTCAAGCAGAACCTGGCGGCCTTCCCTGGGCTGCGGGTGATCATTGCCGACTCGATACAGGAGGCGGTCAAGGGCGCGCACATCGTCACCACCGTGACCGCCGACAAAGCCTATGCAACGATTCTCACCCCCGACATGGTCGAGCCCGGCATGCATATCAATGCCGTAGGCGGCGACTGCCCGGGCAAAACCGAACTGCACGCCGACATTCTGCGCAATGCCCGGGTGATCGTGGAATTCGAACCACAAACCCGGATTGAAGGCGACATTCAACAACTGGAAGCCGACTTTCCCGTCACCGAGTTCTTCAGGATTGCCCAGGGTGAAGTACCAGGCCGTGAGCGCACCGATCAGGTCACGGTCTTCGATTCGGTGGGCTTTGCCCTGGAAGATTTTTCATCCTTGCGCTACCTGCAGGACCTGGCACGACAGCACTCGATCGGCGAGCGCATCCACCTGGTGCCGACGCCGGCCAACATCAAGAACCTCTACCAGTTGCTCGACCCGCAACCGCTCAGGGCCGGGCATTTGCGCTCGGCCACCTGAGCCGCCGGGGCTGAGCCTGCACGTAGCCCTGCATCACCGTCAATAGCCGTTATCTCTGACAAGAACACTCGCGGGATGATTCGCGCGTTGCGTCCTGACGCGTGAACCGACGCACCCGATTTCTACTTTCTGCCAAAACTCAAAAACATAAAATCAAGAGGTTTTGTAATGAAATCGACGCCACCAAGGCTGGCCGACCAGCCTGCACTGCAGCGCACGCTCAGCAATCGCCACATCCAATTGATGGCCATGGGAGGAGCGATAGGAACAGGCCTGTTCATGGGCTCCGGCAAGATCATCAACCTGTCAGGCACCTCGATCATCCTGATCTACATGATCATCGGCCTGTTCGTATTTTTCGTCATGCGGGCCATGGGCGAAATGCTGCTGTCCAACCTGAACTTCAAGACCTTCGCCGACTTTGCCGGCGCCTACCTGGGCCCCAGGGCGGCTTTTTTTCTCGGCTGGTCCTATTGGCTGAGCTGGAGCGTGGCGGTCATCGGTGATGCCGTCGTGGTCGGCGGGTTCTTCCAGTACTGGTTTGCCGATGTCCCGGCGTGGATGCCCGCCGTCGGCATGCTGGCGACCTTGTTCGCCTTGAACGTGCTGACCGTCCGGCTTTTCGGTGAAGTGGAATTCTGGTTCGCGATCATCAAGATCATTGCTGTCGTGACCCTGATAGGCGTCAGTCTGACGCTGATTGCAACGTCGTTCGTATCCCCCAGTGGTGTGACGGCATCCTTGAGTCACCTGGTGGACAGGCAGGCCGCCTTCCCCAATGGCCTGCTTGGCTTCTTCGCCGGCTTTCAAATGGCAATCTTCTCGTTCGCCGGCACCGAACTGATCGGTACGGCCGCCGCAGAAACCCGCTCGCCGGAGAAAACCCTGCCCAAGGCCATCAATGCCATCCCGCTGCGCATCATCCTGTTCTATGTGCTCGCGCTGACCTGCATCATTGCCGTGACGTCCTGGCAACAGGTTTCACCCATCAAAAGCCCTTTCGTCGAGCTGTTTCTGGTGGCGGGGTTTCCGGCGGCGGCCGGCATCGTCAACTTCGTGGTCCTGACCTCGGCGGCCTCATCGGCCAACAGCGGTGTATTTTCATCCAGCCGCATGCTGTTCGGGCTGGCCAATCAGGGCAATGCGCCAACGGTCTTCCAGCGCCTGTCGGGCAACAGCGTGCCGCTGATCAGCCTGGCGTTCACCTGCCTGCTGATGCTCATCGGTGTGCTGGTGCTGTTTATCGTGCCGCAAGTCATGACGGCGTTCACCATCGTGTCCACCGTGTCGGCGATCCTGGTGATCTTCACCTGGTCGACCATCCTGGCGTCCTACATTGCCTACCGCAGAAAGCGTCCCGAGCTGCATGCACGCTCGGCCTTCAAGATGCCGGGCGGCGTGCCCATGGCCTGGCTGTCCCTGGCTTTCCTGGGCTTTGTGCTGTGCCTGCTGGCGTTGCGCCCTGACACCCGGATCGCCTTGATGGCCATGCCGGCCTGGTTCATCTGGCTGGCCATTGCCTACCAACTGACCCGCAGCCGCAAACCAGAGCCGCTGGCGGACTCGGCGGGCGATTACAGTTGAGGCATGACTGACCTGTGTCCTGCGGTATTGCAGCGGGCATGCTTAGAGGCCGTCAACTTCACCCACGGCGTGCGGCTGTTTACGCCGTCGGACACGGCGTCATTTCGGATCACAGCGAGTGTGTTCAGGCAAAAAATCAATGAATAAGAGAGCTGGGCATTTCATTTTCTGGCCATCTGTGCGGCAATGACAGGCTTGTGGCATCGCCTTGAAAGACTTCAAGTCAAGCCGGCCCTGTACCTGCCAAAGCACTATGGAACACCCAGACTTACCGTCGGCGCTCTTGCCCTGTCGCGAGGGTGCCCGGCGGCGGCTCATACTCTCTTATTAGGATCACCAGCGTGCGCCTGCCCGATTTTATCGTCAAGAACGCTGAGCCCATCCTCCAGGCCTGGGAAGACTTTGCGAGAACCATCGAGATTTCCGGGGTGGCATTGGACAGGGAGTCCTTGCGCGATCATGCCGCGCAGATGCTTGAAGCCATCGTGGCGGACCTGCGTACCAAGCAGACCCGCTCAGAGCGCATTGCCCGCTCCCACGGCCAGGGGCCGGTTGCCACAGAAGAAACACCTGCCGAAACCCATGCTGTCACACGCTTGATGGCAGGTTTTACCATCGACCAGATGGTTTCTGAGTACCGCGCCTTGAGAACCAGCGTCCTCAATCAGTGGATGAAGGAAATCAAGTCAGGGGCAGACTTTGATGCCGACGACATGAATCGTTTTCATGAAGCCATCGACCAGGCACTTGCCGAATCCATTGCCAGCTACTCAAGGGCGGTAGACGTCTCGCGCACTGTATTTCTGGGCATCCTGGGTCATGATCTGCGTACACCACTTGGCGCCATCATGCTGGGCGCCGACAGCATGCGACGTTCGGCCGACACCAGCCCCCGCGGGGTCAAGCTCTCCAATCAGATCTACACCAGCGTGAAACGCGCCAACCAGATAGTGGGCGATCTGCTCGATCTGACACGCTGCCAGATGGGGCCGGGTATTCCCATTAAAACCACAGCACTGGACCTGTTGCCTTTGTGCGAGCGTATCGTCGATGAAATCCGTGCGTTTCATCCGGGTGTCCACCTGAACTTCATGGCTCACGCAGCGGTGACCGGCCAGTTTGATGGTCCTCGCATGGAGCAGGTCTTTTCCAACATCATCAGCAATGCGATACAGCATGGCGATAACCGAACGCCCATAGCAGTCACCCTGGCACAGGCAGACGGTCACGCAATCTTTACCGTCCACAATACCGGTGAGCCTATCCCGGAGGCGGCATTACCGTTCATCTTCAATCCCATGGGGCGTTTTTCGCAGCGCTCGGTTGCCGACCACCCGCCGACAGAGGGACTGGGCCTGGGGCTTTATATTGCTTCGGAAATTGTCACCGCTCATACGGGTGTTCTTGACGTCATTTCAGATAGCGTACAAGGCACTGTCTTTACGGTGACGGTGCCGATGCAGAGACCGGCAGCCTGAGTCGGGGTCGACAGTGTTCAGGCTGATGCCGGCAAGAGGAGTCGAACCCCTGACCTGCGCATTACGAATGCGCTGCTCTACCGACTGAGCTATGCCGGCATTATCTGGAGCGCAGCGATCAGTACGCCGCTGCACCTTCATTTCAGCATAGCCGTATTTGTCCATTAGTCCGTGGTGTTCAACCGTTCGACTTGAGTCCCACTGAACACCGTCTGCAAGGCACTTTTCAGCACAGCGACCTGCTCTGGAACAGCATCGCTACCTCGCGGCAGCTCAGCCAGAAAACGCGAGCCACCAAAGAACTCGACAAACTCGGGCTTGACCACCACTTCCAGACTGGCTGGGCACAAGACCACTTTCTCGATGGCATCGGACCGTTCATATTCCGCCTGGTCGGTATGAAAACCGATCCCCTCCTCCACACTGGCGTGATCGTCATCGTCCAGGCGCGTAATGATCATGAAGTTGGCAGGCGCTTGCGCATCATCACCCAGCGCCACCACCAGGACATTGTCTTCTTCGTAGCATTTTATGGTCGACGCAAAAAAACGCTTCATGCTTATCCTTCTCGATCAGGCTTGAGCAGCTTTGGACAGCAGTCATGCATTCAAGCAATCCCGTTCGGCCCATCCAGCACCTGCCGGACCTTGCGCGCCAGGTCTTGCGGCATGCACGGCTTGGACACCACGTCGAACTCCGAGCCGCCCATGTCGGTGCGCTCGATGGCGTTTTCCGCATATCCGGTGGTCAGCAGCACCTTGACCTGCGGGTGACGGCGCTTGACCTCGCGGGCCAGCATCACGCCGTTCATGCCACCGGGCATGATCAGGTCGGTGAACAGCAGGTCGTACTGGGCGCCTGACTCGAACTTGCCCAGTGCCTCGCGGGCATTGAACACGATCTCGGTGCTGTAGCCACAATCGTCCAGCACCATCTTGGCCAGTTCGGCCACGTCCGGGCGGTCTTCGACGATCAAAATCCGCTCGCTGCCCTGGCGTTGTTCGCCAAGGTGTTTCACCTCGTGATTGGCCACACTGGCTTCGTCCACCGGGAAATACAGGCGCAGAGTGGTGCCGACGTTTTCCTCGGTGTAGATACGGGCGGAACCACCGGACTGTTTGGCAAAGCCATAGACCATCGACAGGCCAAGGCCCGAGCCCTTGCCTTCGTCCTTGGTGGTAAAGAATGGGTCCATGACCCGGTCGCGGATGCTGGCCGGCATGCCGACACCGTTGTCGGTGATGGCGATGCTCACATAATGGCCTGGCCTGAGCCCGTCGGTGGACAGGCTGGCCAGGTCGTGAATGACCACATTGCGGGTTTCGATAAAAATCTTCGGATCGGGCCGACCGAACAAGGCATCACGGGCATTGTTGAAAATATTGAGCAGTGCCACTTCGGCCTGGGTCGGATCGATGCGGCAGTTGCGCAGCGCCGGCTCCAGGTCGGTCTCGACCCGCACACCGGCACCGAAGGTACGCTCGATCATCGGTTCGCTGGCGTTGACCAGACCGTTGAGGTTGAGCACCCGGCCATGCAGTTTCTGTTTGCGGGCAAAGGCCAGCAATTGCTTGGTCAAGGTGCTGGCACGCTCGACCGCCGCCTTGGCGTGATAAACGCTGCGTTGCACCCGTGGTCCATCGACCTGTGGCTTGTCGGCAGCGCTGCCAATCAGGTCGATATAGCCGCCCATCACCTGCAGCAGGTTGTTGAAGTCGTGGGCGATACCACCGGTCAACTGGCCCAGCGCTTCCATTTTCTGCGACTGGCGCAGCGCGTCCTCGGCGTCGCGCCGCCGGCTGATGTCCAGTTGCGAGGCGAAGAAATAGATCAGCTCGCCGCTGTCGTTGAAAATCGGCGAGATGAACAGCGCGTTCCAGAAGGTCGAGCCATCCTTGCGGTAATTGAGCACTTCGGTGGAGATATCGGTACGGTCGGCAACGGCTTGGCGAATGTCGGCAATCACCTGGCGATCGGTTTCCGGCCCTTGCAGGAACCGGCAGTTATGCCCCAGCACCTCGGCATCGCTGTAGCCGGTCATTTTCAGGAACGCCTGGTTGGCGAAAATGATCGGGTTGTCCGGCCGGTTGGGGTCGGTAACGATCATCGGCATCCGGGTGGTTTCCACCGCCGCAAAGAAGATGTTCTTGCCCTGATGGGAAAGATCACCGGTTGCCGCATTGTCGACCCGTGTTTTATCGTGCGCCACGCCCAGCCACTCCCGTGATATTAATCCGCAACTACTCATCGCCTACGACTGGTGTCAGGGGCAAAGAGTTCGATTCGGCGCGGTTAATGTGCCGCGACGTGACGTCGCGGACCGGCGCAGCATCGAATCAGCGCACAACTGTAACCCTCTCGCTCCGCTACCCGCTTTCAAGGATCAAGGCCCATGCCCCCCCAAACTACCCCTCTGTTTGCCATCAGTGCCCTGAGCGCTGCCCTGGCGTGCGCGCCACAGGCATTGGCGGCCAGCCAGACCGTCACATTGACGGGCATCGAGGTCAATGCCAGCGAAAGCAATCCGGTGCAGGACGCCCGGGAGCGCCTGCAGCGTGTGCCCGGCGCCACCAACGTGGTGGACCTGAACCGGGTCGAACAAGGCCGGGTCAGCAGCAGCGAGGATGTGTTCAGGTATCAGCCGGGCATTTATGCGCGCACCGCCCATAACGAAGGCAGCAAGCTGTCGATTCGCGGCTCGGGCCTGAACCGGGCGCCAGGCGGCCATGCTTCGGGCTTGTTCGAGATGTTCGACGGCCTGCCGTTGACCGGCCCGGGCGGCACGCCTTATGAACTCAAGGAGCCGCTGTGGCTGAGCCGGGTCGAGGTGTATCGCGGCGCCAACGGCTTCGAGCGCGGCGCGCTGGCGTTGGGCGGCGCGGTCAATTACGTGACCCACACCGGCTACGACGCCCCGCGCCTGCAAGTGCGCTATGAACTGGGCAGCCATGGCTACAGCAAGCGCCAGATCAGCTCCGGCCAGGTGCTGGGCGACCTTGACTATTACGTCAGCCTCAACGACTCGCGCACTGACGGCTTTCAGGACCAGACCGCCGGCAACAGCCAGGGCATGGCCGCCAATGTTGGCTATCGCTTCAGCCCCGACCTGGAAACCCGCTTTTATTTCCGCTACCGGGAAAACGACTACGAAACCCCGGGCCGCCTGACCCGCGAGCAGATCCGCCACGACCCGCGCGCGGCCAGCCCGGTCAACGTGGCCCGCGACAACAAGCGTGTGCAGCCGGGCAGCACCTGGCTGGCGAACAAGACCACGCTGTACCTGGATGACAATTCGCGCCTGGAAACGGGCCTGGTCTATCACGACTACCCCATGGACCTGCGTGAAGGCACCAACCGCCTGAAAGTCGCCTACACCGACATCAGTGGTACGTTGAACTACATTCGCCAGGACCAGCTGTTCGGCCTCGCCAGCCAGACCACCGTGGGCCTGCGCCACACCAAGGGCCTGCCGAACAACGGCACCTCGGAGTTCGTGCGCAGCCCGGCCGGCAATACCGCAGGCTTTGCGCCGGGCACCCGCACCCGCGACTACAGCTACCTGGGCTCGGACAGCGTGCTGCATGCCTCCAATGAGCTGGAGCTGGCCCCGGACCTGTGGCTGACCACGGGGGTGGCGGCGATCTACACCCGGCGCGAAACCGAAGTCACCTACCCCGATGCCCGTGACCCGTTGAGCATGAGCACTTGGGACTATGCCGCCCGCCTGGGCTTGCGCTACCAGTTAACCCCGCAGACCCAGGTGTACGGCAACCTCAGCCGTTCGGTGGAGCCCCCGCATGCCTGGTCAATGATCTGGGGCTCGAACAAGGTTTTTCCCGCCGGTAGCGGCGCCGCCACCGGCCTGCAAAGCGGCGGTGTCGAGCTGGATAACCAGACCGCGACCACTGTCGAACTGGGCGCGGCGGGTCAAGCCTGGGTGGGCGACTGGTCTATGGGGTGGTATTACTCACAGTTGAGGCATGAGCTGTTGAGCGTCGAAATCCAGGCCGCCACGGCCACGACGTCCTCGATCATTGCCGAAAGCAACGCCAGCCCGACCGTGCATCAGGGCATCGAGCTGAGCCTGGACAGCCCGTTATGGCAAGGCCCGGCCGGCCGCCTGAACCTGCGCCAGGCGTACACCTGGAGCGACTTCCACTACCGCGACGACGACCGTTTCGGCGACAACCGCCTGCCCGGCCTGCCGCAGCACTACTACCAGGCCGAACTGCGCTTCACCCATCACAGCGGCGTGTACGTCGGGGTCAATACCGAGTACGCCTCCAGGGTGGCGGTGGATTACGCCAACTCGTTCCATGCCGACCGCTATGCCTTGCTGGGCGCCACCCTGGGCTACCACTCGCCCGACGAGCAATGGCAGACCTGGCTGGACCTGCGCAACCTGACCAACCAGCGCTACGCCACCACGGTCACGCCGGGCTACAACGACAACGGCGTGGACGTGGCACGTTCGACGCCGGGCGAAGGTGCGGGTGTGTATGCCGGGGTCTCGTGGAGCTTGCGCTGATGCCGTAGGAGCGCGCGCTGCCGGAATGCCGGACCACCGCGAACGGCTGCGTAGCAGTCGTAAATTTTCAGCGTTTCCGAGATTTTGCGGTCATTCGCTGTAGATTTTCAGCGTTGCGAAAATTTTGCGAGCGCTACGCACTCGGTCGCGGGCAAGCGCGCTCCTACCCGGGGTGAATTCAATATTCAATAAAATCAGTAAGTTATTTTTCAGGCCGTTACCGGTCAAAGCGTTCCGCCAGGTTGCGCAAGGCCTCGAGCTGGCGGTCAATGGCCTGGCTGATGCTGTGCCCTTCTTGCGCCTTGCCGGCGCTGACCCGTGACCGTTCGGCGACCTGTACTACCTGGCGGTTGAGATCCTCGGCCACCTGGCCTTGTTGCTCCATCGCACTGGCAATCTGGATGCTCATCGCCGAAATGTGTTCGAGCGCCTGATTGACGCCGACAAAGCTGGCATTGACCGACAGCACCGCCTCGCTGCCCTGCCCGGCCAGGGCCTGACCTTCGCGGGCCAGGCGCACGGTGTTTTCCGTGCGCTGGCGAAACCCCGATAACAGCGGCTGAATGTCTTGCGTGGCCTGCTGCGTACGGCTGGCCAGTTGGCGCACTTCATCGGCCACCACGCTGAACCCGCGTCCCGCCTCCCCGGCCCTGGCCGCCTCGATGGCGGCGTTGAGCGCCAGCAGGTTGGTCTGTGCGGCGATTGAACTGATGGTGTCGGTCATCGTGCCAATGGCCTCGGTGGCCGAAGCCATCTGCGTGGCGGCGGTGCTGATGTCAGTGACGGCGTCGGCCAGGCGCTGCATCACGGCCAGGCTTTGTCCGCTCAGTTGCTGGCCCTGGGCAGACAGGTCCGTGGCCTGGCGGGTGGCCACGACGCTGTCATGCAGGTTGCGCGACACCTCTTGAATGGTCGCGGCCATCTGGGTCAAGGCCACCACCGATTGGTCCGATTCGCTGCGCTGCTGCTCAAGCCGGCCCGCTTCGGTCTCGATCAGTGCCACCAGGGCCGTCATGTGCCGGTCAATCGTGCGACCGCTCAGGCCGATGCGCGACAGGGCGGCCTGCAGGCGGGCTTCGGCGCTGAACAAGGCCATGTGCAACAGGGCGCCACTGCCATCTTGCCCGCTGTAGGCCTCGGCCAAACCGGCCTGGGCAAACACCTTGGGGTGCGCCGCCAGAACCTGATCGACCCGCCGCGTGAGACGCGCTTGCTGCCACAGCCCCAGCGCGAGGCCCGCGCCCAGCAGCACGCCCCCTTGCCACAGCGCCGACGGCAATGCTGGCAACAGCAAGGCCAGGACGCCGGCGCCGGCCAGGGTTGGCCCCAGTGCGGCGGCCCACCTGGCCAGCCAGCGTCCCCGACTCAGCGGTCGGCCGTAAAGATGCCAGTGTGCGTAGACACGCTCGGCACGCTGGATCTGCCCGGCACTGGCCGGCAGGTAGACCGCACCATACCCTTGCACGCCGCTGTCACCGAAGACCGGCTTGACGTACAGGTTGAACCACAGCCGTTCGCCACTGGCGTGACGGTTGCAGATCAACCCCATCCACGGCCCCGGTTGGCGCAGGCTGGCCCACAGGCTCTGGAATACTGCAGCCGGCATCGTGCCGTGGCGCAGCCGGGCAAAGGTCTGCCCGACCAGCGCGCTGCCCGGGTAACCATGAGCGGCAGCAAAATCCTCACTGCAATGCTCGATGCACCCGCTGGGGTCAGTGCGGCAGATCAACGCCGCCGCCCCTGCTGAAGTCGACATAAGAACCTCCCCGCCCTGTTGCATACATGCACATCAGCAAAAAAGCCTGCCGCGAGGCAGGCAAGGAGCCGGGTACGGTGCGTCAGAAATGGTGCACGTAGCGAGCCTGCACGCGCGTCCCTTCAGGACGGTTTTCGGCGTCCTGCTCGAAGTAGGCGTTGAAGAACAGGTGATCGTCGGGCGAGAAGCTGTACATGGCGCCCGGCCCGATGGCCCAGACCTTTTCCCGGCGCCCGGACACTTCATGGCCATCGAAGCGGGTGTCGCTGATCTGCTTGAGCCAGTAGCCGTTGAGCCCCAGGCGCAGGTGCTCGGTGACGGCGTATTCGGTGGTGAAGTTGGCGTGCAGCGCCTGGCCGGCCTGCATGTCGTCCAGGTCGCCCAAGGCGCGTACCGGCGCGTTGTTCTTGCCGTTGTACAGGTAGTGGGCGCGCAGCGAGGCGGTCCATTTCGGGGTGAACCAGTAGGTGGCGGCCCAATAGGGGTTGAAAGACCAGGCATTGTTGCCGGGGTTGATGTCGCGGTCACGGTCGTACTCACCGGTGGGCAGGTTGACCTGCAGTTCGATGCGATGCACAAAGCGCGGACCGTCCGGCCCCATGATCGGGTCGAACTGGATGAACGGCCCGATCAGCAGGTCGCCCACCCCGCTGCGGGCCTTGAGCGCGGCATTGTCCAGGCCGTCGTCGACATCGATGTGGGCGATGATCGGCACCAGCATGTTCAGGCCCAGGCTGGCATTGCCGACGCGCAGGTCCGACAGGTAGCTCAGTTGCGTCAGGGCCAGTTGATAGTCCAGTTCGTGCCTGGGCAAACCCAGGTCATTGCCGTCCTTGTCGCGCAAGTGGTTGGCTGAATAGTTCTGCAGGTATTGCTGCACGTACCAGCCGCCGCCGGCCGGCAAGCCGCCGTCCATGAAGCTGGTCAGCCCCAGGTTGAGCGCTGGCAAGTCGTAGGCACAGGCTATTTGCGTACTCGCAAGGCCCGCACTGCAGGCGCAGATTGAAAGCAGTTTTCTCATGTTGGTTCCCCGTTACGGCCTATCAGGCGTGGCGGCAGGTTCACAAGGCCGGATGCTGGGCGGCTACGCGATAGCGTCCGGCGTGAAAGACCAGCGGTTCTGCGTCGCTGTGTCGGCATTGTTCGATCTGGCCCAGGAAAATCAGGTGGTCGCCGCCTTCGTACTGGGTGACGTTGCGGCACACCAGCACCGCCACCACGTCATCGAGCACCGGCATGCCGGCCTTGCCCTCGCTGAAGGACACGCCGGCAAACTTGTCGCTGGCGGGCCTGGCGAATTGCGAAGACAAACCATGCTGGTCGGCGCCCAGTACGTTGATGGCAAAGTGACTGGCATCGAGAAAATCGCCCAGGCTCGGCGCCGAGCGCGCCAGGCTCCAGAGCACCAGTGGCGGGTCAAGGGACACGGATGAAAACGAATTGGCGGTCATGCCGATGTTGCGTCCGTCAGCGGTGCGGGTGGTGATCACGGTCACTCCGGTGGCGAACTGGCCCAGCAGGTTGCGCAGGTCGCGCACCTCCAGGGTGTGCGCATCCAGAAGATCGGCAGGGTTCAGGGCGGTGGCGGCATTCATGGTCGGTTCCTCGGTTTTTTGTAGGAGGCGCTCTTCAGAGGTGCCCTTCAGGCAGCCTGTTGACTCATCTTCTGGATAAAGCTCTGGCACTGGCCGGCGTCGAACCACCAGGGGGCGAAACGGCGCGGGTCGTCAAAGGCATTGGTGATGGCGTGGGCCAGCGGCTGCGACTGGCTGGCCGCGCCCAACAGTTGCAACAGGTGCGGGGCCGGTGGTTGCAGCATGCTGTTGGTCCACTTGACCACGTCACCGGCATAGGCCCAGTACTGCTCGAAGGTCTGCTCCATCCAGGCGCGGCTGAAGGCTTCGGTGCCCTGGGCCAGAATCGCGTCCAGGTATACCTGGCTGCACTTGGCGGCGTTATTGGCGCCTTGTCCGGTGATCGGGTCGTTGACCACCAGCGCATCGGCCATGCCGAACACACTACGACCGGACGGCAAGGTCAGCACCGGGCGGCGGACCATGGGTGTGAAGCGCCCGGACAAGAAGCCCTTGTCATCGGTCAGGCTCAGGTCGGTGCAGCGCTCGGCCTCCCAGGGCAGGTAGCGGCGTACCAGCTCCAGGCTCTTTTCCAGGTGTTGTTCGGGGCTGGTGATGCCTTGCCAACAGTCCATCGGACCGCCGGGAATGCCTTCGAAGACCATGATTTCGCACGGCCCGCTCAAGGTCAGCGCAGGGAATACAAAATACTCACCGACGCCTGGAATCAGGTTGAACGCCACCCGTGAATACGGCGACACCGGTGTCATGCCCTTGACGTAGGTCAAGGCCAGGGAGCGTTGCGGGCTGCTGAACACGGTGCGCACCGGGTCCCTGGCGAACAGGTTGACCACCTCGCCCTTGCCGGCCGCGAGCAGCACCAGGTCATGGCTGGCCGACAGGGCTTCCAGCTCGGCAAGGCCGACATCTTCGATCAGCAGGTCGCCGCCACGTTGCACGAACGCCTCCATCCACACCGGCATTTTCAGGCGCTGGTCGACCGACTGGGCGCAGCGCTCCAGGCGGGCGCTCCAGCTGAACAGCGACTGGCCGGGCACTTCGGGGTTGACCACGTTCAGGCCGATGCCCTCGACGGCCGGGCATTGCTCCTGCCAGAAGTCGATGCCCAGGTCGCGCTCGGTCTGCAGCGCGCTGTTGAACATGCACTGGCTGGACATGACCTTGCCGTCACGGATTTGCTCGGCTGTGCGGTTGGTGGCCAGGGTCACCTGATACCCGTTGGCCAGCAGGCCCAGGGCCAGTTGCAGTCCGGCCTGGCCGGCTCCGACGATAGCGATACGACGCATTGTTATTCTCCATTGGCTCGAAGGATCGGCCCCGCACAGGCGGCGCCATCGGGTTGATGAACAGGGGGTGGCCGGGTCATTCGGCCAGGCGCGGGATGGCCGGCAGGTTCTGCTCGGGACCCATCACCGAATAGCCGCCGTCGACCGCATAGTCGGCGCCGGTGACAAAGCTGGCCGCCGGCGAGCACAGGAAGGTGACCACGTTGGCGACCTCCTCCGGCTCGCCCAGGCGTCCCAACAGGTGGTAGGCCGCCGCGACCCGGTCGGCCTTGGCGCGGTCGCCGCCGCTGACCTCGGCGATGACCCGCGACCAGGTCCAGCCCGGCGACACCGAGTTGACACGAATGCCATCACCGGCCAGGTCCATGGCCATGCTGCGGGTCAATTGTTTGATCGCGGCCTTGGACACCGGATAGAGCCAGCGCCCGGTCTGCGCGCATCCGGCCGAAATGGAGCTGAAATTGACGATGGCACCGCGCCGTTGCCTGAGGTCCTCGTGCAGCGCCTGGGCCAGGGCGACCGCCGACACCAGGTTGATGTCCAGCGCCCGCAACCAGTCCTGGCGCGATGAGGCAAAACCGTCGTCCTGATAGGTGCAGGCCAGGTTGATCAGCAGGTCCACCGCCCCCCATTGCCCACGCACCCGGGCCAGGGCCGTGTGCAGGGCCGCATCATCGGTGATGTCCACGGCCACGAAGGTCGCCTGCTCACCCAGCAGGCGCGCGGTCTGTTCACCGGCTTCGCGGTCGATATCCAGCAGCGCCACCCGGGCGCCGGCCGCGATCAGCCCGCGGGCCACCGCCAGGCCGATAAGGGTGGCGCCGCCACTGATCAGTGCGAGTTTGCCTTGCAGGGCCTGGCCATTGAGAAAACCGGACATGACAGCTCCTTATACGCTGAGGTGGGCGCTGTCGGCCCAGTTGGGCATCAGCGTGTTGGACGGCAGGGTTTCATCGCGCAGCTTGTCGGCAGTAACGCGACCGGCCACGGGCAAGCCGTGCGGGTCCAGCAGGCCGATCTGCACCAGCACGCTGGCCTGGTCCCAGTAGATGTGCTCGTGGCACAGTTTCGGCCCGCGAAACCGGACCACGCCCAGCATCGGAATCTCGACGATACGCCCGGTGGGCGGCACCCCCGGCAGCAGCCAGTCGATGACGCTGTCATGGGTAAAGGTCATGATGAATTCGTCGACGATCTGGGTCTGGCCGACGGTGCGCGAAATCGGAGTCAGGGCCATATCGGCGGGGTTGCCGTGCACGAAGTGGTGCTGGTAGAAGCGGCTGAGCTGGGCATGCCCGACCCCGCCGGTCATGGTCGGGATGTGATTGACGTAGGGCTCGGCGACCATGGTCGCCATCGTGGCGGGCACATCGCGAGTAGCGAACTCATGGCGGATGTGTTCTTCCCACAGCGCCGACAGGTCGTAGTCCGGGCCGATGCTCAGGCGCAAGGCCGCCACGGTGCGTTCATGGGCGATCTGTGCGGCGGCCTTGTCGAAATGATGACCGGCAGGCCGGGCAAAGGCGTGGTCGACGCCTGGGTACACATGGGTGGTCAGGCCCTTTGCCTGGCCGGCAGCGGCCTGGATCTGCGCCTGGGCGGGGGCCGGGCAGAACTGATCGTTGCCGGCCAGGTGCAGCACCAGGCGCCGGCCTTGCAGGCCTTCGAGCTCATGCAGGGCGGTTTCGATGCCGACACCGTAGTAGCCCACCGCGCAGGCCACCTCGGGCAACCGGCAGGCGGCCAGGTACGCCAGCTTGCCGCCCAGGCAATACCCCACCACCCCTTGTGGCCCCGGGGTGCATTCAGGCAACCGGCTCAGGGCTTTCAGGCTGCTGGCGATGTCGTCGACGCCCGCGGCTTCATCGAAGGCCTGGTACAAGGAAAAGGCGATGGCGAAGTCTTTCTCGCTATAGCCCAACTCAACGCCCGGCACCTGGCGCCAGTACAGGTCGGGCACCAGCACCGTGTAGCCCTCCTCGGCCAGGTCATCGGCCACCTGGCGCATGGCCGGGTTGACGCCAAAGATTTCCTGGCACAGCACCACGCCAGGGCCGCGCCCGCCGACAGCGGTGGCCAGGTAAGCCTGAAACTCGCCGGCCGGGCTTGTAACCGTGATAGAGCGACCTTTCATGGGAATGTTTCCGATGCGATGGACATGGCAAACATTCTTGCGGCACGGGCGGCAGGCGCACTATCCGATCAGCGCAAGGGCTGTCCGGCGGGTGCATAAAGTTTCACCTCCGTTTGCGGCTCATAAAGTGGCGCGGCGCTTGCAGATACCCCCTCAAAGGCCCGCTCAAGTGGCCATTGGAAACAGCAGAGGCACCGCAGTATCCGTTTGCCGCAGGCACTGTCCGGATACTGCAGACGCCCGGTAACAGGGTGGCGCACTCTGCTCGCAAACCGTGCGTGCGCGAGGTAGAACATGAACACTTCCATTGAATCGGCCACCAACAGCAATCGCCTTGAACAGGCGCCGTTGTTCAATGCCAGAAACCGCCTGTTCGTGCTCAACGATGCCGAAAGCATCCGGCAAAACGTCGGCACGGTGTTCAAGCCACATGAGCTGCGGGCCACCGGGCCTTCAAGGGCAATCAGTGCGGCCATGCACCATTTGCAGCGCGGCAACCTGTCACTGAGCCGGCTGGAATACGGCGCGCCGGTCTCGATTGACCCGGGTCGGCTGGAAAGCTTCTTTCTCGTGCAAATGCCCCTGCGCGGCAGCGCCGAGATCGACTGCGACGGCCAGGTCTTTACCTCTTCGCCCCTGTGCGCCTCATTTATTTCCCCGGAGGTGCCGGTGTACATGCGCTGGGCGGCCGACGCCCCGCAACTGGCCTTGCGCCTGGAGCGCAGTGACCTGGAGCGCCATTGCCAACAGCACCTGGGCCACCACCTGGACAAACCCTTGCAGTTCTCCCCGCAACTGCACCTGGACAGCCCTGGCGGCGCTTACTTCCTGCAATTGCTCGGCACCCTGATGGAAGCGTTGTGCTGCGCCGGCCATCCACTGCACCAGCCGCTGGTGTTCAAGCAGTTCGAATCGACCCTGCTCAATGCCCTGCTCTACGGCCAGCCGAACAACCTGCCGCTGGCCTCCGGTGCAGACACCGCTCGCAGGCTCTCGCCCTGGTTCGTCAAGCGTACCGAGGAATTCATTCACGCCCATGCCCACGAGCCCTTGACCGTCGAGCAACTGGCCGCGTATGCCGAGGTCAGCGTGCGCACCCTGTTTGCCGGCTTTCGCGAGTACACCGGCACCAGCCCGATGGCCTACCTGCGCGATGTGCGCCTGGAACAGGTGCATCAGGCGTTGTGCGCCGGGCACGACGTGTCGGTCACCGATGTGGCGCTGAAGTGGGGGTTTGCCCATCTGGGCCGGTTTTCACAGGAATACCGCAAACGCTACGGCGAGTTGCCGTCGACAACCTTGCGCTGTCGTTCGGGCGGGTGAATATGTGTCGGGGCCAGGCACAGGCCCGGACCCGACACCGTGCAGGCGGGATTACTGCGCGGTCAGAAATGCCAGGATCGGGCGGGTGAACGCCTCATCGGCTTCGACGCTGGACAGATGCGCGGCGTGCAGGTCGACCTGGCGGGCGCCCTTGATGCGTTCAACCATGAAGCGCCCGTGCTCGGGCGTGGTCACCGGATCCTGGGTGCCACACACCACCAGCACCGGCAGTGTGATCGAGGCGATCTGCTCGCGGTAGTCGGCATCACGCACCGCCGCACAGCTGGCGGCATAGCCTTGAGGCGAGGTCTGCGCCAGCATGCCGACGATCGGCTCGACGAGGGCCGGTTCGCGCTCGACGAACTCAGGGGTGAACCAGCGCGAAATGGACGCATCGCGCAGTGCCACCATGGCCGCCTGGCCGTCGCGCAGCACGGTTTCGATGCGCGGGTTCCAGATTTCGGCGCTGGCGATTTTCGCGGCGGTGTTGCACAACACCACCCGGTGCAGGCGCTGCGGGGCATTGATGGCCAGCCACTGGGCGATCAGACCGCCCATCGACAGCCCCAGGAACGAGACCTTGTCGATGTCCAGCGCATCCAGCAGGGCCAGCACGTCGCGGCCGTTCTGTTCGATGCTGTACGGGCCTTCGGTCACCAGCGAGCGGCCATGGCCACGGGTGTCGTAGCGCAACACGCGAAAATGCTCGGTAAAGGCCGGCATCTGGGCGTCCCACATGTGCAGGTCGGTGCCCAGCGAGTTGGACAACACCAGCACCGGCGCATCAATCGGGCCTTCAAGCAGGTAGTTGAGTGGACCATCGGCAAGTTGCACGGCAGACATTCGAGGCTCCTGACAGGATAAAGCCTGCACACTACAGATTGGGCGAACGCGGCGACAGTCCGCTGACCGATTATTCGTGCGACTATCGAACACCTTCACGTCTCACAGGAACGCCACACCATGCACAGCGAAGCCATCGCCGAATTCTGCCTGCAACTGCCCGGTGCCCGGGAGGATTACAAATGGGGCGGCGTGCGGGTGTTTTCCGTGGCGGACACCAAGATGTTCGCGCTGATGCACCTGGCGGGGGACGGCCTGGCCTTCAAGGTCGCGGCCGAGCTGTTCCTGGGTTACGTCGACCGCCCCGGCATCCGCCCCGCCCCGTATCTGGCCCGCGCCCACTGGATCAGCCTGGCCCGGCCCGAGACCTTCAGCGACGAAGAAATCCGCGACCTGCTGACCCGCTCGCACCAGTTGGTGGTAGGCAAGCTGCCCAAGCGCCGGCAGGCAGGATTACGCTTGGATGACACAGCCTGAATACGCTGCATGATCGGCCTGAAAATCAATCCTGTGGGAGCGACCAACGGTCGCGAATGGCGCAGGTTTATTCGCGTCCGTTGGTCGCTCCCACAGATCACATCACCCTATTTCCACTGCCGCTTCGCCGGTGCGCTCGCGTATCGGGCACGGTGCCTGGGCGCGGTGCAGGTTCAGGGCGGTGTTGATGATGCCGATATGGCTGAACGCCTGCGGGAAATTGCCCAGCATGCGCTGATCCTTGACGTCGTATTGCTCGGCCAGCAGGCCCACGTCGTTGCACAGCCCGCACAAGCGCTCGAACAGCGCACGCGCCTCGTCCATGCGGCCCAGCAACACATAGACGTCGGCCAGCCAGAACGAGCAGACCAGGAACGTGCCCTCGCCGCCGCTGACGCCATCGCTGGTGCGTTCGCTGTCATAGCGCAGCAACAGGCCATCCTGCATCAGCGTACGCTCGATCAGCTCTACGGTGCCCAGTACGCGTGGATCGTCGGCCGGCAAGAAGCCGGTCATCGCGATCTGCAACAGGCTGGCGTCGACTTCCTTGGAGCCATACGACTGCACAAAGCTGCCCAGTTGCTCATCAAAGCCATGGCGGCAGACATCGGCATGGATTTCTTCGGCCACTTCGCGGCAACGCTGCGCCAGGCGGCGGTCACGGTCGCTGGTGGCGATGCTTGCCAGTTGCTTGGCATTGCGGTCGAAGGCCACCCAGGCCATGACCTTGGAGTGGGTAAAGTGCCGTGGTTCACAGCGGATTTCCCAGATGCCGGCATCCGGCTGGCGCCAGACCTTTTCCAGATACGGCATGACCAGGCGCGAGATACCGATGCCACGCGGGTGCTGCGGCATGCCGCTGCGCATGGCATGGGTCATGGCATCGGCCACTTCGCCGTATACGTCCAGTTGCAACTGGGTGGCCGCGCCGTTGCCGACCCGCACCGGTTTCGAGCCTTCGTAGCCGGCGAGCCAGGGCAGTTCGTATTCCTGCAGCCGGCGTTCGCCCGCCAGGCCATACATGATCTGGATCTGCTCGGGATTGCCGGCGATCGAGCGCAGCAGCCAGTCGCGCCAGGCCGTGGCCTCTTCCAGATACCCCAGGTTGATGAAGGCCAGCAAGGTCATGGTGGCGTCACGCAGCCAGCAGTACCGGTAATCCCAGTTACGCTCGCCGCCGAGTTCTTCAGGCAGCGAAGTGGTCACCGCCGCGACAATGCCGCCGGTGGGCGCATAAGTCATGGCCTTGAGGGTGATCAACGAACGCTTGACCTGTGCGCTCCAGGCGCCCACCTCAGGGCAGTGCCCGGAGAAATCAAGCCAGAAGCGCTCGGTGTCCCTGAACGCCCGGTCGATGTCGATGGCGGCCTGTACCGGTTCGTTGGACGGCTGCCAGGCCAGGCAAAAGGTCTTGCGCTCACCGGCCGCCACCTGAAAGCGGCTGCCGGTGTGGTGGTCCTTGGGGTGCAGGTCGACCGGGCTGTGCAGCACCAGCATGTCGGGGCCGGCCACGGCGGTCAGTACATGCGGCTCGCGCTTTTCCACCCAGGGCACGGTGCTGCCATAGTCGAAGCGGATGGCCAGGTCCATGACGAACTCGACCTGCCCTTCCAGCCCGACCACGCTGCGCACCACATGCCCCTGGGTGTTCATAGGCATGAAATCGACCAGCATGGCGCGACCCGTATCGGTGTGAAACTCGGTTTCCAGGATCAGGGTGCCGTCCTGGTAGCGCCGCTCGGTGCGCCTGATTTCGGCAGACGGGGCAATCTTCCAGCAACCGTTGTCGCTGTTGCCCAGCAAGGCGGCAAAGCACGCCGGTGCGTCAAAGCGTGGAAAGCACAGCCAATCCAGTGAACCGTCCCGTGATACCAGTGCTGCCGTCTTGCAATTACCCAACAGGGCATAGTCTTCAATCAGTGCAGCCATGGTGGGTCTTCCTTCTCTAAACGTCAGTCATTCATTCACGCTGCAGCAGATCGCGCAGGATCGCTTGCGCCACACCCTCCTCGGTGTTGCTGCCGGTCACCCGGTCGGCCTGACTGCGCACCTCGGGGCGAGCCTGGCCCATGGCGATCGACAGCCCGGCCACGCGAAACATCGCCACGTCGTTGTGACCGTCGCCAATGGCAGCGGTCTGCGCCATGTCGATGCCCAGGTGCTCGGCCAGCGCGCGCAAGGCGGCGCCCTTGTTGGCCTGCAACGCGGTGATGTCGAGGTAATAATCCTGTGAACGCGCGGCCAGCGCACGGCCTTCAAGCCGGGCGGCCATCTGGCTTTCCAGCGCCTTGAGTCCGGCAAAATCGCGACTGGATGCCACGATCTTGTCGACGCGGTCCAGGTACGGCGTGAAGCTGTCGACCCGTACCGGCTCATAGCCCAGCGCGCTGCGCTCATGGCCGACGTAGGCGCCCTCGAGGTCACGCAGCAGCCACTGATCGTCGGCGAACATCCAGACATCCACGGCGTGCCCGGCAAAAGTATCCAGGCACAGGCGCACCGCCTCAGGATCAATGCGGTGCGCGGCCAGAAGGCTGCCGTCGGGATTGACCAGCGTGCCGCCGTTGAAGCCGGCGGTGGGCAAGTCGAGCTGCAGGCGCTCGATCACCTCGCGCATGGCCCGTGGCGGCCGGCTGCTGGCGAGGGTGAAGGCAATGCCCTCCTCGCGCAGTTGCCCGACGGCGGCCACGGTAGCGTCGCTCAGGCTGTGGTCAGGTTGCAACAGGGTGCCATCCATGTCGGACAGCAAGAGGCGAATCGGCGTGTGATCAGCCATCGATCTGCCGCCATTCGCGGTTGTCGTTGCGCAACAGCTCGTCGCTGGCCTCCGGGCCACTGCCACCGGCAATGTACGGCTGGACCTCGGGGTGCTTGGCCCAGGCATTGAGGAACGGTTGCACCGCACGCCAGCCGTTCTCGATGTTGTCGGCGCGCTGGAACAAGGTCTGATCGCCGGTCAGGCAGTCGTAGATCAGGGTCTCGTAGCCGGTGGAAGGCTGCATCTCGAAGAAGTCCTTGTAGGCGAACCCCAGATTGATGTCTTCCATTTCGAGGTTCGGCCCCGGGCGCTTGGCCAGCAGGTCGAACCACATGCCCTCGTTGGGCTGGATCTGGATGCGCAGGAAGTTGGGCTTGAGCCGGTCAACTTCGGTGTCGCGAAATTGCGCATAAGGCGCCGGCTTGAAGCAGATGGCAATCTCGGTGCTGCGCGTGCTCAGGCGCTTGCCGGTGCGCAGGTAGAAGGGCACGCCGACCCAGCGCCAGTTATCGACCATGACCTTGAGCGCGACGTAGGTTTCGGTGTTGCTGTCCGGCGCGATGTTCTCTTCGTCGCGATAGCCCAGCAGATCGGCGCTCTTGTTGCCGGTGTACTGGCCACGCACCGAGTTGGCCAGCGCTTCCATTTCGCTCCAGGGGCGGATGGCGCCGACCACCTTGGCCTTTTCGCCGCGCACCGCATCGGCGCCGAACGCAGCCGGCGGTTCCATGGCGACCATGGCCAGCAGCTGGAACAGGTGATTGGGCACCATGTCGCGCAGGGCGCCGGTGTTTTCATAGAAGCCGGCACGGGTGCCGACCCCGACGGTTTCAGCGGCGGTGATCTGCACGTGGTCAATGTAGTGGTTGTTCCAGAACGACTCGAACAGCCCGTTGGAGAAGCGGCTGACCAGGATGTTCTGCACCGTTTCCTTGCCCAGGTAATGGTCGATGCGATAGATCTGCTTTTCGCTCATGACCTTGAGCAGGCTTTCGTTGAGAGCCATGGCGCTGGCCAGGTCGTGACCGAAGGGCTTTTCGATCACTACGCGGCGAAATACGCCGCCGCGCTCCTTGAGCAGCTTGGCCGTGCCCAGGCGCTTGACCACTTCGCTGAAAAAGCGCGGGGCGGTTGCCAGGTAGAACGCCGCGTTACCGGTACCGGTGCTTTCGATCTTGCTGGCAATGCTCTGGTAGGTGCTGTCGTCAAGAAAGTCGCCCTGGATGTAACTGATGCGCGCCGCCAGGCGCTGCCACAGCTCAGGGTCGAGGGCGTCGCCGCCCTCGGTGTTCTTTTTCGCACCTTCTTCGCGCATGAAGGTTTCGAGTTTCTGCGCGAATTCGGCGTCGGTGGCGGCGTTGTGGTCGACCCCGACAATGTGCAGGTGGTCGTCCACCAGACCGTCGCGGGTCAGGTTGCACAGCGCCGGCATCAGCAGGCGCTTGACCAGGTCACCATGGGCACCGAACAGAAACAACGTGGTGGGCGGCGCCACTTCCGGATTTTTTTCAGCTTCAGTCGAATGCCCCAGACCCATTATTTAGGCTCCTTGTGACCACCGAAACCGAAGCGCATGGCCGACAGGATCTTGTCGGCGTAGGTGCTCTGCTGGCGCGAGCGGAAACGGGCAAACAGAGCGCTGGACAACACCGGTGCCGGCACGGCCTGTTCGATGGCAGCCTCGATGGTCCAGCGGCCTTCGCCACTGTCGGCCACCGAGCCCGAATAGGCGTCCAGGGCCGGATCAGTGGCCAGTGCGTCGGCGGTCAGGTCCAGCAGCCAGGACGAGACCACACTGCCACGGCGCCAGACTTCGGCGATGTCGGCCACGTTCAGGTCGAAGCGCTGCTCGGCCGGCAGGTGGTCCGAATTCTTCTGCTTGAGGATGTCGAAGCCTTCGGCGAAGGCCTGCATCATGCCGTACTCGATGCCGTTGTGGATCATCTTCACGAAGTGCCCGGAACCGGCGGGGCCGGCATGGATATAGCCCTGCTCGGCACGCGGGTCGGCCGAGGCCGCACGGTCGCGGGTACGCTCGATGTTGCCAATGCCCGGTGCCAGCGTGGCGAACAACGGGTCGAGGCGTTGGACGATGGCCTGCTCGCCGCCGATCATCATGCAGTAGCCGCGTTCCAGTCCCCAGACGCCACCGGAGGTGCCGACGTCGACATAATGCAGGTCCTTGAGCGCCAGCGCCTGGGCACGACGAATGTCATCCTTGTAGAAGGTGTTGCCGCCGTCGATGATCACGTCATCGGGCTCAAGCAACTGGCTCAAGGCCTCGATGGTCTGCTCGGTCGGCTCACCGGCCGGCAGCATCACCCAGACCGCACGCGGCGCCTGCATGGCGGCAACCAGGCCGGCCAGGTCGGTCACGGCGGTGGCGCCTTCGGTGGCCAGGGTGGTGCGCGAGGCTTCGTCACGGTCGTAGACGACGGTGGTATGGCCACTTTGCATCAAACGTCTGGCGATATTGCCGCCCATGCGGCCAAGTCCAACGATCCCGAGTTGCATGAAATGTGGCTCCCTGAGGCATGTTCTTGAGAAATAAAGCGCAACGTTAAAGCATGCAGGTTAGTCCAGCCAGGGTATTGATCGTTCCCGGCCAAGCTGAACGCACGCTGTCGCACGGGTAATAGTCACTGTGACATCACGGACCGATAAGTCACGCTACCGCTGAAAAATATAAAAGTTCCAATCCACCGGGAAAGAAATCAGAATCGCCGCCGACAGGACGCCCGGCCAGTGCACATGAGAAATGATCGCCATGGCTTGCGCGTTTGCAAGATTGAACCCGCCATTTGCGAGGTGAGCAATGGGCACCGTACACGCAGTACTTGCACCCCAGACCCTGTATGTCAGCGTGCGCCGCGACGAGCTGCGTGCACTCAAAGAGGAACGCGCCCGGCTGCAGCATCAACTGGCGCAAGCCACCCGATTACTGCAACAGGCCCGCGAGGCCGGCTATGGCCGGGAAACCGACGCCGTCTAGTTGCTACTTGACCGCGCCTGCGACCAGGGTCGTGCGCTCAGAGTGACTTCTGCCAGAACAGTGCCCGTCCCATCGACGGGTCCAGTTGGTAGCTCTCAAAGCCCTGCTTTCTATACGCCGCCAGTGCTACATCATTGCCCTCGAGCACCTCGAGGGTCAACTTGCAGCAACCACGCTGGCGGGCAATTTCTTCGACCTTGACCAGCATTTTCTGGCTGATGCCCTGCCCACGGTACTGGGCCAGCACCACCACGTCATGAATATTGACCAAAGGCCGACAGGCAAAGGTTGAAAACCCTTCGAAACAGTTGATCAGCCCCACAGGCTCCCCTGCGATAAAGGCCAGCACGCTGAAGGCGTGCGCGCGCTTGGCCAGTTCCCTGGCCAGTTGCTGGCGGGTGTCCATGGGCAAGGGCTCGCCGCCACCCATGACATCCTCGGCATAGTGATTGAGCACAAAACCGATGGCATCGGCATGGACCGGATTGGTGTAGCTTGCTTGCAGTACCAGCACCTCTGGGGATTGCATGGGGTTCCTCGTCACAATCGGCAGGCAGAATCGCACTATGCCCCGTTAATGGGCATGGGGCGGGCGATTCTAGCGCGACAACGCCGAAAGTGATCCAGTTGATGTGCAGGAATTTTCAACTAATGCGCAAGAAGATGTCATCCGATGCCGAAGGAAATGACCTACAGGCAATTCAAGCTGCCCATACAGTGGCATCACAGCAGGCCTATGCCCCTGGAAAGGTACTTCCGGCCAATAGTATCGGACAATCCGACGAACGGTATGGAACTCACCTTTATGCCCTTAACGTGCGTTTCAGACCCTTCATTTTCAAGGTTTTTACCCAATTGGATCGCTGCCAAGCCGCATGCCAGACATTTGCCAATAAAAAAGTCGAAACTTATGAAAAAGCACCGGGTCATCTGCTAAGAGGCGCCTATGCTGGGGAATGATCTGGCTCATGGCACCTACCACCCTGTCCTTTAAGCTGCAGAGACAGCAAACGGGTACTGATCTTGCGTGAAAATCTGTACCCGGCCGCAGGACATGGCCTGGGAACACTGGAAAGACCGCATCAACACTTGTATTCATTGGGAGAACACGATGATAAGCGCCGCTGTAAAAACCCAGCAGGGAGAGAGTTTTGGTCAGCCGGCCAGCGAGCTGAATCATCTGCCGGTTCTGGGCAGGCCCCAGATACCCGTACTGCATCTGCCACCCGCACCTCAACACACGATTTCGCAGGTCAACCGCCGCAAGGTGCTGTTTGTCACCTCGGAACTGGCCGACCTGGTCAAGACCGGCGGCCTGGGGGACGTGTCTGCCGCACTGCCCCGCGCCATGCGTCACCTGCACGATGTGCGCGTACTGATGCCGGGTTATCCGCAAGTGATCAACAGCGGCAATCCGATTCACATCATCAGTGAACTGGGGGGCCATGCCGCCCTGCCGCCCTGCAAGGTCGGGCGCATGGACATGAAGGACGGCCTGGTCATCTATGTACTGATCTGCCCCGAGCTGTACGAACGCGAAGGCACGCCGTACGGCGACAAGAACGGTCGCGACTGGAACGACAACCATATTCGCTTTGCCCGCCTGGGCCTGGCGGCCGCCGAATTTGCGGCCGGTGCCGTCAAGACCCAGTGGTGCCCCGAGCTGGTCCACGCCCATGACTGGCCAGCAGGCCTGGCACCCGCCTACATGCGCTGGCGCGGCCAGAGCACCCCGAGCATCTTCACCATCCACAACCTGGCCTACCAGGGCACGGTCAGCCCGACCACCTCGCGTGAGCTGGGCATTCCAGAAGAAGCGCTGGGCAGCGAAGGCATGGAGTTCTACGGCAAGCTGTCGTTCATCAAGGCCGGCATGGCCTACGCCAGCCATATCACCACGGTGAGCGCCACCTATGCCCGGGAAATCACCACCCCCGAGTTCGGCTGCGGCCTGGAAGGTTTCCTGCAGAGCAAGGCCGAACGAGGCCAGCTCAGCGGCATTCCCAACGGCATCGACGCCAGCTGGGACGCCGCGACCGACCCGCACCTGATCTGCCACTTCGCGCCCAATGAGTGGCTGCGCAAGGAAATCAACGCCGACTACGTGCGCGAACTGTTCGAACTGCAGCCCTCCAGCGGCCCGTTGTTTGCTGTCGTATCGCGCCTGGTTTATCAGAAGGGTCTGGACCTGACCATCGGGGTGGCTGAACACATCGTTGCCAACGGCGGGCAGATTGCAATCATCGGCTGCGGCGAACCCGAAGCTGAAGAATCGATGCGTGAGCTGGCTGCACGCTTTCCCGGCAGGATCAGTGCACGGGTCGGCTTCAACGAAACCGATGCACGGCGCATGTTTGCCGGCAGCGATTTTCTGCTTATGCCTTCGCGTTACGAACCCTGTGGCCTGAGCCAGATGTACGCCCAGCGCTTCGGCTCGCTGCCGGTGGCACGCAATACCGGCGGACTGGCCGACACCATCGAAGATGGCGTGACCGGTTTTCTGTTCAACGAATCGACCATCGAGAGCTACACCGACGCACTGAACCGCGCCTTCAAGGTTTTCGAAAACACCGAACTGCTCAATGCCATGCGTTGCCGCGCCATGGCAGCACCCTTCAACTGGCAACAGGCGGTTGAACCCTATGCCGAGCTGTATCAGGACTTGCTGAAGAAAAACCTGGGCGCTGCCCTGCACTACTGACACCAAAGAGGTTACGGATGCCCCTGCGTACAGAACCTGACTGGCGCCACGGCGCCGTCTTGCTTGACCCGGAACAGACCCGTTTTGCCCTCTGGGCGCCCGATGCCGACACCGTTACCCTGCTGCTCGATGACGGTCAGGCATTGGCCATGCCCGCCCAGGCCGATGGCTGGTTCGCGCTTGAAACCCGGGCGCCGGCCGGCACGCGCTACCGGTTCAGAATAAACGACCAGCTTGAAGTGCCCGACCCGGCCTCACGCGCCCAGGACGGTGATGTCCATGCCTGCAGCGTGGTCGTCGACCCGAATGCCTGGCATTGGCAGCACCCGGACTGGCAAGGTCGTCCCTGGCATGAAGCGGTCATCTACGAGGTGCACGTCGGTGCCCTCGGCGGTTATGCCGGAGTCGAGAAACACCTGCCACGCCTGGCTGCCCTGGGCGTCACGGCCATCGAACTGATGCCGCTGGCGCAGTTTCCCGGCGACCGTAACTGGGGCTACGACGGGGTCTTGCCGTACGCCCCCCAGGCGTCCTACGGCACCCCGGAACAGCTCAAGCAACTGATCGATGCCGCCCACGGCCACGGCCTGATGGTGATTCTCGATGTGGTCTACAACCACTTCGGGCCGGACGGCAATTTTCTGGGTGCCTATGCCCGCGAATTCTTCCGCACCGACCTGCACACGCCGTGGGGCGATGCCATCGACTTTCGTCGCCCTGAAGTGCGCCGCTTCTTTATCGACAATGCCCTGATGTGGCTCAACGAGTACCGCTTCGACGGTTTGCGCATGGACGCCGTGCATGCCATCCGCGACGCCACCTTTCTGGAAGACTTTGCCCTGCAAGTACGCGCCGCCATCGAGCCGGGCCGGCATGTCTGGCTGAATCTGGAAAACGAGTTCAACCAGGCACACAAGCTCGAGCAGGGCTTCGATGCGCAATGGAACGACGACGGGCATAACACCCTGCATGTCTTGCTGACCGGCGAAACCGATGCCTACTACCAGGACTTTGCCGCGCACCCGACCCAGAAGCTGGCACGATTGCTTGGCGAAGGGTTTGTGTATCAGGGCGAAACGACGCGCCACGGTGAAGCGCGTGGCGAACCGAGTGCGCACTTGCCGCCCACCGCCTTCGTGCTGTTCCTGCAGAACCATGACCAGATCGGTAACCGCGCCCTCGGCGAGCGCCTGCCACGCCTGGCACCGCCACAGGCATTGAAGGCCGCCACGGCCTTGCTGTTGCTGTCACCGATGATTCCACTGCTGTTCATGGGCGATGAATGGGCGGCCAGCGAGCCGTTCCTGTTCTTCACCAGCCACCACGGTGAACTGGCCGACGCCGTGCGCGAAGGCCGGCGCAACGAGTTTGCCGACTTTGCCGCCTTCGCCGATCCCGAGCGACGCGAGCACATTCCCGACCCCAACGACCCGCAGACGTTCGAAGCCTCAAGACCCGCCCTGGCTGCGCTGGACCTGGAAACCGACCAGGGTCTGGACCACCGCCAGTGGCTTGAGCTGTACCAGCACCTGCTGCAACTGCGTCATCGCGAAATCATTCCGCGCCTGCCCGGCAGCTTTGCCCTGGGCGCCGAGGTACTGGCCGAGGGTGCCGTCAGCGCACGCTGGCAACTGGGCGATGGCACGATCCTGCGCATTGACCTGAACCTCGGCGAACAAGCGGCCAACATGCAGCCTGTACGCAGTGAAGAGGTGCTTTTCGGCAGCCCACGACATTCGATCGAACCTTCCCGAAACGGCATCCTCGAACCTTGGACGGCGATTGTCAGCCTGACAGCCCATGATGCAGCGGAGAGCCGGGATGAGTAGTGAGCAATTGGAAAAGCTGGCCACCGAGGCCGGCCTGTCGGTGCACTGGGTCGATGCCAATGATCGCCCGCAGACCGTCAGCCCCGAGGTTCTGGTCAAGGTGCTGGAAGCGCTGGGCCATGCGGCTGACAGCCGCGAAGCCATTGATGCCAGCCTGCAACGCCTGCAGACCGAACGCCTGGGCGGCAGCGCCCCGCCGCTGCTGACTGTCGAGCAGCACACCGCGTTGAACCTGTCGGCGTGGTTTGCTCCGCACACGCCCTTTACGTTGCACCTGGAAGACGGCACGACGGTCGAGTCGCAGTTGACCGAGGACGCCCTGTTGCCGGCCCAGGCCATGATCGGCTACCAGCGCCTGACCATCGATGGGCAAACGCTGACCATTGCCGTGGCGCCCCCCAGCGCCTACAGCATGGCCATGGCCTGCGACGATCCGGTGCCGCGGACCTGGGGCCTGAGCGTGCAGGTCTACAGCCTGCGCCGTGAGGGCGACGGCGGCTTTGGTGATACCCAGGCCCTGGAGGCCTTTGCCCGCAGCGCCGGTGAGCGCGGCGCCGACGCCTTGGCGATCAGCCCGCTGCATGCGATGTTCGCCAATGACCCGGAACGCTACAGCCCTTATTCGCCGTCCAGCCGCCTGTTTTTCAACAGCCTGTATGCCTCTCCCGGCCTGCTGCTGGGCGAACGTGCGTGGCGCCAGGCCATTGAAGACAGCGGCCAGGCCGAGGAACTCAAGCGCCTGGAACAACTGGCGCTGATCGACTGGCCCGCAGCGGCCAAAGCCAAATGGCAGGTACTGCGTACGCTTTACGACGGTTTTGTGGCCGGTGATCACCCCCTGCTGGAAGACTTCAACAGTTTCCGTCACGCCGGCGGTGAAGCGCTGGAAAATCACTGCCGCTTTGAAGTTCTTTGCGAGCAGGCCAGCGCGCTGGGTATCAGCGGCAACTGGCACGAATGGCCGGATGACTTCAAGCAGCCGGACAGTCCGGCCGTGGCCGCCTTTGCCGCCGAGCACACCCGGCAGATCGGTTTTCATGCCTTTACCCAATGGCTGGTCGCCCGCGGCCTGGAACGCGCCCAGACGGCCGCACGCAGCAGCGGCATGCGCGTGGGCCTGATCGCCGACCTGGCCGTGGGCGCCGACGGTGCCGGCAGCCAGGCCTGGAGTCGTCAGGACGAACTGCTCTCGGCACTGACCGTCGGCGCGCCCCCTGACATTCTCAACCGCGCCGGGCAAAGCTGGGGCATCTCGGCGTTTTCGCCCGAAGGCCTCAAGCGCAATGGCTTTCGTGCCTTTATCGAAATGCTCCGGGCGTGTTTTGCCCACGCCGGCGGCCTGCGCATCGACCATGTGATGGGCCTGCAACGCCTGTGGGTCATCCCGGTGGGCGCACCGCCCACCGAGGGCGCCTACCTGAACTTCCCGATCGACGACATGCTGCGCCTGCTGTGCCTGGAGTCGTGGCGGCACAAGGCGATCGTGCTTGGCGAAGACCTTGGCACCGTGCCGGCCGGCCTGCATGACAAACTGTCGAGCCGCTCGATCCTGGGCATGCGCGTCTTGCTGTTCGAACAGCGCAATGGCGTGTTCAAGCCGATCCTGGACTGGTCGCCGGACGCGCTGGCCACCACCAGCACCCACGACCTGCCGACCCTCAATGGCTGGCTCAACGAACTGGACATCGAGTGGCACACCCGTCTCGGCCATGTCGATGCGCAGGCCCAGCAGCACTGGCGCGAGGAACGCAGCCGCGAATACGACGGCCTGCGCCAGGCCTTGAGCCAGAACAATGCAGGCTTTGCCGCCGACACCGAAGACGGCAGCCTGATCATCGACGCGAGCATCCGCTACCTGGGCCATACCCGTGCGCCACTGGTGCTGTTGCCCATCGAAGATGCCCTGGGTTTGCTGGAGCAGGCCAACCTGCCCGGCACCATTGACACTCACCCCAATTGGCGGCGCAGGCTTTCGCCGGCGCCTGTTAACCTGCTGGACGAGCAAGACGCTGCCCGGCGCCTGGAACTGTTGTCACAGGCCCGTCAGCAAGCTGCGGAGCGTGACCGATGAGTACCACCGTTACCCCCAAGGGTCCTGCGCTGTTGCGCGCCACCCAACGCCTGCAGTTTCACAAGGACTTCACCCTCGACGACGCTGTCGCCCTGGTGCCATATTTTGCCCGTCTGGGCATCAGCCACATCTACGCCTCGCCGTTGCTCAAGGCGCGGGCCGGCTCCATGCACGGCTATGACGTGGTCGACCCGACCGTGATCAATCCGGAGTTGGGCGGCGAAGACGCCCTGCGCCGGCTGGTGGCGGCCCTGCGTGAGCACCGTATGGGCCTGATTCTGGACATCGTTTCCAACCATATGGCGGTTGGCGGTGCCGACAACCCGTGGTGGCTGGACCTGCTGGAGTGGGGCCGTGGCAGCCCGTTCGCGATGTTCTTCGACATCCAGTGGCACTCGCCAGACCCGCTGCTCAAGGGCCAGTTGCTGCTGCCCTTCTTGGGCGACGACTACGGCAAGGTGCTGCAGGCCGGGGACATTCCGCTGCGCTTCGACGCCGGGCAAGGCCGCTTCTACATTGAGCATTACCAGCATCACTTCCCGATCTGCCCGGTCAACTACGGTGCGATCCTGCTCAGCGCCGGACACCCGGCGCTCAGCGAACTGGCCGAGCGTTTCACGGCGCTGGACCAGTATCCGCAGGCTTATGAACGTGCGCGCCAGCTGCGCGAACAACTGGCCGAAGCCGCTGGCGAACCGGCCGTGCTCAAGGCCCTGGAAAGCGGCCTCAAAGCCTGGGACTCCAGCCAGCCCGAAGGCTTCAAGCGCTTGCATCAGTTGCTTGAAGACCAGCATTACCGACTGGCCAGCTGGCGCACTGCCGGCGACGACATCAACTGGCGGCGCTTTTTCGACATCAACGAACTGGGCGGCCTGCGGGTCGAGCGCCCGGCGGTGTTCGAAGCCACCCATGGCAAGATTTTCCAGCTGATCACCGAAGGCCTGGTCGATGGCCTGCGCATTGACCATGTCGACGGCCTGGCGGATCCGCGCGGTTACTGCCGCAAGCTGCATCGGCGCGTACAAGGCCTGCTGGCCCAGCGGCCTGCCGAGGCGCAACTGGACCATCTGCCGATCTACGTCGAAAAGATCCTGGGCAGCGATGAAGCCTTGCGCCAGGACTGGTTGATCGACGGCACCACCGGCTATGAATTCATGAACCAGGTGTCGCTGCTGCAACACGACCCCAAGGGCGAGGCGCCGCTGGGCGAGCTGTGGCGCCAGGTCAGCGAACGCACGGCGGTGTTTGCCGAAGAAGAACTGGTTGCCCGTGACCTGGTGCTGCATGGCACGCTGGCCGGCGACTTCGAGAACGTTGCCCAGGCACTGCTGCAGGTGGCCCGCAGCGACCTGATGAGCCGCGACCTGACCCTGGGGGCCATTCGCCGGGCCCTGCTGGCGCTGGTGTGCAATTTTCCGGTGTATCGCACCTACATCAGTGTGTGCGGACGCTCGGCCGAAGACGAACGGTTCTTCCAGCAGGCCATGGAAGGGGCACGCACCCAGCTCAATGAAGGTGACTGGCCGGTGCTGGAATGGCTGCAACGCTGGCTGGGTGGCACCTCATGGCGTTCGCTGCCACGCGGCAAGCTGCGCAAGCTGTACCGCAACGCCTGCGTACGCTTCCAGCAGCTGACCTCGCCGGTGGCAGCCAAGTCGGTGGAAGACACTTCGTTCTACCGCTCGGCGGTGCTGCTGTCGCGCAACGATGTCGGCTTCCATCCCGGACACTTCAGTGCGCCGGCGGCTGACTTTCATGCTGTCTGTGAAGCGCGCCAGGCGCATTTCCCCGCCAACCTGCTGGCCACCGCCACCCACGACCACAAGCGTGGTGAGGACACCCGCACGCGCCTGGCCGTGCTGAGTGAACAGGCTGGCTGGTATGCCGAACAGGTCGAACGCTGGCGCCAACTGGCCCAACCGCTCAAGGACGGCGATGTCAGCATTAGTGGCGGTGACGAGCTGATGCTGTATCAGGCCCTGCTGGGCAGTTGGCCGCTGGACCTGGAACTGGACGACGAAAGCGCTCGCCAGGCCTATTTCGAGCGTGTCAGCCGCTGGCAGGAAAAGGCCCTGCGCGAAGCCAAGCTGCAAAGCAGCTGGGCCTCGCCAAACCAGGCCTATGAAGGGGCTTGCCGGGCGTTCCTCGAACGCCTGCTACTGGCTCCGGAGACACAACCGCTGCGCCAGTCGCTGGGCGCGACCGCGCAGCGCCTGGCACCTGCCGGCGCCCTCAACAGCTTCGCCCAGATCTTGCTGCGCATGAGCGTGCCGGGCGTGCCGGACCTCTATCAGGGTACGGAATTCTGGGACTTCAGCCTGGTCGATCCGGACAACCGGCGCCCGGTCGACTACCAGGCCCGTGCCAAGGCCCTGGCCGAGCCTGCACCGGTCAGCGAGCTGCTGACGCACTGGCGTGACGGACGCGTCAAGCAAGCCCTGATTGCCCGCACCTTGAACCGGCGCGCCGAACAGGCCGACCTCTTCGCTCACGGCGACTATATTGCTTTGGAAGTGACCGGTCGCCATGCCGACAACGTGCTGGCTTTTGCACGATTCTGGCAAGACCGCTATGCCGTTGTTCTGGTACCGCGCATCTGCAATGAACTATTGGGCACGGCATCAACTCCATTCATACAGACCGATGGCTGGGGCGACACGCGTGTGCTGCTGCCGTTTGCTGACCCTGACAGTGCCTGGCAAGGGCTGTTCGATGAAAAGGTCGGCCTGAGTGAAAAGGAGTTGCCGCTCAGCGATGCGCTCAAGGAATTTTCTGTAAACCTGTTCATACAAACCTTGTAATACCCGGGAGTGTCGAGATGAGTGCCGACGAAAAAAGAATCCGCGAATTTGCGTACCAGATATGGGAATCGGAAGGTCGGCCGGACGGCCATGACAGCCGCCATTGGGAAATGGCACGCAAGCTGGCCGAGGCGCAAGCCTTGGCGCCTGACAAAAGCCCCGCACGCAAAGCCAGCAAACCCAAACTACCCAGCGTCGAGGGTGTTGATGATGGCAAACCGGTTCCGGCCAAGCCGGCCGGCAAGGCCGCGTCGGCTGCCAAACCGGCGGCCAAGGCAGCACCCAAGCCTAAGCCTGCCGCGGCGGCCAAGGCGCCGGATGCGGCGGACAAGCCGGCCTTGAAATCGGCCTCCGAGCCTGCACCAAAGCCTGCTGTAAAAAGACCCCGCAAGCCCGCCGCGCCTTGATCGCGTGACGGTTCCATGCCACAGCGCCGGCTGATTCGCGGCGCTGATGGCGTTGATTGACCCTGCTTTTTCTCGACCTTGTCGGGCCTTGGCCGCGATAACGGGAACGGCCGCCCGTAAAACACCTTTTCAGGCACTAAAATCTTATTTCAGGAAACAACCATGAGCACGTCGTCGAAAAAAGCTTCCCATGACACCCCTGAATCCAAGCCTTCCATTTCACGTCTGCGTGAAGGTCTGCCCTTTCCACTCGGCGCCAACTGGGACGGCCTGGGCGTCAACTTCGCCCTGTTCTCGGCCAACGCCACCAAGGTCGAGCTGTGCCTGTTCGACTCCACCGGCGAGGTGGAGCTGGAACGTATCGAACTGCCCGAATACACCGATGAAATCTTCCACGGTTACCTGCCCGACGCCCATCCAGGGCTGGTTTACGGCTATCGGGTATACGGCCCTTATGATCCGCGCAATGGTCATCGCTTCAACCACAACAAGCTGCTGATCGACCCTTATGCCAAGCAATTGGTCGGCGAGCTGAAATGGTCCGAGTCGCTGTTTGGCTACACCATCGGCCACCCCGATGGCGACCTGAGCTTCGATGAGCGCGACAGCGCACCCTTTGTGCCCAAGAGCAAGGTCATCGACGAAGCCTACACCTGGGGCCGCGACCAGCGTGTCGGTACGCCGTGGGACAAGACCATCCTCTATGAAACCCACGTACGCGGGTACACCAAGCTGCACCCGGCCGTACCTGAGGAATACAAGGGCACCTTCCTGGGCCTGAAAGTGCCGGAAGTCATCGAACACATCCGCAAGCTGGGCGTGACCTCGGTCGAGCTGCTGCCCATCCATGCCTTCGTCAATGACCAGCACCTGCTGCAAAAGGGCATGACCAACTACTGGGGCTACAACAGCATTGCCTTCTTCGCCCCGGACCCGCGCTACCTGGCCCATGGCAAGATTGCCGAGTTCAAGGAAATGGTCGCGCACATGCACAAGGGCGGCCTGGAGGTCATCCTCGATGTGGTCTACAACCACACCGCCGAAGGCAACGAACTGGGCCCTACCCTGTCGATGCGCGGTATCGACAACGCCTCTTACTATCGCCTGATGCCCGATGACAAGCGCTTCTACATCAACGACTCCGGCACCGGCAATACCCTGGACCTGAGCCACCCGTGCGTCTTGCAGATGGTCACCGACTCGCTGCGCTACTGGGCCTCGGAAATGCATGTCGACGGCTTCCGCTTCGACCTGGCGACGATTCTGGGCCGCTACCACGACGGCTTCGACGAGCGCCACAGCTTCCTGGTCGCCTGCCGCCAGGACCCGGTGCTGCGCCAGGTCAAGCTGATCGCCGAGCCCTGGGACTGCGGCCCGGGCGGCTATCAGGTCGGTGGCTTCCCGCCGGGCTGGATGGAGTGGAATGACAAGTTCCGCGACACCGTACGCGCCTTCTGGAAAGGCGACGAAGCGCAGTTGCCTGACTTTGCCGCACGCCTTACCGCCTCGGGCAACATGTTCAACCAGCGCGGCCGTCGCCCACAGGCGTCGGTGAACTTTATCACTGCCCACGACGGCTTCACCCTGCACGACCTGGTGTCGTACAACGACAAGCACAACGAAGCCAACGACGAAAACAACCAGGACGGCAGCAACAACAACCTGTCCTGGAACCATGGCGTCGAAGGCCCGACTGACGATGGCGAGATCAACACCCTGCGCCTGCGCCAGATGCGCAACTTCTTCGCCACCTTGCTGCTGGCCCAGGGCACGCCGATGCTGGTCGCTGGTGACGAGTTCGCCCGAACCCAGCATGGCAACAACAATGCCTATTGCCAGGACAGCGAGATCGGCTGGATCAACTGGAACCTGGACGGTGACGGCGAGGCCTTGCTCAAGTTCGTCAAACGCGTGATCAAGCTGCGCCAGAGTTACCCGATCCTGCGTCGCAGCCGTTTCCTGGTGGGCGACTACAACGAGGAAATCGGCGTCAAGGACGTCACCTGGCTGGCGCCGGACGGCAATGAAATGAGCGTCGAGCAGTGGCAGGACCCTAACGGTCGTTGCCTGGGCATGCTGATGGACGGTCGCGCCCAGGAAACCGGTATTCGACGCCCCGGTGCCGACGCCACCTTGCTGCTGGTGGTCAATGCGCATCACGAAGGCGTGGAATTCACCCTGCCCGAGGTGCCGGAAGGCACGCATTACACTTGCCTGATCGACACAAACCTGGACGATGCACCGCGCAAGACGCGCCTGGAGTCGGGCAGCACCTACACCGTCACGCCACGCTCGCTGCTGCTGTTCGAACTGCAGCACGACGAACAGGCGTAACCGTCATGCTGGCCGCATTCTTCGACCAGCACAGCCTCACCCGGGCCGGCACCGCTGAATTGAGCGTGTGCCTGCAAGAGATGGTCAGCCAGGGCCTTGATCGTCTGCCGTTACCGGCAGACGGCCAGACCCTGGCGCGCTGGCAGGCCCTGGCCTGCGTAGCCGGCCATGACCTGGGATTATGCAAGTTCTACGAAGGCCACACCGATGCGCTGGCAATCATGGCCGAACTGGGTGCGCCGCAGGTTCCTGCGGGCAGCACCTGGGGGATGTGGGCCGCCGAACCACCGCAGGCCCGCGTGCGGGTCAGCGGTGTCGGCGACACCGTGCGCCTGGATGGCCTCAAGGCCTGGTGCAGCGGCGCGCCGGTGCTCAGTCACGCGCTGTTGACCGCCTGGGACGAGCAGAACCGCCAGCAACTGGTCGCGGTGGCGCTCGATCAGCCCGGCGTACAGGTGACCGACGAGGGCTGGTGCGCGGTGGGCATGGGGGCAACCGCCAGTGTCGAGGTAAGCTTCGAGCACGCCGTCGGCTGGCGGGTCGGCGCGCCTGGTGCTTACCTGCAACGCCAGGGCTTCTGGCAAGGGGCAATCGGCATTGCTGCCTGCTGGTACGGGGCGGCCCAGGCACTGGCGCGGTATCTGCCGCGCCAACTGGCGCAACGTGATGAACCGCACGCCCTGGCGCACCTGGGTGCCGTGGATGCGGCGCTGTACAGCGCCGTGCAGGTGCTGCGCAACGCGGCCGTGCAACTTGACCAATATCCCTTGGCAGACGCTGAACACCTGGCCCGGCGCTGCCGCGCCAGTGTCGAGGCGTGTGTCGATACCGTGATCAGCCATGTAGGCCGGGCGCTGGGCGCCGGGCCTTATTGCAAGGACACAGGATTTGCCCGTTTGATGGCCGACCTGCCCGTATTCCTGCGCCAGAGTCATGCCGAGCGTGACCTGGCGATACTCGGCCTACTGGCCGTGAAGCACGCACCCATCCAGGAATGGAACCTATGAATGAAGGCTTCGTGGTCAGCGACGACGTCGATGGTCGCGGCACCCCGCTCAGTGCCTGGCAGGCCTCAAGCAGGCTGGCCGCCGTACCCGCCATCAGCGCCGACCTGCTGGTGCCCTCAGAGTGCCGGGCAGTGATCGTGGCGCCGCATCCAGACGATGAAGTGCTCGGCTGTGGCGGCCTGATGAGCCAGCTGCACCTTCTTGAACGCGAACTGTTGCTGATTTCGGTCACCAACGGCACCGCCAGTCACCCGGGCTCGGCCCTCTGGCCGGCCTCGCGCCTGGCGGCGGCCCGCCCTGAAGAAAGCACCGAGGCGCTGCAGCGGCTCGGCCTGCCGGCTGACCTGCCCTGGCTGCGCAGTGCGTACCAGGACGGCGCCGTGGTCGAGCGCGAAGCCGAACTGCAAGCCTTTCTGGAAAGGCACCTGCTGCCCACCGACGTGGTGTTCGGCACCTGGCGCGGCGACGGGCATGGTGATCACGAAGCCGTGGGGCGTGCGTGCGCCAACGCCTGCGCGGCAGTCGGTGCGCAGTTCAACGAAGTGCCGATCTGGGCCTGGCACTGGGCAGGCCCGGAAGACGAGCGCCTGCCCTGGGAACGTGCACGCAAATTGCTCCTGGACCCGGCCTTGCTGGCACGCAAGCATGATGCCGTGCAGGCCTTTGTCAGCCAGTTGCAAGGCGATCCGGCCATCCGCCTGGCACCGGTACTGCCTGTATGGGCACAGGCGCGCCTGTTGCAACCGTTCGAACTGGTGTTCCTATGAGTGTGGCGGACGATTATTTCGATGACCTGTTCCAGAACACTGACGATCCCTGGGCCTTCCGCCAGCGCTGGTATGAACGGCGCAAGCGGGCGCTGACCCTCGCCACCCTGCCCCGCGAGCACTATCGGTCGATTTTCGAGCCCGGCTGCGCCAATGGCGAGTTGAGCGCCGCCCTGGCCGGGCGCTGTGACCGCTTCTTGGGCTGCGACACCTCAAACCGTGCAGTGAACCTGGCCCGCCAGCGCCTGGACGGTGTGGCCCACGCCACGGTCATCCAGGGTCGCCTGCCCCACGACTGGCCCGAAGGTCCTTTCGACCTGATCGTGTTCAGCGAACTGGGTTATTACCTGGACGCACAGGACCTGCAGCAATTGATCAGGCGCGCGCTGACCTCGCTCAGCGACGACGGCCAATTGCTGGCCTGCCATTGGCGCCCGGCCATCGAAGGCTGTCCGCTGGATGCCGAACAGGTGCACCGCTTGCTTGCCGAGCACTTGCCTCTGCACCGGACCTGCACACACCGGGAGGCGGACTTTCTTCTGGATGTATTCAGCCGTGACAGGCTTTCAGTCGCGCAAAAGGAGTTCGATGATGATCGGCGTGCTCATCCCGGTTCACAATGAAGAACAGTTGCTGGACCTGTGCCTGGCCACCGTGCAACTGGCCGCCGTGCATCCGGGCCTGCACGGCGAGCCCGTGTGCATTCTGGTGGTGCTCGACAGCTGCACCGATCGTTCGGCCGAGATTGCCCGTCGTCGCGGCGTGATGACGCTGGAAGTGGAGGCCCGCAACGTTGGTCAGGCGCGTGCGGCCGGCGCCCAGGCACTGGTTGACGCAGGGGCGCGCTGGCTGGCGTGCACCGATGGCGACAGCACCGTGGCCGAAGACTGGCTGTACGAGCAACTGCTGCTCGACGCCGATGCCGTATGCGGCACCGTGACCCCAAGCCAGTGGTGCGAACACTATTCGCCAGCGGCCAGGGCCCATTACCTGAGCCTGTACCAGCAGCGCGACGATCATCGCCATATCCACGGTGCCAACCTGGGCATCAGCGCCCAGGCCTACCAGCGCGCCGGCGGATTCCCGGCGCTGGCCTGCCATGAGGATGTGCACCTGGTTCGCCAGCTGGAAATCACCGGCGCCCGCATCGCCTGGAGCTGCCGCCCGCAGGTGACCACCAGCACCCGCCTGGACCCGCGGGCACAGGGCGGGTTTGGTGATTACCTGCGGKCGCTGGAAGCGGCTRCGCCGYWGCCTGTGTAACGGCCRARCGGCTTCATACGCGSCCCCTGTCTGYAGGAGCGCGCTTGCCCGCGACCGAGTGCGAAGCGCTCGCAAAAATTTGTGAAACGCTGAAATTTTACGACTGCTAACGCAGCCGGTCGCGGGCAAG
>NZ_LMOA01000006.1:0-15976 GCF_001423155.1 Pseudomonas sp. Leaf127 | reverse complement strand
CTTGCCCGCGACCGAGTGCGAAGCGCTCGCAAAAATTTGTGAAACGCTGAAATTTTACGACTGCTAACGCAGCCGGTCGCGGGCAAGCGCGCTCCTACAAGTGGTGTGCGGYCTGCAGGCCGGAGCGGTCGCTTTCCGGGGTGCCCAGGGCATCGCTGAAGAAACGCCCCGCCTCGGCACTCAAGGTGCGATGGATGTCCTCGCGGTCCACGCCTTCGGCGTCGTTGCACAGAATCGGCATGGTCGCGCGCTGTTCGTCGCTGCACGGGGCCATGAACACGAAATGCCCGGCCCCGGCCAGCAACTTGTAGTCGGGCGCCTGCGGCAGCTTGCGCGCCAGAGCCTCGGCGTTCTTGTCCAGCGCCAGCAGGCGGTCGTCGTCGCCGGCATACATCAGCACCGGCACATGCACATCGCTCAGGGTCTGGCGGCCGAACATCAGGCTCAACGGCGCCATCAGCAACAGCGCGCCCACCCGTGGATCGGCCTCGGCGTGCAGGTCGTCGCGGTCAGCCACCAGGTGACCCTGGGTCTTGCAGGCATCCTGGTCGTCGGGGCGTTCGATGCAGTACTGGCGCAGGCGTTTCGGGTCCGGCTGGGCGCCGGCCAGAATCAGCGCGGTCTCGCCACCGGCCGAATAGCCGATCACCCCGACCTGGCTGGCACTCAGGTAAGGAGCCAACAAGGGTTCCTGCAAGGCGGCGCTGATGGCGGCAGAAATCTGCAAGGGCCGGCCGTACAGGTTGCTCAGACTGCCCAGGCGGCTATGGTCGCGGTCGTTGTCGCCGGGGTGCACCACCGCCACCACCACAAAACCCTGGCGCGCCAGCGAGGTGGCCAGGTCATGCATGGCCAGTGGCGTGCCGGTGTTGCCGTGCGACAGCAACAGCAACGGAAAGCGGCCCATGGCAACCGGGGCGTCAGCCGTGGCCTCGACATCGTAGCCGCGCAACCGGTTGACATGCTCGGCGGCGGTGGAAGGATAAAAGGCAATGGCCCGCATCGCCTGCCCGTCGAGCGGGTCGGCAAAGCTCAACTCGTGAAAACCTGCGCCCCAGAGCGTTGGCGTGTCGGCCTGGGCCTGCACCGAAACAAGGCCACCGAGCAGCCCCATCAGCATCACTGCACATAGACGCACCATAACCTTCTCCCTCACCCTGCCCTATACAGCCTGAGACCTTGCTCCACGATGATCGTGCACAAGGCGGGCCAGATTTAATCCGTGTTCACGGTTTGTTTCAGGGTCAGAAATTGGCCGGTGTGTTGGCGCTGATGATTTCCGCCTCATCCTGGCCAATGTTGCGAAAGCGGTGCGCCAGGGTGGTCGGGAAATAATAGCCATCGCCAGCCCCCAGCACATGGACCTGACCGTCGATGGTCAGCTCGATGGTGCCACGGGTGACCAGGCCGCATTCTTCGCCTTCGGCGTGCACGATGGACTCGTCACCGGAGCTGGCACCGGGGGCGTACTGCTCACGCAGGAAGCGCATCTGCCGGCTGGGCAAGGTGGCCCCCACCAACAGCAGGCGCAGGCCATCACGGCCCAGGTCCGGCTGGTCGCCGGCGCGGAAAACGTGTTGCTCGTTGACGCGCCCAGGCGGCTGATCGAAGGTGAAGAACTCCGCCAGGCTCATGGGAATGCCTTCAAGCAGTTTTTTCAGGGAACTGACAGAGGGGCTGACGCGGTTTTGCTCGATCAACGAAATGGTCGCGTTGGTCACGCCGCTGCGTCTGGCCAGCTCGCGCTGTGAGAGTTTGTGGCTTTCGCGAACCAGCTTGAGTCGGGTGCCCGTGTCCATAACCGCCTTGAATGAAGAATGCTTGCAGGGTGAAACACGGCCAGATACTGGCCGTGTGCCGTGAAGGGCGCGTATTAAAGCACGATTGCCGCCGGCATGATCACACCAGATTGCTCACCACCCTCAACGCCAGGCCTTCATAGGCGTCCAGGTTGATGGTGAATTCGCCCTGCTCGCTCAGGTCGCCTTCGACCCGCTCGTTGATGATGTCGACCACCGGCCCCGGTACGATATCGGCCGGCAGATGCAGGGTTTCGGTGATCGGCTGGTTGCTGAAGTTCAGCGCCGTGATCTGGGTGCCGCGGCCCGCCGGCAGCTCATGCACCATGATCAACAGGCCCGGATGCTCGACATCCGGAATCAGCACCTGACGGCTGGCGGCAATGTCATAGGCGCGGCGTACCGCCAGGATCTTCTTGAGCTGCGAGGCAAACGAGTCCGGCCGTTGCAACTGTTCGCTGAGGCTGCCGTACAGGCTTCTGGCCCGTGGCATGCCGCCGGATGACACCGCCACCGTCGGATCGGAATCGACCAGATCGTAGGCGCCACGGTGGATCCAGCGCGTGTCGCCGTCCTGCATCAGGTGCTCGACCTGCTCGGCCGGCAACGGCAAGGCACCCACCATGTCCCAACCCGACAGCGCAAACACGCCAGGCTGCATGGCATTGAACATCACCAGCAGCAGGTGAATATGCTGGACCTGGCGAATATCTTCCTCGGTCAACGTGTCCAGGTCGCGGATGCCCAGGGCGGCGGTGATGATGCTGGCCGTGGTGCATGACACGCCGTTGGTGACGAACTTGAGGTTGTACGGCGCGTGCTCACCGGCCAGGCGCTCGTACATCTCTTCACGAATATGCTCGCGCAGGATGTTGCCGGGAAAGGTCTGCCCTTGATAGTGGTAGGTATCGTGGGCGTGCAGGGTCCAGAAATGCACCAGTTCCAGGGTCAGTTCATCATGGTTCTGCAAGGCATGGATCAGCGACGCCGGATCGATGCCGAAAGCATGCACCTGGCGCAGCATCAGGCGCAGGAATTCGGTGGTGCCTGTCAATAGCGCATGCTGGTAGGCCGGCCGGGTAATGAAGTCATAGGACAGGTCGGCACCGCCGTGCGACATCGAGGCAATGTCGTCGATGGTCAGGTTCAGTTCCTGGAAGCTGAAGCCGCCAGCCTTGCGAATCGCACCGCCAATCAACTGGTTGCCGGTGATCGACAGCGGATGGCTTTCCGACCAGGCGCCGCCTTCGATCTTGCGTTCCACACCGAGAAAACCGTTGGCGTCCAGACGCAGCACGCGCGCGCCCATGACGTCGATGGCGTGCAGTGCATCGCCAATGATCATCTGTTGCGCCGCAAAGCTTGGGTCGAGCCAGTTCAGCGACGGCTGGCCTTCCTTGAAGTAATGCAGGTAGACCCAGCGTCGTGGCTTGCCGTCCACGCCCACCACGATATCGGTGGCGCTCCAGTCGGTTTCCTTGACCCCAGGCTCGAAAAAGATCACCCGCTGCAACTGGCCGACGATGTAATGCTTGTCGCGCAGCAGGTCGACAACATCCGGCAGCAGGTTGACCGCATCACGGCCCTCGGGCACCGCCGGCAGCAATGGCCAGTCTTCCTCGCGGATTTCGACCATGTGGTAGAGGCCGGGGTAGTCTTCGTAGGCCATCTCGGCCAGACGAAAGTCCGCCCCCTTGCCGGTGTGCGACGGAATGATGTCGTCGATCACCACCGCGTTGTGCGCAGCGGCAATGCGGCTGAGGTTGAGCAAGTGGGTTTCGCTGCCCAGCTCCGGGTCGATGCCGAAGCTGATGCGGTCGAAATTGCCGTCGATACTGGGCGTGCGGTTGTAGCCCTGCAGCCCGCCCGACAACTTCAACGGCCCGTTATGAATGCCCTGGATGCCGACTTCCGACAGCGCACGCCAGAGTTCTTCATCGCCCAAGGCCTCCAGGACCGAACCGCCCTCGCGAGTAATGATCGACGCCGGGTAAGCGGTGAACCACACCGAGGCGATGGCCGAGGCATCACGAGGCCGGGCCTGGGCGAACGGGCGCTGCCAGAGCCGCCCCTGCCCGCCGTAGGTCTTGGCACGTTGGCGGGCGGCGTTGAGCATCGATTGCTCGACCAGCCAGTTCACATACTCTTTGTCCGGTGTTGTCATAAGTCCATTCACCCGCTTGAAGTGGTACGGCGCGAGAGGCCAGCTCTCGAAAATTCAACTACTGTGTATGAGCCCCTGACGGGGCAATCGTTGCATCAAAGTTGATTACAGTCCTGTGGCAAGGGGCGTGCGGCCTGAAAAGCCGGCGCCCTTTTCAAGGCGTCGATGACCACGGCAGCGGCGTTGGACAACAAGGATGACGGCCTTGCCACGACACTGATACGGCGGCTGACCGGCACTGGCAGGGTCAGGTACTCCAGCCCCGGATTGGGCCGTGGCAGCAAGGCACTGGGCAATACCGTCAGGCAATGGCCCTTGATCACCAGGTCCAGCAACGTCTCCAGGCAGCTTAGTTCGCCGCGATGGCTCAGGCGAAACTGGGCAGCAGCCAGTTGACTGTGCAGCCGGTCGAGTCCCGGATGACGCCAGGCCACATACCGTACGGTCTGTGCCAGCTCGACCAGACTCTGGGGGGAACTCTTGAGGTGACGGGCAACCACCATGACATAGTGGTCAGACCAGCGATGGTGTTCGATATGGTGCTCGTCAAGCACGGTACTGGGCAGGATGAGGATGTCGGCCGCTTCACGGCGCAGGGGGTCCAGGCTGGGGTGCAGGTCGGTACTGTGCAACACACTCAACTGGATATCAGGGTAATACCGGGCGAGAAAATCAAGCGAAGGTCCCAGGTTGGTTTCCTGCATATGCGTGCTGTAATGGATGGCTACAGTGCCACTGACTCCATTTTTTTTAGTTGCTCAAGCGTGGCCAGCATGTTGCTCAGGGTCTGGGTGATGATCTTGCCTTCGGGGGTCAGCGTGCAGCCTGTGCGGCTGCGGATGAACAGGCGCTTGTCGAAGTAGTCTTCAACCTCCTTGATGGCATAACTGATATTCGACTGGCTGCAGCCCATGATAGCGGCAGCCTCGGAGAAAGAACCATGCTGAGCAACGGTCTGAACGATCTTGAAGAAATGGGTTTTCATGTTTCCTTGACTCTGTGGACGCAAGCCTGCGATCAGGCGGGTGGGGATGGCGAATGCGTCTTGCCCTGCTCCCTGGCTAGGTAGCAAATATGGCAACAGATCAAAGGCAATGCACACGAATATGCGCATCGGCTACACCGTTGACCAGGCCTGTATGACGGGCACAACGGCGCAATGCCCCGAATGACGGGGCAAAGCAGGGTCAGGTCTGGCGCCGCTCCTGCCGGCGCTGCTGTGCGTGTAAAAGACGTGTTACATCAGGCCTCGTGACGCAGGCCTGTCAGTCGTTTTCAGTCCAGTCGAAGTCCATCTGCAACGCGGTACGCTCGGCCAGCGCACGGTCGTGCAAGCGCTCGACCAGGTGCAGGCTCATGTCGATGCCGGCCGAAATGCCCGCCGACGTCACGAACGCGCCCTCGTCCACCCAGCGCAAGGTGCTGAGCACATCGATCGAGGGGAACATCTCCTTGAGGTCGGCAATGTCTTCCCAGTGCGTAGTCACCTGTCGACCGGTCAGCTTGCCGGTGCGGGCCAGCAGGAAGGCACCGGTGCAGACGGCAGCCACTACGCGGCCGGGCACCGACTGCTGGCTGATCCACTCGATGACATCGGCCTTTTCCATCTCGGCGGTAATCACGCCACCGGGCACGATCAGGCAATCCAGCGGCGGATGGTCATGGATCGAGTAGTCCGGGTCGACCTTCAGGCCTGCCCGGGCCCGGACGGGCGCGGTGGTACGGCCGATGGTGAAGACATTGAACAGCGCACGGTCGTCACGGCTGTTGCGCCCGTGCATGCGTGTGGCGGTGGTAAAGACTTCGTAGGGCCCTGCGAAGTCCAGGACTTCGACGTCGTCAAATACATAGATACCGATATTGAGTGACATATGGAACGGGCTCCGAAAAAATGATTTCACCTCAGTGACAGGGCAAAGATTACGCAGTAGCATCAAGGCCAACTACTGTCGGTAATGCCAATATCCGGTCACATGCTGCCATGAAGAATCATCTCGTCGTCGCGCTCATCTACAACCAGTTGTGCACCTTCGAATTCGGCTGCACGGTCGAGGTGTTTGCCCTCAAGCGCCCGGAACTGGGCGTGCCCTGGTACGAGTTTGCCACCTACGCGGTGGACGACGGCCCGATCACCGCCGCTGGCGGCATCACCATCACCCCCACCGCAGGCGAAGTGCTGCTTGAAAGCGCGGACACCATCATCGTGCCCGGCTGGCGCGGTGTCGAAGCCGAAGTGCCACAACGCCTGATCGACCAACTGCAGGCCGCCCATGCCCGTGGCGCGCGCATCTGCTCGATCTGCACCGGCGCCTTTGTACTGGCCGCCGCCGGCCTGCTCGACGGCCACAAGGTCACCACGCACTGGCGCTTCACCGACCTGCTGGCCAGCATGTACCCGGCGCTGAGCATCCAGCCCAACGAGCTGTACGTCGACGAAGAAACCATCGTCACCGCCGCAGGCTCCGCGGCCGGCCTGGACATGATGCTGCACCTGGTGCGCAAGGATCATGGTTCGCGCGTGGCCAACATGGTCGCCCAGCGCATGGTCATCCCGCCGCACCGCGAAGGTGGCCAGTCGCAATACGCCACCCGCCAGCTGGTCAGCACCAGCGATGCGCCCATTTCCAACCTGATGGACTGGATCCGCAGCGATCTGCAGCGCCCGCTGACCATCAAGGACATGGCCGACCGTGCCGCCGTGAGCACCCGTACGCTGCATCGCAGTTTCATGGAATGCACGGGGCTGACGCCATACGACTGGCTGCTGGGTGAGCGGGTGGCCTACGCCAAGGAGCTGCTGGAGTCCTCGCGGGTCAGGCTCAGCGAAGTGGTGGAAAAGGCCGGCTTTGGTTCCGAGGAATCGTTCCGGCGACATTTCCGCAATCTGGTGGGGGTGAGCCCGATGAGCTATCGCAAGCAGTTTGCGCGGGCTTGAGGGCTCGCTGACGGATCACTGAATACCGTCATCATGAAACTCAAGATACTCCCGCCACGCCAACGGTGCCTTGCGCTCATCAAGAAACGCCTGCTTTTGCAATACGTCGAGCGAGTCCCAGAAAGGCTGGAAATACAACGCCCACCATCCCAACAGAGTGCCCTGCATATTGCCCAGCCCCTGCGGGTTGAAGTCAGGAAACACGACCCACGGCGCAGGCGGCGTGATGGGCAGCTCGCGCACGGCCTGCACCAGGGCGGCGCTGTGGGTGATCATGATCACTGCATGCCCGTCGAACTCGGCGTTTTCACGCCATGACAGCACTTCACCCTCAGCATTGCCCAGCGTGACGAAACGCGCCGTGCGCGCTATTTCAGTGGTGAGCCCCTGGCGTTCGATAAGGCTGTGCAACCGTTGCCGGCTGGCGGCGCAGGGCATGAAGGCCATCTGGTAGGCGCCCATGCCCACGGACGCCAGCGACCTTACCCACGGATAACCTTCGCGCAGTGCCGGCAGCCGCGGTGGAAAATGCCCGGCGATCTCCTTCAGCTCCTGTGCCAGCCCCGAGGCTTTACCGGAGGCGACTTTACGCCGACACCAGGCATCCAGCCCGGCGCAGGCAAGTATGGCCGCCAGGGTAAAGGCCCCTTGGGCAACACCATAGAACAACGCCCGCAACGGGTGATACGGCAGCAACCACAAGGGAATCAGCGCCACCCACACCGCCCACAGCAACAACCTGATCCGCAGCGACGGTATCAACGCCAGCACCAGGTTGATGCCGATGAACACCTCGAAGAGAAACCGGCTGGTCAGCCGGACATTCACGCCCCGTGACGTCAGCCCGCCATTGATCGAGCCGTAGAGATGGGCCACGAAGTCGTTGAGAAAAACGTAGCCCACGCAAAAAAGCCCGTGGATCAATACGCCGCAGAGCATGCGCCGCCACAGGGTCATGACGTCAAACTTGAGCTGTAGGATTTCACATCAGTCATCCGGCGCTATGGCCATCATCAACTGGTCATCCTCCAGGTAAATCACGCCTTCCCGACCATTGACCTCCATCGGGGTCGGGCTGTGGACCTGCGTCTTGTCGTCCACCTCGATAATCTTGCTCAGCGTCTTGTCGACCAGGTCGGCACGCCAGATGAAGCTCAGGCTGTTGATGAAATACACCACCGGCCGCGACGGGTTCCAGGTGGGGTTATAGATCAGCCATCGGGTTTGCGGGCCATTGCCGGGCGCAATGTCTTCTGACTTTCCGACATGGCTGTAGTACATGCCCAGTTGGCCGTAACCGTTGTCAGCAGAGAACAACAAGACCGCCTTGGCGTTTTCCAGCGAGCGGGAAAGCGACCGGTGCAGCAGACTGCTTTCTCGCGGTGCCGCATTGGAGCCCAGCGCGTAGGACATGCCCTTGAACTCATAGGTGCTCATCTGCTGGCGGTAATAAAGCATGCCGTCGATCAGGCCGGCATAATGCTTGCCCTCGTCGTTGCCCCCAATGTCGTCAGCCCCGTCCAGGCAAATGTTCTCGGCAATGGTGTGCAGGGTCGGTCGGGGTCCCGGGAACTTGTCGACGTACTCGTACAAATTGCCCCGGTAACAGAACAGGCTTTTATCGAAGTCCCCGGAAAACAGGATGACATGCATGATGCCTGAGCGCCGGGTAGCGGCAACAATGTAGCGCTGGCGACCCAGGTCGCCTTGCGGCATGCCGGACAGCGTCCAGCGCGGCCACGGGTGCTCACGCTGAACATAACCCTGCCCGGCCGGCAACGGCTGCAGGCTCTTCGGATTTACCGACGACTTTTCCGGCACCGGCGTCAGGAAACGCACCTGCCGTGTGTAAGCATCCTCCAGGCACTCGACCGTCTCACACTCGTCACGCACGCTTGCCAGCCAATCGCTCTGGATCGACTGCAACGAGCGCTGGTTTTTCAGCGGGTTGAAGGCGGCCGCCAGTTGCTCATCGAGCAATGACAATGAAGGTGTATCGCAAATCATGTGTTCAACGTCGGCCGTGGCCTTGCGGCAGTCGAAACTGGCGGCCTGCGCCTCTGATCCATCAAACAGCGACAGGGCACTTGCTGCCACCATCACCTGGCATATCCAACGCTTCATAAAGGGTAATCCAGCCAAGGGAAAACAGGGAGTGTCGCGAAAAGACAGGTGTTACGGCGCGCACCAGGTGCGGACATCGCGCCGGTCAAAACCTGCACACCGATTGCGCTTGGCAATCAGCCGGTAAGGCATCTGTGGGGTATAGGCAAAGTAGTAGTAATTGACCCGGTCTTCACCGTAGATCCAGTAATTGGAAGATCCTTGGTTGATTTCATAGGGCTCGAAGGTCCAGATCGATGACTCGGCCGGAATGAAGTTGTTGCGCTCCGTCAACAGCATCCAGGCATTGGACAGCACCGGCGCGCCCAGCCAGAGGCCGGCCAGCACCGACATGGCCAGCGCCAGGATGAGTCTCGGTCTGAAGCGCAGCTGCGCAGGATTCACTCGGTCACCACTCCCTGGGATACACACCTTTTCATTCCCCGGTGCACAAAGTCCTGAATCTTAAAGCCTGGTCGCTGTGTCTGCACAGGATGGTTTACCCACCTTGCTTCAAGTTTTGCTGTTATTGGCCGACACAAACCAGGCAAGTCGCCCCTGTAGCCGGCCATTTGCGCATCCTCCTAAACAGATGGTCTGCCCATGAATATCAAGAACAAGCTGGTGCTGGCGTTCATATCGGTGGCGTTCATTCCGGTGAGCGTGGTGGCCGTGATCGCTATCCTGAATACGCGTACCCAGGCATTCGAGCAATTTGTCGACGGCAGCACGCGGGAGATGCTGCAGATTGACGGCAATATTCGTCAGTTCTTCGACGGCACGGCGCAGAACGTCGACCAGATGTCGACTGACCCGGCCTACAGTGCCGTCGAAACCTTGAAGGATTATCGGGCGGCCAACGCCGCCAGCGAGCCGCTTCCTGCTCCGGCTGCCCAGACCATCGAGCGCTTTGCGCGCTACGGCGCCACGCACCCTTCGGCCGCGATCCTCTCGATCGGCCTGGAAGATGGCACCTATGCCAAATGGCCGGATGACCCGCAACTGGCCAACTACGATCCACGCGCACGCCCCTGGTATAAAGCGGCGATGGCCAGCCCTGGCAAGAGTGTGCGTACACCGGCCTATTACTACGCCAAGGACGACGTCGCCCTGGTGGGCAGCGCCCGGACCTTGCTGGACAGCGCCGGCAAACCCAAGGGCGTCTTTGTCGTCAGTGTTTCGCTCAAGAACCTGACTGAACTGATCAAGAGCATCAAGCTGGGCAAAAGCGGCTACGTCATGCTGGTCGAGGATGGCGTGGTGCTGGTCGACCCGCGAGACGCGGGGCACAACTTCAAACCGCTCAAGGAGCTGGGCGCGCCCTACGCACAACTGGCAAGCACCGAGCAAGGCGCCACTGAAGTTGAAATCAACGGCGTGCGCTACATGGCCAACGTCTGGACATCGCCTGTCCTTGGCTGGCGCTATGTCGGTCTGATCGAACATGACGAGGTCATGGCCGAGGCCACGCGGATGACCTACCTGACGATGTCCATTGTGGCGATACTGGTGCTGATCTTCGGTCTGGTGGCGGCCGCCTTCTCCCGGATCATCGTCAAACCCATCAACCAGGTGAGCCACGGCTTGCAGGCCATTGCCCAGGGTGAAGGTGATCTGCGCAAAGAGCTGTCGGTGCAAGGCAAGGACGAGACGGCCGAACTGGCAGGCTGGTTCAATAAATTCCTGGGCGCCATCCGCCAGTTGATTCAGCACATTGGTGCGGCATCGACCAACCTGCAGGATGCCTCGCACACCAACAGTGAAGTCGCCACCAACATGAACAAAGCGGCCGAGCGCCAGCGTGAGGCGGTCGAGCTGGTCTCCACGGCGTTCAACGAGATGGTGGCCACCGCCAACGAAGTGGCGCGCTCGTGCAGCGGCGCGGCAGGCTCTGCCGAGAACGGGCACCGTCGAGTGGCCGAGGGCAAGCAACAGATCGAGGCCACTACCGACAACGTCAATCGGCTGGGCCGGCGCCTGACCGAGTCGTCCCAGGCCATGCTGGAGCTGGAGGCCGGCAGCCGTAGCATCAACCAGATTATCGGCACCATTCGCAGCATTGCCGAGCAGACCAACCTGCTGGCCCTCAATGCCGCCATCGAGGCGGCCCGTGCGGGCGATCAGGGCCGTGGCTTTGCCGTGGTGGCCGATGAAGTCAGGGCGCTGGCCAAGCGCACCTCCGACTCCACAGGCGAAATCGAACAGTTGCTGGGCACGCTGGGCAGCAAGACCGAAGAAGTGACGCTGAAGATGGAAAGCTGCCTGGACCTCTCGCGTGCCAGCGTCTCATCCATTGAAAGCGCGCGCGACAGCTTTGAAGGCATCCAGCTGTCGGTCAACGAAATACGCGATCAGAACCTGCAGATTTCGGCCGCCGCCGAAGAGCAGCACAGCGTGGCCGAAGAAATCAACCGCCACATCCAGCAGATCTACGACGATGCCCAGCTGGTTGAAAGCCTGGCCCATTCGGCCCAGGACGACTCGGGACGCCTGTCTGACCTGTCGCAAGAGCTGAACCGGCTGGTGGGACGCTTCAAATCCTGACATGCCTGGCAAGACCCGCTCCCTGGTACAACCGGAGCGGGTCTTGCGTTCATATGTCCCGCCTCACTCGCTGTGCCGGTCACAATAAAACACCGTACGCCCCGGCTGTTTGGGATCGTCGATCAAAAACGGCGTAGCGCCGTCATCACGGTTGAATGCAATGCCCTTGAACCGCGCCCGCAGCCTTTGCTCGACCACGGGGCGGCTTTCTTCCAGATACACCGCATGCACGCTGAACGGCCCGCGATAGGGAATGACCACCTCACTTACGGTCAACCCGTAGAACGTGTCCTTGATGCAATAGAACGCTGCTTCATCAAGGCGGCACGGCTGCAGCCGGCGCTCGGTAAAATACGCACCTGTGGCCTTGCTGGTATTGGCATCAAGGTACACATCCTTGATATCACAGGCCTCGATGCCCTGGAACTGCTGCTCCAGGGTGGTGTGAGCACACCCGACCGAGGCCACAGACAAGACAATGACAGCCGTCGCCCTGAGTGTTCTGCAAGAAAAAATGCTGTTGGCAGCAGGCATGAACCTGTACTCCTTTACCTGGAAAACGATAATCCTGATCGCAACCGCAAGCGGTCTGTGTCCCCGACACCTGCAGGGCCCATGGGGTATGCGCGCTCTGCAGCGAGCACGGATCTTAAGCCAGGCCGCGGTCCGGAAGAAGCCATTGGCCGCCATCACTGCACGGATAAGCGCAGATTGTCCTAAACGCAACAGTCACCGCCCATAGCGCGTGAGACAGGCATTGCGCAACCCCCTACGCTGGCCAGACCTTCACAGGCGGTGCGCCTCATCCGGCAAGCCGTCATGTCTCTGGCCCCTGCGTACAGTGTTTGCTCATGACAATACAGACCGCGATACCCGGCACGTCCTCGCCTGCCGCTCATCCCCATGCGCCGTCAGGCTTTTTGCTGCCCGTCGTTGGCGCGGCAGCCTTTGCCCATCTGCTCAATGACCTGATCCAGGCCGTGCTGCCGTCCATCTACCCCCTGCTTAAAAGCGATTTTTCCCTGAGTTTTGCGCAGATTGGCTGGATTGCGCTGATCTACCAGGTTACCGCTTCGTTGCTGCAACCCTGGGTGGGGATGTACACCGACAAGCGTCCGCTGCCCTGGCTGCTGCCCTCTGGCATGGTGATGACCCTGATCGGCGTGGCCTTGCTGGCTTTTGCCGACAGCTACGCGATGCTCTTGGTCGCCGCCGCCGTGGTCGGGGTCGGCTCGGCGACCTTTCACCCGGAGGCCTCGCGGGTCGCACGGCTGGCCTCGGGCGGACGCTTTGGTACTGCGCAATCGACCTTTCAGGTCGGCGGCAATACCGGCTCGGCCATCGGGCCGTTGCTGACCGCGGCGGTGGTGATTCCGTATGGGCAGTCGGCGATTGCCTGGTTCATGCTGGCCGCCGCGCTGGCAATCTGGGTGCTGGTGCGCCTGGCACGCTGGAATCTGCGTCACGGTCAGGCCACACTCAAGCGCATGCCACCCAGCCTGGCGTCGGGACTGACATCAGGCCAGGTCGTGCGGGCCATGGTCGTGATCTGCCTGCTGATGTTCGCCAAGTTCGTCTATATCGCCTCATTCACCAACTACTTCACCTTCTACCTGATCGAGCGGTTCGGGGTGAGCGTGCAGCAGAGCCAGCTGTACCTGTTCGTGTTTCTCGCGGCCGTAGCGCTGGGTACCTTTGCCGGCGGGCCGGTGGGTGACCGGATCGGACGCAAGGCGGTGATCTGGGTCTCGTTCGTGGGCGTGGCGCCCTTTGCCCTGGCCCTGCCCTACGCCAACCTGGCGTGGACGGCGGCGCTGGCAGTGGTCATCGGCCTGGTGATGTCCTCGGCGTTCGCCGCCCTGGTGGTCTATGCGCAAGAGGCCGTACCCGGCCGGGTCGGGATGGTCTCGGGCATCATGTTCGGGCTGATGTTCGGCATCAGCGGCATCGGTGCCGCAGGCCTGGGCGAGTTGGCCGACCGGTTCGGCATCGTCTGGGTCTACCAGTTGATCGCCTGGCTGCCCTTGCTGGGGCTGGTGACCGCCTTGCTGCCGAAAACCCGCGTGCGTTGATACCCATGCCGTGCAGGGTGTTCTACAGTGCGCCCTGCACTTTGATGACTGTTTAAGCACCATGATCCGATCACTGCAAGAACACGTAGCCGAAATCGACGCCAGCGCCGGGTCGATCACCAGCAGCGCCACGGACTACCCGGAAAACTGGTTCATTGCCTCGCACAGCCATGCCAGGCATCAGCTTATCTATGCCATCGAAGGCGTGATGGTGGTGCACTCGGCCGCCTGTCAGTGGGTGGTGCCACCCAGCCGCGGTATCTGGATGCCCTGCGGGCAGCCGCATGCCGTGCGCTGTGTGGGCGCGGTAAAAATGCGCAGCGTGTTCGTGCAGCCCGAGTGCACCGCAGGCCTGCCGACCCGGACCAAGGCGGTGAGCATCTCGGCCTTGCTGTGCGAGCTGATCAAGGCCTCGGTAGGGCTGGACATGAGCGGCCCCGAAGACTCGCGCACCGGGCGGATCATGCGCTTGATCCTCGACGAGATCGTCACCTTGCCCACCCTGCCCCTGGCCTTGCAGCAACCCACCGATCCGCGTCTGAAAACCATCTGCACCACCTTGCAGGACAACCCCGGCGACAGCAGCACCCTGGCCCTGTGGGCACAGCGCCTGGCGGTGGATGAAAAGACCATCCAGCGCCTGTTCCACAAGCAGACCGGCATGACCTTCGGCCAGTGGCGCCAACAGGCACGGCTCTTGATGGCGCTGGAACTGCTGGCCTGCGGCGAACGGATCATCGATGTGGCGCTGCAACTGGGGTACGAAAGCCCCAGCGCATTTACCACCATGTTCAAACGGCAGTTCGGCGTGACGCCCAGCGGGTTTTTCAGGTAGCGCCCGAACCTGAGTCCTGCTCGGCAAAGCGCCATGTAGAGCCTTGGCCGCTCAAGAATACCGTCTGTCGGCCGAAACCCTCTCGCAGCATCTTGAAATCCCGGTCGTCCTGGGAGGAGCCGCCTGCGTGCATCTGCGGTGGCGCAATCATGGTTGATAAAGCAATCCGGAGCCTACATGAACATCAAGCAAAAGCTGACGGGGGCGTTTGCAATCATCGCGTGCCTGCCCATCGTGGTCGTCGCCAGCATCGTCATCCTCAACCTGCGCAGCGAAGCCACCGAAGGTTTTATCGACAGCAGCGGCCGCGAAATCCGCCAGATCGAGAACGCCATGCAACTGTTCTTCGAAGGCATTAGCCAGAATGTCGACTACCTGGCCAGCAACCCGTTGCTGAGCAACTCCGGCAATGACGTGAAAAGCTACATGAGTGCCAACGCCGCGAGCACCGCGCCGTCGGAAACGGACCGGCAGATCACCGCCCTGTTCACTCGCATCATCAAGAGCCACCCGGCCTATGCCTATGTCCAGCTAGGCTTGAGCAACGGCAGCTATGCTATCGGCCCCGAAGAACCGCAGCTAAGCAACTACGACCCGCGTACTCGTCCCTGGTACAGCCTGGCCATGGCCAACCCTGGCAAGACCCTGCGCACCGAAGCGCACTATTGGGCCGCCGATGATGCGGTGCTGGTCAGTACTGTGCGCGCCATTCCCAACGCCTTGGGCAATCCGGGTGCGGTGATCAATATCGACGTGTCGCTCAAACAACTGACCACCCTCGTCAAGCAGATCAAGCTGGGCGAGACCGGCTACCTGATGCTGATGGAGAACAACGGCACCGTGCTGGTCGACCCCAAGCAACCCGAGCACAACTTCAAGAAACTGGCCGAACTGGGCGGCGGCTACAGTGAGCTGGCCAAGACAGGCCAGGGCCTGCGTCAGGTACAGATCAACGGCGAGCACTATATGGCCAACGTCTATCCTTCGGCACAGTTGGGCTGGAGCTTCATCGGCCTGATCCGCCAGGACGAAGTCATGGCCTCGGCCAATAAACTGACCTGGCTGATCGGCATCATCGCCGCCGTGCTGGCCGTGGTTTTCGCCCTGGTCGGTGCCAGTTTTGCCAGCCTGATCGTGCGCCCGATCAACAGCGTGTCCACCGGCCTTGAAGGCATTGCCCAGGGTGAAGGCGACCTGACCNCTGACCGTGACCCTGGCGGTGCGCGGCAACGACGAAACCGCGCAACTGGCCGGCTGGTTCAACCAGTTCCTGAGCGCCATCCGCAGCCTGATCCAGCACATCGGCCAGGCCGCCACGCGCATTCTTGATTCATCACAGAGCGCCACCCGCGTGTCCGGTGACATGGCCGAAGCGGCCAACCGCCAGCGCGAAGCGGTGGACATGGTCTCCACCGCTTTTCATGAGATGGTCGCCACCGCCAACGAAGTCGCCCGTTCCTGCAGCCAGGCCGCCGACTCGGCCGACACCAGCCAGCAACAGGCCCGCGCCGGACAGCGGCAGAT
>NZ_LMOA01000005.1:0-133341 GCF_001423155.1 Pseudomonas sp. Leaf127 | reverse complement strand
TGCATCGCCGATGGTAGTGTGGAGCTTCTCCATGTGAGAGTAGGTCATCGTCAAGATTCAAACCCAGAACCCCTGATCGCTCTGCGATCGGGGGTTTTGCTTTGCGCGAAATAAAAACCCTTTCGTTTTCTATGCACTCTGGGTTCGCATGGCTATCATGCGTGCCTCTTTGCCTGGTGATACGTTCATGCTGACGCTGCTAAGACTTCTCGCTGATGGTGGCTTCCACTCCGGACAGGTCCTGGGTGATGTGCTGGGTGTCAGTCGCAGTGCTGTCTGGAAGCAACTCCAGCAACTGGAATCTGAACTGGGGCTTGAGGTGCACAAAGTGCGTGGTCGCGGCTACAGGCTTGCAAGCCCTGTCTCCCTTCATGATCGCCAATCGATCATTGGCAGCGGACTTCCGCCAGGCTGGTCTGTGACCGTGCTGGAAAGCGTCGACTCCACCAATGCCGAAGCGGCGCGATTGATCTCGACTGATACTGCGCTTCCTGCTCTGGTCGTGGCCGAACGCCAGACAGTAGGGAGAGGCCGACGTGGCAGAAAATGGGTCAGCCCTTTCGGTGAGAATCTGTATTTCAGTCTGTTGCTGCGTATCGACGGCGGCATGCGTCAACTTGAGGGCCTGAGCTTGCTTGTGGGCCTTGCTGTCGTCGATGTTCTTCATGAGATGGGCATCAAGGGGGCGGGGCTCAAGTGGCCCAATGACGTCCTTGTAGGGCGTCGCAAGCTTGCAGGCATCCTGCTTGAGTTGATGGGCGACCCGGCAGATGTCTGTCATGTTGTCATTGGTATCGGGATCAATATCAATATGCAGGTGGCCGCTGAAGTTGATCAGTCCTGGACATCCCTGCGCCTGGAAACGGGACGGATCTGTGACCGCAATGAAATGGCGGCAAGACTTGCGCGGACACTGGAAGCCTATTTGCTTCGTCACCAGCAACAAGGCTTTTCAGTCTTTCAGTCAGCCTGGGAGCGAAACCATTTGTGGCAGGGGCGTGAGGTGTCGCTGTTGAGTGGTTCGGACAGCGTGCAGGGCCGGGTCCTGGGAATTGATGCGCTTGGCGCCTTACGCCTGGAGGTCGACGGCGTGGAAAAAAGCTTTAGTGGTGGCGAGCTCAGCCTGAGGTTGCGTGATGATACTTGAACTCGACTGTGGCAATAGCTTCATCAAGTGGCGTGTAACAGAGAAAGGCGAAGACTCGATCAGGGCGGGCGGTGTAGTAGGGTCGGATGAGGCATTGCTGGAACAATTGGCTGGCCTGCCTGCGCTGGAGTTGAATCACTGTCGCCTGGTCAGTGTGCGTACTGCTGAAGAGACTGAAAAGCTCATTGCCGGCCTGCGAAAGGCTTTTTCATTGTCCCCTGTGTGCGCAGTGCCGGCCCACCAGTTGGCCGGCGTGACAAATGGCTACGAAGACCATGAGCGTCTCGGGCTTGACCGCTGGTTGGCTTTGGTCGCGGGCTATCACCTGGCGGGCAAGGCGTGCCTGATCATCGATCTGGGCACTGCGGTGACATCGGATTTCGTCAACGCCGGAGGTGAGCACCTGGGCGGCTTTATATGCCCTGGTATGCCCCTCATGCGCAATCAGCTACGTACCCACACGCGACGTATACGCTATGACGCTGATGCAGCGGTTCGGGCACTGACCAGCTTCGAGCCTGGCCGCGCGACTGCAGAGGCTGTCGAGCGCGGCTGTTCATTGATGTTGCGCGGATTTGTCCAGGCCCAGCTGGAGATTGCCAAAGAGCGCTGGGATGATGATTTTGTCGTGTTTGTGACTGGTGGTGATGCTGCCCTGGTCGAGGGCGTCATTCCCGGGGCTCGGGTCGTGCCTGATCTGGTGTTTATCGGTCTGGCGTTGGCCTGTCCCCTGCGTTGAGGTATGTATGCGTTGGTTATTTCTTTTGCTGTTGATGCTCAATGTGTTTTATTTCGTGTGGCATCAGCAAGAGGCTCCGTTGCGGGCCAAGGAGATCTTGCCGCTGTCATTGGCGCGTCCTGCTCAGCAGGATATTCGTCTGCTCAGTGAGTCGGAGGCGATGGCGGGTCGAGAGGAGCGGGCCGAGTGCCTGTACCTTGGCGGCCTTGTGCGGGTAGAGGACGCCCGGGCGGTCGAGCAACGCTTGAACAGCCTGGATATCCATTCGCGCTTTCATGCGCGTCAATCGGCTGCCGGCACCGTTTACTGGTTGGGTGTGGCCCCGGAGAGTCGTCGTCTGGTCGGCGAGGGGTTGCTGGCACAACTGACCCAGGACTTTCCGCAGTTAAAAAACAGAATAATGTCGTGCGAGGGGGTTGCAGGCGCTGAGTAGTTTGCATAGAATGGCGCCCGCTCCACAGTGAGACGCAAGTCTGAAATGTGAAGCAAAACTGGTCAATGCATGTAACCTCAAGATTTTATTGAGAAAATGGTTGACAAGAGGTTGGCAAGAGTTGAAAATGCTGACCACATAAGGAGGGGTTCCCGAGCGGCCAAAGGGATCAGACTGTAAATCTGACGTCTACGACTTCGAAGGTTCGAATCCTTCTCCCTCCACCAGATTTAGCTGAAATTGCAAGTTCCGCGGGTGTAGTTTAGTGGTAGAACCTCAGCCTTCCAAGCTGATGATGCGGGTTCGATTCCCGCCACCCGCTCCAGAATTGCAATGAATGCAACGTGTTTCGCTCTTGTAGCTCAGTTGGTAGAGCACACCCTTGGTAAGGGTGAGGTCAGCGGTTCAAATCCGCTCAAGAGCTCCAATATCAGAGGCAGATATGCAAATATCTGCCTTTGTTTTAAGCGATCGATCTCCCCTGTGAGTCGTTGCTTAAGCCTTGATTCGGGGTGTGCGTGAGGTTTGCGCATCATTGCTGCGAATAAGGTGTTGTAAAAATCTCGTCGGGTCAGCATAATGGTCGGCCTGATTTTGCTTTTAGGTCAGTAGCTCAATTGGCAGAGCGACGGTCTCCAAAACCGTAGGTTGGGGGTTCGATTCCCTCCTGACCTGCCAGATTCCTTCGATATCTGGCTTTCTTTTCACAGGGTCTCCGTAGATGAATCCCAAGGCTGAAGCATCAGACTCTCGCTTTGACTTGCTGAAGTGGCTCCTGGTAGTCCTTCTGGTGGTCGTGGGTGTCGTCGGTAATCAGTATTACTCGGCGCAGCCTATCCTGTATCGCGTTCTCGTTCTCCTGGTTATTGCTGCTGCTGCTGCGTTTGTCGCATTGCAGACGGGCAAGGGCAAGGCTTTCTTTACGCTCGCGAAAGAAGCTCGTACAGAGATCCGTAAAGTCGTATGGCCTACGCGCCAGGAAACCGGCCAGACCACACTCATTGTTGTGGCGGTGGTTCTGGTTATGGCGCTGCTGTTGTGGGGGCTCGATTCCCTGCTCGGTTGGCTTGTTTCCTTGATAGTTGGCTAAGGGTGTCCCGTGGCTAAGCGTTGGTACGTAGTGCATGCTTACTCGGGTTACGAGAAGCATGTCATGCGCTCGTTGGTCGAGCGTGTGAAGCTGGCAGGCATGGAAGAAGGCTTCGGCGAAATTCTGGTCCCCACTGAAGAAGTGGTCGAGATGCGCAATGGCCAGAAGCGCAAGAGTGAGCGTAAATTCTTCCCTGGCTATGTGCTGGTCCAGATGGAAATGAACGAAGGTACCTGGCACTTGGTCAAGGATACCCCTCGTGTCATGGGTTTCATTGGCGGTACGGCTGACAAGCCTGCCCCCATTACCGACAAGGAAGCGGAAGCCATCCTGCGTCGTGTTGCTGATGGTAGCGACAAGCCGAAGCCCAAGACCCTGTTTGAACCGGGCGAGGTCGTTCGTGTTACGGACGGTCCGTTCGCTGACTTCAACGGCACTGTCGAAGAAGTTAACTACGAAAAGAGCCGTATTCAAGTGGCTGTGCTCATTTTCGGTCGCTCTACGCCTGTAGAGCTTGAGTTTAGTCAGGTCGAAAAGGTCTGATCAAACCGCGTCCTATACCCCGCAGCCCAAGGCTGTGGGGTTTTTTCGTCACTAGGATATACGTAACACACCGGGGAGCCTTCACTGGCGCTTGTACCCGTAACTGGAGTGCCTCATGGCCAAGAAGATAACTGCATACATCAAGCTGCAAGTGAAAGCCGCTCAGGCTAACCCAAGCCCACCTGTTGGTCCGGCTCTGGGTCAGCACGGCGTGAACATCATGGAATTCTGCAAAGCCTTCAACGCCCGTACCCAGGGTCTTGAGCCAGGCCTGCCGACGCCAGTGATCATCACTGTCTATAGCGACCGTAGCTTCACTTTCGAAACCAAAAGCACCCCTGCTTCGGTTCTGCTGAAGAAAGCTGCAGGCCTGACCAGCGGTTCGGCTCGTCCGAACACCGTCAAGGTCGGCACCGTTACCCGTGCTCAGCTCGAAGAGATCGCCAAGACCAAAAGTGCCGATCTGACTGCAGCTGACCTCGATGCAGCCGTGCGTACCATCGCCGGTTCTGCTCGTAGCATGGGCCTTAACGTGGAGGGTGTGTAATGGCTAAGTTGACCAAGCGTCAAAAGGCAATCGCCAGCAAGCTCGAAGCTGGCAAAGTCTACAATTTCGTTGATGCTGCCGGCCTGCTGGTCGAGCTGTCGACTGTAAAATTCAACGAGTCTTTCGACGTTGCCGTTAACCTGGGCGTCGATCCTCGTAAGTCCGACCAGGTCGTACGTAGCGCTACCGTGCTGCCGCATGGCACTGGCAAGACCGTTCGCGTTGCCGTGTTCACCCAGGGCCCGGCTGCTGAAGCCGCTCTGGCTGCCGGCGCCGATCGCGTTGGCATGGACGACCTGGCTGCCGAAATGAAAGCCGGCGACCTGAACTACGACGTGGTCATCGCATCCCCGGATGCCATGCGCGTTGTAGGTCAGCTGGGTCAGATCCTCGGTCCTCGTGGCCTGATGCCTAACCCGAAGGTCGGCACTGTCAGCCCTGACGTTGCCAACGCTGTGCGTAACGCCAAGGCCGGTCAGGTTCGCTACCGCACCGACAAGAACGGCATCATCCACACTTCCGTTGGCAAGGTCGGTTTCGACGCTGTCAAGCTGAAGGAAAACGTTGAAGCCCTGATCGCTGACCTCAAGCGCATCAAGCCTGCTTCCTCGAAAGGTATCTACGTCAAGCGCATTACCCTGAGCACCACTATGGGCCCAGGTCTGGTCATTGATCAGAGCTCGCTCGACGCGTAAGACAAAGATGGCGCGGCATGCCGTGCCATCGACATATTGGGGTCCCTGCCTGGCGGGGGCTGTCCAAGACCGTAGGCGGCGCAAGCCTTAAACCTCAAGCCTACGCAGATGGTGCTCCCGGTTCCTTACCGAATCAGACACCAAAACGACATCCGGCCTCGGTTGGATGAAACGGTAACAAGCAGGAGTTAAACCCGTGGCAATTAAACTCGAAGACAAGAAGGCCATCGTCGCTGAAGTCAACGAGGCTGCCAAAGTCGCTCTGTCCGCTGTCGTGGCTGATGCCCGTGGTGTAACAGTAGGCGCGATGACCGGACTCCGTAAAGAGGCTCGTGAAGCTGGCGTATACGTGCGTGTCGTACGTAACACCCTGCTCAAGCGCGCTGTTGCTGACACTGACTACAGTGTCCTCAGCGATGCGTTCACCGGCCCGACCTTGATCGCGTTCTCCAACGAACATCCGGGCGCTGCTGCCCGCCTGTTCAAAGAGTTCGCCAAAGGTCAGGACAAGTTCGAGATCAAGGCAGCTGCGTTCGAGGGCAAGTTCCTCGCAGCTAATCAGATCGATGTACTGGCAACCTTGCCGACCCGCGACGAAGCCATTTCGCAGCTGATGAGCGTGATCCAAGGCGCTACCAGCAAGCTGGCTCGTACTCTGGCGGCTGTTCGCGACCAGAAAGAAGCTGCCGCAGCCTGAGGCTGAGCAATTCTTTTCGCGTATTTGTGTTTATTTTGATGGTCGCGTAGGCCGTCCCCCAATTCAGGAAATTGAGTCATGTCCATCTCTCAAGAAGATATCCTTAACGCCGTTGCTGAAATGTCGGTTCTGCAGGTTGTTGAACTGATCAAGGCGTTCGAAGAGAAGTTCGGCGTTACCGCTGCTGCCGCTTCCGCTGCTGGCCCGGCTGCCGCTGCTGCCGTTGTTGAAGAGCAAACCGAATTCAACGTCATGCTGCTGGAAGCTGGCGAGAAGAAAGTTAACGTCATCAAGGCAGTACGTGAACTGACCGGTCTGGGCCTGAAAGAAGCCAAGGCCGTCGTTGACGGCGCTCCAGCCATGGTGCTGGAAGCTGTTGCCAAAGACGCAGCTGACAAAGCCAAAGCTGCTCTGGAAGAAGCAGGCGCCAAAGTCGAGCTGAAATAAGCATCGACCTTGAACGTCCAGCCCAAGCGTTAAGCAGACGGCTGATGGCTGGTGGCTCTTGCCACCGGCCTTTTTTCCGTTATAGACGACTGGCCAGGCCATCGCTATAGCGTGCAGGTACCACCAAAAGGGTGGCGCAGACCAAGGGGTTTGCACGATTTTCTGGCTGCTTCCGTCGGAGGGAGCCAAACAAGCAGGTGACCAAGCTGGGGAACGCTGATGGCTTACTCATACACTGAGAAAAAACGTATCCGCAAGGACTTTAGCAAGTTGCCGGACGTAATGGATGTGCCGTATCTCCTGGCCATCCAGCTGGATTCTTATCGTGAATTCCTGCAAGCAGGAGCGACCAAAGATCAGTTCCGCGACGTCGGTCTTCACGCAGCCTTCAAATCCGTTTTCCCGATCATCAGCTACTCCGGCAATGCTGCGCTGGAGTATGTAGGTTATCGCTTGGGCGAACCGGCATTTGATGTCAAAGAGTGCGTGTTGCGTGGTGTGACTTACGCTGTACCTCTGCGGGTCAAGGTCCGTCTGATCATTTTCGACAAAGAATCGTCGAACAAAGCGATCAAGGACATCAAAGAGCAAGAAGTCTACATGGGTGAAATTCCCCTGATGACTGAAAACGGTACCTTCGTCATCAACGGTACTGAGCGCGTCATCGTGTCCCAGCTGCACCGTTCGCCTGGTGTGTTCTTCGACCACGACCGTGGCAAGACTCACAGCTCCGGCAAGCTGCTCTACTCCGCGCGCATCATTCCGTACCGTGGCTCCTGGCTGGACTTCGAGTTCGATCCAAAGGACTGCGTATTCGTCCGTATCGACCGTCGTCGCAAGTTGCCGGCGTCCGTATTGCTGCGCGCGCTCGGTTATACCACCGAGCAGGTTCTCGATACGTTCTACACCACCAACGTTTTCCACGTCCGTGACCAGGGCCTGAGCCTCGAGCTGGTGCCTCAGCGCCTGCGCGGTGAAGTCGCCGCCCTGGACATCCTGGACGAAAACGGCAAGGTGATTGTCGAGCAGGGTCGCCGTATCACTGCCCGTCACATCAACCAGCTGGAAAAAGCCGGTATCAAAGAGCTGGAAGTGCCTCTGGACTACGTCCTGGGACGCACCACCGCCAAGGTCATCGTGCATCCGGCTACCGGCGAAATCATCGCCGAGTGCAACACCGAGCTGACCACCGACCTGCTGGTGAAAATCGCCAAGGCCCAGGTTGTGCGCATCGAAACGTTGTACACCAACGACATCGATTGCGGTCCGTTCGTCTCCGACACATTGAAGATCGACTCCACGAGCAACCAGCTCGAAGCGCTGGTCGAGATCTATCGCATGATGCGTCCTGGCGAGCCGCCAACCAAGGATGCCGCCGAGACGCTGTTCAACAACCTGTTCTTCAGTGCCGAGCGCTACGACCTGTCGGCCGTGGGCCGCATGAAGTTCAACCGTCGTATCGGTCGTACCGAAATCGAAGGTTCGGGCGTGCTGTGCAAGGAAGATATCGTTGCCGTCCTCAAGACGCTGGTCGATATCCGTAACGGCAAAGGCATCGTCGACGACATCGACCACCTGGGTAACCGTCGCGTTCGTTGCGTTGGCGAGATGGCCGAGAACCAGTTCCGTGTAGGCCTGGTGCGTGTCGAGCGTGCGGTCAAGGAACGTCTGTCGATGGCCGAAAGCGAAGGCCTGATGCCACAGGACCTGATCAACGCCAAGCCGGTTGCGGCGGCGGTGAAAGAGTTCTTCGGCTCCAGCCAGCTTTCCCAGTTCATGGACCAGAACAACCCGCTGTCCGAGATCACGCACAAGCGTCGCGTTTCGGCTCTCGGCCCTGGCGGTCTGACCCGTGAGCGCGCCGGCTTCGAAGTGCGTGACGTGCACCCGACCCACTACGGTCGTGTCTGCCCGATCGAGACCCCTGAAGGTCCGAACATCGGTCTGATCAACTCGCTGGCCGCTTACGCCCGCACCAACCAGTACGGCTTCCTGGAAAGCCCGTACCGTGTGGTCAAGGACGCGCTGGTGACCGACGAGATCGTCTTCCTGTCGGCGATCGAAGAGGCTGACCACGTCATTGCGCAGGCCTCTGCCGCAATGAACGACGAGAAGATCCTGATCGACGAGCTGGTGGCTGTTCGTCACTTGAACGAATTCACCGTCAAGGCACCTGCCGACGTCACCCTGATGGACGTATCGCCCAAGCAGGTTGTCTCGGTGGCGGCCTCGCTGATTCCGTTCCTCGAGCACGACGACGCCAACCGTGCGTTGATGGGGTCGAACATGCAGCGTCAGGCTGTTCCGACACTGCGCGCCGACAAGCCGCTGGTCGGTACCGGCATGGAGCGCAACGTGGCACGCGACTCCGGCGTTTGCGTCGTGGCACGCCGTGGCGGTGTGATCGACTCCGTCGATGCCAGCCGTATCGTGGTACGCGTTGCCGATGACGAAGTCGAAACCGGTGAGGCAGGTGTAGATATCTACAACCTGACCAAATACACCCGTTCGAACCAGAACACCTGCATCAACCAGCGTCCGCTGGTCAGCCGCGGCGACGTGGTCAAGCGTCACGACATCATGGCCGATGGTCCGTCCACCGACATGGGTGAACTGGCTCTGGGCCAGAACATGCGCATCGCGTTCATGGCGTGGAACGGCTTCAACTTCGAAGACTCCATCTGCCTGTCCGAGCGTGTGGTCCAGGAAGACCGCTTCACCACGATCCACATTCAGGAACTGACCTGTGTGGCGCGTGACACCAAGCTTGGGCCAGAGGAAATCACTGCCGACATCCCGAACGTGGGTGAAGCGGCACTGAACAAGCTGGACGAAGCCGGTATCGTTTACGTAGGTGCCGAAGTCGGCGCCGGCGACATCCTGGTCGGCAAGGTCACTCCGAAAGGCGAGACCCAGCTGACACCGGAAGAAAAACTGCTGCGTGCGATCTTCGGCGAGAAGGCCAGCGACGTTAAAGACACCTCCCTGCGTGTGCCAACCGGCACCAAGGGTACGGTCATCGACGTACAGGTCTTCACCCGTGATGGTGTCGAGCGTGACGCGCGCGCCCTGTCGATCGAGAAGTCCCAGCTCGACGAGATCCGCAAGGACCTCAACGAAGAGTTCCGCATCGTCGAAGGTGCAACCTTCGAGCGTCTGCGTTCCGCGCTGGTCGGTCGTACTGTCGAAGGCGGTGCCGGTCTGCGCAAAGGCCAGGACATCACCGACGAGATCCTCAACGGTCTGGAGCATGGTCAGTGGTTCAAACTGCGCATGACCGAAGACGCGCTGAACGAGCAGCTGGAAAAGGCCCAGGCCTACATCGTTGATCGTCGCCGTCTGCTCGATGACAAGTTCGAAGACAAGAAGCGCAAGCTGCAGCAAGGTGATGACCTGGCTCCAGGCGTGCTGAAGATCGTCAAGGTCTACCTGGCCATCCGTCGTCGCATCCAGCCAGGCGACAAGATGGCTGGTCGTCACGGTAACAAGGGTGTCGTCTCGGTGATCATGCCGGTCGAAGACATGCCGCACGATGCCAACGGTACGCCGGTCGACATCGTTCTGAACCCGTTGGGCGTACCTTCGCGTATGAACGTCGGCCAGATCCTTGAAACCCACCTGGGCCTCGCGGCCAAGGGCCTGGGCGAGAAGATCAACCGCATGCTCGAAGAGCAGCGCAAGGTCATCGAGCTGCGCAAGTTCCTGACCGAGATCTACAACGAGATCGGCGGTCGTCAGGAAAGCCTGGACGAATTCACCGACCAGGAAATCCTGGATCTGGCGAAGAACCTGCGCAACGGCGTTCCAATGGCCACCCCGGTGTTCGACGGTGCCAAGGAAAGCGAAATCAAGGCCATGCTCAAACTGGCAGACATGCCGGAAAGCGGCCAGATGCAACTGTTCGATGGTCGCACCGGCAACAAGTTCGAGCGCCATGTGACCGTTGGCTACATGTACATGCTGAAGCTGAACCACTTGGTGGACGACAAGATGCACGCGCGTTCCACTGGTTCCTACAGCCTGGTTACCCAGCAGCCGCTGGGTGGTAAGGCGCAGTTCGGTGGTCAGCGTTTCGGGGAGATGGAAGTGTGGGCGCTGGAAGCATACGGCGCTGCGTACACTCTGCAAGAAATGCTCACAGTCAAGTCGGACGATGTGAACGGTCGGACCAAGATGTACAAGAACATCGTGGACGGCGATCACCGTATGGAGCCGGGCATGCCCGAGTCTTTCAACGTGTTGATCAAAGAGATTCGTTCCCTCGGTATCGATATCGATCTGGAAACCGAATAACACGTGACGCGAATGGGGGCAGGGCGGTAATGCCTGCTCCTTGCTCCGCCAGGAGGAAAGGCCTTGAAAGACCTACTGAATTTGCTGAAAAACCAGGGTCAAGTCGAAGAGTTCGACGCCATCCGTATCGGATTGGCCTCGCCCGAGATGATCCGCTCATGGTCGTTCGGCGAAGTTAAAAAGCCGGAAACCATCAACTACCGTACGTTCAAGCCTGAGCGTGACGGCTTGTTCTGCGCCAAGATCTTTGGCCCGGTCAAGGATTACGAGTGCCTGTGCGGCAAGTACAAGCGCCTGAAGCACCGTGGTGTGATCTGCGAGAAGTGCGGCGTTGAAGTCGCCCTGGCCAAGGTTCGTCGTGAGCGCATGGCGCACATCGAGCTGGCTTCGCCGGTTGCCCACATCTGGTTCCTGAAATCGCTGCCGTCCCGTATCGGTTTGCTGATGGACATGACCCTGCGTGATATCGAGCGCGTTCTCTACTTCGAGAGCTACGTCGTTATCGACCCGGGCATGACCACCCTGGAAAAAGGCCAGCTGCTGAACGACGAGCAGTACTTCGAAGCCCTCGAAGAGTTCGGTGACGACTTCGACGCCCGCATGGGTGCCGAAGCTGTTCGCGAGCTGCTGCACGCCATTGACCTGGAACACGAGATTGGCCGCCTGCGCGAAGAAATTCCGCAAACCAACTCCGAAACCAAGATCAAGAAGCTGTCCAAGCGCCTGAAGTTGATGGAAGCCTTCCAGGGCTCCGGCAACCTGCCTGAGTGGATGGTGTTGACCGTTCTGCCGGTTCTGCCGCCAGACCTGCGTCCACTGGTCCCGCTCGACGGTGGCCGTTTCGCGACCTCCGATCTGAACGATCTGTACCGTCGCGTCATCAACCGTAACAACCGTCTGAAGCGCCTGCTGGATCTGTCGGCCCCTGACATCATCGTGCGCAACGAAAAGCGCATGCTGCAGGAAGCTGTCGATGCGCTGCTCGATAACGGTCGTCGCGGTCGCGCCATCACCGGTTCCAACAAGCGTCCTCTGAAATCCCTGGCTGACATGATCAAGGGTAAGCAGGGTCGTTTCCGTCAGAACCTGCTCGGCAAGCGCGTTGACTACTCGGGTCGTTCGGTTATTACCGTAGGCCCGACCCTGCGCCTGCACCAGTGCGGTCTTCCCAAGAAGATGGCCCTGGAGCTGTTCAAGCCGTTCATCTTCGGCAAGCTGGAAATGCGTGGCCTGGCCACGACGATCAAGGCTGCCAAGAAGATGGTCGAGCGCGAGCTGCCGGAAGTGTGGGACGTTCTCGCCGAAGTGATTCGCGAACACCCCGTACTGCTCAACCGTGCGCCGACGCTTCACCGTCTGGGTATCCAGGCGTTCGAGCCGGTTCTCATCGAAGGCAAGGCGATCCAGCTGCACCCGCTGGTCTGTGCGGCGTACAACGCCGACTTCGACGGCGACCAGATGGCCGTTCACGTACCGCTGACGCTGGAAGCCCAGCTCGAAGCGCGTGCGCTGATGATGTCGACCAACAACATCCTGTCGCCTGCGAGCGGTGAGCCGATCATCGTTCCTTCCCAGGACGTTGTACTGGGTCTGTACTACATGACCCGTGAGGCGATCAACGTCAAGGGCGAAGGCCGTGTGTTTGCCGACCTGCAGGAAGTCGACCGTGTATTCCGCGCCGGCGAAGCTGCGCTGCACGCCAAGGTCAAGGTTCGTATCAACGAAACCGTGAACGATCGTGATGGTGGCAGCGTCAAGAACACCCGTATCGTCGACACCACCGTCGGCCGTGCGCTGCTGTTCCAGGTCGTGCCGCCAGGCCTGTCCTATGACGTCGTCAACCAGCCGATGAAGAAGAAGGCGATCTCCAAGCTGATCAACCAGTGCTACCGCGTGGTTGGTTTGAAAGAGACCGTGATCTTCGCTGACCAGCTGATGTACACCGGTTTCGCCTACTCGACCATTTCGGGTGTTTCCATCGGTGTTAACGACTTCGTTATCCCTGATGAAAAGGCGCGCATCATCGATGCCGCCACCGATGAAGTGAAAGAGATCGAAAGCCAGTACGCTTCGGGTCTGGTGACCCAGGGCGAGAAGTACAACAAGGTGATCGACCTCTGGTCCAAGGCCAACGACGAGGTCTCCAAGGCCATGATGTCGAACCTCTCGAAAGAGAAGGTCATCGACCGTCACGGCGTTGAAGTGGACCAGGAATCGTTCAACTCGATGTACATGATGGCCGACTCCGGCGCCCGGGGTTCCGCGGCCCAGATTCGTCAGCTGGCCGGTATGCGTGGTCTGATGGCCAAGCCGGACGGCTCGATCATCGAGACGCCGATCACCGCGAACTTCCGCGAAGGTCTGAGCGTACTGCAGTACTTCATCTCGACGCACGGTGCTCGTAAGGGTCTTGCGGATACCGCCCTGAAAACGGCGAACTCCGGTTACCTGACCCGTCGTCTGGTCGACGTGGCACAAGACCTGGTCGTGACCGAAGTCGATTGCGGTACCGAACACGGCCTGCTGATGACCCCGCACATTGAAGGCGGCGACGTGGTCGAGCCGTTGGGTGAGCGTGTACTGGGTCGTGTCATTGCCCGTGACGTGTTCAAGCCTGGCACTGAAGAAGTCATCGTTCCGGCCGGTACGCTGGTCGACGAGAAGTGGGTCGAGTTCATCGAACTCAACAGCATCGACGAAGTGATCGTTCGCTCGCCGATCAGCTGTGAAACCCGTTTCGGTATCTGCTCGAGCTGCTACGGTCGCGACCTGGCTCGCGGTCACCAGGTGAACATCGGTGAAGCGGTCGGCGTTATCGCTGCCCAGTCCATCGGTGAGCCGGGTACCCAGCTGACCATGCGTACGTTCCACATCGGTGGTGCGGCCAGCCGTACTTCCGCTGCCGACAGCGTTCAGGTCAAGAATGGCGGTACCGTTCGTCTGCACAACCTCAAGCACGTAGAGCGTGTGGATGGTCACCTGGTTGCGGTTTCCCGTTCCGGTGAGCTGGCCATCGCTGACGACTTCGGTCGTGAGCGCGAGCGCTATAAGCTGCCATACGGTGCCGTGATTTCCGTGAAGGAAGGCGACAAGGTCGACGCTGGCTCCATCGTGGCCAAGTGGGACCCGCACACCCACCCGATCGTTACCGAAATGAAAGGTACCGTGACCTACGTGGGCATGGAAGAAGGCATCACCATCAAGCGTCAGACCGACGAATTGACGGGTATGACCAACATCGAAGTACTCGATGCCAAGGACCGTCCGGCAGCCGGCAAGGACATCCGTCCTGCGGTCAAGATGGTCGGCCTCGATGGCAAGGATCTGCTGCTGCCAGGTACTGACGTACCGGCCCAGTACTTCCTGCCGGCGAACGCCCTGGTCAACGTCGCTGACGGTGCCCAGATCGCGATCGGTGACGTTATCGCGCGTATCCCGCAAGAGACGTCGAAGACCCGTGACATCACCGGTGGTCTGCCGCGTGTTGCCGACCTGTTCGAAGCCCGTCGCCCGAAAGAAGCGTCGATCCTGGCTGAGGTCAGCGGTACCATTGCGTTCGGCAAGGAAACCAAAGGCAAGCGCCGTCTGGTCATTACCCCTGTCGATGGCAGCGAGCCGTACGAAGAGCTGATTCCGAAGTGGCGCCACCTGAACGTGTTCGAAGGCGAACAGGTCAACCGCGGCGAAGTCATCTCCGACGGCCCGAGCGATCCGCACGATATCCTGCGTCTGCTGGGTGTGAGCGCGCTGGCCAAGTACATCGTCAACGAGATCCAGGACGTTTACCGTCTGCAGGGCGTGAAGATCAACGACAAGCACATCGAGACGATTCTGCGTCAGATGCTGCGTAAGGTTGAGCTGAGCGAAGTCGGCGATTCCAGCTTCATCAAAGGCGACCAGGTCGAGCTCACGCACGTACTGGTCGAGAACGAGCGCCTGTCGAGCGAAGATAAATTCGTCGCCAAGTACGCCCGTGTATTGCTGGGTATTACCAAGGCGTCGCTGTCGACCGAGTCGTTCATTTCCGCGGCCTCCTTCCAGGAGACCACCCGCGTACTGACCGAAGCGGCCGTCACCGGCAAGCGCGACTACCTGCGCGGCCTGAAGGAAAACGTTGTCGTGGGTCGTCTGATCCCGGCCGGTACCGGTCTGGCTTATCACAGCGAGCGCAAGCGTCGTCGTGAAATGGACAAACCTCAGCGTGTAAGCGCGAGCGAAGTCGAAGCCGCCCTGACCGAAGCGTTGAACTCCAGCGGTAACTGAAGATAAGGCCCCGATCGTTTCCTGTGATTTCCGACCGCTTGATGGTCGTCGGGAATTGCAGGAAGAGGTCGGGGCTTTGCCTTGACTGGGGGCTCGATCCTCTTTAGACTCTTGTACCCCTAAATTTGGCAGGGCTTGAAGCTCTGCCATTTGCTTTCTTGTCGACAATAGCGTCGCAAGACAACAGTGGAGCTAGTAGATGGCAACTATCAACCAGCTGGTACGTCAGCCGCGCAAGCGTATCGTCGAGAAATCCGACGTTCCTGCGCTGCAGAACTGCCCGCAACGTCGTGGCGTGTGCACTCGCGTGTACACCACTACGCCGAAAAAACCTAACTCGGCACTGCGTAAAGTCTGCCGTGTGCGCCTGACCAACGGTTTCGAGGTTTCCTCGTACATCGGTGGTGAAGGTCACAACCTGCAAGAGCACAGCGTGGTCCTGATCCGTGGCGGTCGTGTAAAAGACTTGCCAGGTGTTCGTTACCACACCGTTCGCGGTTCCCTGGATACTTCCGGCGTCAAAGGTCGTAACCAAGGCCGTTCGAAATACGGTACCAAAAAGCCTAAGGCCTAAGTGCTTCGGGTTTTTGATTGATTTTGCAGAATTTCATTTTTTTGAGTCGATAAGAGTAAGGTCGGACGCATTCATCAACCAATGCCTGTTCCGAGCTAACCTGAAGACCGTTTGAGGGCTTATCCATGCCGAGAAGACGCGTAGCAGCCAAGCGCGAAGTGCTTGACGATCCAAAATACGGAAGCCAGATCCTGGCCAAGTTCATGAACCACGTGATGGAAAGCGGCAAGAAAGCCGTTGCCGAGCGTATCGTTTATGGCGCCCTGGACAAGGTTAAAGAGCGCAAGAACAGCGACCCCCTGGAAATCTTCGAGAAAGCTCTCGACGCCATCGCTCCGCTGGTCGAAGTGAAGTCGCGCCGTGTTGGCGGTGCGACCTACCAGGTTCCTGTCGAAGTTCGTCCGTCTCGCCGTAACGCGCTGGCAATGCGCTGGCTGGTAGACTTCGCCCGTAAGCGTGGCGAGAAGTCTATGGCTCTGCGCCTGGCTGGCGAACTGCTGGACGCTGCCGAAGGCAAGGGTGCTGCAGTGAAGAAGCGTGAAGACGTTCACCGTATGGCCGAAGCCAACAAGGCTTTCTCGCACTACCGCTTCTAATCGCCGCATCAATATTTTTGCGAGGGCTTTATGGCTCGTACTACACCGATCAACCGCTACCGTAACATTGGTATCGTCGCTCACGTGGATGCTGGTAAAACCACCACCACCGAGCGCGTCCTTTTTTACACCGGCAAAAGCCACAAAATGGGCGAGGTGCATGACGGCGCCGCGACCACAGACTGGATGGTGCAGGAGCAGGAGCGTGGTATTACCATTACTTCTGCTGCTATTACCGCCTTCTGGCAGGGTTCCGAGAAGCAGCACAAGGACCAATACCGCTTCAACGTCATTGACACCCCGGGCCACGTAGACTTCACCATTGAAGTTGAGCGTTCCCTGCGTGTTCTCGACGGCGCGGTCGTTGTGTTCTGTGGTACTTCGGGTGTCGAGCCTCAGTCCGAAACCGTATGGCGTCAGGCCAACAAGTACGGTGTTCCACGTCTTGTCTACGTCAACAAGATGGACCGTGCCGGTGCTGACTTCCTGCGCGTAGTCGGTCAGATCAAGCAGCGCCTGGGTCACACCCCGGTGCCGATCCAGCTGGCTATCGGTTCTGAAGACAACTTCCAGGGTCAGATCGATCTGATGTCCATGGAAGCGGTCTACTGGAACGATTCCGACAAGGGCATGGTCCCACGTCGCGAGCCGATCCCGGCCGAATTGCAGGAACTGGCTGAAGAGTGGCGCAGCAACATGGTCGAGGCTGCTGCCGAAGCCAACGAAGAGCTGATGAACAAGTACCTCGAAGGTGAAGAGCTCACCAACGAAGAAATCAAGCTCGCTCTGCGTCAGCGCACCATCGCTGGTGAGATCGTTCTGGCTGTCTGCGGTTCTTCGTTCAAGAACAAGGGTGTTCCCCTGGTTCTCGACGCCGTGATCGACTACCTGCCGGCCCCGGTCGACATTCCCGCCATCAAGGGTACTGACCCGGATGACGAGACCAAGGACCTGGAGCGTCATGCAGACGACAACGAGCCGTTCTCGGCCTTGGCGTTCAAGATCGCTACCGACCCATTCGTGGGTACCCTGACCTTCGTCCGCGTCTACTCGGGCGTGTTGGCCTCCGGCGACGGCGTGATCAACTCGGTAAAAGGCAAGAAAGAGCGCGTGGGTCGTATGGTGCAAATGCACGCAAACGCCCGCGAAGAGATCAAGGAAGTGCGCGCTGGCGACATCGCGGCCCTGATCGGCATGAAGGACGTCACCACCGGTGAAACCTTGTGCAACGCTGACAAGCCAATCATCCTGGTTCGCATGGACTTCCCGGAGCCGGTTATTTCGGTTGCCGTTGAGCCAAAGACCAAGGATGACCAGGAAAAAATGGGTATCGCACTGGGCAAGCTTGCTCAGGAAGACCCTTCTTTCCGTGTCAAGACTGATGAAGAGACTGGTCAGACGATCATCTCCGGCATGGGCGAGTTGCACCTGGACATCCTGGTCGACCGTATGCGCCGCGAGTTCAACGTTGAAGCCAACATCGGTAAGCCTCAGGTTTCCTATCGTGAGCGCATCACGAAGAACTGTGAAATCGAAGGCAAGTTCGTTCGTCAGTCCGGTGGTCGCGGCCAGTTTGGTCACTGCTGGATCCGTTTTGCACCTGCTGACGAAGGTCAGGAAGGTCTGCAATTCGTGAACGAGGTCGTGGGTGGCGTGGTTCCTAAGGAATACATCCCGGCTATCCAGAAGGGCATTGAAGAGCAGATGAAGAACGGCGTCGTTGCCGGCTATCCGCTGATCGGCCTGAAGGCTACTGTGTTTGATGGTTCTTACCACGACGTCGACTCGAACGAGATGGCGTTTAAGGTGGCTGCCTCCATGGCGACCAAGCAACTGGCCCAGAAGGGCGGTGGTGAGTTGCTTGAGCCGATCATGGCGGTAGAGGTTGTTACGCCTGAAGACTATATGGGTGATGTCATGGGCGACCTTAACCGTCGTCGCGGCATGATTCTGGGTATGGAAGATACGGTGTCCGGCAAGGTGATTCGTGCCGAGGTTCCGTTGGGCGAAATGTTCGGTTATGCGACCGACGTTCGTTCCATGTCTCAGGGTCGCGCAAGCTACTCTATGGAATTCAAAAAATACAATACAGCTCCGTCGCACATCGTCGAAACTGTAACCAAAAAACAAGGCTGATTAGCTGAGTTAATCCCCCTTTAGGCTAGGAGTTCACTGTCGTGGCTAAAGAAAAATTTCAACGTAACAAACCGCACGTCAACGTAGGCACCATCGGTCACGTCGACCACGGTAAAACCACTCTGACTGCTGCTCTGACTCGCGTTTGCTCCGAAGTTTTCGGTTCGGCAAAAGTTGACTTCGACAAGATCGACAGCGCGCCAGAAGAAAAAGCTCGTGGTATCACCATCAACACCGCTCACGTTGAATACGATTCGGCCGTGCGTCACTACGCGCACGTTGACTGCCCAGGTCACGCCGACTACGTAAAAAACATGATCACCGGTGCTGCCCAGATGGACGGCGCGATCCTGGTTTGCTCGGCTGCCGATGGCCCGATGCCACAAACCCGTGAGCACATCCTGCTGTCCCGTCAGGTTGGCGTTCCGTACATCGTTGTCTTCCTGAACAAGGCTGACATGGTTGACGACGCAGAGCTGCTGGAACTGGTCGAGATGGAAGTTCGCGATCTGCTGAGCACCTACGACTTCCCAGGTGATGACACTCCAATCATCATCGGTTCGGCTCTGATGGCTCTGAACGGCCAGGACGACAACGAAATGGGTACCTCGGCCGTCAAGAAGCTGGTCGAGACTCTGGACACCTACATCCCAGAGCCAGTTCGTGCGATCGACAAGCCGTTCCTGATGCCAATCGAAGACGTGTTCTCGATCTCGGGTCGCGGTACTGTTGTAACCGGTCGTGTTGAGCGTGGCATCATCAAGATCCAGGAAGAAGTGGAAATCGTGGGTCTGCGTGATACCACCAAGACTACTTGCACTGGCGTCGAGATGTTCCGCAAGCTGCTGGACGAAGGCCGTGCTGGTGAGAACTGCGGCGTTCTGCTGCGTGGCACCAAGCGTGACGACGTTGAGCGTGGCCAGGTTCTGGTCAAGCCAGGCACCGTCAAGCCGCACACTCAGTTCGAAGCTGAAATCTATGTTCTGAGCAAAGAAGAAGGTGGCCGTCACACGCCATTCTTCAAAGGCTACCGTCCACAGTTCTACTTCCGTACTACCGACGTAACCGGTAGCTGCGAACTGCCGGAAGGCGTAGAGATGGTCATGCCAGGTGATAACGTCAAAGTTGCCGTTACCCTGATCAAGCCAATCGCTATGGAAGACGGTCTGCGTTTCGCCATTCGTGAAGGCGGTCGTACCGTCGGCGCCGGCGTCGTGGCCAAAATCATCGCCTAAGCGTTGATTTGAAGAAAAAGCCCCCGCCTTGCGGGGGCTTTTTTATTTGGTTGACACTGTCCAAGGGCGTCTATAGAATTGCGCCTCCTTTAATCGGGCCTATTGCGCTCGGTGGGAATAGCAATCGGAGTCTGGAATCCAATGCAAAATCAACAAATCCGTATCAGGTTGAAGGCTTTCGACCATCGCCTGATCGACCAATCGACCCAGGAAATCGTGGAAACCGCGAAACGTACTGGTGCACAGGTGCGTGGTCCTATTCCACTGCCTACCCGTAAGGAGCGGTTCACCGTTCTGGTTTCCCCGCACGTCAACAAAGACGCGCGCGACCAGTACGAAATCCGCACTCACAAGCGCGTCCTGGATATCGTCCAGCCAACGGATAAAACCGTTGACGCTCTTATGAAGCTGGATCTTGCGGCCGGTGTGGAAGTACAGATCAGCCTCGGCTAAGACTTGGGTCTTAGTCGTGTAACGCTCTGAAATGGGCGGCCATAGCGGGTGAAAGCCCCGTACACTCATGAGGTTTATAACATGACTATTGGTGTAGTCGGGCGTAAGTGTGGGATGACCCGCATTTTCACCGAAGAAGGTGTCTCCATTCCGGTCACGGTCATTGAGATCGAGCCGAATCGCGTCACTCAGTTCAAAACCGAAGAAACCGATGGCTATCGTGCAGTGCAAGTCACTGTCGGCGAGCGTCGTGCTTCGCGTGTGACCGCAGCTCAGGCGGGTCACTTCGCCAAGGCCAACGTTGCTGCAGGTCGTACCGTCCTGGAATTCCGTCTTGAAGAAGGCGAATACAAGGCTGGTGATCTGATCAATGCCGAAATCTTTGCCGCAGGCCAACTGGTAGATGTTACCGGTCAGTCCAAGGGTAAGGGCTTCGCGGGTACTATCAAGCGCTGGAACTTCCGCGGCCAAGATAACACCCACGGCAACTCGGTCTCCCACCGCGTCCCGGGCTCTATCGGCCAGTGCCAGACTCCTGGTCGTGTATTCAAGGGCAAGAAAATGTCCGGTCATATGGGCGCTGAGCGCGTGACCGTGCAGTCCCTTGAAGTAGTGCGCGTGGACGCTGAACGCAACCTGCTGCTGGTCAAGGGTGCCGTTCCTGGCGCTACTGGCGGCAATCTGGTTGTACGTCCAGCAGCCAAGGCTCGCGGTTAAGGGGAAGCTGACATGCAATTAAACGTAAATGACGCTCAGGCAATCGAAGTTTCCGAACTGACATTTGGCGGCGAATTCAACGAGACGCTGGTGCACCAGGCAGTCGTGGCCTACATGGCTGGCGGTCGTCAGGGCAGCAAGCAGCAAAAGACCCGTTCCGACGTATCCGGTGGCGGTAAGCGCCCTTGGCGTCAGAAAGGTACTGGCCGTGCTCGTGCCGGTACTATCCGCAGCCCAATCTGGCGCGGCGGCGGCACCACTTTCGCAGCGCGTCCTCAGGATCACTCGCAGAAGCTCAACAAGAAGATGTATCGCGCAGCACTGCGCTCCATCCTCGCTGAGCTGGTACGTACTGATCGCCTGGTCGTGGTTCAGGACTTCTCCGTAGAAGCGCCGAAAACCAAAGACCTGCTGGGCAAGCTGAACGACATGGGTCTCACCGACGTCCTGATCGTTTCTGACGCCGTTGACCAGAATCTGTACCTGGCTGCTCGCAACCTGCCGCACGTCGACGTACGTGACGTACAGGGTTCCGATCCGGTCAGTCTGATCGCATACGACAAGGTTCTGATTACCGTGTCGGCCGTGAAGAAATTCGAGGAGCTGCTGGGATGAACCAGGAACGCGTATTTAAAGTTCTGCTTGGCCCGCATGTTTCCGAGAAGGCCACAGTTCTGGCTGACAAGAAAGGTCAGTTCGTATTCAAGGTTGCGACCGATGCAACCAAGCTTGAAATCAAGAAGGCTGTCGAAGCGCTGTTCAGCGTGAAGGTAGAGCGCGTCACGACCCTGAATGTTCTGGGTAAGACAAAGCGTACTGCTCGCGGTCTGGGCAAGCGTAATGACTGGAAGAAGGCAGTTATCTCCCTTCAGCCAGGCCAAGATCTCGATTTCAGCAGCAGTGCTGAGTAAGGAAGGGGTGCATCATGGCAATCGTTAAATGCAAACCGACTTCCCCTGGCCGCCGTTTTGTGGTCAAGGTGGTCAACAAGGAGCTGCATAAAGGCGCTCCTCACGCACCGCTGCTCGAGAAAAAATCGAAGTCTGGTGGTCGTAACAACAATGGTCGTATCACTACTCGTCACATTGGTGGTGGTCACAAGCAGCATTACCGTCTGGTCGACTTCCGTCGCAACGACAAGGATGGCATCGCTGCCATCGTCGAGCGTATCGAATACGATCCAAACCGTACTGCTCACATTGCCCTGCTGCGTTATGCAGACGGCGAGCGTCGCTACATCATCGCCCCTAAAGGCGTGAGTGCAGGCGACCAGCTGATCTCCGGTGCCCTGGCTCCAATCAAGCCTGGTAACACTCTGCAGCTTCGCAGCATCCCGGTCGGTAGCACCATTCACGCTATCGAGCTCAAGCCTGGTAAAGGTGCTCAGATCGCACGTTCCGCTGGCGCATCCGCTCAGCTGATCGCTCGTGAAGGTGTCTACGTGACTCTGCGTCTTCGCTCCGGCGAAATGCGTAAAGTACTGGCTGAGTGCCGTGCAACGCTGGGTGAAGTCTCGAACTCCGAGCACAGCCTGCGTTCGCTGGGTAAAGCTGGTGCCAAACGCTGGCGTGGCGTTCGCCCAACCGTTCGTGGTGTTGCCATGAACCCGGTTGACCACCCACATGGTGGTGGTGAAGGTCGTACCTCCGGTGGTCGTCATCCGGTATCGCCATGGGGCTTCCCAACCAAGGGTGCGAAGACTCGTGGTAATAAGCGTACCGACAAAATGATCGTCCGTCGTCGCAAGTAAATAGAGGGATACGACAGTGCCACGTTCTCTGAAAAAAGGTCCTTTTATTGATCTTCACCTACTGAAGAAGATCGAAGTGGCGGCGGAGAAGAACGATCGCAAACCAGTTAAGACCTGGTCTCGTCGTTCGATCATCCTGCCACAAATGGTCGGTCTGACCATCGCAGTACACAACGGCCGCCAACACGTACCAGTTCTGGTAAGTGAAGACATGGTTGGCCATAAACTGGGCGAGTTTGCCGGTACCCGTACTTATCGCGGGCACGTGGCAGACAAGAAAGCCAAGCGTTAAGGGGTAAGGAACGATGGAAGTAGCCGCTAAGTTGTCGGGCGCTCGAATCTCCGCCCAGAAAGCCCGCTTGGTCGCCGACCAGATTCGCGGGAAGAAGGTGGGCGAGGCGCTCAACCTGTTGGCTTTCAGCAGCAAAAAAGCCGCTGAGATCCTGAAAAAATTGCTGGAGTCGGCCGTAGCCAACGCCGAGCATAACGAAGGCGCAGACGTTGATGACCTGAAGGTCTCCACCGTTTTCGTCAACGAAGGGCGTTCGCTGAAGCGCATCATGCCACGTGCCAAAGGCCGTGCTGATCGCATCGTCAAGCGGTCTTGCCATATCACTGTCAAGGTTGCTGACAAGTAACGGAGTCGAAGAGATGGGTCAGAAAGTACATCCCATTGGCATTCGCCTGGGAATCGTCAAGGAGCACACCTCCGTCTGGTACGCAGACGGCCGCACTTATGCAGACTACCTGTTGGCAGATCTGAAAGTGCGTGAGTACCTCCAGGACAAATTAAAAAGCGCGTCCGTAAGCCGTATCGATATCCATCGTCCGGCTCAGACAGCACGCATCACCATCCACACCGCTCGTCCCGGCATCGTGATCGGCAAGAAGGGTGAGGATGTTGAAAAACTGCGTCAGGACCTGACCAAGCAAATGGGTGTGCCCGTGCACATCAATATCGAAGAGATCCGCAAGCCGGAACTCGACGGTATGCTGGTTGCCCAGAGCGTTGCTCAGCAGCTGGAGCGTCGTGTGATGTTCCGTCGCGCCATGAAGCGCGCCGTACAGAACGCCATCCGCATTGGTGCCAAGGGCATCAAGATCCAGGTGAGCGGTCGTCTCGGCGGTGCTGAAATCGCACGTACTGAATGGTATCGCGAAGGGCGTGTGCCACTGCACACCCTGCGTGCCGACATCGACTATGCCACTTACGAAGCTCACACCACCTACGGTGTGATCGGTGTAAAGGTTTGGATCTTCAAAGGCGAAGTAATTGGTGGTCGCCAGGAAGAGCTGAAACCTCAAGCACCAGCGCCTCGTAAAAAAGCTGCCAAGTAAGGGGTACGCCAAATGTTGCAACCAAAGCGTACGAAGTTCCGCAAGCAGATGACCGGCCACAACCGTGGTCTGGCACTGCGCGGTAGCAAGGTCAGCTTCGGCGAATTCGCGCTGAAAGCTGTTGCCCGCGGTCGTCTCACCGCCCGTCAGATCGAGTCGGCACGTCGTGCCCTGACCCGTCACGTAAAACGTGGCGGCAAGATCTGGATCCGTGTATTCCCGGACAAGCCGGTTACCAAGAAGCCTCTCGAAGTGCGGATGGGTAAAGGTAAGGGTTCGGTAGAATACTGGGTTGCCCAGATCCAGCCAGGCAAAGTCCTGTACGAGATCGAAGGTGTTTCTGAAGAGTTGGCGCGTGAGGCATTTGCCTTGGCGGCTGCAAAGCTGCCACTCGCCACCTCCTTTGTTAAGCGGACGGTGATGTGATGAAAGCGAATGAACTTCGTGAGAAATCAGCACAGCAGCTGAACGAGCAATTGCTCGGCCTGCTGCGCGACCAGTTCAATCTGCGTATGCAGAAAGCAACTGGTCAGTTGGGGCAGTCGCACCTGCTCTCGCAAGTTAAGCGTGACATCGCTCGCGTGAAAACTGTGCTCAACCAGCAGGCAGGTAAGTGATCATGGCTGAAGCTGAAAAAACCGTCCGCACGCTGACCGGCCGTGTCGTCAGCGACAAAATGGACAAGACCATCACCGTTTTGATCGAGCGTCGCGTCAAGCACCCGATCTACGGTAAATACGTTAAGCGTTCGACTAAGCTGCACGCGCACGACGAAACCAATCAGTGCCACATCGGCGACAAGGTCACGATTCGTGAAACTCGTCCGGTAGCCAAGACCAAGTCTTGGGCCCTGGTTGAGATCCTCGAACGTGCTGTGGAAGTCTAAGGGCTAGGGGTCGGAGAAATTTTATGATTCAGACTCAATCCATGCTCGATGTGGCCGACAACAGTGGCGCTCGCCGTGTGATGTGCATCAAGGTGTTGGGCGGTTCTCATCGTCGTTACGCCGGTATCGGTGACATCATCAAAGTGACCGTCAAGGAAGCCATTCCTCGCGGTAAAGTGAAGAAAGGCCAGGTGATGACTGCTGTTGTAGTCCGCACCCGTCACGGCGTTCGCCGTGCCGACGGTTCGATCATTCGCTTCGATGGTAACGCTGCTGTTCTGCTGAACAACAAGCAAGAGCCGATCGGTACCCGTATCTTTGGGCCAGTGACACGTGAACTTCGCGGTGAGAAGTTCATGAAGATCGTCTCGCTCGCCCCTGAAGTGCTGTAAGGAGATCCGACATGCAAAAGATTCGTCGTGACGACGAGATCATCGTGATCGCCGGCAAAGACAAAGGTAAGCGCGGTAAGGTGCTGAAGGTGCTCGCTGACGACCGTCTGGTCGTGGGTGGGATCAACCTGGTCAAGCGCCATACCAAGCCTAACCCGATGTCGGGCGTACAGGGCGGTATCGTCGAGAAAGAAGCGCCATTGCACGCTTCTAACGTAGCCATTTTCAACAGCGAAACCAGCAAGGCTGATCGCGTAGGCTTCAAAGTTGAAGAAGGCAAAAAAATTCGTGTCTTCAAGTCGACCCAAAAAGCGGTTGATGCTTGAACACTGCTAGGTAGAAGACCATGGCACGACTGAAAGAGATTTATCGGAAGGAAATCGCTCCCAAGCTTAAGGATGAACTTAAGCTGGCGAACGTGATGGAAGTTCCGCGCGTTACCAAAATCACCCTGAACATGGGTCTGGGCGAAGCGATCGGCGACAAGAAAGTCATCGAACACGCTGTGGCTGATCTGGAAAAGATCACCGGTCAGAAAGCCATTGTGACTTACGCTCGTAAATCCATCGCGGGCTTCAAAGTCCGTGAGGGCTGGCCGATTGGCGTCAAGGTCACTCTGCGCCGTGATCGTATGTACGAATTCCTGGATCGTCTGCTGTCGATCTCCCTGCCTCGGGTCCGCGACTTCCGCGGCCTGAATGCCAAGTCCTTCGATGGTCGTGGCAACTACAGCATGGGCGTGAAAGAGCAGATCATCTTCCCGGAAATCGATTACGACAAGATCGATGCTCTGCGCGGTCTGGACATTACCCTGACCACCACTGCCAAGAACGATGAAGAAGGCCGCGCGCTGCTGCGTGCTTTCAAATTCCCGTTCCGCAACTGATTGGAGTAGGACTAATGGCCAAGAAGAGCATGAAGAACCGTGAGCTGAAGCGTCAGCTCACCGTTGCCAAGTACGCCAAGAAGCGTGCCGAGCTGAAAGCAATCATCGTCGATCTGAACGCAAGTCCAGAAGCGCGTTGGGAAGCGACCGTAGCTCTGCAGAAGCAACCACGTGATGCAAGCGCTGCGCGCCTGCGTAACCGTTGCCGCCTGACGGGTCGTCCGCACGGTGTTTACCGCAAGTTCGGCCTTGGCCGTAACATGCTGCGTCAAGCTGCTATGCGTGGTGACGTACCAGGTCTGGTCAAAGCCAGCTGGTAACAACTGTCTAGCGTCGCCAGGCCGACGGGTCAAACCGTCGGTCAGTGCGAAGCCTGATAATGAATCAAGCCCCTTTTGGGGCTTGATTCATTTCTGGCCTAGGTCTAGAATTGCCGGCTCGCCTGAGCCCGTGTTTTTCAATAAACCGGTGTTGCTCGGCGATACGTTGTAGCCGCAAGGCTAATATTTTTTGTATCAGGAGCGTCTAGCCCATGAGTATGCAGGACCCGTTAGCGGACATGCTAACTCGTATCCGTAATGCCCAGATGGCCGAAAAGCCCGTTGTAAGCATGCCATCCTCCACGTTGAAGGTGGCTGTAGCCAAAGTCCTGAAGGACGAAGGTTACATTGCGGATTACCAGGTCAGCGGCGAAGTCAAGCCTTCGCTGTCTATCGAGCTGAAGTACTTCGAGGGCCGTCCGGTCATCGAGGAAGTCAAACGCGTCAGCCGTCCAGGCCTGCGTCAGTACAAGTCCTCCGACGATCTGCCAAAAGTTCGTGGCGGTCTCGGTGTGTCTATCGTCTCCACCAACAAAGGTGTGATGACGGATCGTGCTGCACGCGCTGCCGGTGTCGGTGGCGAAGTGCTTTGCACAGTGTTCTAAGGGGGGGATAGGTATGTCACGCGTAGCTAAGAACCCCGTCAAGCTGCCATCGGGCGTCGAAGTCAAACTCGTCGGTCAGCAGCTTTCGGTGAAGGGTACCAAGGGTACTCTTGAACTGAACGTCCATTCGTCCGTTGAAGTTGTTGAAGAGTCTGGTGAGCTGCGTTTCGCTGCTCGCAACGGCGATCAACAGACTCGCGCAATGGCCGGTACCACCCGTGCCCTGGTCAACAACATGGTCCAAGGCGTAAGCCAAGGCTTCGAGCGCAAGCTCCAGCTGGTCGGTGTTGGTTACAAGGCGCAAGTTAAAGGCTCGGTCCTGAACCTGGCACTTGGCTTCTCGCACCCGGTGGATTACGAACTGCCAAATGGCATCACCGCTGAGACCCCCAGCCAGACCGATATCCTGATTCGCGGTATCGACAAGCAGTTGGTTGGTCAAGTGGCCGCTGAGATCCGCGACTTCCGCCGTCCAGAGCCTTACAAAGGCAAAGGTGTGCGCTACGCGGACGAAGTCGTCCGTCGTAAAGAAGCCAAGAAGAAGTAGGGCATAGCAAATGACCGTCAAAAAAGTTACCCGACTGCGTCGCGCTCGCAAAGCACGCCTGAAAATGCACGAACTCGAAGTCGTGCGCCTCTGCGTGCACCGCTCTTCGCAGCACATTTATGCCCAGGTCATCTCGGCCGACGGCAGCAAGGTCCTGGCAAGCGCCTCGACCTTGGACAAAGAACTGCGTGATGCTGCCACCGGCAACATCGAGGCGGCCACTAAGGTTGGCAAGTTGGTTGCTGAGCGTGCTAAGGCCGCTGGCGTATCGCAAGTTGCTTTCGACCGTTCTGGCTTCAAGTACCACGGCCGTGTCAAAGCGCTGGCTGATGCTGCTCGTGAAGGCGGGCTGGAGTTCTAAGTTATGGCAAATAACGACCAAAAACGCGACGAAGGTTACATCGAGAAACTCGTCCAGGTTAACCGCGTTGCCAAGACCGTCAAAGGCGGTCGTATTTTCACCTTCACCGCGTTGACCGTGGTAGGTGATGGCAAAGGCCGTGTTGGCTTCGGTCGCGGTAAATCGCGCGAAGTACCTGCTGCTATCCAGAAAGCTATGGAAGCTGCTCGTCGCAACATGATCCAGGTTGATCTGGACGGCACCACCCTGCAGTACGCTATCAAGTCCGCCCACGGCGCCTCGAAGGTGTACATGCAGCCTGCTTCCGAAGGTACCGGTATCATCGCCGGCGGCGCCATGCGTGCCGTACTGGAAGTGGCTGGTGTCCAGAACGTTCTGGCCAAGTGCTACGGCTCGACTAACCCTGTAAACGTGGTTCACGCCACTTTCAAGGGTCTGAAGAGCATGCAGTCTCCTGAGTCCATCGCTGCCAAACGTGGCAAGCGTGTTGAGGAGATCGTCTGATCATGGCTACCGTTAAAGTAACGTTGATCAAAAGCGTCGCCGGCCGTCTCCCTAACCACAAGCTGTGCGTTAAGGGTCTGGGTCTGCGTCGCATCGGTCACACCGTAGAAGTCCTTGATACTCCCGAGAATCGCGGGATGATCAACAAGGCCTACTACCTGCTGCGCGTCGAGGGTTAATCGATGAAACTCAATGATCTGAGTCCTGCTCCAGGATCCCGTCCTGAGAAGCATCGTCCGGGCCGTGGTATCGGTAGCGGTTTGGGCAAGACCGGTGGCCGTGGCCACAAAGGTCAGACCTCCCGTTCCGGTGGCACCATCGCTCCGGGCTTCGAGGGTGGCCAACAGCCTCTGCATCGTCGTCTGCCGAAGTTCGGTTTCGTTTCCCTGAAAGCCATGGATCGCGCAGAAGTGCGTCTGTCCGAGCTGGCCAAAGTGGAAGGCGACATCGTTTCCGTGCAGTCCCTGAAAGATGCCAACGTGATCAACCAGAACGTACAGCGTGTGAAAATCATGCTGTCGGGCGAAGTGACTCGCGCTGTCACCATCAAGGGTATCGCCGTCACCAAAGGTGCACGTGCGGCTATCGAAGCAGCTGGCGGCAAGTTCGAGGAATAAATGGCTAAGCAAGGTGCTCTCTCAGCGCTCAGCAAAGGCGGGTTGTCCGAACTCTGGGCTCGACTGCGTTTCCTGTTCATGGCGATTATCGTCTATCGGATCGGTGCGCATATCCCAGTGCCAGGTATCAACCCGGACCGGCTGGCCGAACTGTTTCGACAGAATGAGGGGACCATTCTTAGCTTGTTCAACATGTTTTCCGGTGGTGCACTGGAACGGATGAGCATCTTTGCACTGGGGATCATGCCGTACATCTCGGCATCGATCATCATGCAGCTGATGACCGCCGTCAGTCCGCAACTGGAGCAGTTGAAGAAGGAAGGTGAGGCTGGTCGTCGCAAGATCAGCCAATACACCCGCTATCTCACCGTCATCCTGGCCCTGGTTCAAGCTGTCGGCATGTCCGTCGGCCTGGCCGGTCAGGGCGTTGCGTTCTCTGCAGACTTCGGTTTCCACTTCGTGGCCGTCACCACCTTTGTGGCGGGGGCGATGTTCATGATGTGGCTGGGCGAGCAGATTACAGAGCGCGGTGTTGGCAACGGTATCTCGATGTTGATTTTCGCAGGTATTGTTGCCGGTCTTCCGAGGGCGATCGGGCAGTCTTTCGAGTCTGCACGTCAGGGCGATATCAACATTTTCGCGTTGGTCGCCATCGGGTTGCTGGCTGTAGCGATCATCGGTTTCGTGGTGTTCATTGAGCGTGGCCAGCGTCGCATCGCTGTGCATTACGCCAAGCGTCAGCAGGGCCGCAAGGTCTTCGCTGCGCAGACCAGCCACTTGCCGTTGAAGGTGAACATGGCAGGCGTCATTCCGGCCATTTTCGCCAGCAGCATTCTGCTGTTCCCGGCTTCGCTGGGTTCCTGGTTTGGTCAGTCCGAAGGTCTGGGCTGGTTGCAGGACATCTCGCAGTCGATCGCTCCTGGTCAGCCGTTGAACATTCTGCTGTTTAGTGCAGGGATCATTTTCTTCTGCTTCTTCTATACGGCGTTGATGTTCAATCCGAAAGACGTAGCGGAAAACCTGAAAAAGTCCGGTGCCTTTATTCCGGGTATCCGTCCAGGTGAGCAGTCGGCCCGCTACATTGATGGCGTGCTGACCCGTTTGACCCTGTTCGGTGCTCTCTATATGACGGCGGTGTGCCTGCTTCCCCAGTTCCTGGTGGTCGCGGCCAACGTTCCGTTCTACCTTGGCGGGACCTCGTTGCTGATCGTGGTCGTGGTTGTGATGGACTTCATGTCGCAAGTACAATCGCACCTCGTTTCGCACCAGTATGAATCCCTGATGAAGAAAGCCAACCTGAAGGGCTACGGTGGCGGCAATATGCTGCGCTGAGAGACCCATAAGGTTCGAGGAGTTGGTGATGAAAGTTCGTGCATCGGTGAAAAAGCTGTGCCGCAACTGCAAGATTATTCGCCGCGAAGGTGTCGTTCGAGTAATTTGCAGCGCGGAACCACGTCATAAGCAGCGCCAAGGCTGATTGTGAGCTGTGTTTAAGCCCAGCAGCTAGTGCGCTGCTGGGTTGATTATTTGTTACTACAGCGATATTATCTCGCGCCCTATTTCTTGGCTTCCGGGGCGTAGGTAGCTGTCAACTGGAGTTCCACTGAATGGCCCGTATTGCAGGCGTTAACATTCCGGATAACAAGCATACTGTTATCTCGCTGACCTACATCTACGGTGTTGGTCGCACCACTGCGCAGAAAATCTGTGCAGTTTCCGGGGTCAACCCGGCCGCAAAGATCAAGGATCTGAGCGACGAGCAGATCGAACAACTGCGTGGCGAAGTAGCGAAGCTCACCACTGAAGGTGACCTGCGTCGCGAAATCAACATGAAGATCAAACGCTTGATGGACCTGGGCTGCTACCGCGGTCTTCGTCATCGTCGTGGTCTGCCAGTACGCGGTCAGCGTACCAAGACCAACGCACGTACTCGCAAAGGTCCGCGTAAGCCGATCCGCAAGTAATCGTTTTAGCGTTTCGACAGGAATATAGTCATGGCAAAACCTGCTGCTCGTCCTCGTAAGAAAGTCAAAAAGACAGTGGTTGATGGCATCGCCCACATCCACGCGTCTTTTAACAACACCATCGTCACCATCACCGATCGTCAAGGTAACGCGCTGTCTTGGGCTACCTCCGGCGGTTCGGGTTTCCGTGGTTCGCGTAAGTCCACCCCGTTCGCAGCTCAAGTAGCCGCCGAGCGTGCTGGTCAAGCCGCGCTGGAGTACGGTCTGAAGAACCTCGACGTTAACGTCAAGGGTCCAGGCCCAGGTCGTGAGTCCGCTGTCCGTGCATTGAACGGCTGTGGCTATAAGATCGCCAGCATCACCGACGTGACGCCAATCCCGCACAACGGGTGCCGTCCGCCGAAGAAGCGCCGCGTGTAATCCAGGAGACTGTAAGAAATGGCTCGTTACATTGGTCCAAAATGCAAACTTGCTCGCCGTGAAGGCACCGACCTCTTTCTGAAGAGCGGTGTTCGCGCACTCGAGTCCAAGTGCAACATCGAAGCAGCTCCAGGCATCCACGGTCAGCGCCGCGGTCGTCAGTCCGATTACGGCACCCAGCTGCGTGAAAAGCAAAAAGTACGTCGTATCTACGGTGTTCTCGAGCGTCAGTTCAGCGGCTACTACAAGCAAGCCGCGAGCAAGAAAGGTGCAACCGGTGAAAACCTGCTGCAACTGCTCGAATGCCGTCTGGACAACGTCGTATACCGTATGGGCTTCGGCTCGACGCGTGCCGAATCCCGTCAGCTGGTTTCGCACAAGTCCATCAGCGTAAACGGTCAGACCGTCAACGTGCCTTCGTATCAGGTGCGTGCTGGTGACGTTGTTGCTGTACGTGAAAAAGCTAAGAACCAACTGCGTATTGTCCAGGCTCTGGATCTGTGTGCCCAACGTGGCCGCGTAGAATGGGTAGACGTAGACACTGAGAAGAAATCGGGCGTTTTCAAAAGCGTTCCTGCTCGCAGTGATCTATCCGCCGACATCAACGAAAGCCTGATTGTCGAGCTCTACTCCAAGTAAGGGCTAGAAAATAGGTGCATCCATGCAGAGTTCGGTAAATGAGTTCCTGACACCCCGCCATATTGATGTGCAGGTTGTCAGTCCAACCCGCGCCAAGATCACGCTCGAGCCTCTCGAGCGTGGCTTTGGCCACACCCTGGGCAACGCGCTGCGTCGCATTCTGTTGTCCTCCATGCCCGGCTGTGCAGTAGTCGAGGCCGAGATCGACGGTGTACTCCATGAGTACAGCGCGATCGAAGGTGTACAGGAAGATGTCATTGAAATCCTGTTGAACCTCAAGGGCCTGGCTATCAAGCTGCACGGTCGAGACGAAGTTACGCTGACCTTGTCTAAAAAGGGTTCGGGGGTGGTTACCGCTGCCGATATTCAGCTGGATCACGATGTCGAGATCGTCAACCCCGATCACGTAATCGCTAACCTGGCGTCCAATGGCGTCCTGAACATGAAGCTCACCGTAGCTCGTGGTCGTGGTTATGAGCCGGCAGACTCGCGTCAGAGCGATGAAGACGAAAGCCGCAGCATTGGTCGCTTGCAGCTTGACTCTTCGTTCAGTCCGGTACGTCGTATCGCTTACGTGGTGGAAAACGCCCGTGTCGAGCAGCGTACCAACCTGGACAAGCTGGTTATTGATCTGGAAACCAACGGTACCCTGGATCCTGAAGAGGCTATCCGCCGCGCTGCAACCATCCTGCAACAGCAGTTGGCTGCGTTCGTCGACCTCAAGGGTGACAGTGAGCCAGTGGTAGTCGAACAGGAAGACGAGATCGATCCGATCCTGCTTCGTCCGGTTGACGATTTGGAACTGACTGTACGTTCGGCCAACTGCCTGAAGGCGGAGAACATCTACTACATCGGCGACCTGATTCAGCGCACCGAAGTAGAGTTGTTGAAAACTCCGAACCTGGGCAAGAAGTCCCTGACCGAGATCAAGGACGTATTGGCCTCCCGTGGTCTGTCACTCGGCATGCGCCTCGACAACTGGCCGCCGGCAAGTCTTAAGAAGGACGACAAGGCCACGGCCTGATCGTCGTAATCACCGAACGAGAGTTTGGTAAGGAATGAACCATGCGTCATCGTAAAAGTGGACGTCACCTGAGCCGTACCAGCTCCCACCGCAAAGCCATGTTCCAGAACATGGCGGTGTCGCTGTTCGAGCACGAGCTGATCAAGACTACCCTGCCGAAAGCCAAGGAACTGCGCCGCGTTGCCGAGCCGCTGATCACTCTGGCCAAGGTAGACAGCGTTGCCAATCGCCGTCTGGCTTTTGACCGTACCCGTTCGAAAGAAATGGTCGGCAAGCTGTTCAACGATCTGGGCAAGCGCTACGCCACCCGTCAGGGCGGTTACCTGCGTATCCTGAAGTGCGGTTTCCGCGCTGGCGACAACGCGCCTATGGCGTACGTCGAGCTGGTTGATCGTCCTGTTGGCGGCGCTGTAGAAGCTGCTGAATAAGACGTCAGTCTGATCACAAGAAACCGGGCCCTGTGCCCGGTTTTTTGTGGCCTGTGAATAGCTATTGCTTATGCCTATCAACATTTAACAATCAATCAATTTACCCTTGTAACGATTCTGGACGATACTCTGCCTCATGCCGATTAGCCGGCTGCATCGAGCCTGAGGAAGATAAATAATGAGCCAGAACAGAACCCTTACCACCGCCAGCGGCGCACCCGTTGCGGATAACCAGAACTCTCGTTCCGCAGGCCCGCGCGGCCCTCTGTTGCTTGAAGATTTTCACCTGATCGAAAAGCTGGCCCACTTCAATCGCGAAAATATCCCTGAGCGCCGTGTGCACGCCAAAGGCTCGGGTGCCCATGGCACCTTTACCGTCACGCGCGACATCACCCAATACAGCCATGCCCGGCTGTTTGAGGCGGTCGGCAAACAGACGCCGATCTTCCTGCGCTTTTCCACGGTCGGTGGCGAGCGTGGCTCGGCAGACACCGAGCGCGACCCGCGCGGCTTTGCGCTCAAGTTCTATACCGAAGAAGGCAACTGGGACATCGTCGGCAATAACACCCCGGTGTTTTTCATCCGTGATCCGATGAAATTCCCCGACTTTATCCACACCCAGAAGCGCCTGCCGCAAAGCAACCTGAAAAGTGCGCAGATGATGTGGGATTTCTGGTCGCATTCGCCTGAGGCGTTGCACCAGGTCACCATCCTGTTCTCGGACCGTGGCATCCCCGACGGCTACCGCCATATGCACGGCTTCGGCAGCCACACCTACAGCCTGATCAATGCCGCCGGTGAGCGTCATTGGGTCAAGTGGCACTACAAGACCCGCCAGGGCATCAAGAACCTGCCGCCGGCTGAAGCCGCACGTCTGGCCGGTACCGACCCCGATTACGCCCAGCGTGACCTGTTTGGCGCCATCGAGCGCGGCGACTTTCCGAAATGGCAGGTGTGCATCCAGCTCATGACCGAAGAGCAGGCCGCCAATCACTACGAGAATCCGTTCGATGTGACCAAGACCTGGTCGCAAAAGGAATTCCCGCTGATCGAAGTGGGCGAGCTGGAACTCAACCGTAACCCGCTCAATTACTTTGCCGAAGTCGAGCAGGCCGCCTTCGGACCGAGCAACATGGTGCCTGGCGTTGGCCTGTCGCCGGACCGTATGCTGCAAGGTCGCGTGTTCGCCTATGCCGATGCGCATCGCTACCGTGTCGGTACCAATCACCAGCACCTGCCGATCAACGCTGCGCTGAGCCCTGTGCACACCTATCAGCGTGACGGTGCCATGGCCCTGGGTGACAACGGTGGTGCCGCACCGAACTACGAGCCCAACAGCTACGCCGATGCGCCCAAGCAGGCGCCTCGCTACGCGGAACCTGCCCTGTCGCTCAGCGGCACGGCTGATCGTCATGACCATCGCGAAGACACCGACTACTACAGCCACGCTGGCAAACTGTTCAACCTGATGAACGATGAGCAGAAAGCCCTGCTGATCAGCAACATTGCCGGGGCCATGGCCGGCGTCAGCGACGATGTGGTGCAGCGTCAGTTGCAGCATTTCTTCAAGGCCGATGCCGCTTATGGTCAAGGTGTTGCCAACGCATTGGGCGTAACCTTGAGCTAAGTCGTAGTGATAAACAGAACCGCCCGCATTTGGGCGGTTTTTCGCATCTGGATGCCCGATTTTCGCAGCTTTTTATCGAATTATTGCGTCAACGGTCGTGACCTTGGAGAAGCCTTGGTTCAAAATACAGCCTTTCAGTAGGAGATGGACGGCGATGCAAGGCCACCCAGACGTAATCGATTATCTCAACACGTTGCTCACCGGCGAGCTCGCTGCCCGAGACCAATATTTCATCCACTCGCGCATGTACGAAGATTGGGGTTTCGCCAAGCTCTACGAGCGCATCAACCATGAGATGGAAGAAGAGGGCCAGCACGCCGACGCGCTGATCCGTCGGATCCTGATGCTCGAAGGCACGCCGCGCATGCGCCCGGACGACCTGGACGTCGGCACCACCGTGCCGGAGATGCTCGCCAGCGACCTGCGCCTGGAATACAAGGTGCGCGCCGCCCTGTGCAAAGGCATCGCGTTGTGCGAGCAGCATGGCGACTACATCAGCCGTGACATCCTGCGCGCCCAGCTGGCCGACACCGAAGAAGACCACACCTACTGGCTGGAACAGCAGATGGGCCTGATCAAGGCCATCGGCCTGCAGAACTACCTGCAATCGCAGTTCTGATTCAAGCGCCCATGAAAAAGCCCCTGCACGCTCTGTGTCAGGGGCTTTTTTCATGGCGCGGGATCAGGCGCGATCGCGCTCCAGCAGCGGCTTGAGGTAGTGCCCGGTATAGGACTGCTCCATCCCGGCGACCTGTTCGGGCGTGCCGACCGCAATGATCTGCCCGCCGCGTGAGCCGCCTTCAGGACCCAGGTCCACGAGCCAGTCGGCGGTCTTGATCACATCCAGGTTGTGCTCGATCACCACCACCGTATTGCCGTGGTCGCGCAGGCGATGCAAGACGTCGAGCAATTGCTGGATATCGGCAAAGTGCAGACCTGTGGTCGGCTCGTCGAGGATGTACAGGGTCTTGCCGGTGTCACGCTTGGACAGCTCGCGTGACAGCTTGACCCGCTGCGCTTCACCGCCCGACAGCGTGGTCGCCGACTGGCCCAGCTTGATGTACGACAGCCCCACATCCATAAGCGTCTGCAGCTTGCGCGCCAGGGCCGGTACGGCCTCGAAGAAGTCGCGGGCGTCCTCGATGGTCATTTCCAGCACCTCGTGGATGTTCTTGCCCTTGTACTTGATCTCCAGCGTCTCGCGGTTGTAGCGCTTGCTCTTGCACACATCGCACGGCACGTAGATGTCGGGCAGAAAGTGCATTTCGACCTTGATCAGACCGTCGCCCTGGCACGCCTCGCAGCGCCCACCCTTGACGTTGAAGGAAAAACGCCCAGGCCCGTAGCCGCGTGAACGTGATTCCGGCACTCCGGAAAACAGCTCACGGATCGGCGTGAACAGCCCGGTATAAGTCGCCGGATTGGAGCGGGGCGTACGGCCGATCGGGCTTTGATCGATGTCCACCACCTTGTCCAGGTGCTGCAGGCCATTGATGCTGTCATGCGCCGAGGCTTCCAGCGTGGTGGCACCATTCAGGGCCGTGGCGCTGAGCGGAAACAATGTGTTGTTGATCAGCGTCGACTTGCCCGACCCGGATACGCCGGTCACGCAGGTCAGCAGGCCGATGGGGATTTCCAGGTTCACATTGCGCAGGTTGTTGCCGCGCGCGCCCTTGAGGGTCAGCGACAGCTTCTTGTTGCGCGGTGTGCGCTTGGCCGGCACGGCAATCTTCACCCGGCCCGACAAGTACTTGCCGGTCAGCGAGTCAGGATGATTCATGACTTCATCAGGCGTACCCTCAGCCACGATCTGCCCGCCATGCACACCGGCGCCAGGGCCGATGTCCACGACGTAGTCGGCCAGGCGAATGGCGTCTTCGTCGTGCTCGACCACGATCACCGTGTTGCCGATGTCACGCAGGTGCTTGAGCGTGCCCAGCAGGCGATCGTTGTCGCGCTGGTGCAGGCCGATGGACGGCTCGTCGAGGATGTACATGACGCCCACCAGGCCCGCGCCAATCTGGCTGGCCAGGCGAATCCGCTGGGCTTCGCCCCCCGACAATGTGTCGGCGCTGCGGTCCAGGGTCAGGTAATCAAGCCCGACGTTGACCAGAAACTGCAGGCGCTCGCAGATCTCCTTGAGAATCTTGGCGGCAATCTCGCCGCGGCGTCCGGTCAGGGTCAGGCCGGCAAAATACTCGGTGGCATCACCGATCGGTATGCCGGTGACGGCCGGCAGGGTCTTGTCACCCACCCATACATGCCGCGCCTCACGGCGCAGGCGAGTGCCGCGGCAATCCGGGCAGGCCTGGGTGCTGAGCAACTTGGCCAGCTCTTCACGCACGCTGGCCGACTCGGTCTCGCGGTAGCGGCGCTCCAGGTTCGGCACGATGCCTTCGAATGCATGCGCACGCTTGACGATGTCGCCGCGGTCGTTGAGGTAGCGGAATTCCACGCTGTGGCTGCCGCTGCCGTGCAGCAGGACCTTCTGGATCTCGGCGGGCAACAGCTTGAACGGCTCGTCCAGGCTGAAGCTGTAGTGTTGCGCCAGTGAACCAAGCATCTGGAAGTAATACACGTTGCGCCGGTCCCAGCCGCGTATCGCCCCCTCGGCCAGGGTCAGCTCGGCATTGACCAGCCGCTTGACGTCGAAGAACTGCTTCACGCCCAGGCCGTCACAGGTCGGACAGGCGCCGGCCGGGTTGTTGAACGAAAACAGCTTGGGCTCCAACTCGCTGATCGCATGACCGCAGATCGGGCAGGCGAAGCGTGCAGAGAAAATCATTTCTTCGCCAGGCTCGTCGTCCATCGGCGCAACCCAGGCAATGCCATCGGCCAGTTGCAAGGCGGTCTCGAAGGACTCGGCCAGGCGCTGCTGCAGGTCGTTGCGTACCTTGAAGCGGTCGACCACCACATCAATGGAGTGCTTCTTCTGTTTATCCAGCTTCGGCACTTCATCGAGTTCGTACAGCTTGCCGTTGATCCGGGCCCGCACGAAGCCCTGGGCGCGCAGCTCCTCGAACACCGACAGGTGCTCGCCCTTGCGCTCGCGGACCACGGGGGCCAGCAGCATCAGCCGGCGGCCTTCGGGTTGCGCCAGCACCAGGTCGACCATCTGGCTGACGGTCTGGGCTTCCAGCGCAATATCGTGATCCGGACAGCGCGGCTGACCGACCCGCGCATACAGCAGGCGCAGGTAGTCGTAGATTTCGGTGATGGTGCCAACGGTAGAGCGCGGGTTGTGCGAGGTCGATTTCTGTTCGATGGAAATCGCCGGCGACAGGCCTTCGATGGTGTCAACGTCAGGCTTTTCCATCATCGACAGAAACTGCCGGGCATAAGCCGACAGCGACTCGACGTAGCGGCGTTGCCCCTCGGCATAGAGCGTGTCGAATGCCAGCGACGACTTGCCCGAGCCTGAAAGTCCGGTAATGACGATCAGCTTGTCGCGAGGAAGGGTCAGGTCGATATTTTTCAGGTTGTGGGTTCGAGCCCCACGAATCAGGATTTTGTCCACTGCGGCCTCGCTTGGCGGGCATAAACGACGGAGTATACGGCTCCACTGCAATGCGCGGCAAAGCGCCGCGTATGTGCTGTATGACGATGGGACTGGTAGAATCGCCGCCGGTTCACACGAGGTTTTTCCATGCAAGATCCCCATAGCGAACGCATGAGTGGCGTCGAGACCCGCGCCGCCGGTGGGCTGGCGCTGGTGTTTGCGTTCCGTATGCTTGGCATGTTCATGGTCCTGCCGGTCCTGTCGACCTACGGCATGGACCTGGCCGGCGCCACGCCTGCGCTGATCGGCCTGGCCATCGGCGCCTACGGCCTGACCCAGGCCATCCTGCAGATCCCGCTGGGCTTCATCTCCGACCGCATTGGCCGGCGCCCGGTGATCTACCTGGGCTTGCTGATCTTTGCCATCGGCAGCGTGGTGGCCGCCAACGCACATTCGATCGAGGGTGTGATCCTGGGCCGTGTGCTGCAAGGGGCGGGCGCCATTTCGGCGGCCGTGATGGCGCTGCTGTCGGACCTGACCCGCGAGCAGCACCGCACCAAGGCCATGGCCATGATCGGCATGACCATCGGTCTGTCGTTCGCCATCGCCATGGTCATCGGTCCGTTGCTCACCAGCGCCTTCGGCCTGTCGGGGCTGTTCCTGGCCACTGGCGGGATGGCCTTGCTGGGCATCCTGATCGTTGCCTTCGTCGTGCCCAAGGCCGGTGGCCCCTTGATGCACCGTGAGTCGGGCGTCGACAAGCAGGCCCTGGGGGCGACCCTGCGCCATCCGGACCTGCTGCGCCTGGACGTGGGCATCTTCGTGCTGCATGCCATGCTCATGTCCAGCTTCGTCGCTTTGCCGCTGGCGCTGGTCGAACGGGCCGGCCTGCCCAAGGAACAGCACTGGTGGGTGTACCTGACCGCGCTGCTGGTGTCGTTCTTCGCGATGATTCCGTTCATCATCTACGGCGAGAAGAAGCGCCGCATGAAGCGCGTGCTGCTGGGCGCGGTCGCGGTTCTGATGCTCTCTGAAATATACTTCTGGGCTTTTGGCGACACGCTGCGGACTCTGGTGATCGGCAGCGTGGTATTCTTCACCGCGTTCAACCTGCTCGAAGCCACGCTGCCTTCACTGATCAGCAAAGTGGCGCCAGCAGGCGGCAAGGGCACGGCCATGGGGGTGTATTCCACCAGCCAGTTCCTCGGCTCGGCGCTCGGTGGCATCCTGGGCGGCTGGCTGTACCAGCAAGGTGGCCTGGACGTGGTATTCCTCGGGTGTGCCGCCATGGCCGGCGTCTGGCTGATCGTCGCCATGACCATGCGCGAGCCGCCCTACGTGACCAGCCTGCGCCTGCCGCTGTCGGACCAGGCGCAACGCGAAACGGGCCTGGCACAACGCCTGATGTCCGTACCCGGCGTGACCGATGCAGTGGTCGTGACCGAAGAAGCAGCTATCTATATCAAACTTGATGCAAAACTATTGGATCGTGCGTCGCTCGAAAGGCTGGTCAACAATCCAGCCGCTCAAACGTGCGAAGCCTAGGAGAACGTTATGGCCCGTGGGGTTAACAAAGTCATATTGGTCGGTACATGCGGCCAGGATCCCGAAGTCCGTTACCTGCCTAACGGCAACGCCGTGACCAACCTGAGTCTGGCGACCAGCGAGCAGTGGACCGACAAGCAGAGCGGCCAGAAGGTCGAAAAGACCGAGTGGCACCGCGTGTCGATGTTCGGCAAGGTCGCCGAGATCGCTGGCGAATACCTGCGCAAGGGTTCGCAGGTCTACATCGAGGGCAAGCTGCAGACCCGCGAGTGGGAAAAAGACGGTATCAAGCGCTACACCACCGAGATCATCGTCGACATGCAGGGCACCATGCAGCTGCTGGGCGGCCGTCCACAGGGCGATGCCCAGCAAGGTCAGGGCGGCGGCGGTAACAACTACGCCCAGTCCGCACCGCGCCCACAGCAGTCGCGCCCGGCGCCGGCGCCTCAGCAGCAGCCACAGTCGTACGGCCAGCCACCGCAGCGCGAGTCGCGTCCTGCGCCTCAGCAGGCACCGCAGCCGGCTGCGGATTTCGACAGCTTCGATGACGATATTCCGTTCTAAGCGCCGCATTTCAGGGCTGTAACAACAAGAAGCGAAGCCATTGATCCGGCTTCGCTTTTTGCTGCCCGGACGTATGACATTGGCACGGGCGCAAGCGCGCTCAAGGGTCTTCAGTAAACAAAGAAACGCTGATGTAGAAGAACGTGATCGCGGGCCACCCGTCCCGTGTGTGCACCAGCGTTTCCTCGGACCCCATGCCGATCATGTACGGCCGGTGTGTTTTTTCATCGCGATAGAAATACGGGGTTGAATCCCAGCCGCAGCACATGAATCTGAGCGCAGGCAAGCCAAAGGCGTGGCGCATGTACTGTTCAGCCTCATGTGCATCCGAGCCTTTCACGCGGTAACGCGCCACGAAGGGTTTTCCCTGGATGTCGTTGTGCTGGGTGCATTCCAGCAACACGACAAATTCAGGCTTGTTGCTCAGTTGCGCGAGGAAATCCCCGCAGTGCGGTTGCGCCTTCGCGCCACCCGCCGAAATCAACAGCATCAGGAAGAAAAGGTCGTGGCACAGGCTTTTCACTGACATATTCATGGCCACGTTCGCGCAGGGTCTCTGAAGCCTTCACTTATCCAGATCACAGACGTCATTCACCTTGTCGCCAAGCGATTCGCGCAGCCAGGCGGTATGAAACGCCATGTCCTTGTCCTGGATATGCACCCAGAACCGCAGCCAGACCCGTTTGCCATCGGCATCGTCAAAGCACACCACGATATGAGAAATGGCGCTAAAGGCGGTCATCTTATAGGGGGCGACACCGAGGATGTTGCTGTAGGGCACACTGCCCGCCGTCGGCGCCCGGGCAGGTCGTTGCTGGGTGAAGGTGAAGCGCTGTTGCGGCGCATCGAAACAGAAGCCCAACCCTTCGGGCTCACCGTTCAGCCAGTACAGCATCCAGCCGGCCAGCATGACAGCCAGCGGTACCACCATGCAGGTCACAGCCGAATCGATCAGGTCGATATGCGCGGTCACCAGGCCTTGTCCGGGATAGAGCAAGTGAATGGAGATCACCACGGCCACGTACAGCGGAAAGGCCAGTAACAACGCCACGATGTACAGCATGGTGCCGAGCGAACTCAATCTGACCGTGTCGTCGCGGTCCTCCCAGATCGGCGGATGCCGCAGCGCTGAGGCTGTCGTGTCGGTCATGGCAGGTGGCTCGACCAGACTCGACGGAGGTGTGCTGTTCATGCGTCAGGCTCTTGAAAAGACCTGCCACTCATAGCGCCATTGTTTGAACCCGTCCATTGAAAGCGGCGCCGATGGCGCTTTTGTATTACGTGCTGTTGCCAAATGCACCCTGAATGCGAGCGGTTGTCGTGCCCTTGAGCGTGATCCTGTTCAAGGGCGGATCATGGCTACAAGCCACGCTCTGCAAGGTCCTGCACGGTTGTTACAGGTGTCGCCAGACTGCTGGAATGTAATCTTGATCGACGATATTCAAGCCATCGCAAGGCGTCTATGCCGCATGAAATCTTCCCGGGTCTGCGAACTTTGCGGGACGAATGGTAATCAGTTTCTGGTGGGCGAAGGCCCGTCCCTTGAATGTCGGTGCAGGAGGAGTGGCGTGGCGGCTCAGTTGAAGACCCTGATTCTGCTGTTAGTGTTGTCGTTTGCCGGCAGTCTGCCGTTGCAGGCGGCCGAGGTGCCGTCCCTGCCGATGGGCGCGGCGGCCGACCAGCCTGACGACAAGGCCGCCTCGGGACCTGCCGAGAAAGACGCGGCGCAGGAAAAAAGAGAAGCTGCACAGGAAAAGAAAGAGGCAGCGCAAGAAAAGAAAGAAGCCGCTCAGGCAAGGCAGGAGCAACAGGAAAAAAAGGCGGCAGCGGAAAAACCCGCCGAGGGGGAGCCGGCGCAACCGGAAATCCTGCTTCAGGGTGGCTTGCTCGGGGCCCTGAGCAGCAGCATCGAGGATGTGCAGCAGGCCCTGAACCTCGATGAAAACCTCTACGATACCTGGCGCGTCAGGGCCGACCGTGCCGCCAACGAACTGGGACGCCTGGTCAAGAAGCCGTCCGAGCGCAGCGCCTGGGAAATGGTCGGTGATTTCCTGCTGCTGTCGCTGGTGTGGATGGGCGCCTTTGCGATTCTGTTCGTGGTAGGACGCTTTCTGGCCCGTCGTCTCAATCGACGCGCATTCATGAGCACGCGCGTGCGCATCCAGGCGCTGTTGCGCTACATCCTGCCGTTTACGTTGCCGGCGGTCATCTGCCTGCCGCTGACCCTGTACATCAGCCAGATGCTGCCGTCCTCGGTCGGGCGGGCGCTGGCGCTGTGCTTTGCCTACGCCACCAGCAGCGGTATCTTTTCCACCTCCGTGCTGTTGTGCGTGATCGTGATGTTCAATGGCGGTCACAAGCGCACGGCGGTGCACATCATCCGCCAGTACAGCCCGCGACCGTTGTTCATCATCGGTTTTCTGGCCGCGCTGAGCGATGCCCTGACCAGTCCGCAGATTGCCCGGCAGTTCGGCAGTAACGTCACCACCAGCGTGGCGGTGTTCACCGGCCTGGTTGCCTCGGCCGTGTTCTGCCTGCTGGTAATCCGCATGCGCCGTCCGGTCGCGCACCTGATCCGCAACCGCTCGTTGACCAGCCGTATCCAGCAACCAGCCCTGCAGCAATCGCTCAAGGTCTTTTCCAGCCTGTGGCACTTGCCGATCCTGCTGATGATCCTGGTGTCGGCCATCAACCTGATTGGCGCGGGCGAAGACAGCCAGGAAACCCTGCGGTGTGCGTTGTTCACCACGCTGCTGCTGATTGCCACAGTGTTTCTCAGTACCGTCTTCCAGCATTTCTTCAGGGCGCCCGCCGACACGGGTGGGCGCAACACCCATGCCTACAAGGCCCGCCTGCTCAGCCTGCTGCATGCCTGCCTGCGCATCGGCCTGGCAATCACCTTCATTGAAATCCTTGGCCGGATCTGGGGGTTCTCGCTGTTCGAATTCGCCCAGCGCAACACACTGGGCCGGGCGATCAGCGACTCGCTGAGCAGCATCGGCCTGATCTTTCTGGTGACCTGGCTGCTCTGGGTGGTGCTCGACACCGCCATCCAGGAAGCGCTCAAGCCGCCGGTCAACCAGCGCTCGGGCCGCCAGCCCAGCACCCGCACCAAGACCATCCTGCCGCTGCTGCGCAACGCGATCAAAATCATCCTGGTGGTGATCTGCGCCATCACCACCATGGCCAACCTCGGCATCAACGTGGCGCCGCTGCTGGCCGGTGCCGGTGTCGTGGGCCTGGCGATCGGTTTCGGTTCCCAGCAACTGGTGCAGGACGTGATCACCGGCCTGTTCATCATCATCGAGGACACCTTTTCGATTGGCGATTGGGTGGTGCTCAGCACCGGCCACTCCGGCACCGTCGAAAGCCTGACGATCCGTACCGTGCGCCTGCGCGACGGCAAGGGTTTTGTACATTCGGTGCCGTTCGGGCAGATCAAGGCGGTGACCAACCAGTCAAGGCAGTTCGCCTATGCGTTCTTCTCGGTGCAGTTCACCTACGACACCGACATCGACGAAGCGCTGGCGCTGATCCGCGAAACCGGTCATTCGATCAGCGAAGACATTCTGCTCAAGCACAACCTGCAAGGCCCGCTGGAAGTGTTCGGCGTGGACCGCATGGACCTCAATGGCGTCGTGCTCACCGCGCAGTTCCGCACTTCGTCCGGTGGCCAGTACAGCGTCGGCCGGGCCTTCAACGAGCGCCTCAAGAAGCGGGTCGACCAGCATCCGAAGGTCAGCTTCGCGCAAACCTATCCACAGGTGGTCATGAGTCCTGGGGCGGCCCATGCCAGCCCGCCGACGCCTGCACTGGAAGGTCCGCCGGCGCCAGCCGCCACTTGACCTGCAGGCCTGTGCCCGGCTTGTCGGGCGCAGGCACCTTGCAACTGTTGGGCCTGGCCGGGCAACGTGATATGTTTGCAGACGTTTCTATTCCAATGACCTGATGAATTCGATACCGAGCCTGCTGACTTTATGCGAATGCGCCTTATGCTGTTGGGCGGCGGGAATGCCCTCGGGCAGGCGCTGATACGTCTGGGTGCCGAGGAAGACATTGGCTTCCTTGCACCGCGTCCGCCGCAAGAGGGCTGGGACGCTGCCAGCCTCACGCAACTGCTCGACGACACCCGCCCCGATGCCTTGATCAACCTGGCCTATTACTTCGACTGGTTCCAGGCCGGGACCGTGAGCGAAACACGCCTGAACGCCCAGGAACGCTCGGTCGAGCGCCTGGCCGAACTGTGCCAGCACCACAACATCATGCTGCTGCAGCCGTCCAGCTACCGGGTCTTTGACGGCTCGCGGGCCACGGCCTACAGCGAAAAGGACGAACCGGTGCCGCTGGGCCTGCGTGGCCAGGCGTTGTGGCGCATCGAACAGAGCGTGCGTGCGGCCTGCCCGCAGCATGTGCTGGTGCGCTTCGGCTGGCTGCTCGACGACAGCAGCGACGGGGTGCTGGGGCGTTTCCTCAAGCGCGCCGAAACGCCGCAGGAACTGTTGCTGGCCGATGACCGGCGCGGTAACCCGACACCGGTCGACGATGCCGCGCGGGTGCTGCTCTCGGTGCTCAAGCAACTGGACTGTGAAGCGCCACTGTGGGGTACTTATCACTATGCCGGTCACGAGGCCACCACGCCGCTGGCGCTGGGCCAGGCCGTACTGACCGAAGCGCGACTGCTGCACGCGCTGGCCATCGAGTCGCCGACCCCGCAGGCCCATGCCGCGCAAGCCGACGCCAACGAAGAGCCCCAGCACGCCGTGCTGGCCTGCAAGAAAATCCTTCACACCTTTGGCATCAAACCCCGTGCCTGGCGCGCCGGGTTGCCTGTTCTGCTCGACCGGTATTATCGACATGTCTGATGCGCCCATTCTCATCACAGGCGGTGCCGGCTTCATCGGCTCGCACCTGGCCGATGCGTTGCTGGACAAGGGGCATGCGGTGCGCATTGTCGACGACCTGTCCACCGGCAAGCGCAGTAACCTGGCGCTGGACAATCCGCGCCTGGAACTGATCGAAGGCAATGTGGCCGATGCCGCCTTGCTGGCGCGTGTCGCCCAGGGCTGTCAGGCCGTGGTGCACCTTGCCGCAGTCGCCTCGGTGCAGGCGTCGGTGGACGATCCGGTGTCCACTCACCAGAGCAACTTCGTCGGCACCCTGAATGTCTGCGAGGCCATGCGCCAGGCCGGCATCAAGCGCGTGCTGTTCGCGTCCAGTGCGGCGGTGTATGGCAACAACGGCGAAGGTGAACCGATCAGTGAAGACACGACCAAGGCACCGCTGACCCCGTATGCCGTCGACAAGCTGGCCAGTGAGCAGTACCTGGACTTTTATCGGCGCGAGCACGGCCTGGAGCCGGTGGTGTTCCGGTTCTTCAATATCTTCGGCCCGCGCCAGGACCCGTCCTCGCCGTATTCCGGCGTCATCAGCATCTTTGCGCAATACGCCAGCCAAGGCCTGCCGATCACGGTGTTTGGCGATGGCGAGCAGACCCGCGACTTTTTCTACATCGCCGATCTGGTCAAGCTGCTGCTCCAGGCCCTGGAGCAACCGGCCCCGCAACAAGGCGCGATCAATGTCGGCCTGAACCGCACCACTTCGCTCAACCAGTTGCTGGCCGCGCTTGAAGGCGTAGTCGGCAAGCTGCCGCCAGTGTCCTACCAGGCGCCACGCCAGGGCGATATTCGCCACTCCCGAGCCAATAACCAGCGCCTGCTGGAGCGCTTCGCAGTGGACACGCCGACACCTCTGGGCGAAGGCCTGGCCAGACTGCTGGGTCGCTGAGTGCAGGGATTGAATACTGCAATTTCTTTATGGGCGTAATCCGCAAGAAAGCAGTGTTGTGCTCTTTTTGAGAATCTTATGTAGGACTTTTCTTTAAAGCTGATAGCGGCTTGAAAGTGCATTTAAATACTCTGATATTTCCGCCCCTTATCAAAAGGGATACGCTCATGTCAGATAAATATATACGCGGCTATCATGGCGATGTGTTGCTTGCCGCATTGCCGTGTGAACATGAAGTTACATGTTTTACCGAGCATTACACGGCCTATCTGGAAACGGCCAGGGAAGATGAACAGTCCAGCAAGAACCTGGGCACCCTTCTGCAAATCATTGGCGTTCTGCTGGCGTTGGTAGGGCTTGTAGGTCTTGGCGGACCCTCGACGATTCAGGTCGGGCCAGGCGGTCTGACCTTCATTCAACTGATCCAGCTCTTCCCTGGCCCGCTCATGACCCTGGGTTTCTTCCTGATCACCATTGGCGCCTGGATCGGCCAGAAAGGTGCCGATCCTGCCCTGGGTGCCGAGGAGTACCTGCTAAAGGCCTGGCGCATCAAAATGTCCTGTGGCCATTATTGCGAGGAGCCTTTGGTGGTCACTGCAACAGCGCCCGATACGTTTGGTTTTGCGCTTGCCAGTGAGACGGCCGGTGACACCGCATCGGCTTGAGTGCGGGCTGAAACCAGATGCCCCGCACGACCCAAAAGCGTGTGCAGGGCATTTGCAACGGCCTGTCGGGTGCTTCTAAAAACGCGGCAATGACACGCAGGTAGTTTTTAGAAGTGCCCTGTATTGACTCAGAACTTGTAACCCACGCCTACCATGTACACCCACGGGTCGATATCCACATCGACCTTGGTCTTGCCGATGCTCAGCGCCGAAGGCCCGTCAACCGTGGCCTTGGTGTCGATGTCCACGTACCAGACCGAGGCGTTGAGCAAAAAGTTATCGGTCAGCAGGTAATCCACGCCGATCTGCCCGGCCAGGCCCACCGAGTCCTTGAGCTTGAGGTTGTTGAAGCCCTGGTCCTTGCGGTTGCCGGTCAGGTCGGTGTCGAAGAATTTCGTGTAGTTGATGCCCACGCCGACATACGGCTGCAAGGCCGAGGAGGGCGCCATCGGGTAATACTGCAACGACAGGGTCGGTGGCAATTGCTTGATGTCCGCCAGCTTGCCATCCAGGCCGGCACCCAGGCCGCTGACCGAAACAGTGTGGCTGAACGGCGTGGCGGCCAGCAGCTCAAGGCCCACATGGTCGGTCAGCATGTAGGCGAAGGTCAGGCCCAACTGGTTTTCACCGTCAAGCGAGGCCTTGGTGCCCGAAACCTTGCTGCCATCCAGGCTCAGTTCGCTGCTGTCTTCATGCGGATCAACGTGAGCGACGCCGGCGCGGACGATGAAATCACCCGGTTGGTAGGCCTGTGCAGCGGCAGGGACAGCGAGGGCGAGTGCGCACAGCGAGGCGCGCAGCAAGGAGGTGTTCATTGAGGCTCCAGAGCGTTTAAAAAGTCTGGTGTCATGGTAAGCACGCGTCTGGGACGCGGCTTTGACGCAGCTCAATGAAATCGTAATGAAGCCTGCAACCGGTCAGGAATCCGACAACTCATAAACAAAGATCTTGTCGGCGACCATCTGGTAACCGGCTTCGGCCAGCTCGCTGGTCGAGTGCCTGGCCTGCATCGGCCCCTCGATCCAGTACGGCTGGTACAGCTCTTCGACCTTGACCCCCAACTCGCTGGTGACATGCACGATCTGGTTGGCCGGCGGTGGCGGAACATGGATGCAGGCGCCGAAGTATGGCACCAGCAGGAATTCGGTCACCCGGCCTTCCTCGCTGACCTCCAGCGGCACGATGTATCCCGGCAGGCGCACCTGCTTGCCGTCCAGCGCCTTGACCACCGGCGCATCGGGCGCCACCTGGCTGGCGGCGGGCGCGGCCTCCATGGCCAGGGCATCGGACAGCTTGGACATGTCATGCAGCGGCTGGGTCACCGGCGCCACCACCGGTGCATCCGGCGGAATCATTTCGGCCCAGGTCAGCACGCGCGGCTCGGCGGCCCAGGACGACAAGGGCAGGCACAGCAGCAGGGCAGGCAGCAGGGAAAGCAGGCGCCGCATGGTCAACGTCCTCATAAGCGAATCGACAGCCCATCGGCCAGGGACTGCCGATAGGCACGCCAGGCAGGGATCACCCCCATCACCAGCGCAGCGCCAAGAATGCCAGCAAGCAGCGTCCATTCATATTGGCTCGGCCAGGAAAGCGGCAGGTACAGGCCGTATTCCGACTGTACGTAGCCTTGCGCCAGCGCGATGCCCAGGTACAGCAGCGCCACCCCGGCCAGTACGCCGATCAGGGCCAGGGCGAAAGCTTCCAGGATCAACAGGCTGGCGACATGCCAGGGGCGGGCCCCCACCGAACGTAGAATGGCCATTTCCCGGCGTCGTTCATTCAGGCTGGTGAGGATCGCAGTCAACATACCGATCAGGCCGGTCAGCACCACGAACAGCGAGATCACGAACAACGCTTTCTCGGCAGTACCCATCAGGCTCCACAGCTCCTGCAGTGCCACCCCCGGCAGAATCGCCAGCAGCGGCTCGCCCCGGTACTCGTTGATCTCGCGCTGCAGGGCAAAGGTCGAGATCTTGCTGTTCAGGCCCAGCATGACGGCAGTGATGGCCGTGGGTGTCAGGTCCATGTTGCGGGCCTGATCGGCAGAGACGCGCTCGTTGCCACGGGCGGGTGCCCCGTTGTGCCAGTCGATGTGGATCGCCTCCATGCCGCCGAGGCTGATGTGCAGCGTGCGGTCCACCGGGGTGCCGGTGCGCTTGAAGATACCCACCACCGTGAACGGCTTGTCGTCATGCTTGACCAGGCTGATCGCCGCCACGCCATGGGCCAGCACCAGCTTGTCACCGAGCTTGTAATGCAGTGCCTCGGCCACTTCGGCACCGAGCACGACCTCGAACGGGTCGCTCTGGAACGGTCGGCCCTGGGCCAGTTCCAGCGGCTGCTGGCGCCCATAACGGTAGTGCTCGAAGTAGCTCTCGTTGGTGCCCATCACCCGGTAGCCACGATGCGAATCCCCCAGTGAAATGGGAATGGCCCACTTCACCTGGCGATGCTGGGCGAAGTGCTCGAAGCTCTCCCAGCGAATATTGTTGGTGGCATTGCCGATGCGAAACACCGAATACAGCAGCAGATTGACCGAGCCTGAGCGTGCGCCGACGATCAGGTCGGTGCCGCTGACCGTGCTGGCGAAACTGGTGCGCGCCTCGGTGCGCACCCGCTCCACCGCCAACAGCAGGCACACCGACAAGGCGATGGCAAAGGCGGTCAGGAACGCGGTGAAGCGGCGGTTGGCCAGGCTGGCAAGCGCCAGACGAAACAGATACATCTCAATTCTCCACGACGACGGTGGCGCGATTGAGCTCGGCCAGCGACAGGTTGCGGTCGAACAACGGCGCCAGGCTCTGGTCATGGCTGACGAACAGCAGGCTCGCCCCGGCGTCGCGGCATTCGCTGAACAGCAAGTGCAGGAACGCTTCGCGTGCATCAGCGTCCAGTGCCGAGGTCGGCTCGTCGGCAATCACCAGTTCCGGCTGGCCGATCAGGGCCCGGGCGGCCGCGACCCGCTGCTGCTGGCCGATGGACAGCGAATCGGCGCGACGCGCCAGCAGGGCCGGATCTTTCAGACCCAGGTGATCAAGCAGGGCGACGGCGGCGTTGTCCACCGAGCCATGGCGATCCCGGGCACGCGCGGCACGGACCCTGGAAAAATGACACGGCAGCTCGACGTTCTCACGCACCGACAGGAAGGGCAGCAGGTTGAACTGCTGGAAGATATAGCCGGTGTGATCGACGCGGAAGCGATCCCGGGCGCTGGCCGACAAGCCTTTCAATTCCTGGCCCAGCAGGCGGATGCTGCCGCTGCCAGCGGTCTGCACGCCGCCCAGCAGGCCCAACAGGGTGGTCTTGCCACTGCCGCTGGGGCCTTTGAGAAACAGTGTTTCACCCGCCTCCAGGCGAAAGGCCGGAATCTCCAGCAGGGGTGGCTGGCCCGGCCAGTTGAAGCTCAGGTCCGACAGCTCGATCAATGCTTGGCTCATGGCCCGACTCGTACTCGGATGAAGATAAAACGAAACGACCGGGCAGGCCCGGTCGCAGGACCCATCAACCGCGTCAGAACTTGACGCTCGGGTTGGCGGCAATTACTTCGGCGCCGGACTGGCCGCCCGGCGAAATCAGCTGCACTTGCAGTTTCTTGGTGGCCGGGAAGGTCTTGAACACCTGGCTCAGGTCGAGCTTTTTCAGAATGGCCGGCGCATCGCAGGTAAAAATGTATTTGCCGTGGATCTCGCTGTGTTCGTGCTCGTGTGCAGGCTCGCCGGCCTTGGCGGGTTCGTCATGGTCATGATCATCGTCCTTGTCGCCGAACAGCGGGCTTTCCAGCTTGACCGACTGTGCCGAGCATTGAGCCGCCTCGGCAATGCTGAACAGGGCATTGGGCTTGAGCAACAGCTCACGGGCCTTGGCCACGGCGGCCTTGTCTGCGTCGCTGGCCGGGGCGTGCTCGAAGCCGACGATGTTCATGGCCGGGCTGTCGAATTGCAATTCCAGGGTCTTGCCTTCCAGCACCACGTCCAGGCGCCCGATGCCGTGCTCATGCGCACCCAGGCTGCCGTGCTCGTGATCATGGTCGTGATCGTGCTCAGGCGCGGCCTGAGCAAAGGTCAGGGGCAGCAGGGCAAACGGCAGGGCGAGCAACAGACGGCGCATAAGGGACTCCGGGTGGGGCGACTTGGATGTAATGTGATCTTATAACAATAGTTTGGCGAGGTGCCGGCTTTTTTCTGAACGCTTGCCAAACGCCAGCCATCAGCACGCCTGGGAAAGATGTGGGAGCATAGGCGTCTGATTGTCAAAGGGGCAGGGTATGGTACGGATTCGTGGAAGCATTGGTCAGTGGCCGGTTGATCTGACCCTTGAGCTGGATGACAGCGACTGGGCGCAATTGGGTGCGCATCTGGGGGGCGGACTCAAGGCGAGCACGCCCGCTACGCCCGCAGCACCTGAAGCGCCGCGCAGCCCGGCGACCCAGGATGATCGACTCTGGCAGGACGCGCAGCAACGGCTGCAACACGCTGGTGCTCTGAACGGCCCCGACCTGCTGGCGCAACTGGAAGCCTTGACCGGCAGCGCTGCCGCTGGCAAGCGTCTGTTGGTGCGCCTGCGTCACAGCACCAATGTCAAAGTCGAAAGCGGCGCAGATGCGCCGCTGTACCGCTGGGTCGGTGATTGTCCGTAATCAGTACAACGCGGCAAACAGCTTGCGCCGGTAAGTGGTGACCAGCGGGTGGTCGTTGCCCAGCAGCTCAAACACCTGCAACAGCGTCTTGTGCGGCAGGCCTTCGCTGTAGCTGCGGTTACGCATGAACAGCTTGAGCAGGCCTTCCAGTGCCGCTTCGTACTGTTGGCGGGACAGTTGCTGGATCGCCAGCTGATAGGCGGCTTCATCATCCTGCGGGTTCTGCGCCAGGCGGCTCTTGAGCTCGGCGCTTTCGGGCAGTTGCCTGGCTTGGGCCAGAAAGGTCAACTGAGCCTTGGCGCCGGCCAGTTCGGCCTTGTGAGCGTCTTCGCTCTTGACGGCGTCGAGCACGGTACGCGCTTCGTCCAGTTCGCCGCGTTCAGCCAGGCAACGTGCATACAGGATCAAAGCCAGCGCATGGGTGTTGTCTTCAGCCAGCAGCGCCTTGAGCTGCGCCTCGGCCTCGGCGAAGCGGCTTTCGGCAAACAGGGCCTGGGCCTGCTTGAACGGGTCGGCGCTGACCGGCGCCGGCAGGGCCACATGCGGCTCCAGCAACTTGCGGATTTCCGACTCCGGCTGCGCGCCGGCAAAACCGTCCACCGGCTGGCCATCCTTGAACAGCACCACGGTCGGCAAGCTGCGGATGCCGAAGCGGCCGACAATATCCTGCTCGGTGTCGCAGTTGACCTTGGCCAGAATCAGATTGCCCTGGTAGCTCTCGGCGATCTGCGCCAGCAACGGCATCAGCACCTTGCACGGCGCACACCACTCGGCCCAGAAATCGACCAGCACCGGTTGTTCGAAAGACTTCTCGATCACCTGCTGATCGAAGGTGGCGACGGTGACGTCGTAGATGTAGGAAGTGTCCTGGTTCATTGCGCGCCTCGCGAAATCGTAATGCCGCCAACTATAAAGGTCACAAGGCCTTGCCGGAAGCAGCACGCCGCCCTGGCGGGCAAAGCCGGCCGGGCGGCGATCTGTGTTCCCGGCTGAAGCCGATCAGTCAGGGCTGCAGATCAAGCATTCAGCGCCGGCCTGAATGCTTGCAAAAACTGGCTTGGCTGATTGATATCAGGCTCTTGTAGTACGACGCGCGTGATACAGGCTCACCTGCCGAAACTCGTGTGGCTCGGCCAGGTCCGGCAAGGTCAGGGCCTGCAGGCTGGCCAGCCGTTGATAGGCCGGATGCTGAAAGTCGCGCACCCGCGAGTCGGCCACCAGTGCTTCGCGGCCACGGCTCAAGAACTGATCGAGCAGTGGCAGGTTGGCGCGGTCGTACAGCACGTCCGCCACCAGGATCAGGTCGAAGCGATTGGCCTCGGCAAAAAAGTCCGCCGAATAGCCCAGTTCCACACCGTTAAGCGCGGCATTGGCGCGGCAGGCCGCCAGCGCCAGCGGATCCAGGTCGCAGGCGACCACTTCCAGAGCCCCGGCCCTGGCCGCTGCAATCGCCGCCACCCCGGAGCCCGCGCCAAAATCCAGCACCCGCTTGCCGGCTACCCATTCGCGATGTGCCGCCAGAAAGCGCGCCAGGGCCAGGCCGCTGGCCCAGCAGAAGCTCCAGTAGGGCGGCTCGTCGAGGATGCGCCGGGTTTCTTCAGGGCTGAACGCACGGTTCATGTTATCGGCATCAATCAGCCACAGGCGCAGGTCGGTGCCCGGCAACGGTGTGGCCACCAGTTGCGCGTCGCCGAGCAACGCACTCAGCGCCGCCTGCAGCGGCTTCACGGCGCCTTGACGAACTGCAACGGCCCCAACGCCTGGGTGGCCGGCTGGTCGATGCGCAGCGACGGCAGATGCAGGATCAACTGCCCCGACTGGCTGGCGCGCCCGCGCAGTTCGACGCGGGCGCCGGCCGGAAAGGCCTCGGGGTTGAAGCGTAACTGGAAGGGCAGGGACTGGCCGTTGCCCTTGAGCTGGGTGTTGGTCAGCAGTTTTTGCGGGCGGCCACGCTCGTCGATGACCAGCATGGCCAGCTCGACCTCGGCACCCGCCGGTACGCCGAGTAGTTGGCCGCTGAGCTCACGCTGGTAGGCCTGCAAGGGGCCTGGGCCTTCCGGGGTCTTTATAACCGGCACGGTTGCCGGGCGTGCCGCCGTTTGTTGTGGGGCATCGTTGCTGCTGCAGGCCGCCAGCAGGACGGCAAAACCGAGCAGCAAAATACGTGTGGGGGTCATGAAGGCTCCGGCGAAACGATAAGGGAACGGGCAACCGCTCTGGCAGGCAGTGGGATCAATAGCGGCAGTTTCATATTGCCGTGCCTGCGTGTCCATCCCTTGATGCATCTGTCGATGGCTTGTCTTGCCAGCGGGATGCGCTACCATGTCGCTCCTCTTTATCCAGTGGCTTGCCACCATGCATTGTCCGTTCTGCGCCGCCAATGACACCAAGGTCATCGATTCGCGCCTGGTTGCCGAAGGCGAGCAGGTCCGCCGCCGCCGCGAATGCCTGGCCTGCGGCGAGCGTTTCACCACCTTCGAGACCGCCGAACTGGTCCTGCCCCGCCTGATCAAGCAGGACGGCCGGCGCCAGCCCTTCGACGAAGACAAACTGCGCGCCGGCATGCAGCGGGCCCTGGAAAAGCGCCCGGTGAGCGTCGAGCGCCTGGAAGCGGCGCTGGCGCACATCAAGCACAAGCTGCGCGCGACCGGTGAGCGCGAGGTCAAGTCGCTGGTGGTCGGTGAGCTGGTCATGGCCGAGCTGCAAAAGCTCGATGAGGTCGCCTACATTCGTTTCGCCTCGGTGTACCGGCGCTTCCAGGACCTCAACGAATTTCGCGAAGAAATCGAGCGGCTGGCTCGTGAGCCGAGCAAGGAATGACCCCCGAACAGGCCGTTCTCGACGCCCATTACATGGCGCGCGCGCTGGAGCTGGCGCGCCGGGGGCTGTATTCGACTCATCCCAACCCGCGGGTCGGCTGCGTCATCGTTCGCGATGGCCAGGTGGTCGGCGAGGGCTGGCACGTGCGTGCCGGCGAGCCGCATGCCGAAGTGCATGCCCTGCGTGAAGCCGGCGAACGGGCCCGTGGCGCCACCGCTTATGTGACGCTTGAACCGTGCAGCCACCATGGCCGTACTCCACCGTGCGCCGATGCACTGGTCAATGCCGCCGTCGGCCGTGTGGTCGCGGCGATGCAGGACCCCAATCCGCAAGTGGCCGGCCGTGGCCTGCGACGGCTACAAGATGCAGGCATCGCCGTGCACAGCGGTGTGCTGGAAAACGAAGCGCGGGCGCTCAACCTGGGTTTCATCAAACGCATGGAGACCGGTCTGCCGTACGTGCGGGTCAAACTGGCGATGAGCCTGGACGGGCGTACTGCCATGGCCAGCGGCGAAAGCCAGTGGATCACCGGCCCCGACGCTCGCGCCGCCGTGCAGCGCCTGCGCGCGCAGTCGAGCGTGGTGCTGACCGGCGCCGACACGGTATTGATCGATAATGCCCGCCTGACCGTGCGTCCCGATGAACTGGGCCTGGCGCCCGACGTCACGGCCCTGGCAGTGGCCCGTCCGCCCCTGCGAGTGTTGATCGATGGCCGCCTGCGCGTGCCCCTGACCGCCAGCTTCTTTGCGGCCGGCCCGGCGCTGGTCGCGGCCTGCGCGACCGAAGCGTCCGTACCCGAGTACCGCGAGCAAGGCCATGAACTGTTGAACCTGCCGGGCAGCGGCGGGCATGTCGACCTGCAAGGCCTGCTGGTCGAGCTGGGCGCGCGCGGTGCCAACGAGGTGCTGGTCGAGGCCGGCTCGCGACTGGCCGGTGCCTTTGCCCGCCTCGGGCTGGTCGACGAGTTCCAGATCTTCATCGCCGGCAAGTTCCTCGGCTCCTCGGCCCGGCCCCTGCTCGACCTGCCGCTGGTGCAGATGAGCGAAGCGCTGGAACTGAACATCACTGACATACGCGCCGTCGGCAATGACTGGCGCGTCATCGCTCACCCGGCGCCGAGACGCAGCGTATAATTTCCGGCCTTGCCCGGACGCCCCTCGGCGTGCAGCCCGTTTTGCGGAGGACCTCCATGTTTACCGGCATCATTGAATCCATCGGCAGCATCCGTGCCCTGACCCCCAAGGGCGGTGACGTTCGCGTCTACGTCGAAACCGGCAAGCTCGACCTGGGCGACGTCAAGCTGGGCGACAGCATCGCCGTCAATGGCGTGTGCCTGACCGCCGTCGAGTTGCCCGGCGACGGCTTCTGGGCCGATGTCAGCCGTGAGACCCTGACCGTCACCGCGTTCGTCGATCTCAAGACCGGTAGCCGGGTCAACCTGGAAAAAGCCCTGACGCCAAGTTCGCGCCTGGGCGGGCACCTGGTCAGCGGCCATGTCGACGGCGTGGGCGAAATCGTCTCGCGCGAAGAAAATGCCCGCGCCATCCAGTTCCGTGTACGTGCGCCCAAAGAGCTGGCCAAGTACATTGCCCACAAGGGCTCGATTACCGTCGACGGCACCAGCCTGACGGTCAACGCCGTGCACGGCGCCGAGTTCGAACTGACCATCGTGCCGCACACGCTGACCGAAACCATCATGGCCGACTACCGCCCGGGCCGTAAGGTCAATCTGGAAGTCGACCTGCTGGCCCGCTACCTGGAACGCCTGCTGCTGGGCGACAAGGCCGCAGAGCCTGGCCATGGCGGCATCACTGAAAGCTTTCTGGCCGCCAACGGCTACCTGAAGTCCTGAATTAAGGGGGTGCCGCGTGGCGCTCAACACGATTGAAGAACTGATCGAAGACATTCGTCAGGGCAAGATGGTCATCCTCATGGATGACGAAGACCGCGAGAACGAAGGCGACCTGATCATGGCCGCCGAATGCGTCAAGGCCGAGCACATCAACTTCATGGCCCGCTACGCGCGCGGCCTGATCTGCATGCCCATGACCCGCGAGCGCTGCGAACTGCTCAAGCTGCCGCTGATGGCGCCGCGCAACGGCTCCGGCTTCGGCACCAAGTTCACGGTGTCGATCGAGGCCGCCGAGGGCGTGACCACCGGCATCTCCGCTGCCGACCGTGCCCGCACCGTACAGGCCGCTGCTGCCCGGGACGCCAAGGCCGAAGACATCGTCAGCCCTGGCCATATCTTCCCGCTGATGGCCCAGGCCGGCGGCACCCTGGCGCGTGCCGGGCACACCGAAGCGGCCTGTGACCTGGCGCGCATGGCCGGTTTCGAGCCCAGTGGGGTGATCTGCGAGGTGATGAACGACGACGGCACCATGTCGCGTCGCGCCGAGCTTGAAACCTTCGCGCTGGAACACAACATCAAGATCGGCACCATCGCCGACCTGATCCATTACCGGATGACCCACGAACGTACCGTTCAGCGGATTTCCGAGCAGCCGCTGGACAGCGAGCTGGGTCATTTCAACCTGGTCACCTACCGTGACTCGGTCGAAGGCGACGTCCACCTGGCGCTGACCCTGGGCAAGATCTGCGCCGAAGAAGCGACCCTGGTGCGGGTGCACAACATGGACCCGCTGCGTGACCTGATGCTGGTCAAACAGCCCGGCCGCTGGAGCCTGCGCGCCGCCATGACGGCGGTGGCCGAGGCCGGCAGCGGCGTGGTGTTGCTGCTCGGTCACCCGCTCGATGGCGACGTGCTGCTGGCGCACATTCGTGAAGCCACCGGCCAGCAGACGATCAAAATGCCGAGCACCTACAGCACCGTGGGCGCCGGCTCCCAGATCCTGCGTGACCTGGGCGTGCGCAAGATGCGCCTGATGAGTTCGCCAATGAAGTTCAATGCAATATCCGGTTTCGATCTGGAAGTTGTAGAATACGTCCCTTCTGAATGACAACCGCCGTGCGGACCCGGTAAAAGCTTCGGTTTTTGCAGGGTTTGCGTCGGTCATTGGCCATTTCTGACGTAACCTTTTTCAAAGTCCGCCATCTGGGCGGGCTTGCTCTTTAATACGAGACCCAGCCGAATGACCCTGAAGACCATCGAAGGTACCTTCATCGCCCCGAAAGGCCGCTACGCCTTGGTTGTGGGCCGCTTCAACAGCTTTGTCGTGGAAAGCCTGGTGAGCGGTGCCGTCGATGCGCTGGTTCGCCACGGCGTCAGCGAAAGCGACATCACCATCATCCGTGCCCCGGGTGCCTTCGAAATCCCGCTGGTGGTGCAGAAAGTTGCCCAGCGCGGTGAGTTCGCGGCCATCGTGGCCCTGGGCGCCGTTATCCGTGGCGGTACACCGCACTTCGAATACGTGGCTGGCGAATGCGTCAAGGGCCTGTCCCAGGTCTCGATGGAATTCGGCCTGCCTGTCGCCTTCGGCGTGCTGACCGTCGACACCATCGAACAGGCCATCGAGCGCTCCGGCACCAAGGCCGGCAACAAGGGCGCTGAAGCGGCCCTCTCGGCGCTGGAAATGGTCAGCCTGCTGTCGCAGTTGGAGGCCAAGTGATTTTCGACGACACCGATCAGTTCAACCCGCGCGAACCCAAGTCGCCCGATGCCGCCAAAAGCAAGAGCGCCAAGCGTCGCGAAGCCCGGCAGATGGCAACCCAGGCCCTGTACCAGTGGCAGATGGCGGGTCACTCGCTGAACGAAATCGAAGCGCAATTTCGCGTCGACAACGATTTCAGCAACGTCGACGGTGGCTATTTCCGTGAGCTGTTGCACGGCGTGGCGACCAACAAGACCGAAATCGACGCCGTGCTCAAGCCTTGCCTGGACCTGACCATCGATGAACTCGACCCGGTCGAGCTGGCCGTGCTGCGCCTGTCGACCTTCGAGCTGCTCAAGCGCATCGACGTGCCCTATCGCGTGGTGATCAACGAAGGCATCGAACTGGCCAAGGTCTACGGCTCCACCGATGGCCACAAGTTCGTCAACGGTGTGCTGGACAAGCTGGCGCCGAGCCTGCGCGCGGCTGAAGTGCAGGCTTACAAGCGCTGATCAGCGCCTGTAGCGCTATGGGTGCTTTAACGCAGCGATGACAACGCAGGTAGTTTTTAAAGGTGCCCATGGGTGAGTTCGAACTGATCCGTCATTACTTCGCCGCCGCGCCCTGTGCGCGGGCCGGCGATTCAGTGGTGCTGGGCATTGGTGATGACTGCGCGCTGCTGAGCCTGGCGCCGGGCGAGCAGCTGGCGGTGTCCACCGACACGCTGGTGGCCGGCGTGCATTTTCCGGCGGTCTGCGATCCTTTCCTGCTCGGCCAGCGCGCCTTGGGCGTATCGGCCAGCGACCTGGCCGCGATGGGCGCTCGCCCGATCGGTTTCACCCTGGCCCTGACCGTTGCCGATTTCAATGCCGACTGGCTGCAAGCCTTTGCCCAGGGCCTGAACCGCATGGCTGAAGGCTGTGACCTGCGGTTGATTGGCGGCGACACCACCCGCGGCCCCCTGAGCCTGACCCTGACCGTATTCGGTGCCGTGCCGACAGGCCTGGCCCTGACCCGCAGCGGTGCCCAAGTGGGCGATCTGTTGTGTGTGGGGGGCGCGCTGGGCGACGCCGCTGGCGCCTTGCCGCTGGTACTGGGCGAGCGTACGGCGGAGCCGGCGCTGGCCTTGCCGCTGCTGGCGCGCTACTGGTCGCCGCAGCCGCAACTGGCCCTGGGCCAGGCGCTGCGCGGCAAGGCCACGGCGGCGCTGGACATCTCCGACGGCCTGCTGGCCGACTGTGGGCATATCGCCAAGGCTTCCGGTGTGCGCCTGCTGGTCGAGCGCGAGCAGGTGCCGCTGTCGACCGCCGTGCTTGGCTTGCTGGGCGCGGATGCCGCGTACGAGGCGGCCCTCAGCGGCGGCGACGACTACGTGCTGGCCTTCACCCTGCCGGCTGAACACCTGCAGGCTTTGCAGGCCGAAGGTGGGGCGGTGCAGATCATTGGCCGGGTCGTGGCAGGCGAGGGTGTGGCCCTGATCGATGCCGATGGCCGGGACATCACCCCGGCGGTGCGCGGCTACCAACATTTTCGAGCGTCTGAGTGAATGACAACCCCGGCCCATCAACCGGGTCGCCGGGCCTGTGCAGGCCTGGTTGTCATGGCAAGGGCTGGTGTGGATCGTCGATCTGATCTAGCGTTTCGATCTTAACGTACGAATATTCGGCATAAGCGTCGCTTAGTACCTGCTGTTACAATGCGGCCCTTGCCAGTTCTCACATTTAGGAGCACACGGTGCCCGTCGTTTTTGTCGCCGCTTCCAAGCTGCCCACGCCTTTCGCGCAATTCACCATGCATGGCTTTCTTGAGTCGGCCACCGGGCGCGAGCACGTTGTCCTGAGCCTGGGCGACATCGCCGACGGTGCGCCGGTGCTGGGGCGCGTGCATTCCGAATGCCTGACCGGCGACGCCTTGTTCAGCCAGCGTTGCGACTGTGGCTCCCAACTGGAAGCGGCCCTGCGAGCCATCGCCAGCGAAGGCCGTGGCGTGCTGCTGTACCTGCGCCAGGAAGGGCGCGGCATCGGCCTGATGAACAAGATCCGCGCCTATGAACTGCAAGATGGCGGGGCCGACACGGTCGAAGCCAACGAGCGCCTGGGCTTTGCCGCCGACCAGCGCGAATACGCCATCTGCCTGCCGATGCTCCAGCACCTGGGCGTCGGGTCGCTGCGGCTGATGACCAATAACCCGCGCAAGGTCAAGGCCCTGACCGACATGGGCATCAAGGTGGCCGAGCGTGTGCCGCTGCACACTGGCCATAACCCGCACAACAAGCTGTACCTGGCCACCAAGGCCGGCAAGCTGGGGCACATGATGGGCAACGAACACCAGAGCGAGGTCGACCCGGCGTGACGCGCGGCCAGGTCTACCAGCGCCTGGAGCTGGCCTGGTGGCGGCAACTGGGCCTGACCCTGGCGCCGTTGCTGCTGGCCTGCGTGTTCTTCACCGTCTCGGAGCCCGGCATCCTGGCGCTGTTGCTCTTTATAGCCGGTGTCGGCTCGCTGTTGATCAGCTTCAAGCTGTACGGCGCCTACAAGCGGGCACTCGACCTGACCCGCGCTGCCCTCGACACCTCCGACGAACCCGCCGCCTGGCTCAGGCTCGCCGCCGTACGCCGCACCGCCTTCCTGGCCGCCAGCCTGCCGGCCTGGTTCGCCGCCGTCGGCGTGCTGTTCAGCCTGCACGCCGTGCCGGTGGTGCTGCTGGCGCTGGCCAGCCTGGGACTGTTGCTGCTGTACCGTATCCCGCCATTGGTGCCGGTGCCGCCGGTGGCTTGAAGGGTTATTCATAATTGCCCTGCCAGACCCTCTCGGTGTACTTCACCGTAGGCCGCAGGACGGTATGTAAAAAAGCCAGATACTGCTCCAGCAGATCATCATCAGGAAAGCGGACATCAAAGCCCTGCGGTACATCCGTGCAGTGATGGACGATGATGCGGTACTTGCGGTCCACCGTGACGAAGTGAAACTCGTCCCAGGGCAGGCCTGGATGATGCCTGGGCTCGGGACGTTGCCACGACATCAAGGCCCCTCCGGTGCCCACCAGAACGATGCCCTTGAACAGGTCTTCGGTGTAGTCGGGGTAATAGAGGCAGTCGTCGCTTTCTATGTGGTCAGGGTAAACCCGGTAGTTGAAGAGGGTTTTTTGAAGAATCATGGCAATAAAAGCCCATGACAGTAGCAGCATGCCGGGGATAAGCCATAGCCCCAACGCTTGGTCATCTTCATCACCGGTATAGAATGCCCAGAGGACAAAAACAATATTCAGCGCTGGTCCTGTCAGGCAAACACCAATGTTTATTGTTTTTTCTTTAGGTGATTGGTCGAGTGCTTTCAGTGACCAGTTCATTAGAGTTTTATGTTTTTCGTGCTGGGCTTTTTTGTTGGTTGACGTTTCAGATATCATTTGTGTATTTCTTTTATATGCTGTTTTTGGCTTCGCTGGTTCAGGTGGGTTTCAGTGTCGTCCTGATTTGCAATTCTTTATTCTCTAAGTTCGTGATTTGACTGCGGTCATCACAAGTTCGTGCGGTCTTGTAAGGGGGGCGATATTCTGGCGTGAGGCTGTTGGTTCATTTTTTCTATAACTCCGCATGCTCCAACTAAAATTGCCAGTGGCTTGAGGTTCTACTGGTAGCTCCCCGGCCAGACCTTCTCGGTATATGTCACGGTTGGCTTGAGCACCGTACGCAAAAAAGCCAGGTACTGTTCGAACAGGTCGTTGTCGGGAAAGCGGACTTCAAAGCCTGGCGTCACGTCAGTGCAATGGTGGACGATGATGCGGTACTTGCGGTCCACTGTGACGAAGTTGAACTCGTCCCAAGGCAGGCCTGGATGATGCCTGGGGTCGGGGCGTTGCCACGACATCAAGGCCCCGCCGGTGCCCACCAGAATGAACACCGACGATGCCCTTGAACAGGTCTTCGGTGTAGTCGGGGTAATAGAGGCAGTCGTCGCTTTCTATGTGGTCAGGGTAAACCCGGTAGTTGAAGAGGGTTTTCTGGCGGACCATGGCCAGAATTCCGAAGGAGGCTAAAAGCATACTGACGGTGATTGAAATCGGAAATCCATAGCTCTCGACGGTGCTGAGATCAGTCAGCCAGAGTATGTAGGCCAGGAAAGCGCCAGGTGCACCAAAAGAAAACAGGGCGAGAAATCTTCTGTCGCTAGGCGATTGATCGATTGCCTTGATTGACCATGTCATCAGTGTTGAGGCTTCTTTGTCGGTAATCTGTTCTGCCGTTGAGTTATTAGTGCTCATCATCTCATCCATCTGAAACTTTTGATGGTGTCGGCAATGCTGTTGCCAAGACGCTCTCCCGGCCCGCTCGGGCTGAGAGGCTGTCTTGAAAGACTTCATTGTCAATCATGAAATCAGGTAGATCTCCCACGCGCCCTCACGGGTCTCGTTCCTGACTTGCAGTTCAGTGTTCTCGGCACCATTGATTGCACGACTGCCCTTACGATTCAGCGCAATTTGATAAAGGTAACCAATGTCCTGCGGCGCGGCTTTCAGGATGTTATCGGGGTACCAGATCTGCAGCTCCAGAAAATCGGCATCCGGCTCGACGGGTATCCAGGTTTGCCAGATGACACCGTCATCCTTGTCCAGGGTTGCTCCGAAGGGGATGATGTATTCCGACGGTGGCCTTTGATTATTGATGTCTCCCCATTTTGCCGGGTTTCTATAAGTGCCTTTGTCAAGAAAACTTTCCTTGATCGGGAACGCCATTTTTTCTGCGCCCAGCAGGCCGTAAGCCCTCTTGCTGATAATCGCATCGAAGCCTATGACTTGATCACGCAAGGCATTAGGGAAACGGATTTGTACCCAGGCACCGTTCTTTTCAGCGACGGGGATGGAATCGCCTTTGCCAATGTTCATGTCGTAATAGTGCTCGGTACTCTTGACCAGCACCTCAGGGCTCAGCTCTATTTCCATGAAGGCGCGCTTTTCTTCAATCTGGCCCTCCAGTGTGTCGGGGTAGCGGTACTTAGGCGTGTGGGACCAGCAGCACTTTCTCAGCCATGAGCCGATGGTGTCCTGCTTTAAGTAATTAATGAGTACTGTCATAAAAAGATAGGCGCCGCCTATGATCATCATAGTGACGGCAAACCAAGGTCCCATCACCATCGCCGCAAAGCGGGCGTTAAAAATTGCCCTTATATATAAACCCCCACCAAAGCCCATGGCAGCTACAGAAAACATTTTCATACCAATGAATAGTTTTTCTTCTTCCGTTTGAGCCCGTTTTTGATCATCCCGAAGATCCCATAGCTCCAATCCAGCAGCTGCTATCGCAAATATCCCCGTTCCTAACAGCCTTGTTCTAAAACCGCTGACGGCTTCAGCCCACACCGGATTTCCCCGAGCTCTCCAATAAGCCGCTGAATGATCCAGTATGGATATATTCTTTCCGCCAATTACCACCGGCTTCGCGCCCCTCACCACCGACCACGGCGATTCCAGATACAACGCCGTCAACAGGTTGAGGCTCCACGCCAGGCTGTACGCCACCTTGGCCAGGTCCTTTTGCGTCAGGGTTCCATCGCGGCTCAGGTCCCGCCATATGAAGGCGGTGTTGATGAAGTTGAGGATGATCACGCCCCAGCTGATGCTGGCGCCATGAACGCCCAGGTGTTTGCTCCAGGCCTGCATGTGTTTTTGCCAGTCCTTGAGCGTGTGTTTGCCCGATTGTATGAAGGCACGAATGTCTTCCTGCAGCAGGCGGGCATATTGATTGTTCTGGTAGTCCAGCAACGCTGGCCGGCTGGCTTCATGGGCGCGCAGGCGTGCGTTCATGGTGCGCAGGGCCTGCATGCGGCTGCGCCGGACGTAGGGACGCTCCGGATAGGCCCATTGACGTTTCAGTTGCGTAAGCTGTCGCTCCAGAGAGGCCAATGTACTTTTCCATTGCTGGACCTTGTGGCCGATATTCGCGTCGATTTCGGGTTTTCCCGGCGAGTTAGTGATGACCAGGTTAATCAGGAGATTACGTATCAGCGCCACCAGGCTCTGTTGCTTGCCGGTGGCCAGGCGGCTGTCCGCCGCAGCAAACGCCATGACCAGACCTTCGGCGGCCTGCTTGCCAGCCCCGCTGACCAAGGCTCGCAGGGCCTTGAAGCCGTCCTGCACCGGTTGCTTCAGCGCTTTCATCCACGGTGCATCGGCAAAGCCGGGATGGTTGAGCACGGCGTTCAGCTCGCCCGCGCGCGTGGCCAGGTTGGTCATGTCATTGAGGCCGTTGAGCAGCTTGTTGGCCTGGGTGTGCAGGGCTTCTTTCAGGCCTGGCGAAAAACCGTAGCGCGCGGTGCCGAACAAGCTGCTGTTGGTGTCTTCCTGTTCTTGCAGCCAGTCGCTGCCATGCAGGTCCTGAGGGTAGAGGGCCAGCAGGTTTTCCAGCGTCGTCATCAGGTAGTGCAGGGAGTCGGTATTGGCGATGTCGACAAACAGCGCTTCAGGGTCATTGCCGATGTGCACGGCCCAGCGTTCGAAGTCGGCCAGCGTGTCCTTGATCTGTTGCAGCAGGCGCTGTTGGGCGGGTTGCTGTTGCCTCAGGTGGGTGCGTGCGCCTTCAAGGTTCACTTCACGGCGCCACTTGCTGCGCTGCAGCCATGACTCGATGTCTCGGGCCGGCGGGGTGACGCCATAGCGCTTGAAAAGCGCCTCACGCAGGGCCTCGCTCCTGGCGCGTGACACAAAGTGGATTTCCGGCGCGGCGGTGGCGTTTTCTTCGAGGATGCGTTCTTCAAGCTCGTATTGCTCCAGATACGCTTCCAGCTCCAGCAGGTACGTGTGCGTCCTCACCGGATCGCCGCGTACCGCGTCCGGCAGGCCGGTGTCTGGCTGGTCGGGCATGCCGCACAGATGGGTCACAAGGGTCGCCATCTGTGAGCGATGCTCATGCGTGCCCTGCCAGTCCTGATAAGCCACCTGATCGGCTGCCAGTTGCAGGCCCAGGTCATTGAGAACGGCCAGCGGGTCATCCAGGGCGATCAGCAGGGCGCTGTCCTTGTCCGGCACGCTGCCCAGCCAGCAGACATCAGCCCCCAGCGGGACCCAAGCGGCCTTGCCCGACGACGGATTGAAAGGCGGTTGGGTGCTGGGAATGGCTGAGTCATAGAAGCGCAGGTCTTCATTGACCTGGTAATAATCGATGTCGGCCACGGCTTCGGCGATGTTGCGCAGTGGCAAGGTGCCGGGCTCGTTCATGGTGACGCAGTAGCTCGCCAGGTCCAGGCGTTTCATGCGTGCCGCCCGGCTGCCATCGTGGGAGCGCAGGTGTTCGCAGGTCCGCCAGGTCCATTGCAGGGGCGAATAGGCAATGTGCAGGACGTGCTTGCGCGGGTAGAGCAGGTAGAGCTGCGCCTCGTCAGTGTCGCTGCCCACGCGGGTGTCCTGACCCAACTGGGCCTCGCGCCAGACAATACGTCGCAGGCCGGCATCGGTGGCCGAGTAGGTGTATTCGTGCAATGTCCCGGCGGTTTCGTCGAATACATAGACATAACCGTCGTAGAGCTGGCGCAACGTATAGCGGCGGCTTTTCAGCGCCGGCAGGCGCGGCCAGTTGCCTGACTTGAGCAGCGGCTTGAAGACCGTGGGGTAGGGGTCGTAGCGCGAGCGGTCCAGGGCATAGCGCACCGGGACGATGGCGATGTGCGGACCCTTGAACGGGCACAGGCTGGTGCCAGTGGCGGGAGTCTTGTCGAAGAGAGTGGCGCGGTGCTGCCGAGGGGTTCCGAGCTTATCGGCCATGGGGCGGTCTCCTTGTGATGATGTCTGCCACGACAGCCCGGGAGGCAGACGCCATCGCCAGACACTGAGTCTGGACATAACAAGAACCGTGCCCTTGTTTAATTTTCTCTTTAAATCAAATGGTTAAGTATTCAATACAAAGTGATTGATCGTTTCTTGATCGATTTTAAAGATGAAAGCGCGCAACACCTTGCCAGGCCTGTGCAAGCCGTTGCGCATTCGTCTGCAGGCTTCATGATGCGCGGGGCAGGGGAAGGTGCCCACACCGTTATCCACCGCCCGGTGAGCAATGGTTTGCGCGCCTGGACGAAAAAGCCCCGGCTCTTGCGAGTCGGGGCTTTGGTGCATCAAGCGTACCGGTAAGGGCTTGCTTCAGGCCTTGCAGATCAGCGCCAGGCGCTCACGGATGGCCGTTTCGATACCGGCGGCGTCCAGTCCGCACTCGGCCAGCATCTGCGCCGGCTTGGCGTGTTCGACATAGGCATCCGGCAGGCCCAGGTGCAGGACCGACTTGAGGATATTGGCCCGGGCCAGGCATTCGCTGACGGCCGAGCCGGCGCCGCCCATGATCGCGTTTTCCTCAAGCGTGACCAGCAGCTCATGACCGGCGGCGGCTTCGTGCACCAGGGCTTCGTCCAGCGGCTTGACGAAGCGCATGTCGATGACCGTGGCATCGAGTTTTTCTGCCACCTGCAGGGCTTCGGTCAGTTGCACGCCGAAGGCCAGGATAGCAACGCCCTGGCCCCGACGACGGACCACACCCTTGCCGATCTCTACCGGCTCGAGGCTGGCTTCTATCGGGGTATTCGGGCCGGTGCCACGCGGGTAGCGCACGGCGGCGGGACCGGTGTGCAGGTAGCCGGTGCTGAGCAGCTTGCGCAGTTCGTTTTCGTCGCTGGGCGTCATGATCAGCATGCCGGGGATGCAGCGCAGGTACGACAGGTCGAAGCTGCCGGCGTGGGTCGGACCGTCTTCGCCGACCAGGCCGGCGCGGTCGATGGCGAACAACACGTCGAGGTTCTGCACCGCCACGTCATGCACCAGTTGGTCATAGCCGCGTTGCAGGAAGGTCGAGTAGATCGCCACCACCGGCTTGCTGCCTTCACAGGCCATGCCGGCGGCCAGGGTCACCGCATGTTGCTCGGCGATGGCCACGTCGAAGTAGCGCGACGGGAAGCGCTCGCTGAACGCCACCAGGTCCGAGCCTTCTTTCATCGCCGGAGTGATGCCGACCAGGCGTGGGTCGTGCTCTGCCATGTCGCAGATCCACTGGCCGAACACGCCGGAATACTTGGGGCCAGAGGCCTTTTTGGGCGCTACGGCGGGGGCGTCGAGCGGGTCGAGCTTGGTGATCGCATGGTAGCCGATGGGGTCGACTTCGGCCGGGGCAAAGCCCTTGCCCTTCTTGGTCACCACGTGCAGGAACTGCGGACCCTTGAGGTCACGCATGTTGCGCAGGGTGGCGATCAGGGTCGGCAGGTCGTGGCCGTCGATCGGGCCGATGTAGTTCCAGCCCAGTTCCTCGAACAGCGTGCCGGGCACCAGCATGCCCTTGGCATACTCTTCGGTGCGCCGGGCAATTTCCCAGGCACCGGGCAGGCGCGACAGCACTTTCTTGCTGCCTTCGCGCATGCTGGTGTAGGTGCGGCTGGACAGGATCTTGGCCAGGTAGTTGGACAGGCCACCGACATTGCGCGAGATCGACATGTCGTTGTCGTTGAGAATCACCAGCATGTCGGCGTTGACTTCCGGCGCGTGGTTCAGCGCCTCGAATGCCATGCCGGCGGTCAGCGCGCCGTCACCGATGACAGCGATGGACTTGCGCTCGACGCCCTGCTGGCGGGCGGCCAGCGCCATGCCCAGCGCGGCGCTGATCGAGGTGCTGGAGTGGCCGACGCCAAAGGTGTCGTACTCGCTCTCGCTGCGCCGCGGGAAGGCGGCAATGCCGTCCTTCTGGCGCAGGGTCGACATGCGCAGGCGGCGCCCGGTCAGGATCTTGTGCGGATAGGCCTGATGGCCGACGTCCCAGACCAGGCGGTCGTCAGGGGTGTCGAATACATAATGCAGGGCGATGGTCAGCTCGATGACGCCAAGGCCTGCGCCAAAGTGGCCGCCGGTCTGGCCTACGCTGTAAAGCAGTTCAAGGCGCAGTTCATCGGCCAGGGTTTCCAGCTCGGCTTCACCCAGGCGGCGCAGTGCGTCCGGTGTATCGACTCGATCGAGCAACGACGTGACGGGGCGCTCGCGGGGAATGTCTTTGAACGTCTTGGGCATCAGGCGGATCGTTATAGTAGAGGACGCGGCAGTTTACCCTATGCGTTGCAGGCTGCCCATGAAGTGCGTCGAGGTGGATGATCAGGGCTGAAACGTTGGACGTGGCAAATCTGTATTGATTCGCCACAGCGCGACGTGCGGTGCGATTCAGTTGCGCCGCTCGACGATATAGCGCGCCAGCAGCCGCAAGGGCTCGGCGGCGGTATCGAAGGGCTGCAGCGCTTCAAGCGCCTGGTCGCGCAGTTGCAAGGCATACGCCTTGGCCGCGTCCAGGCCCAGCAATGCCGGGTAAGTCGGCTTGTCACGGGCGATGTCGGCGCCCTGGCGTTTGCCCAGCGTCGCTGTATCACTTTCGACGTCGAGAATATCGTCCTGCACCTGAAATGCCAGGCCGACGGCGCGGGCGTAGACCTGCAAGGCATCGAGGCGCGCGGCATCGCCATGACCGCTGGCCAGGGCGCCGAGGCGCACGCTGGCTTCGATCAGCGCGCCGGTCTTGTGCCGGTGCATGTTTTCCAGCGCCGCCTGATCCAGCTTCAGGCCCACCGAGCCCAGGTCGATGGCCTGGCCACCGACCATGCCGGCGGGCCCTGCGGCCTGCGCCAGGGTCTGGACCATCTGCAGGCGGGTTTCGGCATCACGGGTGTTCAGGCGTGAGTCAGTAAGTGCGGTAAATGCCAGGCTCTGCAGGCCGTCACCGGCCAGGATCGCGCAGGCTTCATCGAAGGCCTTGTGGGTGGTGGGCTGGCCACGGCGCAGATCGTCGTCATCCATGGCCGGCAGGTCGTCATGCACCAGCGAGTAGGCATGGATCAACTCCACCGCGCAGGCCGCGCCATTGGCGTCCTCGGCCACGCCGCCCAGGGCCTCGCACGCGGCATAGGCCAGCAACGGGCGAACCCGCTTGCCGCCGTTCATCACGCTGTAGCGCATGGCGGCGTACACACGGTCGAGTTCAGCAGCCGGGGCCTGGAACAGCGGCTCAAGGGCCGTGTCGACGCGTTTCTGGCACAACGCCTGATAGGTCGCAATCATTCGGCTTGATCCGCATCGAAAGGCACTTCGGCCAGTTCACCGTCGCGCTCGAGCAGCACCTGGACCTTTTGCTCGGCCTGGGCCAGGGCACTCTGGCAGTCGCGGGTCAGGCGCACGCCCTGTTCGAAGGCGGTCAGCGAGTCTTCCAGTGACAGTTCACCGTTTTCCAGGCGCTCTACCAGTGTTTGCAGATCGGCGAGGGACTGTTCGAAATCCAGTGCAGCTTTCTTGCGGGCCATGAGGGCGGTTCCGGTAGAGATTTAACCGGGCGACACTAGCAGAGCCGCGCCATCGGGGCAAATGGCGACTGGCTGCTTTGAATGTTGCCCAGAGGGCGGCTCAGCGAAAGATTTACGCGGCCCTTGGGCCGTGGTGATGTTCCGCACGTGCCAAGGCCTGCGCTGGCAGGTCGGGTTGCACCTGTGGTTTGATCCGCAAGCCATTTCAAGAGATCGAGTGCATGACCCTGTTACCCGTGTCGGGCCTGTCAGTGCTGTTGCTCATGGGCGCCCAGGCTGCATGGGCTTTCGACCCTGAGCTGCACCGTGCCTATACCCGGCAGGCTGTTGCCGCCTGGGCCGGTTGCGCCAGCCTGCTACCTGAGGTCGGCGCAGCATTGGCCGCCGGCACCGATGCCGAGGATACCGGTGTGCTGACGGCCTGGCAGCGGCTTACCCATTGGCACTTCTACAACCGTGACGGCAAGCTGCTGCCGTTCTGGTTCATCGACCGTAACATTGACCGGATCTTCGCCCTTCGTGTCGAAGCACTGGAGCAGTTGCTCCAGCAGAAGCGGCCGCCGATTACCGAGGTGTATGAGCAGGCCGGCCGGGTTCTGCACTATATCCAGGACATGAGCGTGCCGGCCCATGTGGTGCCGGTCTTTCATGTCGCTGGCAGCGCGGACCCTTTCGACAGCTTCAAGCGCCGCGAAAGCCTGCCGGCCTTCAGCCTGAGCCTGGATGAATGTCAGCAATTAAAAGCAGAAACGGCAACGGCCCCGGCCTATTTGCACACACTGCTCAATGAGGCTGCCGAGTCGACCTTGCGGGCGATCGGCCAAAGACCGTCCGGCCCTGAAATGGCTGAAAACGCATGGCAGCGCTACTGGGCCTGGCCTGCGCGCGACCCTGACGAAGCGGCCAAGGGCTGGGGCGAGTACGGGACTTGTACCTTCGCCCTCGGCCCGGTCAACCCGGGGTGTAAAAGCGAAGCCGAGCTGCAGGCATTCTTCGAGCAGCAATACCGGCAAACGCTGTGGAACTCGGTGCGTGTCCTGGCCTACCTGTCCAGGCGCGTCGAGCCGTAGGGTCCGGCCCAGGCCGTACTACAGCGCTGCAAACCCCGCCTGCAGGTCAGCCAGCAAGTCTTCAGGATCTTCCAGGCCGATCTGCAAGCGCAGCACTTGCCGCGCGCGGCCTTCGGCAAACACGCCCACTTCGCTCACCAGGCTCTCGTAGCCGCCCCATGAGTAACCAATGCCGAACAACTGCAAGGCACTGACGAAGCGGTCAGTGGTGCCCGGTGCAGCGCTTTTGAATTCAAAGCTGAGCAAGCCGTTGCAGCCATGAAAGTCACGTTTCCAGAGGTCATGACCCGGATGTTCAGGCAGCGCCGGGTGCATGACGCGCGCCACCTGTGGCTGGGCCTGCAACCACTGAGCGATGCGCAGGGCGTGCTGCTCATGCAGGGCCAGACGTGCGGCCAGGCTGCGAGCGCCGCGTAGCACCAGGTAGGCATCGTCGGGGCTGACGGTACTGCCGGTGGCAATCTGCATCGTTTTCAAGGTGCCGAAATGCGCCTCGGTGGTGCTGATGCTGCCCATCATCACGTCCGAGTGCCCGGCCACGTATTTGGTCAGGGCCATCAGCGAAATGTCGGCGCCCAATGCCAGCGGCTTGCACAGCACACCCGAGCCCCAGGAGTTGTCTACCGCCAGCAACAGGTCGCGGGCCTTGCACAGCGCGGCCAGGGCCGGCAGGTCGGTCATGGCGAAAGTCTGTGAACCGGGCACTTCGGCGTAGATCATCCGGGTGTTGGGCTTGATCAGCGCTTCGATATCACTGCCGTTGGCGGCGTAATAATCGAACTCGATACCGAATGCCGTCAGCAGCGTACGCGCCAGGCGTCGCACCGGGGCGTATACCGCGTCGGTGATCAGCACATGCTGACCGGGGCGCAGAAAGGCCTGGAACACCTGGGCCACCGCATTCAAACCTGTGGGGTACAGGCAGGTGCCGTGGGCGCCTTCGAGTGTGTTGATCAGGTCTTCCAGGGCAAAGGCGGTGGGGTTGCCGTTGGCGGCGTAGGTCAGCGAGCGCTCGCTGTGCGCCCGCTGCGCTTCGGCCTCGCGCAGGCTGGCGAGGCTGTCGAACAAGACGGTGCTCATGCGCACCACCGGCGGGTTGACCGGTAATCCCGGACCGCTGTCGGCGCTGCGCCCGCGTTGGGTGAGCGCGGTGGCAGCGCGGGGATCGTTGGAAGGGGGCATGGCGGGCTCCGCAGCAGAGGAATGTGCCGCCATGTTATCCCGTGGTGAACACTGTCAGAAATCGTAACTCACGCTGGTGTAGTAAAACGCGCCCTGAGCCCCTTCCGGTGAGGTGATGCTGTACTTGGGCACGCCATACAACTGCGTCCCTTCAAGCTTGTCCGGGTGGCTGTCGAACAGGTTGATCGCGCCCACGGTGAGCTTCACGCCCTTGGCGAAGGTGTACGACACGTCCAGGTCGGTGACCCATTGCGCGCTGAAGGTCTGGTCCAGTGCCGGGTTGGTCGCGTTGCGGTTTTTCCACTCGCCGTAACGACGCTGCGCCACGTTCACGCCCCAGTTGCCGTAGTTCCAGTTGGCGCCGAGGGTAAACTTGTTTTCCGGTGTGCCTTCTTCGATCAAGCCTTGCGTGTTGCGACCCACGATCTGTGACCCCCCGATGCTGCCGACATCGTGTAGCGCGGTGATTTTGGTGTCGTTCTGGCTGAAGCCGGCGCTCAGGTTGAGGCTGCCGAATTCGTTGAGGTTCAGGCGGTAGTTACCGGTCAGCTCGATACCGTTGGTGCGGGTGTCGGCCACGTTGGTGTAGAACGCCGCGCTCTGGATATTGCTGTACTGGGTGCCGGCGAAAATCGGCGCGACCACGGCGCTGGTCAACTGATCCGACAGGGTGATGCGGTTGTCGATTTCGATGCGATAGGCATCCAGCGTGACCGAGGCGTTTTCCAGCGGTCGCCAGACCAGGCCCAGCGAGAAACTGGTCGATTCTTCAGGCTTGAGTGCCGCACCGCCCAACAGGCGCGCTTCGGCACTGTCGGCGCGCAGCAGACGTTGCTGCACTTCGACCCAGTTGCCGCTGCCGGCCGGTTGTTCGACGGCCTGCACGCTGAACGACGACAGGCCGCTTTGCACCAGCGACGGCGCGCGATAGCCGGTGCTGGCAGTGGCGCGTGCGGCGATCTGTGGCGTGAAGTCATAGCGCAGCGACAGCTTGCCGTTGGTGGTGTCGCCAAAGTCCGAATAGTGCTCGGAGCGCACGGCAACACCGGCCTGGAATTTCTCGGTGACTTGCGCTTCGACATCGACATAGCCGCCGAAGACCTTGCGGTCCAGCGAAGCGGCGTCGACCTGGGTGATGCCCGAGTAGTAGCCAGGAATGCGCCGCCCGGTGATCGGGTCGACACTGTTGAACAGCGGCCCGTTGGCCCAGCCCTCGGCCTGTCCGGCGGTCAGTTCGTAGTTCTCTTTGCGCCACGCCAGGCCTGCCGACACGGTCAGCGGCTTGTAGAACAACGTGTTGTCGAAATCGCGCACCCAGTCCAGGGTCACGTTGGTCTGGTCGAACTCACGCTGGCCGGTGTAGATTTTCGACGGGCTGGCCGCGCCGTAGCTGGCGTTGATCGCGTTGCGGTCGGTCGACTCCAGGGTGTCGTTGCCGTAGTTGACCGCCAGGTCGAACTTGCCCAGTTGCTCGTTCTCGTACCGCAGGCCACCGGTGGCGGCGTAGTCTTCGAGGTTGTAGCGCGTAACCGGAATACGCCCGTCCGGGAAGCGTGCCAGGGCCACGCTGCCGTAGTTGGCGCTGAGGGTGGTGGGCGGATCGTAGAAGCTTTCGGCGTCGGTGTTTTTGTGCCCGTAGCTGGCAAAACCGTAGGCGGTCAGCGAATCGGTCAGGCTGATTTCGCTGTTGGCAATAAAGTTGTACTGGTCCGAGACATTGCCTGAGCCCCAGCGCCAGTGGCGATAGCCGTTGTTCTGCTCGCGGTCGGTGTTGATGTTCGGGGAGCCTGCGTAAAAGATCCGGTTGTCGTCGCGGGTGTCGTTGGCCGGGTCCTGGCTGCCGGCATCGAAGCTCAGGGTCAGGAAGCCGTCGTTGGGCAGGGCGAAGCCTTTCCAGCCGCTGAGTTTGCGTTGCAGGCCGTCGCCCTTGCTGTAGCCGCCGAAGCGGTAGCCGATGTTGCCGCCGTCGTCACGCTCCTTGAGCACGATGTTGATCACTCCGGCAATGGCATCGGAGCCGTACTGCGCCGCCGCCCCGTCGCGCAGGATTTCGACCCGCTCGATGGCACTCAGCGGAATCAGGCTCAGGTCCACGGCCGCCGCTCCGCGGGCGTTGACCACGCCCTGGCGGGTGACGTTGGCGCTGCTGTGACGGCGCTTGCCATTGATCAATACCAGCACCTGGTCAGAGGCCAGGCCGCGCAGCGAAGCACCTTGGGCAATGGAGCCGGCAAACGCACCTTGTGGTGATTGCGGGAAACTGAACGATGGCGACAGCGCCGTCAGTGCGGTTTGCAGGTCGCTGGCGCCGGTGGTTTGCAGTTGCGCGCCAGACAGCACATCGACCGGGGCTGCGCTTTCCAGTGCAGTGATGTCGCTGCGGCGGGTGCCGACCACGACCACGGTGTCCAGTTGGCCGCCCTTGTCGCTGGCCGCGGGTGCCTGGGTTTGTGCAGCCAGCGCCGGCAAGGCGAGGCCGCTGGCGATCAGTGCAATGGCACCGGCCAGAGGGTTGAGACGCACGTTCATGATGACCCCTGTTGAAAAGGAAAACGGTGTGCCCGGGTTGTCCCTTCTCGACACCTTTCTGACACCGGCGCGTACGAGCGGCCGGCGCATGGTGATGGTTAGAAGCGTTGTGTGGCGCTGATGCCCACAGTGCGAGGATCGCCATAGACAATCACGTTCTGCCCGACGCCGCCGTTGGGCCGGCCGTGCACCTGGTATTCACGGTTGGTCAGGTTGTTGGCGAAACCAGTGACGCTGAGTTTTTCGTCGGGGCTGAACCAGGTCAGGCGCGCATTGGCCAGCGTGTAGTGCGGCTGGCTGAGATCCTTGTCGGCACTGCTCTGGCGGTCTGCCAGAAAGTATTCCTTGTCACGAAAGCTGATATCGCCACCCACCACCAGCTTGCCGCCGACCTGCAGGGGAATGGTGTAGTCGCCGCCCAGCGATACCACGTACTTGGGCGAGCGCACAAAGCTGTTGCCGCTGTAGTCGCCAGTCACCGCACCGGTGCTCGGGTTAACGTTCTTGAAGTCGGTGTATTCGGTGTCCAGGTACGACAGCGCCGCCCGCAGGTGCAGGTACTCGGTCGGCTGGCCTTCCAGTTCCAACTCCGCGCCCTTGACTGTGCCCTTGGCGCCATTGGTCAATGCGGTGGTGAGAATGCCGTTGTTGACCGTCAGCAGGTTCACCTGGATGTCGGAATAGTCGTAGTAGAAAACGTTGGCGTTGGCGATCAAGCGGCCCTGGAACCACTCCGATTTCAATCCCAGTTCGTAGGCGTCCAGTTCTTCGGGATCGACGGTGCTCAACTGCGCGAGGCTGGTGGACAGGCCGGTGTTGAAACCGCCGGAGCGAAAGCCGTGAGCATAACGGGCGAACACCCGGACGTTGTCGTTGATGCGGTACTCGGGCGTCAGATCATAGGTCCATGCGTCCCAGGTCTTGTCGCGTTCGCTGCTGCCGTTGCTGCCGGCTGCCCCGAGCGGCATCAGTGGGCCGCTGGCGCTGGCGCGGGTCAGTTGCGTCAGGTTCAGGTCGATGTCTTTCTTTTCCTGGGTATAGCGCAGGCCGCCGGTAAGGGTGAAATTGTCGGTCAGGTCGAAGGCTACGTTGCCGAACAGCGCGTAGCTGTCGGTGCTGTGATCGAAGTTCAGGTCGCGAAACACCGTAGCACCGGTCTGGTTGGAGCCGGTGCCATTGGGCAGGGGACCGGGGGCGATGCTGCGGGTGCCGCTGCTGTCCAGGTCTTCGTGGAAATAATGTGCACCGGCCAGCCAGCGCAGTTGCTCCTGTTGCGGCGAAGCCAGGCGCAGTTCCTGGGAGTACTGGCGGTACTCGTTGTCGCTGCGCGAGGTGCCATTGACTTCATAAGGGGTGTAGTCGCCATCGCTGACCGACTTGCTGCGAATGTTGTCGTAGGCGCTGATCGAGGTCAGGGTGTAGTCGCCCAAGTGCCAGTTGAGGGTCAGCGAGGTGCCATCGTGATCCAGGCGTGAGCTTTCCTTGACGTTGAGCTCGATGCGTCGGCCTTCGGGGCGCTGGTAGCCGACGTTGTAATAAGTGCCCACTGGCAGCGAGCCATTGCTGCCGTCGCCCTTGTATTGGCGGCTGTGGATTTTCCACAGGACGTCCAGGTCCTCGTTCAATTGCGCCAGGAACTGCACGCGGGCAGCCTTTTTGTTGACGTCGCCGTAGGTCTGGTCGGTGGTCAGGTTCTTGCTGAAACCGTCGCGCTCCTCGGAATACAACGACACGCGGGCGGCGAGTTTCTCATCGACCAGCGCGCCGCCCAGGGCACCGCTGAGGATGCGCTCGTTCTTGCTGCCAAAGCCCAGGGTGCCGTAGCCGTTGGTGTCGAAGCCGGGCTTTTTGGAAATGATGTTCACAGCGCCCGCGGTGGTGTTTTTGCCGTACAGCGTGCCTTGCGGGCCACGCAGGATCTCGATGCGTTCCAGGTCGAACAGCGGGCCGCCACCGGCAATGGGCGCGTTCAGGTAGACGTCATCGGCATAGATGCCCACCGGGTATACGGTGGCCGGACCGGTGTCGCCGGTGCCCAGGCCTCGGATATACCAGCGTGGGCGCCCGTCGCCGTCGGGGTTCTTGGCCGCCGCATTGGGCACGAAGGTGGTGATATCGCCCATCGAGCGCACGCCGTCGGCGGTGATGCTCGATCCATTGACCACTGACACCGCTGCCGGAATCTCCTGGACGGTCTCTTCGCGGCGTTGTGCGGTGACCGTGACGGTCTTGAGGGCCGGCGCTTCGTTGGCATTCGTGCCGACGGGCTCTGCGGCCCAGGCAGCACCGGTACCGGCGCCGCTCAAGGCCAGGGTCAGCCAGATACCCTGGGTGATCGGATTGATCTTCAACATGATGAAATCCCCGTAGACGCAAGAAAGACTCGCCGTGATGGCGGCTGCGCATTCTTCCAGGAGTGGGATGCGCTTTATGTTCTACAGGGAGATAGCAGGGTTTATGCCAGTTGTGAAAAAAGCGTAATTCGATGTTTTAAATTTTTAAGTTATTGATATTTATAGATTTTTTATTTCGTGAATCACGCCGGATTCAGCCGTTGCGTCTGCATCGCCAGCCGCTGCTGATAGGTTGCTTCTGGAGCAGCACCGCATTGCTGGATGTGAGACAGGCAGCGGTCTGATGCGCTCCCTGTCTGTCCGTTTCAGTCCGGCACCCTCAAGGCGCTTTTCTGACCAGTGCGGGGTTCTTGGCGGAGTCGGCGCTCTCGAACAAAAACGAGAAGTCCGACGCCAGTGTGCGGCTGCCGGCCACTTTGGCGTTCTTGTGGCAACCGTCGCATGACGTGTTCTGGATGTAGGTTTCCAGTGTGGTGTTGGCGGCCGGCACGCTGCCTTCGCTGTTGAACGTGCCATAGACCAGCGGCACGGTTGCACCGGCACCCGGTTCCGGTGTCGGCGCGCTGGTCGAGCCGTCCCACAGCACATTGATCAGCTTGTAATACTGGAAGACCGACTTGCCGCCAGTGCGTTCAGCGATGGAGGCCTGAACCGCGCTGTTCAGGGCATTCATGTAATCGGTCAGCGGGTTGACGCGGGTAACCTGCACCGGGGTGCTGCGCGGGAAATTATCCGTGCAGCCTGAGCCGTTACAGGTGATGCGCTCCTGGTTAGGCGTGCAATCGCTGCCCTTGCAGTTGGGGTTATTAAAGGTGTAGCCGGCAGCCGGTGCCGGACCAATGTCGGGTACGTTGTCGATATGCTCGAACGTGGTCCAGACAAAATCGAGCATGCTCTCGGTCTTGTGGATGATATGCAGCCCCACCAGGCCCACGACTTCCTGGGTGCATTCGCCGGTGTCGGGGCGTTGTACCCAGGTCACGCTGGTCAGGTAGCGCGGGTACAGGTGTGGCTTGCCGGTGAGAATGCGCCACGCTGCCTTGAGTTCGAAGGCGCCCAGTTGTTCCTGCGGCACTGGCTGTGCCGGCGGGGTGCGAAAATGTGCACCGGCTGGCAATGACAGCCCTTGCGGGCTATTGCCGTCCAGGTTCTGCGCGACCCGCAACTGGTCGGCGGCGTCGTACAGCGAATGGCTGACGATGTAGTCGAACTCGGCCTTGCCCACCTTGCGCTCGAAGAACACCAGCTTGCCGGACTGATCGGTCAGCCAGCCGCCGGTGGCCTCCAGGGTCGGGTCGGGCGTGGTATTCGGGGTGCTGCTGGACACATGAAAGCGATGCTTTGAGCTGACCGCGCTTTCCGAGGTGGCCGTCAGAAACTTGCGTGCGCCGACGTGCAGGGTTTGCAGCGACGCTTTGGCCTGGCAACCGACCGGTGCCGGGGCTTGCACGCCCCAGGCCGAAGGCGGTGTGGCACCTGGCAGAAAGATATCGTTGGCATCCTTGTAGCTGGCCCACAGGGGCGCGATGCTCATCGGTTGGCTGGCCGTGTCCGGCACGCCGAACTGGCTGACCGGGCTGTGAGTATCGGGCTCGCCGGCCAGCGTCGGATTGGTCGGCCAGCCCGGATTGACCGGCCAGTTCATGGCAATGAACATCTGCCAGGCGTAGCAGTTGAGGCCTTTCTGGGCGGGCAGAAACGGCGAGTCACTGGTCAGGAAGCTGCCGCTGGTGGGGTCGAACACCAGTTGTTGTACACATTGCTCCGGTGTTTGCGGGTTGAGTGCAGCGTGTGTGTCTGGCGCACCGACCGCCCACGACAGCCCGGTGAGCAATAGCGAGAGCAGGCCGACCCGGCTGCCTTTCTGAATAAACGTCAATAAGCACATGATCCTGCTCCCTGGATTCGGGTAGCCCGCGCAACGCTCGATCAATACCGGTTGCGCGGGCGGTGTCCATCAAGCCTGAGCGGCGTACACCACGGCCAGTGAGCTGGCCCATGGATGCTCGGCGTCCGTTGGGTTGGCGGGTTCGTCAGGGTTGAGCGCGCGCACCTGAACCCGGCCAGGTGCGGCATCGGCCGCCACAGTGATGGTCATGACATAGCCTTGACTGCCACCGCCTGCATCTTTCAAAAACTCGGTAACCTGTGCGGTCACGCCCGGATTGGAGAACTGGATTCGGGCATTGGTCGCCGTGGTGTCGGCTTGCGCGCCACTGACGAGCAGCACGAACGGATGGCTGCTGCCCGTCGTCAGCCCGGCGGGCAGGTCGCTGAGCGACTGGCCGTAAAACAGGTCCAGCGGCAGCAGTTGTGAGGGTGCCGGTTGCAGCCCTGTGCTGCGGTCGGCCACGCAGTTCTGGATCGCCGGAGAGATGTCGTCGAGCGCGGTCGCCGACAGCGCAACTTTCATCTGATTGGCAATCACCCCGACATACTCGATCTTCTTGCCATCGACGGTGATGTCGTTGATCGAGAAGCCAGCGCTCTCAGGCACCTCGAAGACCGCATGCAGGATCTGGTCGCTCTTGAGCGGACCGGTCCCGGCAGTGCCTCGGGTAATTTTCCAGTACTGGCTGACGTCCTGCCCTTGTGGGCCTTTCCAGTTGGCGAAGCTCTTGGGCTGTTGCAGGTACAGGCCCACCGGGTTGCTCAGCGAAATGTTGCTGCTGGCCGCCAGACTGTTGGCAACGTAGCCAATGTGAGGGTCCGAGTTACGGAAGTTCTGCCCGTATTTGGCACAGCAGATCAGTGTCTGTGCGTTGGTGGTGCTGGCATCGGAGCGCTGAATGGTCGCTGCCCCCGCCAGATAGATCTCGGCACTCAAGGTGTTGGGGCCGGAGGTCAGGTGCAGGGCGCCGCCATACTGGCCCGGAACCCGGGCGGTTCCGGAGTTCCACTTGTTGGTGACGTCATAGGCAGGCAATCCGGTGGTGGGGTCGATCACCGGCTCGCCTTGCTTGCCGGTCGGCTGGTCGGACGCGTAGCGCAGGTACAGGTCTTCGATGTGTACTGCCTCATCCACATAGGTCCGATACAGGCTCAGCACGGCCTGCGGGTTGATGCGCCACATGGTCAGGTAATAGGCCGGGTTTTCGCAGGTGAACATGATGCTGCGCATGTTGCCATTGGCATCGCGCGTGATCGACCATTCGCAGTACTCATCCAGCCAGCCGCGCGGGCCGTAGGGGCTGAACGCTTTGTAAGGACCGTTCCAGTCGATCTGCGGGCAGCGAATGGTCGGCAGGGTCAACAGTGCTTCGTTGTCCTGAGGGTTGTAGAGCGTGACGGTGGTGCCATTGATCTCGATTTCACCGTTATCGGCCAGCGCCATGACCTGGTCCTGGGTCAGCGGCTTGCCGGCCAGTTGTGGATTGGCTGCCGAGCCTGGCTGGGTCAGGTACATAAGCAGGCGGTTGGGAAACGGTGTCCAGTCGATCACCGCCGGGCTGTCACCAAAGCCGCTGACCAACGGGTTGTAGTAGCCCGAGCGCGGTGCGTCATACAACCCGGTCCAGGGGTTACCGATGATCGCCGCTTCGGTCCAGCCTGCCAGGTTGTTGTTCCAGTCGGTGTTGAATTGCGCCAGCTCCTGTTCCAGGCCCAGTTGTTGATAGTCCTTTGGGGCCTGTTCGGCGGGGGAGGTGAATTGGGTGAAAGGCGTGCTCATTAAAAATCTCCAACTGCAAGGGGTGAGTCAACGGGAGCAGTAACCGCAACCTTGATGAAGGTGCGGCCAGAAACCGGCGGGGATCCCTCCACGCCGTGTGCGCGGTGGCAGGCTGGAAATGGCGCGATGCGTTCGGCGATATCAAAGGGCGAATGGGGGTCCATGCGCCAGCCCTGGTTAACCCAGCGACGAAAGATTTCCAGGGATTTATGACGCGGCCATGGGCCATCGCCGACAAATGCCGACACCGGCTGGCTAGCCAGGTGCTGATAGAGCGCGGCCCAATGCTGCCTGACGGAGGCAGGCTGCTTGAGGTCTATGGCAGCCCTTGGCAAGGGGTATATCCAGCACAGCTGAGTCAACAGCCGCTGAATATCCGTCGTCCATGTCGGTTTGGTGACACTCATCGTTCCTTCTCCGAGCCATGCCCGTTTCGCTTACGGGCTGCCAGTGGTGCGGACAATGATGGTAATTTGCCGTCACGAAGATTTTGTGCAAAGTGCATCGCCCTGGCGCAGGATCTTTGCAATTTTTCAGGGAGAACGCTGTAAACATGACAGACGCGATAGATCTGAGGATTTTGAGCCGACTGCAGAAGGACTGCACTCAAAGTCTGGAGCTGCTGAGCGACCACGTGGGGCTGTCACCGACCAGCTGTTACCGGCGTATCAAGCGCATGGAAGACAGCGGCCTGATTCGCGCCAGAGTCGCGGTGCTGGATGAAAAGAAACTGGGCATCCAGGTCACCGCGATGTTCATGATCAAACTCGACAAAGACACTGCCGACGTCGATCGACGCATGCAGCAGATTCTTGCCACGCGCCCGGAGGTCCAGGAGTGCTACCTGGTCACCGGGGAGTTCGACTTCGTGATGGTGGCCAAGTTGCGCGATGCCAGTGAATACACTAATTACATCTACAACTTTCTGGAAACCTACCGGGATATTTCGATCAGGACCTACTCTTCGACCCTGGTCATTCGCACGGTAAAGAAATCCCTTGAATTGCCGCTCAATGGTGTGGAGTCGGGTTGATTGGCACCCTACACCGCCAGGCGCGACGTGGCGCCGATCACCTTTTCCAGCACGCTGAAGTCCACCCAGTCATTCACATTGAAATGCCGGGGAATGAAATCCCAGCGGTACAGAAAATCAGTGAAATCCTGCAGCGCATCGATCGAGCGGCGGTCCAGGGTCGTGCGCAAGCGGCGGTGCGCGTCTTCACCATACGCGGCGGCCACCCAGTACTCGCTGGTGTTCAACTCGCGCGCCAGGTAACGGCGGGTTTCTTCAGGGTTGGCCCAGGCCCACTGCTCGGTACGCAGCACCACATCGACGATGCGCGTGCAGGCGTCGAAGTGGTTGTCGAACAGGTGCGAGTCCACGGTCAGTGCCCGTGGCGTGCCGTTGTTGCAGCGGATCAGCGGGTCAGGGTGCGAGCCGGTATCGACCACCACGTGCAGGCCAAATTCATTGGCCAGTTGGGCGGCGTGGGCACCTTTGAGAAAGATCGCATCGATGTCGCCGCGCAGCAGGCCGATCAGTTCGTTATTGCGCTTGCGGATCACGCCGACATCCAGGCTGACTTCCGAGCCGTACACATGATGCTTGCGCTCGTCGCTGTAGGTGCCGCCATACGGGTAGTCGACCAGCTCGACATCGGCGACGCTCAGACCTTCCAGCAGCAGGGCGTTTTCCAGGCCGCGCAGGGCCTGGGCGCGGGTAAAGTCGATCTGCACGTTGGCCCATTTCGGCAGGCCGAAGCGGCGGTTCTTCAGGTCGCGGGTGGTCTTCACGCCGCTGTCGACGGTGGTCAGAATCAGTTGCACCTCGTCGCTCCACGACAGGCCCAGCAAGTGCGTCGGCACGCCGCTGGAATAGGCCCAGATCGCCGGAATATTACCGCCATGGCGCACCGAGTTGGGCAGGTGATGGTCGTAGTGGGCTTCACGCACCTCGCGCTCGCTGGATTCGCGCAGTGACTGAATAGTGGTGCCGTACGGCGCAAAAGCCTCCGCCAGACGGCCGGACTGTACGGCAATGCCAAGCCCGGTGGGCACCGGGCTGTGGGTGTACCAGAGGGTTTCGAGTGCTTGGCTCATAAAAGTCCGATCGTGTTCGTTTTAAAAGGCGTCAACCTGCCTGTCGGGCAAGGCTCAGCGCATCCAGAGGGCGAGTGTCGATCCAGTCGCGGACATCGAAGCGTTGCTCGATGAACTGCCAGCGCTGAAGAAAATCGGTGAAGTCCTGCAGGCCATCGATGGCCTGCTCGCTGAATTCGGTGTTCAGGCGCTGGTGCGCGTTTTCGCCATAGGCGGCCGTGACCCAGTACTCGCTGCTGTTGACCTCCCACGACAGAAAACGTCGCGTGTCCTGCGGGTGCTGCCGCGCCCAGTGTTCGGCGCGCAGCACAGCCTCGAGAATGCCGGTGGCGACGTCGAAATGGTGGTCCAGCAGGTGCTGGTCCACGGTCAGCGTGCGCGGTGTGGCGTTGTTGCTGCGAATCAGTGGCTCGGGGTGCGAGCCGGTATCGATCACCGTGACCAGCGAAAAATCATGCGCCAGTTGCGCGCCATGTGCGCCCTTGAGAAAGATCGCATCCACTTCGCCGCGCAGCAGGCCGACCAGTTCGGCGTTACGGGTTTCGGGGCGGTGGCCGGTAACCAGCGTGCCGTCCACCGCCTGGGCCTGGGTGTCGCTGAAGGTGCCACCGTGGACATAGTCGACCCGTTCGACATCACGCACTTCGAGGCCTTCGAGCTTCAAGGCATTCTCCAGGCCGCGCAGTGCCTGGGCACGGGTGAAGTCGATCTGTGCGTTGCGCCAGTGCGGCAGGCCGAAGCGCCGGCCCTTGAGGTCTTTGACCGTGGTGATGCCGCTGCCGGGACGGGTGAGGATCAACTGTACTTCATCGACCCACGACAGGCCGATGACCCGGGTTTCGCGGCCTTGGGCGCGGGCCCAGATGGCCGGTATGTTGCCGCCGTGGCGTACCGAGTTACGCAAGGTGTGATCGAAGTGCGACTCGCGCACGCTTTGCTCGCTGGACTCGCGGATCGATTGCAGCGCGGTGCCCAGGGGTTCCAGCGCCTCTTTCAGCCAGCCTTTCTGTACCGCCAGGCCAAGGCCGGTGGGCACCGGGCAGCGGGTGTACCAGAGTGTGTCCAGGGGCTGCGTATTCTGGGGCTGACTCATACGGTGGTTCCTGTTGGATAAACGGGGCTGCGTTGCTGCACCAGCGGCAGGACTTCCTGGCCGATGCGCAAGGCTTCTTCAAGGTGCGGGTTGCCGGCCAGGATGAACGTTGAAAAGCCGGCGTCGCGGTATTCGCTCAAGCGCTCTGCGATCTGTTCATGGCTGCCGACCAGGCCCACCGTCGGGCCTGGCTTGGCCTTGGCGAAACCGGCCCACAGGTTCGGGCCGATGATCAGGTCTTCGAAGCGGTCGATATTCTGGTGATAGGCCGTCTGCCGCGCGCCGCCCACCGAATCAGAACCGCGTCCCGCTGCTGGCTGAGCACCAGGGGTATGAAAACGCTCGAACTGGCGGCGCAGGTCGGACCAGGCCAGCGCCTCGGTTTCTCGGGCGAACAGGTCGACACGCAGGCCGAAACGCACGCTGCGTCCCTGACGGTCGGCCAGCTCGCGCACCCGCTCGATGTGCGGCGCCAGTTTATCCACCGGCTCCGCCCAGTTCAGGTAGACATCGGCGTGGCGGGCGGCGACGTCCAGTGCGGCATCCGAGAACCCGGAGAAATACACACCGGGCTTGCGCTCGTGTTGCAGCCCTGGCGGCAGGCCGCCGTTCTCCAGGCGATAAATCTTGCCTTCATACGAGAAGCGCTCGTTGTGCCACAGGCCGTCGATCACATCGAGAAATTCGCCTGTGCGCTTGTAGCGCAGGTCGTGTTCGAGAAAATCACCCTGAGCGCGCTGACCGGCCGGGCTGCCGCCGGTGATGATGTTCCAGTCCAGTCGCCCGTTGCTGAGGTTCTGCAGAATTGCGGCCTGTTGCGCGGCATAGGCGGGCAGGGTCCAGGTGGCCTGGAAGGCAACCAGAAAACGAATGCGCCGGGTCTCACGGGCCAGCGCCGCTGCGACGATCCAGGGCTCGGGGCCGGTGGGCAGCAGCGCGCCTTCGAAGCCTGCCAATTCTGCGGCTTTGGCCACCTGGGCGATGTAGTCGATGTAGCCAAAGCCGTCGGGCGAGCCATCGGCCAGCCGTCCGGGAGCAATATGGCCTGGGCGATGGCGCGGGTTGCCGCGGTTATGGTTGTCGGTGCTCAATTGCGGGCCGTCGGTACCCAATGGCAGGCGCCAGAAAAATTCAGTGCTCATAAGGGCGTCTCGAGTAAAGGTTTGCGGTGGGTGGCGCCGATTTCATCGATCGATCTGGCCGAACTGCGCTGCCAGGTGCTGTAGAGCATCGCGTACGGGCCGTCTTGCTCGATCAGTTGTCGATGCGGGCCGAGTTCGACCAGTTGGCCTTCGCGAATCACCGCTATGCGGTCGGCGTCGCGAATGGTTGCCAGGCGGTGGGCGATGATGATCGCCGTGCGCCCCAGGCACAGTCGGCGCAGGGCCTTCTGGATACGGCGCTCGGTGTGGACATCCACCGCCGAGGTGGCCTCGTCGAGCACCAGCACCACCGGGTCCGCCAGATAGGCACGGACCAGGCAGACCAATTGCCGCTGGCCATGGCTGAGGTACGAACCCAGCGGGCCGACTTCGGTATGGTACTGATGCGCCAGGCGTTCCAGCACCTCGTCGGCGCCCAGCTCACGCGCAGCGGCGATCAACGTGTCGTCGTCGGCCTGTGGGGCGGCCATGCGCAGGTTGTCGAGGATGCTGCCGCTGAACAGCACATTGTCCTGTAGCACCACCGCTACATTGCGGCGCAGGTCATGCTGGGCCACCTCGCGCACATCCAGGCCGTCGAGGCGCACCGCGCCGCCCTGCACGTCGTAGAAGCGCGTCAACAACTGTACCAGCGTGCTTTTGCCATGCCCGGACGGGCCGACAATCGCCAGCACTTCGCCGGCCTCGATCACCAGGTTCAACTGGTTGATCACCGGTCGTGTGGCGTTGGGGGTATAGGCAAAGCGCACGTCTTCGAAGATCACTTGGCCACGCGCCTTGCCCAGCGCGCGCGGCTGCTGCGGATCGGTGACCTGCGGTGCTGTGTCGAGCAGCAGGAAGATACGTTGCGCCGAAGCGGAGCCGGTGGCGTAGCGCTCGAACAGGTCCGACAACTCTTGCAGCGGGCCGAGAAACAGCATCACGTAGAACAGGCTTTCGGCAACCTGGCCGACGGTCACGCTGCCCTGTGCCAGACCGTGTGCGCCGACCAGCAACAACACCGCCATGGCCGCCGCCGCCAGCAACGCGGTAAACGGCGCGAACCAACCCGAGCGCAGGCTGCCGCGAATCAGCGACCGGTTGAAGTCATCGAGCAGTTGCCGGTAGCGGCGCAGGTTGGGTTCCTGACGCACGCACTGTTGCAGCATGCGCGCACCGCCGACGCTTTCGACCAGGTGTGCGGTAAAGCGGCTGCGGTTCTCGGCCACCGTGGCCCAGTTGCGCTGCGAGATGCGCTTGAACGCCCAGGTGGCGATGAACAACAAGGGTACGGCGCCGGCCAGGCTGAGCAGGAACAACGGCGAAATCAGCCACAGCATCACCGCCGCTCCGCTGCAGCGCAGCAACGCGCCGAGCAGTTCCGGCGGGCCCTGGATCACCAGCGGCTCAAGGCTGTCGACGTCACGGTCGACCCGGGAAATGATCCGTCCCGCCTTGGTCCGGTCGAAGTAACCGACGCTCAGCGCCTGCACATGGGCAAACACCCGTATGCGTAAATCATTGAGTACGCGAATGGCCGCGTGACCTGCGATGTATTGCGAGACGCCGGCCAGGGCAAAGCGTGCCACCCAGCTGATTGCCAGGCCTGCGCCCAGCCAGCCGATCAGCATCATGTCGGCGATCCACTGGCCGTCCTGCTGGATCAGCCCGCGATCAAGCAGCTCGCGCACGAACCACGGGCGCAGGAACACGGTGAACACCAGCGCCAGCTCCAGGCCGATGACCAGCAGAATCGAGGCACGGATCGGTTTCAACAACGGCAGCAGGCGGCTGAACATGTTGCGGTCCAGGGCTTTTTTGGCCAGCAACTCTTCGATTTCGATGTCGCTCAGGGCTTGTTGGCCCCGCAATGGCTTAGCCATGTTCGATCCCCAGCAGGTCGCGGTAGTACGGGTTGCGTTGCAGCAGTTCCTCGTGACGGCCGCTGTCGGCGATGTGTCCGCCTTCGAGCATCAATACCCGGTCGGCGAGCAGAATGGTCGACAGCTTGCTGGAGATGACCAGCAGCGTGGTGACCCGCCCGTGGCTGTGTGGCAACTGACGAATGTTGTCCAGTACGCGGCGTTCGCTGATCGCGTCCAGCGCGCTGGTGGCGTCGTCCAGGCACAGAATGTCGGGGCGGGCGAGCAGGGCGCGGGCCAGGTTCAGGCGCTGGCGCTGGCCGCCCGACAAGGTCACGCCCTTGTCACCCAGCGGCGTTTGCAGGCCTTGCGGCAAGCGCTCCAGCACATCTTCGGCCGAGGCCATGCGCAGCGCTTCCAGCAGTTCATCATCGCTGGCGTTCGGTGCGCCGAGGCGCAGGTTGGCGGCCAGGGTGTCGGAAAACAGAAAGCTCTCTTGCGGCACCACATGCACCCGCTGGCGCAGCGGGTCGAGTTGCAGGTCGCGCACATCCTGCCAGCCGGCTTCGCAGGAACCGACCAGCACGCGACCTGCATTGACGTCGACCAGGCGCGGCAACAGGCTGGCCAGCAAGCTCTTGCCGGTGCCGGTGGCGCCGACCAGCGCGACGATTTCACCGGGGTGCAGGGTCAGCGAACAGTCGCTCAAAATCGAACGCCCACCACCGGGTGCCTTGATCACCACCTGCTCAAGCTTCAGACCCAGCGGGGTGTTGGGCAGGTTGCCGGTGGAGCCGGTAATCGCCGGTTGTTCATCGAGCAACTGCCAGATGCGCTCGGCCGAGGAGCGCGCATCGGCAAAGGTCTGCATCACCCGACCGATGCCTTCGATACGAAACACCAGCGTGGTCACGATCAGCAAGGCGGCGACCAGTTCACCGACATTGACCTGGCCGGTGCTGACCAGGTGCGCGCCGTAGACCAGAATCCACACATGACTGAGTGCGACCACCGCCTGCGGTAACGGAATGCGCGAACTGGCATAAGCCAGCGCCTGGCGGGCATGCACGGTAAACGCAGTGACCTGGCTGGCAAAGCTGTCGATGCGCCGTTGTTCCAGCGCAAACGACTTGATCACCCGCACGCCGCTGATGCCTTCGCTCAGGTCCTGGTTGACCCGGTCGTAAGCGGCGCCGACGGCGCGGTCGAGGCTGACCAGATGCTCGGTCTGCAAGACGAAAATCGCCAGCCCCACCAGCGTCAGCAACAACGGCACCAGGCCCAGCAGCGGGTCGTACCAGCTCAGCAGGCCCACCGCCGCCAGCACCACCAGCGGGGTATCGAGTACCTGCCGCCAGAAGTTGATCAGCGCATCGCGGACCTTGTCGGCGTCGCGGGTGGTACGGGTGATCGTCTCGCCCATGCCGTGCTGCCAGTGATAGCCCAGATGCAGGTTCTGCACCTGCGCCAGAATGCGCTCGCGCAGGCGCGTCAGCAGCTCCTGGCTAAGCACCAGCGCCAGCACGCCGGCGGCGTACTGCACGACACCGCGCGCCAGCGCGACACCGACGATCAGCCACAGCCAGTGCCAGGCCAGCGAATCGTTGAAGCTGCCGTCGTCGAGGCGTACCACCGCGCGCCCGGCGTTGACATCGTTGATGGCGTGGCCGACCAGCCATTGCTGCCAGACCAGGCCTATGTTGACGCAAATGAACAACGCAGCGGTCAGCCCGAAACGCCACGGCATTTCACGGTAGATGGCCAGGCTGCGCAGCAGTGGGTGTTTGTTGATCACATGAAAAACTCAAAGTGTTCGATGGAAATGGATGTCACAGATCGCATGGCAGACACTGGCCCTGTAGGCGCGCGCTCCTACCAGGTACGGCGGTCGACTCAGGCTTTGCGGCTGGCGCCTTCGGCCTGTTTGGCGTTAAGGATCGCGGTGTATTCGCCGGGGTCGATGCCGTTCAGGTAGTAGTTGCCCACGTGGTGCAGGCGCCAGCGGATCGGGTCGTGGGTGGTGTGGACCCGCGCGTTGCGCCAGAAGCGGTCCAGGTTCCATTTGCTCAAGGTTGAACTGGCGCCCAGCAACGAGAAAATGTCGCTGGAGATTTTCAGCGAGGCGCCGTCCGAATGCGCACGTGCCGTGGCCACCGACAGAATCAGTTCGTCTTGCAGCTCTTTGTTGTCCGGGTCCAGGTTGTGCCGGTCGAACACCTGTGCGGCCTCGCGCAGCAAGGACTCGGCGGCGCGCAGGGCCACGGCGTATTCGCCGATCTGCTTGATGATGTGCGGCTCTTCATTGGCCCGCTCGACGTTGCTTTCCACCCAGGGTCGGGCGTGGTGCTTGAGATAGTCGACGGCAGCGCTCAGGGCGCCTGAGGCAATGCCGGTGTCTATGGCGGCATGCAGAATCTGCGGAAAGGTCAGGCCGGTGCGTTTCATCGGGCCTTCGCGGCGGGCAATGTAGTCTTCGTCCAGCTCGATGTTGTCGAAGATCACCGTGCCGCTGACCGAGTTGTTCTGGCCGAATGCCTCCCAGTCATCGACCAGGGTCAGGCCGGGCGTGTTGCGGTTGAGCAGCACGCCAGCGCCACCGGTGTCGCTGGCGGCGGTCAGCGAGATCCATTCGGCCAGATAAGAGCCGGTGGAGTAGAACTTGCTGCCGTTGAGCACCAGCTTGCCGTCTTCGCGGCGCTCTACACGGGTCTTGAGCGAAAACTTGTTCTTGCCACCGACTTCCGCCAAGGCATTGCCGAAGCGTTTGCCCGCCAAGACATCGGCAATCAAACGGTCGCGTACCGCCTCGGTGTAGCCGGTGAAGATGCCGCGCAGCATCACGTTATGAATCTGCAACAACTGGCCCACGCCGCCGTCGGCCACCGAAATCAGGCGCACGGTTTCGACGATGGTCTGCACCGACGCGCCCAGGCCACCGAACGCCTTCGGTACGCCAATCGCGGTCAGGCCGCTTTGCGACAGCAGCTCGGCCTGACGCCACGGCAGGGTGTTGTTATTGGCCGGGTCCGCCGCCAGCCGGGCGATTTCCACGGCGACTTCCCTGGCGGTAGCAATGGCCTGCGCTTCGCTGTGCAGGCGCTGGGCCTGCTGTTCGATGGACGAATTGTTATGGGCCGTACTCATGACTTCACCTTCTTGCTGATTCCAGAATGTCCCGGCAGTGCCTGTTCGCTGCTGAAGCAGCCCTACGGGATTGGTGTTGGAGCGTTGCAATGGGTTGAGCAAGTTCTGCGCCAGTGTGCCGGACAGCGTGGCAAGCCTTCTGTTTCGCGGCTTTCAGGGCAGGGGTGAGGCTTTCTGCAACGGGGGTGTTGCTGGAGCAGCACCCTGCGGCAGGCGATTGCTGATCTGCCAGCAGTCGCGCTGCAGCGTTGCTGGCAGATCAGCAATTGATTCTGTCCTGTCAGCGGTAATTTAATTTTTTTCTTTATTAATCAATGGCTTGAATATTTGGCATGAGCGTTGCGTTAGTACAGGTATTGGCCAGCCATCCTGGCCCCGACCGAACACCTGGAGCTTTCCATGACTCACGCTGCAACGCTGGAGCAAATCTGGTTCACCCGCTGCCCGGTGCCGACCGCCTCGGGGCTGGCGTATCAACTCGGCTGGCTGGGCGAAGAATTCGCCGCCGATGGCCTGCCGGTGTCGACCCTGCAAGAAGCTAAACAGTTGGGCCGTCATCACTACGATCACGACCTGCCGGGCCTGTTTCGCGAAGGCGGCAACGTCCCGGCCCTGGCGGCCCGCGCTGCCGGTGCGCCGAGCCGGCTGATCGGCCTGACCTGGATCGAAGAGTGGCAGACCATTCTGGTCCGTCCCGACTCCGGCATCCGCAGCGCGCAAGACCTCAAGGGCAAGCGCCTGGCGCTGCCGGCGTGGGGCGAGAACCGTCCGGGCAGCATCGCCCGTGCCATGAGCCTGCACGGCTACAAGGGCGCACTGTCGCTGGCCGGCCTGAGCTTCGACGATGTCGAACTGGTCGAGGTGGCGCTGCAATCGCAGACCGATGCGGCAACCCCGCAACTGGGCCTGCAACGCCTGTGGTCGGGCCTGGATTACCTGGTACGCGGCGACGTCGATGCGGTGTATGTCAAAGGCGCCTCGGCGGCCGATGCCGCGCAGCGTCTGGGCCTGGTGGTCGGTATCGACCTCGACCAGATTACCGATCCGCGCTACCGCATCAACAACGGCACGCCACGGCCGATTACCGTGCATCAAAGCCTGCTCGACCACCATTTCGATGTGGTCGTGCGCTTTCTGGCGCAAACCCTGCGCGCCGCTGAATGGGCCGCCGGCAACCGCGAGGCGCTCAACCGCATTCTCGAAGAAGAAACCAAGGCCGGCAGCGCCGGCGTGGCCGAAGCCTATCGCGGCGACTTCCACACCACCCTGGCGCCGGACCTCTCGGCCCAGCGCCTGGCATTTCTCGACGTACAGAAAAAATTCCTGCACCTGCACGGCTTTCTCGAACGCGATTTCGACATTGCCGGCTGGGTCGACCATGCCCCTCTCAAAGCTGCCCATGAATGGTTGGCCACGCGCCGCGCCTGACCCCGGAGAACTTGCACATGACCACTGCTACTGCTGAACGCAGCCTCACCGCTGAGCAACATGCCTTCGTCGACAATGTGATCCTGGAAGCCGAGCAGGCGTTCACCGTGTTCCGCGAAACCAACACCATCACCGCCAACGGCACCGTGGGCTTTATCGAGCGCATTCCGGGCACCGAGCTGCTGGTGTCGGTCAACTACCCAGGCCCGTGGAACTACCGCAAGCCGCTGACCGCCACGGTCACCGACTTTGACGGCAACGTGCTGCATGGCAAGGGCCGCGGTGGTCCGGGGCGCTACACCAGGCTGTTCCAGCAACACGCCGACGTCACTACCATTTCCCACGTGCACTCGCCGTACCTCGGCGCCTGGGCGCAAACCCAGCGCACCCTGCCGTTCAACTATGTGCCGGTGCAGCGCTTCCAGCTGGCCCGCGAACTGCCGGTGTACGTCGACCGTCGCCAGCAGGAAGTCGACTTCATCATCGACAGCCTCGCGAAGAATCCCTTCACCCCGGCAATCCTGGAAGCCAACGGCGGCGCCACCGTGTGGGGCAAGAAAGGCCTGCGCGACCTGGCCGAGTTCATCGTGCTGCTGGAAGAGGGCGCGCAGATCCAGTTGCTCGCCGAAGCCATCGGCGGCTCGCGTGCCTTCGGTCCTGGCGTGCTGACTCAGCAATGGAAGATGAGCGGCCTGTTCGAGCAGGCCACCGCCTTGAACCTGGTACCGGCCATCGACCGCCGCGACTGATCGACAGCGCTTATTACAAGGACTGCAACCATGGCCGTGAAAATTCTCTGGTACCTCACCACCCCCGACGGGCCGTACCCGTGGGAGCCCGAAGGGCGCTGGCACACCGATTTCGAACACCTCAAGCAACTGGCCGTGGCCAGCGACCGTCTGGGCTACTACGGCTCGTTGCTGGGTTCGAGCCCCAACGAAAGCCTGGCCGTCGCTGCTGCGCTGATCGACGCCACCAAGCGCCTGCGCTTTCTGGTGGCCCAGCATCCCGGCGAGCTGTCTCCAGCGGTGTTGGCCAAGTGGGCGTTGACCTTCGATCAGTTCTCCAACGGTCGCTTGCTGTTCAACGTGGTCAACGGCAATGACGCCGGTTTGGCGACGCTGGGCGTGCATTACCCGCACGACGAGCGCTATGACTTCAGCCTTGAATACTGGAAGGCGTTCAAGAGCATTTATGCCGGTGAAACCGCAGGCTTCGACGGCCAGTACGTCAAGCTTGCACCGCGCCCGTCCGGCGCTGCCGGCCATCCATTGGGCGGCTGGCATGCGCCGCTGCAAAGGCCGGGTATTCCGCTGTGGGGCGCTGGCACCTCGGGTCCTGGCGTGGCGCATTCGGTGCAGTTGCTCGATGTGTACCTGAGCTTCGCCAACACCCCGCCGAAACTGGGCGAGAAGTTCCGTCGCGTGGCCGCAGAGGCGGCGAAGATCGGCCGCGAGCTGACCTTCGGGACGCGCCTGCAAATCATCGTCCGCGAGACCGAAGAAGAGGCCTGGGCACACGCTGAGAAACTGCTGCAACGTACCTCGCTGCAAACCGCGCTGAATGCCGTACAGCGCCAGTTGCCGGCGGGCGAAACCCTGGAAACCTTCCACAGTGACGACCCGCAGATCCAGCGCAATGTCGAGACCCTGCGCAGCGGCAAACTGCCCAAGGCCCGCGATCTGGAGATCTACCCCAACGTCTGGGTCGGCCCGAGCCTGTTCGGCTTCAACATTCTCGGCCCGGCCGCCGGCACCTATCTGGTCGGCAGCGCCAAGCAGGTCGCCGAGCGGATTCGCGAATACGAAAGCCAGGGCACCTCGGCGTTCATCCTCTCCGGCTTTCCGCTGATCGACGAAGCCCATCGCGTCGCCGATCTGCTGCTGCCGTTGCTGGACCTGGACCATGGCTTCGAGGTGCCGTCGCTGGGCGTTGCCAGGCAAAAGATGGAGTCAGCATGAGTCACGAATTTCCCCGTCGTACCTTTCTCGGCAACAGTCTGGCGGTCGGTGGCGGCCTGCTTTTGGGCGGCTTGCTAGGCGGTTGCGACAACAATGCCAAAGCGCCTGCACCAGCCGGTGCCGCCGCTGCGTTGCTGACGCCGGTGCGTGGCGGGCGTCTGCGGGTTGGCATCATCGATGGCGATCAGGCCGGCAACCTCGATGCGCACAAGCCGGTGGGCGGCGGGATCATTCGTGGCTGGGCGCTGTACAGCAAGTTCTGGGAATGGAACCCGGACGTCAGCACACGCCTGGCCCTGGCCGAGTTCGCCGAACCGAATGCCGACGCCAGCGCCTGGACCATTCGCCTCAAGCAGGGCCTGGAATTTCACCACGGCAAGACGATCACTTCCGAAGACATGCTGTTCTCGATCCTGCGCCTCACCGACCCCAAACTGGCCTCGCCGTATGCCGGCCTGGTCGGCGCCATCGACCGTCAGGCGCTGCGCAAGCTCGACGAGCGCACGATCGAGATCCGCTTCAAGGAAGGCCAGAGTTTCTTCCCGCTGGATGAAACCCTGATCAGCTTCGGCGGCATCGTGCCCACCGACTATGACCCGGTCACCAATGTGGTGGGCGCCGGCCCCTACAAGCTGAAAAGCTTCATTCCCGGCCAGCGCTCGCTGTACACCCGTTTCGAGAACTACTACAAACCCGGCCAGCCGTATGCCGACGAGCTGGAAATCATTGAATTCAAGGACCAGGTCTCGCGCCTGGCGGCCCTGCGCGCCGGGCAGATCGACGTCGCCAGCGGCGTCACCGCCGAGCACACCGCGACCATCAAGGCCGACTCGCGCCTGAAGCTGTATGCCTCGCCGACCACCTCGTTCAGCGGCTTCAACCTCAATGTGGCCAAGGCGCCGTTCGACCACCCCAAAGTCCGTGAGGCCTTCCGCCTGCTGGCTGACCGCGAAGAGCTGGTGGCGCGTGCGCTCAACGGTTTTGGCCGCATCGGTAACGACCTGTACTCACCGCACGACCCGACCTTCAACCACGCCATCGCCCAGCGCGGCCATGACGTCGAGCGCGCCAAAACCCTGCTGCGCGAAGCCGGCCACGAGAACCTCAAGGTCGAATTCACCACGCCGCCGGGCGGCACCGCCAACGCCGCATTGGTGTTTGCCCAGCAGGCCAAGAAAGCCGGGGTCGAGATCAAGGTCACCCAGGTCGACAACTCGGTGTTCAACGGCCCGCAGCGCGACAACTGGGTGATGTCGCCCGCGTCGACTCCGGCGCGTGGCTTTCTCGCCACTGCACTGCACAACGAGGCGCCGACCGCGATCTACAACCGCAGCAACTTCCACGACCCGCGCTTCGATGAGCTGTTTCTTGAAGCGCTGGCGCAGCCGGACCTGGAAAAACGCAAAGTGCTGGTCCATGAAGCCCAGCGCATCCAGCACGAGCGGGGCTCGCTGCTGATCTGGGGCTTTGCCGATATCCTCGACGCCGCTTCGACCAGGGTCGGCGGCCTGACCCCGGAGCAGACCACCTTCGCCTCGTGGCGCTTCGACAGCCTGTGGTTGAACAATGTCTAGACACGCACACCGTCACTCGCGCTTTCAGGCACCGGCCTGGTTGTCGTGGTTCTTCGGCCGGCTCGGATATGGCCTGCTGACTGCCTGGCTGATCAGCCTGGTGGTATTCATCGCCACCCAGGCGCTGCCCTCGGACCCGGCGCGGGTGATTCTCGGCCCCGACGCGCCGCTGGAAAGCGTGCTGACCCTGCGCCAGCAACTGGGCCTGGACCAGCCGATTCTCCTGCAATACGGGTACTGGCTGCTTAAGACCCTGAGTGGCGACCTCGGCACCTCGCTGGACTCGAACTCGGCGGTCAGCAGCATTCTGTTCGGCCGCTTCGGCAACACCCTGGCGCTGATCCTCGGTGTGCTGCTCACCGCCGTGCCGCTGGCCCTGGCGCTGGGCGTGGCCTTGGCGTTGCGACGCGACAGCCGCATTGACCGCTGGGCGCTGTCGCTGCTGATCTTCCTTAAGGCCACGCCCAGCTTTTTGCTGGCCATTGGTCTGGTGCTGCTGTTTTCGATGCCGCACATCGACTGGCTGCCGGCGGTGTCGATCCTCGATCCGGACAAGGGCTTGCTTGAGCAGTTGCGTTTTCTGGTGTTGCCGATCGTAGCGCTATCGCTGTCGGCACTGCCGTACCTGACCCGCATGGTGCGCGCCTCGATGATCGAGGCGCTGGAATCGGACTATGTGATCGCCGCGCGCTTGCGTGGCGTGCCGGAGCGGCGGATTGTCTGGCTGCACACCCTGCCCAACGCGCTGATTCCGGCCATTCAGGGCGTGGCACTGACCCTGCGCACACTGATCGGCGGCGCGCTGCTGGCCGAGGTGATTTTCAGTTATCCCGGCATCGGCACCACGCTGAACTCGGCCATCCAGATGCGCGACCTGCCGCTGATTCAGGCCGCCGTGCTGGTCACCACGCTGGGCGTGGTACTGGTCAACCTGCTGGCCGATCTGCTGACCGTCTTGCTGACCCCGAAACTGCGCACCGCTCGCAAGGTGCGCATGATCAATCGCAACCGCCGTGGCATCCGCCCTTGGTGGCGGCGCACGCCGGCCCGTCAGGCCGGATGAGGACTGTGTAATGAGCGCTTTTTCTGCGACTGCCCGCTGGCGCCTGCTGTGGCGCGAACCCCAAGTGCGACGTGGCCTGATCATTACCTTGCTGGTGGTCGTGGTGGCGGTGTTCGGCCCGTTGCTGGCGCCGCATGCACCCACCGACATGCTCGGTCCGGTGTACGGAGCGCCGGCTGCGGATGCCTGGCTGGGCTTTGATTTTCTCGGCCACGACGTGCTGTCGCGGTTGCTGGCCGGCGGTTTGTCGGTGCTGTGGATGTCGATGGCCGCGGCCTTGGTCGCGCTGCTGGTCGGCACCAGCCTGGGCCTGGCAGCGGGCTTTTCCCGGCGGCGGCTGGACCAGGCGATCATGTGGGGCGCCGATGTGTCGCTGGCCTTTCCCGACCTGATCCTGGTGCTGCTGATCGTCTCGATGCTCGGTCGCCAGCCGTGGCTGATCGTGCTCACCGTGTCGATTGCCTTTATCCCCAGCGTGATCCGTCTGGCGCGCGGCAGCACCGTGGCGGTGGCCAGCCAGGAGTTCGTCGAGGTCGCGCAGATGATGGGCTATTCGCCGTGGCGCATTCTTTTCAAGGAGATCCTGCCGAACATCCTCACGCCGCTGCTGGTGCACTTCGGCAACATGCTGACCTGGGGCGTGGGCATTCTTTCGGGTCTGAGCTTTCTCGGTTATGGCGTCGCGCCACCGGCCGCCGACTGGGGCCTGATGATCAACGAAAACCAGGCCGGCCTGCTGGTCCAGCCCTGGCCGGTGCTGGTGCCGGCGCTGATGATCGGCATCTTCGCCTATGGCACTAACATCCTTGCTGAAGGCATCGGCCGCAGCACGGCGCGGATCGGGGACAAACAACCATGAGTGTGATCGCCGAAATGAGCCTTGAACAACGTGCGGCGATTGCCGCGAGCCGCACGCTGCAGACGCTGGAAGCGCCTGTATTGCGTGTCGAGGGCTTGCGCGTCGAGCTGAACGCGCAGGTCGATGTGCTGGCCAATGTCTCGTTCAGCCTGCAGGCCGGGGAAATCGTCGGCCTGGTCGGCGAGTCCGGCTCCGGCAAGACCACGCTGGCCACCGCGTTGCTGGCCCATGCCCGGCGCGGTGCGCGGATTGCTGGCGGGCGCATTGACATCGCTGGCCAGTCACTGCTGCAACTGGCCGGCGAGGCCCTGCGTCAGGCGCGCGGCAGCCTGATCGGCTATGTGCCGCAAGACCCGGCCACCGCGCTTAACCCGGCCTTGCGCATCGGCACCTTGCTGCGTGAAACCCTCGCCGCCCACGACGCCAGTGTGAGCCGCGACCAGCAACGCCAGCGCCTGCAAGAGACGCTGCGTGATGTGGGGTTACCGGACGACGAACAGTTTCTCAAGCGCTTCGCTCATCAACTGTCGGGCGGTCAGCAACAGCGTGTGCTGCTGGCGCTGGCCTTTGTATTACGGCCACGCCTGATCGTGCTCGATGAACCGACCACCGCGCTGGACGTGACCACCCAGGCGCACATTCTGGCGACCCTGCGGCGCTTGTGCAAAAGCCAGGGCGTGGCGGCGGTGTATGTTTCCCACGATCTGGCGGTGATCAAGGACTTGGTCGACCGGGTGATGGTCATGTACGCCGGTCGTCTGGTCGAAACCGCCAGCCGCGAAGCGCTGTTCAGCCATCCCGCGCACCCGTATACGCGTGGCTTGCTGGCAGCGATCCCCGATGTGGCCGAGCGCCGCGAGATCAACGCGATTCCCGGCCACGCCCCCGCGCCCGGTCATCGTCCACAAGGCTGCGCCTTCGCCCCACGCTGCCCGCGCAGCACCAGTGCCTGCGGCCAGGGCGAGCCGTTGCTTCATGGGCTGAATGACCAACAGCGTGTGGCCTGTTTGCACCCGCACCATGAAGCGCTGGCGCTGGTGACCCAGGCGCCGCTGGCTACGCAGGTCAGCGACGCCGCTGAGCGCCAGTTGCTTGAAGTGGCCCATCTGGATGTCGCCTACGACCGTCAGGTGCTGTTCGATATCTCGCTGAGTATTCAGGCCGGCGAATGCCTGGCGCTGGTCGGTGAATCGGGCTCGGGCAAGACCAGCCTGGCTCGCACCCTGGCAGGGCTGGGTGAAAATGCCCAGGGCGCGCTGCGTTATGCCGGCCAGCCGCTGAGCCTTGAGGCCCGCCAGCGCACGCCGGACTTGCGTCACCGGATTCAGTACATCTTCCAGAACCCGTATCGCGCCCTGAACCCGAGACAAACCGTGGGCGAATGCCTGAGCGCGCCGCTGGCGCACTTCTTCGGCGTCAAGGGCGCCGCCGCACGAGAGCGGGTCGAGGCGGTGCTCAAACGCGTGTCGTTGCCGATTACCACTGCGCAGTCGTACCCGCACAGCTTGTCGGGCGGCGAACGCCAGCGCGTGGCGATTGCGCGTGCTTTGATCTGCGAACCGGAGTTATTGATCTGCGACGAAGTGACCTCGGCGCTGGACGTCTCGGTGCAAGCCTCGATCCTGGCGTTGTTGCGCGAGCTGCAACGCGAGGGCCTGACCTTGCTGTTCGTTACCCACGACCTGGGCGTGGTACGGGCAATTGCCGACCGGGTGGTGGTCCTAAAGTCCGGCCGCATTCTGGAGCAGGGCCCGGTGGAGCAGGTCCTGGACCGGCCGCAGGACGATTACACCCGCACACTGGTGAGTAACTCGCCGACGCTGGTATAGACCCGCTTTGTTGTCCTTGGCTGCTCCTGATTGGCTGATTTAAATAGATATAGAAATCACCGCCTGTAGCGCGCTTGCCCGCGACTGGGCGCGAAGCGGCCATAAAAATTGATTAAACGCCACAAATTTACGACTGCTGCGCAGCCGGTCGCGGTGGTCCGGCATTCCGGCAAGCGCGCTCCTGCGGGAGTTGTGCCGGGCATTAAATATCGGCCTTGCACAAATCCCGCAGGACGGGCTACCTGAGGTTTACGAAGCCCGCTGCAACGCCCGTCGCCGCGCTTCTTCTCTTACCGCCGGAATGATCCAGCGGCCGTAATCGACGGTGTCGTACAGCGGGTCATAGCCGCGATTCAGGAACGTCGTCACCCCAAGGTCCACATAGTCGAGCAACGCTTCGGCCACGGTTTCCGGCGTACCGACCAGTGCGGTGGTGTCACCGTAGGCGCCGACCGCGCTGGCGGTGGGCATCCACAGGGCGCGGTCGTGGCGGTCGCCGGCGGCGGCTGCGGCGAGCAGGCGTTCGGAGCCTGTGCCTTTGGTGCGGTTGCGCCACGGGCTGCCTTCGGCGAACTGCGGGTTGGCCTTGATCTGCGCCAGAATCTGCTCGGCGCGCTGCCAGGCGAGGTCCTCGGTGGCGCCCAGAATCAGCCGTACCGACAGGCTGACCCGTGGCGCGGGCTTGCCTTGCGTGCTGGCGGCGGTGCGCAGTTTGGCGATTTGCTCGGCCACGCCGCTCAGCGGTTCGCCCCACAGGGCATAGAGGTCGGCGTGTTTGACGGCGATCTGGTAAGCGATGTCGGACGAGCCGCCAAACGAGATCGGGATGTGCGGTTGCTGCACGGGTTTGACCGGCGAGAACGCGCCCTGGATCTTGAAGTACTGGCCGTCGAAATCGAACGGCTGCTCTTCGGTCCACAGACGCCGGACGATTTCCAGGTATTCGTCGGCGCGCTTGTAGCGTTCGGTCTTGTCAGCGAGAAAGTCGCCTTCCTGCGGTTCGGCGGTAATCCCGGTAATGGCGTGCAGGCGCAGGCGACCGCCGCCGGTGGTGTGGTCCAGCGTGGCAAAGGCGCGGGCGGCCACGGTCGGCGCGGTCAGGCCCGGACGGTGGGCGATCATGAAGCCCAGGCGTTCGGTCTGCGAGGCGGCATACGCGGCGATTTGCAGACTGTCGGCGCTGCCTGGGCCGCTGGCGATCAGTACCCGGTCAAAGCCTGCCTGTTCATGGGCACGGGCGTGATGGCGGATAAACGGCAGGTCGAAACCTGCGGTGCGCTGGCCGTGGGTTTCGGACCACTGGCGCGGGAAAATCATCCCGACGAATTCGATGGACATGCGTTGCTCCTTGTAAAAGTCAGAACTGGTAATCGACCTGGGCCAGCACGGTGCGGCCCTGCATCGGTTGCAGGAAGGTGTTGGTGGAACCGACCAGACCGCTGACAAAGTTCAGCTCGTCGGTGAGGTTGAGCACCCGCAGCGTGCTGCTCCAGGTCGGCTGGCGGTAGTAAATGGCGAGGTCCAGGTTGTATTCGTTGGGGATCTGCACGGTCTTGCTCAGGTTCAGGTACCAGTGGCTGGTCCACCAGCCTGACAGTTCGGCGCCGAAGCCGTTGTCGAAGCGGTAGTCGACAAAACCCGAGGCGGTGTACTGGGGAATCTGCACCGCATCGAACTTGCCCGACGGGCGCTGGCTGAGCGCATTGTTGTCGCCGAACACGGTGCCGTTGTCGGGCACGAACCCTGCCGAGGCAAAGCCTGCCTGCGAGGTGAACTCGTTGTAGGCCTTGAGTTTCGACAGGTTGATGCTGGTGCGCAGGTGCTCGGTGGGCTGGTAGCGAATCGTCGATTCCACACCTTTGATGATCAGCCGGGCGATGTTGTTATTGCTGTCGGGCGACTGGTCGCGTTCCTGCTTGAAGCCGGCCAGCGAGAAGAACAGCGTGTCGGGGATCGCATCGACTTTCAGGCCGACTTCATGCAGCACCGACAGGCTTTTGAATTGCAGCGGGTTGAGCAGGTTGGCGCCTGCGCCGCTGCCCCAGCCGATACCGTTGGAGAAGAACCCGGTGTTGACTGCCAGCGAGCGGTCGAAGGTGTAGTACAGCGTACTGTTGTCGGTGGGCTTGATGTACGGGCTGAGCTGCACCGAGAACAGCCGGTAGTTGTCGCTGTCCTTGCGCGGGCTGGCGCCAGGCAGGGCGAACGGGTTTTCGATGCGTGCATCGATCCAGCTGCGGCTGGCGCCGATGTTCAGGCCCACGCGCTCGTTGAAACGCAGATTGTGCTGGCTGAACAGGGTCTTGGTGGTCCATACGCTGTCGGCGGTGTAGGGCGCCACAGATTCGGCGTACAAGCCGTGACCGGCCGGGTACATGGCCGGCAGGTTCAGGTAGCCGTAATAGTCGGAAAATTGCGCCACGCCGGGCTGGCCGATCCAGGCGCCTTCGCCGCCGGCCGGGTTGCTGCCGGTCAGGCCAAGCAGATCGCCAGGGTTCTTGGTCGAGGAGTCCTGAGTCAGGTCGTAGGCGTAGAGATTGCCGCCAAAACTGTTGTTGGCGGCAATCGACTGGTTGGACTCGCGGCGATAGATCAGCCCATTGTTGCTGTCGTCGACGACCTTGATGCCGAACAGCTCGCCTTCGCTGCGCCAGCGAAATTCGAAGCGGTTGTCGAAGATGTTGTCTTTGGATTGCACATTGAACGAACCCAGCGCATCAGTGACGTCGTTGGAGCGTTCGTAGAAGGTGCTGTTGGCCAGGGTGATGTCTGGCGTCAGGTCCCATTCGGTGCGCAACTGGGTGATGAAGCGCCGCGAGCTGCTTTCGTCCTCGGCGCGCTGGCTGGTCTGTGATGACAGCGAGGTCAGGCCATTGCCGGCAAGGTTCGGATCGTACACCCAGCCGCGCACGCTGCCGGGGCTGGCCTGGGTGTTGGGCGACGCGGTCTGGAAGCTGTTGTTGACCACGGTGTACTGGCCCTGGGCGTTGCGCTGGCGTTGTACCCAACCGGTGACGGGCGCGTTGGTGGCGCCCGATTGCAGGACTGGCGACCACAGCGTGCTGCCGTTCTGGATGATCGGCGTGGCGCGGCCGGCGTAGTACGTGCCGTGGTCCACCAGCGCCTGGGTGGCGCGGTTCCAGCCGTGGGTGATGTTGTAGTCGTAATAGTCGTCGTAGCTGGCGTTCCAGTTGACCCGCACGCCGTCGCCGCGCCAGGCGAAGGCGCCGTAGAAGGCGTTGAAGTTATTGTCGACGTTGTCGTAGTAATCCTGGTTGCGCTGCTGGGTCATGCTGAAGCGATAGGCCAGGCTGTCGGACAGGGGACCTGTGGTGTCGACGCTGTATTTGCCCGAGCCGCGTGACGTCGCGCCGGGATTCCAGCCACCGAGTTCGGCACTGATACGGGTGCGCTGTTCGTCGAAGTCGGGCTTCTTGCTCAGGTAGTTCACGTAGCCGCCGCTGCCTGTCACCGAGCCATAAGTGACCGACGAGGGACCGGCGACGATGTCGGCGCCTTCGATACCGTTGAAGTTGGCCGGGTGGCGTACGGCATAACCGCGCTGGCCGTCATGAAAGACCTCCGAACCCTGGCCGCGAAATTGCGGCGCCAGTCCCGCGTTCTGGCCGCCGCCGCGGGTGATGCCCGGTGCGTATTTGACCAGGTCGTCGCTGCTGCGGATCGGGTCCCTGGCCAGTTGTTCGGCATTCACCTGGCTGACCGAACGCGGGGTGTCCAGCACCGTTGCCTGCAGGCCGCCATACACTGAGGTGGGAGCGCGTACCGGGACGATGGCGGTGTCGGGATCAGCCTTTTTCGCGACCTCGACGGTAACCACCGCCAGTGTCGGCGTATTGCCCTGTTCGATGTCGGCCCGGGCCTGAGCCGGCAGGTGCGCAAGCACCACCACCGAGAGCAGGCTGCGCGTAAAGCCCGCCACGGCGGGGGATAAGGCAATTGCAGGCATGAATCTCTCCTTGCCCGGCGGGATTGCCCCGCCAGGGGTGATTGGCGATAAGGAACTGCTGAGGCGCGTGGCGGCGTCAGGTCTTGCCGTTCAGCCACAGGTTGTCAAAGCGCCAGGTGCTGAACTGGGTATGTTCGGGGCCGGCACCGCCGACATGGCTGGCAAAACCGTCGAGCTGGTCGGTGTAGCCCCAGATCAGCAGGCCGCCACGGTCGTACTGGATACGCTGCAGTCGATGAACCAGGGCGGTGCGTTTGACTAGGTCCGGCTGGGCCATGGCCTGGTAAAACAGCCGGCCGAATTCCGGGTCCTGGAACTGGGTTTTGTTGGCGACGGCGAACGGTGCGTCGGTGTGGATCGCGCTGGCGAGAAACGGCGCGCCGATGCTGCCGCCAGTGCTCAGCGGCCATTCGGTTTTCTGCGGACCCTGGAAGGTCGGCAGGTCGACTTGCCTGACCCTCAGCGTGACCCCGGCTTCGCGGGCCTGTTCAGCCAGCACCAGGGCGGCCGACAAGCCGCTGCCGGGCGTGGTCACCAGTTCGACATCGAGGTGTTCCTGGCCCGCTTCCTTGAGCAGTCGGCGCGCCGTTGCAATGTCGAACGGACGCGCCGGAATGCTGTGATCGAAGGTCGGATCGCTCGGCGAGTACAGGTCGTTGGCGACCCGGCCCTGGCCGTTGAGCGCACGCTTGACCAAGTTGTCGCGGTTGGCCAGCAAGCGAAAGGCTTGGCGCACACGCGGGTCGTCGAACGGTGGCCTGGCGGTGTTCATGTCGAACGACAGCCAGTTGCCGGTCACCGAGGTCACCAGCTTGATGCGCGGGTCGCGGCGCAGCACATCGAGCTGTTCGCTGGGCATGCCGTTGGCCATGTCGATCTGCCCGGCGCGCAGGGCGGCCAGGCGTGAAATCTGGTCCTTGAAGTCGATGATTTCCAGCTCGTCGGCATAGGGCTTGCCGTGCTTGAAGTAGTTCTCGAAGCGGGTGAACACCGAGCGCTGGCCCGGCGTAAAACTCTTGAGTTTGTAAGGCCCGGCCCCGACCGGGTTGGTCACCGGGTGATAATCCACTGGCACTATGCCACCGAAGTTGACCCAGGTTTCTGCCAGCGGGAAGTAACTGCGCCCATCGCGAAAGCTCAGGCGAATGGTGCGCTTGTCGAGTTTGACCAGATTGTCGCGGTCGACCCAATGCAGCAAGGCGGCATAGGGCGAGGCCAATTGCGGGTCGGTCAGGCGGCGCACCGAGAAGATCAGGTCGTCGGCGTCGATGGTCTTGCCATGATGGAACTCCAGGTCCTGACGCAGGCGCAGGGTCCAGGTCCTGGCATCGGCGCTGACGTCGGCTTCTTCGGCCAGGGCCAGGCGTGGCTGCATGGTTTCGTCCCATTCCCACAGTTTGCTGTACAACGCAAAGCCACGCACCACGCCACTGCCGACCGGCTTATGGGCATCCAGATTGCCGCTCTGGTTGCCGTCCAGGATCCCCAGGCGCAGCCGCCCGCCGTGTTGCGGTTGGCCCTGGGGGCGGGCATTAACCTGGCCGGCCGGCGCCCCGGCGTCGCAGCCGACCAGCACCCCGCTGCTGCCCAGCATCAGGCCGGTGCCCAGCAGGACACTGTTATTGAGCAAGCGTCGGCGGCTGATCGGATAGTCCATGCCGGTTGTTCCTTATTGGTTGTACTTCAGTGAGCGTGGGCGGCGTGCACGGGAGCAATGCTGGCCGAGCTTTGCACCAGGGCGGCCCGCTCGTGCTTGAAGTGCGGCAGGATGTGCTGGCCCAGGCGATAGGCTTCTTCCAGGTGCGGGTAACCAGCCAGGAAGAACAGTTCAAGCCCCAGCGCGTTGTATTCGCGGATGCGCGCAACGACATTCTCGTAGCTGCCAACCAGTGCACAGCCGGGTGGCACGCCGATGTAGCCGAAGCCGGCCCAGACATTGGGGTAGATGAAGAAGTCGTCGTACTGTTTGATGTCTTCGCGCTGGCCGAACTGCTCTTCGTAGCTGAGCTTGCGTGCCGTACGCAGGCCGGCATGGGCGGCGACGGCCTTGGCCGCGCCGCGCCGGATGCCGTCGTCGAAGAAGCGTCTGGCTTCGGCATGGGCGGCCTCTTCGGTTTCGCGGGTGATGACATCGATCGACAGGCCGAAGCGAATGTCATGCCGGCCATGCTTGAGTGCTCGTTCGCGCACATCGACGATCAGGGCGGCGATCTGCTCGGGGTGCTCGGCGCGCATCAGATAGTAGTCGGCGTGCCTGGCGGCGAACTCGCGAGCGGCAATCGAGGAACCGGCCGTGCAGATCACTGGCAGCTGTGCTTTGTTCAGCGGATGACGCAGGCCACCGCCTTCGGCGCTGTAGTACTTGCCCTGATAATGAAAGTTTTCGTTGTGCCAGTAGCCTTTAACCACATCGAGAAATTCGGTGGCGCGGTCATAACGTTCATCGTGGCTGCTGAAATCGCCGACCTGACGCTGCATCGCGTCCGAGCCGCCGTTGATGATGTTCCACACCAGACGGTTGCCGGTGGCGCGCTGGTAGGTCGCCGACTGCTGCACCGCGACCCACGGGGTGTAGTGGTAAGGCTGGAAGGCGGTGACGAACTTCAGCGTGCGGGTTTCACGCGCCAGTAGCGAACACACCGTCCACGGCTCTTCGCCGCTGGGAGCGTTGACCATCAGCACGCCACCAAACCGGTTGATCTCGTTGGCGCGGGCGATCTGGCCCAGATAATCGATGTAGGTAAACGGATCACCCACGGCAAAGTCCGATACCGCGCCGGTGCCGTCTGAGGGTCCCCAGTCGCCGCGGTTGCGCGGGTCGCCTGGCAAGTATTGGGTTTCGCCGTGCAGCGGCAGGCGACTGAAGAATTCGATGCTCATGGTGAACGTTCCGAGGTGAATGTTAAATGCGCAGGCGCGGCCAAGGCCGGTCTTGCATTAGCCGGCGACGGGTTCGCACACGGCTGTGACGGGCTGATCGGCAATCACCTTTTTCGCAAACGGGATCGAGTCCTTGAGCGAGGCATTCACCGTTTCGCTGTGGCCCAGGCCCTTGTACAGATGGCCTTCAACCACGGAGCCGGCGTTGCAGGCGTCCTTCATCAGTTTGAGCTGGGTCTCAGCCGCCGGGGTCTTGTCCTCGGCGCCGGTGCCGATGAAGATCGGCTGGGCCAGCTTGAGGGTCGGATAGGCGATCTGGTCCTGCCAGGGCTTGAGCCTGGCGCCATCGTTATCCTTGCGCGCCTGGGCCGGGGTCAGGCCCAGCGCCAGCACATCGCTGGTCAAGGACGCCAGGCAACTGGTGCGCGCCTGTTCGAACAACGGCAAGGCCCGCTCGGTGTAGTGGTCCCTGGGGTCAATGCCAGGGTCATACTGCTGCGCGGCCAGCAAGGTGTAGAAGCCGTAGGTCAGCGCGGCGTCAACCTTGGTCGGGTCCTGGTTGCCGACGCTTCTGGTGCCCACGGTGTAGATTACGCCTGTGCCGACGCTGCCTTTGACACCCAGCTCCGGTGCGTAGGTGGCGGCATAGGCGCCGGCCGCAAAGGCCCCGGCACCGCCTTGCGACTGACCGACGATCAGTACCTTGTTAGCCAGTCCCGGCACGGCTGTGGTCACTGCCCGGGCGGCGTCGAGAATGCCGTAGGCGGCGGTGCGTGCGTTCAACAGCGGATGTCCGCCGGGCACGCCCAGGCCTTGGTAGTCGGTGGCGACGACGGCAAAGCCTTCCTTGAGCCAGCGCGCCAGGTACTGCACGTCACGGTACGAGCGCCCGCTCCAGGACGGCGCGCAGATATCGGCCACGCCCACGGTGCCGTGGCCCCAGCTCACCACCGGCCAGCCGCCGGCCGGCGGCGTGCCCTGCGGAATGAACAGTGCACCGGAAACCACAATGGGCGTCTTGCCATCGAGACCGCTCAGGGAGGTGTAGAGAATCCGTTGCTGCGAGGCGGCGCCCGGCAGGCTCAGGGTTGCTTCCAGTGGTTCGCTGCGCAGCAGTTTGCCGGGGGTGGCCGGAATGACGTCTTGCCAGGTGTAGAACGCCGAGACCCGGCCGTCGCCCTGCAGCGGGTCTGGTGTGGGCGTATACACACCGTCGGCCAGCGCATGGATCGAGATCGCCACGGCCAGAGTGGCCACGGCGTACTTGAGGGGAGTGAAGAGTGTCATCGGATTTTCCTTGTGCGACAGGTTCGCGAAGCGAGTGCCGGGTATTGCCGGCTTGTCAGCACAGGAGCAGGTTGCATGCCATGCGGCAAAAATTACGCTGCAGCCCTTGTAATACGTGGCTCTGCAGAAAATGGCGGGTGCCTGGGGTGTTGCCTGGGACGCAGCCTGATGCTGAGCTCAGGACACTCGTTGCTGACCGGTTGCTGCTGGGGCAGCAGCCCGCTGGATTTAATCGGCTTATATTCTTTTTAAGAATAAACAAATGCTAATTAACAATTAATTGGACTATTCATTTTCATGTAAAGATGGCTTCGCGCTTTCACTGCCAGGTATGCAACATGTCGCTGCTGACCCACCCTCATGCCCGAGAACTGACCAAGTCAGTCCGTGCCACCGTGCTGGTGTTCAAGGACCCTCGTTCGCAGGAATTGCTCAGTCGTATCGAGCGTCTGGCGCCCAGCGAAGCCAACACCCTGATCGTGGGTGAAACCGGTACGGGCAAGGAGCTGGTGGCCCGGCATATCCATCATCTGAGCCGTCGCGGGCGCGAGTCGTTCGTGGCCGTCAACTGTGGTGCGTTTGCCGAGTCGCTGGTAGAGAGCGAGCTGTTCGGACACGAGAAGGGCGCGTTCACCGGGGCAACCAACAGCAAGGCCGGCTGGTTCGAGGCCGCCAATGGCGGCACGCTGTTTCTCGACGAAATTGGCGACCTGCCATTGAATATGCAGGTCAAGCTGCTGCGCGTGTTGCAAGAGCGTGAAGTGGTACGCCTGGGCTCACGTACACCCATTCCGATCAATGTGCGGCTGGTGGCGGCCACCAACGTCAACCTGGCCGATGCCGTGGTGGCCGGGCATTTTCGTGAAGACCTTTTCTACCGCCTGCACGTGGCGACCATCCGCCTGCCGCCGTTGCGTGAACGGCCGGGCGACATCCTGCCGCTGGCGGAATTCTTCATTGGCGAGCACTGCCAGCGGCTGGGCTACAACCGTGCGACCTTGAGTGTCGACAGCGAGCGCAAGTTGCTGGAGCACAGTTGGCCGGGCAATATCCGTGAGCTGGAAAACGCCATTCATCATGCCTTGCTGGTGTGCCGTAACGAGCGCGTGCAGCCTGTCGACCTGCACCTGGTCGACATGCGTTCCTCAGGCATCCGCCAGGAAGAAGCTGTACAGGCGGCTGCTCGTCCGCTGGCACCGCCGGCCAATCTCGAAAGTGCTTTGATCGGGTTGTTCGAGAAGAACATTCCGGATTTGTACGAACACATAGAAGAGACACTGTTTCGCACCGCCTACCGTTTCTGCCACGGCAACCAGCTGCAGACTGGCCGCCTGCTGGGCATCAGCCGCAACATCGTGCGGGCGCGGCTGGAAAAGATCGGCGAGCTGGCCAAGACCGAGTAGGGCAGGTGGGGTACGCCTTGGCCGGCAAGATCACTATGCGGTGTCTGCTTCCCGGTTGAAGTCGGCATTACAGGCCGTGCCTCGGCGGCTCACCATCCGGCTGGCCACCAGGCCGACCTCGAACAGCAGCCACATCGGCACCGCCAGCATCGTTTGCGAGAACACGTCCGGCGGGGTAAGGATCATGCCCACCACAAAGCAGCCAACGATCACATAGGCCCGGCTTTTGCTCAGGGTCTGCACATCGATCATGCCGGCCCATACCACCAGGAAGGTCGCCACCGGAATCTGGAACGCCAGGCCGAAGGCCAGGAACAGCGCCAGGATGAAATCCAGGTACAGCGCGATGTCGGTCATCATTTCCACGCCCTCGGGCGTGACGCTGGCGAAAAAGCCGAACATCATCGGGAACACCAAAAAGAACGCGAAGGCCATGCCGGCGTAGAACAGGGTCACGCTGGCCACCAGCAAGGCGATGGCGATGCGGCGCTCCCGGCGATACACCACCGGCGCGACCATGCCCCAGACCTGGTGCAGGATCAGTGGCATGGCCACGAACAGCGCCAGCATCAGGGTCAGCTTGAACGGCGCCATCAAGGGCGAGGTCACGCTGGTGGCGATCATGCTGGCGCCGGCGGGCAGAAAGGCACGCAGCGGGGCCGAGATGGCGGTGTACAGGGTCTGGGCGAAAGGAAACAGGCCGATGAACAGCAAGACAATCGCCAGCAGGCAACGCAGCAGGCGGCTGCGCAACTGACGCAGGTGACTGACTACCGCGATGGGAGCGTGATGTTCCAGGGCATTCATGAGGTCGATTGTCCGTTGCTGGCGTGAGGCGTGCCGGCCGGCGGGTCGAGGCGGATGCCTTCACGCAGTTCCTGTTCCAGCGCGATCAGGGGTGCCTGGTCGAGCGACTGGCGCAGTTGCTCGGCATCCAGTTCGCGTTCCATCTGCCGCTTGATGCCATTGAGCGCGCGCTTGGTCTGGCCCATCCAGCGCCCGGCGGTACTGGCGGCCTTGGGCAGGCGCTCAGGCCCCAGCACCAGCAGGGCGACGGTGCCGACCAGCAGCAGTTCGGTAAAGCCGATCTCGAACATCAGTGCTTGCTGTCGGCTTGGTGCGCGGCGGTGCGGCTGGCATCGTTCAGGCTGCCTTTGCTTGCCAGGGTGTCGTCGCCCTTGGTTTCGTCATGGCCCATGGAGCTGCGAAAGCCCTTGATGGTTTCGCCCAGGTCCGCGCCCAGGGTGCGCAAACGCTTGGTGCCAAACAGCATGAAGACCAGCACGAGAACGATCAGCAGTTGCCAGATTCCGATACCACCCATGAAACGCACTCCAGGTCATTGATTATGAAAATGAACAGGCATCTTGCCGAGGCCATGTGACGAGGCTGTGACATTTTTGCGTGGTTTTCATGAGCCTGTTACCCGGTTGCAACATTGCCGGTGTTGACTGTCGGTCCGCAGGTTTGAAAGCAGGTAGGAGTCATGCGCAGGCAACAGCAGGGCGCGGCGTTATTGATGGTACTGGTGGCCCTGGCGATGCTGGCCGGCGGGCTGACCTGGCTGGTGGCGCAGGGGCGCCAGCAGGTCGACGGTGTACGCCTGGTGCAACAGCGCATCCAGGCGCGGGCGGTGGAAAAGGCCGCGCTGGCGTTTACCGAGCAGGCGCTCAAGGACCCGCTGTGGCGCGCCAGCCCGATGTTCTGGCAGGCCTTGCGCGGCCAGCCGTTGAGCTATGACTTCGCGGGCGGGAAGTCCAGTATCCGCATTGTCGACCTGCACACCTGCTTCAACGTCAACAGCCTGATCGGCCCGCAAGCGGACCGGGCGCGCAACCAGTTGTTGTACCTGCTGGGTGATGACATGGCGGCCGAGCGCCTGGCCGACAGCCTGATCGACTGGCTGGACGCCAACCATCAGGCGCGCCTGCACGGGGCGGAAAACCCGGAGTATTCACGCCAGTCACCGGCGCGCATGGCGGGCAATCAGCCAATGGCCGACATCAGCGAGATGAACCTGATGGCCGTGCCCGGCGCCCGCGCCACCGGCTCGCTGTGTGTGCTGCCGGACAGCGAAGGCTGGCAGCTCAACGCCAATGCTTTGAACCTGGAGCATTTGCCGTTGCTGGAGGCCCTCTATGAAGGCGAGATCCCGCGCGCGCAACTGACCCGCCTGATCACCGGCCGCCCGCCTGGCGGCTACAAGGACGCCAGTGACCTGCGCAGCGCCATGGGCGCAATGGACGACGAAGCCTTTGCCCGATTGAGCGAAGGCTTGCTGCTCAACGGTGATCACTTTTTGCTGCAGATCGAAACCACGCTGGACGGCCAGGCGTTTCGCAGCCAGTACCGGGTCCAGGCCCGCGGGGTGGTGAAATGGCACAGCCGGGTGCCGGCGCAACAGATGGTGGTGCGGGGACGGGAACTCTAGGGGCTGCGTAGGGCCGGCTTTAGCCGGGAACACAGTCACCACCGATTTACGCCTGCACGTCTGAAACCTTTTGCACCACGTTACTGCCGCTTCTTCGAGAGGCAGATCCTATCTTTGCCTTCCTTTTCTCTGGAGGGCAATGGAATGCCTGTTCATCATCACGCCCATTATCTGCGTCTCGGTCGCCATTCTATTCATGGACAGATTTATCTGGTGACGTGTGTTGTACGCAATCGCGACGCTGTGTTTTCCAATTTATGGATAGGTCGTCGACGGGTGACTGAGATGCGTAGCCTGCATGTGGCAGGCTACGTGCGGTCGCTGGCTTGGGTGGTTATGCCTGATCACGTGCACTGGCTGTTTGAGGTGAGGTCCGGTTCTTTGAGCCAGTTGATGCAACGGCTCAAAGGGCGCAGCGCGTATGTGATCAACAAGCATTTCGGTAACAAGATGCTGTGCGGGCAGAAGGGCTATCACGACCATGCCGCCAGGCGTGATGAGGATGTATTGAAAATGGCGCGCTATGTGATCGCCAATCCGATACGCGCCGGATTGGTACAGCGCGTAGGTGACTATCCGTTGTGGGATGCGGTCTGGATCCCGTAGGAGCTGCTTCAGCAGCGAAGGGCAGCACCGCAGATCTGCGGTGCCTGCTTCCCGGCTGAAGCCGGTCCTACGGGCTGAAGCGGATCGCCGCCCGGCCGGTCTTGCGGGTTGAAACGGGTGATATCAGACGCCCAGTTCACCCCCGTCGGCGCGCTGGATCACCACGGTCGAGGCCCGTGGACGTACGGTGCCAACGGTGACGTCGGTGGCCACGTCGGTGGACGGCCAGTTGCCCGGGTGCTGGATGTTGATGAACATGGTCTTGTTGTCCGGGGTGAAGGTCACGCCGGTCACTTCCGAGCCATTGGGGCCGACGAAGAAGCGGCGCAGGTCGCCCTGGTTGCTGGCATTGACCGGAACCTGCTTGCCGGCGGCGTCGACCATGTTGCTCGGAATCACGGCCAGCATCTGGTCGTTGGTGTAGCTGGTCAGGGTCGACTCGCCGTTGTCGGTCTGGATCCACAGGATGCCACGGCTGTCGAAGGTCATGCCGTCGGGGCTGGCGAACTGGTTGAGTTCGGTCAGGCCCGAGCGGTTGAGGTCGGCGGTGCCGGCAGCGTTGGCGCCGAAGACGAAGATGTCCCAGGTGAACGAGGTCTGGTTGTCGGCGTCATGCCAGCGGATCACGTGGCCGTGCTTGTTGTTGATCCGTGGGTTGGCGGCGTTGGCGGTGGTGCGGCTGGTGTTGTTGGTCAGGGTCAGGTACACGTCGCCGTTGACCGGGTTCACGGCTGTCCATTCCGGGCGGTCCATCGGTGTGGCGCCCACGGCGTCGGCGGCACCGCGGGTGTTGAGGATGATGCCCGGCAGGTCGGTGAACTTGGCGCCCAGGGTGCTGCCGTCGGTGGTGGCGGTGGTGGCTTCGAGCAGCAGCCAGGTGCCGGTGCCGTCAGCGTTGAAGCGGGCCACGTACAGCTTGCCGCTGTCCATGTACTTGGCGCCAGTGGCCAGGCGGTCGGTCGGGTTGGCGTCGGCGGCGGTCCACAGGGCGGTAGAGACGAACTTGTAGAGGTATTCGTTCTGCGAGTCGTCGCCCATGTAGAACACCACCGGCTTGCCCTCGGTCAGCAGGCCCGGCCAGCAGCCTTCGTGACGGAAGCGGCCCAGCGCCGTGCGCTTGGTGGCGACGCTGGTGGCGCTGTACGGGTCGATCTCGACAATGTAGCCGTAGGTGCTGGCTTCGTTGCGGTAGTCTTCAGTGGCACTGGCACCGCGCGGGGTGATGTTGAAGCGGCTGAATTCGTCGTTGACTTCGCTGCTGTCGCCGGCCGCGGTTTCCCAGTCATAGTTGGTGCTGGAGGTGGCCACGCCGATGCGCTTCTGGTCGGCCGGGACAGTGCCCTTGTTGAGGAAGATGCCTGGCCAGTTTTCTTCGCACGTCAGGTAAGTGCCCCATGGCGTGTAACCGTTGCCACAGTTGTTGTTGGTGCCGCGGGTACGGGTGCCGTCCGGCGAGAACTTGGTCTTGACGTGCGCGGTGCCCTTGAGGGGGCCTGCGATGTTCATCACCGAATCGGTGGTCAGGCGACGGTTGAGCGGGTCATTGTCGACGATCTGCCAGCGGCTGCCGACCTTGCGAACGCGGAACACACCGGCGCCATGGGCGTTGATTTCCTTGCGCACTTCCTCGGCCGGGCGCTTGCCGGCGACCAGGGTCGGGCCTTTGGGGTGCAGGGCTTTCTCATCGATGTACTCGTAGTTGATGGCAATGATGCCTTCGGTCGAGCTGCCATTGATGGGGAAGTAATGAATGCCGTCGTGGTGCATGCCGGCGGCGTTGGCCTGGTCGGCGGAGGTGTTGGTGCCGTCGCTTTTCCAGGCATTGGCGCGGCTGTTGAACGGCGTGCCCCACGGGGCCAGGACGTGGGCGACGTAGCCGGCAGCCACGGTGCAGGCATCGGTGCGTGAACCTGGAATCGAGTTGAAGCCCAGCTTGAGCTTGGGCACTTCCGGGGTCGGGGTCACCGGCTCGGCGACATCGTCGTCATCGGAACCGCCACCGCTGTCGAAGCAGCCGGTCAGGCCGGTGCCGGCAATCAGGGCGATTGCAGCCCCCAGGCCACCGCGCACCACGCTGCGCCGGCTCAGGAAGGTGTCGATCACCGATTCCATCGGCTCATTGACGCTCAGGTTACGGTTCAGGTTATCGCCGGTGTCACGACTCATTCATCAGGTCCTTTTATGAAAGCAGGAATAAGTAAGGAGCCGCGAACTTTAGGAGCCAAGTGTGATGATTTATTGGCAGTTTGGTTAAGTTGTTACACAGGTTCATCTGTGTTTGTTTCAATTTGTTTCTTGGTGGGGGCTTCTTTGTGCTTTTTACAGGGCCCCTTCTTGCGCGCTCGTGTGCCCCGCAACCTGCTGATTAAAAGGGCTTTACCCTTTATTCAGACGATAGGCGTGCCAGAGCAGGCGCCTGTGCGACGTCCAGAGGGCACTTGCAAGCGCACTGGCCTTATTGCAGGTGTGAACAGGGGCTTTCAGTGACCACTGACGGCACAAATGATGGCGAGGTAGTTGCAAAACTGCCATCAAACTGTCATTTGCCATCGCCAATATGCCGCCCCTGTACTGAGACAGTCCCAGGGTGCGTAAACAAATGGTTTCGATGGTGCGACGCGATGTATTGGGGTGGATGACGGTCGGTGCCATGGCGCCGTGGCTGTCGGCCTGCTCGTCGTTGGCCGGACCGTCGGGCAGTGGCGGGCAGGTCGACCTGTTGTATGTCGCCGACACCCTGGATGCCCGCCAGCCCGGCAAGCCTGTGGTCCCGGCCACCCGTCTGGGCCCGGCCACGCGCATCGGCCAGGCGCCATGGATCAGCGGCCCCAATGCCCGCGCCGCCAACCCGGGCAATCGCACCCTCGACAGCCTGCTTGACGCCAACCTGACCGGCCCGTTGCAGACCGGGGGCTATCCGGTGCTGGGTGCGCTGTTGCAGCGCATGCGGCTTGAGGCCGGTGAAGGCAACAGCCTGACCCTGGAAAATGGCCAGTGCTGGAACGGCAGCGGCCTGGCCTACCTGACCCAAGGCGTGTCGGGCGTGCAGGGCAGTGCGCTGCTGGGCACCGAAGTGCGGGTCAGCAGCGATGAACGCCTGCTCTGGCCCCACGCCTGTGCCGGTCTGTACCGCCAGTACCAGCACCCGGTGCTGGGCGCCGGGCTTGGCAGCGAAGCGGCCCAGCGCCTGGGCACGCAAGCGCTGACCCTGTTCAAGCGCGGCGGCGTGCGCATCGCCGTGGTCGGGGTGACCGACCCGTATGCCCGTGACCAGAAAGCTTCCCTCAAACACTGGCTGGACAGCCTGCAACCGGTGTTCGAGCAGGCCCGCAGCGAGGCCGATCTGGTCATCGCCCTGGCTGATGTCGGCACCGGCCCCGCGCTGTGGCTGGCCGAACGCATCAGCCAGATCGACATCATGCTCGGCGCCCGGGGCCAGGATTTCTGGCCGCAACCGATCGAAGCCTTGCAGGCATCGGGCAAGCGCGTGCCGGTGGTGCTCGGTGGCGTGCGGGCCAGCGGTGCATTTCGCATTCGCTGCCAGCAGGTGGCCGGCAACTGGCAGTTCGCGGCGCAGTTTCAACCGGCGCTGGACAGTGCCTTGAGTGTCAGCGATCAGGTCCCGGCGCAACGTATTCGTCAATTGGCGCAGCAGCAACGCGCCGCGCATGCCGGCTGGCTCGACCAGCCCTTGGCGCAGGCCCCGGAAAACCTGTGGCGCCGCGATGTGCGCGGCGGCAGTTGGGACCGCCTGCTGCATCAGGCACTGGCCGGGCCATCAGGCGGTGCCGTGCTGTTGCCGGGCTTGCGCTACGACTATCCCCTGGAGCGCGGACAGACCATCACCCGCGAACACCTGCTCAGCCTGACCGGCAGCTACCCGGCGCCGGTGGTTGACGTGGCTGCCAGACAGGTGCCCAACGTACTGGAAAATGCTGCCGAGCAACTGTTCGGTGAGCCGCTGTTGCTGGACAACAGCCAGGATCTGCCACGCTGGTTCGGTCAGGACTGGCAAGTGATCTACAGCGCCAGCGGCAAGCGCATCAGCGGTGTCGGCGAGCCACTCGGGCAATGCCGCACCTTTGGCCTGGGCTTCGAGGCGCAGGCCGGCCAGCCGCTGTGGCAGCACCTGGAACAGTGGCTGCGTGAGCAACCCCAAGGCTGGCAGCTGGCGAGCCTGCCGTTGCCGCAGATGCGCTATGTGCAAGGCCATCCAGGCTGGCACCCACGCGAGCTGTCCCGTTGAGCCGGCTGACCGCGCTGAGCCATCTGCTGCTGGTCGTCTTGTGCGGCTGGCTGGCAGCGCAATGCGTGGTGCAACTCTGGCATGGCCATGCGCCGACGGCCGTGGCACCAGCGCTTCTGGCACCTGCGCCGCAATTGCTCGGCGCGCACTGGCACCGCGAGGCGGTGAATACCGGCGAGCTGCCGCTGACCCGTCTGCCCATCGAATACATCGGCAGCCTCAAGGCGCGTGACCTGGCGGCCACGGTGGTGGTGCTGCGCTACGAACAACGCCAGCGCACCCTGAGCCGCGGCCAGCGCCTGGCCCCCGGCATCGTCCTGCAGGACATCGACGAGCGCGGCCTGATCTTCGATAACCATGGCCAGCGCGAGCGCCTGCCGTGGCCGGCACAACGTCCACCTTTCGGCATCCGGCAACAGGGATAAGCATGATTTACGACCGCTGCAAGCCACCATTGCGTCTCGCCCTTTTGCTCTGTGCCCTGGGTCTGGGCCTGGGCACCGTGCAGGCCGAAGAGGACCCGGTGTACGAGGTCAACTTCGTCGACACCGAATTGTCCGAGTTCATCGACAGCGTTTCGCGCATCACCAACACCACCTTCATCATCGACCCGCGGGTCAAGGGCAAGGTGACGGTGCGCAGCATCGAGATGCTCGGCAGCGACGAGATCTACGCCATCTTCCTGTCGCAACTGCGCGCCCAGGGCTTTGCCGCCGTGGACCTGCCCAACGGCAGCGTGAAGATCGTGCCCGACGAAGCCGCGCGGCTGGAGCCGGTGCCGGTGGAATCGGGCCGCAGCACCCGTCAGTACAAGACCGGCCAGGCCAATGACGGCATGGCCACCCGGGTGTTCAACGTGCGCAATGCGGCCAGCGAGCAGATGCTCAATATCCTCAAGCCGTTGATTGATCCGCGTGTCGGCGTCATTACCCCGTACCCGTCGGCCAACCTGCTGGTGATCACTGACTGGCGCAGCAACCTGGACCGCATCGACACCTTGCTCGGGCAACTTGATCAAGTCAGCCAGGAGCCGCTGGAAGTCATGCCGCTCAAGAACGCCAGCGCCAACGACACCGCGCTGCTGGTCACCCGCCTGCTGGCCCGCGAACAGGGCGCCGACAGCGCGCAAGTGGTCGCCGACCCGCGCAGCAACGCCCTGCTGGTGCGTGGCAGCACCGACAGTCGCCAGCGCGTGCGCGCCTTGCTCAGCCAGCTCGACAAACCGCGCGATGCCTTGCACAGCAGCAACACCGTGGTCATGTACCTGCGCCACGCTAACGCCGCCGAAGTGGTAAAGGTGCTGCGTGGCCTGGGCCAGGAACAGGCCGCCATGCCCGAAGGCACGGCACCCGAGGGCGAGAAGCCGCCAATGGTCAGCACCAGTGGCGTGCGCATGGAGTATGAAGAGGGCACCAACGCGGTGGTGATGGTCGGACCCGACAGCGAACTGGCGGCCTACCGCAGCATCGTCGAACAACTGGACATTCGCCGCGCCCAGGTGGTGGTCGAGGCGATCATTGCCGAAGTGTCCGACACCCGCGTGCAGGAGCTGGGCGTGCAGTGGCTGTTCCAGCACGACAGCCTGGGCGGCGGCGCCTTCAACTTTCCCGGCAACAATGCCGCCAGCGTCGCCGCCGTCGGTGCCCTGGCGCAGAACGGCGACAACGGCGCGCTGGCTGAATTGCTGGCCGGTGTGCAGGGCGCCACGGCCGGGATTGGCAACCTCAGCGGCGGCGGCCTGAATTTCCTGGCGCTGATCAATGCGCTCAAGGGCCAGAGCGGCTTCAACCTGTTGTCGACCCCGACCCTGCTGACCCTGGACAACGCCGAGGCCTCGATCCTGGTCGGCCAGGAAGTGCCGTTCGTGACCGGCTCCGTGACCCAGAACAACGCCAACCCGTACCAGACCATCGAGCGCAAGGAGGTCGGTGTGAAGCTGCGCATCAAGCCGCAGATCAACATCGACAACACGGTGCGCATGGACATCGTCCAGGAAGTCTCATCGATTGCCGACAGCGCCTCGGCCAGCGATGTGATCACCAACAAGCGCGAGATCAAGACCAAGGTCATGGTCGCCGACAACGGCCTGGTGGTGCTGGGCGGGTTGATCGGTGACGAGAGCACCGACAGCGATCAGCGCGTGCCGTTTCTCGGTGACATTCCCGGGGTCGGCCGGCTGTTTCGCTCCAGCGCCACGCAGCGGGTCAAGCAGAACCTGATGGTGTTCATCCGTCCGCGCATCGTGCGTGACGACCAGACCCTGGCCCAGTTGAGCAGCGAGAAGTACCGCAACCTCAAGACCAGCACCAACCTGGCTTTGCCCGAGCAGGCCGCCGGCGACACCCTGTTGCAGCTGTTTCCGTCGAGCCGCGAGCGGCTGGGGGCGGTGGCCTGGTGAGCGGCTTGCTGCCCTATCGCCTGGCACGCCAGGCCGGTGTCGCACGAGTGCCGGCCGAGCCGGGCTGGCAGTTGTGGCTGCGCGCCGGGGCCGACACCGACATCATTCAGGAAGTGCTGCGCGTGCATGGCCGGCCCACAGCGGTCGAGCACCTGAGCGTGGCGGACTATGACCAGCGCCTGGGCACGCTGTACCAGGCCGGCGAGTCGGCCACCGCGGCGCTGATCGAAGGCATCGGCGAGCGGGTCGACCTCGACAGCCTGATGAGCGAGCTGCCCCGGATCGAAGACCTGCTGGAAAACGACAACGACGCCCCGGTGATCCGCTTGATCAACGGCCTGTTCGGCGAGGCGCTGCGGGTGCAGGCCTCGGACATTCATGTCGAGACCTTCGAAGCCAGCCTGGTGATCCGCCTGCGCGTCGACGGTCATTTGCGTGAAGTGCTGCGTCCGCCGCGGGCGCTGTCGGCCATGCTGGTGTCGCGCATCAAGGTCATGGCGCGCCTGGACATCGCCGAGAAGCGCCAGCCCCAGGACGGCCGGATCACCTTGCGTGCCGGTGGCCGTGAGGTGGACATCCGGGTGTCGACCCTGCCTGGCATTCATGGCGAGCGGGTGGTGATGCGTGTGCTCGACAAGCAGGCCAGCCTGTTGAACCTGGCCAACCTCGGCATGCCCGAGGCGGTGCAGCGCGGCCTGCGTGCCTGCCTGGCGCGGCCTAACGGCATCGTGCTCAGCACCGGGCCGACCGGCTCGGGCAAGACTACTACCTTGTATGCCAGCCTCAACAGCCTCAACGATGGCTCGTGCAACATTCTGACCGTCGAAGACCCGGTGGAATACGCGATCACCGGCATCGGCCAGACCGCGATCAATCCCAAGGCCGGCCTGACCTTTGCCAGTGGCCTGCGCGCCATCCTGCGCCAGGACCCGGATGTGATCATGCTCGGCGAGATCCGCGACCGCGAGACCGCGCAGATTGCGGTGCAAGCCAGCCTGACCGGGCACCTGGTGCTGTCGACCCTGCACACCAACAGCGCCGTCGGCGCCGTCACGCGCTTGCGCGACATGGGGGTTGAACCGTTTCTGATCGCCTCCAGCCTCAAGGGCGTGCTGGCCCAGCGGCTGGTGCGGCGCCTGTGTTCATGCGCGGTGCCGCAGCCTTTGCAAGCTGCCGAGCGGGCGCTGTGGCCGGAGTTGGGCGAACTGAGCGAAAGCTTTCACCCGCAAGGCTGCGAACGCTGCCACGGCAGTGGCTACGAGGGGCGCATCGGCCTGTATGAATTCATCGAGCTGGACGACGGGCTGATCCGCCTGCTCTACGACGGCGCCAGCGAAGTGGTGATGCATGACTACCTCAAGGACAAACGCCAGAGCCTGGCGGACATGGCCTGCGATTGCCTGCGACGCGGCGAGACCAGCCTGGCCGAAGTGCTGCGTGCGGTGCGGGGCTGATTGATGCCGACCTACGCTTATCACGCCCTGGACCAGGCCGGGCGCAGCCGCAAGGCCAGCCTGCAGGCCGAGAACGAACGCCATGCCCGGCAACTGCTGCGCGAGCAGGGCTTGTTTGCCCGCAGCCTGCAAGTGCAGGACACCACCACGCGGTTGCCGCGCAACCAGCGCCTTAACCATAGTCAGTTGTGCGAACTGACCCGGCAACTGGCGACCCTGGCCAGCGCCGGTATTCCCCTGGTTGATGCCCTAGCAACGCTGGAGCGGCAACTGGCGCAGCCGGCAATCCGCAACCTGCTGGTGGCGGTGCGTGGCACGCTGGGTGAGGGCCATAGCCTGGCGCAGAGTCTGCGTCGCCAGGGCGGGCTGTTCGATGATCTGTATTGCGCGCTGGTCGAGGCCGGTGAGCGTTCCGGCAAGCTGGCGCCGGTGCTGGAGCGCCTTGCCGATCACCTTGAACAGGTGCAGCGTCAGCGGCACAAGGCCCGTACCGCGATGATCTACCCGGCAGTGCTGATGCTGGTGTCGCTGGTCGTGGTGATCGGCCTGATGACCTTTGTAGTGCCAAAACTGACCGAGCAGTTCAGCCACAGCGGGCAAACCCTGCCGCTGGTCACCCGCGTGCTGATCGGCCTCAGCGACGGGCTATTGCTGGTCGGGCCCTGGTTACTGGCGCTGGTGGTGCTGGGTGGCATGGGCGCCGGCGTGCTGCTGCGCAAGGCGCATTGGCGCCTGCGCCGCGACCGCGCCTTGCTGGGCTGGCCGAAAGTCGGTGCCTTGCTGAGCGTGCTGGAAAGCGCCCGGCTGGCGCGCAGCCTGGCGATCCTGGCCGGCAGCGGCGTGCCCTTGCTCGAAGCCCTGCAGGTGGCCACCGCCACGGTCGGCAACCGCGAGGTGCACCGCGCCCTGCAGACCGTGCGCGAGCAGGTCGAGGGCGGCGTCAGCCTGCACCGTGCCCTGAGCGGTGCCGGGCACTTTCCGCCGTTGCTGTTGAACATGGTGGCCAGTGGCGAGGCCAGCGGCACCTTGCCCGACATGCTCGAGCGGGTGGCTGATAACCAGGAGCGTGGCTTCACCCGTCAGGTGGACACGCTCATGGCCCTGTTCGAACCCCTGATGATTCTGGTGATGGGCGCGGTGGTGTTATTCATCGTGCTCGCGGTGCTGCTGCCGATCATGCAGCTCAACCAGGGTCTGTCTTTCTGATATGGAGAAGCGATCTATGCCTCGTTTGCGCAACCAGCGCGGTTTTACCCTGATGGAAATCATGGTGGTGATTTTCATCATCGGCCTGCTGATCGCGGTGGTCGCGCCCAGCGTGCTCGGCAATCAGGACAAGGCCATGCGCCAGAAGGTGCTGGCCGACCTGTCGACGCTGGAGCAGGCGCTGGACATGTACCGCCTGGACAACCTGCGCTACCCGACCACCGAGCAGGGCCTGGGCGCGCTGGTCAAGGCACCGACGGCCGAGCCGCTGGCCCGGGCCTGGCGCGCCGATGGCTACATTCGCCGGCTGCCGGACGATCCGTGGGGCAACGCCTATCGCTACCGCGCGCCGGGTGAGCACGGGCGCATCGACATCTATTCGCTGGGTGCCGATGGCATCGACGGCGGCGAGGGCACCGACAGCGATATCGGTAACTGGAGCCTGTGAGGTGAACCGCGCGCGCGGCTTTACGCTGCTTGAACTGCTGGTGGTGATGCTGATCATCGGCCTGTTCAGTGGCTTGAGCGTGGCCTGGCTCAACGGCGCGCCGGCGCCGGCCGTGCAGGCGCTGGAACAACTGGCTGCGCAGGCGCAACACCAGGCCGCCCTGGCCCGGCACAGCGGGCAACCGATGGGGCTGCGCTGGACCGGCAAGCAGCCGGAGTTCGTGCGTTTCGAGCAGCAGCGCTGGGTGGCCCAGCCGTGGCGCGCCGAATCCTGGCCGACCCAGCTGTCAGCCAGTTGGCCGGCCAGCCAGGTGCCACAGGTGGTCTTTACCGCGCATGGCGTGGCGAGTGCGGCAAGTCTGCAATGGCAATGGGCCGAAGGCCGCCAGCGCTGGCAGTGGCTGAGCAATGATCGTCTGGTGCGGATTGATGGGCCATGAAGCGCCAGCGTGGGTTCACCTTGCTGGAAGTCATGGTCGCGCTGGGCATCGCCGCGATGATGACGGTGATGATCAGCCAGTTATTGCGTCAGCGTATCGCGGTGCACCAGGCGGTGCAGCAGCACCGGCTTGGCAGCTTGTGCGCGCGCGAGCTGGAGGCGCGCTTCGGCGTCGAGCAATACTGGCCTGCGGGCAAGCAGGTGCGGGGCGAACTGCGCCAGGGGCCGCACACTTGCCATTGGCGCCTGGACCTGGCCATGACCCGTGGGGTCAAGGATCTGCGCCGTGGCGAGCTGGCGCTGTTTGCCGCCCGTGACGAGCGTGAGCCGCTGGGGCATTTCACCGTGTTTCTGGTGCGTCCGCAATGAGGCCTCAACGCGGCCTGACCCTGATCGAACTGCTGGTGGCACTGGCCCTGACGGCGGTGCTCGGGGTGTTGCTGGCGGCCTTGGTCAACGGCTGGGTCAAGGTACGCGAACAACTGAACGAGCAGGACGATCAACCCCGGGTGCTGGAATTCTGCCTGGCGCTGGAGCGGCGGTTCGACAGCCTGGTGCTGCGCCAGTTATATGAGCAGCGCCTGCCGTTGCCGCAGGGCTTGCTCGACTGGCAACCCGCGACACCGCAATTGGCCTGGGTGACCCTGAGCGCCTGGCCGCAGGCGGGCGGCACATCCAGGCTGGAGCGTCAGCGCTTGACGTTCGAGGCCCGTGAACGACGGCTGAGCCTGCAAACGTCCGCCGATGTGTATGCGGTCGGCGCGCCGAACTGGCAGCGCCGCGAACACCTGGATGAGGTCAGCCAGGTGCAGTTCGGTTTCTATCAGGGCAATCGCTGGCTGGCGTTTCCCTCCACCGTCGCCAGCCTGCCGACCCGCGGGGTGCGGCTGGAATTCAACTACCACGGAGCCCCTTATGTGTGCACCTTCAATCTGCCCGACACCCGACCATGAGCCGGGGGCACGCGATGTCTGAGCGTTGGTCCCTGCGCCGGCGCGACACCCGTGGCTGGCTGCTGGTACGCCCGGGCCTTGCGCCAGATCGGCCCTGGCAGTGGCGGCGCTGGCCGGGTGAGGAGGCGGGCGACTGGCCGCCGCCGGCCGGTCATGCGCAGCGCGATCGGGTGGCACTGGTGCTGCCGGCCGCCCGGTGCAGCCACTTTCTGGTGCCCGCCCCGCCGGGCCTCAAGCGTCATGAATGGCCCCTGTTGCTGGACGATCAGTTGCAACAGCCCAGCGAGCAGGTCCAGGTGTTTGCCTTGGCGCGCGTGGCCGGGCACTTGCAGTTGCTGGTGGTCGAGCGTGCCAGGGTCCAGGGCTGGCTGGCCGATGCGCAGGCACTGGGTATCGAGCCCGAGGCGGTGTGGGCGCAGATGCAACTGATGCCACCGGCCGGGGCCGGCGAGGTGCTGGCCTGGCATTGTGGTGAAGAAACCTGCCTGGTGCGTGGCGATGCCGAGGGCCGGCAGCAGTGGCTGGTCTGGCCGACGGCACTGGGCGATGTGCCCGAGGACTGGCGAACCGACGCCGAGGCCTTCAGCGGTGTGTGGCCACAGCGTTGGGCGGCACTGGAGCGTTTGCCGAATCTGCTCGAACCTCGTCGCACCCGGATACGGCCTGGCGGCTGGCTCACGCCCTTGCAGCGCCGGCTGACGAGGTGCGCTGCGCTGTTGGGGCTGTGCTGGGCCATGTTGGCACTGGTGCAGTTCGTTAATCAGGTGCCGGTCTGGAAGGCACAGGTCCAGGCGCTGGCGGGGCCGGTGTCGACGGTGCAGCAGGCCACGCGCAGCCTGGCGCGGGTGCAGGCTGAACAGGCTGACTGGCGCGTGCGCCAGGAACAACTGGTGGTGCTGGAGCAGGGCCTGGACCGCTGGTTGGGTGCGCAACAGGACTGGGGCGTCGCGGGCAGTCATTTCGATGGGCGTACCTGGCGCCTGGTGCTGGGCGGTCATGCGCGCAGCCAGGTCGCGCCGCCACCCGCTTCGAACTGGCAGGATCTGGCGCAGACCGCCGGCGCAACGGCCAGTGCCGAGCCGAGCGAGAACGGCGCGCAACTTACCGTACGTTTTGACCTGGGGGCGTTGCCATGAATGCATTGTTCGTGCGTTTTTCCCATGGCTATGCGGCCTTGCCCGCGTCGCGTCGTTACCTGTTGCTGGGCGGCTGGGTGGTGGTCCTGACCCTGATCCTGGTGCTGATCGGCCGGCCGTTGATCGACTATGGCAAGGACCTGCGCCAATGGCAGCGTCTGGCCGCGCAGGCCCAGGTGCTCAAGCCGGCCGGCGAGTTCGACAACGCCCGCTGGCAGGCACTGGCCGGTGCCCATGGCGTGACCCTGACCGGCGTCGAGCCACGCGGCGATGTCTGGCAATTGCAGGGTGAAGTGGCCCGGGCCGACAGCCTGGCGCACCTGATGCGCAGCATTGAAGAGCAGGGCGCCCGGCCCTTGCGCTGGAGCCTGGAGCGCCGTGGTGCAGGCCTGGTGTTCAATCTGGATGTCAGCCGCCACGGAGGGCAACCTTGAGCCGTCGTCTATGGCTGGCCGGGGGGCTGGTCTTCGGTCTGACCCTGCTGCTCAACTTGCCGGCGGCCTGGGCCTTGCGGCTGATCGACTGGCCACCTGGCTGGCAGCCCGCGCAGGTCAGCGGCTCGGTGTGGAACGGCCAGGCGCAGCAGGCCGGTGCACTGGGGCCGCTGGCCTGGCAACTGCGCCCGTGGCGCGCACAACTGGAGACGGGGTTGGCGCAGCAGCACTGGACGCTGACGGTCAGTGGCTGGCCTTGGCATTGGCAGGCGCAATTGCTACCGGGCGCCGCAGTGGCGGGGGTGAACAGCCCTTACCTGATCGGCGGGCAGTGGCAAGGCCGGTTACAGATTGACGGGCGCGGTGCGCGTTGTGTCGGTGCCTCGGGTCAGGTGCAAGGGCATGACGTCGGCCTGCTGACGCCCTGGACCCTGGCCGTGGGCGAGGTGCGCTTGAATGTGGAATGTCAGCAAGGGCTGCAAGGGCTGGCTGACGTGCAGCGCGAAGGCGAACACCATCTGCAGGCCCGGCTCGAGACCGACGGTGGCGGTATTCGGGTGAGCGGGCAGGTCACGCCGCAGGCGGCACTGACACCTTTACTGGTGCAGGCCGGACTGCTCAAGGCCGGCGATGAGCGTTTTGAAAAAGTGTTTGGCGCCGTCAGGCGCTGAATCGGCCAGCAAGATCCATACACCTGCTGCGCCTGTTACATAGCCATCGCCAGCAAGCCCCCTCCCACAAGAGCCCCCTCCAGCAGGCATCGGCCGCTTCTTCTTGGCTGACCGACATTGACCCCGCGCATTGCCGTCTGACAAAAGGCAGGGCTTATGCCTGAAACAGCCTCTTCATGTCTGAAAACGACACACCAGAAAAACCTGTAGACACATTGTCTAACGTAAATTTATAGTCGTTATACAGATTGTAGACACAGCAGGGTGTTCTCGGGGTCGAGTCCTCCGGAGTTATTCGGGAAATGCTCTGCCAGCCCTCGGGGTTCAGGCAGGCAAGTGTCTGCGACAGAGTCCGATCGTGCATTGGCCAGGCAAGTCGAACAATAAAACTCAGGTTCCTGAAATGACGAAAATCACCCATTTGCCCGCCGACGATGCTTCCTGTGGCTGGTATCACCTCAGTCGCGCCCGGCAGCCAAAGCCTGCTCATTACGGCAAGAGTGCCGCCCGCTGGGTGGTGGTCGGGGCCGGGTTTACCGGCCTGGCGGCGGCGCGGCAACTGGCGCTCAATTTTCCTGATGACGAGATCGTGCTGGTCGAAGCGCAGGAAGTGGGGTTCGGCACCTCCGGGCGCAACGCAGGCTTTGCCATCGACCTGCCACACGACATCGGCGCCGAGGACTACATCGGCGACCTGGCCACCGCCAACATCAACATGAAGCTCAACCTCGCTGGCCAGTCGCTGCTGCGCGAGGTGGTCGAGCGTCACGGCATCGACTGCCAGATGAAGGCGTGCGGCAAGTACCAGGCCGCCATCGAGGATCGCGGCATTGCGATTCTCGACGCCTACCGGCGCGGGCTGGACAAGCTGGGCCAGCCTTATCAGGTGATCGAAGCGGCCGAGATTCCCGAGCACATCGGCACGCATTTCTACCGCAAGGCACTGTTCACGCCGGGCACGGTGCTGGTCCAGCCTTCGGCGCTGGTCAAGGGCCTGGCCGACACGCTGCCGGCCAATGTCACGCTGTACGAGCACACGCCGATCACCCGCGTCGACTATGGCGACAAGGTCGTGCTGGGCCATGCCAACGGCACCATCACCGCCGACAAACTGGTGCTGACCAACAATGCCTTCGGTATGAGCTTCGGCTTTCTCAAGGGCAAGATGCTGCCGGTGTTCACCTACGCCAGCCTTACCCGGCCACTCACTGACCAAGAGCAGCAGCGCCTGGGCGGCAAACCGTACTGGGGCGTGATTCCGGCCGACACGTTCGGCACCACGGTGCGCCGCACGCCAGACAACCGCCTGCTGATTCGCAACAGCTTCAGCTTCAATCCGAACGGGCGCAGCAACCCCAAGTACCTGGAGCGCTTCGTGAGCCGCCATCGCGCATCGTTTGCGGCCCGCTTTCCGATGTTGCCGCAGGTCGATTTTCAATACACCTGGGGCGGTGCGCTGGCGTTGTCGCGCAACCACGCGGGGCATTTCGGCGAGCTGGCGCCGAATGTCTATGGCGCGCTGTGCTGCAACGGGCTGGGCATTACCCGCGGCACCGTGACCGGCACGCTGCTGGCCAACTGGCTGGCCGGCCAGCGCAATGAATTGACCGATTTCCTGCTGGGCTCTGCAGGCCCCAACGGCAACCCGCCCGAGCCGTTCCTGTCCATGGGCGTGAACATCAACCTGATGTGGGGACAGCACCGGGCCGGCCGGGAAAGCTGAGGGGTCGCAAGGTACGGGTTACAGGTTTGAGAGGCTTCGGGATTGAACATGAGTTTGGCCCTGCGGGCGTGCTCGGCCCGATTTTCTGAAGACTGGAGATAATAATGACAACGCTCTCTACCTCGATCGAAGATGTACCGCTCAATGGCTTTCACAAGCTGTTGACCGTGCGCAGCGGCGGTGGCTCGTTTGTCGATGGCTATGTGCTGAGCATCATTGGCGTGTGCATGGTGCAAATGACCGCGGCGCTGGGCCTGAGCAGTTTCTGGCAAGGCATGATTGCGGCGTCGGCCCTGATCGGGATTTTCTTTGGCGGCTTCCTGGGCGGCTGGCTGACCGACCGGTTCGGGCGCCAGCGCATTTTCTTTGTCGGTCCGCTCCTGTTCATGCTGTGTTCGGTCGCTCAGTTCTGGGTCGAGTCGGGCGAAGTACTGTTCCTGCTGCGGTTCATGATCGGCATTGCCGTGGGCATTGAATACCCGGTGGCCACCTCGCTGCTGGTGGAGTTCCTGCCGAAAAAATACCGTGGCCCACGCCTGGCAACCCTGACCATCTTGTGGTTTGCCGGGGCGGCCACCGCCTACCTGGCGGGTGATTTCATTCTGCGTCATGGCGGCGAGGATGCCTGGCGCCTGGTGCTGGCCAGCGCGGCGGTCATTGGCGCGGCCCTGTTCCTGATTCGCCTGGGGACCCCGGAGTCGCCGCGCTGGTTGCTCGGCAAAGGCCGGGCCGGCGAAGCAGAGCGCGTCATCAAGGCGGTCTACGGCCCTGGGTTTTCGTTGCAGAACCTGCCCGAACAGCCCGAGGAGAAAAAGCTTTCGGTACTCAGCCTGCTGCACTCGGGCTACGGCAAGCGCATGTTGTTCGTCACCATGTTCTGGAGCTGCTCGGTGATCCCGGTGTTTGCCGTGTACGCCTTCGCGCCCAAGGTGCTGGCGGCGCTGAACCTTGAAGGTGACTGGGCTTCGTTCGGCTCGGTGGCGATCACATTCCTGTTCGTGGTGGGCTGTGTGGTCGCCACCAATCTGATCAATACCATGGGCCGGCGCAGCATGCTGATCAACAGCTTCCTGTTTTCGGGCCTGGCGCTGCTGGGGCTGGCGACCTTTCACGATGGATCCGAAATCCTGGTGCTGGCCCTGTTCGGTGCCTACGCGCTGTTCATTGGCGGCGCACAAGTGCTGCAGCTGGTTTACCCCAATGAGCTGTTCCCGACCGACATTCGCGCGTGCGCCGTCGGTGTCGGCACCTCGTTGTCGCGCATCGGTGCGGCCATCGGCACCTGGCTGGTGCCGATGTCGCTGGACAGCTTCGGCATTGGCACAACCCTGTACGCCGCCGCCGTCGTGACTCTGGTCGGGCTGGTGTTTGCCGTGGCGCTGGCCCCGGAAACCCGCTCGTTGAACCTGCAACAGGCTGCATCCCTGACGTGACGAAAAACAGCCACGTCGTTTGAGCGTGGCTTCCATTTCATTGTTCTGCTGCTCCACTGGAGGTCACCCTGTGAAATTCGAAGGCATCTATACCCCGGCCATCACCCCCCTCAAGGCAGGCGGCGCGATCGACGCACCGGCGTTTGCCCAGGTCCTTGAATACCTGATCGAGCAGAAGGTGCACGGCATCATCATCGGCGGCTCGACCGGCGAGTACTACGCGCACACCGCTCAAGAGCGCTTCGACCTGGCCGCCCAGGCCCGCGATGTGATCAACGGCCGCCTGCCGCTGATCATCGGCACCGGTGCCATCCGCACTGAAGACGCGGTGGCGTTTGCCGAGCATGCCAAGTCGATCAAGGCTGACGCGCTGCTGGTGGGTACGCCGCCCTACGCGCTGCCGACCCAGCAGGAAATCGCCCTTCACGTCAAAGCCGTGGACCGCGCGGCCGGCCTGCCGATCATGCTCTACAACTACCCGGGCCGCATGGGCGTGGCCATGGGCGACGAGTTCTTCGATGCCGTGGCCGACGTGCAGAACATCGTGGCCATCAAGGAAAGCACAGGCGACATGAACCGCCTGCACCGCATGGCCGTGACGTACCCGAACGTCGCGCTGTCGTGTGGCTGGGATGACCAGGCGCTGGAGTTTTTCGCCTGGGGCGCGCAGAGCTGGGTGTGTGCCGGCTCCAACTTCATCCCGTGCGAGCACGTGGCACTGTATGAAGCCTGCGTGATCGAGAAAGACTTCGCCAAGGGCCGCCGCATCATGGCCGAGATGATGCCGCTGATGGACTTCCTGGAAACCGGCAAGTTTGTCCAGACCATCAAGTACGGCAGCGAGCTGAGCGGCCTGTACACCGGTGGCGTGCGTGCGCCGCTGCAGGGCCTGACCGACGAAGAGAAACAGACCTTCAGAGAGGTCATTACCGTGCTCAAGCGCAATATCGCGCAAATCACCGGAGGTGCATGAACATGGCCGAGCTCTTGAGTAAAGAACAGTACGCCGCGATTGCCGCTGGTCTGACGTTCCCGACCCAGTCGTTCATCGATGGCGGGTTCTGCGATGCGCTGTCGGGCAAGACATTCCCGACCACCAACCCGGCCACCGGCGAACTGCTGGCCAATATCGCCGCCGGTGCCAGTGAAGACGTCGACCTGGCCGTGGCTGCAGCCAAGCGTGCCTTTGACGATGGCCGCTGGAGCAAGCTGTCGCCCGGTCAGCGCAAGCACATCCTGCTGGCTTTCGCCCAGTTGCTCGAAGACAACGCTCATGAGCTGGCGGTGCTGGAAAGCCTGGACAGCGGCAAGCCGATCCAGGAATGCCAGAACGTCGATGTGCCGGAAACCATCCACACCCTGCGCTGGCACGCCGAGTTGATCGACAAGATCTACGACGCCACGGCCCCGACCGGTTCGGCCGCCGTGAGCATGGTGGTGCGCGAGGCCATCGGTGTGGTCGGCCTGGTGCTGCCGTGGAACTTCCCGCTCTTGATGCTGGCCTGGAAAATCGGCCCGTCGCTGGCCGCCGGTTGCTCGATCGTGGTCAAGCCGGCCAAGGAAACCACCCTGACCGCCCTGCGTGTCGCTGAGCTGGCGCATCAGGCCGGTGTTCCGGCCGGGGTGTTCAACATTGTTACCGGCGGTGGCCGCGAGGTGGGTGAGCCGATCGGCCGTCACCCCGATATCGCCGGCGTGAGTTTCACCGGCTCCACCGACACGGGGCGTCTGTTTCTCAAGTACGCGGCCGAGTCGAACCTCAAGCGCATCGTGCTGGAACTGGGCGGCAAGAACCCGGCCGTGGTCATGAACGACGTCGAGGACATCGACGAAGTGGCCCAGTACCTGGTGGCTGGTGCGTTCTGGAACATGGGTGAGAACTGCTCGGCGTCTTCGCGCCTGATCGTGCACGCCGATGTCAAGGACGCACTGCTGGCGCGCATCAAGGTGCATGTACGTGATTGGCAACTGGGCGACCCGCTGGACCCGGCCAATCGTTTGGGCGCGATGGTCAGCAAGTCGCACTTCGAGAAGGTTCGTTCGTACCTGGAGTATGCCGTCGAGCAGCAGCTCAATGTCGTCGAGGGTGGCAAGACCCGTGATGGCGTGTTCATCGAGCCGACCATCGTCGATGACGTGGCGCCGGGCAGTCGTCTGTTCGTCGAAGAGATCTTCGGCCCGGTGCTGAGCGTCACCACCTTCACTACGCTTGATGAGGCCATTGCCCTGGCCAACGACACCGTCTACGGTTTGGCGGCTTCGGCCTATACCAGCAGCCTGCGCAATGCGCTGCGTCTGTCTCGCGAGATTCGTGCCGGGATCGTGACCGTGAACTGCTTCGGTGAAGGCGATGCCTCGACGCCATTCGGTGGCTATGGAGAGTCGGGTTTTGGCGGTCGTGACAAGTCCATCTGGGCGCATGATCAATACACGGAAATCAAGACCATCTGGATCAATGCCAATTGATGTAATCGCGGCGGTCAGTTGACCTGAAAGCGATCACCGGCACCACGCTGTCGGTGATCGTGGCCGTGTCCTCGCACCGGTAATCACCGGTTGCCCCTCTGAAATTCGAACATCTCCCGTGTCTCAACCCATGCTCCGGAGTGATCCTTGTTCCGGGGCATGTTTTCGTCCGCTTGATCGTCACTGCCGTAAGCGTCAGGTGGCTGGCTGTTCAGGCGGTATGCCTGACCCGGACAGGGCAAAGGCATGACAGGGGAAAATGGCCCCTTGGGTTCGGGACATGAATGCCTGCGTTTCTCTGTAGCGTTTTCCTACAAGTTATGAGGAAACGGCTGATAGCCTTTTCCTGCACAAAATATCGATCATACGCGCTGTTCACAACCGGTCATCAAGTCCTGCAGTCCGCCTCGATCGTGCTCCTATAAACATCCTCCTGTCTTGCTTGCCGAGTGCGGCAGGCGTGCGGATATCCGGCGTTACAGGCGTTCATTCCCCCAACTGGCTGGGCCTTATCATGTTGTTATCAAATTTCCCCGGTATCGCCCGATGGCGTGACCTGGTCATCAATCTTGTCGCCAAGGACATCAAGGTCCGCTACATGGGCGCCACCCTGGGTTTCATCTGGTCACTGGGCAACCCGCTGGCCGTGACCCTGACGTATTACCTGGTCTTTACTTATATTCTGCCCAGTACCCAGGACCGTTTTGCCCTGCACCTGGTGACGGGCCTGGTGCACTGGATGTTACTGGCCCAATTGCTTTCGCAAAGTGGTGAATGGCTGATCCATAACGGCAATCTGATCCGCAAGCTGCGCTTTCCGCGTCTGTTGTTGCCGCTTTCGGGGGCCTTGACCATCCTCGTGTTCTGGAGTGGCGTCATGGTGGTGTACGTGGCGCTGTTCTCGCTGTTGGGCGGTGTCGTGACCCCGGCCCTGTGGTTCTATCCGCTGGTGCTGGTGTCGTTCATGGCCTTTCTAATGGGGGCCGGCCTGGCCATCAGCGTTATGCAGGTCACGATGCGCGACATCAAGCACCTGATCGACGTACTGGTGCCGTTGATGTTCTGGATGACGCCCATTGTCTGGGTCACCTCTTCGTTGCCAGCCGAGATTGCACGGGTGGTCGCGTTCAATCCGGTGGCGCCGTATTTCAACAGCTTCAAGGCCATCCTTCATGAGGGCGTCGCCCCGCCCGCCAGTGATCTGCTGCTGTGCGTGGCACTGGGCACGGTGTCGCTGGTGATCGGGCTTCTGGTATTCAGAAACGTTGACAGTCGGGTCGAATACTTATGAGCAGCATTGTCATCGAGGCACAAAACCTTACCAAGCACTTCACCCTGCGCCATAACCGGGGCGGTTTGAAACAACGGTTCCTGGGACTGTTCCAGTCTCGGCATCGCGAGCAGGTCGAGACATTCACGGCCTTGAACGACGTGTCGCTGACCTTGCGCAAGGGTGAGTCGCTGGCCCTGGTCGGGCATAACGGGTCGGGCAAAAGTACCTTGCTGCAGTTGCTGTCCGGCATTCTCGTGCCCAGCAGCGGCATGCTCAAGACCTGTGGCCGCGTCGCACCCTTGATCGAACTGGGCGTGGGTTTTCATCCCGACTTGACCGGTGAAGAAAATATCTACCTTAACGCCAGCCTGTTTGGCCTGAGCAATCGACAGACACGCGCGCGCTTCAATGACATCGCCGACTTTTCCGGGTTGGGGCACTTTATCGATCAGCCGGTCAAGCATTACTCGTCGGGTATGTACATGCGTCTGGGGTTTTCCGTTGCCGTTCATGTCGAGCCACAGATCCTGTTGGCCGATGAAGTCCTGGCGGTGGGTGATGAGGCTTTCAGGAACAAATGTCGCCAGCGTATCCGTGACATGCAGGACGAAGGAATGGCGCTGATCCTGGTGACTCATTCAAGCGACGAAGGCCGGCAGTTCTGCCAGCGCTACCTGACCCTCGAGCAGGGGCGGGTCATCGATCAAGGCTCTTTTTAAAGGCGTTCATCGACCTGCATGGTCAACATCTCGTCCACTCTCAATGAACGGGTGTTGCGTAGGGGCCGAATCTGCACATGTCGCATCGAGCCTGCACGGCACCACCCGCTGAAAGCCCAGAATCAGCCTCAAGCATTCGACACAGGGAACATGCGATGAAACAAGCACAGCTCAAGGATATGGTCAAAGGTTGGTTCATTGGTGATTTTGAGCCTGCTGCATTCAATACGCCGGCTTGCGAGGTCGGGATCAAGCATTACAAGGCAGGCGATGAAAAGGCCGCTTACTATCACAGAGTCGCCACTGAAATAACGGTACTGCTCTCGGGTAGCGTCAGCATGCGTGGCCACATCTGGAGTGCTGGCGATATCGTCGTCCTTGAACCCGGTGACATCACCGCCTTTAAGGCGCTGTCCGATGCCGTTACTGTGGTTGTGAAAGTGCCGGGTGTTCTCGATGATAAATACGTTATCTGACTCATGAAAACGATTCTTCTGCAGCCTCATCCACGGCTTGGTTACGTAGCGTTGGACAGGCTGCGTACACTTGCACCTGAGCTGCCCTTGATGCGTGAGTGCCCCCGAATGCGTGCCCATGCCGTGTCACCTGTCTGACCTGCTGCAGTTCGGTGCCCGTGAAGCCATGCGTGATTTCTGGCAGCAGCCGTTGATCGAATCTGGCGACTTGTTGAATTAAAGGCCCTGTCGCAATTCCTTTGGCAGCTTTACGGTCTATTCACCTGCGCGCCGGGTGCTGGAGCAGGCCATTCTGCTGAGGGCCATGCACAAGAAAGGCATAAAGGTGCACCTCGGCAATCCTTCTCAGGTAATCATGAACCATCTGAAACTCTGCGACAGGGTCTTGTCGGGCGTAGGCACAGGCGCATGTCTGCGGGTTCTCAAGCGTCGTTGGCCGAGTTTTTCAGTGTGGTCAGCCTGATGATGGAGGCCTCTATCAGCGCGTGAGCCGTATCCAACTGATGCGCCACCAGGCGACCCGATGGACGTGGTCCGGTTATGGAGTAAGGATTGGCCACTTTATAGGCATTGATGGCTGCCCGGTTAAGGTGCCTGGAGGCCTTTATCAATGCCTCCCTGAAGTTCAGGCCTGGGCTGACCATGATCTCGTCTGGATCAAAAAGGTTACTCAGGCGGGGCGTGTCTTGGGGCGGCAGGATCATGCGGTGTCCTCTTTGTCGGGATCAAGGCCGTTTGCACCGTCGGCCAGAGGGGGCGATGTCTGGTTTTATCAGGTGCTGCGCCGGTGAAAAACCTTAGTCATGCTTGAGGGGCGCCACAAGCAAGCGCTACGGAATCAGACGCTTCCTACAACGTGACAAGTAATCGGTAGAGGCTGCGTGAGCGCATCCTATATAAAGAACAGCCTGCTTCTGAAGAAAGTTTGGGATGGGGGTTGACGGAGGTTTTGAATACTGTATTATTCGCCTCCCGCTGACGAGAGATCTGAAGCGCAAGTGGTTGAAGTTGAAAGAGAAAATCTGAAAACTTCCGAAAATAATCACTTGACATGTTACACAGGCGCTGTAGAATGCGCGCCTCGGTTGAAGCGAACAGCTCAACCAACCGCTCTTTAACAATTGAATCAAGCAATTCGTGTGGGTGCTTGCGGTGT